>CAWCAP010000028.1:0-57548 GCA_963793395.1 Bryobacterales bacterium | reverse complement strand
CAATATGGGCGCGTACGTGGGCGACGAATACCATGGTCGATTCGCACGCGCTGGTGGGAAGCTGCGCGCAGATGGGCGAGAATTGCCATATTTCCGCGGCGGCGCAGATCGGCGGAGTGCTGGAGCCGGTGGGCGCGATGCCGGTGATCATCGAGAACAATGTGATGGTGGGCGGCAACTGCGGAGTTTACGAAGGCACCATCGTCAAGGAGCGCGCGGTGCTGGGGAGCGGTGTGATTTTGACGCGTTCCACGCCGGTTTACGATGTGGTGCGCGGCGAGGTGCTCACGGCGACGGATGACGACCCGCTGGTGATTCCGGAGGGCGCGGTGGTGGTGGCGGGATCGCGGGCGATCCACAAGGGCAAGGGGCAGGAGTGGGGGATTTCGCTTTACACTCCGGTGATCGTGAAGTATCGAGATTCTAAGACGGACGCTCGGGTGCAGTTGGAAGACTATTTGCGCTAGTCGACGATCGCAAAGGGGCTGGCGCCTTCCTGCTCGGCTGTCTCTGTCTCGCCGTCAAGATCCAGGAAGCGCGGATCGAGCAGGCGGCCGGTTTGGATGTTGCCCATGGCGGAGAGCAGGGTTTCCTTGAGATGCGGGTGCTCTTTTTCGAGCTCGCCGAACATATCTCGCAAAGTCCGGCGGACGGTGCCGGTGCGCTGCGAGCAGCCGCACGGAATTACTGGCGCGCCCAGCGATGCGGCGAAGCGCGTGGTGAGGTCTTCGGTGACGAACACCAGCGGACGGATGAAGCGGAAATCGCGCTGGCGGGAGTAGGTGATGGGCGGCAGCGCGCTGATGCGTCCGGTGAAGAGGGCGTTGCGCAGGAACGATTCGCAGAAATCGTCGGCGGTGTGGCCGAAGGCGATGACGTTGGCTCCCAGGCCGCGAACGATCTGATACACGGCGCGGCGGCGATAGCGGCTGCATAGATCGCAACCGTGATCGGGCTGTTCATCGATCAAGCGGATGGAAGGGTTGTCGGTGTGATAGGTCCAGTCCACGCCGCGGGCTTTCAGATACTCGCCAAACGGTTGGATGGGACGCAGAAATTTCCCCTGCTCGACGGTGAACGCGCAGACTGTGAAGTCGATGGGGGCGCGCTCCTTTAACAGAAGCAGCGCTTCGAGCATGGTGACGGAATCTTTGCCGCCGGAGAGGGCGACGGCCACGCGGTCGCCATCGCGGATCATCTTGAAGCGCGTGACGGCCTCGCCCACCTTGCGCAGCAGAGTTTTTTCAAGTTCCAAATCACTATTATAGGCGGGTAGAGCGGCCATCCCGCCTGCTACAGTGGATTTACATGGTGAATCTGTACGATTTAGATCCAGGGCCCGATAGTCCGGAAGTGATTCGGATGATTGTGGAGATCCCGAAGAACTCTGCCAACAAATACGAATATGACGGGAAGCTGGGTGTCTTCCGTCTGGACCGGCCGCTATATTCGCCGCTGCATTATCCCGGCGACTACGGGTTCGTGCCGGGGACGCTGGCGGATGACGGCGATCCTTTGGATGTGCTGACCATGATGTCGGAGCCGAGTTTCACCGGATGCCTGATCGAAGTGCGCCCGCTGGGGGTGCTGGATCTGGTCGATTCGTCCGAGCGCGATCAGAAGATTCTGGCGGTGCCGAAGAGCAGCCCGCGGTATCAGGAGATCGCGACGGTGGATCAGGTGTGGCCGCACATGCGGCGCGAGATCGAGCACTTCTTCACGATTTATAAAGAGCTGGAAGGCAAGCAAACACGCATCGACGGATGGCGTGGACCGATTCATGCGCGGAAGCTGATTCTGGATTGCCGCCAAGCCTACCTGGACGCGAAGGCGAAAGCTGCCACCGCGCGCGAATGACGGAAGCCCGCGGCAGTGGGTCATTTTAAAATTGGGAGGGGATGAACGTGAAACACACTCTAGGCAATTACACCTTCCACGTTGTCGTGCTGGGGCTGGCGCTCAATTCCACGCTGGCGATGGCCCAAAAGCGGGACGATATTCTTTCCATCCAACGCGACGTGGCGCAGTTGCAGGATCAGGTAAAACAACTGCAAGCCGGGCAGGATCAGAAGATCGCCGCGCTGGAAAGTTTGATCAGGCAGGCGCTGGAGGAATCGGGCAGAGTCTCGTCTGCGGCCGCAGGGTTGCAGCGCAGCTTAGGCGATCGGCTGAATCAGCAGCAGGCGCAGGTGGAAGCGCCCATAGCGGCGCTGGGAACGAAAGTCGACCAATCCGGCGACGATCTGCGAGCCGCACGCGAGAGCCTGGCGGACCTCAATCGGCGGATGGCGAATCTGGATAACAAATTGGCGGATATTTCGAGTGCGGTGCGCACTCTGAATACGCCGGCGGTGGCTCCTCCGGCGCCGCCGGGCGCAAGCAATTCACCAGCACCTGCCGCGGCCGCCCCGTCTACGACGCCGTCCGGTGTGACTGCCGATGCTCTGTGGAAGAAGGCGGTGCGCGACTACACCGGAGCGAAAGATAAACAGGCGCTGAGCGAGTTCGCCGACTTCACCAAATATTTTCCGGAGGACACCAATGCGGCCGAGGCGCAGTATTACATGGGCCTCATTTACGATCACGCCGAGCAGTATGACGACGCAGCGGACGTATTCCAGGCGGTGGTGGATCGGTATCCGGACAGTCCCAAGGCGGCGGACGCGATGTACATGAAGGGCGTCGAGTATCAGAAGGCCAAGAGCGATAAGAAAGCCATCGCAGCGTACCGGGCGTTTCTGAAGCAGTATCCAAACCACGCGAATGCAGTTAAGGCGCGCACGCGGCTGCGGACTTTGGTTGCGGCATCCGGGGCGACGCCTGCCAAGAAGCGCAAGTAAGCGCGTTATCACGATGGTTCGCGCCACGCACATCCGGCGCTGGGCGATGTACACTGAGGGGATGCAAAAATCCAAAGTAGTACTTTCGCTACTGGCATGCCTGGTGGCGATTTTTCTGGCTGTGCCGACGGGGGCGCAAACCAAGAGCACAGACAAGAAAGCTTCGCCAGCCAAGGCGAGCGCCCTGCTGGATCTCAACAGCGCGTCTGCCGATCAGCTTAAAGAATTGCCCGGCATTGGAGACGCCTATTCGAAGAAGATCGTAGCGGGCCGGCCGTATAGCGGCAAGGACGACTTGGTTTCCAAAGGCATCCTTCCCCAGGCCACCTACGACAAGATTAAGGACCTGGTGATCGCCAAGCAGGGCAAGAAAAAATAACGTCCGTAAAGGTTCTGCTGCGCGCATGCGGGCGCGTTCCGCACGATTAGGGCGTGGTGTGCTCCTAGTTTGCTACCGTCAAATTAATGCTGAAACCTACCATTTTCCGCGAGTACGATATTCGCGGCATCGCTGAAACTGAACTTGCGAATGCAGATGTTGCCGATCTGGGGCGCGCGCTGGGAACATACATGCTGCGCCGGAGCGGCCCGCGCATCAATCTGGGCCGCGATTGCAGATTGAGTTCGCCGCGGCTGCATGATGCCCTGCTCGAAGGTCTGCAGTCGGCGGGATGCGAGATCACCGATATCGGTGTGGTCCCGACGCCGCTGCTGTACTTTTCGGCGGTGCATCTGGAGGCGGACGGCGGCATCATGATCACCGGCAGCCATAATCCCGCCGAATTTAACGGCTTCAAGAGCGTGTGCGGCCCTGGGTCGCTGCACGGCGAGACGATTCAGGATATCCGGCGCATGATCGGGGCTCGCGATTTCGCAACCGGCCACGGCACGCATCATTCGATGGACATCATCCCGGCTTATCTGGATGAACTGTCGCCGCAGTTTAATTTCGAGCGGCGGGTCAAGGTGGTGCTGGACGCAGGGAACGGAACAGCGGGTCCGGTGATCCATCAGCTTTTGAAGCGGTTGAACGTCGAGGTCACGGAGCTGTTCTATGAGATGGACGGCCACTTTCCGAACCATCATCCCGATCCCACGGTTCCGGAGAATCTTGCGCACTTACGTGAGGCAGTGCTGGCGCAGAAGGCCGAGTTGGGAATCGCGTTCGATGGCGATTCCGATCGTATCGGCGCGGTGGATGAAAACGGCGAGGTGATTTACGGCGACTTGTTGTTGCTGATTTACGCGCGCGAGATTTTGACGCGTAAGCCGGGTGCCACGTTTATCGGCGAAGTGAAGTGCTCGCAGCTTTTATATGACGAGCTGAAGCGGCTGGGCGGGAATCCGATCATGTATAAGACCGGCCACTCGCTGATCAAGGCCAAGATGAAAGAAGAACATGCGGAGCTGGCGGGTGAGATGTCGGGCCACATGTTTTTCGCGGACCGCTATTTCGGCTACGATGACGCGCTATACGCGGCTTGCCGCCTGATCGAAATCGTGGCGAAATCCGGGAAGCCTCTTTCGGCGCAGTTGGACGGGCTGCCGAAGCTAACATCGACGCCGGAAATCCGTGTGGATTGTCCTGATGAGACTAAGTTCGCGGTAGTGGCGCGTGTGGCCGAGCAATTTCGCAAAACGCATCAGGTCATCGATGTGGATGGCGTCCGGGTACTGTTTGACCAAGGCTGGGGGCTGCTCCGCGCGTCGAACACGCAGCCGGTTTTGGTGATGCGCTTTGAGGCGACGAGCAAAGAGCTGCTGGCACGCTATCAGGCTGAGGTCGAGGCCGCGCTGGCGCTGGCGAAACAGGCTGTGGGTTAGAGCGGTCCCCGGCGGAATACCAACACGGCGTTCAGTCCGCCAAATGCGAAGGAATTTGAAAGCGCCCATTCGATGCTGGCTGCGCGCGCGGTATTGGGAACCACGTCGAGCGGGCAATCTGGATCGGGCTCCGTAAAATTAGCGGTGGGCGGAATGAGTCCTTCGTCGAGAGCCAGCAGCGTTGCGGCGGCTTCGAGCGCTCCGGCTGCGCCTAGCGCATGTCCGTGCATCGACTTGGTGGAACTCACTGGCAACTTGCCGGCGTGATCGCCAAATACTTCGCGAATGGCCTGGGATTCGGTGACGTCGTTCGCCAGCGTACCGGTGCCGTGCGCGTTGATGTAGCCGATGACTTCAGGATCGACGGACGCGTCTGCTAGCGCCGATCGCATGGCTCGCGCGGCTCCTTCGGCGAGCGGCTGGGTCAGATGATAAGCGTCTGAGGACATGCCGAAGCCGGCGATCTCGCCCCATATTTTGGCTCCGCGGGCCTGCGCGTGTTCGAGCGGCTCCACGAGTAGCATCGCCGCGCCTTCGCCCAGGATCAGGCCTTTGCGATCACGCGAAAAGGGGCGGCAGGTATCCGGCGCTACGATGCGCATGGCTTCCCAGGCTTTCAGGAATCCCAGTGAGAAGGGAGCTTCAGATCCGCCCGCGATCGCGGCGTCGACCACGCCGTTGCGCACCATCCAAAACGCTTGGCCGATGGCGTGGCTGGCGGATGCGCAGGCGGTGGAAATGGTGTACGACGGCCCCACGATTCCATACTCCAGTGCGATGCGGCTGGCGCCTGCGTTGCTCATGGTGCGGGCGATAGTTAAAGGATGAATGCGCGTGGAACGCTCGCCGTAGAGGCTATGGAACTCGCGATCCTCGCTGGTCTGGCCGCCGGTGGAGGTGCCGGTGACGATGGCCATGCGGGGCTTTAGTTCTAGAGTGATATTGATTCCGGATGCGGCGACGGCTTCGCGTGCGGCGATGAGAGCGAACTGCGCGAAGCGATCGAGGAGATCGGCTTCTTTCTCATCCATGTAATCGGACGCGCGGTAATCCGGAACTTCGGCGGCGTTGGGAAAGCGAAGCGCGCCTTCGGGTACAAGCTTCATAGGACGGATGGCGCTGCGTCCGTTGCGTAGGGATTCCCAAAATGCGGCGCGCGTCGATCCGGGGGCTGCAATGACACCGATCCCTGTGACCGCGACCCGGCGCGTCATTTTTGAACGGAGGTTTGAACGGCGGCGGCGTCTTTGGCGGCGAGCAACCTTTCGATTCCCTCCACCATTTCGCGCACCGACTTGATTTTCACCGCCTGGTCGTCGGGAATGGAGATGTCGAATTCGTTCTCGATGGCGAACAGGATATTCATGCCGTCAAGCGAATCGAATTTCAAATCCGCGAAGGTCTGGTCGATGGTGATGGATTCCGGAGGCAGGTGCTGGGTCTTGGCGATCACCTGAATCGCGCGGTCGGCTAACTCAGCGGGCATAGAATCTGACTGACGGTTTCAAACCGCAGTCCGCGCTCCTTCAGTGCGGGGATGATCGCGTCGACCGCCGCTAGAGTTGTCGAGATGTCGGGGGACGGCTGGGTGATGCGGCCGTCATGGAGACAAACAATGTGACCGTTGCGAGCGCGGTCGAGGCACAGCTTGGCGACGCGCGGGGCCGGCCATTTCCAATCGCGGCCGATGGTGCCCCACATCACGCCGAGTAAGCGTAGCCGCTCCTGTGCGCTCTTCAATCCAAACCATCGTACCCCATAAGGCGCGCGAAACAGGCGCGGCGTGGCGCCGGTGTGGCGGACGATCTTCTCCTGCGCGGTGGCTAGTTCGCGGTAGATGAAATCCGGCGAGCAGAAATCGAAGCGCGGATGGGTATCGGTATGGTTACCGATTTCGTGACCGGCGGCGGCGACGCTTCGGGCGATTTCGGGTAGGCGGTCGACGTTATTGCCACACATGAAGAAAGTGGCTTTAACACTATGATGTGCCAAGATTTGCAAGAGCGCCGGCGTTGACTCACTGGGGCCGTCGTCGAAGGTGAGGGCGATGGCAGGGCGATTCGGGTTGCCGTGATAAACAGAGGGTCCGAATACGCTGGAGGAGCGGCCACGCACGGCGTAAGCCATGAGTCCCCCGGCGGCAAGCAAACCGGCTGCGCCGCCAATCAGCGTCCCCTTCGGCATGGAAACATGATACCGCCGCCGGCCTGGCGCGACTACGGTTTGCGGGACGCAAACCAGTCCGCCATGGCTGCACTTAGGGGGTCGGCCGTCTGACCGAGGCCGTCAACGGCGCCTCGCTGATCTTCCGCGGGCCGGTTCTGGCTGAGCTTCCACTTCCCTTCCAGCTTCGCGATGGGAATCTCGATGCCGACGATGCCCTTCAGCATACCCTTTACGTAATCCGCGGGCGCGTCGTCGACGCTCCAAGGCTCGGCGAAGCGCGACTCGTGCAATTCCGTTAGCGCGCGGACGTTGCGCTCCAGCAGGCTCGGATCGTCGTACGTTTGAAGAGGTCCGTGGGCGTGGACCACCATGTAGTTGTAAGTGGGCACCACTTTCCCGCTCTCCTGTTTGGTGGGATACCAGGACGGAGTGATGTAGGCAGACGGCCCTTGAAAAATCGCGAGTGCTGAAACTTCAGGAAGAGAATCGCGCCACTGCGGATTCGTGCGCGAGAGATGGCCGCGCAAAGTTCCGAGCGGGCCGACTTCGGGATAAAGAATCAACGGAACGTGATTCGCGATCAGGCCATCGGGACCTAGCGTCACCAGCGCGGCGAGGGAATGCTGGCGCATCAATTGCTGAAGCACCTCGGGGCGTTCTTCCTGAAAGTGAGGAGGAATGTACATGCGCTACCGCGGAACAAACTCAAAGTCGGAGAGGCCGATCTGGTCCCCGCCCTGCGGCAGGAAAACAAACTTGCCCTCGTTGAATTTGCGGCCGGGCTCCTTCCAGGTATCCAGGATCAGCCAATTGTCGCCGTTGCGCACGCGGTGTACCAACTGCCCGGGCGAAACGTCCACCTGAACGGTGTACGACATATCTTTGTCGTTCAGGCCATGCTCGAACTTTCCACGGTCGTAGGTCTTGCCGCCTTCGATGACCTTGGAGGAAAGAACCTTGCGGTCGAGTTCAAACAGGTCGTAGTTCTTGGCGTCCACATACTGAACCGCCCAACGGATGCGGCCGCCGCGGAACAGACTGCCGCCGCGGAGGAGGCGGACGGTAAACGTGAACGTCCCGTTGGTGGGCAATTTGAAGGGAACGACGCCTTCGCCTTTGTGGACCCACAGGTCGCCTTGTTTGGTCCATGCGTTCGCATCTTCGAAATCGGCCATGCCGAAACTCTTGGGCGGAGGCGGAGCGGCGGCGACCACTTTGGCTAACGCAAGTTGCAAGGAAGCCGTCTCGCCAGGGGCCACTTGGAGACGCTCGGTTTTATCGGTGTAACCGGGGGCGCGCGCGGTAAACACATAGCTGCCGGCGGGAAGGTCGGCCTGATTTCCGCGCAGCTCGTGGCCTTGGGTTTCGTCGGAGCGGCGGTAGACCACCTGGGCGTCGGCTGGGGTGCGGCTCAATTTCACGGTTCCGATTGCTGCCGCCAGCACTCCATCTGGACCGAGAACCGCCACCGTGCGTCCGGCTACGAACTGGCGCTGCAGGCGCCTGGGCAAGAACTGATCTTTGCGCAGTTCGATGGTGTGATCGCCGGGAGCGACGCTGTTCGCGGCGAAGGAGCCATCGTCTCCGACAGTGCCCAGCGGCTTCTGATCCAGCAGGATTTCAGCTCCCGGCGTGGCCTCACGGATTTGCAGAATCGCCACTTGCGGCATGGGCTGCATTTTGAATTCGAGGCGGACTTCGGAGCCTTTTTTAACCTCGGCGGTTTGCGGAGCGGTCACTTCGTATCCGTCCTTCGTGACGCGGACGGTCGCGGTTCCGAGGGTGGGTATTCGCAACTGCCCGCGCTGTGTTTTGCGCGGATATTCCTTGCCGTTGAGAAACACGCGCACGTTATCTTCGGCGGTGGAGACGATGAGCGTGCCGATATTGAGGTCGGATTTCAGAAACGCCGTCAGCATGGGCGCGGGACCGAAGCTTTCCGCCAGAACGTGTTGATCCTTACCTTCGCCCACTGCGATTTCGTTTACGCCCGGCTTGAATCCCGACAAGTCCACGCCGGCGGGATTAGCATCCGTTTGCGGCTGGCCATTGAGCGCCAGCTTCGCGGGACTGTTCGTCACCACGCGCGCGTTGCTGCCCATGCTGGATACCAGGACGGCGATTAAATTTCTAGCGATCACGGGGCCGTCGACCGCAGGTTGATGAGCGGCGGCAATTTCAACCGGGAACGAGGCTTCGGCGACTTTGGATAAAATTTTCACGGTATGCTTGCCGGGCTGGACGTTGTTGATGACGAATTGTCCGTCTTGCAAGTCTGCGGGCGGTTGATCGTCAAAGGCCACTTGTCCCTGCGGCAGATCTGTCAGAATGCGCAGCATCTGCGGCTGCGGTTCCAGCTTGATCTCGACGGACGTGGCTTGTCCCGGCGCGACCTTCACATTGCTGGCCGAGGGTTGGTATCCGTCCAAAAATGCAGTTACCTGATATTCGCCGGGCGGCAGCGGCAAGGAGCAATCTGAATTGCACTTTGCTTCGCCGTTGACGCGAATCGCTGCACCCCCGGGATTCGTGACTACGCGCACCGCTACTGCTGCCACCGAACGCCGCGCGCGAGCGCGCTTTACCAAAACTGCCAGGACCGCAGCGGCAATCAGGACGCCGGCGATCACGCCAAGCAGCAGGGCGCTCTTCCAACTTCCGCCCGCTGCGTTGGACGCGGGTGGCAAGGGCGGGCGTTCCGGAGCTTTCGGCAGTGGAGGCGGCTGGTCCGCTAATACCGGGGAGTCCTGGAAGGCTGGTGGCGGAGCAGGAGCGGCCAGCGGCGGAGCCGGCGTAATGGGCAATGGCGGAGGCGCTGGCGCTGGAGGCCGTGCGGGCGGCGGGGGTGGGTCCGCGATAACGGGAACCGGGTTCTGCATGGTTTGCCCCCACTGCTTCAGAACGGTGCCGCGCGTGACCACCCGGTGCTTTACTTCAGCGGCGGCTAGCTGGACGTCGAAATCGCCCGAATGCGCCTTCGCCAGTTCGTCGACCCGGGCGAAAATTGGCTTGAGCCCGGCTAGCTCCGTGACCTGATCGACTTGCTTGTCAAGAAGCTGCAGCTCATTGAGCGGACTCTGGTTTTCCGATCCCACGATGTTATCCTACCCTACGCTGGCTTTCGGCTGGTCATCGCCATCTTAGACACCTTAAAAGGGAGGCGCCAGCGACGCCATTTGTTACATATGCAACTATCGGATGCCGCGAGCCACGGGTTCAGAGCGCCGAGCGGCTATCGAACCCTAGTATCCAAACCTTAGACCTGCGATTTGGCGATGCCCGGCAGGTCCTGTTCGTCCTGTAAGTAATACCTGGTCAGCCCGGATTTCAGTTCCTGAAACGCGGTGTCCACGTCATCAGCAAACTGGAACAAGTTCAAATCGTCGGCCGAGATCATGCCATGGCGTACCAGGGCGTCGAAATTAATCACTTCTTTCCAAAAAGAAGTTCCGTAGAGGATCACCACCATGCGCTTCATCAGTTTTTGGGTTTGCACTAAGGTAAGGATCTCCGTCAATTCGTCGAGAGTCCCGAAGCCGCCCGGGAAGACCACCAGCGCTTTGGCCAGGTAGGCGAACCAGAACTTGCGCATGAAGAAGTAGTGGAATTCGAAGTTCAGTTCCGGGGTTACGAATGGATTGGGACGCTGCTCGAAGGGAAGACCGATGTTCAGGCCGACGGTTTTGCCTCCAGCATCGCAGGCGCCGCGGTTGGCAGCTTCCATGATGCCGGGACCGCCGCCACTGCACACTACAAAGCGGCGGGTCGAATCGGGAAGTGCGTCGGACCAGGCGGTGAGGCGGCGCGCCAGCTCCCGCGCCTCATTGTAGTATCGGCCCAGCGGACCCATTTCCATCAGCCGCGCGGAACCGAAGAACACTACGGTGTCGTGAACCCGCTCTCTGCGGAAGTGCGCGAGCGGAGAAAGATATTCGCTGAGGATGCGTATCGAGCGGCCTTCGGGGCCGTCCACAAAATCGGGGTCACGGTACGCCAGGGGCAGGTGCCCTTCGTAATCTAGATGTCTGGGCATGTTAGTTTTTCGCAGGCTCTTGAGTAGAGGCGCTGCGACGCTCCAATTGTCGCACCGCCTTCAGAAGCTCTGGCAACTTTTGAAACGCTGTGATGGCGCGCAGCCATTCGCGGGCGTCAAACGCTGGTGAGCCGCTGATGACCGAGCCTGCGGGGACGTCTCCGCCCACGCCGCTTTGGGCGTAGATCACGGCGTTGTCGTGGATCGTTAAGTGTCCGGAGATGCCGACTTGGCCGGCGAGCAGAACATTTTTCTCGAGCACGCTGGAACCGGCGAGCCCGGTCTGCGCGCAGATAATATTGTCCTCGCCGACCACGCATGCGTGTCCTACCTGCACCAGGCTGTCGATTTTCGCGCCGCGTTTCACGCGAGTCTCGCCGACTGTCGCGCGGTCGATCGAAGTCAGCGTCTGGATCTCTACATCGTCTTCGATGACGGTGATGCCGCTTTGGACGATCTTATAGTGTGTGCCATCAGCGCGCTTCGCAAAGCCGAAGCCGTCGCCGCCGACTACCACGCCATTCTGCAGCGTAACCCGATTGCCGATGCGGCAGAACTCGCGCACTACGGCGTGCGAATGGGCATAGAAGTCATCGCCGATGACGGCGCCGTCGTAGACCACTACATGCGGCTGCAATACCGCGTTGCGGCCGATAGTCGCGTTTTCGCCGACTACAGCGTAGGGTCCAATAGAAGCGTTTTCACCGATGCGCGCGGACGCGGCGATGGAAGCTGTCGGGTGGATCCCGGCGGCGGGGCGCGGTGGATGGTAGAAGAGTTCCAGCGCGCGCGCGAAGTCGAGATAGGGATTGGCGGAGATCAATTGCGCGGGCGCGATGCCGTCCAGTGGCTTGGTGACCAGAATGGCTCCGGCGCGCGTCTGCTTCACCTTGGGGGCGTACTTGGGATTGGCGAGAAAGGTGAGCTGATCCGCGGCGGCTTGTTCCATCCCTGCCACGCCTGTAATTTCAATGCCGTCTTCACACCCGTGAATCTCGCACCCCAGTGCCGCCGCTAAATCGCGAAGTTTCATTCTTATAGGTTACGGCGGTTTCCACTTGCCGCATGGCAAAATGGGACATGCCCGAAAGTCTGGCGAAATCCTTAGAGCAGGTCCTGGCTTATGAATACGTCAACTTGCGCGTTCTGACCAACGAACAGGCAGTCCTGCGCACCGCTGGCGCCGATTCCTGGTCGCGCAAGGAAGAGCTCGGCCACTTGATCGATTCCGCCGTTAACAATCATGTGCGCTTCGCGGCCGCTTCGCTTCAAACCGAATTCAGCGGACCCACTTACGAGCAGGACGGCTGGGTGCGGGCGCATGGCTATCACGAAATGCCTTGGCTGTCGCTCCTCGATAGCTGGCGGCAGCACAATGAATTGCTATTGCGTTTGGTGAAACGAATTCCCGAAGAGCGCCTCGCCGCGCCCTGCCGCATCGGTTCGGCCGAACCCGTTACCTTGCGTTTTCTGATCGAGGATTACGTGCTGCACATGCAGCATCATCTGGACCACATTCTGAGCCGTGAAAAGCTGACGCAATATCCCGGCGCGGCGGCCGGCATTTAGGACGCCCACCCCGGTAGCCCCCGTAAATCGCCGCGATTTCCGGCAAAATAGTAGGGTGACTACCTCAGCCCTGAACCACGCTGGCCGGCACCTCATAGAAGTGTTCCTATACCTGCAGGTGCTGGACATCTTGACAACGCTGATCGGCTTCAGCCTGGGTAACACCGAGGCCAGCCCCTTCGTGCGCATGATGGTCCACTGGGGGCCGTTCACCGGACTGGTTCTGTCGAAGATTGTGGCCGTCAGCCTCGCCGCCGCCTGCCTGTTTCTGCACAAGCGAAAATTGATTCTGTGGATCAATTATTGGTACGCGGCGGTCATTGTCTGGAATCTCTACACAACATTGCGAGTGCTCAACTCATGAGCAACAATCCGGCCGGTGTGGCATTCTGGAGCATAGCCTGGTGGGTGCTGCTCGGCACTCTATCGGCGCAACCGCTGCCGGACCCCGGCCTCGCTCCCGGGGAAGTGATTCGCACCGTGGTGGACGCACTGCAGAATCGCAATTCTCCCGCTCCCAATTCCGGAATTTTCAGAGTGTATCAATTCGCCTCGCCGGCGAATCGCGCTACTACGGGCCCTTACGGAAACTTCTTGCGGCTGGTGAAGCTTCCGGCCTTCGGCGCTCTTTCCTCCGGCCATGCCGATACCTACGGCCCGCTGGCCATCTTCGGAAACCGCGCCCAGCAAAAGGTTCGTTTTCGCGTCGATGGCAGTGGCGCGGCCTGGTTTCTGTTTGTGGTGTCGCGCCAAACCAGCGAGCAGACACACGGACGCTGCGCAGGATGCTGGATGGTGGATGGTGTGGCTCCCATGCCTTCCGGGCAGTGAGATTCGTGGTGCTAAACTAGCCGGTCAGAATGCTTTTTCTCGGGATCGTAATTTTTCTTGCCGGAGCACTGCTGATGGCCAGTGCGATCTTCGCACGCCGCCGCAACCGCGAGAAGCAAGAATCCGTGGAGGGCGATGGCCAGGATCTCGCGGCGCGGCCCGCCGCCCCTGAACCGCAATATTCTCAAGCCCTGGTCAAGATGGATGCGCTCGGCGTGATCCGCAGGGTTAACCACGCGGCGGTGCGGCTATTCGGCTATGAGGAAGCGGACCTGGTGGGCGAGAGCATTCTGCGGCTGCTGCCGGCTGCGAGCAAAGAGGCAGCGGCGAATCGCCGGGGGCCCAGGGAGATGGAGGTTCACCGCAAGGATCACTCCACCGTCAGAGTACGCATGACTGAAATCGCTTCACAATCCGAAGACGGATCGAACGTCTATATGTTTTTCGAAGCGGCGGGCAGCGAAGGGCAGCCCGGGGATGCGCAGCCTCACGGCGCAGCGGCCAGCGGATAGTTTTCTAGGACTGGCCGGGACCGCGATAGCCAAACTTAACGCCGAGAGCTTTATCGGCTTCTTCAACCGTGAGCAGAGTGGTGATTTTTCCGCGCACCATGCCACTCGCGGCCACCGTCATCCCCAAGCCGGCTGCAGATACGTTGTCCGGAAGATCCATAATGAGGACGACGTCGTTTTCCCCGAAGCAATAATAGAACGACTCGACCTTTCCGCCGAGCGCCGCGATCGCGGATTCGATTGCCTTGCGGCGGCCGGAGGCGGTTTCTTTCAGCAAACCGCGCACGCCTTCCACCGTGTAGCTGGCTTGGTACATGAATTTAGCCATGAATTCTCCTGTCGCAGCAGTGTAGCAGGCAGCGCATTTAAGAGCAACAAAAATAACGGCAGCGCGCGCGCCGCTAGGTGGAGGGCACACGGTCCGCGTCCGGCAGCCGGTCGGTATCGCGTGCGAACCACACATAGAGCGACGGCAGCAGGAAGATGCTCATGAACAGCACGGCCATCAAGCCGCCGACGATCACGATCGCGAAGGGGCGCTGCGAGTCAGAGCCAATCCCGTGCGAGGTCGCCGCCGGCACCAGGCCTAGCGAGGCCACCAGCATGGTCATGAAAATCGGACGGAAGCGTTGGATGGCTCCGTCGCGGGCGGCTTGCGGCGCCGGATATCCGCGCGCGCGCAATTGATTGATGTACTCCACCAGAATCACGCCGGTTTGTACCGAGACGCCAAACAACGCCAGAAATCCGACGCCTGAAGAGACGCTGAAATTGGTTCCCGTGAAGTACATCGCCAGGATGCCGCCGACCGGCGCCATCGCCACGTTTAACAGCACCAGCGACGCCCACTTCATGCTGGAGAACATCGAATACAGAATCAAGAAAATCAATAGCAGCGTGAGCGGGATAATCACCGCCAGCCGCCGCGCCGAGCGCTTCTGCGATTCGTATTCGCCGGCCCACTCCAACCGGTAACCGGGCGGCAGTTTGACCTTGGTTTCCACCGTCTTGATGGCTTCCTCGACCGTGCTGCCTAGATCGCGTCCGCGAACGCCGTACTTGATGGCGACGTAGCGCGAGTTCCCTTCCCGGTAGACTTCCGAAGCCCCGTCCTTCATGCTGATGGTGCAGAGCTGGCCTAGCGACACGCGTTCGCCGGACGGCGCCAGCAAGCGAATGTTCTGAATCTGCTCGATCGTGCTGCGGTAGGGCGGCTTGGTAGCGCACGACTAAGTCGTAGCGTTCTTCGCCTTGGAGTACCTGCGAGACCGCCTTTCCGCCAACGGCGGTTTCGATTGCGTCCTGAATATCCGACACGTTGATACCGAAGCGATCTGCTTTGGCGCGGTCTATCACCAGGTTCAAGTTCGGCTGGCCGATCACGCGGAACAAGCCCAGCCCCTCGACGCCGCGGATCTTGCTCATGGCGGCGACAATCTCGTCGCCCTTTTGTTCGAGCAGCGGCAAGTCGGTGCCATAAATCTTGACGGCGAGCTCGCCCTTGACGCCGCTAACGGCTTCTTCCATGTTGTCGGAAATCGGCTGCGAGAAATTCCAGGTGACTCCGGGAAACTGCTCCGCTTCCTTGCCCAGCGCTTCGATCAGCTTGTCTTTGTCCTGATGGAACATGCGGGCGCCATTGGTCTTTCGGCTTTAGATCGATAAAATATTCGGTATTGAAAAAGCCGGTGGTATCGGTGCCATCGTCGGGGCGGCCTACTTGGCTCACCACCTGGGTGACTTCCGGAAACTTCGCGAACATCACGCGGGCGTCGTTCATGATGCGCGTCCCTTCGGTGGGACCGGTGCTGGGCGCCAGCGATCCGCGGGCCCATATCGCGCCTTCATCCAAATGCGGCAGGAATTCGGAACCGATCCCTTGCGCGATCATTGCAATGCCCACCAGAGTGAGCAACGCGACGCTTACCGTAACCAGACGCCAGCGAATCGCAAAGTCGAGCCCCCAACCGTAGAGCCGCGTGAGCCATTCCATCAGCGGGTTGTGCCATTCCTTGGTCCCCTTGGGATACACGATGCTCGCCAGAACCGGCGTCAGGAACATCGAAAACAATAATGCGCCGAGCAGCGCGAACGCGACGGTCCACGCCATCGGCCGGAACAGACGGCCTTCCACGCGCTGCAGGGTAAAGATCGGCAGATACGCGGTGATGATAATGGCGATCGAAAAGAATACCGGGCGCTGGACTTCGCGCGCGGCCCGCCGAATTTTGTGTTCAACGGATTCCTCTTCTTCACCAGGATTCACCGGCTGGCTCAGCAGCCGCACGATGTTCTCCACCATCACGACCGCGCCTTCGACGATCATGCCGAAATCCAGCGCGCCTAGCGACAGCAGATTCGCGGGAATATGGCGCAGGTCCAGGCAAATCGCGGCGAACAACAAGGAGAACGGAATCGTGAGCGTGACGATCAACGCACCGCGCAGATTTCCCAGAAATACAAATAAGATGACCGACACCAGAATGATGCCCTCGATCAGGTTGTGCAGCACCGTGTGCGTGGTCAGCTTCATCAGATCGCTGCGATCCAGATGCGGAACGATCTTGACGCCCGGCGGCAGAAAATGATTATTGAGGAAATCGACTTTCTCGTGCAGCGCCACCAGCACGCCGTCGGCGTCCGCGCCTTTGCGAAGCAGCACGATTCCCGAAACCACGTCCGGATTGTCGATTACTTTCCCCGGCGCTGGATGAATCGCTTTTCCCACCTGCCCCAGGCGGATCTTCGGCCCCTGCTCCACGAACCCGATATCGCGCACGCGCACCGGAATCCCGCTCTGGGTCTTGAGCACGATATCGCCGATGTCGCTGCGAGTTTTCAACCAGACCCACGGCGCGCACGTTGATCGCCTGCTCGCCGCGCTCAATGAAGCTTCCGCCCGCGTTGATGTTGTTATTGGCAAGCGCCTGCTCCACCTGGCCGATGTTCAATCCGTAGGCGATCAGTTTGTTCGGGATCGACGTTCACCTGATATTCGCGCGTAGTGCCGCCGAATACCGCGACGTCGATCACGTCCGGCACCGACTTCAACTGCTTGGTCAACACCCAATCCTGCAGCGTCTTCAGATTCATCACGTCGTAAGAAGGATTGGTGCTCTGCAGCGTGAAGAAATAAATCTGCCCCACCGGGCTGAAGTCGGGTCCGATGCGTGGGCTGAAGGCCGTTGGGCAGATTCACCTGCGACAGCTTTTCCAGCACCTTCTGCCGGTTGAGATCGTTGCTTGATCCGTCGTCGAACACCATCATCACGCTGGAAAGCCCGAACAGCGAGACGGAACGCAGCGCCGTCAACTGCGGCAAGCCGTTCATCTGCGCCTCGATGGGAATGGAAACCTGCTGCTCCACTTCCTCCGCCGCGCGGCCGGGCCACTGCGTGATCACCTGGACGTAGTTGTTGGCCACGTCGGGATACGCCTCCACTGGCAAGGCTTTTGAAGGAAATCGCGCCCCAGATCAGCAGCAGAATTCCGACAGCAAACACCAGGAACCGATTACGCAGCGCGAAATCGACGGACTTCTGAATCACTGGCTACTCCTTCTTGGCTTCGCCGATCGAACAATAAGGCGTCACTCACCACCTGCTCCCCGGCGTTCAAGCCGCTGAACACCTGCTCGGTGCCGTCGCTGTTGACTGCTCCCGCATGCACTTCGCGTGCGGCGGAACTGGTTGCCTTCGCCTTTGACGAAGACCCAATCGCGATCCTGCAACCGCAACACCGCGTTCGCGGGAACCACGGTGCGCATCTGTGAGCCTTGCGATTGAAAATGCACCGTCGCAAACATATTGGGCCGCAGCAATGCCGCGCTCGTTCGGCAATTCGATCCGGACTTTGGCGCGTGCGCGTGGTCGGATCCAGCAGCTTTCCGATGTTGGTGATGCGCCCGCTAAATTTGCGGTTCGGGATACGCGTTCAATTCGATCTGCGCCCGGTCTCCTACGTGCACCTGCGCCAGATCGTTTTCGTAAACATCGCAAATCACCCAGAGCTGCGACAGATCCGCGATGGTGAATAGATTCGGAGAATTGTCCAGCGACTTGACCCCCGCCGCCGCCGTCACATTCTGTTCGACGATGGTTCCTGAAACCGGCGCGTGCACTTCAATCACAGCCGAGGGCCGCTGCGGATCGCCGCCCAGAATGCGGATGTGATCCAGCGCCGTTTGCGTATCCACCTTGGCCTTTTCGTAGGTCTCCACGGCGACTTCCAGATCCTTCTGCGCCAGCGCCCCGTGTGAAAACAGAAGCTGCGCGCGCTCCGCCTGGGTCTTCGCCAGCGCCTCGTCGGCCTGGAATTTCTTGTAATCCGAAAATGCCTGCGACATGTCCGAGCTGTTGATGGTCAACAGCAGTTGCCCCTTCTGGACGTCGTCGCCAAGACGCGCGTGAATTCGATCACGCGGCCGGCGGAAAGCGCGTTCACCGGCACTGTCCGGCTGACATCCGGCGCCACCGAGCCGTTCGCGACCAGTTCGCTGACTTCGGCGCGCGTCGCGGCCGTCACCAACTGGAAACCGCTCGGGCTTGTCCACGCGTAATCAGATTGGGATCGGGAGCCTGCTCCACCTTCACGGCCGGCGCGACGTTTGAAACCGCGTCCACTTTCTGGCTGCTGCAGCCGGCTAGATGGCTACACCCATTCCCACGGCGAAATACATAAAGCGATGCGGACTCACGGCATCACCTCCTTGCCCACGGCCAGATTCATTTGGCCCGCGGCAGTCATATAAGAGCCCACCAGGTTCAGATAACTCAGTTGAATATTGCGGTAATCGTTTTGCGCGCTTAGAAAATCCAGCAGCGATGCGCCGCCGTTCTGATACGCAAAGGATACGGTGTCACGCACCTTCGCGGCTTGCTGCAAATATTTATCTTTGTAAGGGCGCAGCAGCGCGATGTTGCCGGCGATGGTCGCGTAAGCGGAATCTACATCGCTAAAAACCTGCGCCCGGCCCGCATCCACTAGCGCCTGATTCGGCTTGATGTCCAGTTCGCGTGCGCAGTTTTTCGCCTTGATTGCGATCGAAGACACGCAGCGGGATGTCACGCTGACGCCGAAATACGCCGGGATCGGCGGATTACGCCCGAAATCGACGCCGAACGTCGGATCGACGGAGCCATTGGCGATGGCGAGCCGGTGATCGGTTTGCGATTTGTCCACTGCTTGCAAGGCCGCTTTCAGATCCGGACGGGCTTCCAAAGCCGCGGTGCGAAATTCTTCGAGCGGCATCATCTGTTCGCTGAAATCGAACTTGCCGTTGACATCGAATTGCTCGATCGGCGTGCGGTCGTTCAGCAGGCTGAGGAGCTGAATCTTCGCGGTGCGCAGGCTCACTTCGGCGTTCTGCAGGTCGGACTCATATTGGACTCGCTGCAATTCCAAACGCCCCAGATCCACTTCAGAAATATCGCCGGCCTGCTGCCGGGTGCGATTCACTTCCAGCACGCGGTCGTAGTAGGCGAGATTATCCTGCGCCAGTTGCCGGATTTCCTTGGCGTGCAGGATGCTGACAAACGCGCTCCGCAGATTGAACAGCAGAGTACGATCCTGGTCTTCGAGCGTCGAGGAGGCAATGGCCGTCGCGCCGCGCGCGCTGTCACGCCGCAATTCGCGCTTATGCTCGCGCTCGTGCAGGTAGCTGCCGGATAGGAACGGCAGGCTGTTTCCGAACGGACGATAGGGATCGGGAGTAAAGGGATCGATCTGATCCAGCGTCGCGGTGGCTTCTGGATTGGGCCGCAAGTACGCAGTGATCTCCTGAGCCCTGGACTCCTCAACCGCCACCCGGCTGGCGGCGAGGTTCGGATTATTGGCTCGGAAACGTTCGCGAACCTGCTCCCATGTCAATGTGGTCTGGGCGGACGCCGCCGAGACGATCAACAGAAAACCGGCAAGCGCCCGCCCCAAAAGGCGTGGCATTTCTTCCCTCCTAATTACTCTTCGGATGTTTCAAAAAACTACAGCGAAGCGCTAAGGGGGAGCGGAGGCGCGCGGCCGGCGCAGGAGGGGAGGAAACGGTCCAGGCTATCTGGATGGATGGTCAGGGCCAGCGAAAACATGCAGAGGGCGACGGCCAGCGCTAGTACGGCGCTAACCTGAGCCGATTCCAGCACTTCCAGGAGACCGACTAATATCGCCAGCATTTCGGTGCTGGGATGCTTTGCGCTCCAGGAAGACTGTCCAGACGTGTTGGCGGAAGCCTGCGCGTTCAGCAGCGCCAGGCGCACGGAATCGTCGCTAGCGGAGACGCAGGGAAAGAGCGAAACCAGGGCCAGGGCTAGGGCCAAAGCACGGCCCATCACCAGCCTACGGCTGGATACGCCGCGGCGCCTGGTGGACACCAGGAACCACGTGAAGGCGGCGATGCACAACGCCAGCCATGCGAGATTCAACAGAGAATTCGCGTATTCCATCTACTTTGAGTATACCCACACGGCAGACGGGTCTCCATAGGGCGCGGGCGCCCTACGAGTGAGACGTGCGGAGCGGGAAGGCAGTTACTGGCCGAAGTATCCGGCGGCCAGTTCGGGCTTTTGTTCCAGCGCCTGGCGCCAGAATTCGCGGGCCTCGTCGGGCTTGCCTTGGGCCTTCAGCGCATGGCCCAGGTTAAGCAGGGCTTCCGGGAAGTTGGGACGGTCCGAAAGAGCTTCCTGATAGAGGCGGACGGCGTCTTCTACCTGGCCGGACTTCTGCAGTAGCAGTCCAGTGTTGTAGAACAGCTCCGGCGTGCGTTCCCCGGCTTCGATCAGCTTCGCTTGCAGGTCGAGAGCCTTGTCCAGATCTTCGCGTTCGACAGCCAGGGCGGCCAAGCCGCGCAGGGCGTCGATAGACTTCGGATCGGATACGAGCACCGCTTCAAACGCCTTGGCGGCGCTATCGCGGTCTCCCAGATTCCAGTTGCACAGGCCCAGATTGAGCTGGGCTTCGGGCCAGGCCGCGCGCTTCTTCACGCAGGCGTGGAAGGCTTCGGCGCCGCCGCGATAGTCGTTGCGCGCCAGGCGTAGATAGCCCAGGCGGAACCAGGCGTCTTCCCAATCCGGATTGCGCGACAGTAGCTTGACGTACAGCCGCTCGGCCTCTTCCTTTTCGCCTTGCTGCTCGATGACGCCGGCCAGGTTGTAGATCACGTCGCCCTGATCGGGAGCGATCTGCAGAGCCCGTTCGTAGCCTTCACGGGCACCTTTCAGATCGCCGGTTTCCTGCTTGACGATTCCCAGATTCACATGCGCCTGCTTGGCGTCGGGACGAATGCGCACCGCTTCGCTATACGCCTTGGCGGCTTCCGGCAAGTGATTGCGCTTCTGCTCGGCCACGCCCAGGTTGAACCAGCGTTCGAAGTGATCCGGCGTGAACTCCACCAGCTTCGCGCATAACTGCGCGGCGGCTTCGAAGTCTCCAGAGTGGAATGCGCAGGTCGCCAGACCTTCCAGCGCGGCTTGCGAATGCGGACGCAGCGTCAGTAATTGTTCGGAGTATTTCTGGATGGCGTCGTGATCCTTGCGGGCCATGCCGATGGTGACCAGGTTCACCAGGCATTCTTCGGACTGCGGGTTCTTGCCCAGCAATTGCAAATAGATCGCGGTGGCTTCGTCGAACTTCCACAGCAGTTGCAGCGAGACGGCTTTGCCGAAGAGTGCGGTCTCATGCGCCGGCGTCTTCGCCAGCACGCGATCGAAGCAGGCGATGGCCGGCTCCGGCTTCTCCTGATGCAACAGGCAGATTCCCAGGCCCAGTTGCGCTTCGACGCGATTGCGGATCGACTTCGAGCGCCTTCTGGAACGCCTCGCGTGGCTTCGTTCCAGCGGCCGAGCTTCTCGTAGCAAATTCCCAGGTTGAAGTTCGCGGTGGTGTGCCGCGGGGCCAGCGTCAGCAGCTTTTCGTAGCTCTTGATGGCGTCTTCGTACTGCTCCAGCTCGAACTGGAGATGTCCTTTGGCGGCGTAAATCTCGGCGCTCTCTTCGCCGTTTTCGAGAGCCGTGTTCAGCTCCTTCAGGGCGTCTCTGTGTTTGCCTTCGAGATGCAAGGACACTGCCCGCGCCAGCGCGGGAGAGATTGTCTTGCCGCCGTCGTTAGCCTGCGCGGGCTGCGCCGTTTTCGGTTCGGTTTTGCGTTCTGCACTCATGATTACCAGCTCCCGTCGGTTGTTGGAATGTTGTAGGGGGCCAGGTACGCGCACAGGCGTCCCAGCATGTCATATTGATGCGTGATCTGCAGCCAGCGCAGGCGGCCCTGCTCGCCGTTCGCCGCAAAGAATCCGACGCCGCCGCGCTTCAGCCGCGGCTCGACCCAGTTGTCGACCACGGTGTCCTGCATTGACAGCAGGAAGGTGTCTTCATGCACGCTCATGGTCACGTGATAGAGCATGTCGGGGCGGGCGTTGATGGCCGCGACCGTGTTCACCGCGGGTTGCGCTTTGCCGTCGATCACCGCGTAGCGCGTGATTCCCATGGTGGGCAGCGGGCCAGTTTTGGTCACCACCAGCTTCACCACGTAATAGTTGTCGAAGTCTTTCGCGCGGACCACCCAGCTCAGGGCTTTTTTGTCGACCAGGCCCAGAAAGTCCATGTCGTAGTCGCGCAATCCCAGGGATGGCCGGTAGAGGGCCAGAGTCCCGGGCTTCACAAAACCGTTTTCGTCGAACGCCCAGCCGGCGGAAAGATCGCCGCGGGTCTGCCAGTCTTCCAGGCCGGAGCGGAAGTCTTCGTTCAGCGCTACCGCGGCGCGCTCCGCCACGCTGTTGCGCACGTTCACGAATTGCGCGCGCAGTCCGTCGCCTAAATTCTTCGAAATCGTTCCGTTGGTTGCTGGTGCGGTTACGTGGACCTTGGGCAGCGAGGGACGCAGCGCCAAGCCCAGCAGAATAGGAATCGCAATCGCCAGCAGTTTCAGATCCCGCGGGGCATTGTGCCAAAAATCAACGAATTGGCCCAACGCGTTCTGGCCATCTCCAGTGCCGCCGAGAGTTGCCAGGAATCCCAGGCGCTGCGGCGTGGCCGAGCCATCCAGGGGCTCCCACTTCGCCACCGGATTCATGGGCGTATTCTTGGCGTAGACGTAAGCGACTCCGCGCGCGTCAGCCTGCGGTGCAGACGGCGCGCAGGGTTTCGCCGCGAAGGCCAGCGGTCGTATTCCCGCCATCGCTGGACCGGACGCTCTCTTGCCCAAGCCATCCGGCAAGGTCGCGATGCGGATCTCGCTGCCGGGCGCCAATGCTTCGGGCGAACTTACGGGCACGGTGGCTCCAGCCGCGCTGTGGACTGGATATCCGCAGGGGCCGCCGATCCCTAAACTCAATTCAAGCGACTGTGTTGCGAGCTGCCTTGCAGGTTCCGGGACGACGGAAATCTCATTGCCCGCTCCCGAACGCGTGGGACTGGACTGCTCAACGGGGCCGGACTGGCTCTGCACGTCGTAGCGGCAGCCGGGAGCAGGACGAAGCTTTAGTTCCAGCGAACGCGAGGCCACCTGCAGCGCAGGACTGGACGTTTCGCTTGTGAGATCCAAGGCCTGGGCTGAGGCGGAGCTGGCAGAGATTGGCTTGGCAGGCACGGCTGCGGCGCGATTGAGCACCGAAGAGCCGTTGCCGGCGGCCATCTGCATTTCTGGTCCGGCGGCCACTAGCACCAGATTCATGCAGGGCGCAGCGGTTGCCGTCGTCAGGTCCATGGGCTGGACGTAACCTTGCAAGTCGCCGGCTTTGGTATCCCCAGCAGTTCCGGTATGAGCAGCCAAAGCATGGAGCTGGTTGGTAAATGCCAACGGCTCCATCTGCGTGACGGCGGCGACGGCGGGATGCGTGACTTCGGCCACCGCCGGCTTGGGGCGGGTGGTTTCGGTCTTCCAAAAAAGCTGCGGCTCCAGTGCGCTGCCCCGCAGAACGATGGGAGAGGGCTGGGATGAGATCTTGGCAAGCGCGGCCATCTGCTCCGCAAACGGCAAGGGTGCTTCTTCCGCGACAGGCTCCGCTGCAACTTCAGGAGCTTTGTGCGATTCGACAAACGCGAGGGTTAGCTCTTCGGTCTCGGGCGCGATGGCGAACGGAACCTGTGCGATCAGTTTCCCGATGAACTCGGTGGGTACAGCTTTCTCTGCGGCGGCGCGGATTTTAGCCGCCAGTCCGATGGCGTGGAAGAGCGGCATCGACGTGCCGTTGGCGATGGGCAGCGTGCGTTCGGCCGCTTCAGAAGAGGACCCAGGAATGGAGGGCGCGCCCATGGGCCACTGGGCGACTTCGGAATCCCAGGCGGCGAGAAGTGCGTTCCATGCGCGCAGGGCCGGTTTTTCTTCCGTCAAAAATCCGGGGAACTTGACGTTGCCCGTATTCGAAGCGGATCGCGCGATTTCTTCGGCGTTGAACTCAGACTCGAAGTCTCGTACATCCGCTTCGGGCGCATTCACCTGCGGCGGTTGGCCTGCCAGGTAATATTTGTCGACGCTAATGGGCTCGCTGGCCGCAGGCTTTCCGAGAATTGCTTCCAGCGCTTCCGGCGAGCGATAGGCGCGCAGCGAATCGTGGGTCTGATGCAGCCGTTCGATTGCCAGCTTTTCCTGATCCTGCCAGTACGCCTTGCGATGCACCGCCGAACAGAATTGGCCGCTGGTTATTTTGCGATAAAGCGGCAGTTTCCCGTCGCAGTAAAGACACCGCACGTTGTCGGACCACGCCATAGCCCAATCGTAAGGCGTACGGATTTGAATTACTACGAGGCGAATGCCTTAGTCACGCCTTAGGGTTTAGTCCTAAAACCCCGGAAAATCAGACGCCCCAACAGTAGTCCTCGACAGCTTTTTGGACGCTGGGATCGTCTTCGTGGAGGCGCATCAATTCCAGGCGCATGGCGTCGACGAGTGCCAACCGACTGGCTTCGATGACGTTCTCGGAAACGCCGACCGTGGCCCAACTGCGCTTGTGATCGGACCACTCGATCAGCACTCGCACGCGGGCGGTGAGACTCTCCAAACACCGTGCAAGTCGACAGCGTGTACTTCCGACCCATTTACACCTCCTTCGAGAGTCTATCCCACCTGCAATTAAGACGCTTGACAGGGGTGTTTTTTTTTAGTATGTTCCCCTTGTTCGAACCCATTAAAGGAGGCCGTTATGACTCGACTTTTCGCTGGTTTGATCGTTTCCTCCGGGGCGCTTTTTGCGCAAAATGTCACTGTTGTCCCCGGCGACTGGGAAGCAAAGGGCATCGAAATCACACCCTATTCGTCTCCCAGTTTTGCGGGGAAAGCAGCCGCTAAGGTTGTGGTCGCGGTCGACACCACCTCGCTTCACCCCGTGTCATTTTTTTTGACGAACCACACCGGGCACACCATTGTCGCCTACTCGACCGTCTGGACGGTGAAGAATGCCAATGGGATCGTGTCCACTCAAAGCAGAGTCGCGGGTTCTTTGCGATCAAGGAGCCGCGGCCTTTCGATTCCGAATGGCACGGAGCGGTTGATAACGCCCGTAACTCAGGCCTCCGGCGCTTCCGCGGCTAATCCGAAGTTCGCGGCGCGCCTCCAATCTGTCATTGATCGCACGCGCAGTTCATTTCCGAGCAACAGCGTGATCACCGTTAGCTTGGAGGCCGTAGTGCTCGACGACGGTCTTGCGCTCGGGCCGGACTCGACCCAAGCCATCCAGCTGCTGCGCGCCGAAGGGGACGGATTAACGCAGCTTGCCTCAGACGTGCTGGGCGCCTTCAACCAGGGGGGGCAGCAAGCGGTCGTTGATCTTCTTAGTGGCATCGTTTCCGGCCCTTACCCAAGTTCGTTAGCTGCGGCCAAAATGTCCTCCGCGGACGACGCCTACGCAGCGTTTGTTGCGCACACACGGTATGAACGCGCGAGGGCCTGGCTGAGCATGGCGAAAGGGAACACTCCCTTGCTGGCGGATCTTGCAAACCAGCAAGCCAACGAGACCTCGCTAGCCGTTCACCGGTAAAGACCGCACGAAACGAAGAAAGGAAAAAGCCATGAAAAACCAAAAGCCGTGGTTAGGGTTTGCGCTTTTGCTAGGTTGCCTTCTCTGCATTTCCGCTCCACCGGCCCAAGCGCAAGTAGCTCCCATCGGTTATACTTCCTGCGAAGGGTTCCCAACTCCGCTGCTCGATCACGAACCAGCACCGTATTCGGTTTGTCAAGCCGGCACCAACTACCCCGATTTATCGCTCACGTACGCGGGCACAAGCGGTTCAGGGACGTGCTATTACGATCTGCCAAATCTCGATCAGACCGCATCCATTTCGGGCGATTCCTACGCGGAGGCCTCCCTGGACGAGTACTATGAGGCCGACGTTAACAGCATTACGTCTTTTGTTGGAATTGACACCGTTCTCGGAGCGAACTACCCCGATGAGATAGACACGAATGCATCGGCGGAAAGCGACGACATTACTGTCTATTCATTCTCCGAAGCCGCCTGCGATGGCGCTATGGGCTACGATTCGAACGACGACATCGACGTATACACCGACGCAGACACCATCTTGGGCTCACGTGCTTGATGATGTTCGTATAGGAAAAATAAAAGTTGGTTTTGGCCTAAAATCCCCGTAATCAGACACCCCAACAGTAGTCCTCGACTGCTTTTTGGACGCTGGGATCGTCTTCGTGAAGGCGCATGAGTTCGAGGCGCATCGCGTCTACCAGCGCGAACCAACTGGCTTCGATGACGTTCTCGGAAACGCCTACGGTTGCCCAACTGCGTTTGTGATCGGACCACTCGATCAGTACGCGCACGCGGGCGGCGGTGCCTTTTTTGTTGTCCAGCACACGCACTTTGTAATCCGTCAGCTCGACGCTGGCGATGGCGGGATAGAGGGTCGAGAGACATTGGCGCAGCGCCACATCGAGAGCGTTTACGGGACCATTGCCGCTGGCGGAGGCGGTCAAGACATTGTCTTGCGCCTTCAGCGTGACGTTAGCGGTGGAGTTCGCGGCCTTGGTGATCACTTCGTAGCTCACGACTTCGAACAGATTCAGGCCGGGCCGCAGGGCTTCACGGACGAGCAATTCGAACGTGCCTTCGGCGGCTTCGAGCTCGTAACCTTGAAACTCCATCTGCTTGATGCGATCGAGCAGATGGCGGCGCGCGGCGTCGTCCAGGCGATCCTCGAGACCATGCTGCTTCAGCTTATAAAGGATGCTTCCCTTGCCCGAAAGATCGCTGAGCAGGACGCGCTGCCGGTTGCCGACCAGTTTGGGGCTGATATGTTCGTAGGTGCTCGAATCCTTGAGCACCGCGTTGACGTGCACGCCGCCCTTATGTGCGAAGGCGCTGTTGCCTACATAGGGCTGGTCCCCGCGCAACGGCAGGTTTGCCAGTTCGGCTATAAAGCGCGCCGTCGATGTTAATTGGGTGAGGCGCTCTTTACCGATGGTGGTGTGCCCCATCTTCAATTCCAGGTTGGCGATGAGGGTGGTCAGGTTGGTGTTGCCGCAGCGCTCGCCGTAGCCGTTGAAGCAGCCTTGCACATGCTGAATGCCCTGCTCCACAGCGGCCATGGCGTTCGCTACCGCGAGTCCGCAGTCGTTATGCGTGTGGATGCCGAGAATCCCATCGAAGCTTTTCCGCACATCGCCGCAGATCTGGGCGACCTGATCGGTCATGGTCCCGCCGTTGGTGTCGCAGAGCGTAATGGTGTCGGCGCCGGCTTTGTGGGCGGCTTCGAGAGTGCGGAACGCGAAGTCGCGGCTGTGTTTGTAGCCGTCGAAAAAATGTTCGGCGTCGTAGATCACTTCTTTGCCGTGGGCTTTCAGATAGCGGACGGTGTCAGAAATCAGCTTCAGGTTTTCTTCTTCGGTGATCCCGAGAGCCTTGCGAACATGGAACTCCCAGGTCTTGCCGAAGATGCAAACGACGGGCGTCTCCGATTCGATCAGCGCGTTTACGCTCGCGTCTTCCTCGACAGAATTGCGCGCCATGCGCGTGGCGCCAAAGGCCGTCAGCCGTGCGTGCTTGAACTTAATCGATTTGGCGCGGTCGAAAAAGTCTTTATCCTTGGGGTTCGATCCGGGCCAGCCGCCCTCAATGTAATCGATCCCCAGCTCGTCCAGCTTGTGGGCCACCAGGACTTTGTCGTCAGCCGAAAGACTGACGGCTTCGCCCTGGGTGCCGTCGCGCAACGTCGTATCGAAAGTAAAAACGCGCATGAAAACTGGCCCTCCTACGGGCCCAACTCTACGTGGCCGCACTTTACGTGGCCGCCGGTACTCCTACGTCTTTCTTCTTTTTCAAGAACGGCATCATCTTGCGAAGCTCGGCGCCCACCTTTTCCAGCTTCTGCTCGGCTGCCGCTTCGCGCATGGCCAGGAACTTCTGGCGGCCGCTCTTGTTCTCCGCGATCCAAGCTTTGGCGAATTCGCCGGATTGAATCTCCGACAAAATCTTCTTCATCTCGGCGCGGGTCTGCTCGTTGATCACGCGCGGGCCGCGCGTGTAGTCGCCATACTCCGCCGTGTCGGAAACCGAATAACGCATGTAGCTGAGGCCGCCTTCATAAATCAGATCGACGATCAGCTTCAATTCGTGCAGGCACTCGAAGTAGGCGATTTCGGGAGCATATCCGGCATCGACCAGGGTTTCGAAGCCCGCGCGGATCAGCTCGCTCGCGCCGCCGCAGAGCACGGCCTGCTCGCCGAACAGATCGCTCTCGGTCTCTTCGCGGAAGCGTGGTCTCGATCACGCCGGCCTTCAGGCAGCCGAGCGCCAGCGCGTAGGCCAGTGCCTTGCTCCAGCGCTTTGCCGGACGCGTTCTGATGCACGGCGACCAGCGCGGGCACGCCCACGCCTTCGGTGAACAGCTCGCGCACGCGATGGCCGGGAGCCTTGGGCGCGATCATGGAAACGTCCACGTCGGCGGGCGGCACGATGGTCTTGAAGTGAATTGAGAAACCGTGCGCGAACATCAGCGTCTTGCCGGCGGTGAGGCCGGGCTTGATGTCCTTCTCATAGATGTCCGCCTGCATGTGGTCCGAGACCAGGATCATCATCACGTCGGCGGCTTTCGCGGCTTCGGCGGTGGTCATCACGCGCAAGCCGGCGGCTTCGGCCTTGGCCCAGCTCTTGCTGCCCGGATACAGGCCGACGATCACGTTGACGCCGGAATCGCGCAGATTCAATGCATGCGCGTGTCCCTGGCTGCCGTAGCCGATAATCGCGACGGTCTTGCCCTTCAGCAATCCCAGATTGCCGTCTTGTTCGTAATAACGTATTAGCCATTTCTTTGAAAACTCCATATTGAAATTTGACGTTAAACTGCAACTTCTTCTTTGCTCACTGGCGGCGCCAGTTTCAGCTTCTTGTTCTCCAGCGACACCGCGACCAGGCCGGAGCGCGTCACTTCGATCTCGCCGTAGCTGCGCATGACGTCGATAAATTCGTCCAGTTTTTCGGGATCGCCGGTGGCTTCGAGCGCGAAGCCTTCGACCGACGAATCGACCGCGCGCGCGCCGAAAATCTCGGCTTCCTTCAGGATCGCCGTGCGGTTCTGCATGCTGGCGCGCACGCGCAGCAGCACCAACTCGCGCCGCACCGCCGGACCTTCGGTCAGAGTCCGACGGCCTGCAGCACATTGATCAGCTTGTTCATCTGCTTGATCACCTGCGCGCGCTTTGGTTGCGGCTCGATATCGACCACGATGCTCATGCGCGAAAGCTCCGGGTCGAGCGTGCGCGCGACCGTCAGGCTTTCGATGTTGTAGCCGCGCGAGCTGAGCAGGCCGGTGACGCGCATCAGCGCGCCGGGCTTGTTTTCCATCAGTATTGAAATCAACTGCAACATAAAATTACGCGACCTCCACCGGCTTGCGGCGGGCCCAGCACCATTTCGTTGATCGCGCCTCCGGCCGGCACCATCGGATACACGTTTTCAAACGGCGTCACCTGCACGTTCAGCAAGTACGGACCGGGCTCATTCACGGCTTCTTCCAGCGCCTGGCGCAACTGGCTGGGGCGTTACACCGTGCGTCCCTTGAACCCGTAGGCTCCGGCCAGCTTCTCGGGATCGGGGAAGGTATCGAGCTGCACCTGGCACAGGCGGTTGTTATAGAACAGCTCCTGCCATTGACGCACCATGCCCAGATAGCCGTTGTTCATGACGATGATCTTCACGGGCAGAGCGTGGTTGGCGATGGTCGCGAGTTCGGGAATCGACATCTGGAATCCGCCGTCGCCGCAGATGGCGAACACCAGCTTGTCGGGACGCGCGAATTGCGCGCCGATGGCAGAGGGCAGTCCGAAGCCCATCGATCCCAATCCGCCGGAGTTGATCCACAGGCGCGGATGATTGAACCTGATCAACTGCGCGGCCCACATCTGATGCTGGCCGACGTCGCTGCACACGATGGCTTCGCCGCCGGAGAGGCGGTCGATCTCGGCCATCAGATGCTGCGGCTTGATCTCATCGTTTGGAGTACACCGGCTCCAACGGATGCTCGCTCTGCCACTCTTTGATCTGGCCCCACCACGCGGCGCGCGATTTGGAGTTCTTGCTCTTCATCTCGCCGGCGGTCGCTTCCAGCTCTTCCAAGATCTTTTGCAGGACTTTCTTCACGTCGCCCACGATCGGCACGTCCGGCGTGCGGATTTTGCCCACTTCGGCGGGATCGATATCCACATGGATCACTTTGGCGTGCGGCGCGAAGGCGGCGAGGCGTCCAGTGACGCGATCGTCGAAGCGCGAGCCGAGCGCGATCAGAAGGTCGGTTTCGGTCATGCCCATGTTGGCGGCGTAGCTGCCGTGCATGCCGGGCATGCTGATGTAATTCGGATGAGTCGCAGGGCAGGGCGCCCAGCGCCATCAGGGTGCAGACGGCAGGCGAGTCGATCATCTCGACCAACTGGCGCAGCTCATCGTGCGCTCCGGAGTGAATGATGCCGCCGCCCGCGTACACCATGGGGCGCTTGGCTTCCCACATGGCTTGCGCCGCGCGCCGGATCTGGCCGGCGTGGCCTTCGGTATAAATGCGATAACCCGGCAGATGAATCGAGGTCACCGGCGCGTAATGGCCTTGGCCGTGAACGCATCCTTGGTGATATCGACCAGCACCGGCCCGGGGCGTCCGCTGGAGGCAATGTGAAACGCTTCGTGAATCGCGCGCGGCAGCTCGGCCAGCGTCTTCACCAGGAAATTGTGCTTGGTGCCGGAGCGCGTGATGCCGAACGTGTCGGCTTCCTGAAACGCGTCGCTGCCGATCAGCTTGCTGGTGACCTGGCCGGTGATGGCGACGATCGGAATCGAATCCATCATGGCGTCGACCAGGCCGGTCACCAGGTTGGTGGCGCCGGGACCGGAGGTCGCGCAGCACACGCCCACCTTGCCGGTCGCTCGCGCGTAGCCTTGGGCGGCGAACGCGGCGTTCTGCTCATGCCGCACCAGCACGTGCTTGATCGGCGAATCGTACATAGCGTCATAGAACGGCAATGTTACGCCGCCCGGATACCCGAAGATAATCTCAACCTTTTCTCGCGTTAAACATTCGAGCACCACCTGCGCGCCGCTCATGAGATTTGTCGACATACCGTTTTGCTTTCCTTCCGGGAAATTGCTCTATAACCAAACGAACCCAAGCGGCCCTCAGTGAAACTAAACCGCTATAAAACACAAAAGCCACCGTCCGAGGGTTGTTTCCCTCGCCCAGTGGCCAAGATCCTTCTTAAGAATCAGGCCGTTCAGGCGAGGCCGGTTACACCGACCCCAATAATAATTACTACCTGAACAACCAAAATGAGTACGGAAGAGAGCGCGATGCGCTTGCGGAGAGCCTGATTGGGATCCGTGAATTTCATCTCGTCTCTTGTTTAAAAGCATACAAGGAAAAGGATGCAAATGCAAGAACGATTTTATATAAAAAATAGTTATCCAGAGATAGCTGCTTTCAACGTCCCGCCGGCGGACGTGTTATGATCGCCTAACATCTTTAATACTATGAACTTGGACATCAGCGCCTGGGTCGCATTCGCGCTCGGCTTAGTGCTGATCGCGTTAGTTTGGCGCGCTCACCGCCGCTACCTCGCATTGCCAGAGATCCATCGGCTGCTAGCGGATCAAGAAGGCCGCCCGTCAGCCCCGCCGCTAGACTGCATGGTCGTGATCCCGGCCCGCAACGAGGAAGGAAATATCGGAGCCGCGGTCCGTAGTTTGCCCCCGGACTCGGTGATTGTGGTCGACGATTTTTCGGACGACAAGACGGCTGACGAGGCGCGCGAGGCCGGAGCCGGGGTTCTATCGGCCTCCGCTCCACCGGAGGGCGCGGTCGGCAAATCCAACGCTTGCATGGCAGGCGCACGGGTGCTGACATCGCGCTGGATTCTGTTCGCGGATGCCGATACCCGCTTCATGCCGGGAGCCGTCGATGCCATGGTAGCCGCCGCCGAAGCCGGTAAAATCGAGTTTCTCTCGGTCTATCTGAAGCCCGAGTTCCGGACGTTCGCGGAATCGGTGACAGCGCCGTACGGGGTGGCGTTGTATTTTTGTGGAGTCCACCCGCGAGTGGACCCGGCCTCGGCGTTCAACGGCCAGTGCGTGTTGGTAAAGCGCAATGCCTACGAGTTCGTGGGAGGGCACCGCGCGGTGCTCGGCTACGTGTGTGAAGACGTGAAGATGGCGGAGTTAGCGCAAAGGCATCGCTTGAAATTCGCAGTGGCGCGGGCGCCCAGGTTAGGGAGCGTGCGCATTCATCCCGCCGACTTCGCGCGCAATGCGAGCCGTTTTGTCTTAGCGAGATGGTGGAGGGGTGCATGGGTGATGCTCACCGCCGCGGTGTGGGCGCTGTGGTTGCCGGAGCTGGTTTTTCTGGTTGTGCATCGTCAGTTCGCCGTGGCGCTGGCGTGGCTGCTGGTGCCCAGCGTTTACCTCGGCGCATGGTATGGTTGGGCGCGCGCGATGCTAGCGCCGATCGGCATCTATGCCATCCTGCCGCGTTTGTTCAGTGGCGCGATCGGAGCCGTGACCAACCGCCACTTCAAGTGGAAGGGTCGTGTAATCTGAACTAAACGCCTTTAACCATGCCCGAAGCCATCCAGGGACCAGTTGCATCGATCGCCATCCTCGACGACGATGCCGATTTCCGCACTTATCTCGAAGATTTTCTGGCGGACGAGAGCAGCTACTCCGTACGCGCCTTCGGCAACGCGCGCGAGCTGTTTGAAAGCTGCGAGGAAAGTCTGCCCGATATCGTTTTGCTCGACATGAAAATGGGTGATGCGAGTGGCGACAAAGTACTGGAGCAATTGATCACACGTTGGCCCGGGCTGTGCGTGATCATCATCACCGGGTACCCGTCGCTCGAAGACATGCGCACGACTTTCAAGTTGAAAGTCTTCGATTATTTGGCCAAGCCGTTCTCGCTGACGCAGCTCCGCCAGGTATTGAAGAACGCGGTCGACGCATTCGGGCTGGGCAAGTCTCCGCAGGACCGCCTGCGCGAGCGGCTGGGGCATTCGATCAAAATGCTGCGCGTGGAGCGCGATTGGTCTTTGAAGGATCTGGCGACGCAGACGAAGCTCAGCGTTTCGCAGATCAGTGCGATTGAACGCGGGACGAATCTGCCTAGTATCGAGAGTTTGTTGGCTATATCGAAGGCATTCGATAAAAAGCCTAGCGAGATATTGCAGGGGATTGATTTTTGAGCGGCGGAGGACACAAATGGAATCCTCGACAGATCAAGATCGTGAACATCTCCGCCTGCTGAGCATTTTTTACTATATTTGGGCAGGTTTCCAATCGCTTGGAGGTTTGATCGGTCTCGCTTTCATGGGCCTGGGCATCTTCTTTGTATCGAGTCCGCAGATCGCACAAAGCAACAATCCCCCGCCGCCGTGGTTCGGAGCGATCTTCGCGGGCATGGGAGCCCTGGTATTCGTGACCGTTGAAGCCATGGCAGCGCTCTCCTTCTTCACGGGGCGGTTCCTTTCCAGACGTCAACACCACACTTTCTGCGTGGTCATCTCCGCACTGAACTGCATGAGCCTGCCGCTCGGAACCGCACTCGGGGTATTTGGCATCCTCATACTACAGCGCCCGTCCGTTAAGGCGTTGTTCGCGGGCAGCGGATTATCAATGGGCCCGCGGCCAGAGTAAAGAGCCGGAAAATCTGCCTGACACCCTGGAACTTCCGCTCACGTTACACTGAAACCAACTATGGTTTCGATTGAGCCACTCCGTATCGAGATCGATCGCGAGGATGATGGCCGGGTCTTGGCTTCAGTTCCCGACCTCCCTGGCGTGATGGCTTACGGCGATACCGAAGATGCCGCAGTGCGTAAAGTTAAGTCCATAGCCCTTCAGGTATTGGCCGATATGGTCGAAAGTGGCGATGAAGTTCCAGCGCCGCTGAAGGCCCTGTTCGCCGCCTGAGTACTTGGCGCGCCACGAAGGCCCGGCGGGTTTACGCCGCTCTATTGCGCCTCGGCTGGACCCTCAAGAAGCAAGTTGGATCTCATCGAAAGCTCCAGAAATCCGGCTGTCGCAATTTTACTTTCTGCTTTCACGACGGCGAGGAGATCGGGCCCGCCGCTCGTGCGAAGATCGCCAAGGACACTGGGTTGCTCCCGGAGGATCTCTAAAAGAGATCGCGCCTTACTCTTCCCGCAGCACTTCAAGCGGCTTCTGCCGCAGGATGCGGAAGCTGGCGAGCCATCCGGACGCTTGTGCGAGAAGCGCCGTCAGCACCACAGCAACCAATGTCGCGCGCCAGTCGAAGGCGAATTTGGCGTCCAGCAGGCGGTTGAGCAAGAGTCTCGAAAACACGCTCGCGAGAAGTGCGCCCATCAGTCCCGCCACCACGCCCAGCGTCAAGAATTCCACCGAGAAAATCCGGCCGGCACTGCGCCGGGTGGCTCCGAGCGTTTTTAAGATCACGACTTCGCGGACTCGCCGGAAGCGGGTGCCGGCTACGCTGGCCGCAAGGATGATCGCGCCGGCCAGGATCGCGAATCCAGATAGAAAGCGGATCACCAGCGCCACTTGATCCACCACCTGTTGCACGATCGCCAGGGCTTCCGCGACGTTAATCACGGTCACAGTCGGAAAGGCTTGGTACGCTGCGCGCTCCAGCGCTCCGACATCGGCTGGACGCATTCGCACGCCGCCGTAGAATGTTGCTGGGAGTCCGATCAGGGCTTTCGAATTGAAAACGAATTCGTTGGCCGAACCCACGCGCATCTGCTCCACGCGATGCAAGGACACGATGCGTGCTGTGAAGCTATGCCCTGCTCCGGAGAGCTCGATGGTGTCGTTGAGTTTTGCTCCCAAAGTCCGCGCGGCTTCCTGGTCGATCGAGACCACTGGCTGGGCTTCGCCGGACGTCCACCATTGGCCTTGCATCACAGTGACGGAGCTGGGCTTCTCCTCCGCCCACATCACAGAGCGTGTGCCGCGGAAGCGCCGCGACATTCCGGTCGCGCCCAAGTCTTCCAGCGGCACGCCATTCACTTTCTCGATGCGCACCGCAACGCTGGGTATAAATTCCGGTTGCGCGACCACGCCTTTTTGCTTCGCGATTAAAGTCTTGAGGGGCCCGACTTGCTCCGGCGTGATCCCGATCAGAAACACGTTGGGCGCATCCGGCGGCGCGCTCTGCACGATTTCTCCGACGAGCGAGTGTTGCACCAGGTACACGGTCAGCGTGAACATCACCCCCAGCCCGAGCGCGACTAGAATCGCCTGCGCTTGATTACCTTGGCGATAGAGATTCGCGAATCCTTGGCGTGCGAGGGTGGGAATCCGCCACGGCGTCCGCTTCAGAACCACGCGAATCAAACGCAGGAATACGCTTGCGACCGCGGCTAGCAGAATCAGGGCGACTGTCAGGCCGCCGGCAAAATATCCGCCGACGCGCGGCGAATCTGCGAGCCATGCTGCGATGCCGCCGATGCCCAACAGAATCACGCCGCCGGCCGCCAGACTCAAGCGCGCGTCGGCGAGCCGTTTGCGCCAGGTCACCTTCGCTTCCGGCATGTCGCGCCGCAGAATCATGGCCGGCCGGATCTTGCGTATCGCTAGGAGTGGAGGCAGCGTGAATAACAACGTGGTCAGCAGGCCGACGGCAATTCCCTGCGCCGAGGCGGCCAAGTTCCATCCCAGCTTGATGTCCATGTGGAAGAAGCGCGAGATCAGTAGCGGGAGCGTGCGCTCGACGAGACGGCCGACTACGACTCCGGCCAAGCCACCCACCAGCCCTAGCAAGAGCGTTTGCAAAGTATAAATGCCGATGATGTCGCGCGAGGTCGCGCCCAGCGATTTCATCACCGCAATGTTGTCCATTTTCTGCTGGAGGTGGGCGTGCATGGCCATCGCCACGCCCAGCGCGCCAACGATCATCGCGATCAGACTCACCAGACTTAAGAAAGTGGTCGAGCGGTCCAGGCCGCGCATGATGATGGGATTCGACTCGCGGAAATCCGCGATCAGCGCTTCGGGCAAGGCTTCGTGCAGCGCGCCGCGAACTTGAGCCACCGGCGGCGATGCCGGGTTCATCTTGAATAGATAGCGATATGCTCCGCGGCTGCCGAATCCCATCAGCCCGCTGTGCTCGAAGGCGGCGCGCGACATGAGCATGCGCAGGCCGACGTTCAGGCTGCCGGACATGCGGTCGGGTTCGTTCAATACCACGGCGGAGATGCGGTAGGTGCCCGTTCCGATGCGCAGACTATCGCCTACTTTGGCGTTCAAACGCAGGAGCACGTCCTGCGCCACGGCGACGGCATCGGGTTGAAGCGCGTCGCGCAGGGCGATCGGCGGGTCCAAGGCGACTGCGCCATAGTACGGATACTTCGACGGATCGACCGCTTTGATCGACACCAGTACCGGCGTCGCGGCATCCGAGTTGGGCGCGGCCTGCGCCGAAGAGGCCATCGATATCGTCTCGGTGATCAGCGTGTGCTCCACGCCGCGCTTTGCTAAGCGCATCCAGCGCGGCCACTTCACGATCGCTGGCCGGCACAAACTGGCGCGCGGTCAGATCGGCCGCCATCACGGTGCGCGATTCGTCCAGCAGTGTCCCGCGGAAACTTGCGCTGAATCCTTGGACGCCGGCCAATGCGCCGACACCGGCGGCGACGGCCAGCACCACGAATAGAAACTTGGTCATTGACGAGCGGGTTTCGCGCCAGGCGATTCGTCCCGCCGTTCGGTACGACAGCCTCATTGGCGCGCCGCACCCACGGGCTGCATTTCGTCGGCCACTACTTGGCCGTCGCTCAGCGTGACGATGCGGTCGGCTCGTGAAGCGAGTGCGCGGTCGTGAGTCACCAACACCAGCGTCGTTCCCTCCCGCTGGTTGAGCGAGATCAGAAGATCCAGAACCAGGGCGCCGTTGACGCTGTCCAAATTGCCAGTCGGCTCGTCGGCCATCAAGATCGGAGGCTTGCACATGAACGCACGCGCCAGCGCCACGCGCTGCTGTTCGCCTCCGGAAAGCTGCACCGGGTAGTGATCCATTCGATCTGCGAGGCCGACGTTTGTGAGCAATTCGCGCGCACGAGTCATTCCTGCCGCGACGCCGCCGCCGGATAATTCATACGGCAGGAGAACGTTCTCTTCCGCGGTTAGCGTTGGGATCAATTGATAGGACTGAAAGACGAAGCCGATTTTTCGCCCACGCACCAGCGCCAGTGCATCTTCGTTCAGACCCGTAATGTCGACACCGTCGATGATCACTTTGCCTGCCGTCAGCGTATCCAATCCTGCCAGCAGTCCCAGCAAAGTGCTCTTGCCGCTACCCGAAGCACCCATGATGGCGACAAACTGCCCAGCCGGTAGTTCCAGATCGACGCCGCGCAGAATCTCCACGCGATGCGTGCCGGTGTCGATGGTCTTAGTAATTCCGCTGGCCTCGAGGATCGGCATATTCACCTTCTATTATGATGGCAGCATATGCTGTATTCGATTTTTATTGCGCTGTCTCCTAAGCATCAACGCGTGGGCGGCGCATCCGGCTCAGGCTGCGGTTCAAACGCTCCCGAAACAAGATACGAGGAAAGTGCTGGTGGTGTTCGGCGATAGTTTGAGCGCTGGCTATGGCGTGCCGCAAGGCCAAAGTTACCCGGACGATCTGCAGCGGACGCTGAACGCGCAGGGCTACGCATGGCATGTGGTGAATCTGGGAATCAGCGGCGATACCACTTCGGGCGGCCTCGCGCGCGTCAATACCGGAACCGCGCTGCGGCCCGCAATGGTGCTGCTGGAACTCGGCGGCAACGATGGATTGCGGGGGCTGCCGCTTTCGATGACCCGCGAAAATCTGGACCAGATGATCGCCGCGTTCGAGCACGCGGGCGCACGCGTGGTGCTGGCCGGGATGACTCTGCCTCCGAACTACGGACCGGATTATATTCACAGCTTCGAGGCCATCTACACCAGTCTCGCCGCGAAGTACAAGCTTACTTTGATTCCATTTTTGTTGCGCGATATCGCCACGCAGGATATGCGCTACTTCCAGCGCGACGGCATTCATCCCACGGCCGAAGGAGCGCAGATTGTTTCCAACACTGTGTTCCGCGCCATTAAGCCGCTGCTGGGCGCGATGAAAAACTAAATCTACTCGGGCGGACACACATCGCGGTAGGGATCCAACGCGTTATCCGACGGCTTTTTCGGATCGTAGCGCACGTAGAGTGGACCATTTTTTAGACTACGCAAAATCTGTTGGGCTTCCCGCTCTGCTCTAAAGTCTTCCGTGTACTCCCCGCTATAAACCTCATTGTTGACCTTGTAGGAGAAATCCGCCGTCAATTCAAATAAAGTGCGCTTCGATCTGCGCATTCTTGTAACGGCGCCACTTTCGAATGTGCCAGGAACCATAGGCCAGTCTGCCGAGATGCTGCGCCTAAGCCACCTTTGCACGTGCGGCGATGTTGCCCAGACAAGAAGAACCCCAAGCGGCGCAAGAAGAACCGGAGTCACAACCTCACGCTCAGTCCCCCATCACGCACACGTCCTTCAAGTTCCGGTAGTCCTCCGCGTAGTCAAGCCCATAGCCGACCACAAACTCATCCGGGATCGTGAAACCTATATAGTTCGCCTTCACCGGGCTCTGGCGGCGTTCTGGCTTATCGAGAAGCGTCACGATCCGCAGCGACTTGGGCTTGCGCTGGGCCATCAGTTTCGTCAGGTAGTTCAGCGTGATGCCGGTATCGAGAATATCCTCGACGATGATCACGTGGTGCCCTTCAATGGGCGCGTCCAGATCCTTGGTCAATTGAACTTGCCCGGTAGTGGTCTTGCCCTTGCCGTAACTCGAAATACCGATGAATTCGATGCGCGCGGGGGTCTTCATGGCGCGCGACAGGTCAGCCATAAAGATGAACGCGCCTTTCAGAACGGCGATCAGGTACACCGGCTCGCCGCCCGGATAATCGCGGTCGATTTCGGCGCCCAGCTCAGCGATGCGCTTCTGAATTTGCTCGGCGGAAACCAACACTCGTAACGAGGGCATTAGCGAGATTGTACAATACCAGCAGGAGCACCATTCATCCTGGCACGGACCAAAAAGCTACTCAAGCAGGCAGTACCGCAAGAAACCGACCCGCTCTGGCTCACCGCAGTCCACGCCGCCGAATCCAAACAAGCGCAGGATATCCGCGTGCTGGATTTGCGCGACGTGACTACCTTCACGGAGACGCTGATCATTTGCGGCGGCGCGAATTCCCGGCAGAACCAGACGATTTCGAATGAGATCGAGGTGGAGCTGAAAAAGCACGGCGACATCCCGTCGAGCGTGGAAGGTTATACCAACGCCGAATGGATACTGATGGACTACGGCGATTACGTGATCAATATTTTTTCCGAGAAGGCGCGCGCCTATTACGACCTGGAACGCCTGTGGCGCGACGCCAAGCCGGTTAAGTATTGAATGGTTAGCACGGCGGGCCCAACTCGCGCTAAGCACACTTGACCCGGTACCCAATACTGCCGCTGCGCGATAAAGTTTCGCGCGAATTCTGACGATGGGAAAGGCATCGTGCCTAATCCCGAGGTTCTCCGAGCGTCCGCCCTTCGAGCAGCGGATCGCATGCCTTTGTTGTCCGTTGTCCTGAATCGCGCCCTGGGTTTGCTGGCGCAAGGGGATGATGTGAAGGTAAAAGATCTGAGCGCCGTCATCGAAGAAGACGTTGTCGTCACCGGCAGTCTGCTGTCGATCGCGAACTCAGCGTTGTATTGCGGGAACAGCCGGGTAGCGTCGGTGCGGCCGGCCATTGTCCGGTTAGGGCTTAGTAAGACCAGGAATGTGCTGCTGGGATTGACGGTCAGCAGGTGTTTCGGGTCCGTGCGGGCTCCGGGACCGTGGTCATCGGCCCGCTTCAACGCTCACTCGCTTGCAGTTGCTACTCTGAGCGACCTCATCATGCAGAGTGTCGCCTCTGAAGATCCGGAATGGGCGTTCATGGCCGGGTTGCTGCATGACATTGGCTTGCCGCTGATTGCAGTCGGTCTGCCGGAGCACTATCGAGCCATCGCAGCGCAGGCCGGCAGTGAGGCGGACCTTGTGGAGCGAGAGCGCGAGACGTTGGGTTTCACGCACTTTGATTTGGGGGCGGAGATGCTGGCGCGCTGGAACTGCCCGCCGATGGTGCAGGAAGCGACCCGGTTCGGCGATCGCCTCGATATTCCCAGCGAGCGACCCTTGAAGCTGGGCGCGGTCGTGAAAACGGCAAGCCTGCTGGCCGATGCGAGCGGGATCTCCATTTTCGATTCCGGCGAGAACAAGGACCTGGCGATTCAGTTGTTGGAAGCGCTCGGAATCCCGGCACCGCTAGATTTCATCGCAAGGTTTGAGGCCGAGTACAGTAACGTGCAAGCCTGCGCCGCCTAGACGTTCAGCAGCTTGCGCGCGAGGACCGGCACTTGCGCCAGTTCGTTTTCCTCCAGCACAGCGCCATTGGGCCGCCAGCGCGCGGCCATGCGTTCGCTCACGAATCCTTTGGCGATGCTGATGAGCGGCACTCCGCAGGCCGATGCGACGTGGCCGCCCGCGGAATCATAGCCCACGAATAGTTTTGACTTCGCGATCTGCGCCGCGAAGGGCGCGAAGGCTCCGTCATGAGTATCGCATTCCCGGAAGGAGCGACCGCTCGACGCGCTCGCGCTCTTCGGCGCTGCCGCCTTTGTCGACTAAGATCGACGCTCCGGTACCGGCCAGAGTTCGCAGCAGTTCGGACTCTTGCGCATCATCGAGACGCTTGGCGGTATTTTCTCCAACGCCCAGACTGACGGTGATGTCGGCCGATGGTTCATATGGGATCAGCGGTGCGACATATGGCTGCGCGCCCTCCACTCCGAAGATCTCAAGCGCCCAGCGAGCCGCGAGTGTCGCCAGTGATTCATTGCCGTCGCTTCCGTAGGATCGGCTCGGGAAGTGGAAGTAATTGTCCTCATCGCATACCGAAATCAGTCCGAGCTGGGATAAGCGCGAGTCGGGATCGATCACGATTCCGTCCTCGAGCCACAAACTTGCCGACGCCTGCAAGCGGTCGCGCAACGCGCCCGACCGCGCATACGGGGCAGGCAGGTGCGTGATTCGCGGATCGGCTTCAAACAGTTCGTACGACTTGCGCGGGCCAACAAAAACCACTTGCGCGTCGGGATAGCGGCGCTTCGCGGCATCCAGCAGCACACTGGTTACGGCAACATCCGCGCCTAAAGTCACGCGCGAGAGCACGTAAACGCGACTCGAGGGAGCAGGCGGTGCCGCGCCGGCACCGGGCTTGCGCAGTCGCGATGCGAGTTCAGGCGCCACTCGCAGAATCGCTTGCGTGAACAGGCGATTGTAAGTTTCACACAGGCGTGGCTCGAACAAATCGCCTAAACGCTCGACGACGATCGACAGGAATGCGCGACCGTCGTCGACCGCGAGCGCCTGCTGCAGAAGATCGACAGGCCACGGCTCGCCGCGCAGACAATACTCCAGCAGCTCGTTACAGGTATTTGCCAACCAGCAGCTCCAGCTTTTTGCGCGTGGCGGCCGGGATCGCCTTGCGATCCGTGATCAGCGCGTGCGCCAGCGCCGATCCGCATTTGCATTCGCGCGTCGGGCATCGCTGCGGACCGCCGCGGCGACCAGCTTGGCCGCGTTGTCGGCGTTCTTCGTCAGGTTGGCGATGATGTCGGTCACCGTCACCGCGTCGTGATCCGGATGCCAGCAATCGTAATCGGTCACCATCGCGATGGTGACGTAGCAGATCTCGGCTTCGCGCGCGAGTTTCGCTTCCTGCAGGTTGGTCATGCCGATCACGTCCATGCCCCAACTTCGGTAGAGATTCGATTCGGCCAGCGTCGAAAACGCCGGGCCCTTCCATGCACAGATAGGTGCCGCCCAGCTTCGCGGTGACGCCCGCCGTCTTCGCGGCGCGCGTGAGCGACGTTCGCCAACTGCGGGCAGATGGGATGGGCGAAGCTGATGTGCGCGACCAAGCCTTCGCCGAAAAACGTGGAGATGCGGCCGCGCGTGCGGTCGACGAACTGATCCGGAATCACGAAGTCGAGCGGCTTGATGTTCTTCCTTGAGCGAGCCCACCGCGCTGAGCGAAAGAATGCGCTCCACGCCCAGCATCTTCATGCCGTAAATGTTGGCGCGGAAATTCAGCTCCGACGGCGAGAGGCGATGCCCGCGGCCGTGCCGCGCCAGAAACGCGACTTCCTTGCCCGCCAGTTTGCCGACGACATAAGTGTCCGAGGGCGCGCCCCACGGCGTTTCGACCATGCGCTCTTCTTGCGCTTCAAATCCGGGCATGGAGTACAGTCCGCTGCCGCCGATAATTCCAATAGTTGGGTTCATGCTTGAATCAGTTCCAATAGTACGCCGCCCGTGGACGCCGGGTGCACGAATACGTAAAGATGGCCGCCGGCGCCGGTGCGCGGCTCGTTCAGGAGGCGCGCGCCCGACGCGCGCAGGCGCTCGACCGCGGCGCTCAGGTCCGGCACCTTCAGCGCTACGTGATGCAGGCCTTCGCCCCGCTTTTCGAGAAATTTCGCGATCACCGAATCCGCCTCCGTGGCTCCAGCAATTCGATCCGCGTCGCCCAGGGGCAGCATCGCCGACGTGCACCTTTTCGCTGTCGACGGTTTCCCGCAGGGCCACGCGTCAGCCCGAGTTGCTCTCGTAAAACTGCAGTGCCTCGTCCAATCGAACGGACCGCGATGCCCAGGTGATCGATGCTGATGCTCGGCCTGCATGCTGGCAGATGTCGGACTGGCGCGTGCTTGGCAGTCCGCACGCGGCTGTAGCACCTCCGCGATGCCTTGCCCTTCGGTCGCCACCGTGCGCAACGACTCGGGCCTGATCGTCCCGCAACTCGAATGCAATTCGTGCTCGCAGTTTTATCCGCGCCCGGCAAATCGGCTTTGTTGATGACGAACATGTCGGCGATTTCCATGATACCGGCTTTGATCGCCTGCACATCGTCGCCCGTGCCGGGAACCAGCACCACATCGTCACCTGCGCCAGCCGCGCGATCTCCACTTCATCCTGCCCCACGCCCACGGTTTCCACGATCACGACGTCGCGGCCCGCGGCATCGAGCAGCGTCACTAGCCGGCGGTCGCGCGCGCCAGTCCGCCGAGCGATCCGCGCGTCGCCATGGAACGGATGAATACGCCCGCATCGGCGTGATGCTGCTGCATGCGGATGCGGTCGCCCAGAATCGCGCCGCCGGTGTACGGCTGGCGGGATCGACGGCGATCACGCCGACCGTCTTGCCTTCGGCGCGCAGCTAGTGCGATCAAACGCATCGCACAACGTGCTCTTGCCCGCGCCCGGGGCGCCGGTGACGCCCAGGATCAGGGCGCGTCCGGTGTGCGGGCGACAAGTGCAGCCAACAGCGCTTCGGCCTCCGGGCGTCCGATTCTTCAATCCAGTGTCGCCGCGCGAGCCAGCGCGCGCAGGTCGCCGCGCAGAATGTTCGGCCGCGGTCAGCCATGCTGACGCTCAGTGTTCAACAGCTGCCGCGCGATCACCAGCCGCTGGATTTCGCTGGTGCCTTCGCCGATGGTGCACAGCTTGACGTCGCGGTAAAATTTCTCCACCGGATAATCTTTGATGAAGCCGTAGCCGCCGTGAATCTGCACGGCTTCATTGGCGACGCGCACGGCGGTCTCCGAGGCGAACAGCTTCGCCATCGCCGATTCCTTGTTGACGCTTGCGCCCGAATCCTTCAGCCACGCCGCGCGTTGCGTCAGCAGCCGCGCGGCGTCGATCTCCGTCGCCATGTCCGCCAGCTTGTGCTGGATCGCCTGAAACTCCGAGATGAAGCGGCCGAATTGCTTGCGCTGTTTGGAATATTTCAGCGCCGCTTCGTAAGCGCCCTGCGCCATGCCGACGGACAGCGCCGCGATGGAAATTCGCCCGCCGTCGAGAATCCGCAGGCGTCCACGAATCCCTCGCCCCGCTTGCCGCACAGTTGCGAGGCCGGGCAAGCGGCAGTCGGTGAGAATCACTTCGCCGGTGGGCGAACAGCGCATGCCCAGCTTGTTTTCCTTCTTGCCGGAGCGAAACCCGGCGTTCCCTTCTCCATGATGAACGCGGAGATTCCGTGCGACGACGCCGCGCGATCGGTCACCGCCATCACCACGCACACGTCGGCGACCTGCGCGTTGGTGGTGAAGGTCTTGCCGCCGTTCATCACCCAGGAATCGCCGTCGCGCACCGCGCGGGTGCGCGTGCCGCCGGCATCCGATCCGGCCTCGGGCTCGGTCAACGACCAGGAACCGATCCATTCGCCCGACGCCAGCTTCGGAATGTAGCGCTGCTTCTGCTCCTCGCTGCCTGCCAGATAAATGTGATTGGTGCACAGCGAAACGTGCGCCGCCGACGCTCAGCGCGACCGACGGATCGACGCGCGCGATCTCTTCCATCACGATCGAATAGTCGACGTAGCTGTAGCCGGAGCCGCCCAGTTCTTCGGGAAAGACCGCGCCCAGCACGCCCAGCTCGCCCAGCTTGCGGAACACCTGACCGGGAACGTCTGCGTTTCGTCCCACTCCATGACGTGCGGCTTGATCTCGGCTTCGCAGAACTCGCGAACAGTTTTGCGCAGCTGCTGCTGTTCCGGCGTGAATCCGAAATCCATGTGATCCCGATGCGCGGCCGGCGAGCTAAACGATTTCTTCCTTCTCCGCATCCCAGCGCACAGTGCGGCCCGCGCGATAGCTTTCCACCGCCATGCGGCACGCGACCGACACGCGAAAGCCGGTTTCGAACGGACAGTTCGGTTCCTTGCCGTGCGGATCGCAGTCGAAAAAGTTTTCCATGTGCGCGTGCGGCACATGTCCGGCGCGGCCCATGCATCTCGACATCGTCGGGCCGGTTCACCTTCTGCGGGGCATAGCGCACATGGTTAGCGCGCGAGATGGTCCCGTTTGCGCCCAGCACGATCCTCGGTCACGCCCAGCTGGTTATTGCCGAAGCCCGACGCCCAGCTCACCAGCATCTGCTCCGGCTGATCCAGCGTGACATCCATGGTGTCGGGCACTTCGCGGCCATCGTTCCACAGATAAATTCCGCCGCTCATGCGTCGCCGAGCGCGGGATCTGCAAATGCAGCGCCTTGTACCAGAACGCCAGCTGCTGGCTCATGTTCTCGGAAACGTTGCCGCCGGAGTAATCCCAGAAATAACGCCAGTGGATGAGGCGGTTGGCGTCGAATTCCGTGTCACCGGCGAACGCATTCCAGGCGACGTTCTGCGGGTTCACATCCGCGGTGAGCAGCGCCGGGCGCGCCCACTGGGCTTTGCCGCGCGGCGTGTTGCGGTAGTTTCGCATGACCAACGCGGTGATTTGTCCCATCCGGTCAGCGGGCGTCATGAACTGCGATACGTCGGCGAGATGTCCGAACGAGCACGCCTGATGGCCCACCTGCACAACGTGCTTGCCGCGGTCCCGCACGAACGCCGCGCGCATGTTCTTGGCCTGATCGAGCGTGTACGCCATCGTCTTTTCCTGATAGACATGCTTGCCGGCATCGAGCGCGGCTGCGAATTGCTCGGCGTGCAGATGCGGCGGCGTGGCGATCACAATGGCGTCGATCGAGGAATCGTCGAGTAGCCGCCGGTAATCGGAAAATGATGCCGCGTGAGGCGCAAAACTCGCGGCCTTTTCCAGACGTTTGGTGTAAACGTCCGCGAAAGCTACAACTTCCGCGTTGTCGCATGCCCGGATCTGATTCAGAAGCTCCAGGCCGCGGTCGCCGACGCCGATGATGCCGACCCGCAGCCGGTCAACGGCACCCGAGGCTCGCGCGGGCACGGCTGCCAGAGTTCCGGCGAGTCCGGTGGCGACTTTCCCTAGGAATTTGCGGCGAGAATCCATCCGTCTTGAGTGTAGCAAGGCCGCCCCATTCGGTGCGTTTGAGTTGGCAGGGCCACCCATTGCGAAACGCTGGGGGATAGCAAGGCAGACGTTTGGCGCGTATAGTTAAGAAGGATCGGAGCCGGAAATCCGGCTCCGAAGGTCGATCCCCTCCGCTTAATGCGGATGGTAACCGTAACCGTGATGGCTATCACGGCAGCGATAGTGATAACAATACTGTTCACAGTCGCCTCCTTTCCGCCTGGAAGGATTTCCCCGGCCTGCAGCTAACAGGCCGGGGTTGGTTCCGGGACGCCTAGTATCGCCCCATCAACCAACTCCACTCCGTTCGGAATCCTCACGATCTTAGTGGGGAACGGCCACCGGATTTCTTATTCGAATTGTTCGTGAGCCTCTGACCCGGCTACCGGGCAAGATCCATGCTTGCTTTCGGGTGCCTGCCGGAAACAATTTAGTGCGACCGTAGGGACGATCTTCGAGGACAGCCATATCCCACTGAACAAGTGGCTCATGGCTTTCCATTTGCTTTGTTCCAGCAAAAAAGGCATAGGTGCCCATCAGCTTCATCGGATGCTCGGCGTTACCCACAAGAGCGAGTGGTTCATGGCCCATCGGATTCGGTACGCGATGACTCAGGAGCCTTTGTCATCGAAGCTCACTGGCATTATCGAAATCGACGAAACCTTCCGCAGACCATGTGAGAATTACCAAGCAACACATCGCTCACCCGGCACCTATCTCCACCGGCCCTAAGCCGAGCGTTGGCCCTGCGCCATTCGCCGCATTTATAAAGTTCTAAAATGAGGAAGCATGGAAAAACAGCGATTTTCCCTCCGTCCCCTGAAGTTTTCAGAAGCAGGGACGGACATCCTGAAGGTGAAGCCGGAACCAAGCACCTCCGAAGTCATCCCAGAAGCCAAAAGTAAAGCAGAAGGTGAAATCACGTAATGGCTAAGACTACTGGCCCGCAGTAAAGACAGCGGAGAGCAAAAAACAATGCGCCGGTACCATCACATCGGAATCCCTACTACTGAAATGAAGCCTGGTGAGACCCACTTGAAACACCTGAAACTCTTTGTCGTCAGCCACGAGAAAAGCGAATTTGGCGTGGAATGGATGCGCTTCGAAGCGGACGCGGCGGTCCCTGATCTCGTCCGGCAAGTTCCGCACGTCGCGTTTGAAGTGGATGATCTGGCCTCCGAGCTTGCTGGCCGCGAAATCCTGATTCCTCCCAACAGCCCATCCGGCGGCGTCCGCGTCGCGTTCATAGTCGAAAACGGCGCGCCCATCGAACTGCTCGAATTCACAGATCCCAACCATCCTGGGCGCGCCGCCAGCAGAGTCCCAACTGAGGTATAGACCCACTTGGTTCGGGCGATAAGCGCCCCATCGGATTAGGTTACTTTCGCGCCTTGCTTTGTCAAAGGTATAGTTCCGAGGAAATCGCTTGCGGAAGAATAGATTACATGCGACAATGACCGGAGTTTTGACGCGCACCTTTGGGCAGGGTGGGATCAGATGCCCTCGGAGGGGCTTCCCGCTTAGCGGTCTGCGCGGCGAAAAAGATGCAGTCGATTTATGCGTCCTGGTTCGCCGGGAATGGAATAGGAGATTTCAGTGAGAGAAAAAGGTGTAGTGAAATGGTTTAACGCCGCCAAGGGCTATGGATTTATCCAGCGCTCCAGCGGCGAAGATGTGTTCGTCCACTTTTCGGCGGTCCAGATGTCCGGATACCGGACCCTGGAGGAGGGCGCCGAAGTGGAATTCGAGGTGAAAACCGGGCCCAAAGGCTTGCAGGCCGAGAACGTCAATCGCCCCTAACGCTCTCCGCCGAGCGCGAGATTCTAACAATCAAATGAGAGGGCCCCGTTCGCCGGGGCCTTTTCTATTGGCACATCCAATTTAGTTCGTTCGCTACTCCGCTACAATGGCCGCATGCCGTTCGCGCGGTCTTCCAAATCCCGCAAGCCGCCGGCGCCGCTGGATATCGAAGGACTCCTGGCCTACTCGGCGCGAGTTCTCACCGCACGCGCACAGACTACCTCCGAGCTACGCCAGAAGCTGGCGCGCCGGGCCGCGCAGCGCGGGGATGTGGACGAGGTCATCCGCCGTCTGAAAGAAAATGGCTATTTGAACGACCAGCGTTTTGCCGAATCCTTCGCCAACTGGCGGCGCGACAATGACGGCGTCGGCAAAATCAAGGTGGTGCGCGATCTTATGTCGCGGCGGGTGGCGCCGGAGCTAGCCAAGAAGACGGCCGAAGCCGTTTATTCTACTACTGACGAGATTGCGCTCATCGAGCAATTTCTCGCGCGCAAATTTCGTGGCCGGGATCTTGGGGCGCTGCTCCAGGAAGAGAAAAATCTTGCTTCCGCGTTCCGGCGTCTGCGCACCGCAGGGTTCAGCGCGGGCAGCTCCATCCGGGTTCTCAAGCGCTATGCGGCCGAAGCGGAACGCCTGGAAGAAATCGGCGAAGAGGAGCCGGCCGAGTAGCTTAGTTGCCTTTGCCTATCGCGATCAGCAGTTCTTTGTCCATCACCTTGCGGTTGTCCGCCGGATAGTGGACCGGGATGATCCTCTCGACATCCAGCTTCAAACGCTCGATGTTGGCCTCCAAGTTGACGCTCTGAGGATTGATCGACGCCGGCGTCTTCGTGAGCGTCTGCGCAGGCGGATTGAAGCCGTCCGCTTCGAGCAACACTTTTTCCTTGGGCAGATACACCAGAAGCATGCCATCGTTATGGCTGAAGTTCTGCTGATGGTAGAGTTCGATGACGTGATTGCCGTCGGTCATGATTTTCTTGTCGTCCACCGTCTCGAACTTCGGCTTCCTGGGATGCTGCGACAGCCGATCCGGGGCGATCGTGTGAGGCGTGGCCCAGATCTTCTCGTAATACGGCTTGTTGATCTGATGCGTGACCACGATGGCGCCCTCCGCCACATAGGCGCGCAGGCCGCCCGAGTGGTCGAAATGCTGATGCGTGTTGATCACGTACTTGATGGGTTTGTTCGGAATCAGCTTCTTGGCTTCCGCCATCACCGCTTCGCTGCGCTGATCGCTCTGCCCGCCTTCGACGATCACGATGTAGTCTTTGAAATCCACCGCGAGCGCCGCATAGCCGCCTAGGATCAGATACACTCCGTCGCCGAGTTTTTCGGACGACGCCGTTTGCGGGCAGGCGCCGGGGCGGCGTGAGCCCCGCCATCATATTGGCCGGCGCATTCGGCTTTACATCCGTCACCGTGAGATCCAACACCGGATATCCGCCCTGCTTCTGAACGATGTGGGTCGGGAATTTCACGCCGCCGAAATCTTTGTAATCCGAGAACGCGGTCTCAAACGGCATGTCGCCCAGCACGTTGTTGTCGATCTTGGTCTCGACTCTTTCGAGCAGATTGTCGCTGTTCAAGTAACCTCGAACCGCGGCTTTGTTGGAGCCGGTGAAGGACAGCACCGTGTACTTCTTCCCGCCTGATGTCTGCGATTTCACGCTGGCGTCGCTCGCCGCTGCGGCGGATCTCAGGAAAGAATACGGCAGCGTCATCATCAGCTCATCGCGCAGCGCGCCCGCTTGTGGCGAGCCGGCGGCGACCACCTGTTCCTGCTTCTGCTCACCGACGATCGGCTGCTGGCCGCCCCCGTGCGGAGGGTTCTCAAACTGCGTCCGTATTCGCTGCATGTGTGAAGCCGGGGCATCCAGATCGACCACCCGGTTGTAGGTCTTGTCGTTGAACTTGGGCCACGGCAAACTCGGATTCGGAGCCTGCCCAATCGCATAGTCGAAGCCTGAGCCTGAAAACTCGATGGTCTTCAGGTTGTCCGCACCCAGCGCCTTGGTGGCGCTGCCGATCACAGTCTTCGCGTCCTGCTGCGTGCCTGCCGCCCATGCCAAAACGGCGAAAAGCGGAACGGCCACCATCCACCTGCGATTCATGTTCACCTCCTGAATCAAGGTCAGTATATAGCACTGACCCGGCGGGAACATCCGCAGCGGTTAGAACGCCACTTTAGGTGCTTCGCGGGCGGCGCCTTCCGCCTTGAAGTAAGCGTCGTTACGATGGAAGCCGAACATCGATGCGGCGATGTTCTTGGGGAAGATCTCGATGTCGGTGTTGTATTGCTGCACCACTTCGTTGTACTTGCGGCGCTCGACGGCGATGCGGTTCTCGGTGCCCGCCAACTCATCCTGCAAACGCAGGAAGTTTTCGTTGGACTTCAGGTTGGGATAGTTCTCCACCACTACCAGCAAGCGGGACAGAGCTGAATCGATCTGCCCGTTGGCCGCGATTTTTTCCGCCGGGGTTTTCGCGCCGCCCAGAGCCGCGCGCGCATCCGTTACTTCTTTCATCACGGCCAATTCCTGCTTGGCGAAACCTTTCACGGTCTCGACCAGATTGGGGATGAGATCGGCGCGGCGCTGCAGCGCCACGTCCACCTGCGCCCAAGCGCCGTCAACCGCGTTCTTCTCAACTACCAGTTCGTTGCGCGAGCCGACCAGGCTTCCGCCCAGCACCAGCGCCAGCAACACAATCACGGCGAGTACGCCTAATAAAATTTTCATTTGTGATCCTCCATCCGGTCGACATATTCGACCAACCTGCGAATGAACTCCAAATATTGCGCGAATAGATCCACTGCGTCGTGGGTCTCTATAACATGATCCGCGCCGGTCTTGCCCTCGCGCAGATCCAAAAGCAAATCCAATGGGCTTGACTCCACCCCCAGCTTCTTCTGCATCTGGCTGACCGCGTCACGCCGCCCGCCCGCTACCTCAATCCCCCCCGCCAGCAGCGCATGCCGCCCCAGCGTACAGAAGGTCGCCACTGAATCCACGCACAGCTTCAGCAGCGCCGCCGGATCCGAAAGAACCTGCGCCCCCTGTTGTCTTAAACGAAAAAGCTTGGCGCGAAGTTCATGCTCAACTTGCGTCCGGTAATTCCGGGTATCGACCTTCAGGTGGGCGATGACATCGACCCCCTGCAACACCTTGCGATGCAACTGCATATCGCGGAACTCGATGGGGAAACTGTCGGCCGAGTTGTGAGCCTCTTCCTCAGTCATCAGCAGCGGCGAAGGATGCTTGTGCTCGCGCCACCAGCGCATGATCGGTTCGCCCTCGCCCAACTCGCGCGGCGTGATCTGCTTCAATACGCACAATACGTTGAGATCTGAGAAATTGGCGTCATGATTGCCGGCTGCACCCGACCCGTAAAGCACTACCGAGACCAAGCGGTCCTGATAAGCGTGCGTCAACTTTGTCGACCAGTTCTTTGAGTTCTTCCATATTGGATTGCCGTCAATGCTACCAGCCGCCGGATGCTCCTCCGCCGCCCGAATCTGCCTCCGCCGAAACCGCCAAATCCACCGCCCGAATCGCCGCCGCCGAAGCCGCCTCCGCCCCAGCCGCCGCCACGGCCGCCCATCATGTTACCGAGAATCATTCCCGTCAGGAAACCCGTGCCGCTGCCGCCCCGCCCGCCGCGATTCAACAACCACAGTAGGAAGAACAGACCGAGCAAGATCAGCGGAAACGGAATCGAGGGCCCGCGCGACCCGCCGCCGGTTCCACGCAGCGGCTCTGGAGCTATCCAACGCAACACCCTTGGATTGCGCGATGGTGTTGCCCATCTGCTCGGCCGCCGCCAGCAGCGCTCCACCGTAATTGCCCTGCTGCAGGATCGGCCGGATCTGCCGCAGAATGCCGCCGGCGGCGCCATCGGTAATGATAGGCTCCACGCCGTATCCGATTTCGGCGCGGCTCTTGCGGTCCTTGACCGCAAGCATGATCAGAATGCCTTCGTCCTTGCCCTTCTTGCCGATGCCCCACTGGCGATACAGACGTTGGCCACGTCCTCGATGGGATCGCCATCGAGCGTGGGCACCAGCACGATGGCCATTTGCACGCCGGTGACGCGCTCCAGATTCGCGCAGTAGGCTTCGAGCGTCTGCTTGCTCGCCGCATCCAACGTGCTGCGAAAAATCGTTCACATAGCCGGTGGGCTTGAGCGTTTTGATGTCGATTCCCCACGCCGGCATCGCCGCCAGCGCGAGGAGCGCCACCCACGAGGCGAACTTATGGAGATTCTTCATTCGGTCGGAACGGGCGAATTTCAGCCCTTAAGATCCTGGCGGCGGACGCGGAACCCTTCCAGGCGCCCCAGCATGGCGACCGCCGTTTGCTGCGGATCGAAAAACTGCTGCGCCAGCTTCTGCACTTCGTCCGCCGTGACTTTCTCGATGCTGTCCAACATTTCATCCAGCGAAAAGAAGCGCTTGAAATACAGTTCCTGGCGCGCCAGGTTGCCCATGCGGCTGGAGGTGGATTCGAGACCCAGCACGAACGATCCCTTCAGATGATCCTTGGCGCGGCGCAGTTCCTCGGGCGTCACCAGATGATCGGTGATCTCGCGCATCTCATGCACGATGGAATCGATGACCTTCCCTGCTGACTTCGGCGACGTGCCGGCGTAAACCATCATGCAGCCGGCGTCGTGATACATGGTTAGCTCGGAGTAAACGGTGTAAGCCAGCGCCTGCTTCTCGCGAATGTTCTGAAACAGGCGCGAGCTCATCCCGCCGCCCAGAATCGCGTTCAGAATGTAGCAGGCGAAACGCTACTCGTGCGGCATCGGGATCGACGGCACACCCAGATACAAGTGCACTTGTTCGAGCGAACTCTTCTCGCGAAACACCAGCGGCGCATGCGGCTGCGGCACGGCCATCAGCTTTTGGCAGCGGACGCGCGCTTCAGATCGCCAAAATGCTCCTCCGCCAGCTGCACCAGTTTCTTGTGCGTCAGATTGCCGGCCGCCGTGATCAGAATGTTCTTCGGCGTGTAGTAGCTGGCGATAGTATCGCTCCACGCTTCGCGGTCGAAGCTGCGGATGGTCTGCCGGGTGCCCAGGATCGGACGCCCCAGCGCATGGCCCTTCCAGAAGTTGCTGGAGAAGATTTCATGGATCAGGTACTCGGGGTTATCCACTTCCATCTTCAGCTCTTCGAGAATGACGCCCTTTTCCTTCTCGATGTCGCTCTTCTCGAACAGCGGATTGCGCACCAGATCGGAGACGATGTCGAACGCTTGCGGCAGATGCTCGTCGAGCACCTTGACGTTGTAGCTGACCAGTTCCTTGGACGTGAACGCGTCCAGCCCGCCGCCGATGGAATCGACCGAGCGCGCGATCTGTTCGGCCGAGCGGTTCTTGGTCCCCTTGAACACCATGTGCTCGATGAAATGCGAGATGCCGGTCTCTTCGCGCGCTCTCCTCGCGCGACCCGGTGCCGATCCAGACGCCGACCGAAACGCTGCGCACGTGCGGCATGCGTTCGGTGACGACGCGAACGCCGTTCGGCAGCACGGTGCGCTCGATGTCACGAATTTTGTGCGGGCTCCGGCTGCGGCTGGTCATGTTGTGCATCCTTATTGTAACGCGACATTCTAGGGCAACCGTCGAATGTTACACTGAGATCGTGCGGCAACCTATTGTAGGCATGGAACTTGCCGAGATTCAGGCGGCCCTCAGCGCGCTTCCCGACGCCCCTCCCGCGTTCCGCGCAGCACAGTTATATGATGCGGTCTACCGGCAGCGGGTCGCGGACCTCGGCGCGAATCTCCAACCTCCCTAAACAATTACGAGAACGCCTGGCCGAGGAGTTCCCGCTGGGTTTGCCGGCCGTCGAGCGCCGCTACAATTCGAGTGATGGAACGTGCCGCTATCTGTTGAAGCTGGGCGATGGCAAGACGGTGGAGACGGTGTGGATGCCGCAGAGGAAGGCGCCGACCGAGCGACGATTTGCATTTCGAGCCAAGTCGGCTGTCCCGTCGATTGCAAATTCTGTCTGACGGCGCTGATGGGACTGGAGCGTCACCTGACCGCGGGAGAAATCGTCGGGCAAGTTCTGGTCGCCGCCGGGACCGCGCCAGTCGATCGCCTCAACATCGTGATGATGGGGCAAGGCGAGCCGCTGCTCAATCTGGCGAACGTCCTCAAGGCCTCGCGCCTGTTGACGGATCCCGCCGGCATCGCGCTTTCGCCGCGCCGCATTACGCTTTCGACTTCGGGCATCATCCCCAAGATCGCCGAACTGGGGCAAGCGGCGCTGCGGCCGAAGCTGGCGATTTCGCTCAACGCATCCACCGAAGAGCAGCGGCAAGCGCTGATGCCGATCACGCGCAAATATCATTTCAAGGATTTGATGGAGGCTTGCCGAGCCTATCCGCTGCGGCCTTGGGAAAAGCTGACCTTTGAATACGTGCTGCTGAAAGACGTGAACGATACTGACGCCGATGCACGCCGCGTGGTCCAGTTGCTGGCGCGCCTGAATGCCAAGGTGAATTTGATCGCGCTGAACCCCGGTCCGGGGATTCCCTTTGAAACTCCCGATCCCGCGCGGGTCGCTTCTTTCCAGGCGATCGTCCGCCGATCGCTACCGTGTTTCATCCGCAAGCCGCGCGGGCTGGATGTCTACGCCGCTTGCGGACAGTTGAAGCGGATGGAGACGGCGGAGCTGACGCAGATCCAATAGGCAGCAGCAATGAGCCGCCTTTCAAAGCTAGACGGAGAAAAGCGGAGATCAAAAGACTATGAGACGCTACGCAGTGGTGTTCGAAAAGGCAGCCGCTAATTGGGCCGTCTACGCTCCCGACTTAACCGGGTTGCATTACGACGGGGGCCACACTCGAAGAAACCAAGCGCAACATGCGCGAGGCAATCGCCCTTCACCTCGAGGCTATGCGCGAGGTGGGCGAGCCGGTGCCCCCGCCTACAGCCGCTGTCGTATAATGGGATTTTGGCGCTATCGTCTAACGGTTAGGACGGAGCCCTCTCAAGGCTTAAATACGGGTTCGATTCCCGTTAGCGCTACCAATCTCTTACCTTTTTTCAATCAATAGATTCAGGAATTTTTGAGGCCCGCGTGCAACCATATGCAGCCATGCGCTCCGCTCCAGTAATAAATTTCCATGCCTTCCTTTTGTCATCGGATCAGGAATTCTTCGCGGCCTTGGCAATGTGTCCCACGCTTTGCCTGCGGCGACTTCGCCTTCGAAGGCGCGTGACCGTAGATGGTCGCCGTCACGAAGACACTGGAATGACCAAGGCAGCTTGCTCACCGCTGGCAATGGTACGCCTTCGGAGAGTAGCTGACTTCCGTGGCTGTGGCGCAAGGTGTGGAGGCTGGCGCCCTTCAATCCGGCTTTCGTGGCGAGCAAGCATATCTTCGCGGTTATGCGTGTCGGGTTTCAAATACCTTCCGTCCGGCGTGGCGAACACGAAATTCAGGTCGTCGCGGTAATCGGCACCGCACATTCGACGGTTCTCAGACTGTCTGGCGCGATGCTCGCGAAGCACTTCGATCGCGATGACCGGGCAAGGGAAATCTCGCGCGGCTTTTCGGTCTTCGTGGTTTTTACGCGCAATCCTTCCCTTGCGTTCGCTCGAGGCTTTTGGAGACCTTCATAGATCGGCCGACGAAATCGATATCTGCACCACGTGAGGGCGAAAAGCTCGCCGCGGCGGCATCCCGTCGCGGCGGCCAGGACCACGAGGCCATACAGGCCATTGGCGCGGGCCGCTTCATATGAATCGGCCAATCTCTCGTCGGTCCAGAACCTCCGCTTCGCGTTTCGCACCTTCGGCAGTTGCCACACCGTCGACTGGATTCGTCTTGATGAGTTTCCAACGCATCGCGGTGTCGAGCGCGACGTGTACCAGGCCGGCGATATGCCGTACCGTTTTCGCCGACAGCGGCCGTGGCGCCTTCGCTTTCCGATCCCGCCCGCCGGTGCCTTGAGGCGATTGAACACCGCGTTCGAACGTCAGCGCGGATAGATCCTGCAGCTTCGTCGCGCCGACGTGGGGAAGGACGTAGGCGGACGAGCTGGCGGTATCGCTCGGTCGTCTTGGGCGTGCAGTTGCGCTCGGCGTGCTCTGTGAACCACTCTTGCAGGAACGCGGCAAAGGTCGTCGGATCAGGCTTCAGTAGTTCGCCTTCGCCTTCTGGTTAAGAACTTGCCGAAACGCGGTCTCGGCGTCGCTCTTCCGAGCGAAGCCGCTTTTGAAGATTCGTTTGCGGTGGCCCTGCTCGTCTCGGCCTGCGTCGACCGAATATCCCCAGGTGATCGAACCCGAAGGAAGCGTTCTCTTGAAAACAGTGCCGTTCATTTGGATTTCTCACTTTTCAGACCCAACGAATAAGGGTCAAAGTCCGCGAGCATCGATATTGCGCCTCGTTGAGGCCTGTCTGGGATCTTTCGAAGAGCATTCTGCTGCTTCGCCGTAAAACTTTCGCTTGCCAAAAGGCTCTCCAAGCGCATCGAGGAAGCGGCCACTGTGAGGTGTGCGTCACTGATTACACCTGCTGCGGCGTGACTCACTCCGAGCTCGTCATGCGCGGCGTTCCAGAATATCTCGGCAAGTTGTGTTTCCCCGGTTTCCCGCGCTACTCGATGCATCGCGATAAGAACCTTGCGATGGGCGTTCGGTCACTCTCGGAATTTCGTGATCGCCCGGATGGACAGGCCCAGGCGCGTTGCGAACGCTTGTTGGCTCTCTCCGAGTCGTTCGCGAAGCTGCTTCACTGCTTTCGCAAGATTAGCCACGTTGCAAAATCTCCTTATGGACGATGCACGACCGTGCATACTAAGACCGGAACAACCGTGCATGCACGAGTGTGACATGAGGGATATGCGCAAGTCAATACCAAAGGAGATGGGATGCACAGCGAAACACAAGGGGCAATGATGAAGCCGGACGAGGCTCTCGCCCTGGTCGGCCGTGCTCAGATCAGCCGGCGTGTGTTTTATAACGCGATAAACCGAAACGAGATTCCCCATCGGCCGGGCAGACGAATTCTCATTCCGCGGCATGCGTTCATGCTGTGGCTGGAAGGCAAGACGCAAGTCGGTGGGAGCGCCGCTGCTTGAGCTTGCCTGCAGCTCAGCTCGTCTTCGATCGCGCGCGACTCGCCAGTAGCGCGGATCCGGTGAGCAGTCACATGGCGGCGCGGAGCATACGGCCAGCGGCCGCCGCGGCGAAGCCAAGGCAGCCTGCTCGCGTTCATGCGATGCCAGAAGGCGCCGATGACTTCTTACGAAGTCTCGCGAGCGATAGGCGTCGATCGCCACGCCACAGCGCGCCGATTGCCGGACCTTGCCAACGCTGGATTGGTGCATCGCTGCGCAATTCGGGACTGCCAAGTCACGCGGCGACCGGCGATAACTTGGCGGATCGGCGCGGCCACCGCGACGCCGAACACCACCAGGGCGCTGCCAGATATCGCATTCGAATGCCGCTGCGGGCACACCTTCACCGCATTGGCGGCACAAGCCCGGGCGAATTTCGGCGCGCATTGCCCTGGTTGCCGGCGCTTCTGCGAGGCGGCAATATGAGCGAGGGACGTGGGTGGTTCCGCTTCTATGGCGAGGTAGCAATACTCAACTGTGATCAGGTAGACG
>CAWCAP010000027.1:0-140757 GCA_963793395.1 Bryobacterales bacterium | reverse complement strand
CAGTAGCGTCGGCCGTACTGTTCTGAATTACTAAGCAGCCAGTTCGGGGGCGGACGTCTTCACGCCGAGTCCAAATTACGGGATGGATTTGATAGCTGCGCAGAGCTTCCAACACTCCTGAGGTAATCGTATGTTCCGAGTCGTTAAGAACCGCGTAGGAGCGAGAAGCAGGTGGACGTACGTCTCAGGATCGTTCCACGAAAAAATGAATGATTGGGCAGATGGCTTATTCGGTCGATTAATGGCCCGCAGAATTCGCTCTGGCTCTTTTTGAGATTTGGGAATCACGAAATCGAAAAGATGGTCGTAGCTGCTCTTGCCCGTAAACTTTACTTCCGGTGTGTATCGAATCTGGGAAGTGTCAAGCCACGTTACCACGTCTTCGTAAAAAAGGCTCTTCACCATGGGCTCGGCGAGTAAAACAGATCATTCACGGCTAGCATAGCTTGCATCAAACTATGTTTGCGGAGGGGAAAACTGTCTGATGAGGCTGTAACTTCAAGAGCATCAGAGTTCCGATTCCTATGCACGCCGAAGCCATTGAGTGTCATGTTCAGCAATTCCTGTCGCTTGGAAGTGCCGAGATTGCACCCAGACAACTCCAGGTCACGGATCGTATGACCATCATCCGTAAGCAAGAAGCTCCCATTTTCCCGGCGGGCGTAAATTTGGAGGTAATCGTTGTGGCGGTCGAGATAAGGTGTCGTAATTTCGACCCAATCATTGACTTCACGTAGATTGGTTTTGTCTCGAAGCCAGGCGTTATACCGATCAAGCAGATCGCGAATCTCTTCCAACATCAGAACAGCCCCGGTTGAATGTTGGGTGGTTCAACTATGTTGCAGTGCCGCATGAAATCCTCAAGTGTTTGATATAGATCATCTAAATTCGAATAATGAGCTTCGGGCGCAACGACCGCCCATTTATCACCATATCCTTCTCGATAGGTATGCAAATGGGGACAAGGAATTTCTTCCCCATCAGGATTTCGATGAGGTGCGCCGCCAATATCAAGCCTCATTAGGACGACGATTTGCCGAGCGCGAGCCTGATGGGTAACCTTCGCGAAATTGATTTGGCTGCGGGAGACATCGAGAATGAATCCTTCTCTGCTGTCCCGCGAAGTAAGGGGAACAATCAACTTACCACCGGGGTTTGGATAATTACTATCGGCGGCATTCACGCGGATCTTCTCCATTGCGATCAAAGCATCCACTTTCACTTTGTAAAAGGTTCCCGTCAGCCATCCCGGTCCCTACAAAGCTACCATCATTTCTTCCACCACGAAACTTCCTACGAACAGTGCGTCGATGCCCGACGAATAAAAGCTGCGCACGGCATCGCGCGGCGTCGAGACCATCGGATCGCCGAATAAATTGAAGCTGGTGTTGTAGAGCACTGGCAGCCCTGTGGCTTTACCTGCTTCGTGCAACAGGCGGTGGTACAGCGGATTGTCCGCCTCGGTCACGGCGTGAACGCGCACGATATCCTCGCCCAAAATCGCCGATGCGAAGGTCTTGCGATGCTCCGGCTTCACGCGGCCGACGGTCGCCAGATTGCGCGCGTTGGGACCTACGTCGAAATACTCCGCGGCCAGTTCCGCCGGCACCGACGCGGCGAATTTGCGGAACGGCTCGCGATGCTTGATGAAGACGTTGAGGTTTTCGGTGGAATACGGATCGAGCGGCGACGCCAGAATGCTGCGATTGCCCAGCGCGCGCGGGCCGAACTCCATGCGCCCCTGCATCCATGCCACGATCTTGCGCTCTCCCAACATGCTGACCGCCTTCGCCAGCACATCGTCCATGGATTGCTTGATATTGAAAGCGCAGCTTGCAGTTTTCGAGAACCTTCTTGATCTCTTCGCGGCCGTAGCTGGGGCCCAGCAGCAGCGAATTCGCTTCCGGCTGCCGGCGGTTTCCCTGCCGCTGATGCCACATGTGGAACGCTCCGCCCAGCGCGGTGCCGGAGTTGCCCGCGGCCGGCTGCACGAAAACGTTCTTCCAGCGGCCGCTGCGTTCCAGGAATTCGACCAGCAGTGCGTTGTAGAACAAGCCGCCCGCGACGCACAGATTTTCGCCTTCGCCGGCCATCGCTAATACCGTGTCCTCGACGGCGCGCTGCAATCCGTGCGCGATTGCGGGAGCCATCGCTGGCCGGAATCGCGGCTCCGTCATCCAGTCCCAAGCGCTCGAAAAATTTGGCGCTGAAGCCGCCGTTGGCGCTAGGATGGCCATCGAAGAAGCTAGCGTCGAGCCGTCCTGAGGGTGCTGGCGATTTCGTGGAACAGATCGTGGAAGCGGTCGCTCGCCGGATGCCGAAAGCCATTGCACCTTGTGCTCGTCGGCGCCGGCGCGATAACCCAGCAGCTCGGTGACGGCGCTATACAGCCAGGCCAGCGAATCCGGATACTGCCACTCTTTTTCAAGCTGCAGTTGAGTGCCATGCGCATTCCAACGCGCGCCGCAGCCGAAGTCGCCGGTGTGATCCAGCGTGAGCACAGTGGCTTTTTCAAAGGGCGATGCAAAGAACGCCGACGCCGCATGGGCCAGGTGATGGTCGACCACGGCGACCTCGGCGCGCGGGAATAATTCGCGCAGCGAGAAGTGCAGCGACGGGTCGACGGGCCGCACCACGGCGACGCAATCCACCGCATCGCGGCTGACACCGGCGAGACGCAGGCATTCGGCCACCGCCGCTTCCGGGACACCCGGCCGCGGAGTACGGCTCAGCTTCGATTCTTCGATCGCGGCTACGATCGTTCCGTCTTTCAAGACGGCGCACGCGCCGCCACTTTGCAAACCGCCCAGTCCGAGAATGATCATGTGCTATTTCTTCTTCTCGGGCGCTTTTTTTTCAATCTTGGCCCAGGTGTCTTTCAATGTGACCGTCCGGTTGAAGACCAGATGTTGCGGAGCGGAGTCCGGGTCCACGCAAAAGTAGCCCAGCCGTTCGAACTGATAACGGCTGCCGGGAGCCGCATTCGCGAGGCTCGGCTCCAGCTTGCACCCGGTTAAAATCTGCACCGATTGTGGATTCAAATTATCCGTGAACTCGCCGCCTTCTTCTACGTCGTTCGGGTTTTCTTTGGTGAAGAGCGTGTCGTAAACCCGAACCTCGGCATCGATCGCGTGCTCTGCCGAAACCCAATGGATAGTCGATTTCACTTTGCGTCCATCCGGCGGGGAGTTGCCGCCGCGGGTTTCCGGATCGTAGATGCAGTGGACTTCCACCACGTTCCCCTGCGCGTCTTTCACGACGCTGGTGCAGGTGATGAAATAACCGTAGCGCAAACGGACCTCGCGGCCGGGCGACAATCGGTAAAACTGCTTGGGCGGATCTTCGCGGAAGTCGTCTTGCTCGATATAGAGTACTTTCGAAAACGGCACATTGCGCGCGCCGTCGCCGGGGTCTTCAGGATTATTGACGGCTTCCATCTGTTCCACCAAGCCGTCGGGATAATTGTCGATCACTACGCGCAGCGGATTCAGCACGGCCATCACGCGCAGCGCGCGCCGGTTCAAATCCTCGCGGACGCAGTATTCGAGCAGCGAAAGCTCGGTGGTGCCGTTGGTTTTCGAAACACCCAGCCGCGCCGCAGAAATTCCGCAGCGCTTCCGGCGTATAGCCGCGGCGGCGCATTCCGGAAATGGTCGGCATGCGCGGATCGTCCCAGCCGTTCACGTATTTTTCCTGCACCAGCATCAGGAGCTTGCGCTTGCTCATCATGGTGTAGGTGAGGTTCAAGCGGTCGAACTCGATCTGCTGCGGATGATGAATGCCAAGCTGCTCGACGAACCAGTCGTAGAGCGGCCGGTGGTCTTCAAATTCGAGCGTGCAGATGGAGTGCGTGACGCCTTCAATCGAATCCGACTGCCCGTGCGCGTAGTCGTACATCGGATAAATGCACCACTCTTTGCCGGTGCGATGATGCTCGGCGTGCAGAATGCGGTACATGATCGGGTCCCGCATATTGAGATTCTTCGACGCCATGTCGATTTTCGCGCGCAGCGTGCGCGAGCCATCCGGAAATTCGCCGGCCTGCATGCGCGCGAACAAATCCAGATTCTCTTCGACGGAACGATTGCGATAAGGGCTCTCCTTGCCCGGCTCGGTCAGCGTGCCGCGCTGTTCGCGAACTTGCTCGCCGGTGAGATCGCACACGTACGCTTTGCCGGCTTTGATGAGTTGCACGGCCCAGTCATAGAGCTGTCCGAAAATAATCGGAGGCGTAAAAAATGCGGTCGCCGAAATCGCCGCCCAGCCATTTGACGTCTTCGATGATCGCCTCGACGTATTCGGTCTCTTCCTTCGAAGGATTGGTGTCGTCGAAGCGCAGATTGCACTTGCCGCCGAACTCCTTGGCGAGACCGAAATCGAGGTTGATGGCTTTCGCGTGGCCGACGTGCAGATAGCCGTTGGGCTCCGGAGGAAAGCGCGTCAGCACGCGCCCCCGTACTTGTTGGTCTTCAAGTCGTCCAGAATGATGTCGCGGATGAAATTGGACGCAGCCGGCGTGGCTGCGATGGGATTGTCGCTCATGATATCGCTCCAGCGGGCAGCAGCTCGATGGCGCGCCCGATGCGGTGGAGACAAGTCTCGCGTCCCAGCACGACCAGCGTTTCAAACAGCGGCGGCGCTACTTTGCGGCCGCACACGGCGACGCGGATGGGCTGGAACATCTGCCCGGTCTTGACCTTCAATTCGGCCGCGCCCGGCGCGCAGCGCTGCATCCAAGCCGTCGTGATTAAACTCCGCGGCTTTCAAGAATTTCACCCGCCTTTTCGAGAACAGCCAGCGCCATGCGCGCATCGCCCTTCTGCGGAATCAGTTCGGCGCTATCGTAAGGCGGCAGCTCGTCGGCGAAGAAGAAATCGGCGGCGGTCGCGACCTCACGCAGAGTACGGATGCGCTCGCGGATCAGCGGCGTGATGGCGGCCATCCTGGCAGCGTCGGCGTTAAACCCAGCTTCACGAGCGAACGGCAGCAACAGCGCTGACAATTCCTCCACCGGCAACGCGCGCAGATGCTCGGCATTCAGCCACACGGCCTTGGGATCGAACGGATCTTCCTCGGTGAAATTCACGGTGGCGTTGGAGCGGTTCACGCCTTCCAGAGTGAACGCGTCGATCAGTTCCTGGCGCGACATCACTTCGCGGTCGTTCTTCGGCGACCAGCCCAGCAGGCACAGAAAATTGACGTAGGTGTGCGGCAGGAAGCCGCCATCGCGATACGTGGTCACGCTCACCACCGGCCCGTGCTTGCGCTTCGATAGCTTCGAGCCATCGGGCGCGATCAGCAGCGGCAGGTGCGCGAACTGCGGCGGCGTCGACGCCCAGCGCCTCGAAAATCAGCACGTGCTTGAAGCGTATTCGTCAGATGATCCTGGCCGCGAATGATGTGGCTGATGCGCAGATCGGCGTCGTCGGCGCAGGACGCCATATGATAAGTCGGCATGCCGTTGCTGCGCAGCAACGCGAAGTCTTCGATGTCGGCAGTGGCTTTTGATTGCTCCCCGTAGACCAGATCGGTGAACGTAACTGCTTCGCGCGATTCGCGCGGCACCCGGAAGCGCACCACGAACGGCTCGCCGGCTGCCGCGCGCCGGTCGCTTTCTTCGCGCGACAATTCACGCATCGCGGGATGAAACAGCCAATGCCCTTCAGTGTGATCCTTCTCCTCGGTCTCCACCGCCAGCGGCGTGAAATCGCGATACGCCAGCCCCTTCGCCAGAATTTCGTTCGCCAGTTTCACGATGCAGATCCAGGCGCTCCGACTGCCGGTAGAACTCGTCCCAGCCCAGCTCCAGCCATTTCAGGCCGTCGAAAATCGAATCGAGCGAAGTCTGCGTATTGCGCTCAACATCGGTGTCGTCAATGCGCAGGATCATGGTGCCCTGATTATGCCGGGCATACAGCCAATTGAAAATGAAGGTTCTCGCGCTGCCGATGTGCAGATAGCCCGTCGGCGAGGGAGCAAAGCGAACTCGCAGCATTAATTCTTAAGGATAACAGCGGCGGGAATGATTCCGGGACAAACAGCTCCAAATCGCGGCATATATCTCAGGTGAACGTGCTAAGGTGCTTTCCTTTGTCAACCTAGCCGTGAAAGTTTCGTCTGGATCGATAGTATGATCTGTGCAGACTGGGCAGGGTGGCCGGCGCACGGAGCATTGACGGAGGCGAGGAATGCGAAGAAGTACGGCCAGGGTGATTCTAGCGGGGCTCAGCTTGATGGCGCCCGTCTATGCGCAAACGGTGACCGTGTCGCCCACGGCCGAATCCGTGCATCTGGGGACGTTCTTTCAATTTGCAGCGAAAGTCACGGGGACCACTCCTACGACCGTCGGCTGGACAATTGCATTGCCGGACGGCGCCACCGGTTCGCCGGGGACCATCAGCGCTGGCGGACGCTATACTCCGCCGGCCGCGATCCCCAGTACTGGTACGGTGATCGTTACCGCCACCAGCACCGCCGCGCCCACGGCATCGGCTAGCGCCACGGTGACGCTGCTGAACCCCTACCCAACCCTGGCGTCGGTTTATCCGCCGAATGTCACGGCTGGGCCCTTCACGCTCACTTTGAATGGCAGCGGATTCCTGCCTGGCGCCCAGGTGCTGTGGGGCGGAACGCCGCTTCCCACCACTTACTTATCCGCGACCCGGCTGACGGCCAGCGGCAACGCTACCCAGGCCCAGACCGGACAGCAGGTCCTAATTACCGTGACGAATCCGGACCCGGGCTCGGAAACTTCGGCGGATGTGGTGAGTGTCCTGATCGGCACGCCCACCACCGGAGACAAGGTTACTTATAACGTCGCCGCCCGTTTCCTGGATCAAGCCGCCTTCGGACCCGACCCCGTCACCAGCGCGCATGTGCAGGCCGTGGGTCTGGAGGCTTATATTAACGAACAGTTCGCCGCGCCCATTACGCCGTATCCGGACCCCTCCGCCACTGGCTTCGGACTGGGGCAGGTGCAGGCCCGGTTTTTTACGAATGCGGTTCACGGATCGGATCAACTGCGCCAGCGCATGGCTTTCGCTCTCAGCCAGATCATGGTGGCTTCGGCGGTGGAGGAGAACACGCCCACGCAGTTGGTGCCGTACTTGCAACTCCTGAAACAGGACGCCTTCACGAACTTCCGCACGCTGATGGAGGATGTCACGTTGAGTCCCACCATGGGCGAGTATCTCGACATGCGGAACAATGACAAGGCCGATCCGGCGACCGATACGCGAGCCAACGAGAATTACGCGCGCGAGCTGATGCAGTTGTTTACCATCGGCTTGTTCCAGCTCAATCAGGATGGGACGCTGCAGCTCGACACCAGCGGCAATCCAATTCCCACTTACGATCAAACCACCATCCAGAACTTCGCCAAAGTTTATACCGGCTGGACGTATCCGACGAAGCCGGGGGCCACGCTCCGCAAACACAATCCGGCCTATTTCATCGGACCCATGGTGCCATTTGAGTCCAATCACGACACTACTTCGAAGACTCTGCTCAACGGGTTGGTGGTGCCGGCAGGCGGCACAGCCGAGTCGGATCTGAAGGCCGCGCTCGACGATATTTTTAATCACCCAAACGTTGCCCCTTTCATCAGTAAGCAGCTTATTCAGCACCTGGTGACCAGCAACCCTTCGCCCGCTTACGTGGCACGCATCGCGGCGGTGTTCAACGATAACGGAAGCGGAGTTCGCGGCGACTTGCAAGCGGTGGTGAAGGCCCTTCTGCTGGATCCCGAAGCCCGGGCCGGCGACGAAGGCCCATCAACTTCGCCTCCCGATACCAGCGGACATCTGCGTGAGCCGGTGTTCGACATCGCTTCCATTCTTCGGGGCCTGGGAGCGACGGTGAACGACACCAATAATCTCACCAGCCAGGCAACGAATCTGGGACAAACAGTTTTCGCGCCGCCGAGCGTGTTCAATTATTTCGCGCCGGGATACACGATCCCGGCCGAGTTTACGCCGGGGGCGACGCTGCTGGGTCCGGAGTTTCAGTTGCAGTCGCCGTCGTCGGCGGTAGCGCGATCGAACATGGTCAACTCCATGGTGTACGGCAATCTGGGGAACGGTGCGGTGATTGACTGGACGTATTTAGCCAGCCTCGGGGCCACTCCCGGCGCGTTACTGGATTCGGTCAACAACATTTTCATGCACAGCAACATGCCCGCCGCCGTGCGAACGCAGATTCTTTCGGCGGTCAACGCAATTACGGGAACGTCGGCGGCGGTGTACAAGGCGCGCGCGCAAGCGGCGGTCTATCTGACGGTTTCATCGTCTTACTACAATGTGGAGCACTAAGGATATGCACATGCCATCTAGAAGAAAGTTCCTCGCATTGGGCGGACGTTCGCTCGCCGCGATTGGGGCCGCCAGCCTCGCCGGACGCCTCAGCCAGGTGAGTGGCCTGGCGCAGACTGCTTGCCCGTCCGACTATAAGGCGCTGGTCTGCGTGTTCCTGTTCGGCGGCAATGATGGCAATAACGTGCTGATCCCCATCTCGACGCCCAACAGCAACCCGGCGAATTCCTACGCCAAATATGCCGCCATCCGCGCGGGACTGGCACTGCCGCAGGCCAGCTTGAACAGCATCAACACCTCGAAGGGCGACGAGTACGGCCTGCATCCGAGCCTGGTGGAATTGGCCACGCTCTACAACACCAAGAAAAATGTGGCGGTATTGGCCAACGTCGGCAGCCTGGTGACGCCGCTGACGCAAACCGACTATCTGCAGCAGTCGAAGGCGATTCCGTTGAATCTCTTTTCGCATCTGGATCAGCAGACCGAACTCCAGACCTCGATGGCGCAGGGTTTTGCCACCACCGGTTGGGGCGGGCGCCTGGCGGATGCGATGCAAGGCTGCAACTCCACCGGCTTTCCGACCATCGTGTCGGTTGGCGGGAACGCACTGTTCACGACGGGCAGCCAAACGAATCCAGCGACGGTGACTGCCGGACAGGTTCTCGGTTTGCAGGGATTCTCGACCAGCGCGGCGTCGCAGGCGCGGCTGGCGGCGCTGCAGAATTTATTGAGCTTCGACAATGGGCTGACGCTGGTGCAGGCTTCGAATTCCATCGCGACGAACGGAGTCAGCCAGGCGGCGAAATTGAACCAGGCGCTGGGAAGCGGCACTCCTCTGAATACGGTGTTCCCAAACACTTCGCTGGGCGCGCAGATGGGGCAGATCGCCAAGATCATCAACGTGCGCGGGGCGCTCGGAGTAAACCGCCAAATCTTCTTCGCGTACCTGAGCGGCTTCGACACGCATGACATGGAGTTGAACGACCAGGGGACGGGTCTCACGCAAGTCAGTCAGGCGCTGAACGCCTTTTACAACGCGACGGTTGAGATGAGCGTGAACCAAAACGTGGTGACGTTCACGGAATCCGATTTCGGGCGCACGCTGCAGCCGAGCGGCGGTGCCACTTTGGGCACGGACCACGCGTGGGGAAGCCACCACATCATCATGGGTGATGCCGTCAAGGGCGGCGATCTGTATGGCACGTTCCCGACGCAGGTTCTCTCGGGTCCGGACGACGCCAATAATCGCGGCGTGTGGATTCCCACTACCAGCATCGATCAGTACGGCGCTACGCTGGCTAGCTGGTTCGGAGTCGACGCCACGAAACTCAGCACAGTCTTCCCGAATCTGCCGAACTTCTCGGGGCTTCCGCTGCCGACGTTTCTGTAACCTGAAGGGCGAAGAACAGCTATATCGGCCCGTCGGCGCCGCCGGTTTCTGATATAGTGATTCTCGTCATGAAATCAGCTTTTCTGCCCCTCATTTTTCTGTCCCTGGGATGGCCGGCGCTGGCGCAACTCGCGCCGGCGAATGACGCAGGGGTCACGCTGGGGCAAATTCACTTGATCGTCAAAGATGTAGACGCGGAGCGGCGTTTCTTTATCGACATGATGGGCGGCATTCCCGTCGAGAACGACAAAATCTCGATGATCCAACTGCCCGGCGTGTACCTGATCCTCTCGCAGGGGGATCCCACCGGGCCTTCCGCCGGTTCCATCGTCAATCATTTTGGAGTGGTTATCAAGGATGTGGACGCATACCGAGCCAAGTGGGAAGCCAATCATTTGGTCATGGATCGTGTGGAGAATCCGAAGGGCGGCTACGTGCATTCGCCGTCGGGGCTGCGCATCGAGTTTTTTGAAGACCCGGCGCTGAGTACTCCGATCGCGATGAACCACTTTCATTTGTTCATGGCTCCGGAGCGGATTCCGGAAGTGCAAGCCTGGTACGTGAAAGTGTTTGGCGGAAAGGCGAGCCAGCGCTACTGCACTTCCTGCCTCACCCATAAACGGCTGATCGAGACGGTGGATTTGCCGGGTACCAACTTCTCGCTGGCTCCGGCGCCCGCGAATGCACCGGGGACTCCGCTGCCGACCAAAGGGCGTCAGATCGATCACATTGGCTTTGAAGTGAAAAATCTGCAGGCCTTCATCGCAAAGGCGGAGGCGAACGGAGTCAAATTCGATGAGCCTTACCGCGCGAGCAAGAATTCCGCGAAGGTGCATATCGCGTACTTGACGGATCCCTGGGGCACGCGCATCGAGTTGACCGAGGGACTTGCGCCGTAGCTGGGCGTAAGCCGAGCGCCCCGGTTCAAGCTGTGTCAAACCTTCTGGGAGTTTGTTTGGGGCGGCTGGTGGGATTTGAACCCACGACTTCCAGAACCACAATCTGGCGCTACTACCAACTGAGCTACAGCCGCCGCAAGGAATGCAAGACCATTCTATCATCGACTCGCCTGTGTTCTATCTGGGTCCATCCGGTCCGTCTGTGGGCCTATTTCAATCCGGCCTTCTTCCACAACGCGTCCACGCGCTTCTGCACGTCCTCCGGCATCCTCATCACCTCCGGCCAGCGGCGCGTGAAGCCCTCCTCGGGCCACTTGCGCGTCGCGTCCACGCCCATCTTCGATCCGTAATTCGGCAGCCGGCTCGCGTGGTCCAGCGAATCGACCGGACCCATCACGAATTGAATGTCGCGCTCCGGGTCGATGTTGTTCAGCGCCTTCCACGCCACTTCGCTGACATTCTGCACGTCCACGTCTTCGTCCACCACCACGATCACTTTCGAGAACATCGCCTGCCCCAAGCCCCAGATCGCGTGCATCACTTTGCGCGCGTGGCCCGGATACGATTTGCGGATCGACACCAAAATCAGGTTGTGAAAAATCCCTTCGGCGGGCATCGCAGATGTCGCGGACCTCGGGCAGTTGCAGGCGCATCAGCGGCAGGAAAATGCGCTCGATGGCCTTGCCCATGTAGAAATCCTCCATCGGCGGCGGACCGACGATGGTCGTCGCGTAAATCGGATTCTTGCGATGCGTGACGCAGGTGACGTGGAACACCGGGTAATCGTCGTCGAGCGAATAGAAGCCGGTGTGATCGCCGAACGGCCCTTCGCGGCGCAGTTCGCCCAGTTCGACGTAGCCTTCGAGCACGATCTCGGCTTGCGCCGGCACTTCGATATCGACGGTTTCGCACTTCACCATCTCCACCGGCTTGCGAGCGCAGGAATCCGGCGATCATCATCTCGTCGAGATCCGGCGGCAGCGGCAGAATCGCCGAATACATGGTCGCCGGATCGGCGCCGATGGCCACCGCGACGTCCATCCGCTTCGTGGTTCCCGCGGCGCGCAGACGGCGATAATGTTCGGCGCCCTGCTTATGCGTCTGCCAGTGCATGCCGGTGGTGCGCTCGTCGTAGACCTGCATGCGATAGCAGCCGCAGTTGCGCTTGCCGGTGTCGGGATTTTTCGAGAACACCATGGGCAGCGTGATGTAACGGCCGCCATCGTGCGGCCAGCACTTCAGAATCGGGAATTCGTCGAGCGAAAAATCGTTCGCGGCGGATCACTTCCTTGCACGGCCCGCTCGGACACGATCTTCGGGAAAGAACGCGCCCATCTCGGCCAGCTTCGGCAGCATTTTCAACTTGCCGATGATTCCCTCCGGCATGCGCATTTGCAAGAACTCGGAGATGCGCCCGGCCACGTCATCGGCCGATGCTACTTCGAGCGCAATCTCCATGCGCTGCGTGCTGGCGAAAGCGTTGATCAGCACCGGCACGTTCGAACCCTTGGGCTTTTCGAACAGCAGCGCGGGACCGCCGTTCTTCACGCTGCGGTCGGCGAATTCGGTGATTTCGAGTTCGGGATCGACTTCGAACGGAATGCGCTTCAGTTCGCCCGTTCTTTTCGAGCGCGCGAATAAAGTCGCGCAGATCGGCATAGGCCATAATATAGAGTTATGACAAACGTGGGCCAACCGAACTGCATTCGTTACCGGCGCGAGCCGCGGAATCGGCCTCGCCTGCGCCCAGCGCTCTGGCGGCAGCGGGAGCCCGCGTGATTCTGGCCGCGCGCGACGCCGCGAAACTCGAAGCGGCGTCGCGCCGCAATTCCGGACTCGACGTGGGTGACCATCGATCTGTCTTCCGCAGGATTCGATCAAGGAAGCGTTCGCCAAAGCCGGACCAATCGACATCCTGGTGAACAACGCCGCCGTCACCAAGGACGGCCTGGCGCTGCGCATGAAGAAGGACGATTGGGACGCGGTGCTCTCCACCAATCTGACCGGCGCGTTTCTGGCGATTCAACAAGTGCTGCAAGGCATGATGAAGGAGCGCTGGGGACGCATCATCAACATTTCTTCGGTGGTGGGCGAGACCGGCAATCCGGGCCAGGCGAATTATGTCGCGTCGAAAGCGGGCCTGATCGGCTTGACGAAATCGCTGGCGCAGGAGATGGCCAGCCGCAACATCACCGTGAACGCCATCGCGCCGGGCTTCATCGATACCGACATGACCGCGGGGCTTTCCGACGAATTGAAGGACAACATGCTGGCGCACATTCCGCTGAAGCGCTTCGGCAAGCCGGAAGACGTCGCCGCCGCCGTGAAGTTTCTGGCGAGCGAAGAAGCCGGCTACATCACCGGCGCCGTGCTGAACGTCAACGGCGGAATGTATATGTAGGGTTGCTCGTGTTGAAAAATCGTTCGGTCCCGGTAGACACGATATTGCCGCATCTGGTGTATGAAGATGTCGCGGCCGCACTCACTTGGCTGGCGAAGGCTTTCGGTTTCACGGAACACTTTCGGTATGGCGAGCCGGGCGGTCCGGTGCAAGGCGCGCAGATGCATCTGGGCAATGCGTGGATCATGCTGACAAGTTCACGGCCGGGGCGTGAAAGTCCATCGCGGCTCGGCCAGTGGACGCAATCGCTAAGCGTTTTCGTCGAGGATGTCGATGCTCACTACGAGCACGCCAAAGCTGCGGGCGTCAAGGTAGTGGAAGAACTCCACGAAACCGCATACGGGGAGCGTCAGTACGGAGCCGAAGACCCCGAAGGCCACCACTGGCTTTTCTCGAAGCACGTTCGCGACGTGAGCCCTGAGGAGTGGGGAGCGACGGTTACTTGAATTCCATACTCAAGCGCCCGCCGGCGCCTTTATATGTGAGCGCGAGATCTTTAATCTTCAGCTTTGCGCTCTCCATCGAGAAATAGAGCAACCCTTCCACGGAGCCGTTCGGCTTGGTTTCCTGATCCGGCATTTGCTTGGATTTGAGCGTCGCCAGCAGCGCCTGATCCACTGGTTTATCGGTCTTGCTCATCCCACCCACGCCCGTAAATCCGGGCTGATTGGTGATGTGCGCCCAGCCGCGCGCTTCGCGGTCGCGCTTTACGATGAGGGCGCTCCCGCCCGTCAGTTCGGCCGGAGCCAGCGAGTCGCCGCGATCGCCGTTTTTGTGCGAGAGCAGCGAAAAATCGTCGGGGCCGATGCGCATGGGATCGCCGGTCTTGTTGGTAGCCTTCACACGCGCGACCACGACCCCTGGTTCCAGGTCCGAGCCCACCGCGTCGCGAATCTCCGCCGGATCCATCAGCAGGGTTCCCGTAAGCTCGATGTTGTCATTGCCGGCCTGCCCCGGAAACGCTTTCTTGTCCCCGGCCCTCGCGGTCATCGTTGAAAGCGCGCACAAGATCACGACGGTTGCGGACAGCTTCATGACATCACCTCAACATGGTTTTGACGCGGTCCAGAAACTGCGGGTCCACCCAATTCTGATTGCTGATGATTTTCTCGCGCACTTTACCGGTGGAATCGATCAGGTAGGTTTCCGGAATCTGAAACGTACCGTAGTTGCTGGATATGTTGGCGTCGGGATCGCGAGCGGTGGGGAAGTCTACGCGGAAGCGGCGTATAAACTGTTCGTAACGTTTCTGGCTGGTATCGATGCTGACCCCCAGCACCACCACGCCCTCGGGTCCCAACACGTGCTGGAAGGCTTCGAGCGAGGGCACTTCCTGGACGCAGGGCGCGCACCAGGAGGCCCAGAAATTCAGCACCAACAGCTTGCCGCCGAAATCCGTCCGGGTGTAGGTTCGGCCGTCGTCGCCTACGATCTTGAAATCCGGCGCCTGATCGCCGGCGTTGGTGACGTGCACATCCATCGTGCCCGCGACTACCCACACCAGGGCCCCCGCCAGCAGAACAATGGCCGCCGTCAGCAGGCGGTCGATTCCCTGCCCTGGGCTTGGCGTGGTACTTTGCCCGGCCTCTTGCCCAGAACCGGAGCTATCTTTGGACTTCACGCTATCATTTTATAGGATCGGGGCAGACCCTGCATCGCGAAGGCCCGCCCAGGCATCTATAGAACGAGCCATGCTCCTCACCCGCAAAGCCGAATTCTCCGCGTCCCACGTCTGCCGCAATCCGGCGCTGGGGGAGGACGAGAATCGTGCGCTGTACGGCTCCAACGCCAATCCGCACGGCCACGGGCATAATTACGTTCTAGAAGTGACCATCGAGGGTGATCCCGACCCAGTCACTGGCATGGTTTTCGACCTGCGCGAGTTGAAGGAAATCATTAACGCCGAAGTGGTCGATCCCATGGACCACCGGTTTCTCAATCATGAGGTCCCGCCCTTCGACCACATCGTTCCGACCACTGAAAACATAGCGATTGAGATCTGGAAGCGCTTGCATAGCCGGATCGATCTGCCGAACGCACGGCTCAAGAATGTTCGTTTGTACGAGACGGGCGATCTGTATGTGGATTACGGGGGCGAGGCATGAGGTTGACCCGCAGCTATCGTTTCTCGGCCTCGCATCGGCTTAACTCCGAGGCGCTGACGGCGGACGAGAACGCTCGGCTCTACGGCAAGTGCAACAACCCCTTCGGCCATGGGCACGACTACGTTCTGGATGTCTCGGTCGAAGGCGCGGTGGATGCTTCCGGGCAGATTGTGGATCGTGCTGCGCTCGACGCGCTGGTTCAGGATCGCGTACTCGGCCATGTCGATCACCGCAATCTGAATTGCGATCTTCCGGAATTGCGCAGTCAGGTCGCGACCACCGAGAACCTCGCGTTCGCCATCGAGCGGATGCTGCTGCGCGATTGGAGTCTGCCGGCCCGCCTGGCGCGCGTGCGGATTTCAGAAACTGCGCGAAACACTTTTGCATTGGAAACCAAATGAAGCCGAAGGCTGTTGCTAAAATGCCCGTGAAAATGCCCGCCCGCGAAGGCGGCAAGATCGCCAGCGCCGTGCCGGAAATGCTGCGGATATTGGGGGAAGATCCCACGCGCGAAGGCCTGGTCCAGACCCCGCAGCGCTGGGAGCGCGCCATGCAATACCTCACCAGCGGCTACCAAACGAACCTGGCGGAAGTGGTGAACGGAGCCCTCTTCACCGTGAATTTCGATGAGATGGTGGTGGTGAAAGACATCGAATTCTTCAGCCTCTGCGAGCACCACCTGCTGCCGTTCTTCGGCAAGGTCCACGTGGCGTATCTGCCTAAGGACAAGGTGATCGGCTTGAGCAAAATTCCGCGCATCGTGGATATGTTTGCGCGCCGCCTGCAGGTGCAGGAGCGTCTGACGCAACAGATCGCCGAGGCGATTACCGAGGCGGTATCGCCGCGCGGCGTGGGCGTGTTGTGCGAGGCGCAGCACTTCTGCATGATGATGCGCGGCGTGGAAAAGCAGCACTCGGGAACCGTCACCAGCGCCATGCTGGGCAGCTTCCGCAAGAACAAAGCCACTCGCGACGAATTCCTGGCGCTTACGCGCAAATAGTTTTTTCCGTCTCGGTACGGATCTACGACCCTGGGCGGCCATCGTACGAACGATGGGCGGAGGATGGGCAGTACGGTCCCGGGCGGCAAATTTTTGACAAATTGGCCTAAATTGTGCGACTTTAGAAGGAGCATGGCCGTTTCCTCTGCGCGAAAGCGTACGAAACGGCCTTTTTATATTAGTGCTTCCTCCTTACAGCAAGCCATATCTCGCGATCGAGGACCAGATCGGCCTGTTGCGCTCCCGCGGTATGGGCATGCCAGAGGACGAAAAGCTAGCGGCAAACTGGTTGCGACGGATTGGCTACTATCGTTTGAGTGGGTATTGGTACCCCTTCCGGGAACGGACAACCGATCAGGTCTTCGAAACGTTTCGGCCAGGAACGAACCTCTCGCAAGCCTTCGAACTATATGTTTTCGACAAGCGCCTTCGCATGCTCATGCTGGATGCAATTGAGCGCGTTGAGGTTGGGCTTCGCGTCGATGTAGCCCTCGTTATTGGGAAAATCGGCCCGTGGTCTCACCGTTCGCCGGGAAACTTCAACGGATATTTTAATAAACCCGATCCTAAAGATTTGATTCTTCGGCATACCAAGTGGCTTGACCGGCTGGACGAACTTTGTGACCGCTCTCGCGAGGACTTCGCAAAGCGCTTTCGTGAAAAATACACCGGGCCTTTTCCCATATGGATCGCTATTGAACTTTGGGATTTCGGAATCCTTTCGCACTTGATGGACGGCCTTCAAGACGGTCATCTTCAATCGCTAGCTGAAAAATACGCGTTACCGCGCCGGGCGCTATTGGTGAGTTGGATACGGAGTTTGAATTTCGTCCGTAATGTCTGTGCTCATCACGGCCGGTTGTGGAACCGGCCTCTGGTCGATCAGCCAGCTATTCCCAAAGACCATGAGGTCCCGCTAATACAGCACTGGCGGACGCAAAGAAAAATCAACTCGCGAATCTACGCTTCCGCATGTATACTTCAATATTTTCTTAAGATCATGAGCCCTCGAAGTACTTGGGGGGAACGGCTCAAAGCGCTCCACGCTGAGTTTCCGGTTGGCCCTGGGCTTTTATCAAGTGGCTTCCCCGCAGGTTGGCAAGTGGAGCCGCTTTGGAAGTCTTGAACTCCCCTCCACCCGCGTGTTGACTGCGGTCAACGCCAATGCCAGAATATAAACCTGTTTGGTGCTTCGCAAGAAGCGGGTGAGGAGAGGCCTATGCCCTCGACGAATCAGCCTTCGATGAACCGGTGGTGGATCGCGGCCGCAGGCTTCTGCATGCAGATGGCGTTGGGATCGGGCTACGCCTGGAGCGTATTCCGCATTCCGCTGGTCAAGGAATTCGGCTGGAGCATCTCGCAAGTCTCCTTCACTTTTTCGATCACCTGGTTGTTCCTCGGCCTGTCAGGCGTGGTAGGCGGACTGTGGCTGAATCGCAGCGGCCCCAGAATCGTCGGGATGGTGGCCGGTCTGCTGTGGGGCGGCGGCGTTTTCCTGGCGAGTTTTTCGGCTTACAAATTGTGGTGGCTGTATCTGACGTATGGCGTGATGGGCGGCATCGGGCTCGGCATGGGGTTCGTGGTTCCGGTGGCGGTTTTGGTGAAGTGGTTCCCCGACCGCCGCGGCCTGATCACCGGCATCGCGGTCGGCGGTTTCGGAGCGGGAGCGCTGGTCTCGGCGCCCGTCGCCGGGCGGCTCATGCAAAGCGTCGGGGCGCTGCCGACCTTGATGTATCTCGGCATCGGCTACGCCGTAGTGGCGATCGGCTCCGGCTTCTTCATGCAGAATCCGCCGGAGGGCTGGAAGCCGGCGGGTTGGGCGCCATCGGCGGCGCAGATCTCGCAGCGTTGCGACCGCGACTACACGCTCCGCGAAGCTTTGCGGACCTGGCAATGGTGGGCCATCTGCGCGCTGTTGTCGATCAACACCATCGCTGGGATATCGGTGGTCTCGCAGGCGGCGCCTATCTTTCAGGAGCTGGGCAAGGTGAGCGCGGTGACGGCCGCGACTTTCGTCGGCATCATCAGCTTGGGCAACGGACTGGGCCGCGTGTTCTGGGCTTGGATCTCGGACGTCACCAGCCGCAAAGCCGCGTTCTTCGCGATGTATCTGATACAGGCCGTGATCTTTTGGAATTTTCACAGCATCTCGTCTCCCACGATTCTGCTGGCTGCGAGCTTCGTCATCTTGTGCTGTTACGGAGGCGCTTATGGGATCACGCCGGCTTTCGCGGCGGATTATTTCGGACCGCGCCACGTAGGACCGATCTTCGGATTGATGCTGCTCCCGTGGGCGTTCCCGGCGGCGTTCGGTCCGCTACTGTTCGCCTATCTGCGGCAGTCGACGGGCGGCTATAACCAGGCACTGTATTTAATCGCTGGAGTCCTCACGGTGGCGATGATCCTTCCGGTACTGGTTTCCCCGCCGCATAAGCGCGGAGCGTCCGAAGAAGCTGCCGCCGCTGCCGGAGCTGCTTTTCAGCGCCGCCCCGGAAGTCGACAGCGAGGCCTAGTTCCCTGGTGACCGCTCCCGCGACGCAGCACATGCAGTGCATGGAAGTCTGGGGAGGCAGCCAGCTCACATCGCGCGGCGTAGCGTTCGGCGGTCTCGACGCCTGGGTCTACAGCAAGCCCTACGGAAATGCGCAGCACGGCGGAGACGTTTACTATGCGTCGAGCTGCGCGACCGGACGCATCAGCCGTCTACTGCTGGCGGATGTGTCAGGACACGGAACTTCGGTCGCGGCCACGGCGGCGGATTTGCGAACGCTGATGCGGCGTTTCGTCAATCGCCTGGATCAGACGGAATTCGTGCGCCTGCTGAATCAGCAGTTCGCGGCGATGTCCAAGGCCGGGACTTTCGCGACTGCGATTGTCGCCACCTTCTTCGAGCCCAGCCGGCGCATGACGATCTGCAATGCCGGCCATCCGCGGCCGCTGATCTACCGCGCCGCGCAGAAGAAATGGGATTTCCTGGGCCACGACGGCAAGCCCGGCGCCACGCCCAGCAACATCCCGCTGGGGCTGTTGGAAATGTCGGAGTACGAGCAGTTCGATGTCGAGTTGGAGCCGGGCGACTGCGTGCTGAGTTACACCGATGCGCTGATGGAATCGAACGATGCCAACGGCGACATGCTGGGCGAGAATGGCGTGCTTCGGATCGCCCGCCTGCTGGGCGATTTGGAGCCGGAAAAGCTGATTGACGCGCTGCTGCGCGAAATCGCCGAGCGCTATCCGGAGAACCTCTCCGATGACGACGTGACGGTGCTGTTGGTTCGCGCGAACGGCCGGCCATTGCATTTTTCGTTCAAGGAAAAGCTGGAGGCGCTGCGGCGCTTCTCGCGAACGCTGCTGAGTTCGCTGAATCCGCGGGCCGAGCGGGCGCCGTTCCCGGATGCGAAGCTGGCGAACATCGGGGGCGCGATCATTCCCGCGCTGGGGCGGCGCTGGCGCGCGCGCGGCTAGCTTCTGCACTGCACTCAATTGCGATAGAATACCCAACCATGATGACGAATTCTTCGCTGGAGTCCGCGCTCGCGCGGCTGCGTGACCGCCGGGCATTTCTCAAATTTCTGGCGGGCAGCCCTTACGTCGCGGCCCTCGGGGGCGTGACCGCAGCGGCGTTCGACACGCAGCAGGCTTCCACTGCCATCGGCGATGTCATCACCGATCCGAAGGACGCGCTCGACGTGATGGACTTCGAAGAGGCGGCCCACCGTAAGGTTGCACCCGGCCATTGGGCTTACATGGTCAGCGGTACCGATGACGATGGCACCATCCGCGCGAATCGCGAAGGGTTCAAGCACGTTCAACTGCGCCCGCGCCGCCTGTTCGACGCGACTAAAGTAGACACACGCACCGAGCTATGGGGGACCACTTACAACAGTCCGATCTTCACTTGCCCCACTGGCGGCGAGAAGTCGTTTCATGCCGAGGGCGAGCTTGCTGTGGCACGCGCTACCAAGGCTCGCGGGACGCTGCAGGTGTTATCCACTGCGACCTCGACCGGCGTCGAAGATGTGTGCCGCGAGCACGGGCGGCCGGTTTGGTATCAGTTATACGCGCCGTCTTCCTGGGCTGTCACCGAGAAAATTGTCCATCGCGTGGAAGCGGCGGGCTGCCCGGTGATCGCGCTCACCGTTGACAACACTACCGGCCGCAACAGCGAGACCTACAAACGCATGCGGCCCAAGGATTTGGGCCAATGCGTGGTGTGCCATGGACCCGGCGAGCCTCCCGGCAAGCGCAAAGCCCCGATGTACGAAGGCATCGACATGACTGGCGTCAGCGGGACGAATCCGGCGATGGACTGGGAATTCGTAGATCGCCTGCGCAAGCTGGTCTCCGTGAAGCTGCTGGTGAAAGGGATCGACGGCCGCGAAGACGCACGCCTAGCGCTGGAGCACGGGCTCGACGGCGTTTGGGTTTCGAACCACGGAGGGCGCTCGACGGAGACGCTGCGCTCGACCATCGAAGCATTGCCCGAAGTGGTGGCGGAAGTCGGTGGCCGCATTCCGGTGTTTGTCGATGGCGGTTTCCGGCGCGGGACTGACGTCTATAAAGCGCTGGCTCTGGGCGCCACTGCGGTCGGCATCGGCCGTCCGTTCCTGTGGGGCTTGGGCGCTTTCGGGCAAGCCGGTGTGGACCGCGTGCTCGAAATCATGCAGGGCGAATTCAAGCTGGTGATGGGAAACTGCGGCAGCCAGAACGTGTCGAAGATCACGCGCGACCGCGTGGCGACGCCGGACTGGCACAGCTAACGACTCAAGGGAGTTTCGAGAAAGCGATATAGAATGAATTAGTGCCGGAACTCAGCCGGTTTCTGGGTATTATCATTCGTATGTTTGCCGAGGTTGGCGCCCCACCTCACGTGGCTCATTTTCACGCCTACTATCAGGGCAACGTCGGAATTTTCGGCATTGATCCCGTCGAGTTGATCGCAGGTTCGCTGCCTCAGCGGCAACTTCGCTTTGTTGAGGCATGGGCCGAACTCCACCAAACCGAGTTGCAGGCCGATTGGCAGCGGCTGCAAGAGGGCCGGAGAGCGGTCCCGATCGCGCCGTTGAGGTAGGATTTCATGACCCATCCGATTTGCCGAGTTAGCGCCTTCGAGATCGTTTCCGATTACACGCTGCGAGTTCGATTCGATGATCAGACAGAGCAGACCATCAATTTTCGCCCCGTTCTGACGGGTGAACTCTTTGGGCCCCTACGCGATCTCGATCTATTCCGCCTCGTTAAGATCGATGAAGAAGCGCACACTCTGGTTTGGCCTAACGGCGCGGATTTCGACCCCGCTACCTTGCATGACTGGCCCCAACACGAACGAGCGCTGCGTGAACTGGCAAAGCGCTGGGAGCCCGTCCAGGCCTGACAATGGGTCTCTAACCAAGTCAGTAAAATGCTACGTCGCCTCGACTGGCGGCTTGCGCTTGTGCCAATCCGTCTGCGATTGAAACGCGCGGCCGACGCCGATCAGGTGATTTTCGAACCACGGGCGGCCGATGAGCGAGATCCCCACCGGCACTCCGCTGGCGAATCCGCAGGGCAAGGAAATCGCCGGCAGCCCCGCTAAATTGCCGGCCGGGATGATACCGGTAAGACCGCGTCCGCCTGCGACTGGGCTCCGGCGGCGCCTGTTCCTGTGCCATCGGCGATGCGCGGCGCGGGAGTGGGGCGGGAGGGCGCGAGCAACATATCCACGTCGTAAAACACTTCGCGGAACGCGTCGCGCACCAGAGAACGGATGCGCATGGCCTTCAGATAATTGACGGCAGAAATATCGAGACCCGACCTCAAGGTCGCCGCCTGCGTGGGGTCGGCCATCTGGTTGATCTGCGGACCGCGAATGAAGTCTTCGAAGATCGAGGCGGCTTCGGCGCCGATCACGGTCTCGACCAGCGCTTGGTAAGGGAAGTCGGGAATTTCCACTTCCTTGAACTTCGCGCCCAGGCTTTTCATCATGTCCAGCGCGGCTTTGAATGCGGCTTGCGCTTCGGGCGCGACCCGATCGAAATCGACTGGCGCGTAGCCGATGGTGAAGTCGGTGATCTTGCGATCGAACTGCGGCACGTAGGCGAAGCCCTTGCGCGCGGAGCCTGGGTCTTCCGCATCGGCTCCCGCGATGACGTGCAGCACCAAGCCGCAATCTTCGGCCGAGCGGCACATGGGTCCGATTTTATCCAGCGTCCATGCGAGCGACATGGCGCCGCGGCGGCTCACCAGACCGTAGGTTGGCCGCAGCCCAGTTACACCGCAGAAGGCGCTCGGAGTGATGATGGAACCTGACGTTTCAGAGCCCAGCGCGAATGTGACCAAGCCCGCCGCAGTGGCGACGCCCGGCCCGCTTGACGAGCCGCCGGCCCAGCGGGTGCGATCCCATGGATTCTGCGCAGCGCCAGTGGAGGAAGCCGCCGCAGTGCGATAGCCTCCGCCTCCCGCTAGCTCAATCATCGCGAGCTTACCGATCAGAATCGCTCCCGCGGCGTCGAGCTTCTTGATCACGAACGCGTCTTCGTCAAACTTCTGTCCGGCGAAACCGCGCGAGCCCCATTCGGTGGGCTGTTTCTTCACTGCGAACAGATCCTTCGCGCCGTAGGGAATGCCTTGCAGGGGGCCGCGCGTGCGCTCGCGCTTCAGATCGCCGTCGACATCCTTGGCTTTTTTGAGCGCGCTGTGGCGCAGAGAAAGCGCCAAGGCGTTGTGGGCCGCGCCGATTTTCTCCAGGCGGTCACAGAAGGCACGCGTCAGTTCGACTGCTGAATATTCTTTGGCGCGAAGACCGGCCGAGAGTTCGCCGATACTGGCAAAGAACACGTCGCCGGAGAGAGTCTTTGCAGCCATGACGCTAGGCCTCGAAGCGCGTCGCCGGCTCGATGGTGCGCGGCAGCTTGACGGCGGCCAGTGCGCGCGCGGCGTCTTGAACTCGAGTGCTCATGGGTGCCGGAGCGGGAGTCTGCGCCTGAGACGATGTGCTTAGAAGCACCGGTGCGGCAAAGCAACCTGCAAGAGCACGGCGAGTCAGGCGAGGAGGCTTCATATCGCCATTATAGGTACTTCCTTAGGCGTTCATTCAGTCGAGACCCGTGGGCACAATTCGCAACCGACGACTGAGCACGGTACGATGATCCTTCGAGATGGGATTAGGAATAGAGCTTGAGGATGAGCGGGGCGGCAAGATCGACTCGGTCGCCGATCCAAAGAACTTGCTCGGGCCATTGTTGCCGGCACCAGACGATCCCGTCTTTGTTTGTCTCAGCGCGATTGATCCATACGGCGACACTTTCTTTAACCGCATTCAGATGAAAAGGTTTTTGTTCGAGTGGGCGAGCATTGCGTCGAGGTGCAATACCCAGGAAGAGAAGGAACTCGTGTCCAAGATCGCATCGCTGGCGCTTCGCTGCCGAGACGAAGTTCACTTGTACCTAAAATTTATTGGCGACTAAAGAATGTGATCGGACGCGCTATTTCGGCGCGCCTGGCGTCATCTCGTTCTTGATCACTTTGCCGCCCTTCATCACGAACTTCACGCGTTGCAGTTCGGTAATGTCGGCCAGCGGGTCGCCGGAGACTGCGATCAGATCGGCGTACTTGCCTTTGTCGATGGATCCGATCTGGTCCTGCCATCCCAGCACCTCGGCGTTGATCGTGGTCCCGGCCTGGATCGCGCGTGCCGGCGTCAGGCCCGCGCGTTTCACCAGCGCATTCGAATTCGAGCGCCTGTGTGCCATGGGCGAAGGTCGAGCCATCGACTCCGCTGCCCATCATCACTTTGATGCCTTTGGTCGCGGCCGCCATCGTCGCCGCCTTCTCGAAAATCGGAATGATGCGGTACTTGCCGCCGGTGTTCTTGGCGTCGTTGTCGTCCATGTAGGGCTCGGTATAGCGGATGCCAGGTGGGATCGTAGTACAGGCCCTTGGCGACCATCATATTCGACTTGCTCCTGATCGAGTCCGAAGCCGTGCTCGATGGTGTCGCAGCCGGCGACGATGGCGTTCTTCTGCCCCTCGCCGCCGTAGACGTGGCAGCCGGCCTTCTTGCCGAGGCGATGCGTTTCGTCGATCAGCGCGCTGCAATACCGGCAGCGGATAGGTCACCACGTATTGGTCCTTGCCGTCGGGCGTGAAAGAGTACGCGCCTGCCGGGTAGAGCTTGATCCAATCCGCGCCGTGTCCGATCTGCGTGCGCACGGCGGCGCGCGCGTCTTCGACGGATCGGACGACCGTGCTGGCGAGCGGGTTGTCGGGCTTCGCGGATTCGGCGGGCTTGGCTCCCCACACGATCCCGAGCGTCGATACCTGATAGCGCGGGCCGTCGATGACGCCGCGATTGATGGCGTCGCGGATTGCGATGTCGCCGTAGCCGTTGCCGTGAGTGCTCATGTCGCGCGCCGCGGTGAAGCCCGCACGCAGATTGCTCTGCACGTTCTGGACGGCTAGCAGCATGGCGGCTTCCGTCGAGCCGTCGGGCTTGCGCGCGTTGAACATGTGCGTATGCGCGTCGATCAACCCGGGCAGCACGGTGGCCTGCCGCAGATCGATCACTTCGGCTCCGGCGGGGATCTTCACTCGAGCCTTCGGCGCCGACTTCGGTAATGCGGTCGCCTGAGAGTACGACCACCTGGCGCGTCAGCATGTGGCCGGTCTTGCTGTCGAACAAACGTCCGGCGCGGACGGCCATCAGCCGCGGCGCGGGCGCACATTTGTAAATGCCGCCATCTGAGCTGACGCAGGGAACTGCACCCGCTCCTCGCCACGGTGCGGGAGGCGGTTGGGGTTGGGCTAAAAGCATCGCCGCGCATAGCGAGAACCCGAGCGCGGTCAAGATCGATTTCGATTGCATTGCGGTTACCTCACGGCTGAGTTGGCCGTCTTCGCGTGATTCTGTTCGTGCATCTGCGCCAACGCTTCGAGCGCGGCCCGTTCCATCACGGCTCGCGGAGCGCTGTCGTCGGTGAAGATCTCGAACTGGCGCACGGCTTGTTCAATAAACATCTCCAGACCGCTGATACATTCGGCGCCTTGGCTCTTGGCCTTGCGCAGCAGCAGGGTCTCGAGCGGGTTGTAGACCATGTCGAAGACCAGCTTTGCCGGGATGCGGCCGTTGAAGAAACACTCGTTCGAGCGCGGACTCATGCCAAGCGGCGTAGCATGCACCAGCACGTCGAACATGCGCGCGTCCGCCTGCTCGCGCGTGAGAAGTTCGGCTCCCACGGCCCGCGCCAGGACGCGAACACGATCGAGATTCCGTCCGGTGATGGCGAGCTTCGCGCCGGCCTCCGCCAGCGCGTAGACGGCGCCGCGAGCCGCTCCGCCATTCCCAGCGATCAAGGCGGTGGCTTTGCCCAGGCGTAAACGCTTGGCCAGCGGACGGGTCACGCCATCGGCGTCGGTATTCGTCCCGCGCCATTTTCCGGACTTGCGCCACACCGTATTCACCGCGCCGATGCGCCGCGCCAGCGGTTCCACCACATCCAGATAGCGGATGATCTTCTGTTTGTGCGGAATGGTCACGCTGAAACCGGAGAGCGGCAGCTTCGCCGCCAGATGGAAGAAATCCTTGAGCTGCACCGGATGCACCAGGAACGGCAGATACACGGCATCCACGCGCCGCGCCTGAAACGCGCGGTTGTGCACGGCGGGCGAGATCGAGTGGCGCACCGGGTCGGCAATCACGCCGTAAATTTTGGCATTGCGCGAGATCTTTTCCACACGATAAAGATTCCGCAACTGGCTGGCCGACACCTGTCCGGACGCAGTTCCAGTAGCCGCATTGGGAGCCGCATAGGTATAAATCCCGCCGAACCCAGGCGACAAGACGCGCGTCGGGAAGCCGGTCTCCCCCATCGCCAGCAAAACAGTATCGACCTTCGGATAGGCGCGCGCGAGCTCCAACACTTTGTAGTTGTCGGAGGGCTTCTTAGCGGTGGTGACGATCTTATAACCGTCGGCGGGGACGCGCTGCATGCGGCGCATCACGGCGTCGGTGGGCGGAGTGCCTCCATAGTTGTGGTAGGAGAGCAGCAGGTAGGCTCGCGAGCGCAGGCCTTCCAGGCGCGGCTTGCAACCCTCGGCGCTTTCGATTTCCAGGTCAACCGCTTTGGCCCCGGCGGAAATCGCCGCTTCGAGCACCCGCAACTGCTCTTCGATGCTGCCGTTGAAGCGCCCGGCATTCTGATGGCGGCGGCAGGTGGCGAGGATCACGCAATCCGCGTGGCGCGCCAAAAATTTACGGATCGCGGCGACTCCCTGTTCAGGTTTCGCCAAATAATCCAGGCGGAATTCGAAGAAGCGCTCGCCAGCTTCGTATTCACTGCGGGCGTGCGCCAACAAGGACTCGGCGTCTGGAAATCCCAGCGCTATGCAGATACGCGGGAATGCAATTCGCGGAGGCATTAAAGACAGAACAGCATATCACGTCAATGGGGGTCCTGAGCGGAGGGGGCCTGGGTGCGGCGGCCCGAGTTGCGGACGTCAACTCCTATATTGGAGTAGTATGAATATGCCGACCCCAAAAATCACACCCTTCCTGTGGTTCGATCATCAGGCCGAAGAGGCCGCCACGTTTTACACTTCCGTTTTCAAGAATTCGAAAATCGAGACCGTCACCCGCTATGGCGACGCCGGACCCGGCCCCAAAGGCAGCGTGATGACGATCGCGTTCGAGCTGGATGGACAAAAGTTCGTGGCGCTGAACGGCGGCCCACACTACCAATTCAACCCGGCCATCTCATTCGTCGTCGACTGCGACGGGCAGGAAGAGGTGGACCACTATTGGGACGCGCTAACCGCCGGCGGCAAGGAAATCCAATGCGGCTGGCTGGTGGATAAATACGGCCTGTCGTGGCAAATCGTGCCCAAGGCGCTGATCGAAATGCTGCGCGACAAAGACCCGGTGCGCTCGCAGCGGGTGATGAAGGCGATGTTTCAGATGAAAAAGATTGTCATCGCCGAATTAGACGCAGCCTACCAGCAGAGTTGACGGGCGCTGCCGGTTGCATTAGCTTAACTTAGTAGTATAGTGTTAGCTATGGTTAACACTGGAAGCCCGGCCGCGAGGCTGCTTCCACGGCGTGCTTGCGCGCTGCTCTGGTTGATCTCGCTCCATCCGGTCGCATGGGCCCAATCTCTGGGTGCCGGCACACTCAAAGGCACGGTCAAGGATGCAAGCGGCGCCCCGGTGCCATCTGTCACGGTCGAGTTGTCGAATGCCGTGTCCGGGTTTACCCTCGGTACGCGGACCGGAACCGACGGCAGTTTCCTGATCAACAACATCGCGCCCAACACCTACCGGCTGGCCACTTCGCTCAGCGGTTTCCAGACGCAAACCAGAGACCTCGCGATACGGAGCGCCGTCCCCATCATTCTGAATATTCAACTTGAGATTGCAGGACAGCAGACCAGCGTGACGGTCGAAGCTGCCGGGGGGAATCTGGTCGAGAATAAGGTTACCGCCAGCGATACCGTCGATCGCCAGTTGCTGGCGGAGTTGCCGGCCACTTCTGCCGATTCCGGATTGAACGACGCCATCATTTACACCACGCCGGGCGTTGCCGCCGATTCCAACGGATTTTTCCATCCTCTGGGAGATCACGCCCAAGTGACCTACGTGATCGACGGACAGCCGATTTCCGATCAGCGCAATAAAGTGTTTTCAACTTCGATTCCGGCGAATGCCATCCAATCGATGGAAGTAGTCTCCGGCTCGCCGCCGGCTGAATACGGAGATAAGACCAGCCTGGTGATCAATGCCATGACTCGCTCCGGCCTGGGCCAGAAGCCGTCCGGTAGCTTCGTCACAAATTATGGTTCTTTCGGCACGATCGGCGAAGAGGCCACCCTTAGCTTGGGTGGTCCGCGGTGGGGTAATTTTATCGCGATGAACTCGGAACGCACCGGACGTTTTCTGGATACGCCCGAGTTTTGGCCGATGCACGACATTGGGAACACCGGGACGTTCTTCGATCACCTGGACTTTCAACCGAACGGCAGGGATGCCCTGCATCTGAACCTGATGGCCGCGCGCAATTGGATGCAGGTGCCGAACACCTACGACCAGCCTTTCCAGGACCAGCGGCAGAAAGTGGTCTCGTTCAACATCGCACCGGGGTACCAGCGCAGTATCGACGCCCACACGCTGCTCAGCGTCAATGCCTTCTTCCGCCGCGATCAGGTGGATTACTATCCGAGCCGCGATCCATTCGACGATTCTCCCGCGACCTTGGCGCAGGGCCGCTTCCTTACGAACTTCGGCCTCCATGCGGATTTGTCGGGCGTGCGCGGACGGCACAACTGGAAGGCCGGCCTGCAGGCTACCCAAACCCGTCTGGATGAGAGCTTCAGCCTGGGAATCACGGATCCCTCCTACAATTCGCCGTGCCTGAATGGCGGCGCTTTGACGGCGGGGATAATCGATCCATCGCAATGCGGCGCGTTGGGGCTCGCGCTAAATCCTGGCTTTTTGAGCAGTCTGCTTCCTTACGATTTGACCCGCGGAGGCCAGTTGTATGTGTTCCGCGGAAAGGCCAACATCAATCAGGTGGCGTTCTTTGGGCAGGATTCCATCACGCTTGGCGATCTGACCTTGAATTTCGGATTGCGGTTCGACGACTACGATGGCCTCACGCACGGAAACGGCTTCGAACCGCGCGGGGGCTTCTCGTATTTGATCAAGGCGACCAAGACCGTCATTCGCGGCGGCTACACCCACACCATTGAAACGCCCACGAATGAAAACCTGGTCGTTTCGAGTTCCACAGGTTCCGGCGGTCTGGCGAGCAATCTGTTCAAGGGAACCGCGCAACAGGAACCCATCGCCCTCGGCAGCCGCAATCAGTACGATGCCGGTATTCAGCAGGGCTTGGGCAAATGGGTCCTGTTGGACGTCAGCTATTTCCGCAAGTATACCCGCAACGCATTCGATTTCGATGCGCTCTTCAGCACGCCGATTACATTTCCGATTGGCTGGAAGCAATCCAAGCTGGACGGCGTCTCGGCCCGCATCAGTAGCATCGATATTCGCGGCCTGCGGGTCTACGCGACCATGGGCCACGCTAACGCCCGGTTCTTCGGCCCGGAAAACGGCGGCATCATTTTTAACTCCAACCTTACGGTGGGCGCTTACCGCCAGGATCACGATCAGGTTTATCAGCAGAATGTGAACGTCCATTATCAAAGGGCGAAGAACGGATGGGGCACCGACTTCATCTGGCGCTACGACAGTGGCCTGGTGGTCGGCGCGGTGAACGATCTCGCGGACGCGCTGGCGCTGACGGCCGACCAGCAATCGGCCATCGGTCTTTACTGCGGAAGTGAGCAGGCCACGCTCTCCCACCGAATCGCCACGTGCAGCTCGCCTGTCTACGGCGCCACGCGAATCAATATCCTGGCGCCCGGGGCCGAGAACCCCGACCGTAATCCGCCGCGCACCAAGTCCCGGAACATCTTCAACCTGAGCGTGGGAACGGACAACCTGTTCCGGTCCGAGCGCGTGCGCACGATTCTGCGGTTTACGGTGTCGAATCTGACCAACAAAGAGGCACTGTATAACTTCTTATCGCCGTTTAGCGGAACGCATTGGGTGGAGCCGCGAACTTACCAAGTGCGGCTCGGATGGGCGTTTTGAGGGAGTGAGCCTGAAGTAGCACCTCATGCTCGCCGGCTGCCGCGAAGACCGTTCACGTAGATCGCGGATCAGCCGTGCAGCCGGCAGCACCGCCAAGTGAATAACTTCCGGATGTCCGGCGACCCAGGAGCACATCGATTCACCGATTTGCGCTTTTCGTCAAAAGTGGGATCGGCGGCTGCGAAGAACCTGCGCGAACTCAGAGCCTCGCCGGCTCCTGAGGAATGTGTTGCAACTCCGAACCCGCTACCTGATACAATTGGCCCGAAAAAGGAGTCTCACGGTGTCTGATCCAACAACTCGCAGGTTTTTCCTCGGAGCCCTGACCGCTGCGTCCGCGGTTCGCGTGTGGGGCGCAAATGACAAGGTCAACGTCGGCATCGTAGGCCTGGGAGGCCGCGGGAGCAGCCCACCTCAATACCTATACCGGCCTGAGCCGAGGCTCAGGTCGTCGGCCTCTGCGACGTCAACCAGGCCGCGCGCGAAAAGGCGCAGGCAACGCTAGTCGCGGAAGAACCTGGAAAAAGCCAGGGAATTCGAAGACATGCGGCAGATGTTCGCCGATCCGAAGGTGGAGGCGGTTTCGATTGCGACTCCGAACCACTGGCACGCGCTCTCCGCGATCTGGGCGATGAAGGCGGGCAAGGACGTCTACGGCGAAAAGCCCGCCTGCTACAACATCCACGAAGGCATGCGAATGATCCAGGTGCAGCGCGAAACCAAGCGCATCATGCAAGTGGGATCGCAGCATCGGAGCTGGCCGTTCAAGATCAAGGCGATCTCGGCGCTCCAACAGGGTTTGATCGGCAAGCTCTACATGACCAAGGCGCTGTGTTACAAGCTGCGTCCTTCGATCGGCCACACGCCGGATACGCCGACACCTCCGGGCTTGAATTGGGATCTGTTCCTCGGCCCGGCGCCGATGCGCCCGTTCAACGAAAAGCGTTTCGCTTATTACTGGCACTGGTTTTGGGATACCGGCAACGGCGACATCGGGAACCAGGGCGTGCACGAAACCGGTATCGCGCGCTGGGCGCTGGGCGATCCCGTGTGGCCGAAGACGGCGATGGCATTCGGCGGCAAGTTCGGTATCGATGACGACACGGAAACGCCCAACACGCTCACCGCCGGCTTCAGCTACGGCGACCAGCAACTGGTCGATCGAAGTGCGCGGCAAAATGACCAACGGCGAAGGCGTCCGGCAGGCGCGTGTGGTGACGGCCGGGCCCGGCGCCGGACGAGGCAAAGCAGGTGCGGCCCGCCGCGGCGCCTCCGACGCTCCGGCGCCCACGCAGGTGGGACCGGCGAGCAATCCGCTCAACATCGGCGTCGGCGACCTTTTCTATGGCAGCGACGGCTGGGCCGCGATGAGCGACCAGGGCTTCCAGGCGTACAAGGGCGATTCGAGCGAACTGATCATGGAAGAGAAGGCCTGACCGCGGCGCCGGCGATCCGACGGGCCTCCACATGCAGAATTTCCTGGAGTGTGTGAGATCGCGCCGGGAGCAGGATCTTCACGATCCGATTGCCAACGCAGTGCCCAGCGCCGATCTTTGCCACCTGGCGAACATCAGCTACCGCGTGGGCCGCGCGCTGAAGATCGAGCCCGGTCCGGCTGCCGAAGTTCACGGGCGACGTTGAGGCGACCAAGATGATCACGCGTCCGGTTTATCGCAAGCCTTACGAAGTGTAGCCGGGACTTGCTCAACAGGCGCGCGAAATGCGCGCTTCAGGCGAAGGAGATATACATGCGAGCCAACGTTAGTCGAAGAGATTTGCTGAAGGCGTCCCTGGCTGCCATTCCGGCAGCAGGCCTGGCAGCGGAAGCCACCAAAGATCGCGCGTCCGGATTCAAGCTGGGCGTCATTACCGACGAGATCACAACCGATTTGGAGGAGGCGCTCAAGTTCATTTCCAGCTACGGCCTGCATTATTGCGAGCTGCGCGAGTTCTGGGGCAAGAACGTCATGAACTCGCCGCAGGAGAATCTGGACCACGCCAAGAAATTGCTGGCGCAGTACAACATCCAGGTCAGCGACATTGGCTCGCCGATTTTCAAGTGGGATCTTCCTGGCGCGCCCGGCAAAAACGAAAACGAGCGCGCTACTTCGAAAGGCCTCTACAGCGAAGCCGATTCGGACAAGATGCTGGAGCAATTTTTCAAGATTGCACATCACTTCGACAGCAATAAAGTCCGCATGTTTAGTTACTGGCGGGTGGAGGATCCGGAAAAAGTCTTCGCGCGAGTGAGCGAGCGTCTGGCAAAGGCAGCGAAGCTCGCCGCCCAGAACGACATCATTCTGGTGCTCGAAAACGAGTATTCCTGTAACGTAGGAAGCGGCAAGGAGCTCGGGAAGCTGATCAAGCACGTGAATTCACCAAATTTGCGCGGCCTTTGGGATCCGGGCAACGCGGCGTTTCTCAATGAGACACCGTTTCCGGATGGTTACGAAGCCTGCAAAGGTACGTTGGCGCACATGCACATCAAGGATGCAGCCACGAACCCGAATACCGGGAAGCATACGTGGATGGCGGTCGGCGGCGGCACGATCGATTTCAAGGGCCAGTTCGCAGCGCTGCATAAAGACGGATACAGCGGCACGATGTCGCTGGAGACTCACTACCGGCGTCCCGACGGAAACAAGATGGAAAGTACCCGCGAGTCGCTTGAGGGGCTGTTGAAAGTCATCTAACTTCCAATGATCCCGCGCAGTTCGTGCAACGGAACCATGAATATTATGCGCGGACGAATACTCCGAGTACGGTTGGTTTTGACTGGCGTGCTGGTGTGCGCTCTCTCGGCGCAAGCGGGAGGCCGTAAGACACTGGCGTCCCTTCCGCCTGAAGCGCGCGACACCGCGACCACCGCTTTGCAGTGGACCGATCAGTATTGGGATGCGCGCGCCGGATTGCTCTGGGACACACATGTGGACCCGCAGTTCCGCGCCGGCGAAACCAGACGTCACGTAGTGCGCGACACCATCTGGTACGCGGTCGGCCTGATGCTTCGCGATCAAGCAGGCGATCGCGAACGCTCGCTCCAGGCAATCGCCGCGGTTTTGAAGCAACAAATCGACGACCCCGCGCAGCCCTATAACGGAACGTTTTACCGCGCGGCAGAGGACCCGCATCCGCCCGCGCGCTACGCCCGGCTCTTCGTCGAATACGACCCCAACTGGCGCGAGTTCGTCGGCACCACGCTGGCGGTCCTGCTCGAAGAGTATTCCGATCGCTTGCCCGAGGCGCTGCGGAAGCAGATGGGGAGCGCCATCGAACGCGCCGTGTCCGGCGAGCTCGCTGAAGGCAGACTGCGGCCGGACTACAGCAACATCGCGCTGATGCACGGATTCCTGTGGTCCTGGGCCGGCAAGCGCCTGCAACGCCCCGAATGGATTCGTGGAAGCCGGCAATTTTCCGAAGAAGTCTACCGTTTGTTCAACGAGCATGGAGCCTTCGAAGAATACAATTCACCGACCTACTACGGCGTCGACTTGTACGCGCTCAGCCTGTGGCGAAACTACGGGCCGGAGCCGTGGTTCGTCAAGTCCGGCTCCGACATGGAAGCCCGGCTGTGGACCGACATCGCGGCGTACTATCACGCCGGCTTGAAAAACGTTTCCGGCCCATTCGATCGCTCCTATGGAATGGACATGCAATCTTATGTCAGCCTGGTCGGATTATGGCTGCGCACAACGCTGGGAGCGGAGGCGGCCCCATTTCCCAAGATTGGCGGACGCATGGTCCATTCCGATGACATGCAGTACGCGTCGCTATTTGCGCTGCTCGGGACCCAGATTCCCCAAGAGGCGTTGGCAAGCTTTCGAAAGTTCGGAACCGAACACCAAATCCGCCGGGAGCTTCCGCGAAATCGTGTGGCGACCGCATGGATCGGCAGAGACTTCATGTTAGGCGGCGAGGACACGGGGAACACGCGCGAGACTTCGGGACAATATGTCCCCGCGACTGCGTACTGGAAAACGCCCAACGGAGAAGCGGCCTGGATGGCGCTGGCGCAAGGGCCGCGCTCGGACTCACGCGTCGACAAACAGACGCTGTATGTCACCGGAATTGGAGACTTCACATTCCGCGTCTCCGCGCCCGGTTCCGCCGCCGCGCAGGTCAAGCGCGACGCGTGGGCCCTGCCGGGCATCACCGTTCACGTGACCAGCGACGCAGCGGACATGTCGGTCACCCAGGTAGGCGGACATCTCGACATTACCTACCGCGAGGCGACGCGCTTTGAACTCCGATTCGAGAGCAGCCGCCGGTAGCGTATCGAGAAGCGGTAGCCTGCGTCGTGGGACTCTATTCCCGCTATTGAATCGTCACGCGATCGACAAGTCTCGGATCAAATGAAAAATGTTCGATGCTGACGATGCTCGCCCGAAACTCCCTGTGTTCTGGAAATAGAACGATGTTGCGCTCTCGCGGAATGATGACGGATCGTACGGCCCATGCGGGACGGCGTTCCCTTAGCCCCGACTCTTCCTTCAATCGCCCGGGTGTTCCCTCTAAAGTCAGAACTCTGGTCGGGACGTCGATAGTCATCAACACATAGTCATCTGGCACTTGATGCTGTTGGATGTGAACCAGGATTTCCAGAGCACACACGGAAATATTCTCCGAGCAATAGACTGTTGCGACACCCTTCGGGTTGCAACGTCCTTCCGCGAATTTACCGCCCGCGCCGCTCAGATCGGCATATGGCCGTCGTGCGATTCGATACGCGGTCACACGTAAACGCCGTAGTCGATCCGGTCGAGTTCTTCGTCTACGTCCGCGGATTTTCCGCTCTTGAATAACTCGTATGGCCGTTCATTACCCAAAGCCCCGCACTTGGAAGTCAGCCAACTGTGTGCCTTCTCCTCCGACCCAAATGTTCGGATGGCGTGCACGATGACGCGCGTTGCAGCGGCCCACAGGGTTGCCTCGTGTTTGAAGTCCGCCCGGAACCCGTGAAACAACCGGGTTTGAAATGTATTTAGGACATTATCGCCCCAGCCATTTTCTTTGCGCGGCGCTGCTGCGGACGAACGGCCAGATGACGGGGGGCGATTGAGGGTTTCGGAGGTCGCCGACTCTTCCGTACTGAGCTTGCGGTCCCTCTTCATAACCCCCATGATAGCCCGGCTTGGAGGGACGACTGTGGGACTATGAGGAAAACGTATGAAACCTGAGTATGAGTTCAGCAAGGGCGAACGCGGCAAGTTTTTCCGGCCCAACGCCGAACTTCGCTTACCCATCTATCTGAGCGCCGACGTTCAGAACTATTTGACAGAACGCGCGGCCGAGAAGGGTATACCGCTTGGCGAGATGGTGAACTCCCTGCTGAAGCAGGAGATTCAGTTAATCGAGTCCGCGAAATAGGTTGCTGGTTCGCGGTGGCCTGCGCCTCATGCATCAGCGCTACAATACAGGCGATGGGCTTCGACGACTACAAAGTCGTGCTGTATCGAAACCAACCCGACGGTTGGGTTGCGGAGATTCCCGCAATTCCCGGATGCCACGCCCTGATGCCGACTCGGGACGAAGCGCTGGTTGAGCTCGCTGCCATTTTTCGGTTGATTTCGGACGAGTACGCGGATCGCAAAGAACCCTTACCCGCCGACACGACCGAGATCGTGCATGCCTAGCGCCCGGGCTGACGAGTTACGTCGCGTTGCGGCCAAACTCGGTTTCCTCAGGGCCCGCCAGACCGGGAGTCACGAACGATGGAGGCATCCGGATGGGCGCGCCACAACCATCCCGATTCATGGCGGACAGGAAATCGGCCCATCACTTTTTCACCGAATCTTGAGGCAGCTCGGGGTAGACCAGAAGAGGTTCGACCAACTCCGATAGGAGCTGGTGTTGACTTGGAACGCCAGTGAATCGGCATGCCAAGTATTGCGATGATTAGCGAAGTCCGTCAATGATTACGCGGACCTGTTTGGCGGGTGGATCACTCGTGGCGAATAGATATCGTTCATCGGGGCTCAATTGTAGTGTCAGGGGTGAAAAGTCAGTTGCGGCGATTTGATCCACCTCACCAGAGATAAGGTCGAAACTCATGACGGGCGCTTTTGCTTCGCCTCGCACATCGGGGACAAAGAAGATAGATCCTCTCGCTACAGCGAAGGCCCCGCCAAATACGGCGTTGAGGCCCGTTTTCATCAGTTGCGTTTCCATGCCCCCAGAAATTGGCACGCGATATAGCTTGGGATAATACGGCGTGGTGTAAAAGAGCGAACCTTCGTCGGCAGACTCTTCGGCGGCGATCCCGCCGTTCTTCGTGATCTGGGCAAGTTCGCCGCTGGCTACGTTCACTCTCCATAGTTGCGGCTTCGTATCGGATTGGAGGCTTACGTCCTCACGCGAAACGTACAGCCATTTGCCATCGCGGGACCAATTACGAAAGGATACGTCGTCAAGTTTCGGCAAAAGTCTTCGAGGTATCCCACCGTCAACCGCGACAACGTATAGGCGGGACCGCAAGTCGGCATTGGATTTGGCTGGGTTCCCTGAGAACGCGATCGAGCGTCCGTCCGGCGAAAAACGGGGATTTAGAATGAGTTCCGAATGATTGGCCACTAGCCGCGCATTCGATCCATTCAGATCCGAAGTCCACAACGCTCCGCGCGAAACAAACACGACCCGACGACCATCCGGCGAGACGCGATGTCGAGAATCGGCATGAGGGATGGTCTGCAACTTCTCAAAGTGGGGAGCCCGAGCGCGCAGATCCATTCGCCAAAGCGCGGCATCGTGGCGATAGACTTCCGCTGTCACTTCCCCGGTACTGGTCGCCTCGAGAGAAAAGAGTTCAGTTTGGTTATCGATGCCATTGACTATCTGCGGTTTCGCTCCGATCGCGATGGCGACGCGACGCAATGGATTTCGATCCCGCATCGCATAGAGCAACTCTTTCCCGCCCGCGATCCACACTGGCCCGTAAAAAAAGCTCTCCTCCGTGGCTACTGGTCGCGCTGACCCTTGCGTTTGATAGGAAGGGGTGATTGCTTGCACCAGAATCTGGTTTTTCCGCACGAACGCCAGCAGTTTCCCGTCTGGCGAGACTGCTGGTTTGTAGCCATCGTTCGCGATGACCGAGAGTTGCTTTCCATTCCGAGAATATGATTTCAAGACGCAATGTTCAGAAGAGGGGTCCTTGGAAGCTGACACGATAAATCCCCTGCTGTCGGCAGTCCAAGAGTAAGTTCCACATATCGCGGCAATCCGCCTTGCCTCCCCACCAGCTATGGGTCGTACGAAGAGGTCCGAGCCGTATCTACTTGAATGATCGGTGTACGCGAGCCATTTCCCATCCGGCGACCAGCGTAATTCCAGGGCGAGATCGTCGTAATTGAAAAGTAGTTTCGGTTCTCCGCCACTAGAAGGGCGCGAAGTAAACGCCACACTGGTATTCTGGCTGATACTGCGGTCCCATATGACGGCACCATGTCAACGCAATACGGTCCCCGGTTGGCGACAAGGCCGCATCGTAAACATCACCTGGCAGGTCGTTCACGAACTCGCGGAGCGTCACTTGAGCTGAACAGGCAAAACGCCAGAAACACCGCAGTCCAAACCGTCCGGGACGTCACGCAAACTATTGTATCGAGAGCGCCCTTCACTTGCCGAAAGGAATCACTGCTGCTGTGCTATCCTAATCACTGAATCAAATCGATTAAGAATAGACGAGGAGTTTCGATTCCCGAATGGCACTGGCGGGTGAAGCTAAATTAAACGTTATTTCGAAGTTCCGGGTCCACAAAACGGACACCGGCTCGCCAGAAGTTCAGGTTGCGATCCTGAGCCGACGGATTGCCGAGCTGACGGAGCATTTCAAGACGCACAAAAAGGACCATCATTCGCGCAGAGGTCTGCTGCAGATGGTGGCGCGTCGCCGCCGCCTGCTGGATTATCTGCGCAGCCGCAGCCCGGAGCGCTACAAGACTCTGATTACGAGTCTTGGGCATCCGCCACTAAGGTCCGGAATCATCGGAATCGATTCTCGATCCTGGTCCAGGTGACCGGGCTCCCGCAGAACCTCACTCCAGTCTCCTCTTAGTCAAAGCAGGCCGACGCGCCGCCGATGGCAGTCCGCGGCCGGATCTTGATTAAAGGAAGATTTCAAACATGTTGCATTCGGTTGAAGTAGACCTCGGCGTGGCCGGATCATTACGATCGAAACCGGGAAGATGGCCAAACAGGCCAATGGGGCGGTGATTGTCCGCTCGGGCGAGTCGGTGGTCCTGGTGACCGCCTGTACCGCCCCGAGACCCAAGGTCGGCGCCAATTTTTTCCCCCTCACCGTGGACTACCGCGAGTACACTTACTCCGCCGGCCGTTTCCCCGGCGGCTTCATCAAGCGCGAAGGCCGCCCCACCGAAAAGGAAGTTCTCACCAGCCGCCTGATCGACCGTCCCATCCGCCCTCTGTTCCCCGAAGGCTATTCGCATGAGACCCAGGTGATCGGCATGGTGCTGTCGGCCGATCCGATGCGCGATCCCTCCACGCTGGCCATTGTCGGCGCGGGCGCGTCGCTCGCCATCTCCGATATTCCGTTCGAACACGTGCTGGGCGGCGTCCGCGTCGGCATGGTGGACGGCAAACTGGTCGCCAATCCCACCTACGAAGAGACCAAGGCCTCCAAGGTCAACATCGTGGTCGCCGGCACCGAAGACGGCATCGTGATGGTGGAATCCGGCGCGCAGCAGGCGACCGAAGCGGAAGTGCTGGACGCCATCGAGTTCGGCCACGATTGCTGCAAGAAGATCGCCACCGGCATCCGCGAGCTGGTGAAGAAGTGCGGCAAGACCAAGCGCGAGTTCAAGTCGCCGGAGCTGAACAAGGCTCTGTACGATCAGATCTCGGCCGTCGGTCGCGTCGAACTGAAGGACGCGATGAACACCGAGAAGTACGAAAAGCTCGAAAGCTACCGCGCATCGACGCGTGCAAGAAGAAGGCCATCGAAGCGCTCGCCGACGAGCAGAAGCCCGAAGCCAAGAAGCTGTTCGACGCGCTGAAAGAGCGCATCTTCCGCGACGAGATGCTGAAGGCCAAGCGGCCGTCCGGATGGCCGCAAGTTCGACCAGGTCCGCAAGATCGAGTGCGAAGTCGGCGTGCTGCCGCGCACTCACGGATCGACGCTGTTCACGCGCGGCGAAACGCAGGCGCTGGTGACGGCCACGCTCGGCACCAAGGACGATGAACAGCGCATTGAGCTGCTGGATTCCTCGGAATCCTCGAAGCGCTTCATGCTGCATTACAACTTCCCGCCGTTCAGCGTGGGCGAAGTCGGGCTTCATGCGCGGCGCGGGCCGTCGCGAAATCGGCCACGGAGCGCTGGCGGAACGCGCGTTTTCGGCAGTGGTTCCCGACGACAAAGCATTCCCCTACACGATGCGCATTGTGAGCGACATTCTGGAATCGAACGGTTCGAGCTCGATGGCCTCGGTCTGCGGCGCGACTTTGTCGCTGATGGACGCCGGTGTGCCGATTGCGGCTCCGGTGGCGGGCATCGCCATGGGCCTGGTGATGGAAGGCAAGGATTACGCGGTTCTCACCGACATCGCGGGCGCCGAAGATCATTACGGCGACATGGATTTCAAGGTCGCCGGCACCAAAGACGGCATCACGGCGCTGCAGATGGATATCAAGGTCCCGAACGTGACCCACGCCATCCTGACCGAAGCGCTGGAGCAGGCGCGCAAGGCGCGTCTGCACATTCTCGAGATCATGGTGAACGACGCATCGACAAGCCTCGCGACACCATGTCGCCGTACGCTCCGCGCATCTTCACCCTGAAGATTCCGACCGACAAGATTCGCGAGCTGATCGGACCCGGCGGCAAGATGATCCGCAGCATCGTCGAGCAGACCGGCTGCAAGATCGACGTCGAGGACGATGGCAGCGTGAAGATCTTCTCCTCCGACGGCACCGCGGCCGACCGCTGCATCCAGATGGTCACCGACATTTGCGCGGTGGCCGAAGTGGGCAAGACCTATCTGGGCAAAGTGGTGCGGATCGTCGATTTCGGCGCGTTCGTCGAGATTTTCCCCGGCACCGACGGCCTGCTGCACATCTCCGAGATCTCGGAAAACCGCATCAAGCAAGTGCGCGATGAGTTGAATGAAGGCGATCAGATCCTGGTGAAGGTGCTGGCGCTCGAAGGCAACAAGATCAAGCTGAGCCGCAGGGCGATCCTGAAAGAGCAGCGCGAGAAGCTGAAGGCGGAAGCGAAAGCATAAGCGCAGTTAATTTTGTCGTGGATTGGGCGGGAGGCTCTGGCTTCCCGCCCTTTCTGTTGTCTGCCCCCTCGATTTTCTCCTCTGGCACGGTTAAGCTGTACGTGACCCGCGCATTTGCGAGAACAAGAGGAAATAGATTGAATTACCGAGCTATTGCCGGATATTGGATCATAGCGGCCACATTGATCGCTTTGCCTTCGTTTGGATTCGCCCAAGGCGAGTCCCCGCTTTGGCGTGATCCGTCGCTGCATACCGTCCAATTTGTAACTGTGGACGACGGCGTCCGGTTAGAAGTCCTCGACTGGGGCGGGACGGGGACGCAACATTGTCTTGCTTGCCGGTTCCGGCAATACGGCGCACGTGTTCGATGATTTCGCTCCGAAACTCATTCACTCCGGCCACGTCTATGGAATCACGCGGCGCGGATTCGGCGCTTCCAGCCACGCCGAATCCGGATACGACGATCAACGTTTAGCCGATGACGTTCTCCGGGTACTCGATGCGATTCACATCTCGAAGCCGGTGCTGGCAGGGCATTCTTTGGCTGGATCCGAGATGACTACGCTCGGCAGCCAGCACTCGGAGCGCCTTGCTGGGCTCGTCTATCTCGATGCAGGAGACGATCCGGGCGACTATCCCGGAGACCCCGCCTACCGGGCGCTGTTCGAAAAATTGCCAGCATCCGTAACCCGCCCCGCACGCTCTTCCACGGATGATCGAAAATCATTTCAAGCATACCGGGCTTGGCAAACACGGACCATGAGATTCGCGTTCCCTGAGCCGGAATTGCGCCAACGGTTCGACGCAAACCAGGATGGATCGGTCGGCGCCGCCCGAACGAGCGGTTCGATCTCGCAAAAAACGCCAGTTTCACAAATGATCGGCGAAGGTTCCAAAAAGCGCGACTATTCCAAAATCCGCGTGCCTATTCTCTACCTGCCGGCGGCGCCGCCCAAGGCTGATGGATGGTCGCAATACTATCGCTTTACCCCGGCGAATGAAGTTGAACGCACTACTCTCCAAAAGATCTACGATGCCGACCGTGCGAATCTAACCCGCTATGAAAAAGATATGCAGGCGGCCACCGGGAAAGTGCACATTGTGGAATTGCGTGGGGCAGACCACTACGTTTATTTCACCAACGAAGCGGCGGTATTGCGCGAGATACGTAAATTCGTGGCGGACCTGCGCAAATCGCACGCCTGAAGCTCGCGACAAACTGCTACGTTTTCGCGGTCCTATCCGCCCAAACACCCGGTTTCGAAGCATCGGCGGGGGCTCCTTGCCTTCTAGCGTGATCCGTAGCAAAAAGCTGATCGTCCGCCGACCGGAGTGCTTGGCGCACGTCACGATGCCAAGTCCGCGGGACGTCGAAGGAGAGCGCGTCTTCCAATCGTGCCAGACACCGTCTGGAACGGGCGCGCCGCAGGTAACGCGAGAGCAGGAGCGAACTCACGGCCGCCCCGATCAGAACAACAAACAAAAATGCGATCGACATTTTTTCTGTGACGCGAGCGATCTACGCCGCGAGCCCTTCCACGCCGGCGGTTCCACAGTCTATCCCGGACTTATGCATGCACTTTAATCGGACTTAAGGTCAATCTTCTATAGGTTCCCCTAAGGCTTTGCTTCTGCCCCTGCCCTCGAGCTTTCTGAGCCGCCTTAGCCGGCGTTTCAGGTGAATCCCCCACGCTTTTGAACCGTTCGATTGATTCCCCTAAGCACGAAAGGCTGGCAAATTTGAATAGCGATCTTAGGAGACAACCCTTGGCTGTTCAAATTGTTACGGAGACGAAGCCGGCGCGCCTGGCGGGAACTGCGCTGGGGCCCATTCGGGTGTCGGAAGTCCTGTCGTCGCTGTCGTTCGCGCTGGATCTCACCGAAGGCCAACCAGTCGGCCACTCGGTGCGGAGCTGCGTCTTCGGGATGTACATCGCCCGCGAGATCGGGCTGCCGCTGGAAGACCAGGGCAATCTCTACTACGCCTTGCTAATGAAAGACGCCGGCTGCAGCACCAACGCCTCGCGCATGTTTCAGATTTTTGGCACCGACGACATCGCGGCCAAGCGCGACGTGAAGACCACCGACTGGACCCGCATCGGTTGGGAGTCCCTCGAATACGCATTGACGCATGTGCGCACCGGCGCCCCGTTTCTGGAGCGCGTCCGGGCCCTGTTCGATCTGGCGCTGCATCAGGAAAGAAACGCCAAAGAGGTGGTGCAGATTCGCTGCGAGCGCGGCGCCGACATTGCGCGGCGGATTGGCCTGCCCGAAGCCACCGCTTCCGCGATCCATAGCCTGGACGAACTTTGGAATGGCGCCGGGCATCCGCAGGGGCTGCGCGGCAAGCAGATTCCGCTGCTGGCGCGCATCATGAATCTGGCGCAGACCATCGACGTTTTTTACATCACGCACGGACGGCAAGCCGCGTTGGATGTGACGAAGAAGCGCAGCGGGCGCTGGTTCGACCCGGATCTGGTAAAGGCATTCCACTCGGCGGCGAAGCAAGAAACGTTGTGGGAAGATGTCGACGACGCTGCACAGCGGGTCACCGCATTCGAGCCGCGCCATGACTTGCTCCCGGCCGACGAAGACACTTTGGACCGGATCTGCCTGGCCTTCGCGGATGTAATCGACGCGAAGTCTCCGTTCACCTACCGGCATTCGACGGGCGTAGCCGGAGCGGCGGTGGCGATTGCGAATCAACTATCGATGAGCCCGGCCGAGGTAACTCTGATCCGGCGCGCCGCTTTGCTGCACGACATCGGGAAGCTGAGCGTATCCAATGCCATTCTCGACAAACCCGGCAAACTCACCGGCGACGAATGGGCCGTAGTGCGCAAACATCCGCACTATTCTTACGAGATCTTGAAACGCATTCCGGGCTTTGCCGATCTGAGCGAGATCGCTGCGTCGCATCACGAGAAGCTTGATGGTACGGGTTATTTCCGCGGCTCCTCGGCGGAGCAGCTTTCCTTGCCCGCGCGCATTTTGGTGGTGGCCGACATTTACGACGCGCTCGCGGCCAAGCGCCCCTATCGCGACGCGCTTCCGCTGGAAGAAGTTTTCGCCATCATGCAGAAGGACGCGCCGCACGCGCTGGACGCCAACGTTTTCGAGGCTCTCAAGTGCTCGACCGTGTCAGCCAGCTCGGTGGCAGGGGACTTGTTCCGTCTATCCCTGAATTTCCAGCACGCGCAGGCGGAGGCTTCGGTTCGCGGATTCATCAGCAGCCGCTGTTCCAGCCGGAAGATTCTAGCTCCCACAGTACTGGCATCGAGCATGGCCGGGCGGCCGCCCCGCCACCCTTTCGTTTTCGGCCACCATCCGGCGCGTATCCTAGAGTGTTAAGAGTCACGGCGAGTGTTAAGAGTCACCGCGCCCGGACGCCATGCACATTCCCGACGGATATCTGAGCCCCTCCACTTGCGCGACGCTCTATGCGGGCTCCGCGCCGTTCTGGTATGTGTCGCTGCGCCGCATGAAGCGGGGGTTGAATACGCAGATGGTGCCGCTGCTCTCGGTGTTCGCCGCGTTTTCGTTCATCATCATGATGTTCAATCTTCCTCTGCCGGGCGGCACGACCGGACACGCGGTGGGCGTCGGCATCGCGGCGATTGTGCTGGGCCCGTGGGGATCCATTCTCGCGATTTCGATGGCGCTGGTGATTCAAGCGATGCTTTTTGGCGATGGCGGCATCACCGCGATCGGCGCGAATTGTTTCAACATGGCGATCGTCGGTTCGCTGGCGGCGTATGGGATCTACCGGCTGATCGCGGGCCGCGCGCCCATTGAATCGCCGCGACGCGCATGGCTGGCGCGATCGCGGGATACGTCGCGATCAACGAGTGCGCTGCCGCCGCGATCGAATTCGGCATTCAGCCATGCTCTACCAGGATGCGTCTGGCGCGCCGCTGTACGCTCCCTATCCGCTGCACATCGCGATTCCTGCGATGATGGTCGGACATCTCACGGTGGCGGGACTCGCGGAAATGGTGGTTTCCGGCGGAGTGGTCGCTTATCTGCAGCGCATGGAACCAAATTTATTGCGCGCCACGGCGCCAGGCGCGCAAGAGCCCGGCAAAGGCGATTGGAGCGTGACCAAACCCTTGTGGATCGCGCTGGCCGTGCTGGCGATCCTCACCCCGCTGGGGATCCTCGCAGCCGGTTCGGCGGCGTGGGGCGAATGGGCGCCCAGCGATTTCCTGCATCCTGAAACCCGGCAGCAGATCGCGAATGCTTCCGTGGGACAGGCACCGCCAGCGCAGCCACCGGCGGGCCTCGCACGGTTGGCATCGCTGTGGACAGCTCCGCTTGCGGGCTACGCTCCGCCGTTCCTGAAGAACGCCGCGCTGGGCTACATGCTTTCCGCGATGATCGGGATGGCTCTCATCATTGTGACCGGCCTGCTCGCGGCTTCGCTCCTGCGGCGCCGCAACCGCAGCTTTATCGAAGCCACACTCGCCAGTCTGCTGCGTGCTTCTGAATATACCGCCGCCGCCGAACACTCGGCGGAATCCAGAGGCTTACTTCAGCGCGTCGATCCGCGCGTAAAACTCGTAGGCCTCATCCTATTGGTGATCGTGGCCGCCGCGTCGCGTCATCTCATCGTCATCGGCGTTCTGTTCGCCTTCGCGCTGGCGCTCGCTTTGGCATCCGGCATCGGCATCGGCAAGCTGGCGAATTGGGTGTGGCTCCCGGTACTGGCCTTCACCGGAGCCATCGCTCTGCCCGCGGCTATATTCGCGCCACAAGGCCTGCGCAGCGCGGCATTCCTGTTATCGCGCGCGGAGACCGCCGCAACTTTATCCGCCCTGCTGGTGCTCACGACGCCCTGGCCGTGGGTTCTGAAGTCACTGCGCGTCTTGAAGTGTCCCACCGTTCTGGTGGCGATTCTGGGCATGACCTACCGTTACGTGTTCGAAATCCTGCGTACCGCTCTCGACATGTTCGAATCGCGCCGCAGCCGCACCGTCGGCTCGCTGAATCCAGCCGAGAGCCGCCGCCTGGCCGCATCCGCCGTGGGAGTGCTCTTAAGCAAAAGCATCCACCTCAGCGCTGACGTGCACCTGGCCATGCAATCGCGCGGCTTCCGCGGCGAAGTTCATGTGCTTCCCGATTTCCAGGCGCGCGCCGCCGACTGGTGCTGGCTCGCCGGATTCGTATTTCTCGCCGCAGCCGCGCTGTGGTGGGGGCGCTGACAGAGCATGACCGCGCCCTCTTGCAAAGTGAACGTCTTCGACCTCAGCCACGTGACCTACCGCTACGACGCGGTGGAGGCGCTCGCGGACATTACTCTGGCGATCCCAACTGGCAAGCGGGTAGCGCTGCTGGGGGCGAACGGTTCCGGAAAATCCACTCTGCTGCGCCTGCTCGACGGCCTGCATTTCGCGGACTCGGGCGCTGTCTCTTTTCATGGCCAGGCGCTCAACGACGCGGCGTTCAGTCAAGACGCTTTCGCTTTCGATTTCCGCCGACGCGTCGGCCTGGTGTTTCAGAATCCGGAAGTCCAGCTCTTCAACCCAACCGTATTCGATGAAGTAGCCTTCGCGCCGCTGCAACTGCGCTGGCCCAAAGAGCAGATCGTCGAACGGGTCTCCGCGGTCCTCGAATTAATGGAAATCGGACACCTGCGCAGCCGTCCGCCGCATCGCTTATCCGGCGGCGAAAAGAAACGCGTGGCGCTGGCGTCGGTGCTGGTGCTGGACCCGGAAGTCCTGCTGCTCGACGAGCCCACCGCCGGCCTCGACCCGCGCAGCGAGAGCCAGATCATCGACATGCTGATCGCCTGGGGCGACGGCGCGCGCACCGTGATCACCGCCACCCACGATCTGGGACTGGTCGAGGATATCGCCGACCACTGCGTCCTGCTCCACCAAGGGAGGGTCGCGATGGAAGGCGAGCCGGCGTTCGTGCTGCGCGATCAGGCACTGCTCGCCCGCACCAATATGATTCACGCGCATCGCCACCGGCATGCAACCGGCCTGACGCACTCGCACCCGCACACCCATCCGCACAGCCATTCGGAAGGGCACGATTAAGCTAATCGGGCAACAGAGCTTTGTTGACGAATATCGGATTCCACGGCCGGATCACCCACGACTTGAAGACCCCGGATTTCACGAAGGGATCGGCGTCGACCATCGCGGCGGCCTCTTCCTTCGTCTCCGCTTCCAGCATAATCAGCGCGCCCCCGTGATCGGTGAACGGGCCGGAGAATGCCAGTTTTCCGGCATCCCGTAATTTCGTCAGATACTCTCGATGCACAGGCCGGACCGTAGCAAGTTGCGGGTCGGCGGGATCATAGTCGGCAATCACGGCGAATTTCATATCCAGGTTATTGTAGCTGAGTCGCCTGCACCGGAATCGGAACCAGGCGCAAAAAATACCATCCTCGCAAAATCTGCGCGGACAATTTCCTCAGGAACCTTAGCGGCGCGCTAAGCGGAAAGTATGAGTTGAAACTCGCGCCTGGGCAGCAAATGCAGCGGCGAGAACCAGCGCCGGGACCACCGCGACGCCGGCGCGAGCTCTACCTCAAGGAAGTATCCCAGCTCATCATGGAACTCGCAATTCGTGGTGGCACCCTTCAGAACGTGGCTGCGGCAGGCGATATGCACGCGGCTTCCGGCTGGCAGCGGGCATTCGGAGAGCACCAGAACGCTGCGCGCGCCAATCTCCTCCAGGTTACCCGCGATGCATTCCGCAACGCCTCTGCGGGTGACGTTAACGATAGCCACTAGCTCCGAGCACCAATGACGCTCTAAGGAGGCTGGCTTAACCATGACTTTTGCTTTGCAAGTACCAGTCCAAAGGACGCTGGCTTCTCCTTACGAGGGCTTGGCGAAAAACAGCCTACCTCGACGAAGCGCTTGCGCCGCCCCATCGTTTCCGCTTCTAATAAGTAGGAGGCCCCCTCATTTTCCAGCTCTCGGTACTTGCGTCGTCCAGCTCCGGTAACTGTTCCCTCGTTGCCACCGAACGCACGCGCCTGCTGGTCGACGCGGGTCTCTCGCGCAAAGAAACTTTCGAGCGCCTGCGCGCCATCGGCGTCGCCTCCGAAACCCTGACGGCGATCCTGATCACGCATGAGCATAGCGATCACATCGCGGGCTTGCAGGTGATCGCGCGCAAGCTCGACATCCCGATTTATATGTCGCGCATGACCGCCCCGGCGATTTTCGGCAAAGACACGCAGTGGCCCGAAGACTACGCGCCCAAGCTGGAGCTGTTCGCCGCCGGTTCCTCTTTTCAAATCGGCGATATCGATGTCACCAGCTTCACCATCCCGCACGACGCCGCCGATCCGGTCGGCTTCTCGTTCCGCGCCGAAGGCGTCAAGATTTCCATCGCCACCGATCTCGGCTACATGCCGGATTCGATTCGCTTCCATCTGCGCGATTCCGATGCCCTGCTGCTCGAATCCAATCACGATGTCGAAATGCTGAAGGTCGGCCCATATCCCTGGGCGCTCAAGCAGCGCATCATGGGGCGCAACGGGCACTTGTCGAACGACGTGGCCTGCAACTTCATCCGCGATGAACTGGATACCCGCACCTCGACGCTGATCCTGGGCCATCTGAGCGCGCACAATAATCATCCGGAAATCGTGCGCCTGATGGCGGCGCAGGCCCTCGACGGCCGCAGTCTCTTCACCCGGCTGGTGATCGCCGAGCCCAAGACTGCCGTCGATCAGCCCGCCGAGTGCTTTACGTATTGATGCGTTGTATAACGATGCCAACCGAAAAATGATCCCACGATATACCCGGCCCGAAATGGGCCGCATCTTCGGCGATGAAAATCGCTTTGAGCAATGGCTGGCCGTCGAACTGGCCGCGAGCGAAGCGTTAGCCGAAACCGGCGAAGTTCCCGCCGAAGCCGCGCGCGCCCTGCGCCAGCACGCCGCTTTCGACGTCGCGCGCATTCATGAAATCGAGCGCGAAGTGAAGCACGACGTCATCGCCTTCACCACCGCCGTAGCCGAGAAAATGGCCGCCGCCGGCCAGGCCGATGCCTCGCGCTGGCTGCATTACGGCCTGACTTCGAACGACGTGGTCGATACCGCGCAGGCGCTAGTGCTGCAGCAAGCCTCGGCCGTGCTGCAGAAAGATTGCGAATCGCTGCTCGAATCGCTGAAGCGCCGGGCGTTCGAGTTCAAGCACACGGTGCAGATCGGCCGCACCCACGGCATGCACGCCGAGCCCATCACCTTCGGCCTGAAGCTGGCCCTGTGGTACGACGAAATGAAGCGCGATCTCGCGCGCCTCAACGCCGCGGCGGAAGATCTGCGCGTCGGCAAAATCTCCGGCGCCGTCGGCACCTTCGGACACATCGGCCCCGAAGCCGAAGCGAAAATCTGCGCGCGCCTGGGACTCAAGCCCGCCGACATCGCTTCCCAAGTGATCGCCCGCGACCGCCACGCCGCCTGGATCTCGGCTCTCGCCATCCTAACCGCGACGCTCGAAAAAATCGCCGTCGAAATCCGCCATCTGCAACGCACCGAAGTTCGCGAAGTCGAAGAACCGTTCAGCGCCGGACAAAAAGGTTCCTCCGCCATGCCGCACAAGCGCAACCCGGTCACCTGCGAGCAGATTTCCGGCCTGGCGCGCGTGGTCCGCGGCAACCTGAATCCGGCCATTGAAGATATCGCATTGTGGCATGAGCGCGACATCTCGCATTCCTCGGTAGAACGCGTGATCCTAGCCGATTCGGCCATTCTTACCGACTATCTTCTGGCCAAAACCATTTGGCTGATTGACGGCATGCGGGTCTATCCCGAGCGCATGCGCCATAATCTCGAAAGCACCCACGGCCTGATTTTCTCCGGACAGCTTTTGCTGGACCTGGCCGCAGCCGGTATGCTGCGCGAGCAGGCTTACCGCGTGATCCAAGGCCACGCCATGCGCGCCTGGGAAAGCGAAGGCAATTTCCGGGCCAGCGTGGAGTCAGACAAAGAAGTTCTTTCTTATCTTCCGCTTGAAAAGATTAAGCAGGCCTTTTCGGTCGATCGTTATCTGGTTCACGTAGACCGCATCTTCGCCCGGGTCTTCCCGCCAGTGAACTGATTCTAAAGGCAGTAATCCACTCTAAGTACTATCCGCAAAAAACTGCGGGTCCAAATTGAAGCTTTCGGGGTTAAACTGGGTGTGTCCTTAACCCGGTTTAAGGCCCGGGTGAAAATTTGAGTTATATGCCACGTAGCTTCGATTACGATCTTGCGCGGGTTTTACTGGTCGACGCCGATCCCGCATCGCGTCTGACGCTGAAAACCGTGCTCGAAACCAGCGGCTATAGCGTGGATTCAGCCGCCAGCGCCGCCGAAGCTGTGGAAAAGCTCGAACAATCGGAATACGAACTGGTTTTGAGCGACCTTCACCTGGAATCGCCGCAGGCCGGGTTGCAAGTCCTGGCGCATGCCAAGATGATGCCCTACAAGCCCGCGTCCGCTTTTCTGACCACCTACGAGAACGCCCGCCCGAATCTGCCCAGGCGTGAAAACTCCATGTTCATCAAGCCGGTGGACATCCCCGGCCTGTTGAGCAAAGTGGCCGATCTGATCAGTGAGCGGGCGACAAGACGCCTGCAGCGCGAACTCCGCCTAGCCGGCGTCTAGCACAACAGATTTCGCTATCTGTGTTCATCTGTGGGCCATTTATCCCAGTTGGATCACGGACTCTTCCAGTTGCTCCAAAGCTCCCGCAAAGAAATGATCTTGCGCGTCGATCCAGATCAACTGCTTAGGCTCCGGTAGCGCCTCGACCAACGGCTGGAGTTCCTCCACCGGCCCGAATTCGTCGCGCGTGCTTTGAATGAAGACTCTGGGAACCACGCAGTTATCCAAAAAAGCACGGTCCTTGTAGACCGTCGGGAAACCCACCGCAATCACGCGGCGCGGCGCGAGGCTGTGCGGCGCGCAACCCATACGCAACGCGATCCTCGACCCAAACGAAAATCCCGCCAGCGTGAGCGGCAGCGCCGGGTAACGGCTCAAGAGAACATCCAACACAACCCGCGCATCGTGGAGTTCCCCTTCGCCGTGCGCATACTCCCCTTCGCTGAGATTGACGCCGCGATAGTTGAAGCGCAGCACCACATGGCCCGATCGCCGCAGCCCCTTCGCCACCCGGAAGACCACTTTGTTGTGCATGGTCCCGCCGTGCTGCGGATGCGGATGGCACACCAACGCAACGCCGGCCGGCGACTGGTCCGGTTCTTCCAGCAAGGCCTCCAGACGCCCAGCCGGACCGGCCACAAACAAACTCTCAATTTTGCGCGGCATCGAGTCCGGATCTTTTAATTCGTCCGGTAATTGGTGAACTGCATGTCGATGCCGAAATCGTGGCCGCGCAGGAGCGCGATGACCTCCTGCAGCGTGTCGCGATCTTTAGCCGACACGCGCACCAGATCACCCTGGATCGAAGCCTGCGCCTTTTTCTTCGAGTCCTTGATAGTCTTCACGATGTCGCGAGCCTTCTCGATGGCGATGCCCTGCTGCAGCGTGATCTCCTGCCGCACCGTCGAGCCGCCCGCCGGAGTGATGACGCCGTAAGTCAACCCCTTGAGCGGAACGCTACGCTTCACCAGCTTGGCTTGCAGGACGTCGCGAGACCGCCTTCAGCTTGAATTCGTCGGAACTCGCCAGCAGAATCTTGTTCTCTTTCTCGCGCAACTCAATCGAAGACTTGCTGTCTTTCAAATCGAAGCGCTGCTGGATTTCTTTCACCGCCTGCTGCACGGCGTTGCTCACTTCAGGCAAATCGATCTTCGATACGATGTCGAAACTGTTATCTGGCATAAGGAATTTTGCGGGCGGAATCTAGTGGCCCAGAGCCAATAATACTCTCTGCGTAAGCTCGTCGAGAAGCCGCGGCAGTTCCCGCTCGACGGCGCGCTCGACCGCCGCGCGAATGTCGTCCGGCTGCGCCGCCAGTGAGGGCGCACTTTTCGCGGCCGCCATCGACATCGCCTGCCGGTCGCGCTGCGCGGCCGCAACCAGCGGCGCCACCGTCTTCGCCATCACCGACGCTTCAAACGGCTTGCGCAGAATCGCATCGCATCCGGCGCGTTTCGCCGCTGCCTCGTCCAGCTCTTCCAGCGACCCCGCAGTCAGGATGACGCGCACATAGCGGCTATTGGATTTAATGCAGCGGCACAGTTCCAGGCCGCTGAGGCCGGGCAAGTGCGCGTCCGCAATCACCACGTCCGCATCCACTTCAGGCAAGCGCACGGCCGCCGCTTCGCCGTCCGATACGCATTCGACCTGATGGCCTTCTTCGACTAGGATGCGCTGGCCCATACGCTGCGCGTGCGGGCTGTCATCCGCCAGCAGGATCACGCTCATGAGTCGTTATTTTTGCTTCGGCTGCGCGTTATCCGCCGGCTTGGTCGCCCCGCTGCGCGCGTCGGGCTGCGTATCCAGCGCGGAGTTGCCGGTGACCGGCGCCACTGTCACGTCCCCCGTGAACCCAGTCGCACCCGAGTCCGCCGTGACTGGCACCGTGACCGGGATTTCACGCGGCGGCGGCTCCATGGTGGGCGTACCGCTCTTGGCCGCGTCACTCACATCCGGATTGCGGCGGACAAAATCGGTGAGCTTATGCAATTTGCTGGGCTCGACGTGATTGGAAGCTTCATACTTCATACGCGCCACGGCCGCGGGATCGGCTTCCGGCACCGGCAATTCCAACTCCTGCAATTTCTTCTTGGCTTGATCCGCGTACTGGCTGAGCGGATAATCGCGCACGATCTTGGTGTAAGCATCGCCTGCCTTGGCGCGGAAACGAGTCCCCAGGCGGGAATACGCATTCCCATCCAGCCACAACGCTTCGGCCGCGCGGCTATACAGCGGATACTGGCCCACCAGGCCCGTAAAACGATTGGTCGCCGCCGCCAGCGCGCCTTTGTTGTAGTAATAATCGCCCGCCACCATTTCGGCTTCGGCCAGCGTTTCCTGAATCTCGCGCAAGCGCTGCTGGGTCGCGGGAGCGAATTTGCTATTCGGATACTTGGTCAACAAGTCGCGGCATTCCTGCTCGGCGCGCAACGCGTTATTCGGATCCCGGTCCGCCTTCTCCATCTGCCGGATATGAATCTCGCAGATTTTGGACTGCGCTTCCGGAGCTTCTTCCATGGTGGGATAAAACAACTGGAAATCTTTGTATTCGGCTTCGGCCTGCGCGAAACCTTCAGCGCCGCTCTGCCGCATCCAGCTATCGGCGATGGCCAGCTTGGCCTTGGCCAGGAACTCGCTCGAATCGTAAGTGTTGATCAGCGTGTTCAGCGTGAGCCGGGCAATTTCATAGCGCCCTTTTTCGATATCGGCAATCGATTTGTCGAACAGAACTTTATCCGGCTGCTCGGTGTCCTTGGTGATCGGGTTCTCATACTTCTTGCGATGGAACCCGCACCCGCCGGCAAACACGACTGCCGCCAGCGCCGCGATCCCGATTCTTTTGCTGTTGAAATTCATTGCTGTCTTCCTTACCACGTAGTCTTGAAAACTATAACCGAATCCAGCCTAAACGTGCACCATCCCGGCCGCGTGGGCCAAGCTTTGCATCTCGACAAACGTGCCCGCCGGATTCCCTGCCCCGAAAATAGCGGACCCGGCCACGATCCAGTCCACGCCTGCCTTCACCATCTCGCCCACATTCGCCAGGGTCACGCCGCCGTCGATTTCGATGGCGAACTTGAGCCCCCGCTCGCGCTTCCGCGCCGCCAGCCGCCGGACTTTATCCAGCGTATAGGGAATGAACTTCTGCCCGCCGAAGCCCGGATTCACGCTCATGATCAGAACGAAATCGACGAACTCCAGCACTTCATCGATCGTTTCGAGCGGCGTCGCCGGATTGAGGACCACACCCGCCCGCGCTCCCAGCCCCTGAATCATCTTCAGAGTGCGGTCCAGATGAATGCAAGCTTCCTGGTGCACCGATACATGATCCGCGCCGGCTTCGATGAACAGCGGCGCATAGCGGTCCGGATCGGTAATCATCAGGTGGACGTCCAGCGTCAGGCGTGTAGCCTTGCGCAGCGAAGCCACCACCGGCGGCCCGATCGTGAGATTCGGCACGAAATGTCCATCCATCACATCGACATGCAGCGTGCGGCAGCCTGCCTGTTCCAGCGCGGCAACTTGCTCGCCCAAACGGGCAAAGTCGGCGGAAAGAATGGATGGGAGGATTTCGGGCATGAGACGAAACTTACATCGCTAACAGATAAGCTGACACATCCGCTAACCACCGGCCGAAAAAAGCTTTACTTATGGTATCACGCGGTCTGGCGGCGGTACTAAGGTTCATCCCTTTATGACGGCGGCGAAAAAGCCGTCTCCCGGGTCCCGGCCCGGAATCCGCGAATGGATTGCAAGTACTGGCAAATGCTCGACTACCGCCTCGTTTTCCTCGCGTTCCAGGGAGCAGGTCGCGTAAACCAGCAGGCCGCCCGGACGCAAATGCGGCAGCGCCTGCTCGATCATCTTCCGCTGCCGTGCCTGAAACACTGAGAGATCTGACGGCTGCAAGCGCCATTTGATTTCAGGATTTCCGGCCAGCGTGCCGGTGCCGGAACACGGCGCGTCGATCAGGATCCGGTCGAACCCGGAGCGATTGCCGAAAGGAAGAGGCTCCGCGGCATCCAGAACCACGCGCGCCGCCTCCGCGGGCACCTCGACCAGCCGGCGCAAGTAGCGGTCGCAGGCGATCACCCGCCCCCCCGCGGCGAGCGCCTGCGCGGTCTTGTTGCCGGGAGCGGCGCATAGGTCGAGCACCGTCATCCCCGTCTCGATTTCGAGCAAAGGCACGATCGATTGCGCCCCGATATCCTGCCGCCGCCCAGTCTCCGGATTGATATAGGCCGCCGGCTCCACCAGCGCCGCTTCCGCGATCGCCCGCGCGGCGTCCGGACCATAATGCCGCTCCCACCGCTCCAGCATCCATGCGGGGAGGGAGAGTTCGGTGGCGCGATCCGGCCACCGGACCGCCGTCCGATTCACTTTGCGCAGCACCGCATTGACGAATCCCGCCGCCGAACGTTTGCGTGCGCCCTTGACCAGCTCGACACTCTCAGCGACCGCCGCGTGAGCCGGAACCCGGTCCAGATAACGCAACTGAAAAATCCCCAGCCGCAGTGCGATGCGCACTTCCAGATCCAGCTTCGGTTGCGGCCGCCCCGCGAAATGACCGATCAGAAAATCGAGCTGGCTTTGGTACCGCAGGCAGCCGAGTACCAAGGTCTCAGCCAAAGCGGCATCGCGGGAATCCAGCGCCGCAGTTTCCCGGCGCAGCAGATCCGACGCATAGCCGCCGGCGTCAACTTTGGCCAGGATGCGAAAGGAAATTTCTCGGGCGGCGGAAACGGCAGTCACGGGCTCGGCTCAGCATAGCACTTCGCCGAAAAGCACCGGCAACGCGAGCCTACTCTTACCGTCAGGAAATGCTTGCAGCAGATTGAATGGATTGTACGCGGATGGATAGCGGCACGCGCGGCGTGAGACAGCGAGCGCGGCCCCCAATGTGAATTGGCCCGGCCGCGCCTGGAATTAAGTCCTAGCTGCCCTGACTGGCGGCTGACGCTGTGAAGGTGTTAATTCTCGAGAAGATCGCACTGACACCCGGCATCAGCGTAGTGGGGAATACGGCTCCGCCAGCCACGGCCACAAAGCCGGCCATCAGCGCGTATTCGACTAAGTCTTGACCCCGCAGATCGTTGTGGAGTCCACAAATCCATGTGTAAAGTTTCGCAGTCATATAAAAGTACCCTCGGCCGTGCTGAACTTCTATTGACATCTTGCGGGATACGCCCAGAAAGGGCAACGGTAATAACACCCGAGTGACTATCCTAAAATCCCTTACGTAATAGGCCGTCCGGCGGCAGGCATACGCAAGTCGGGTGTTCACCCTAGGACTTTTTGGGCGGTAGCCGCCGAAGTGTAAGTGCGCCGCCCCAAGTCAAACCTACGGATTGGTTTGCGCGGGGTAACGAATCACAGTGAAGTTGCTCAGTGCAATCACATCGCTGGTGGCCGTTCCCAAACGAGCGGGCAAAGTGATGGTCAAGCTCAGCGAAGTATTCGCCGCGGCCGACCCCACGGCGTTCGCCAGAGCGAAGGTGTTGCCCCAAGTCTGTGCGTCCCAGGATTGGGTACTCGCCAGAATGCTGAACGTCACATGCCCTGCCAACGCGGTTTCCGCCGCCACCGAAGTGCGCGACAGAACGGTCGCCGCGCCCCAATGCAGCTCGGCGGTGAAGGTGGAAGCGGTGCCAGTGTGCGAGTAGAAGAACTGCACCTCAATCCGGTCGCCGGTTGTAAGCAATCCGGCCGGGATGGTGCAGCTTCCCAAGGTGGTCGCCGCCGTGGCGCTAGTGCCATTGCCGGCGCTGCTGCAAATCACTTGCGCCGCCGTCAGAGTCCCCAGAACATTGTTGGGATTCGCATAGCGATAGCTGGCCGATAGCACATCGGTAGCCTGCGGAAGAGAACCCGAAAGGAACGTAATCACATTCCCCGCCAGCGAGAAATCGAAACCGTGAGTCTGCAAGAGCCCGTTGCGGAACAGGATCAGGCTATTCACCGGCGAGGGCGCGAACAGCAGCGTGAACGCCGTGTTGATGCCGTTCAGCGTCCCGCCCGGAGTTTCGGCGTCCGAATATAAGGGCAGCACTCCGCCCGACCCGCCCGATCCCGAAGTTCCACACGCTCCGGAGCTCCCGTCAACATGCATGCAATCGCCCAGGTTCCCGGCGGCGGCGTCGATCTGCCCGGAAGAATTAATGATGGCCGTGCGTCCGATGCCGTAACCCGCGCCCTCGGTAGGCCGGACAGCCAATGCATTCGCCAGGCCCGTCACGTCGCTAATCTGGATCGGAGCAGTAGACGCCGCGGGCCCGATCACCGTCCCGCTCGACAGGCGCACATCGCGCACCCGCAATTTCGGAACACTGGGAGGCACTGCCCACACTTCGGTGAACTGATTCACGCCGCCTCTGGAATAGGTGACGTTATACTGCGCGCCCGCCGACGCCGTAGTGGTTGGCACCAGCTTGACGTTCAGTACTCCATTCACGATCGGCAGCGTGAGATTCGCGGTGGCGATATTCGAGGTATCCCCCGCCAAGAAGCTGCTCCAGGTGATGAACATGGTGCCGCTGAAACGCGTTCCATCGGCGCGATAAAGAATATCCTGGATGGTGGTGAGCGCAGGCTGCGCATACCCCAATCCCGCCGCCAACAGCAGCATCAACAACCGTCTTACACAAAGCATCGACTCGCCTCCCGTCGCCCAGAAGTCTAAGGGACCGGAAGCCGTCCGCCACAGCGGATGAAACCGCGATGTGTGTGATTTTAAGCGCTACGAATCAGGTTGCCGCGGAGGTACGGGCGCAGCACGGGAGGAATGACAAATCGCCGTACCCCGCCCCGAGCGCTTCCTGCTACAGTAGAACCATGCGCGCTGCAAAAAACATTTTTCTATCGATTTGTTTTATCGTGCCGGTCACGGCCGCTTTTGGCCAGAGCGGCGCCACGCAAGACATCAAGGCTGCCGGCGGGTCCGCCAAAACTGCCGTAGTCAAGACGGGCGCCGCCACCGGCAAAGTCACGGTCAAAGGCGTCAAAGCCACCGGCCGCGGGCTTAAGTGGACCGGCAAGAAACTGGCGTTGGGAACAGGCGCCGGCATCGAGAAGAGCGGATCGGCGCTAAAATCTGTCGGCAAGTGATCCGGATCATCAGCCGCCATCACAAATAAGGAAGGCCACGCCGCACAGATGATCGATTCGAGAATGTTCCGCCTGACCTGCGCCCTGATTGCGTTCTCGGCTGTCCTGCCTGCCGCCGATCTCGCCGGCTCCAAAGACCCGCCAGGGATGAAGCGCTACGAAGGCAGCGAGATCATCGGTTATCGCGAGCCTAAGTTCGACGAATACCTTCTTCCGCTGGGCGCTCCTACTTCGCAGAGTCCACCGAAATACGTGAAGAGTCTGGCGATCGAGGGCCAAGTGAGCCGGTATGCGTACGTCGCGCCCGCGGGCCGCACCGCTACCGAATTGCTGCGAAATTATAAACTCGAATTCGCCAGATTGGGTTTGGAAACGCTCTACGAGAAGGCCGCCGGAGCCCCCGGCTGGTTTGGCCCGACGCTGGATAAGATCGTTGTCGAGGATGGCCTTTCTCAGATCCTGGCGTATAACGAAGCCGACGAGCGCGTGCTGGTGGGTAAAAGTAAAGCGCCGAAGCCAACCTATTACATGGTCTTTGTAACTTCCTATCGCGACGGGTTAATCCCCGACCGGCTGACCAGCGTGATCCAAAAAGGACGCGCACTCGCCGAGCTGGTCGTGGTCGCGCCGGATGTTCTCGAACAAAAGATGACATTCGTCAATGCCGACGAGATGAAGCGCGAGATGCACGATACCGGCAAAGTAGCGCTCTATGGAATTTTGTTCGATACCGATAAAGACGTGGTGAAGCCGGAATCGCAGCAGACCTTAAGCGAGATAGTGAAGCTGCTGAAGAGCGATGCGGCGCTTAAGATTCACGTTGTCGGGCACACCGATAATCAAGGCAAGCCGGAGTACAATCTGGACCTCAGCCGCCGCCGTGCCGCCAGTGTGGTTCGCGCCTTAGCGGCCCTGGGCATTGCTGGGGATCGCCTGGATTCCTTCGGCGCCGGCGTTTACGCACCGATTGCGTCCAATGAAACCGAAGAAGGCCGCGCGAAAAACCGACGCGTGGAGCTGACTCGCTGGTAACGCCGCGCCCGCTTGTGTTTAAGCGCGACGAATGACGTCGACGCCGAGGTACGGGCGCAATGCTTCCGGGACCACCACGCTGCCATCGGCCTGCTGGTAGTTTTCCAGAATCGCCAGCCAGGTGCGGCCGACCGCGAGTCCGCTGCCGTTGATGGTGTGCACGAAATCCGCTTTCCCACCGCCCGGTTTCGTCCGGATCGAAGCGCGCCGCGCCTGATACGCCTCGAAATTCGAGCACGACGAAATTTCTTTGTACGCGTTCTGGCCGGGCAGCCAGACCTCAATGTCATAAGTCTTGGCCGAACTCGCGCCCATATCGCCAGTGCATAGAACCACCGTGCGATAAGCCAAACCCAGGCGCTGCAAGATATCTTCGGCATCCGCAGTCAGGGCTTCGAGTTCGATATAGCTGGTTTCCGGAGGCGTGAACTTCACCATCTCCACTTTCTGGAACTGGTGCTGGCGAATGATGCCGCGCACGTCGCGCCCGTAAGACCCAGCCTCGCTGCGGAAGCACGGCGTGTAAGCGCACAGCTTGATCGGCAGCTTATCGTAGTCGATGGTTTCGTCGCGATACAGATTCGTCACCGGGACTTCGGCGGTGGGAATCAGGTAATAATCCGTGTCCTGCGAGCTTGAACAAATCCGCCTCAAACTTCGGCAACTGGCCGGTGCCGTAGAAGCTGGCCGTGTTGGCGATGAACGGCGGCAGCACTTCGGTGTAGCCGTGGTGCTGGGTATGCACGTCCAGCATGAAGTTGATCAGCGCGCGTTCGAGCTTCGCGCCCAGTCCCCAGTAGACTGCGAAGCGGGCTCCGGTGATCTTCGCAGCGCGCTCGAAATCCAAAATGCCGAGATCCGGCCCCAGATCCCAATGTGCTTTAGGCGTAAAAGAAAACTCCGGCGGCTTGCCCCAGCGCCGTACTTCGACATTATCGTCGGCGCTGCGCCCAGTAGGTACGGAAGCGTGCGGCGTATTCGGAACGCCGGCCAGCAACTGCCGGTATTTGTCGTCGAGCTCTTTCGCGCGTTCTTCGAGAGCAGCCGCACGGTCGCCCATTTCGCGAACCTTTTGCTGGCGCTCCGACGCGTCCTGCCCTGCCTTGATGAGCTTGCCGATTTCCTGCGACTCAGTTTTGCGCAGAGCCTTCAACTGTTCGGATTCGGTAAGCGCGGCGCGCCGCTCCGCATCGAGTTGCCGGAAAGCTTCGACGTCCAGCGTGAAGCCGCGATCCGCCAACCGCGTGGCGATGGCATCCAGATTCTGGCGGAAGAAAGAAAGATCGTACATCCAGCGTTGTCGTTCGCTTGATCTAGCGCTCGGCGATCGGGACCCACGGCTGCCCCACCGGAGTGCCGATATAATCCGCGCGCGGACGGATCAAACGATTGTGGCGATATTGTTCCAGCACGTGCGCGGTCCAGCCGGACATGCGGCTGACGGCGAAGATGGGCGTGAAGAGATCGATCGGAATCCCCAGCGAATAGTAAGTGGAAGCCGAATAGAAGTCCACGTTCGCATTCAGATTCTTGGTTTCCTTCATGTACTTTTCGATACGGCTCGACGTGAGGTACAGATCCACGTGCCCAGTGCGCTTGCCCAGCTCTTCAGACAACGCGCTCAAATGCGTGGCGCGCGGATCGATGGTGTGATACACGCGGTGCCCGAACCCGGGAATCTTGATCTTGTTCGCCAGACGCGTCTTCACCATATCCATGGCCTTGTCCGCCGAGCCCGCTTCGAGCAGCATCTTCATGACGTCTTCATTGGCGCCGCCATGCAGCGGTCCTTTGAGTGCAGCCACGCCGGCAGTCGCGGCGGAATAAATATCGGAAAGCGTCGCCGCCACCACGCGCGCAGCAAAAGTGGAGGCGTTCAGCTCATGATCCGCATGCAACGTCAGCGCGATGTCGAAGACATGCTCCATCACTTCGTCCGGCTTCTTGCCGGTCAAGGTGTAGAGGAAATTTCCCGCCGTGCTCAGCGTCGGATCGGACGGAACCACTTCCTGCCCTTTGCGCAGCCGGTCGAAAGTGGTGACGATGGTGCTGGTCTGCGCCATCAAGCTGACCGCCTTGCGCTCGCTGGCTTCGATCGAGGTATCTTTTTCGTCCGGATCGTAGAGCGACAGCATCGAGACCGCGGTGCGCAGCACGTCCATGGGAACGCACTTGCCAGTGGCCTTCAAGAACGCAGTGACTTCGGCAGGGATCGCGCGGTTGGCCGCGAGTGAAGCCTTCAACTGATCCAGCTCCGCCTGCTTGGGCAGACGGCCGTACCACAGCAGGTAGATCACTTCCTCAAACGTCGCGTGGTCGGCGAGCGTGTGGATGTTATAGCCCTGATAGCTTAAAATGCCCGCGTCGCCGTCGATGTAGCAAATTTTCGACTCAGCAGCGACAATACCTTCCAGACCCGCGCCCGTGACTGCCATGATTCTCCCTTGCCCTGCGATCTCGTATTCCTTTAGGAAACCGCTATTTTAGCATCGCCGGCGAGGGGGCGTCGGACGCAAGCGCTGGCAGCGCGTAAAATGCGTCCCGCTGCTTAGTGGATGATCTTGGTCAGGTGCCAACCGTCCCCGTAACGCTCGAATTGCAGCGTGGCCGGCAGGTCGTCGCGATATTGACCTTTACGGATGCCGTTGATGTACAGCGGCGTGTCGAAGCATGGCTCGGCGATTTTGACTCCGATTTTGGCCTGGACGATTTTGGTGTCCTTATCGTCGCCATCCTTGATCGAAATCACCTGGTCCAGTTGCAGCGGGAATTTGCCGCGCACCTGGGTATAGGGCGACAGGTGGCCGGCCTCATCCGAGCTGATATCGTCGCTGAAATTCAGGCTGCGGCCTTTGGGCTGGAGATGCGCCACGGTGCGGTCCGCTCCGGTGATGGGAGCCTCCCACAGCTCATCTGTGACCCCGCAGGAGAGTTGAGCGGAGGTCATCGAAACCTGCTCGCTATCCAACTCGAAAGGTTCCGCTTGGGCCGCGCCCCGGGCTACGTTCTCATCGAAAAGATTGGGGTCGGTGCAGCCCGCGGACAAGACGCACAAAACCGCCGCCAGCAGCGCCGAAGAGACAGTGAGCTTCATTCTTTTCCCTCCGCGACTCCCCCCGCGACTCCCTCAGCCACCAGGCCCTCGGAGCGCGTGCCCGGCGTATAGCGCCGGGTGAGACTCTCAAACGACCGCTGCCGGATAAGGCCCATGCGATGCATCTCATACCGGAACAGCAGCCACAGTATCGAGAGACCGTAAACCGAACTCTGCACGAAGGAAGCCGACGACGCCTCCGGGAAATAGCGGGTCGGCACCGGGACCTCGGCAATCCGCATGTTCAGGTTCACAAATTGCGCCATGATTTCCTGGTCGAAAATAAAGTTGTCGGAATTCATGTCCAGATTGACTTGATCCAGCGCCTCCCGCCGGAAAGCACGATAACCAGTGTGATATTCGGCCAGGTGCAATCCGAAGATGGCATTCTCAAGCTGTGTCAGAAACCGGTTGGCCGCGTATTTCCACCACGGCATTCCCTGCGCCATGGGATGTCCGCCCAGCAGCCGCGAGCCCAGCACCACGTCGGCTTTGCATTCCTGAATCGGGCGGATGATTTCGGGCAGCAGCGTGGGATCGTACTGATAATCCGGATGCACCATCACCACAATATCGGCGCCCGCGCGCAGCGCCTCGCGATAGCAGGTTTTCTGGTTCGCGCCATAGCCGTAATTGCGGTTGTGGACGAACAACTCCAGCCCCAGCTCGCGCGCGATAGACGCGGTTTCATCGGAGCTGCCATCATCCACGACGATCACCAGATCGACGCTGTCGTGCGGCAATTCAGCATAGGTCATGCGCAGTGTCTCCGCGGCGTTATACGCGGGCATCACGACGACTACCTTGGGCTTGTTGAGAGACATGTTTTATTCAAAGAAAGGGACTTGGTCCCCTCCACCCTTAATAACGACCGTTTACGAGGGTTTCTTTAGGACTGGCGGCCCGCCAAATCCAGGATGCGGCCAACTCCCTCGGCGAAAATCGCGGGAGGCGTCAGCAGGCTCAGGACCAGAAAGGCTTCCGTTTCAAAATCGTAGAAGAAGCCGGGCTGAACCAGGACGTCGCTTTCAGCCAGCAGGCCGAGCGCCCATTCCTCTTCGGTGCGGACACGAGGTACTTCAAGGATGGTGTACCAGCCACCCTCAATATGGAGGCAGCGGCAAGGCGAACCCGCAGCGCGTTCGCGAAGAACTTCCAGGTTCCCGCGCGTCCGCTGGCGGATCTGTTCCTGTACACTCGCCGACGCCGCCAGGATGCGCGGCAGCGCCCACTGAACCGGCGTGGCAACGGATAAGAAAGTGTCGGCAATCCATTCCAGACCTTCGAGAGCGGCCGCATGATCCGGTCCGCCGGCCACGATCCAGCCCAACTTCATCTGCGGGAGGCCGGCGATCTTCGAAAGTCCGCTCATCGAAAACGTGAGCGCATCGCTTTGTCCCGCGAGCGTCGCGACCCGGTCCGCGCCAGATCCAAACCCAAAATCGGAAAACACTTCGTCGGAAAGAATCGGCAAGCCGAAAGTCCGCAGCCGTTCCCATTCGGAGCGCTTGAGATAAGAGCCCGTCGGATTGTTAGGATTCACCACCACGATCGCCCGCGTGCGCGCCGTGATGGCGCTGGCGAGCGCATCAAGATCGATATGCCATACGCCGTCGTAGCGCAGCGGATACTGGACCACGCGCACCGATTCCATCGCGGCCAAGTAGTCGAACAATGGATAAGACGGCCGCGGAACCAGGATCTCATCGCCGGGGTCCGCGAGCAGCTTGAACAAATACGAATACGCTTCGCTGGTGCTGGCCGTGAGCAAAATGCGCGACGCGGGCACATCCACTCCGCGCTGCGCGTAATATCCGGAAACCGCCTCGCGCGCAGCCAACAAGCCACGCGGGTCCGGTTCGTATAAAAGCCCCCGGGAATCGGCCAGAGCTGCTAGCAGTTCCCCGCCCGCGTAATCGAGCCCGGCGCGAGTCGGATTGGATTCCGTGAGATCCAATATCGCGGCGCCATTCCGGCGCTTCTCCGCCAGGAGAATACTCAACGGATTGGGCTGCGAATCCCACTGCAGGCGCGAAGAGAACACGCGCATCATGCTAGCAGATTATGATGAAAGCTCATGGCTACCCACAGCGCTCCACCCACCGGAAATGAACCGAATCCCCTCCTGATCTTCGACGCCCTGAACGGGTTTTCGCGCGCGACGGCACTCAAGGCCGCCATCGAGCTGGAAGTCTTCACGCTGATCGGCGCAGGCGTGAGCACTGCTGCGGAACTCGCCAAGCGCGCCCAGGCCAGCCCCAAAGGCATGCGCATTCTTTGCGACTTCATAACCATTCAAGGTTTTCTCACGAAGCAAGGCGAGACCTACGGCCTCACGCGCGACTCCGCCGTATTTCTCGACAAGAAGTCGCCGGCCTATCTGGGTTCCACCGCCTTCTTCCTAGTGCATCCCACCCACGTGGCGAACTTTATGGATCTGACGGCAGCCGTTCGCAAGGGCGGCACCGCGAACGAACAAGGAAACATGGGTCCCGAAGATCCGGTGTGGGTCGAGTTCGCGAAATCCATGGCGCCGATGTCGGCGATGGGCTCGGCCGCAATGGCGCAGATCGTCAATACTCCGGGCCAGCCGATGAAAGTGCTCGATATCGCCGCCGGCCCCGGAGCCTACGGCATCGCCATCGCCAAGCTAAATCCGAAAGCCGAGGTCTATGGCCTCGATTGGAAGAACGTGCTGGCGCTTTCGATCGAGCATGCAAAGCAAGCAGGCGTAGGCGACCGCTATCACGGCATCGCCGGCAGCGCCTTCGACGTGGACCTGGGCAGCGGCTACGACCTGGTTCTGCTGCCGAATTTCCTGCACCACTTCGATCACGCGACCAACGTGAAAGCTGCTGAAGCGCGTCCGCGCCGCGCTGAAACCAGGCGGCCGCGTGGCCACAGTCGAGTTCGTGCCCAACGACGACCGCATTTCGCCCGCCACCGCCGCCGCCTTCAGCATGATGATGCTGGGCTCGACCGAAGGCGGCGACGCTTACACCTTCAAGGATCTCGACGCCATGTTCCGCGACGCCGGATTCGGCGAAAGCACCGCCCAGGAGTTGGGGCCGGAGACGCTGATCCTCACGAAGTATTGATCTGCAACGAACTCGCCGTAACGGTCACGTGCAGATTTTGCAGTGCCTAATCGAAGACGAATGACTTCTCATAGCACATTGTGCTTGACTCTCGCATCCCTTCCGCATTCCTTCCCATTTGGCGTTGACACAATTTTGAAACGACCCTAACATCTTGGAGGCGGACCACGACGTTGGGCGGCCATCGAACGAAGAGGGCCAGCCTACACTTGCTCGTGAGTAGCTGCTTAAACTTTAGTCTTCATAATTGGCGCAAACCGCCTGTAAGGATATCTGCGGACAGTGAAACTTTATCTTTTTCTTCGGAGCCGGCTTTCAAACGCGGCGCCGTGTATGGCTCTTCTTGCTTGCATCATACTTTTCATTCCCCAAGCGAAGGCTCAATTGCTGGAAGGCACTATTAACGGCACTCTTACCGATCCCACCCAGGCGGCGATTGCGGACGCAACGATAACCGCCACGAATCAAGCTACGAATTTTGTCCGTGAAGCAAAAAGCAACTCGGCGGGATTTTACACACTGCCGTCAATCCCGCCAGGCACTTATGTAGTTACAGTCACTGCGCCGGGCTTCCAAGGCTACACGCGTACGGGCGTCGTAGTGCAAGTCCAAACCGTCACCCGCGTGGATGCGGCCCTCACCTTGGGCTCGCTTACGCAAGAAGTTACGGTGGCCGCTGAGGGGCAGGCCTTGCAGACGGACCGCGCCGATGTGCGTTCGGAACTCGGCGCCACCACTCTCAATAACCTACCTGTCGCAGTCGGCCGGAACTATCAGATGCTGTTCAACACGCTGCCGGGTGTATCGCCGCCCGCAAACTCGCATTCGAGTACCGCCAATAGCACCCGTTCACTGGCATTCAGCGTCAACGGCGCCAATGTGAACGCGAGCGACACGCGCGTGGACGGCGCCGGTACGCGAAATTTCAACGCCACCGATACCATCCAGTACATTCCCGCGCTGGAAGCCATTGAAGACGTGAACGTCGCGACCAGCACTTTCGACGCCGATCAATCCGCGGGTGGCGGTTATATCAACGTCACCGTCAAAAGCGGAACCAATGTCCTTCACGGCTCGGCGTTCGAAGATTTCTCCAACCAGTCGCTAGCAGCCTATCAGTGGGCCGCAAACCGGTCTCTGGCCAAGCTGCCATACAGCAACAATCAGTTCGGCGGCACCGTCGGTGGACCGATCAAGAAAGACAAAGTATTCTACTTCCTGAGTTACGAAGGGAACCGCTTGGTGCAGGGCAACGCCGTGCCGGCCGAAGTGCCCACAGCCGCCATGAAAATCGGCGATCTGTCGGGCTCGCCTACCAAAATATACGATCCTTTGACGGGAGCTGCGAACGGCACCGGCAGAATACCATTCGCGAACAACCTCATTCCCACTTCGCGCATCGATCCCGGTGTGCAGGCGTTGCTTGCACTCGGCGCGCTGCCCAATCCAAACCAACCCGGCGCCGGCGCTTTGGGCCTCAGCAATAACTTTCTCTGCAACGGATGCCAGGGTAACAGCGGCGCAAATCGCAACCAGTTTGACGGAAAACTTTCCTGGAATCCAACCACCAAGCTCACCATGTTTGCACGCCTTGGCGAGTCTCTTAGGAACCTGGTACAACCCATCCATCTTCGGCAGCGTCGTGGGCGGCCCGTATGTCAGTCCGACCAACATTTCCATTGGCACCGGCGGAAGCCATCTATATAACGGCACTGTTTCGGGAAACTATATTTTCGGCGCAAATCTGTTCGCGGATGCCTATTTTGGATACGACCGCAACAACTCGTACGCCGTGCGGAACGATAGAGCCTATAACTATGGCTCGACGCTTTTAAACATTCCGGGCTTGAGCACCGCCGGCTTATCCGCGCAAAAACAGATCGAGCAGGGCGGCATGCCCTACCTCGCCATCGACGGCTTCGCGGGGCTTGGTCCATCCGCCCAGAATGAGCCGCAGAACTACCAGAACCCTGAGAAAAATTTCAGCGCGAGTATCAACTGGCTTAAGGGCACGCACAATCTTCGCGCGGGCGTCGATACGGACTTCCAGAGTTCCAGCGAGGTGCAGTACCAGGTGCCCTCCGGCAGCTCCAAATTCATCGCGGACTCCGGTGGATTTCATTTTGCACAAGGCACCACCCAGTTGAACGGCGGTCCCGCCGGGAACGACTATAACGCCTTCGCTTCGTTCCTGCTCGGCCTGCCCCAGGACTCCGGAAAGATCTATCAATTCCCGGATCGATTCACCACCAGCGCGAGATACTATAGCGCTTACATTCGCGATCGCTGGCAGATTGGGCCTAAGTTGACGGTGAGCTATGGCTTGCGCGTCGACGATTTCCCGTTCCCGTCACGCGGAGACACCGGACTGGAAGTGTACAACCAGTATTCCAACAGCATGCAGATCTGCGGCACTGGATCGGTACCCAGCGATTGCGGGATCACAAAGGACAAACTGCATTTCGCTCCGCGTATCGGCGTGGCCTACCGCATTACGAACTCGACGGTCATTCGTGCGGGTTACGGCATATCTACTGATCCGATCTTCTTCCTTGGCTATACGGAACAAGGCCGCATCAACTTTCCTTACATCGAAGGACAGATCCTGCTGCCGCCCAATTCTTATTCCTACGGCACCACCTTGCGTCTTGGCCTTCCTGCTGTGACGGCGCCCAATACCAGTACGGGCAACATTCCCGTGCCGGGAAATGTCGTAGTCACAACCTTCGACAACGCAAACTATACCCGCGGATACATCCAAAGCTACAACTTCACGTTGGAGCATCGCTTGCAAAACTGGCTCTTATCGAGCGCCTATGTCGGCTCCCGGTCCGTCGACCAGCAGGATAATCTGCAGGCGAATTGGGGACCGATCGGAGGAGGCACAGCGGCAGAAGTATTGAATCCATTGAATGGTCGAACTGCCTCCACCTTGTATATGGGCACCCTGGGTACGAATAAGTACGACTCCCTTCAGATGCAGGCACGCGGCCACTTCACCGGATACCAAATTGGCATGAGCTACACATTCAGCAAAGCCATGGGGTATTCCATCAATCCAGCGGTACAAATTCCGCAGGACTTCGGCCTGAATTACGGGCCTCTGCCCACCGACGTAACCCATATGTTTTCGGCCACTGCGATTGTCGAGCTCCCGTTCGGCAAAGGTAAGCGTTGGGTTCAAAGCGGCTGGGGAGCCAAGGTGGTTGGCGGATGGCAAATGACCACAGTGGTGACGGCACGCACCGGCCTTCCGTTCACACCGACAGCCTCGACTTCATCGTTGAACGCGTCGTTCTCGAGTCAGTTTGCGGATTGCATCGGTACGCCGCAAGAACTCGGCGACGTTTATCAGTGGTATGCGAAGTCGGCCTTTGCCGTGCCCGCAAACGGAAGGTTCGGGACTTGTGGAACCGACAGCTTGCGCCAGCCCGGCCTGGTCGGCGCGGATCTGGGGCTGCAGCGCAAATTCCCCATCAATGACCGCTTCAATCTTACGTTTCGTGGGGAGTTGTTCAATGTAGCGAACTCCCCTCACCTCTCCATACCGAGCGCCAACACCTCGGTTAACGCCAGCTCGTTCCTGCAGATGACGCAGATCGTGAGCACTGGCCGCGATGGCGTCGAGCAGCGGGACGTGCGCCTATCGCTACGGTTAGCCTGGTAGGGCTTTTCCAGGCGAAGTTGCGCCGCGGCTGCACCCCCTTCGCAGCCGCGGCACACTGAACTACTTCTTCTCGATGGCCGTCAAGCTGACGTCGGTGCCCTCGCTCGAAGTGTTCGCGGTGACCATCAGCGTTCGAGTCTTGCCGCTATCCTCCGCCATCACCATGCCGCCCTGCGGAGTATTGGTCGCCATGTTGATGGTGAAGCCGCTGGATTTTAGCTGGTCCTGATAGTAAGACATCACCTTGGGCGCCGCATCGTGGGTTTTGAACGCGAAGGTGCTCTGGCTGCCGTCCTTGCTCTGGGAGGAAAAAGTCCCTGTCGGAGAGGAACCGGGATAGACCGGCATCCACGCCGGCACTTGCGCGCTGGCCGCTCCACCGAACTTCATATTGCCGTCGGCGGACTGCACTTCGATGGAGCCCTTATCGCCGTCTGTATTCATCTTGACGGTGGCCTCTTTGCCGTTTTCATCCGTGACCACCATTGTCTTTTTATCGGGATCGAACTTGAGAGTGGTGGTCTTGCCGGTCTTCTTGTCGCGCACCGTGATGGTGCCGCTGCTGTCGTCGGTCGAAACGGTTTCGGAATCGGGGTTCATCGTTGCGGCCATTTTCGCCATGGCGTAAGCGGGATTGCTGGAGAGCAGCCCTGAATCCAGACCCGCCTGCTTGGCCTTGTGCATGACGAAATAGGCGCCCAGCCCGCACATGGCCGCGGACCCGATCATTAACGCCACAATCCCGCCCAGAATCCAGATCAAAATATTCGACTTCTTCCCCGGCGGCAGCGGCGGCTGACTGGATGCAAACGGGTCCGGCGGCGGTGGAGGGTTGAACGGCGGTGGAACGGAACTGGACATCGAGGCGTATCCTTTCGTAGGTGAATCATACAACAATGGAAGGGCTGCCTACCAAGCCCAACGCGTCCGCCGCCCGTCCTCCCGGCCCGAAGAACGCCCGGCCATGGCTAGGCGTGCTCCCGCTTTTCCGCAAGGACCCCGCGAATTACCTGCTCAAAATCGCGGGCGAGTTCGGCGACCTGGCCTACATGAAGTTGGGCCCGCAGCACGCTTTCGTGGTGAGCGATCCGGATGCGATTCGCGACATCTTAATTACGCATCAAGGCAACTTCACCAAGAGCCGCATGCTGGAACGCGCCAAGGTCTTGCTGGGCGAGGGCTTGCTGACCAGCGAAGGAGAATTTCACACCCGCCAGCGCAGGCTCGTGCAGCCGGCGTTTCACCGCGATCGTCTGCTGCGCTATGCCGCCGACATGGTCACCTGCGCCGAATACGCTCGCGAAGCCTGGGTCCCGGGCGTCGAACTCGACATGCATCAGCACATGACCCGGCTCACGCTGGCGATTGTCGGACGCACGCTCTTCAGCGCCGACGTATCGTCAGACGCCGACGAAATCGGCCGTGCCATGACGCAGATTTTTGAACTGTTCGACACCCTGCTGCTGCCGTTTTCCGAGTGGATCCAGAAACTGCCGATCCCTCCGGTGCGCCGCTTCGAAAAAGCGCGCGACCGACTGGACAAAATCGTCTATGGATTGATCGCCGAGCGCCGCGCGAGTGGCAAAGACGCGGGCGATCTGCTCTCGATGCTATTGCTCGCCCAAGACGAAAGCGATAACGCGCATATGACCGACAAACAGGTGCGCGACGAAGCGCTCACGCTGCTAATCGCCGGCCATGAGACCACCGCGAACGCGCTGACCTGGACCTGGTATCTGCTCTCGCAAAATCCCGAAGTTGAAGCGCGCATGCACGCCGAGATCGACAGTGTCCTCGGTGGCAAGTTGCCGGGGTTCGACGACGTCGCCAATCTGCCCTACACCAGCGGCGTGTTCGCCGAATCGCTGCGCCTCTATCCCCCAGCATGGGCCATCGGAAGGCGCGCGCGCGAAGATTATTCCATCGGCGGCTACGCGATCCCGGCTAAATCAATCCTGCTCATGAGCCCGTGGGTGGTGCATCGCGATCCCCGCTGGTGGCCTGAGCCCGAGCGCTTCAACCCGGATCGCTGGCATCCCGACGAAGCCGCCAAGCGCCCGAAGTTCGCCTATTTTCCGTTCGGCGGCGGCGCGCGTGTGTGCATCGGCGAGCGATTCGCCTGGGCCGAGGGAGTCCTGGCGCTAGCCACCATCGCTCAGCGCTGGAAGATGCGCCTGGTCCCCGGACATCCGGTGGAGACACGCGCCGTCATCACGCTGCGGCCCAAGCACGGGATGAAGATGACGCTCCAGCCGCGCTAGCCCGCGCTAAGATTTACGCCTGGCGAATCAGCTCGACGTCAATGGCGAGGTCGACTTCGTCGCCCACCATGAATCCGCCGGCTTCGAGAGCCATGTTGAAGCTCATCCCAAAATCTTTGCGATTGATTCGAGTCTTCGCCTCAGCGCCGCGCCGCAAGTTGCCCCACGGATCTTTGGTTTCCTCGGTGAGTCCCTCCACCTTCAGATCCACGTCTTTAGTGATGCCGTGAATGGCAAGCGCGCCCGCCACCGTGAAGCTGTCGCTGCCGCTTGCCGTCACTTTCTTGGACTTAAACGTAATGGTTGGGAACTTCTCCACATCGAAAAAGTCGGGGCTCTTGAGGTGCGCATCGCGCTGCTCATCGCGCGTGCTGATACTGGCCACCTCGATCGTCGCGTCGACGGTCGAGGCAGACGGGTTCGCCGGGTCGTAGTTGACGGTCCCGATGATCTTGTCGAACTCGCCCTTCACGTTGGAGATCATCAGGTGGCGAACCTTGAATTGCGCAGAGGAATGCGCGGGGTCGATCTGGTAGGTGCTCATCTAAACCTTTCCCTTCTAATATGTGCTGCCGTTTATCGAGCGTTAGTGAACTGCCGGCTCCGCGCTAGGCGCGTGGTGCGTCCGCAGCGGGACGTTTTTCAGCAGGAGGTTCAACACCACCGCCCCGCCCATCACGCATGCGCTCGACACGAATATAAGATGCAATCCGTGCACCAAAGATTCACGCACGTTTACCATCAGGGTCTGCATCAGCTCCAAACCATTGGGATAGCGGCCAAATAGCGCCTCGATTTGCGGCCGCATCTGGACCAATAGGAGAGGATTATTGAAGTACTTCAGCCCCTCCTGCGGGACCCCCGGCGGCAATCGCCTCCCAAACTCCGCGTGATAATTCGTTAGCAGCACGCTGCCGAACAGCGCCACGCCCACCGTGCTGCCGATGGCCCGGAAGAATATGGTGGAAGCCGTCGCCGCGCCCATCTGCGCCCGCGGCGCGACATTCTGCACCGCCACCGTATACACCGGTTGCAACAGTCCCATGCCCAGCCCCGTGAGAATCATGCCGAAGACCACATGCAGCCGCGGCGTCGATGCGTCCATGACCGCGAAAATAGTCATGCCGCAAGTCACCAGCACCGACCCCAGCACGCCCGGGACCTTGTAACTTCGCAAGCCGATAAGTCATCTGCCCGCCCAGAAAACTGCCCGTCACCGAGCCCAGCATCATCGGCGTCATCAGCGTGCCGGATTGCGTCGCCGAAACGCCCAGCACGCCCTGCATGAACAGCGGCAGATAAATGATCATGCCGAACATGCCCATGCCCAGCACGAACATGCAAATCGAAGACACGCGGATCACCGGATCGTGGAACAGCGTGAGCGGAATCAGCGGCTCGATAGCTTTCGATTCGGAGTACAGGAACGCGAGCAGCATGACTCCGGCAATCGTCAGCAGTGTCTCGACGCGCCCCGATCCCCAGCCATACTCCGTCACCCAGGTAAACGCCATCAACAACGGCCCGATGCAAGCCAGCAGCGTGAACACGCCAGCCCAATCCAGAACGCGCCGCACCGCCTGCGGGCGAATATCCGGAAACTCAAAATAGATGGCAGCGATGGCGATGATGCCCACCGGCAAATTGACGTAGAAAGTCGCGCGCCAGGAAATGTGATCCGTCAGCCAGCCGCCCAGCGTTGGGCCAAAGATGGCCGCGAGTCCCCACACGCCCGAGAAAAAGCCCTGGTAGCGCCCGCGTTCCGCCGGCGAAAAAATATCGCCGACGATGGTGAAGATCAGCCCCATGATCGCCCCCGCGCCGATGCCTTGCAGTCCGCGAAACAGGATCAACTGATTCATCCCGTCGAGCCCAGTGAAGTTAAGATTCCCCGAAGCCCCGCACAACGCCGACGTCGCCACGAACACGGCTGAGCCCCACAGGAAGAGCCATTTCCGTCCCCACAAATCCGAGAGCTTGGCTATGATCGGCAACACCACGGTGGAGGTCAGCAGGTACGCCGTCGCCACCCACGGATAGCGATTAAAGCCCGAAAGTGAAGCGATGATGCGCGGCTCGGCAGTGCCGACAATGGTTTGATCCAGTGCCGCTAAGAACATCGCCAGCACCAATCCCGTCATGGTGCCAACCAGTTGCGGCCGCGTCAGGCGCACGATGCCGGACGTGTAGAACTGCGGCTCCTCCGTTACCGTACTCATTAATTGATTTTAGCGAAGAATTGGCGCACAGATAAACACAGATGGACACGGATAAGAAAAGTCGCGAGGAAATTTTCAGTGCGAGTGCTTATCCGCATATGCCGAACTTCTGTGCCGTCTGGCCTTCGAAGTCGAATTCAATCACGACCGCGGGTTCGTTTCCCACCACCCAACCGTCATGTCCCGGCTCGATTGTAATCGCCTGCGGTGCAGCCAGCTTCAGGATGCAGCCATCGGCGTATCGAATATGGATCTGACCCTGCGCCAGAAAACCAACATGCGCGTGCTGGCATAGATCCGTACCCACGATCGGCTTCATATGCTGCGCCCAGTTGAACCCCGGCGGATAAATCATCCGCTTCACACGGCCCGTGCCTGCTTTCACAATGTCAAGCTGCACGCCCCCGATGGTGCGACTCTCGGCGTCCTTAATAGGAGCTACTAACGAATCGGAAGAAGGCATGCGTCGATTACACTACCCCGCGAGCAAACAGTCAAGCGCGGTCAAGCTATCTGTGTCCATCTGTGTTCATCTGTGGGCCGATGGATCGAGCACCGCAATATAGCCCAGATTGCGATACAACTGCCGGTGATCCAGCCCGCAGCCGACCACGAACCGGTCCGGAATCTCAAAGCAGCGGAAATCAATCGGCACCTGCACAATACGCCGCACCGAGCGGTCGAGCAGCGTGCAGATTCCCAGCGACCGCGGCCCGCGCCCCGCCAGCGTCTGCAAAAGATAACGCGTGGTGAAGCCAGTATCGACGATGTCCTCCACCAGCAGCACGTCTTCATCGTGGATCGGCTCGTCGAGATCTTTGGCGATGCGCACCAGCCCCGGCGTAGGCCCCTGCGATGGACCACCGAAACTCGAAATCGCCAGAAAGTCGATCTTCACCGGAATCGTGATAGCCCGCGCCAGCGCCGTCAGAAAGAATACCGACCCCTTGAGCACGGCGATCAACTTAAGATCGCGCCCGCGATATTTCTCGCTGATCTCCGCCCCCACTTCAGCAATGCGCGCCGAGACCTGTTCCTCAGTAAACAGGATGCGCTCGATATTCTCCGGCGCCGGTATCACGAGTGCACCATCTTCAGCCCGTACTTAAACACCAGGTCCTGGAAATCTTTTTGGTAGAACACCTGGATATTGACGTGCGGATAAATGGCGCGCAGCATCTTCACCTTGCGATTTTTCCGCGTCACCAGCGACTGCTTCATGGTGGTGACTTCCACGTAGAGGTCGAGCTCCGGCAAGTAGAAGTCGGGCGTGAAGGCTTCCGCGACGCCGCCGTCCTTGTCCCATTGCAGCGGGAAACTGCGCGGCTCGTATTCCCACTGGATGCGGTAAAAATCCAGCAGATTGGCGAACATCTCTTCGCTGGGATGCCCGAAGCTGGCTCGCGTGACCCGCGCGCGGCCCGCCGGAACAATGCCGCGCTTGGCCAATTCGAAACGCATTTCGTATTCGATTTCGTCGGCGGCGTTGGGCGACAGCAAACCCTGCTGGTTCAGGCGGCGGCCTGCCGCAGCGGCCAACACTTCAGCGGCTTCGACGGCGTCCATGTGGGTCAGACTCAGTGTGATGTCGAAGGACGCGGATTCCATCGAGGCGCGCCCGAAGCGCGCTTTGCGAAGACGCCTCTGTTCGGCGTCAAGTTCCCGCAGCCGCGCCATCGCTTGCGGTTTTTCCAAACGCAAATCCAGCATGAGCTTGCCTGCGCGATGAGCGTCTAAACTGGTGATCCGCGCGCGCAGCACCCACGGCGCGGGCCGGAACAAATGTTCAGCGCCATCGAGAGCGATCAATAAAGGATGTTCCCGCGCCAGTCGCGCCAGCACCGCGACAGCAGCCGGAGCCCATGCCCGCGCGGGCAGCGTGGTCTCGCCAAATTCCTCGGTGATCCATTGGGCCAGGCGCGTTTCCGTGACCAGCTCGAAATTCAGGAGCTGCGCGACACCTTGCGCCACCTCTTCCCAGCGCGACGCAGGATCGCCCGAAATCGTCAGCAATGCCATCCGCTACATTGTCAGAATATCAGCCCCTCGAAATGGCAGAGATGACCGCCCATCGCCACTTCTCTCTTCTCCCAAACGTACGCCGCACACAATGGCCCTCATAATCGTGAGCAACTTACGCTCCTGGATGGCCGCGTGCACGTAGATTCCGCAGACGTGCCGTAACGGCTAAGGAGCAAGAGAAATGAAAAAACTGTTAGCAGCGCTAATTTTGACCGCGGGGATTGGTTTCGCGCAATTCTCCGTGGGAATTCACATCGGCCAGCCGCCGCGCCCCCGCGTGATCCGGGTTCGACCCAATGCGCCCGGCCCTGGTTATTCCTGGATCGACGGCTACTGGTATCCGCAGGGCAACCGCTATAGCTGGCATCAGGGTTATTGGACTCGCCCGCCTTATGAGGGTTCGCATTGGATGGCGCCGCGCTATGAAGGCGGCATGTTCTACCAAGGCTACTGGGACGGCCACCCACGGCGAGTGGGACACGACCACCGCTGGGATCGAGACCGCCAGCATCGCGATTTCCATGACGATCATCACGACCGCCACTAAATCATAACCGCCGAACCGGCTGATCCAGCACTTCTTTGCAGCATCTCCTGTACCGTGAGGCCACTCCGCGGTGGACGCAGCGCAGGCGCCAGCTCAGCCAATGGCTCGAGCACAAACCGGCGCTCAGCCATCCGCGGATGCGGTATTTCCAGGCCGGCGGCATGGATCACGTTGTCTGCCGAACAGCAGGATATCCAGATCGATCATGCGCGGGCCCCTTGGCGACCGTGCGCTGACGGCCCATTTCCTGTTCCACCCCCAGCAGCCGCGCCAACAGCTGGCGAGGGAACAACGTGGTCTCCGCCGCCACCACCTGATTCAGGAACCACGGCTGATCGACAACCTCGCGCGGCGCGGTTTCATAGATCGACGACGCGCGCGTCAGACGAATATGCGGCGATGCAATTTGCTCGCGTGCCTGCAGCAGGTTGGCAACGCGGTCGCCCAGGTTTGAACCGAGCGCGATGTAGACGGTTTTCACGACGTCATCTTAGAACAGCGCGCCCTGCGAGCCGCTCCGCTTGCGTGCGATACCGAAATATTCAAAACCGCGCTCCGTTCCCACGCGGCCGCGCGGAGTGCGGTCCAGAAATCCCATCTGCATCAGATAAGGTTCGTAGACTTCCTCGATCGTCCCCTGTTCCTCGTCAATCGACGCCGCGATGGTGCTCAAGCCCACCGGCCCGCCCCCGTATTTTTCGAGAATCGTCAGCATGATCTTCTGGTCGATTTCGTCGAGCCCAAAGCGGTCGACTTCCAATAGATCCAGCGCCTTTCTCGGCGACACCTGCGTCGACCGTCCCGTCGGCGCGCACCTGCGCGTAGTCCCGCACCCGTCGCAGCAGCCGATTGGCGATACGCGGCGTCCCCCGGCTGCGGCGGGCAATTTCCTCCGCGCCCGCCGCGTCCACCTCCACCTTCATCAGCGCCGCCGAGCGCCGCACGATGCTCGCCAGTTCCTCCACTTCGTACGGATTCAAGCGCAGCACCAACCCGAAGCGTCCGCGCAAAGGAGCGCTGATGATTCCCTGCCGCGTGGTGGCGCCGATGGCGGTGAACGGCTTGATGTCCATGGCCACGGTGCGCGCGCCCGGACCGGTGCCGATCAGGATGTCCATGCGGAAATCTTCCAGCGCCGAGTAGATCATTTCCTCGACGTCCGGCTGCAGGCGGTGGATCTCGTCGATGAAAAAAACCTCGCGCTCGGCGACGTTGCTCAGGATGCCCACCAGGTCCAGTTTCTTTTGCAGAACCGGACCGGATGTCTGCTGCATGCCCACGCCCAGCTCGGCAGCGATGATCCCGGCGAGCGTGGTTTTGCCCAATCCGGGCGGCCCGTAGAGCAGCACGTGATCCATCGCCTCGCCACGCTTCCGGGCCGCTTCGATGGCGATGGAAAGCTGTTCTTTGAGCTTGCTCTGGCCCGCGAAATCGTCCAGCCGCAGCGGACGCAGCGCAGTTTCAAACTGCCGCTCTTCCTCGCGCAGCGATGCCGAAACGATGCCCTTTTCCTGCATGAAGCTTTAGTTTAGTGGAACGGGCTGTTTACCGCACCAATTTTAGCGCCCGCCGGAACAGCGCATCGAATTCGTTGGATTCGCTTTCCGACCGCGCCTTCGTCACCGCCACTTCCGCCGACGCGCGCGTAGCGCCGAAATTCATCAGCGCGGAAATCACATCCTCTTCCGTGCTGATGAAAGCGCTCTTGGGCGCGACTCGCGCCGCCCTGCGCTGTGGTCGCCGGCCCTAACTTATCGCGCAGTTCCAGCACCATGCGCTCGGCGGTTTTCTTGCCGACGCCCGGAATTCGCACCAGTTGCTCCACCGCACCCGAGCGAATCGCCGCCATCAGATCCCCAGTAGTCAGCCCGCTTAACGCCGTAATCGCGAGCTTTGGGCCGATGCCGCTCACCGCGATCAATTTTTCGAATAACGACTTGTCATCTTTGGTTGGGAATCCGTACAGCGCCAGAATATCCTCGCGCACATGCTGATAGATGTGCATCTGCACCGGCGCCGCCCAGCTCGGGAAGCGACGAATACGCCGAGACCGGGATCGCGACCTCATAACCCACGCCATGCACGTCGATGACGATCTGGTTGGGATGTTTTTCGAGAAGCGTGCCGCGCAGATGCGAGATCATCAAAACTTACGCCGCGATCTTCTCGATCCGCACCGCAGTCCCGTAGCACAGGACTTCCGTCACGCCCTGCATCACTTCGGTAGCGTCGTAACGGACTCCGATCACGGCATCGGCGCCCATCATGATGGCGTGGCTCACCATTTTCTCGAAAGCCTGCTCGCGGGTCTTCTCACACAGGTCAGTGAGCAGACTGATGTTCCCGCCCACGATGGTTTGCAGGCTGGCGCCAAGTGTTCCGAAGATCGAGCGCGAGCGCACGATGATGCCGCGCACCAGTCCCAGGTTTTGGGTGATGCGAAAACCGTCCAGCGTGAACGCAGTGGTGACGAAATCGTGGGTCATAGATAGAATGATAGTCCGTCGGCGGCGGACCGGGTTTCGCGCGTCTAACGCGCGGCGGGAAGAGCGAACGGCACATTCCGTTCGGCGTTGAGCTGCTTGGAAAAATCGCGATCCACCAGCGCCAGGCTCACGTGGTTCATTACGCCGTCCTGACTGATGTAATTCAGCGTGTCGCCCTGCACCCAATAGGCGATCACCGGCCGGATGGTGTGGTCCTGCATCGCGATCAGGAAGATCGTCGGCTGATCGTCCGCCAGCGCGCCTGGGTTGGCGTCGCGGGCGGAGCCGCCACCGCTCCCGGCTCCGGCAACTGCACGTTTGAATAATCCCGGAACTGCGGACGAACGCTATCAGTCTGGAAATTCTGGTTGATGATGACCGTGGGCGGAGCCGGAGCCGCGTCAGCATAGCCCGGACCCTGATTGTAGTCGGTCGCGTAGAAACCGTCGTACGACATATCCCATCCCATAAGCCGGTCCATAAACGGGATACGGAACATAAACCGCACCGCCGCCAATGAAACGCCGTCCGTTAACCGCACCGCTGCCGACTCGTCCACCGCCGATTCTCGCACCGCCAGTGGTCGGGCCAACCGGCGCCGGCGGACGTAGCGCTCCCGGCGAGGGGACGCCCGGATGTGCAATATTCCCGTACGATCCAGTGTGCGCGTGTTGCGCGAAAACTGCGGGTGCGAAGGCGAGCACGGCGGTCGTCGTAACGAGCGTGTTCAGGCGCATGGTGATACCGTCCTACCCGATTATAGACGCGAAAACTGCGCGTAAAGGTACTGATTTAAGGTACTAAGGGTTCAGAACTGGTACAGCATCAGGTATACGATTACGCCCGTCACGCTGACGTACAGCCAGATGGGGAAAGTCCAGCGGGCGATGGCTTTATGGCGCACGAACGCGCCCTTAAGTCCGCGCCGCAGCGTGATGATCGCGAGCACCGGCACGGTGGCGGCCAGGATCGTGTGCGTGGTCAGAATGGTCAGGTAGATGGTGCGGATCAAGCCCGTGTGCGGATAGTGCACCGAGCCCACCTGCGCGTGATAGATCAGATACGAAATCAGGAACACGCTGGATACCGCGAACGCCGCCAGCATCACGCGCTTGTGCGCCTCGCGGCGTCCTTGCTTGATCAGGATGTAGGCGATGATCAGCAGGACCGCGGCGGTCGCCGTTCAACACCGCGTTGAGCGCCGGCAGATCGTGCAGGCCGATCAGATCTGCTCCTTCAGCAAACGCTTGGCGTCCGCGATCAGGGTGGGAATCGCTTCCGGCTCCGAAGTCAGATAATAGCCGCGGATGCGCCCGGAGCCATCGATCAAGGCGAAACGCGTCGAATGTTCCAGGCTGCCGTCGACATTACCCAGCATGAAAACGCCGCGGCTCATGCGGTTCAGATCGGCTTGGGTACCGGTGAGGAAAAACCACTTGCCGGGATCCGCTTCGAAGTGCTGGGCGTATGCCGCGAGCACCGGCGGCGTATCGCGCGCCGGATCGACAGTGAAGGATACGAAACGTACCGCGTCATTTCCATCCAGCGCCGCCTGCACCTGATGCATCTGCGAGCTCATGCGCGGGCACGGGCCCGGGCAGTTGGTGAAGATGAAATCCGCCACCCAGACTTTCTTGTTGAGCTGGCGGTGCTGTGAAATTCGCGCCGGTTTGATCGGTTAGCGTGAAATCCGGGACCACGCCATAAGCGGGCAGCGGAGGCTTGCCGGCGCATCCGGCCAATACCAATGCGCCGCAGAACGCGCTAGTAGCGATTGCCGTCGAGACACCAGGAGGCCATAAAACACCGGAAGATAAACCACGCTCGCGAGCAACACCTGGCGGGCGCGCGGAATCGTGCGGTCATAGGAAGCGCGCACGCCCGCGTAGAAATAATACAGGCCGACCGCCACCGCACCGTAGACATAGTAATGCCCGACCATGTCGAAATATTTCGGGAGCAGGCTGATAGGAATCAGCACCAAGCTGAACCAGACGATGCGGCGCGCTGTGGACTCGTTGGACGGCTCCACCACCGGCAGCATGCGGATGCCGGCCCTCGCGTAGTCTTCCCGATACATCCACGCGATCGCGTAAAAGTGCGGGAACTGCCACAGAAATAGGATGGCGTAAAGAACCCCGGCTTCCCAGTTCAGCAGTCCGCTGGCAGCGGCGTAACCGATCAACGGAGGCATGGCGCCCGGAATCGCGCCGATAGTAGTCGAATGCGGCGAAATTTGCTTCAGCGGCGTGTACAAGAACAGATAACTGAACTCGGTGAACGCGCCCAGCAGCGCCGTGAGCAAGTTCGCGCCAAGCCACAATTCCAGGAATCCAAAGATCGAAAGCACCAGCCCAAACTCGAAAGCCGCTCGCGGAGTCATGCGGCCGGAGGGAATCGGGCGCTGCCGCGTGCGCCGCATCTTTCCGTCGCCCTCGCGTTCGTACCACTGATTCAGCGCCGCCGTGCCGCTGGCAAGCAGAGCCGTCCCCATCAGCGCATGGAACAGGACCAGCCACCGGAAGCTACCTACCAAGTGCTCGGCGCAAAAAAAACCGATCGCCGTGCTCATCAGAATGAAGCTCGTGATGCGCGGCTTGGTCAGTTCGAGATATTCACCGATGACGCGGCCGCTCATATTTTGAACCTTGGGGATAACATCTTTACTGCGGTAGGATCTCCGCCTTTAATTGTACTCCGAAACGCCAGATCCTGCTACTTAGGCCGGAATCCTTACAGTTAAAATCGAATCCGCAACGATTCCGGGGGTCCCGGGGTTGCGCCCGAGAGAAAATCTCCGATTCTGCTACCTTTGTTGAAGAAGCATGGAAATCAATCCAGGCCAAATCTTATCGCTGGCGTTAGCCTCGCTTCCTACCATCCTGACGGTGCTGATGGGAATCCTGATCAACAACTCGCGCCTAACCAACTTTCGCTCTCACATGGATTCCCGCTTCAATGAAATGCGCGCGACCCTATTTATTCGTCACCCCGCTCAATCCTGAAACCGGCCCCAGATAAGCCAGCAGGCGCCCAGCCGTAATCGCTCCGAACCAACAGATCAGCGACAGCCAAGCCAATCGTTTCGCGCTCCCCCTCACCGGCTCTCGATCGAGCTGCGGATCTCCGAAAACCCGCTTGCGCATGACGTAGAGAACGCCCATCCCGACAAACACAAACATCATCTTCACGTAGAAATCCCAGTTGGTCAGCTTGCTCGATGCGTCCGCAATCAGCAGCACTGTCCCCGTGACGGCGTTGATCCCAAATCCCACCCACATCAGCGGATACAACCGGACCAGCGGCTTCACCGGCACCTTCGGCCAAAAGCCCAGCAGCACCAGGTCGATCATCGCGCTCAGCCCCGCCACGATCGACATGCCCATGGTATGCAGAACCAAGAATGTCGGGAACGCCCAGATGGAACTGGACTCGCGCACCCAAATACTAAACGGCATCTGCTCCAGCGCGTTTAGAAATTTCATCCGTTGCGTCCGTCTTCCCGATCCGACGACTCCGCGCTCTTATCGATCAGCCAACCCACCGCCGCTACGGCAGCCGTGAAGCCCAACACGATGAGAAGGACCGCCAGACCCAAGGGCATCGCTTAGAACGCATTCCCTATGAATGGCAGCATGCTGCCACAGTACAGCACGCCCAGCCACAACGCGATGGCCGATACCGCGACCGCTTTCGCCGTGAACGGCGCGTCGTCGCCCGGCTGCAGCAGCCAAGCTTCGTCGAACAACGTGAAGTAGAGAGCGTTCGCTCCCGCCAGCATCACTAGGATGATTTTCCAAACGAACGCGATGTTGTTCGTGTATTGCTCGGGCGACGCCACAAAAAACAACATGCCCGTAACCAGATTCGTGCCGAATCCTAGAATCGCCCACGGTAGCAACCGGTGCAGCGCCGGAAACGCCACGTCTTTCATCACGCCGAGCATGCGCAAGTCGATCATCAAGATGACGCCGATCAAGAGCGACAGCCCAATAAAGTGTAAAGTTTCGAGCGATGGCCATCCATACGGCAGAGCCAGCACGAAAGCACCGATCTTGCGGGCAAAATGCCCTCCGCCGTCACTGTTTCCTGCGCCGCGCGGATCTCCGGATGACGAATTTCACCGCCGATATTCGCAGCCCGCGCCGCCAGTCCGAACGCCACCAGCGAAAGCAGCAAGATCACCGCCAGATTCCATTTCGCCGCGCGCGATGTCCGCCGGATCTGCCACAGTGCCAGCCATGCGAACGCGCCGGTCAGCATGATCGCCGTGAAGGCCAGCAGCGCCGCATCCTCATGCGTCTGAATCAAACTTTTGGAAACGCCCGGATCGTCGCAAGCCGGCGCCCTTGGCCCGCCCGCGCACAACGCCTCCGCCGCCGCATTGCCGCTCACATAGGTAGGAATCGCCGCCAGTGCGATGCCCACGAAAATCACCAGGCTCGCCCGTTTCAACTCAGCATTCCTGGCAATCAACGAGCTGACGAACAACATCAGCCCGATCACGAAGCCGACGACCGGCACATGATTGAGCAGAAGATGCGCGTGCGTCAGGTCCATCACGGACAGCTTACCGCGCGGAACAGGGAGTCGGATTCCAGCCGGACTCGTCGTCCTCTTTTTTGAACTGGGATCGAGTCGTGTAAGGCTCGGTCAAATACGTTGGATCGGTCACCACCGTCATGATCACCAGCCAGGCATCGCCGTTGGGATTATCGATGCGCGTGTAATATTCCGTCAACTCGGCCTTATCGCTATAGGGCACGCCATTCTTGCGCAGATAACCTGGCCTCAACTTTGTTGTGACCACCCGCATCGCCCCGCCGCGCACCGGCCCGCGCCGGCCTTTGGTATCCCAACGCGCGCGCGACACGCCCTGCAGATCGCCGCCCGGATTTTCGGAATCCTGGAAATAAAACAGCCGCGTCTGCTTGCCGGTGTCAGTTTCGATCTTCATGACTCCCGCATCGGCCCATGAAATTCGAATCCGTTCCGGGAAGCGCATGATCGCCCCAGCGCCGTACGCTTTGCACTGATCGCCGGCGGCTTCATCTTTCGCCGGGTCCCAGGCATCGGCCACCTTGCGGCCTTCGGCATTGAGCGGGACGCCAGTATAGTCGCCCTTAGCAGGCGTCTTCATCCGGTAATCCCAGTCTTCGGTTACCGCAGCGACCCACTGCCCAGTGAGTTCGACAGGCCAGTCCATATTTGGATCGTGACTGGGGTCGGGCGGTAGAGCTTGGATGCGTCCATCGCGCCCTTGCGCCTGCAGCAGAGCCGCCGCGAGCATCAAAACCGGCACGACATGACTCGCTCGCAGAATCTGCATGGCTACCTTATATTAGCTGGCTGCAAGCCAAACCTATTCGTCCTTGCCGCCCCACTTCCATCCATCCGATGGACGCGTGATGTTTATCATGCGCAGCCGGTGATCTTCGGTGGTGCGCCCGGGATTGCCCTCGACAATCACGCGATCGCCCACCTTCAACGAATCGCGCGTGACGCCTTGCCGGCCCAACTGCCCGCTCGCGCCCCACTCGACAGACCAGCGCTGCATCACGCCTTTTCCGTCCGGACCCTCCACAAGTAAAAAAGAATGCGGATTCCGGAAGAGGAACTGCACCACCTTGCCGTCCACCTTTTGGATCTTGTCTTCCAAATAAGTGGCTGCGAACGAGTGGTGGGCGTAAGCCCGGCTCCCGGAAATCATCGCGCCGGCCGTGGCGATCAGTGCAAGCCATGCAGTATGCAATGCGGCGCGCTTCATTGACCTTGTCTCCCGAGACGAGTCCTCGTTTTGGCGCGCCAGCGAGGGCTCGCCGAAAAAGTAGGTTACCATGTTGATCCCGAAACAAACCCGCCCGCCGCGAGCCGGCGCTGCGCCTAGTCCGCAAGAAACGCCCGGCCCCGGAATTGCGTCTGATCTTACGGGACCAGTAGCGCGGCCATCGGAAGAATGTCTAAAGTAGTGATAGTTTCCACGTGATTCAAGCCGCCATTCCCGTGCTGGCAGTGTTGCTGGCAGCCGATATGGGAAGCGCCCCCACGGCGCTCGACCTGGGCTATATGCAGATGTACGATCTGCAGTTCGATACAGCCCACAAGACTTTCGCCGGTTACGCGCAGTCCCATCCGAATGATCCGCTCGCCCCGGCTTCGGACGCAGCCGCATATCTGTTCGCCGAATTCGACCGCCTCCACATCCTGCAGTCGGAATTCTTCGTGCACGACGACAACTTCCGCCATCCCAAGAAATTGTATTCCGACCCTGCGGTGCGGCAAGGTTTTCGATGCGGCTCTGGCGAAGGCGGATGGCCTTGCCTCGGGCGTTCTGGGCTCGCAACCGCGCGACCCTAACGCGCTCTTCGCGTCCATCATGGTACTGGGGCTGCGCGCCGATTTCGACGGCTTGATCGATAAGCATGATCTGGCGGCGCTCTCCTCCGTCAAGACCAGCCGCGTGATCGCCGAGAAGCTGCTGGCGATCGATCCCACCTATTACGACGCGAATCTCGCGATGGGCGTCGAGAATTATATGATCAGTCTGAAGCCCGCGCCGATCCGCTGGTTCCTGCAACTGACTGGAGCACAGGCCGACCGCGAGCTGGGCCTCCAGCAGTTAAGCGTCACCGCCGAAAAAGGACACTTGCTGAAGCCCTACGCCCGCCTGCTGCTGGCCGTGGACGCACTCCGCCGGAAAGACACCGCGAAAGCGCGCGAAATTCTCACCGGGCTGACGCATCAGTTCCCGCACAACCGGCTTTACGCCGAAGAACTCGCCAATCTCCACTGAGCGAGGGGGCCGGCAAGACCGCCTAAGGTATAGGATATTTTAACAATTTATCGTTACGACATAAACTCAGTAACTTTGCTATACTTTGGCCAGTGGATCCGATAACAAATCCCTATTCCCCAGGCGCTGGGTCTCCTCCCCCAGAACTCGCTGGCCGAGACGACATCCGAAAACAAGTGCGCATTTCAATCGGACGCTTGAAGATTTCCAATCCCTCAAAAAGCGTGATTATGGTCGGTTTACGCGGCGTTGGGAAAACAGTCCTCCTTGATCAGATGCGAAAAGATGCAATAGCAAGCGGCGTCCTTTCTGTTCGAATTGAAGCTCCCGAGAACCGTTCGCTTCCAGCTCTAGTCGCTCCGCAACTTCGCCAAGCGTTGTTGACCCTGAGCCGCGTAGAATCCGCAAAGGATACAGCCATCCGAGCCCTCAGAGCCTTGGCCGGTTTCGCTAAATCCCTGAAGCTAAAATACAACGATATCGAAGTGGGTCTTGACTTTGATCCTGAACCGGGCCTCGCGGATAACGGTGAGCTTGAGGGCGATCTAGCTTCACTCTTGGAGCAGGTGGGCATCGCTGCACGCTCGGCCAAGACTGCCGTTGTGCTGTTCATCGACGAACTCCAATACGTCAAAGAAGAACAATTGGCAGCACTTATTTCGGCACTTCATGCCTGCGCTCAAGGTGCCTTACCGATTACCGTAGTAGGAGCGGGGCTTCCGCAACTACGAGGTATGGCGGGGGCGGCCAAATCGTACGCTGAGCGACTTTTTGACTTTCCCATGATTGGAGCGCTGACCGAATCATCTGCGGAGTTGGCTATAGTGAAGCCGGCTCGTCAGCATGGTGTCGAATTTGAACCCCAAGCGGTACGCGCCATTATTTCCAAGACACACGGATATCCATACTTCCTGCAAGAATGGGGCAAGCACGCGTGGGACGTAGCAACCGTGAGTCCGATCACGGCACGTGACATACGATCGGCATCGAAGTTCGCAATCGCCGCGCTCGATGAAAGCTTCTTCCGCGTCCGCTTTGATCGACTTACGCCGACTGAGAAGGCGTACTTGCGCGCTATGGCCGAGCTTGGCCCAGGACCCCATCGCTCTGGAGATATTGGCGACAAACTTCACCGTTCTTCTCAATCACTAGGTCCCTGCCGAAGCAGCCTTATTGTCAAAGGAATGATTTGGAGTCCCAATCATGGGGACACTGCATTTACCGTTCCTTTATTCGACGAATTCATGAGAAGAATCATGCCAGGAGACGACTGGTTTCATTCCTAAAAACCCTCGCACGGAGCAGGGACCAAATCCTAGACCCGCGCCCCCGAGTGCGACAAAGATATAATTCGGTGGGGGTGAAGTGATGAGACAAAACATATCGCGCCGCCGCATGGTGGCGGGGACTCTGCTGGCTCCGGCCGCCGCGCTCGCGGCGAAGAGCGGAGCGTCCGCCAAAGTCTGGTCCAACGAATACTGGGCGCAAAAAGGCGACGTCAAGCTCTACATGTTCCGCAAGCGGGCCACCGCTCCCAAGGCGGGCGAGAAGCCGCTACCGGTGCTGTTGCTGATTCACGGATCGTCCAACTCCGGCCGCTCGTCCTTCGATCTCGCGACACCTGGCAAAGGCGAATACTCGGTGATGAACGTCTTCGCGGGGCTGGGCTATGACGTCTGGACCATGGATCACGAAAACTACGGCCGCTCCAGCCGCACCGATAGCAACTCCGACATCGCCAGCGGCGCGCAGGACATCAAGGCCGGCGTCGCCGTCATCGCCAAAGAAACCGGGGCGCAGAAAGTTCACCTGTTCGGCGAATCCTCAGGCGCCATCCGCGCCGGAGTCTACGCCATGCTGGAACCGGAGCGTGTCGACCGCCTCGTCACTCGGGGCGTTCACCTATAAAGGCGAGAACTCGCCCACCCTGACCGAGCGCGCCAAGAACCTGGAGTTCTACCGCACCCACAACCGCCGCCTGCGCGACCGCGCCATGATCCGCAGCATTTTCACGCGCGACAAACCCGGCACCACCGATCCCGCCATCGCCGAATTTCTGGCCGACGAAGAGTTGAAGTACGGCGATCAGGTCCCGACCGGCACCTATCTCGACATGACCTCCAAGCTGCCGCTGGTCGATCCCAAGAAAGTGCTGGCGCCGGTGCTGCTGGTGCGCGGCGAGTACGACGGCATCGCCACCATGAACGATCTGTCGGATTTCTTCCTGCAACTCCCCAACGGCGATCGCCAGTTCGTGATTCTGCCGGGGATGGCGCACTCGGTGGTGCAAGGGACGAACCGCAAGGTCTTCTGGCACGCGCTGCACGCGTTTCTGTCGATGCCGAAAACGTCGCTGTCCTAACGGCGAGCGAAAGTGCCCGATCCACCGAAGCCGCGCCGCCGCCGCGGGCCATCAGAGCGAGTGCTATCGCCACGGCTAAGATGTGGAATTCGAAGCCCTCACCCTTCTGGTGGCCGCTCCAATTCATAAAGAAACCGTTGCGCCAGTGCAGCAGGTAAACCCCGACAATCATATCGGCAGCGAGCCCGAAGGCTGCAATGCGCGTGAGAATTCCGAAGATTAGGCCGAGGCCACCGAGGAATTCCGCCGCGATCGCCAGGAGCCCGAACGCCGCCGGGACGTGCATGCGCTCGAACCCGGCCATCTGTGCCGAAAAACCCGCGCCGCCGAACCAGCCGAAAGTTTTCTGCAAACCGTGCGGAAAAATCATGATGCCCGCCGCCAGCCGCAGGATGGTCAGAGTCCAGTCGTTTGAAGTCTGGAGTAGCTTGGACAACATGGACTACGGCACCACTTTTTTCTTCTTGACCCAGTCGATCACAGCATCGCGCTGCAGCGGCCCGGTGCGCGGAAACTTCAGACCGCTGACGCCCAACTGCGCCTTGTCGGCTTGGTTCGTAGCGGTGAAATCCGTAGTCGCCACCGTATACTCGCGATCCGGGTCCACCGGATAGCGGCTGGTGATCGACGGCGGCAGTTCACTGCCCTTGAATTTCCCCATCACGATGTAGTTGTCGAACGGCAGCAGATTCCAGATGTGGCGCTTCAGGATTTGGCCCTTCGGGATCGCGAAGCGCTGGTTCCCGGTATTCACCCACGCGATATCCGAACCGGTCTCCTCCGCCATGGCGCGCTCCACCATCTTGCGCAGCTCCGGGTCGGCCCGCTCCATGCGCACGGTGGATTCCCCGATCGGAATGTCCACAATTTTCGAAACCTTGGCTTCCCACTTGGCCACTACCCGCGCCACATCCGGCGCCGGCGTGATCTTCGAGTCGATCGGGATCTTGGTCCATTCGGCGGATTGCAGTTTCTTGCCCGCCATATCCACTTGCAGGTCAAGCTTCCCCAGTTGCTCTCCGTAAGCGTGCACCAGCACCGCCACCCGCCCGTCCACTTTCATCATTTCCGGATAGCCTTCGTGACTGTGCCCCGCAACCACCACCGAAACCTCCGGCACATCGTGCAGGATCGCGTCCACTTCGCCCATGTCATGAATATGCGCTAACACGATGATAAGATCGGTGCGGTCGCGCAGCTCTTTCGCGTACTTGCGAACCGTCTCCACCACCGGCAGCACATGAAAAGGACCGGCGTCTTCCGGAGTAATCACGGAACCCACCAGATCGCCCAAAATCGCGCCGATGACACCGACGCGGATGCCGCCCGCGGTCAGGATCACATACGGCCGCGTCATGGTCTTGCCATCTTTGTCCACGATATTGGCCGACACGATCGGGAAATGCGCGATGCGCATAAACTCCTGCGCGCGCCGCCATCCGTAATCGAAATCGTGATTGCCCAGCGTCGAAGCGTCCAAACCCAGCAGATTGGCAATCTGATACACCGGCGCCCCGTGGAAGAGCGTCGAAACCGGCGTCCCCTGCACCACATCGCCGGCGTTCAGGTATAAACACGCCGCGCATTGCGCCTTCTGCCGCCGGACCTCGGTGGCCAGCCGCGCGAATCCACCGATATCCCGATCGTCCGGCGTAAGGTGCGCATGCAGATCATTCGAATGCAGGATAGTGAGCGGTTTGACCTGCGCCCATAGGGGCGCCAGCAACAGAATGAGCGAAAACAGAAGGCGGTAAAGCATTGATGATTCAGTGTACCTAGAACCGGACTCTAAGCAAGCGTAAGGCGAACGCTGGATGGCGCTTCCGGTTTGAATCAGTGCCAAATGAATATATGGAACATTGCGGATCGTGCAACGCGACGCTCAAAGCGGGTGAGACAGAGTGCTGGGGATGCAGTGCTGCGGTTCCCGAAAAGAATCCTAAGACCAGCATGCACCAGCGGTTTCACAGCCTGATCAACATATTGTTCATCATGTTTGCCGTACTGACGCCGCTATCCCTGGTGCTGCCCAACGAGTATGTTCCCTCGCTTAAGAAATGCGTGGTGGGATTGATCGTGATGGGATTGGCGCGCAGCTCGATCCAAACCATGACCGACGCCCGCAACCGCTAAGCGCGCTCAAAACTCAGCGGAACTTCCGGCGATTCCCCTTCGTACTAGAATCAGGGACTGTCGCCATGTTCACTTTCCTGCTGTGGTGTGTGCTTTTCGTTTTGTGCTGGCCGCTGGCACTGATCGCCTTGGTGCTTTATCCCATCGTCTGGCTGGTGCTACTACCGTTCCGGATCGTCGGGATCGCGGTGGAAGGCGCTCTGAAACTGGTGTGGGCCATCGTGACTCTGCCCTTTACAGTGGTGCGCCGTCTGGCTTAGTACGCCAGAATGCGCGTGGCTTCTTCGACGATGTTCTCGACTTGTGGCAGAATCTCGTTTTCGAGCGAAGGCGCGTAGCCGATCCAGGTGTCGAGCGCGCCTATCCGTCCCACCGGTGCGTCCAGCCGTCCGAACAATTCACTGGCGATGCGCGCCGAGATCTCCGCGCCGAACCCCCATGACAGCGTGTCCTCGTGCACTACCATCACGCGGCTGGTTTTCTCCACGGACGTTTGTATGGCCGCCCAGTCGTAGGGATTCAAGGTCCGCAGATCGATTACTTCCACTGTCGCGCGCGGATTTTGCTGCTCCACTTGCACGGCCGCCTGCAACGACTTCTGCACCAGCGCTCCGAACGTCACGATCGTCAAGTTCGCGCCCGGCTTCACCACCTTGGCTTTGCCAAACGGAACTAAATAATCCGGACCCGGATGCTGCGTCCGATTGTAGGGCTCGCGATACAGGCGTTTGTGTTCCAGGAACAAGCACCGGATCGTCGCAGCGGATTGCCGTGCGCAGCAGGCCGCAAGCATCCAGAGCGTTCGACGGAAACACCACGCGGATGCCCGGAATATGCGTGAACACCGACTCCGCGTTCTGGCTGTGATAAATCGCCCCGCCGTTCAAATATCCGCCGGTCGCGACGCGAATCACCATCGGCGCCGACCACGCGTTATTCGAGCGCCAGCGCAGCGACGCCAGCTCATCCCGGATCTGCATCATCGCCGGCCAGATGTAATCCAAGAACTGGATCTCCACCACCGGCTTCAGCCCGCGCATCGCCATGCCCGCCGCCCGGCCCACGATGGCCGCCTCCGCAATCGGCGTATTGAAAACGCGCTCGGAACCGAAGGCGGTCTGCAAGCCCTGCGTTGCCTTGAAAACGCCGCCCTTGCCCTTCACTTCTTTCAGGTGTTCCTCGCGGCTGCAATCGGCCACATCCTCGCCGAAGACCACGACGTTGAGGTCGCGCGCCATTTCTTCGTGGATGGTGAGCGTGATGGTATCCACCATGGTTCGCGGATCGCCCGCGCACTTGGCTTCGGTCTCAAACGCGCTCGACGTGGGATCGACGGTTTCCGAATACAAATACCGCAGCGCGCTGCCTTTATGCGGCTGCGGAGCCTTCAGCGCCCGCTCGCTAGCCTGCTGAATTTCGAGATCCACTTCCTGCATCAACTGTTCCAGCGCGCCGCGGTTCATGATGCCGCTGGATAGCAGGTACTCCGGAAACTTGGTCAGCGGATCGTGCCGAGCTTCCTGCTCGCGCTCGGCCGCGGTCTTATACAAACGCTCGTCATCCGACAGCGAATGCGAATACGGACGCGTGCAATAGGCGTGGACGAAAGCCGGCTTGCGCTCGCCGCCGGCAGTAGTTCACGGCCTCCGCCATGGTCGAGTAGGACGCCGCGAAATCCGTGCCATCACAGCGGAAGGTGCGCAGGTTGGGGTGCCCCTCCACCAGTTTCGAAATATCGCCGCCCGGAGTTTGATCCTCCACCGGAACCGAAATCGCGAAGCCGTTGTCCTGCACTAAAAAGATGACAGGCAGCGATTCCAGGCACGCCGCGTTGATCGACTCCCAGAACTCGCCTTCGCTGGTGGCGCCTTCGCCCATGCTAGTGAGCGTGACCGCGTCCGATACCGGGTCCAGGTAACGATTCGCGTGCGCGCATCCCACAGCCGGCAGCATCTGCGTGCCGGTCGCCGAGGATGCCGAGACGATATGCAATTTCGCCGAACTCCAGTGCGACGGCATCTGGCGCCCGCCCGACGACGGGTCGGATTCCGCGCCCACGGCCTGCAGCAGCATGTCCTCAGCGGTCATGCCCAGCGCCAGCGATAAAGCGCGGTCGCGATAGTAGGGGAAAAACCAGTCATGCCCCGCCCGCATCGCCAAGCCTGCGGCGGTTTGAATGCCTTCGTGCCCCGCGCCGCTTACCTGGAAAAAGATTTTATTCTGCCGCTTCAGCAGAATCTCGCGGTCGTCGATGCGCCGCGACATATACATGATGCGAAATGCACGGATCAGATCTGGAGCTTCCAATCGAGTTGGAAGCTCGCGAAGTTCAGGGTCCGTGGCAGCGCTCGTCAGCATAGTTCGCCCTACTCAGTGTAGCAATGGCGCGTCCGCGGGAGAAGGCGAATGGGCGCCCGTCAAACACATTCCGCAAACCGGCGTTTCATGAGTTCCAGCACCTGGTCGCCGGGCTGGTCCCAAATCTTGCGATTGAAAATTTCAACCTCGATGGGACCCGTGTAACCCGCCGCGTCCACAGCCGTCCGGATGCGGTCGATTTCGATCACGCCCTCGCCCATCATCGTACGGCCCAGCAATATATCGGGAAGGGGCACCGGCCAATCCGAGACGTGAAATCCCAGAATCCGTCCGCGCAGTTTTTCGATTTCCTGGTATAAATCCGGATCCTGCCACACGTGAAAAACATCGATCACGACGCCGACACTCTCCGGCGCGAATCGAGCCGCAATCTCGCGCGCCTGTTTCAGGCTCACGACGACGCTACGGTCTGCGGCATACATCGGATGCAGCGGCTCGATCCCCAGCTTGATCCCGCGCTCGCGCGCATGCGATTCGATGGCGGCGATCCCGTCCACCACCATGCTGCGTGAACCTTCCAGGTCGCGTCCCGCCAGTGCTCCGCACACTAGAACGAGCAACGGCGTCCCGAGTGCCACAGCTTCATCGATCGCGCGAAAATTATCTTCGATCCGCTTCCGCCGTTCCTCCTGCGTGGCCGCCGGAAACGCGCCTCCCCTGCACAAACTGGATACCGCAACGCCGGAATCCTTCACTAATTTCGCGGCGGCACTGAGCCCCACCGCGTCGACTTTATCCCGCCACAGCCCGATCGCTGGGATGCCGTGCCGCGCGCAACCGTCGAGCGCTTCGCGAAGAGTCCACGAATTGACGGTGATCTGATTGAAGCTCAAACGCCGCAAATCGGCCATGGCTCTATGCGACTCCCGCCAGCGCCAACACCAATTTCATGCGGGACACGGCAAGCTCGGGATCAGCTAGCAGCCCAGCATCGCCCGCCAACCGGAACAGTTGCGCTAGATGGACCACGCCGCGTGCACTCTCCTGCGACGCAACCATCCGAAAATGTTTCTGGTGCCCGTTGAGATACGCCAGAAACACGATCCCAGTCTTATAGGAATACGTCGGAGCCTCGAAAATGTGGCGCGACAACGGCACCGTCGGGGCCATCCACCGCTCATAGGCCGCCACGTCGCCGCGATCGAGCGCCTCCAGCGCCACAGCCGCCACCGGTGCGATGGCGTCGAAAATTCCCAGCAGCGCGTGGCTATGATGTTCACCGTCTCCCAGAATCAGACGGTCGTAATTGAAGTCATCGCCGGTATACATCTTGACGCCCGCCGGCAGATCGCGCCGCAACTGAATTTCCCGGTCGGCATCCAACAACGACATTTTGATCCCGTCGACCTTCGACGCGTTTTCGCGAAGCACTGCCAAGCAGGCCGCCGCGGCTTCGTCCAGATTCCGGCTCCCCCAATAGCCCACGAGCGCAGGATCGAACATATCGCCCAGCCAGTGCAGAATCACCGGGCGCTTAACCTGCGACAGAATCCGTTGATACACCCGCGCGTAATCGTCAGCGTGCCGGGCACAACGCACCAGCGCCCGGCTGGCCATCAAAATCAAACGGCCTCCCCGCGATTCCACGAATTCGGCCTGCTCCTGATACGCCTCCACCACTTGCTCGATCGTCACCGGAGCATCCGCCGCAAGCTGATCGGTTCCCGCGCCGCAAGCGATTTCACCGCCCACAGCGGCCGCCTCGCGAAGCGACCTGCCGATCAATTCCCGCGCCGCTTCCCAATCCAGCCCCATGCCGCGCTGCGCCGTATCCATCGCCTCGGCCAACGCGAATCCATGCACCCAAAGATGCCGCCGGAAAGCCAGAGTCGCATCCCAGTCAATTGCAGTATTCGCGCACGCGAACGGATCGGCAACCACATGCGCCGCGGCATAAGCAGTGCGGCAGCGGAATTTCCCCGCCAGCGACGGCTGCGAAACGGACGGAACGGAATAGGATTCGAGCTGGCCGCCGGGCCGTGGCAATCGCAGAGTAAGCATGCGCAGTTATATCGTTATATCATCGTACCCAGGCCTAAATCCGTTTCAATATGCGGAAAATCAATATCCGGGATTTCCAGGTAGCGCGGCAATCCACCTCGCGCGACGTGAATCGCCAGATATTGTTGAACCTCCTGCGCGCTCATCAGCCGGTTTCGCGCGCCGATCTGGCGCGGCTGATGAAAACCACCCGAGGCGTGGTGGGAGCCCTCGTCAATGAACTGATCGCCGATGGCTTGGTGTATGACGGGCCCACCCGCGCCGCTTCCCGCGGACGGAAACCCACGCTGCTCTACGTGCGCACGCGCGACCGGCTGGTGGTGGCGGCCGATATCCGCGTCAGTGCCATCGACATCGCCCTATGCGATTTCGCGGGCGAACAGATCGCGCGCGAAAGCCTGCCTCCCATCCTTTCACCGGATGAGTTCATTCGCGACTTTCCAAAATACGTGAATGCCCTGCTCAAGAAGCACAAGGCCGCCGAACTCTGCGAGGGCATCGGCCTCGTGGTTCCCGGCATGGCCGACCACCAGGCGGGGCGCGTGATCAGTGCGCCGCTGCTGGGCTGGCGGGATGTCGAAATCGGCCCACCGGTGGCCAAAGCGACCGGTTTACCGGTGATTGTGGAAAGCGCCGGCAAGGCCTGCGCGCTGGCGCACATGTGGCTGACTCACGATGACGTGATGAACACGCAAGATTTCATCTACATCACCATTTCCGACGGCGTGGGCACCGGCCTGGTGGTCGACGGTAAGCTGGTCCCCGGGCATGGCGGAACCGCCGGCGAATTCGGTCACATGGCGATCAATCTCGACGGCCCGCGCTGCGCTTGCGGCTCCAACGGCTGCTGGATGGCCTACATTTCCGATCGCGCCACCAGCGCCCGTTATGCAGCTTCTCTGCGTTCGAAACCGGCGGCGGACGCGCCATCCTTGCGGACCATCATTTCGCTGGCGCACTCCGGCAATGCAAAGGCCACGGCGGCGTTGCAAACCACGGCCCGCTATTTGGGATTGGGCTTGGCCAACATCCTGCACGGCGTCGACCCGGCCTGCGTTTACATCGGCGGCGAGATTACGGCGGCGTGGGATATCATCGAACCCGTGATGCGCGAAGCCATCGTCGAACGCGCCCTTACCGGGAAGGTGGCGAGCGCGCTGATTCTGCCGTCCAAGGTTTCCGATCCGCGCCTGCGCGGAGCAGTGGCGCTGATTGCATCGCCCACCTTCGCGGCCCCCAAAGTCGCCTAAGGCCTTTTCTATTTGCAAATCCACCGCAATTTGTACATACTCGAAACAAAGCAGTAATTCGTATCCGCGAGGGATCGAGCGTGACCGGGCGAAAAATCGGCATCATTATGAACGGCGTGACCGGGCGAATGGGCACCCATCAGCACCTGGTCCGTTCGATTTTGGCGATCCGGGATCAAGGCGGCCTTCGCTTGCCGGGCGGCGAAGTTGCGATGCCCGATCCCATTCTGGTGGGTCGCAACGAAGCCAAATTGCGAACCATCGCGGCGGCGCACGGGATTCACCGCTACACCACTGACCTGAATCGCGCGCTCGACAACGCGAGTGACACCATCTACTTCGATGCGCAGTCGACTCCTGCGCGATTCCCGGCAATGCGCGAAGCGATCCTGCGCGGCAAGCACGTATATTGCGAAAAACCCGTCGCCGAATCTCTCGCCGAGGCCATGGAATTAGCGCGCCTGGCGAATGTGCACGGAGTCAAGAATGGCGTGGTGATGGACAAGCTGTTCCTGCCCGGCATTCTCAAGCTGCAGCGCCTTCTCGACGCCGGATTCTTCGGCAGGATTTTGTCGGTGCGCGGCGAGCTTGGATATTACGTCTTCGAGGGCGATTGGCAGGAAAGCCAGCGTCCTTCCTGGAACGCGCGCAAGGAAGAAGGCGGCGGAATCATCCTCGATATGCTGCCGCACTGGCGTTATCTGTTCGAGCACACGTTCGGGAATATGACGGGAGTCTTTTGCCTCGGCGCCACGCAGATTCCGGAACGCGTCAATGAGCGCGGCGAGCGTTTCGCGTGCACCGCCGAGGATTCCGCGTATTCCATGTTTCAGATCGAGGGCGGATTGACGGTGAGGATGGACGCGTCGTGGTCGACGCGCGTGTATCGCGACGAGCTGTTGGAAATCCAGGTGGACGGGACGCATGGAAGCGCCATCGCTGGACTGCGCGGATGCAAAACACAGCATCGCGTGAACACTCCGCGGCCGGTTTGGAACCCGGATGTGCCCAATCCCTTAAACTTTTATGCGGATTGGCAGCCAGTGCCCGACAATCGCGAATTCGACAACGCGTTCAAAGTGCAGTGGGAGATGTTTCTGCGCCACGTGCTGGTGGACGCTCCCTATAAATACGATCTTCTGGAAGGCGCCAAAGGAGTGCAGTTGGCGGAGCTGGCATCGCAATCCTGGCAGGAACGCCGCTGGATCGATATTCCAGCGCTCGAAAAAAGCAAGCAAGCGGATCGCTCGTTTGCGCAGCGCGACGCTTGAAGCGCGGGTCTAGTTGCCGGCGCCGGAGAGTTTGCGATAGTACTCGGCGACGGAATCCTGATAACCCGCGGGGACCTTGGCCGGGTCCGTGTTGCGGATAGTGCCGCCGCGGCTTTCATCCAGCTGGCGGCGCAGTTGCAATTCCAGCGCGTCCACGCCGCTGACGAGCTGCTGGTGCATCTGCTCGACCAGCGCCGGATTCCCGGGGAAACGTTTGGGATCCAGATTGCGCATCTGATCGATCAGCGTCTGCAACTGCTGCCGGGCCTCGGGGCTGTCCTGCACAACCGATCGAACGCCGTTGAGAAGGTTCAACCCCTGCTCGATTTCGCGCTGCGTATCGGCGGGATTGGGACCCTGTTGTGGCGCCGCGGCGCGCCCGGAGATGCGCGTGTTGCCGGTGTCGTAGTCGCCATAGACTGTGCTGCCGCGATTCCCACCGCCGCCCGCATTGCCGATCTGACCGGCGGCGCGGTTGCCGACTTGACCACCTTGTCCGCCCTGTCCAGGTTGTCCCGACTGTCCCGCTTGCCCCTGCTGTCCGGTTGGCCGGCCGGTCCTTGCTGCTGACCTTGCTGGCCCGGCTGCCCAGACTGACCAGGTTGTCCATTACGGCTGAGTTGGCCGGGCTGATACTGTTGGCCGGCGGGTTGGCTCTGTCCAGGCTGGCCCTGACCGTTGGGGCGTCCGCCGAGTCCCGCGAGCTGGTCGCGCAAGCGCGACAGATCGTCCATCGCGCGATTCACCGCTCCGTCCTTCGAAGCGGTCTGCGCGCTGCCCAAGGCCCGCGCCGGCTTCCCGAATCTGCTGACCCAGCTTTTGCAGATCGCTGGTGAGAGCGGTTTCGGCCGGATCGGAAAATTGTCCGCTGCGCAGCCAATCCGAACTGCGCTGCATGCGGGTGCCGAGATCGTTTTCATCCATGCCGCCGAGCGCGCCCCGCAACTTATTGGAAGCCCCCGGTTGCGTGGGCGCAAGCTCGCGCGCCGCGTCGCGCATTTGCTGCGTGAGGCGGCCGAGGTCATCGCTCACCTTCTGGCGATCGTTGACCATCTTGTCGATTTCCTCCGGCGTCGGAGGTTTCGGCGGCCTGGCCGCCGGCGCTTAGCGGCGTTCTGTTGAGCGATCAAATCGCGCACGTGATCCGCCTGCTGCTTCTGCTCGGCCGCCAACTGCTCGGCCGTCTGCGCCATCGAGTTGAGGCGGCCGGCGGCGTCCTGCTGCTGCGACGCCGCCCAGCAGATCGGTGGCTTCGCGCAAGCGGTCGGCGGCGCGGCGGGAATCGGCCGCACTGGCACTCTGCGAAGCCGCGCGCCTCATGTCGTCGTTGGCCTGGCGCAAGCGGTCGAGCGCCTGTTGCGCCGCCTGTTGGCGGCTCGTCGGCGGCTTGGTCCGCGGCCTGCTGCGGATTGGCTGCCGCCGCCTTTATCCTGACTGTTCGATTGCCCGCTGGCGCTACTGGAGGACGAGTTGCCCGCTTGCCCGCCGCTCTTGCTCGACTGCCCCTGCTGGCCGCTTTGCCCGCTCTTACCCAAGCTGCTGCTCCATCTGCCGCTGCAGTTGCTGCGGCCTCGCGCTGCAACATTTCCTGCTGCCATTTTTGTTCGGCGGTCTGCGTGCCCGTTGCGCTGCTGCTGGGCCAGATCCTCCTCGCGCTTGGCCAGTTCGTCGAGCTTCTTCAGCGCGTCGTCGATTTCCTGCGCCTTCTGCTCGGCGCTGGTCGATGAGCTCTGCTGGGTCTCGTATTGATTCTTCTCGGTATCGAGCTCGAGATCGAACAGCGCCGCCAGATCGCGCGCCGCGCCGCCGCCACCGCCGCCTCCGCCGCCGCCGCGTCCGAACGCAACCTGAATTTGCCGGAACGTGGCTTCGGCGCGCAGCAGATATTGCAGAGCCTTCTGCTCGTTGGGAATGGCGTCCTTCCACTTCTGCTGCTGCAATTGCTGCGCGGCCGGCGCCATGGCGTCCGAAGCCGCGATCATGTCCTTCTGGAAATCGCTGATGGCCTGCACTTCATCGGTCAGCTCGCGCGCCTGCAAGCGGCCGGAAAGCGTGACGGCCTGATCGTGCAACGTGGCTTGCGATTGCGACAGCAGCTTGGCGATATCGGTCGGCCTGCTGCTGCGTCGAGTTCTTGTCGCCCTGCTGCTTGAAGGTGGCGGAGATGATTTCCTTCTCGCGCTGCGAGATCTGCGCGGACGGATCGCTCCGCCTCCGCCGCCGCCGCCGCCCCCTCCGCCACCCGCCTGCGATTGCGAAAACTCGCGCTCAAACGGATCGGCCTGGATGAACATCATGTCGGTGTGGGCTTCGGCGTTGGCGTCCTTGGCGGTGGCGTAGACGCTGACCAGATCGCCCGGCACCAGCTTGAAATCTTCCAGCGAAAGCGTGGTCGAGCCGTCGGCCTCTTTCTTGCCGCTTTTGCTTGAGCAGATCCACCGTCGTCTCGGGGCCGCCGTTGACCGAATAATGCAGCGTCACGCCGTTGAGGCCGTACTCGTCGGTGGCCTTGGCGGCAACGGTTACCTCTTCAATCGGGCTGGCGTGATAGTCGCCGCGGCCGGGACGCACCAGCGCAATCTGAGGCGGATTGGCCTTGCGCGCCTCGATGAAAAAATCCTCGCTGACGCGAACCGGCTGGCCGCTCTTCGACGCCGGCGACGTGATAGACGCCGTCCTTATCCATCTTGACGGTGCCGCGATAGACGTTATTCTGGCCGCCGGTGAGCTGGACCTTCTGTCCGTTGTCGAGCTGGATCTGGCCGCCCTGCAGCGGCCGGTCGGTCGATGACTTCGAGTTCGGCCTCGGTGCCGGTGACGGCGCGCAGATCGCCGCCGCGCTCCTCGATCTCGGACGGCATGCCGGTCCAGGCCGGGTAATGATAGGTGACGCGAATCTGCTTCACCGCGGGCAAATCGGTGACGCGAATATTGAAGTGCTTCGACGTCATCGCGCCGGCGGTGACGTAGTATTCGACGTTCTCCGGCAATCCGGCAAATAGAAATTGATAGCCGCCGGCGAAACTGCCCGCCGCCTGTGGCTGCATCGCAATCTCTTCCCACTTGGAGGAGCTCTGAAAGCGGGCATACAACTTGACGCTGGGCGACTGCAGGCCGGTGGGCAGCGCCGAAACCATCTGATCGGCGTGGCGGCGCACCACGGCGTCGCCGGGAGTCACGCGCAGATCGTAGAACGCAGGGCTTGCCCGAATGCGGGCCGGTCCACAGCAGCGACGCGCCGTAACCCAGAAAGCCGGGTCCGGCGGCGATCATCCAGATCAGGATAGCGAAGGCGCCGAGCGCGGTGCCGAGCGAGATCCAAAGACGGCGGTCGGTGACCATTTGCTTGGGCTCGGCGGATTGCGCGACGTTCAAGAGTGTCCCCGGCCAGCAGTTCGATAAAAGGATCCCGGCCATCGCGCTCGGCGAAAGTCGTGAGGCGCTGCTCGAATTGCGGGAAACGTGGCTTCGGCGGTTCCGACCGCGCGGCGGCGGGTCAAGCGGCGCAAGGGCAGCGCCAAACCAGCGGCTGCGGCAACGGCCAGAATCAGAATCAGCCCGAAGCGCGCGGCAGTCACGCTGCCATGCGAAAAGGCGAGCGCATTGGCGATGGTGACCAGCACCAGCGTCGCCACCAAAGCGCTGCCGGTGAGAATCGCCAAGCCGCGCAGCACAGTGCTCCAGCGCAGACGTTGTTCCAGTTGCGCAATGTATGCGTGAAGTTGTTCGCGGAGACTCATGGAACCTCCCACGGCGGCCACTTTTAACACCTAAAGCATATCGCACTGGCGCAGGTGTCGGAGGGGCAAGGAAGCCACCGCGAGTGCTGCGCGGAATGGTCGAACGTATTTTCCGGCAAGCATCCGAAATTCAGATGGATGGCGTATAAATTCGGCCAAGAAGGCGAGCTGGAGGAGGCGTTTCCATAGTGAAGGTGCCGGGAATTCAAACTTCGCGACTGACGCTGTGCCAGGCGCCAGCAAATGGAAATTATTCGATAGCACGACGGGATTCGTTATCAGCGCGCAGGATCCAACGCATAAGCCGTTTAGGCAGGTAGCGAGCGCATGGCACGGTATGGTACAAATCCTCAGGGAGATCCAAATGAGAATCGATTTCGCGAAAACACTAGGGTACGCGTTGCTCGCCGCGCTTACCGTCAGCGTGTCGGCGCCTGCGCAGGCCCAAACTCCGGCACCGAAGCTCTACAACAACGCCAAACAGAAACTGCTGGATGGCAAGACCCTCTCCAGCTACACCGTCGGCAAGCCCGACGCCGCGCTTTACTGCGAAGTCGCCAAACACTACGACTTCGTCTGGTTTGAGATGCAGCACAGCACCATGACCTGGGCCGACATCGAGAAGATGATCGCGGCATGCCCGCGCTCGGAAGCCACGCCGATGGTGCGCGATCGCGGATGAACTGGAAAGTTCGATTCAGCATGCCACCGACATCGGATTGCTGGGAATTATTATGCCCACGGTGGACACGGTTGAGAAGGCACAAGCCGCTGTTCGCTATGCCAAGTACCCGCCGGAAGGCCGCCGCAGCATGGGAGCCGGCCAGGCGGCAAAGATCTGGTTCGGCGATGAAAAGGACGCCACCATGAAATACCGCACTTCGGTCAACGAGAACATGATCGTGATCGTGATGATCGAAACGCCGATTGGTGTGGCCAACGCGTATGACATCGCGAGCGTTCCCGGCGTCGATGGCGTGTTGATCGCAAACACGGACTTGAGCAATTTCTCGGGCTGGTTCGATCGCGAAGCAGGGCCGTATCAGGGGATGCTGAAATTGATCCACGATGCGACCAAGCGCGCCGGGAAATACTTGGGCGCCACTGGACCCGTGCCGCCGACGCCGTTCCCCAGATCGGATTTCAATTTCTATCAGGGCGGTCAGCCGAGCGACGGATACAAGCCGCCAGCCCGCTAGGTCTGCTTGGCGATCTGAAAAATAGATTGCGGTTCACGCGCCGTTCCTTTAATAGAGGGACGGCGTTGCCGTTTGTGGTGGCGCTTACTGTTCCTCGCGCTGCGTCCCGAGGTAGCCGCTCGCGATGATCGATTCGGCGACGGCGGCGGCGAGCACGAAGAGCATCACATACCACCAGAATGATTCTGGCGTTTTCTGTGGCGTTGCCGCGGGCGCGTTTGACCTGCCGTCGGCGCCGCGGCATCCTGCGAAGACTTGCCGCCGTTACCTTGCCACAGCGCCAAGACATCGTCGGGGATCACGTCGAGGTTCGATTCCTTCGGATCGGGGTTGACGCCGACTTCGTCCTGCCGGCCGTCGGCGAGGCGCAGCTGGTAATAGCCGGCCTCGGTGAGTTGGAACGATTGCGCGGAGGCGGCCTCGCCCAGGGTGAGCGGGCGCTTGCCCTCGGGATCGGTGACCTCGACGCCTTGGGCGTGTTCCTTGGCATTGCGCAGTTCCAGGTACGCGTCCACCGATGCGCGCGCCGCCCTGGCGTTCGCTGCCCGCGAGGTAGCGCGCGGTCTGTTCGATGAAGGGGACGAAGGCGGGAGCCAGCGGAAAATCGTTGGTCAGGTTGTCGAGCCCGGAGGTGAGCAGCATCACGCGGCCTTCGCCGATGCGTTTCTCGAGCAGCAGCGGCGTCTGGTCGCCCAGGCGGACGATCACGCGGGCATCGCCGGGTTCCACATCGAGAGCGTAGAAAAACTTCACGCCCGGCCAGCCGTCGGCCTTGGCGACGGCGGGATAGGAGGAGTCGCTGGAGCCGACCGCCATGTAGCGATCGGGCACGCGGCTGTAATCGCGGGTTGGTCACGATGTGCGCGCCGAAAATGGGAATCTGCGAGCGGGCGCCGGCGGAGGTGCCCGCGGCGATGAGGAGACTGCCGCCGGAGCGCACGTATTGCGTGAGCGAATTTTCCAGCAGCGACGGCAGCGATTGACATCGGAGAGAATGATGAAGGCGTAGTTGGACGGCTTGCGGTCGGCCGCCTCGTTGACGTTGATCGATTCGAGAAGTGAACGCCGATTGCGCGGCCGCCGAGAGCGCGGCTCCGATGTAGAGCGGCGAACGGCTGTCGCCGTAGTTGTGGATCAGCAAAACTTTTTGCGGGTCGGAGCGCTCGACGGCAAACGGCGCAGGTCGTCGGCCGGGAAGCCGTCGGCGGAATCGATCTTGACTTCGCAGCGGCTGAAGCCGTAGGGCACTTCGAGCGCGGGAAGTCGACGGTGGCGCGTCCGTTGGCGGGAACGGCAACCGTTTTGGTCGCGGTGGTCTTGCCGTTCACGACCAGCGACACGGTGCGCTGCGCGGCGGGAGTGCCGTAGCCCGCGATCACGGCTTGCACGTGAACCGGCTTGGCGTCCTTGCCCCACACTTGTCCCGGGGCGTCCACGGATTCGACCGTCCAGTTGGGCTGGGCTTTCGTGACCACGGCGTGCGTCACCACCTTTACGTTCGCCGGGCAGCGCCATGTCGGAGAAAGTGGCGGCCAGTCTCGCGCGCTGCATGTCGCTGAACAGATGAAATTCGATGGGAGTGTGGACCGACTTCGGCCATGGCGCGCACGGCGCGCGCCAGTTCGCCGAAGTTGCCGTGGCCGTCGCCGGGCTGAATGGCTTGCACGGCGGCGCGCAACGCGGATTGGTCTTCGATCGGCTGCGTCATCAGCCGCAGTTGCGATCCGAACGCCGCCACCTGCGCGCGCGCGGCGCCTTTTTTAGCCAAGCACGCTCATGGCCGCGTCCTTGGCGTCGGCTAACCGGGTTCCGGCGCGCATGCTGAAAGAATTGTCGATCACCAGCAGCACCAGCCGGTTGCTCGCAAGCGCGGCCGCATTGCGATTGATAAAGGGATTGGCGAAGGCGAGAATCAACAGCAGCAACAACAACAGCCGCAGCGACAGCAGCAATATATGATCGAGCCGCCGATGCCTCGTCGAACTGACTACTGCGCGATTCGTAAAGCATCAACGACGGCACCGGCTTGGGCGGACGCTTGTGCCGCTTCAATAAATGCAGGTAGAGCGGAAGCGCGACTCCGGCTAGCCCGGCGAGGAACCAGGGCGCGAAGAGTCCCATCTAAACGATCCCCCACGTCTTGCGTTTCAAATTCATCGCGGCCTTTCCCTTAAAATACGTCTCCTTCGGATAACGCTCTACCTCTTCAGCAAGGTCCTTGATAAGGATCGGGTGCAATGGGTTGCCATAAAAGCAAATATCCTTTGCCTTTCCGGCGACTCCTTCTCCAACCGAAAGCGTAAACAGAACTCCGGGCACATAGAAACTGAAGTGGTGAACGCCGCCTGACTTTCGACCTGCTCGCGGTTCGTACGACAGCATGGTAGTAACTGGAGTGGGCATCACACTTATTCCCAACGCAACGTGTTCAGGAAATGGTCCGTCGCAAAACAGAAAGCACCTGATACTTTCTCCGTAGCAGCCAAGTTCAATCCTTGGAATTATCGATGAAGGGCCGCTTTTCCAGGAATGCGCAGAGGCCTTCCAGAAGATGCCAAGAGCGAAGTGCGTGAGATCCTTTACGCGTAAGCTCGGATTTTTCGAACCTGCATATGCCTTTACGTCAGGATCAACAAAATCGGGGGCTATTTCGTTCAAGATGTCATGCAGTGGGAACTCCCTCGTCCGCGTTGCAAGGAGCGGAACCACCCACTGCTCGCCCTCTCGATTCAAGAGTTGTTCGCACGGACCGCATAGGAGGTAATCTCTTATTTCGAGTGAAATTTGTACGATAGACCGCGAAGTGATCAAAATCGGGTTACGATTGGGGGCATCCGGGGAGTCGAGCAGTCTGTAGACGGAAGCTGGAATAAGATGACTCCGTTGGAGTTCCGCGCCTTCTTTCAAACAGCCCTTGCATTTCTCATTTGGCATATCGCGTAGCCTCGGTGTTTCAGATCCCGATTCTATCCGTTCCAGTAGGGATCAGGCCCGAACTTCTTCGGCCGGCCTTACAGGCACAATCCGTGCAACGCGTTGCATGACCTTCTTATTTTGCTCAGCCTTCTTCAGGTCATAGGTGGCCTGTAACCGCATCCATACTTCCGGCGAGCTGCCAAATAGGCGCGATACCTTCAAGCACATGACGGCGGACAAGGGCTTACGCTCCGCCAGGATGTCGTGAAGCATCTGGCGGGAGACGCCCAGAGCTTTCGCCGCAGCCGTTACCGAGAGGCCGACCGACGGCAAGATGTCTTCCTTGATGATCTCTCCCGGATGGACTGGCGGCAGTCCGTCTTTTCTCTCCATGACTTTCTGCCTGTTCATACCTTCCTCAATGATAGTCTTCAAAATCGACATCTAGAGCATTTTCGCCCGACCAGCCGAAGGTGATCCGGTAATTCCCGCTCACGCGCACGGACCAGCGCCTTGGACTGCCCTCCAGACTGTGGAAGCGAAAGCCGGCGATGTTCATCTCCCCTGGGTTCGCCGCTGCTCCCAGCAAATACAAGATACGCACGCACTTCCGAATATGCTCGGGGCCGATCCGGCGTGTCTTGCCGGTGATGCAAATTTCTTCCAACCCCTTGTGGCGGAAGCCGCCGATCATTATTTTAATGTAAACTTTTTAGTTTACAATGTCCACCATGCGACTTTTTCAAACGATCCCCCACTTTCGCCGCAGCCACCATTCGGAGAATCGCAGGAGAACCAGCACAAAAAACACCAGCGGCAAATTCCACAAATCTTTGGTTTCGCGCATTCGTCACGCCGGCTTCTGAAAAAGGAATGCTGCTGGCGAGTTTGCCCAGGTCCGCAGGCTTCCAATATTGTCCGCCGGTTTGCGTGGCGAGGCGTTCCAGCAAATCGCGGTTTTGTTCGGTGTGAAAATTCTCCGCGACGCCGTCCATGCGCTGGAAGGTTAAAACGTCGCGTCCCAGTTCACTGAACTTACCAGTCTTCGGATCCGCGCGCTGCGCCGTGACCTCGGTCAGATACGAACCCGTTCTGGGAGCGGACCACGCCGCTTGAAACTGGCCGGGATTATCGGGCACCGGCGTCATCTCGACCAAAGCGCTGACGCCGCTGGGGCCCAGGATGTGCGCCTCGACCTTGGCATCGGCGGCGGGATTGTATTGTTGATCGCGAACCTCGGCGGCGATCGTCACGGCTCCGTTGTCGAGCAGCATCTGCGCGGGCACCGACGCGGAGACGTGGCCCGGCGTATCGGAAACCACCCAGCGCAGCAGCTGCTGCCAGAACAAATCGTGCGCGGTATCGCCGAGCGGCGAGCTCATCTGCCAGCGCCAACTGCCTCCGGTGGCCATGATCGCGGTGCGGCCGCGGCCGAAGTTTTCCGTGATCAGCAAGGGCAGCTTCTTGCCTTCGGGCGTAATCATGTTGGCGAGAACTTCCGCGCCCGGCTTGGGAGTGCCGGGATCCTGATAATCCATCAGGTAGGGCAGCTGTCTTCCACTTGGCGGAATTCGCGGCGGGATCATCGACCAGGCGGGTAATGATGCTGTCGACTCCGGCGGGCGCGAGCTCGGCGGTGGTGTGCGTGGTGCCGTCTCGTGGATCGGCCTCGCGATGGAACGTGCCGGCGACTGGCCGGGCAGCATCGTCGGCATCAGATCGATGAGTTTCGGTCGCGTTCCAGCCGCCATCCGCCATCGCGAACTGACCGCCGAGCAGCAGCAGTCCGCCGCCGCGGCGATCGACGAACTGATGAATTAATTCCTGCTGCGCGGGAGTGAAGTAGCCGGCTTCCACCGACCCGATGATCAAGCCCTGGTAAGCGAACAGATCCTCGGCGCGAGACGGAAAACCTTCGGCCAGTTCTTTGGGATCGGCGATTCCCTGGCGGTAGATCTTGTTTTCGCTGGTGCGGACCATGGAGACGATCTGCACCATGCGGTCGTCTTCTTCGGCCTGGCGGATGAACTTGTACTCCCAGCGCGGTTCGCCCTCTATATAGAGGATGCGGCGCGGATCGGAGCTGACGTTCACCACGCGCGTCAGCGTATTGTTGGCGGTGTTCTCTTCGCCCGCGAGGGCAGCGGCCGCGATCTGCAGGGTCTTCGCGCCGGCGCCGCCGATATCGAACATCAGAGTCTCGGTCTGCAGATTGCCATCCGGACCCAACGTGATGGTGCGGGCGGCGAGGACTTTGGGTTGTCCGGTGCTGACGTCGCGCACCGTCAGATTGACTTTCGAGCCGGCGTATCCGCGCTGGTGCAGCGTGATCTTAGCGGCGATGCGCGAGTCGGCCAGTGCGCGCGGCGCAACCACGACATCGTCCAGTTCCACATCGTGCGCGGCGCGCTCGCGTCCGAAGCCCACGGTGTGAACCGGAATGTGGCGGGCGCGCAGCGCGCTGATGGCGTCCGCGCTGATGCCGCCGGCGTTGTCGTCGCCGTCGCTGAGCAGCACCACGGCGCCGATGGGCAGATCGGAAGTCTCCTCGCTCAACTGCTTGAGGCTGTCGCCGATGCGCGTCGAGGGCGCGTTGGGCTGCAGATCCTGCCAGAGTCGTCGATGCGCGCGGGCACGTCGTCGACGCGATAGAGACGCGTTTGAAAGGAGCGGTTGAGGCTGGCGAGCACGCCGTTCTGCAGCGCCTTCACGGCTTGCGCCTGGCGCGTCGAGCCGTCCTCGGACATTCCCATGCTGCGCGAATCGTCCACCAGCACGGCGATGATGTTCTGCTGCGGCTTCAACTCGGCGACGGTGATCGCGGGCTGCCAGAGCAGCACCAGCACGATCGCGGCCATCAGTGCTTGCAAGTCCCCAGATCACCCAGGCGCGCCAGCCTCGCATCACCGGCGCGGCGTCCTGTGCAAGCGCGAACGGATCAGCCAGGCCAGACCGGCGGCCGCGGCCAGGATCAGCAGCAGCCAGTATCCACTTCGGCCACGCGCCCAGAAGGGCAAATTGGCCGCGTGCATACACCGAGCGCGGATATTTAAAAAAGAACTCGAACATGGGCCTCTGGGCTGCTCGCGAACTGTAGGAAGAGGCGCACGGGGTTCATGTCTAGTGGGTCATGGCGTAGGTGATGTAGTTGAGGACGATGCGAAACGCAAGTCCGGAAAACTTCTCGGGGTACTCGCGGGCTGTCGGCCCACTCCCAGGCGTCGCCGAGATGCATGTTGGCGCAGATCGCCACCATGATGCGCCCGTGGTCGTTGCGGATGGCGCGCCACTTGGGCACGTAGCCGTCCTTCTCATAAGTTCGGCCGGTGTTGACGTAGACCTCGCTGGGGATCTGAAACTTTTCGTTGATGTCGTACAGGACGTGGTAGATCTCGTCGCTATCCTTGAGATCCTCGACCGGACGGTCGGGCAGCACCATGCGCATGCCGGCCATGAAATGCTCCCAGTCGTCGGTGCCGTGGAAGTTGTCCACCATCAGGAAGCCGCCCTTCAGCAGATAATCGTGCAGGCGTTTGGCCTCCTCGTCGGTGAAGGTCCAGTTGTTCACGGAGACGGCGTAGATCCAGGGATAGTCGAAGATATGGTCGCTATCGAGATCGACCACGTTGAGCGGCGACGGCGAGTTGATGTGGGTCAAGCGCCGCAGGGCGATCAGGCAATCGTTGTCGGCCTTGGGATAATCCTGGACCAGCCGCCGCAAAATCGGCGAAACCCGAAGCTGCTGCCGCTGGCGTAGCTGGAAGTGTATTGCAGCCGGCTCCAATAAAACTCCGAGGGCACGTTGGGTCCGCCGGAGTAGTAGCCGCGATCGCGGCCGAATCCCTGCGCCGCCGCGATCTGCAGCGCAAACAGTCCGAGGCCGAGCGAGATCGCGAGGAGAGTGGCGGAGAGGGACCGCACCAGCTTCATAGTGAAAGCCTACGAAGTGAAGGATATCAGAAGCGCGGGAGCGACTCCAGCGGAGCCAACGCTTGAGTTATCAGAAAAGCGCCGGCTCGGCAATGAACAAGAGACTCAGGCCAGTGAGATCGAGTTCCTCCTGCGTCTTCCACGCACTTTGATATAAAGCGCTGGGCGGCAGCGCTTCACAGGCGCTCAAATCCGGCGCAACGGCGGGGCTGCCAGGTGAGCCGGGGCTGCCGGTGATATCGGCCATGGCGCAGTTGCTCAAACCGGAAGCGTAGAGAACATCATCGTCATAGATCTCCAGAAAATTCATCGGTGCGAAGCTATATCGGAAATTACCGAGGTTCACATTGGGAGATGCTCCATACAGCGGCCCGGCGGGCGTGCCAACGAAGTAGCTCATTTGGAGCACGTTTTCGAGACCTTGCTCGGGGGTGACATTACATGATGGGGAGGGATATGTCGTGCAACCTTCGGCCTGCACGCTAGAGGCGCCAGAAAAAGTATGGGCAAATTGTATCCCGCCCAGCATCCGGGACATGTGGTATGCAGTGCCCGGTAGCGGCGCCCAGCCTCCGGCGGTCGTTACCGCCAGCCATTTTATGGCGTTGGTTCCCAGGTCAGTGCCATCGCGAGCTGCGGTCATCCCGGCCTCAAAGGTCGTCTTGGCATTGTTCCCGCCAACCGTCGGATTCGTGAAATGCGCCAAGACCTGAGTCACGGCCGCGCAAACCATGGCCTTCATGGGATCGCTTGGGTCGTCGCAGTCCGATTCAAAACCCGGCGCGGGAACGATGAGGGATTTGTCCGGACCCGGGAAGCCGGGGAGTGCGTCGGTGGTGGTGGTGAGACACAGCGTCACGCCGCTGAAAATCCGGCCGTATAAATCGATCACCGTGTTCCACTCTTGGATGAACGGCAGATCGGTATTTTGGAATTTCGGATCGGAACCATAGAAATTCTGGAAACAGAAGATTCCACGCAGCTCGGTACGTCGAGGTTAGGGATGGTATCGCTCGCAGGCAGTACTCCAGCCCCCAACGTCAGGATTCCACCGTTACCGTTCACGGTCTGGTTGTCCTGGTTGGGCAGAATCATTTCCGTCGAGGATGCGGTCGGGCCCGACATGGCGATCGAGACGAATGCGGAGCTCGATGGCTCCTGCTGGATGTGCTGGTTGAGCGCAGCCAGGAACGCTCCCCAATCACTCTTATAGACGGCACTCCACGGCAGCGGTAATGGAATTTGAACCGGCGTGCCGCTTTCCACCTGGTAGAAAAGCGTGGTGTATCCACAGAGAGTCGAGGCCGGTTGGGTGGGTGGAGGATTCATGAATAGCGCGTCGCAGGAGCCAGTGCAGCCTCCGCTCGATCCACACACACCGGCATCGATATCGCTGAAGACCCAGCCCGGCGAATTAAAGCCGGACGAGACGATCAACTGGATGGTCTTCGGCGGAAGCAGACGGTGCGTGCTGTTCCATCTATCCACCGCGATAAAGACGTCATCCAACGCGTTCCAGGTATAGGCGCCTGCCGCCGGATGAACCGGGTTCGCTCCCGGGCTATTAGGGTTGAGCAAGTTCCACGGGATCATCGGTGCGAGTCCGGAAATCGCGGGATTATTCAGGAGGGTGGTGAAGTAGCTGACCAGAACTGAGTCCGTGGGGTCGGGCGTGAGTTGGGGATTGGGATACGCCGGCAAGTTTTTCGGCAGATTGATTTTGGGATACGCCGCTATCCGCGCCCGATTGACAGCACCATCGAGGAGAAAGTTGGTGTAGATGCCCTTTGGCACGCGTGCGGCCGTAGGCCCAGGGGCACCTGCAATGAGCCCAGCAGTGGAAGCTATCAAAAAGCAGGAAATCGGAACACGGTCTCTCCGAATCATTTAGTGGTTCCCCCTGAAGAGTCAGGACGTGGATTCCCCCAACAAAGGTGACACTTGATGTTTGAATTCTCAAACGGCGTACCAGTACGCCCAGCATCTCCAGCCCACCCCAACGACCGCCCGGGCTAGTGTCCTCGATTACGTAATACTTAGAATTAGTATCGGCGTGCCCGCGATTCAGGCGCGCTCCGCCAGCCTTGTCGCACGGCACGTTTAGCAGGTTAGGAGGGAAGAATGCTTCGCTTCTCGATTCTAGTTCTGGTGGCGCTGCCGCTCAGCGCGCAGTGGCTGCACCTGCCGACTCCGGGGATTCCGCGCACCGCCGATGGCAAACCGAACCTGAAGGCGCCCACGCCTCGAACCGCGGAAGGCAAACCCGATCTTTCCGGACTGTGGGGCAAAGCTTCCGACAAGTACAACAACAACATCGCTGCCGATGAGCCGCCGGGGATCGTGCAGGCCTGGGCCGAAGCTCTCTATCAACAGCGCAGAAAAGACTTCGGCAAGGAGAGCATGGACACGCTGTGCGTTCCTTTTGGCCCGATCTACACCACTACTCCGTATCGCGAATCCAGAATCATTCAGACTCCCGCCATGCTTGCGGTTTTGAATGACGACCTCACGCATCGCGTGATCTTCATGGATGGCCGGCAGTTGGAAAAAGAGCCGAATCCGTCGTGGATGGGTTACTCGGTAGGACGTTGGGACGGCGACACACTGATCGTCGAAAGCAACGGCTACAACGACAAGACCTGGCTCGACAACACCGGCCATCCGCATACCGAGAGCTTGCACGTCACGGAAAAATACCGGCGCACCGACTTTGGCCACATCGAACTGCAAGTGACTTTCGACGATCCCAAAGCGTTGACGAAGCCAATCACGGTGCCCATTCACATGGAACTGGTCACCGACACCGAGATGCTCGAATATGCCTGCAACGAAAATGAGAAGGACCGCGCGCACATACCGGCCAGCACAGCTTCCGTCGATGTCGCGGTACCCGCCGAAGTGTTGAACGCCTACGCCGGTTCCTATGACGTGAACGAGGGCTCCAAGACCGTGATTGCTGAAATCTTCGCCGAGAAGGACGGCTTGTATCTGGACTACGACAACCAGGGCAAGCAAAAGCTGGATTCGCTATCGGAAACCACGTTCTCCCTCACCGGAACGATTTTCGAATTCATCCGCGATGGGCAAAAGCGCGTCAACGAGTTCCGCATCAAAATGGCCGAGGGAGAGCTTACGGGCGTGCGCCGGAAATAGGCGATTCTTAAAGAGACATGACAACCCAAAGCAACCTCGGCGGCAGCTTCACGCTTCCCGGCACGTCCATGAATGTGCGGCGCATGGGCTATGGCGCGATGCAGCTTGCCGGCCCCCAGGTGTACGGGCCGCCGCGCGATAGAAACGCTGCGGTCGCGGTCCTGCGCGAAGCGATCGCGGCGGGAGTCAACCACATCGATACCAGCGATTATTACGGTCCGCATGTGACCAACCAGATCATAAAAGAAGCGCTTCATCCGTACCCAGACGGGCTGGTGCTGGTGACTAAAGTAGGCGCGCGCCGGCTGCCGGACAAATCGTGGCCGCATGCGCTTTCACGCCAGGAGCTCGTGGATGCAGTCCACGACAATCTGCGGAATCTGGGACTCGATGTGCTGGATGTGGTGAACCTGCGGGTGGGAGGATTCACGGCGCCATCCGGCGGATCGATTGCAGAGCCGCTGGCCGTGCTGGCGGATCTCAAACAGCAGGGACTGATCCGCCATCTCGGCCTGAGCAACGTGAGCCCGGCTCAGGTGGCGGAGGCGCAGACGATTACGGAGATCGTTTGCGTGCAGAATTTTTACAATGTTGCCCAGCGGCAGGACGACGCTTTTATCGATGACCTGGCGCGACAAGGCATCGCCTATGTGCCGTTCTTTCCGTTAGGAGGCTTCACTCCGCTGCAATCCTCGACTCTTGACGAGGCGGCTGCAGCGCTCGGAGTGACTCCCATGCAAGTGGCGCTCGCCTGGCTGCTGCAGCGTTCACCTAATATATTGTTGATCCCCGGCACATCGTCCGTCGCACATCTTCGCGAGAATCTCAGCGCCGCGGCTCTGCAACTGCCCTCCGCAACGATTGCGAGCCTCAATTCAATTTAAGAAAGCGCCGTCCAGAAACACGAAAGCTCCCTCCCACAATGTGGGGGGAGGGAGCTTTTCTTGTTTGAATATTTGAACGGGTGAGACTTAGCGGGTCATCCGCGTCTCGGGGTGCTCCTGTTCATGGCCGGGGTGCCTGCGGTCGGGAAGCATCGCGGGATTTTGCCCCTGCTTCGCCGTCCTTTGCACCTGGCGCGTCTTCTGTCTCTGGTTCTTCTGGTCCTGCTTAATATTAGTGTTCATACGTGGAACACTCCTTTCACTTACATACATAGCATATCGATGAGTGAGTCTCGGGGGCCGCAGCTTTGCCTCACGGAATCAATCGTTTACGAGTACTATCTTTCCTTCGACGGAACCTGCGGCGAGAAATTCGAGCGCTTTTCCGGCGTCCAGTAGCGGAAATGTGTAGTTGACTAGCGGATCGATTTTCTTCTGCCCGAGCAGCGAGAAAATTTTGGGGAGATCCTCGCGCAGTTGCTCGCGGGTCCTTGCGATAGAGCATCGTGATCCCATAGAACCTGCCCTGCCGCCCACGCAGACGCGCTCCCAGAAAAATATTCGCGAACATCGCCGCGTTGGGAAATCGGCGTGGTCGCTGCCATGAAACCGAAAGCCACCAACGTACCGCCGCGCCGCAATGCGCCGATGCAAGGGCCGATGTTGGCGCCGCCGATCGCGTCGAAAACGTAGTCGACGCCGTTGGGTTCGAGGGCGCGTGTGAGTTGATCGACTGGCGCGGCACGATAATCGATAGGCGTTGCGCCGAGGGAGCGCAACATTTCATGCTTCGACGCTGAAGCAGCGCCGTAGGTCTTCACTCCCGCGAGCCGCAGGAGTTGCAGGGCCGCAGTGCCTACTCCGCCTGAGGCGCCGGTTACTAGCGCCGTTGCTCCAGGCCTCACTTTCGCGATCCGGTGAATCATCTGCCACGCGGTGCCATAGTTTAGGATCACGGCGGCCGCGTCGCGATCGGAGACGTCATCGGGAATCGGCAGAAAATGTTCGGCCGCGCGCGTAATCAGTTCCGTGAATGCGCCATAGACCGTGAGCGCAGCCACGCGATCGCCCACCTTGAAGCCGGCGACTCCGGCGCCGACCGCGTCCACCACACCGGCGACTTCATAACCCGGCATCAAGCGGCAACTTCGGCGCGAACCGGTATTTTCCGGCCAACACGATGAAGTCGGTCGCGCCCACGCCGGCGGCGCGCACGCGCACCCGCAATTGTCCTGGACCGGGCGGCTCCACCGGCAATTCGACGAGCTGGAGCGCCTCCGGGCCGCCGGGCTTCGTCAACATCAATGCGCGATAGGTTGCCGCCATGCGTGTCGTCTCCTCGCAGTGCCGCGTGCCGCGCCTGGTAGTCAAATGATGGCGTATTGGGCGTTGCGAAGTCCATGCGCGCATCCGCTATCCTCAATGCATGTTGTTTCCAGGCTTTCCCGGAGTGGCAACAGCGGTTGGGCTGTTCGCTCTGATCTGGCTCGTGATTTTCATAAAGAGCAAGGGGCATGCGGTGGTTTTCGATCCCCAAGGAAAACACGGCGAGTTCGGCAAGCGGCTGCTGCCGATGTACCTGGACATTACGAAATTTGTGTTGGGTCTGGCGGCGGGGTCGATCGTACTGCTGGTCGGGTCGTTGAATTTCAATCCATCGAGCGGCCGTTCGCTGAGGCCCTTCGCGTCGCCTTTGTTTCTGGTGGCGATGAGCATCATCTACGGAGTGCTGTTCATGATCCTGCTGGCCTTGAACTACGAATATCACTTGCATCATCCAAATGATCCTGGTTCCTACACCAGATTCCAGCACACGCGAAATCAGTCGCTAGGGTTCGGCGCGCTCGTGTGTTTTTGTATCAGCTACATTTGGCTGATCGCCGCCGCGACCAGATGAACCGAAGGCTGAAGAGCAACTGCACCACTCTGGTGCAGTCTTGGTACCCTAAAATCATGGCCCCCAAGAATAGGACAGCATCGGCGAGATCGGTTCGGCAAAGCGTCACAATCCCAGCTACCTTGGCAGCCGACGTGCGCCGCGTTGCAAATGAACGCCATGTGACCATGAGCCGGGCCCTAGTCGACTTGGCCGCGCGCGGAGTCCGCGCCGAGGCGGAGGCTAAACAACAGCTCAAGGCGGCTTACCGAAACTTTGTTGAGGAAGCGGGACCAGAACGCAAGAATCAGGCCGGGCGCAATCTGATCCGTGCGATCTTCGGAAAGAACTCAATTGCCGAAGATTCAGTTCTCTGAGCTTCCGCGCGGCATTTGGCATCATTTGCTGCAACGGGTCGACGAACGGCGCATCTCAGTAAGCGATCTCCTGGCCCTCCAAGCATGGGTGCGCAGTGGCCCGCTGGCGCCAGAAGGCGATTGGTACAAGGACTTCGGGTCGTTCATTCTATGCGGAGCGGGAAGGTTTCCGAAGACGATCCTCGAGAAGGGCATGAAGCCATTCGGCGACCCCTCGGATGACGGTCTGGTGCTTACAATTACGTACAGGAGAACCTTGCCGCCGAAAATTATTCTCGACACGAGCGCAATCAATGCCCTCGAAGACCATGGTGCAGATTCAGCGCCTTTGATGAGGACGCTGGCATGGGAATTTGAAGTTATCCTGGCCTTCACAAGCTTGGAAGAACTCATCTCCACTCCCGCATCGACGGAGAGGTACGCTCTCGTCCGTCGATTTGAGCGGTTGCGTAGACCCGGGACGTGCCTCGTTCCACCCCACGAGATGATTCGGCTGATGATTAAATCGCACGCTGAGGCACCAGAACGGTTCGATTGGAAGGACGTAGACGTACGGATGTCCCCCGACTGTGAGAGCTTGATTGCTCAGCAAGATTACTTGGGCGACATATTTTCCGCAGAACAGAGAATCGAGCAACGCGGATTCGAGAAAGAATTCAAACGAGTGTTGAAGAGTGTACGTCCAAGGCTTGACGAGATTCCAGCGCAAGAAAGACCCAGCAGCTATGAAGAGTTGGTTGCAAGCGATCAAGTGCACGGGCGGTTCGTATGGAATCTCATACGAGGTATCTATCAGACGGTGTCGGGGAGACAACTGACGGCGCCGGAGGCAAACGAGTTTGTCGAGGTATGTCCACCGGTCCGCGCACTGGGTTTTGGTCAACTAATGGGCTTCTTCGCGTGGTCACTTCGCGGGCAGCGAGGACGGAAGGGCAGTCCGGCCGGCCGTAACGACCTCGCGATGGCTGGATATTTACCGTATGGTGATTTCTTCATTACGAACGACACCAAGCAGAGACAGGCCCTATCTGAGGTTGCCGGTAGCGCCCAGACAACATGCCGGGTTCTTTCTTACGAGGAATTTCGCCGTGCGATTACCGGATAGCCCACCGAATCTGGACTCGGCCCTGTCTAGCGGCCACTGCTGGCCACAGCCAAGCTGGCGGTACCATGTTCAAAGATTGTCGCCTTGTTTCTCATTGCGGCGTTACTCATGCAAAGACGCGACTTTCTCAAAATAGCTGGACTGGCGGCGAGTAGCCGGCTCATGGCGCAGCAGCAAATGCAAATGCAGCCGCAGTCCTTTCTGACGCCCACCGGCTCCGAGGACGTGGCCAAGACCGATTTCACGCTCGAAATCGCGCCGATCACGGTTGAACTCGCGCCCAATCGCATCATCAGCACGATCGGGTACAACGGCATCTCGCCGGGGCCGCGGCTGCGGATGAAGGAGGGCGTGCCGGTCACGGTGAACGTCATCAACAAAACCGACGTCCCGGAGTATGTGCATTTTCACGGGCTGCTGATTCCTTCCGATGTCGATGGCTCAGAGGAAGAGGGCACCCCGGTCGTGCCTCCGCAAGGAACGCGCAGCTATAAATTCACGCCTACGCCGGCGGGGACGCGTTGGTATCACACGCACACCATGTCGATGGACGACTTGCATCGCGGTAGTTTCACCGGGCAGTTCGGCTTTCTGATCGTCGAGGGAGCCAGCAATCCCGGCCGCTACGATCAGGAACATTTTCTTGCGCTGCGCGATTGGGAGCCGTACTTCAGCAATCAGGCGATGGATAATGACGATCTCGATCCAGCCGGGGCGCAACCGGAAAGGCCGGCGGTGATGGACACGCGGCAGCCGGGGCTGGAAGTGCAGTCGGATATTTATTCGATCAACGACAAGGCCCTCGGCGCAGGTGAACCGATTCGCGTCAAGCCGGGCGACCGCGTGCTCTTTCATTTTCTGAACGCCAGCGCCATTGAGATCCGCCATCTGGCGCTGCCGGGTCACAAGTTCAACGTGATCGCGCTGGATGGGAATCCGGTGCCGATGCCGGCGGCGGTGGATGTGTTGATGCTGGGTCCGGGCGAGCGCATCGATGCATGGGTGGAAATGAATCAGACCGGAATTTGGATTCTGGGCGCGCCTGAGGATCCGGTGCGCGAAGGCGGCTTGGGCATCGTTATCGAGTACGCCGGGCAACGCAAGCTTCCGCAGTGGACTCCGCCGCCCAAAGCGAATTGGGACTATACGATATTTGGGAAAGCTCCTTCAGGAGCGGCGCCCACTGAGAAATTGGACATGGTGTTTGAGAAAGTGCCGCGCGGCGCAGGCAAGTTCAATAGCTTCACGGTAAACGGCAAGCCGTATCCGCACGAGCAGGAATTCATGCTCAAGCAAGGGGCGCGTTACCGGCTGACTTTTCACAATCGCACGGACGATTCGCACCCGATGCATGTGCATCGCCACCAGCTCGAAATCGCCGAGATCTACGGCAAGGCCACGTCCGGCGTAATCAAGGACACGGTTGTGGTGCCCACCTACGGACGCGCCAGCGTGGATTTTACGGCCGACCAGCCGGGGCCGACGCTGTTTCACTGCCACATCCAGCAGCACATGGATTACGGATTCAAGGCGCTGCTCCGCTACTCGTAAGGTCCGCGAGTCAACTAGGGGAGGTGCTTTCCGACGGCTTCCTTCGCCTCATTCGCCAGGGCCAGAAGCCTCTCGGCGTAATCCAGCGTGCGCCGGCCCACTTCGGTGAGTTGAACCGTTTTCGAAAACCGGTGGCGCTCCAGCAAGGAAGCTCCTAACTCACGCTCCAAGGCTTTGACGTGCAGCGTCACGCTCGATTGTGAACACCCGAGTTCGGCCGCGGCGCGTGTGAAGTTGTGTGTCAGAGCGACCATTCGAAACGATTCCACTTGTTGCAGATCCAGCATGCGGCGATGCCCTCCGTTGAAGCTGCGGTGCGGGCAACTTCGATCTCCAAGTGGAGTGTATCCGTAAATGAGCGTTTAATCCAATTCAAAATTTGTATTCGCAATATTTGGAAATCGGGGGTTAAGTGCCGAATCGTCAATAAGATAAAGAAACTATAAAGAAGTCATGAAGAAATTATGAAAACCAACCGCTTCCCGTCGGTGCCCGGCACGCTAGAGTAGAATTGCTTCTGGAGAGGGACCACACCGTTGCGTTCCCAAATTTTCCGCCGTTTCGTTCGCTTGTGGATGAGCCTGGCGCTGATCGCCGCCGCCACGTTCGTCAGCTACGTTGTCATTCCCGCGAACGCAACTACGGCGGGCTTCATATTCCTGGTAGGCATTCTGGTGATCGCCGCGACCTGGGGGCTGGCGGAAGCTCTGGTGGCGTCCATCGCGGCCATGCTGTGCTTCAGCTACTTCTTCCTTCCGCCGGTGGGGCGCTTTGTGATTGCCGATCCGCAGAACTGGGTAGCGCTGTTTACGTTTCTGGCTACGGCACTCATCGCGAGCCATCTTTCGGATCGCGCTAGACAAGAAGCGCAGGAAGCCAAGCGGCGGCAGCAGGAAACCGAACGTCTATATGAGCTCAGCCGTGTGATTTTGTTGACGGGGACCGCGGGACACATCTGTTTCCAGGTCGCGCAAAACCTGGCACGGATCTTCGAGTGCCGGTCGGTTGCGATTTACGATCCGGAAACTGGCACGGTGGCTTACGGCGGCCGCGAGCAGTTGCCGGGAATCGAGGCGACACTCAAGCGAGCCTTGACCGAAACGGATCACGCGCAAGAGCCAGACTCGGATGTGCTGGTCGCGGGGATCGCTGGATCGGGACGCCCGCTGGGCAGTTTGGCGATGGCAGGGATTTCTCTTTCGGAGAACGCTCTGCAAGCGCTCTTAAAACTGGTGGCAATCGCGCTGGAGGGAGTGCACACGCAGCAGGCGGCAACCCGCGCGGAGGCGGCCCGGCAAAGCGAGGAGTTCAAGTCGACGCTGCTCGACGCCATCGCGCACGAATTCAAGACTCCGCTGACATCGATCAAAGCGGCGTCCACGTCGATCCTGATCGACGTACCGGATCTCTCGCCGCAGGTGCGCGAGCTGACATCGATCATCGACGAGGAAGCCAGCCGCTTGAACCTGCTGGTGAGCGATGCGGTCCGCATGGCGCAGATGGACGCCAGCAAAATCCACCTGGAGCGGCAGCCGGTGGCGGTGGCGGAATTTGTGGGCCGGGTGCTGGACGGCTTCAAGCCGCAACTCGACGGGCGCAGTCTGCGCGTCAACGTAGGGAAGGAGCTGCCCACGGTGGCGGCCGATCCGGATCTAGCTTCGATGGCGCTGCGGCAGGTGATCGATAACGGGTTGAAATATTCGCTGCCGGCGACGGCCATCGAAGTCGCGGCGGATGCGGGCGCCGACAGCGTGACCATTCGAGTGCGGGATCAGGGGCCTGGCATTCCGGAGCGGGAACGCGAGCGGATCTTCGACCGCTTCTATCGCCGCCGTCAGGCCAAGGATCGCGTGCCCGGCAGCGGACTGGGTTTGATATATCGCGCGGGAGATCATTCGCGCGCACGGCGGCGATCTGTGGGTTGAAAGCGCAATCGGCTCGGGTTCGGAATTCTGCTTGATGCTGCCCACGCGAGAGGAGCCGCTGCGGCCATGAGTCTGGGCCGGGTGCTGGTGGTCGATGACGAGCCGCAAATTCGCCGGGTTCTGCGGTCCACTCTTGCGGCGCGGGGCTACGAAGTTCAGGACGCGCCCAGCGGCGAGGATGCCCTGGAATCGCTGCGGCACAGCCGTTTCGATCTGGTGCTGTTGGACGTGAACATGCCCGGCATGGGCGGCATTCACGCCTGCCGCGAGATCAGAGCAGGCTCGGCCGCCGCCATCATCATGCTCACGGTGAGCGATTCGGAAGAAGATAAAGTCGCGGCGTTGGATGCCGGAGCCGATGACTACGTGACCAAGCCTTTCGGGATGCCGGAACTCCTCGCGCGGATTCGTGCGGCGCTGCGGCGGTTGCCGGCATATCCGGACCGCGATCAATTAGTGGCGGTGGGCGAGCTGCAAATTAATTTCGCACAGCGGCGCGTGATCTCCAAAGATCGCGAGATCCGGCTCACTCCCAAAGAATTCGACCTGCTGCAGTACCTGATTGCGAATCCCAACATTCCGATTCCGCATGCCAAGCTTCTGCAGGCGGTGTGGGGACCCGAGTATGGAGACCAGCTTCAATATCTGCGGGTGTTCGTGAATCAACTCCGTAAGAAGATCGAGCCCGACCCTTCACATCCGCGCTATATCCTGACCGAGCCGTGGGTTGGTTACACCTTCGCGATGGCGGAAAAGTCTTCCTAGCCCGGGCCGCGTCCGGCGCGTGAATCCTTATATCTTTTTTATGCAATCCCTATGACTTCTTGATGCGTTTCCGGATAGTTTTATAAACGGAGGCGTTCGAAGACCTATGATCAAGATCGAAGCGATCGTCCAGCCGTTCCGGTTAGACGCGGTCAAAATGGCGCTGGATGGCTTGGGCATCGAAGGAATCACCATCTCCCATGTGTTGGATCACGGCGGGCCGAAGGGGCTGAAGGCCGTCTATCGCGGCGCCGAATATTACGTGGATGTGCCGCGGGTGAAACTGGAAATGCTGATTTCCTCGCTGCAGACCGACGAGGTGATCGACGCGATCCTGGAAGCTGCCCGCACCGGTGGGCCGGGCGACGATGGCACGATTCTAGTCACCGAGATCGCCGACGCGATCAGCGTTCGAACGGGAGAACGCGTGCGATCGACGATTACTTAGTTAGCAGGTTGCCGCTTTATCCCAATTCAGGCGCTCGGCGAGTATAGAGCGCACCGCTTTCTGATGCTCCTCCAGGCGGGATTCATCCTCCGCTAGAAGCCAGGCCAAATCGTCAGCGACGATTCTTGTGGCCGATGCGGCATCTCCGCACCGCTCGTAATCCTGCACGCAATTCCAAGCCAGCACGCAGGTCACGGGGTGGGTGATTCCTAAATGCGCGTGAGCATCCTCGTAGGCCAGCCGCTGAACGCCGGCTGCTTCTTCGTCATGGCCTTGTTCGAACAGCACAGCCGCGAGATCGCTTCGCGCCGCCAGGGACTTCGGATGATGGGCGCCTTTGTCCGAAACATGAAAGGCCAACAACTCGCGCTGAATCGCGCAGGCCTGCTCAAAATGACGCTGCTCGAACATGATCTCGCCTAGCGTACTGAGCAGGTCGAAGTGAGCAGAATGCTCACGCCCATCGGCGCGATCCAGTGCTTGATCCAGCAAGGTGATCGCCTGCTCGATTTCGCCAGCACTCCAGAAGGCTACGGCGAGATCGTTGGCCGCAGAGAGAGTCCGCTCATGGCTGGGGCCGAGCAGAGCCGTCTCCGACTCAAGCTTCGCCCTCAGATCGTAAAGCATCCCTGCGCTCGCGCTCGCTTGGTGCCCAGTCACGCCGAGCCTTAGACGGAGCGCTTGCCGCGCGCGGCAAACGACAGCGCCGCCGAGTTCATGCAATAGCGCAAGTGAGTGGGCGGAGGGCCATCGTCAAACACATGTCCGAGGTGAGCGTCGCAGCGGGTGCAGCTTACTTCGTCCCGGACCATACCCAGCGAGTTGTCTTTCTGAACCGCAACATTTTCCTTGGCCAGCGGCTGCCAGAAGCTGGGCCATCCGGTTCCGGATTCGAATTTGGTCTTGGAATCGAACAGCACGGTATTGCAACAAATGCAGGAGTAAATGCCGTCCTCGTGATTGTTTGCGTATTTGCCGGTGCCGGGGCGCTCGGTGCCCGCTTGGCGCGTCACGTAAAACTGCTTGGCGTTCAGTTGGCTTTTCCACTCGGCGGCGGGCTTTTCGATCTTCTCCATTTCGACGACGCCTTTGCGAATGCCGGAGGGATCGAACTCGACAATTCGCACCTTCTTACTGACCGCTGCGCGGGCAGAGGAATTCCAGAGCAGCAGTGCGGCGGGAATTGCCCGTCCGGCGAAGCTCAGGAATGGCCGGCGTCCCAATTTGCGTGAATCTAACATGGTCACTACTTGCCTCCTTTTACCAGTTCGGGAAATGCTTTGCGCAGTTCGCCGAGTTTCGGAACGTCATAGCGGGATACGTACGGCTGCATGGGATTGTGGGCCACGAAATCCTGGTGATATTCTTCGGCCCGGTAGAACGCCTGCAGCGGCGCGACTTTAGTGACGATGCGCCCATGGAAAGCTTTGGCGTCGGTTAACTGCTGGATGTAGGCCTCGGCGATGCGCTTTTGCTCGTCGCTGGTGTAGAAGATCTCCGAGCGGTATTGGGTGCCTTCATCCGGTCCCTGGCGATTCAGCTCGGTAGGATCGTGCGCCACGGAGAAATAAATCTGCAGCAATTGTCCGTAGGAGATTTGCGATGGATCGTATGTAACCTGGACGGATTCCGCGTGACCGGTGGTTCCGGTGCTTACGATTTCATAGTGCGCGTTGGCCTTGCTGCCGCCGGCGTATCCGGAGACCGCGTCTGAGACGCCCTTCACATGGTCGAACACTGCTTCGACTCCCCAAAAGCAGCCGCCGGCAAAAACCGCGGTCTCGGATTTCGGGGACCGGTTTTCGTCCACGGCGGGACTCGGCAGGCCGGCTGCGGTTAGCGTTAACCCGGTCGCGATCAGAATCGCAGTTAGAGCTACATTTGAAATGGACATTGATGTCACTCCTGTGCAGTACCGATAATATCACCACTCCGCGGCATCATGGTGTGTATACTGGGCATCGTAATGTTTAACGGACCCACCGGGAGAGGAGCGCCATGGCACTGCTGGTTTTAGCGTTTTTGGGCGGTATTCTTACCATCATCAGTCCGTGCATATTGCCGGTGCTGCCATTCGTTTTTGCACGGGCGGACCAATCGTTTCGCAAGAGCACGCTGCCGCTGCTGGGGGGCATGGCGGTTACGTTTGCAGGATTGGCCGCGCTGGCCACGGCGGCCGGCGGCTGGATCGTTCGCGCCAACCAATATGGGCGCGATATTTCGTTAGTGGTGCTGGCGATATTCGGGTTGACGCTTCTGTGGCCAGCATTGGCCGACCGGCTTTCCCGGCCATTCGTTCAACTGGGCAGCCGGCTCGCGAATTCGTCCGGCTCCGAATCGGGCCCCAGCGTCTCGCGATCGGTGCTGCTGGGCGTTGCCACTGGATTATTATGGGCGCCTTGTGCCGGGCCGATTCTCGGTTTGGTGCTCACCGGCGCTGCGCTGGAGGGAGCCAACGCGCGGACTGCTCTCTTGCTGCTGGCTTACTCGTTGGGAGCCGCAACATCCCTCGCGGTGGCTTTGCTGGCGGGTGGGAAAGTATTCGCGGCGCTCAAGCGTTCCTTGGGCGCGGAAGTGTGGATTCGCAGCTTCCTGGGGATTGCAGTGCTGGCGGGCGTAGCTGCGATCGCATTCGGCCTGGACCGCGGCTTCCTGACACAACTTTCATTGGCGAGCACATCCGGCGTTGAACAATCGCTGATTGACCACCTGCATCCCAAAGCGCCAGAAGAGAAGCAGCCGGAGCAGCCTGGAACCATGATGATGATGTCGGCGGCAGCATCCGGAACTGCGTCCGGTCCGCAGATGATGCCGGATCTCTCGGGCGCGGTTGGCTGGATCAATTCGCCGCGCTTGAGCCGCGAAGATCTGAAGGGGAAAGTGGTGCTGGTCGATTTTTGGACTTACTCCTGCATCAATTGCTTGCGTACTTTGCCCTACATTCGGGCATGGGCGGACAAGTACAAAGACAGCGGCCTGGTCGTCATCGGAGTGCATACTCCGGAGTTCGCTTTCGAAAAAGATCAGGACAATGTACGCCGCGCGGTGAGCGAGCTGCACATCACCTATCCGGTGGCGCTCGATAACGACTATGCGATTTGGAAAGGCTTCAACAATTCCTTCTGGCCTGCGGACTACCTCATTGACGGCACCGGCCACATCCGCCATCATCACTTCGGCGAAGGCAAGTACGACGAGACCGAACAGCAGATACAAGCGCTGCTCCGGGACAGCAACCCGCAGCTCTCGGTCAATGGACTGGTACACGTTGCCGCGACTGGAGCTGAAGCGCCGCCGGACACCGACGTTCAATCGCCAGAGACGTACGTCGGCTATGAACGTGCCGATAACTTCCTGTCCCCCGGCGGCGTGAGCAAGGACGTGTCGCATGTTTATTCCGCACCGAAGCATTTGGAACTCAATCAGTGGGGATTCGCCGGCTCCTGGACCGACGCCAGTCAGGTTGCGACTCTCGATGCGCCGGGGGGCAAGATCGTCTACCGTTTCCATGCGCGGGATTTACACTTGGTGCTGGGCGCGGGGATCAGCGGGAAGGCGGTCCGCTTCCGCGTTAAAGTGGACGGCAAAGTGCCGGGCATGGATCACGGCATGGATACCACTGCGCAGGGCGAAGGAACCGTGACGGACCACCGTTTGTATCAGTTAATTCGTCAAAAGAATGCGATCGACGACCGCACCTTTGAGATTGAGTTTCTCGACCCCGGCGTGCAGGCTTTCGCATTCACTTTTGGATGACGCGCTGCCCAGATGCGGGCTTTCCGGTCTTCAGCCGACCGCGGCCTTCGTCAAGCTCGCGTCCAGCAGGCGCACAAATTCATCGACGTCGGAACGGCTGACATTCAGCGGGGGCGAAATGCGAATCACGTTGCCGCTCAGCCCGCCGCGTCCGATCAGAATTCGATTCTCGCGCGCGGCATCCATCAGCCGCAAGGTCTCGGCGGGAGCGGGAACTTTGGTGGTCCGATCCTGCACCAGTTCCAGCGCCTGCATTAAGCCCATGCCGCGTACATCGCCGATCAGCGGGTGTTTGTTTTTCAGCTCGTCTAAGCCGGCCCGCAGGTAGGCACCGGTTTCCGCCGCGTTTTTCGCCAGGTCTTCTTCTTCGATGAAATCGATCACGGCCTTGGCCGCGGCTGCTGAAACCGGACCGCCGCCAAAGGTCGAGATGGACAAACCCTTGAGGCTATCGGCAACCTCCGGACGCGCGGCGGTGAGGCCGATTGGAAACCCGTTGGCGAGGCCCTTGGCGCTGGTCACCACATCCGGGGTTACGTCCCAGTGATCGATGCCCCACCAACTGTTGCCGGTGCGGCCCCATCCAGTCTGCACTTCATCGCTGATGAATATGCCGCCGTATTTACGGACGATTTCGGCGGCAATTGCGAAATATTCTTTGGGCGGAGTGATGAAGCCGGCCACACCCTGAATGGGCTCGGCGATCATGCCGGCCACCTTGCCGCTGGTGGTGGTGCGGATCAGCTCATCGATATCGCGCGCGCAGCGCACGTCGCACGACGGATAGGTGAGTCCGAACGGGCAGCGATAACAATACGCGTTGTGCGCGAAGATGACGCCGGATTGAGCAGGCGGACCCAGTCTCCAACTGGAATTCCCAGTGAGGCCCATGGCTAGTGACGAACGCCCGTGATACGAGTGCCGCAGCGCAATGATCTCGGAAGAGCCGGTGAAGCAGCGGGCGACCAGGATAGCGGTTTCATTGGCTTCCGTCCCGCTGCAGGTGAAGAAGGATTTCCAGCCGTCGCCGGGCGCGATGGAGGAAACTTTTCGCGCCAAAGCCGCCTGCGGTTCGGTAGCGAACACGGTGGAGACGTGCTGGAGTTTATCCACCTGCGCGTGGACCGCCTGGTTCACTTTCTCATTGCAGTGGCCCACGCTGACAGTGAGAATGCCTCCGAAGAAATCCAGATATTGGTTTCCGTCGGCGTCCCAAACGAACTGATCCTTGGCGTGAGTCAGTACGAGCGGTTCGCGAAAGTAATGGAACACGGCGGGAAACAGGCATTCCTGTTGGGCCAAAATGATTTCGTCTTTGGTCACGCTCACAGTATAGCCAGCATTCGCGGATTTAGCGCACTGTGCGATTCTCGACCCGGCGCGGGGTGCAACTCTCGCCGCCTTAGGCTTGCCGTTGTTCCTGGATCATCCAGAACAAATCCAAAACATAGGCGGAGACCACGGCATCCCCGATGAACATTGCCAGTCTTCCCATGGGCAGCCATTGATCGATGGCCCAAAAAATAAATGCCGCGGAAAGGAATAGGCGTTTCAGCAGAGTCCGGCGATCCGGCCGCAATCGAATCTGCAGCGCGGCATACGCGACCCCAACCAGCGCCAGAGGAAGTGAGGAGAGCCAGGCGTGCGCCTTGGCCGAAGTGACTTGCGAATCCGAAAGCAACAGCAGAACTGAGACAAGCACTGCGCACGTCGCGAGAAATCCAACTACTGGTGAGGTCTTATGCATGTTCCCTTGATGGATGGGGGCGGAAATAATTGACGCTCTCAGAATACCAATTGGGTTCACGCGCCTGCCATTCGTGCCAGCGTTTAACTCTCCGCAACAGGGAGATGCTGGATAATGTGAGGGCACAAGGCGAATAGCGGTGGCGATTCCGGCTAAAGACAATTCGGCCAGCCTGTGGCGGCCCCTCAGATCATCGACCTTCCGCAATTTGCTGATCGCGGATGTGGTTTCCGATGTCGGCACGTTCATGCAAAGTGTGGGCGCGGCCTGGCTGATGGTGTCACTGAGCGCGGGGCCCATGTATGTGGCGCTCATCCAGACGGCGTCGGCATTGCCGTTCTTTCTTCTGGCCTTGCCGGCAGGCGCGATCGGGGACATTGTCGATCGCCGCAAAGTAATCTTGTCGACCGAAACATGGATGCTCCTGATCGCGACGACGATTGCGGGGCTGACCATCGCGGGCAGGATGTCGCCGGTGATGCTCCTGATTTTGACTTTTGCTCTCTCGGCGGGGGACGCATTTGAAACGCCCACCTGGCGCGCGGTGCTGCCGGAACTGGTTCAGAAAGAGGATCTCCCGGCCGCATCGGCGCTCAATGGCATCGAGTTCAATCTTGCGCGGGCCGTGGGACCGGCGCTGGCCGGCTTTGTGATTGCGCTGGCGGGAATTGGCGCCGCATTCGTGCTGAATGCTTTTTCGTTCCTGGGTGTGATCCTGGTGGTGGCGCGCTGGAAACGGCCGGTCGTCAAACGAGCTACACCGCCGGAGACGGTAACCGGTGCAACTGTCGCTGCGATCCGGTATGTCCGCTATTCTCCCGGGGTTCGCATTGTGTTGCTGCGGGCGGGGGCCGCTATGTTTTTCGCGAGCGGCCTGCTGGCGCTGCTACCTTCTCTCGCTCATCGCATTAGCGGGAGTCCGGTGGGCTACGGAGTACTGCTCGGCTGCTTCGGCGGTGGCGCAGTGCTGGGCGCGCTGGTCATGCAGCGCGCTCGATCCCGATGGCAGGCGGACGCGATTGTCACGGCAGGCATCGCGATCTTCGGTCTGACCACCATCGCGGCCGGAGCGATTCGCGACTTGTTACCGCTGGCTGCGGTCCTGGTGATTGGAGGCGGAGCGTGGATCTCCTTCATTTCGCTTTTCAACGTGCAAGTTTTGAATCAAACACCGGATTGGGTGCGGGCTCGTGTGCTCGCCGTTTCGATGCTGGTTTTTCAAGGCGGGGTGGCAGCCGGCAGCGCAACTTGGGGCGCGGTGGCGGCCCGGGTGGGTCTGAACACTGCGCTCTTGTGGGCCGGCATTGGAACGGTGCTTTCAACGGCTCTGGGATTCTTTCTGCGGCTGCCTGACGAAGGCCTCGATCTGACGTCCTGGAACCACTGGCGCATGCCCGCGATCTCCGAGGCCATATCCGATATGGATGGTCCGGTCCTGGTCACGGTGGAATATCAGGTGGAAGCCGCGCGGGTGCCGGAGTTTATCCAGGCAATGCACGAGTACGGACGCGTCAGGCGGCGCGACGGCGCTTCGCGATGGGGAATTTGCCGGGACCTGGAGATCGCGGACCGTTACCTGGAAAATTTCGTGGTGAGTTCGTGGGCCGAGCATCTACGCCAGCATGACCGGCTGACTCGCGCCGATAGTGAACTTGCACTGCGGCTGCGCCAATGCACGCGCACCGAACCAACGGTCCGGCACCTTCTTTACCTGTAAATCTGGAGCGTCTAAGATTTAGCGGCCGGAGCGAGCGCGACAGCGGCCTCGGTAGTGAGCAGCAGGAACGTGAAAGTTTCCTGCAGATAGAGCCGGACGGCGGTGTCGGTGTGGCTCAGGTAGCCGATGGAGACATCCTGGCCGATGTGCAGATCGAAATCGCCGCCGCGCGTGGTCACGACAAAAGCTCCATCGATCGCGGGCGCCCAAATGATTTTATCGTCGACCAAGCGCTTAACGTGCTGGAGCACGGGATAGCCTTGATCGCTGGTTTCGGCGAGTGCGGTATAGGCATCGGCTCCCAATAGAACCGCGTAGGGGCCGTTGACGCCGACCAAGCGTAACTGAGTCAGGGCTTGTGCGATGGCATCCGGGTACTGGCGAACGTCGGCGGGAAGCGGCACCTTTGGATTGCTGGTCCCCTGGCGAATTCCAACAATGCCGGCGGCGGCGTAGCCTTCGAAAATCGCCCCGTCCTCGGCAAAAGCGATTTGGCGCGCGGCGTCCTTCGCGGGCTGCCAATCCGAATCGTTCGCGCCGCGCTCGACGTCGTCGATGGCCTGGCGATCGAGTTCAAAAGGAACGCGCAGTTCCACCAGCGCTTTCACCTCGCGCTGTTTGGCGAGAATACCGTCCCTCTGAGCGGCAATCGAAAGCAGATGGCCGGTGCCGACCGCCGACAGCGCCGTGCCGGCGGGGCCTTGCACATCCACCACACGCCTTCCTGCGAGGTAGCGTTTGAAGGTGCGCGCCGTTTCCTCTTCAATCTGCGCCCATGCCGCATCGGAGATGGGAGCGAGTTCGCGGTACAGATTATTCATGCGGAATTTCTCCTTTGAGAGAACCAATGCCCAGCGATCCGTCGCCCGGCCGTGGGGTGGATAAAGAGGCCTCGGCTGCCGCTGGCTCTGGCGCGGCCGCGGCTGGCGGGTCGTCACCGATGGCTTCCAAAAATGTTGCGGACGGAACAAAAAACAGGTTTCCAGTGACGGCGCGGCTGAAATCGAGCAAGCGGTCGTAATTGCCGGGGGGCTGGCCGATGAACATGTTGTCGAGCATCTGTTCGATGGTCCGCGGAGACCGGCTGTAGCCGATAAAATAGGTGCCAAACTCAGCGTGCCCAGCCCGGCCGAAGGGCATGTTGTCGCGCAAGATCTTGATCTCTTTTCCGTCCTCGACGATGGTGGTGAGTGCGTTGTGGGCTGAGGTGGGCTTAACGGAATCGTCCAATTCGATGTCGGAAAGTTTGGTGCGGCCGATGATTCGCTCCTGCGCCTCGGCGGGCAGCGCATTCCATCCATCAAGATCGTGGAGATATTTCTGCACGATCACGTAGCTGCCGCCGGCGAACGCGGCGTCCTCTTCACGGATCAGCACGGCATCGATCACGGCCTCGCCGCGCGGATTTTCCGTTCCGTCGACGAAGCCCAGAAGATCGCGGTCGTCAAAGTAACGGAAGCCGTGCACTTCGTCGGCCGGCGAAACGGCACTTCCGATACGCGCCATGATCTGCGTGGCAAGTTCGAAACACAGATCCATACGTTTGGCGCGTATATGAAACAGCAAATCGCCGGGCGTCGAAACGGCATGGCGCGCGCCGGCGCGAATCTCGCGGAAGGGATGCAGTTCGGCGGGCCGCGGCGATCCGAAGAGCGTATCCCAGGCCTGAGACCCAAAGCCCACCACGCAGGAGAGACCGGCTTCCAGATCGCGAAATTCCACGGCGCGCACCAAGGCGGCTAGATCTCCGCAGAAAGACCGCAAGACGCCGCGATTGGCGGAGCCGTCGTTTAAGGTAACTACCAGAAAAATCGCCGCGCGAGTGAGCGGCGCGGCAACCGGCTGCGAAACGGGCGCACTCATCGGATCGGGCTTCATCTGGATGTCATCCTGCAGGTGCGCTCGCCGCGTATGGGAACGTTTTCGATTAGCTTACCATCGCGGGCGGACGAACGTCTTTAGTCGGTCTTGAAATCACCCGCCAGATGTTCGATCCCGAGGGCCGAGTAATATCGCGCGTCAAGAGGGCCTTCCGGTTCGATCACTGTCCATGCGGCGTTCTTCAGGTCATCCGTCGGGCAATGCACGGCTACGAAGCCGGCGCCCCGCTTAGCATCGTCCAAATCATGATCCGTAAACACCTGCTCGGTCGCGAAGAACCGGGAGAGCGCCTGCATCACGAAGCCCGCTAAATTCGTTTCCGTCTCGTCGAATTCCAATACAGCTTTGCCATCGGCGGCAATGGCGTCCGATGGCGCAAAGCCCGCGTCCCATATTTTTTGCACCACCAAATTGGCGTCTTCCGGATGACGGAAGACGGCAACCAGATGGTGGGTGGGATAGAACACACCTAGCTTCGTGCCGGACGTCTTGAAATAATCCACGAGTTTATTCATCTCTTGCTCCGCTTACCTCGACCTTGCAGCACTCTTCTCCAAATCAACCTGGATCGCCACCACCATTATGATCGCAACCAAATGCCGCGCCGGAATCCTTCTCTGCGGTGTCCGAATCCATGCGGGGGCTACCACTTCCCGTTGTGCTCGCCTGCGTCCACATGCAGCACCTCTCCGGTGACGTGGCGGGCTTCCGTTAGATAAACGATGGCGTCGACAATGTCGGCGATATCGGGTATCTCGCCCATCGGCGAAAGGCTCTTCAGATATTCGACGGAATTCTTTGCCTGCAGAGGCGTATTCACGACTCCCGGAGCCACGGCGTTGAACCGTATGCCTTCCTTCGCATACTCCATGGCCAGGCTGCGCGTGATTGCTTCGAGTCCGCCTTTGGTGACCATGGAGAGCGAAGCGTTGATGCCCGCGATCGGATGCTCAACCATGGCGCTGCTCACGCCAATGACGCTCCCGCCAGTTTTTTGCAAAAGCATTTGCTGGACGGCAAGCTGCGTGATATTGATGTAGCCTCGCAGGTTGGTTCCGGACAGCCTTTCGAAATCCTGCGCCGTGTATTCCGTGAACGGCTTCGTGATGAAGATGCCCGCGTCATTGACGACACCATCTATCGAGCCGAAGGTGCGCATTGCCGTCGCAGCAATCTCGCGGGCGGTGGAGGGATCGCCGATGTCGCCCGGTACCACCGCTAGCTGATCCGTCGCGGCGAAGGCGGATGCTGTGATGTTCAGCGCGTTGCCCACCACGTTATAGCCGCGCTCGATGAAGGCGTTGGTAACCGCGGCGCCAATCCCTTGACTTGCACCGGTCACGATCATCGTCTTGCGTTTTGTCTGCATTGTTCCAGCGGCTCCTCGCTGATAGAAGCAATGGAGTGGCCGTTGCTAAATCACTGAAAACCCGCGCTGCGGGCGCTGGCCTCTGCTGACATGTCCGCAAATCGAGTCGGTGATTCGACGCCAAGGGAGGACCGGGGGAAGGGCTGCGGGCGGCTAGTTCAGGAGCGATTCCCAGTTTGCCGGCACTCTTCCGGCCGGGCCGGGAGTGGGCTGATTTTCAGGATGCGAATGCGGCGGAAGCAACTCCGCTCCCTTGATCATCGCCTGCTTGTCGTAATCGTAGAACCAATCTTCACCCGGCTCAAAGCTGGCGATGACCGGATGTCCGGTCGCTGCCGCGTGCTTGGACGCATGCTGACTCGGAGAATTATCACAGCATCCGATGTGCCCGCACTCCGCGCACCGGCGCAGGTGAAACCACCAGCCTTTAGGCGACGCCAGGCATTCCACACAACCGTCGCCGCTAGGTTTCGAAGCGAGATTAATTCCGCGGCGTTCTTTCTTCATTTGCCATCCCTTCAGACATTGTATGCGCGGACGGGAGTTCAAGGCACCAGCAGGATCTTGCCGATGCCGCCTTTTTCCGCCATCGCATGAGCCGCGGCCGCTTCGCGGAGTGGCAGGGTCTGGCTGATCGGGATTACCAGCTTGCCATCCCGCACCGCTTCGGCCATGAACTCGAGCGTTTTCCTGTCGAATTTCGAGAATACGAACACCGACCTTTACGGATGGGTACTTCGCGGCGTTCTGCGGTGTTCGGGCAACCGAAGCGAACACGCCGCCCGGCTTAACCTTGGCGATCAGCTTCTCGGCGGTTCTTCCGCCGACCGTATCCGCAATCGCATCGAGCGGCGGAAGATTCGCAATCGCGCTATCGTCGTCGGTTGCGGCCACCTGATCCGCGCCAATCGTCTTCGCCTCATCCATCTGCCTCTTCAAAACCCCGGCGATCACGGTCGCCCCGCGTTCCTTCGCAGTGAATACCGCCGAACGCCCGACGCTTCCTACAGCACCGACGACCATGACCGTCTGCCCGGCTTTCACTCCCGTAGCGGCACTGAGCTGGTTGCCAGTGACCGTCGCCAGCGGCAGCGCCGCGGCCCGAATCAAATCGAGCCCCTCCGGAACCTTCGCCAAGACGGCTGCCTTTATGACACAAAGTTCGGCGTAAGTATTGTCCGCCATGGCGAACACCTGATCGCCGGCGGAAAAGCCTTCCACTCCCGGCCCGATCTTGACCACGGTCCCCGACATATCGACTCCTATGAGCCCCGGGAACTGCATCGGATAAAAATCCTTCGTCAATCCAGCGCGCCGCTTGTAGTCGATCGGATTCACGCTCGCGGCGGCGACCCGCACCAGCACTTCGCCCGGACCGGGCACAGGATCAGGATAGTCCTCAAACTTCAGTACTTCTGGACCACCATATTGGTGGACAACAATTGCTTTCATATTTTCACCTCCCACAGCACTCGCAACTGGAATTTCGTGAGGCGGGGTTTCGCAAACCGAGCTGATCCCCGCCTCAAGATGCGTTCAACGGGTCACCGGTTGCTTGCGGCAGGTTCGAGAACATGATCGGTCAGATCGGCTGGGTTTCAATGTGCTCAAAATATTCTGGCCTTAGCCGCCTCGGCGGAAGTTCCATGAGCGACTACCAGATACTCGCCCGCCTTGATGGCGGTCTCGTAGGTCACGATGCTGTCTTTTGGTATACCTATGCTGTACAGACCGGCACCGATGGCACTCAAACCGCCGACCACCACCGCGTTTTCCAGGCCGGCGACGATCCAGGCCGCCAATGGACCGCCAACCAGCACGGGGCCTATCGCGGGCACCCAAAAGAATGCGGCGCCAAACAGCAAGCCCCAGAAGCCGCCCCAGAAAGCGCCCCACTTCCCCCAATACTTCATGCGGTCTCCCGCGTTGTAGTAGCCGACGACTTGCTCGTCGGTGTGATAATCCTTCCCCACGACTGACAACTTCTTCATGTCGAAGCCCGACTTCTGAAGTTCCTTCACCGCGTCTTCCGCTGCCGAGTGGTTTTCATACACTGCAATCACTGCATTTGTGTCCGTCATATTCTGTCTCCTCTTTCAAATGTTTGGTTTTGGTTGGTCGAGATTTCCTGCTTCACTTCTTTGCCCAGGTCGTGCCACGACGTTTCCGCGAGGTTGACGCCGTAGTAGTTCGCAGCTTTCTCGATGTTCGCGAACGCCAAAGCACGATCGGCATCGGAGACGTCGATGACTTGATCGAACCGCGCGACCGCGTTACGCACATGCTGTGCGTCGGTCAGTGGTTCTTTGCGCTGCTTCGGAAACGCGTAGACGCTATCTGGCAGGTCACTCTGCGTCGTGAGCCGTCCGTGTTTCTCGTGAGGTTTCCAAGTCGCTTTCGGCATGTCTTTCGTTCCTTCCTTGCTTGTGCTGCGACAAAGGAAGGACTCACGGGAGCACGGTGATGCTGACCGCATGCCCGTCGAGATACACGTTGCCGTCGATACCCCGGCTAAATACCAACTCTATTGGCGGATGTGCTTCGGGCAGTTCATGGGCCTCGACCCAATTTGCGATATAAAACCCTATCTCGGGGCTGAATCCCTCTTCCCAATTGGAGAGTACCCGGGTAACGACTGCCTGCCGCTCCCGCGCAGATTCGCCGGACAATGGCTTAAACGCGAACCGCTGCCCAATTTTGATCCCTGACTGCTCCATATCCAGCACCTCGAACTCAGCCATTGAAGATTCCTAGATCGTATTGACCACGGATCCGCGGCGCTCAACCGCTGGGGAATCCGAACATCAACCACGACTGGTTGGCTGCCCAGTCGGGGTAAAGCGCGGTCATCTGCTTGAACAGCTCTTCGTCGGACGCCGTGGTCTGCCGCAGCCGGTCAAAGTCCAGCAGATAACGCTTCGTGTCCTGGATCGCCGACGGTGAGTCGGGCGCGCCAGTCTTCTTGTGACCGGCGACAACCATCGTCGGGTTCAGCGCTGCCAACCGGTCCAGGTCCGCGATCCAATTCTTCCGGCTCTCGGGGGTGGTGTCGCCGACGTACATGTGGCATTGGTTGTACACCACGTCGCCAGCGACGATCAGGCCGATCGACGGAACGTAAAGAGAGGTCGAATCGGGACTATCGGTGCGGCCCTCCTCGATGATGCGCAATTCGTGGCCTTCGAGAGTGAACGTATCGTGCTCATAGGGCTCAGGCGGAACCAACTTGGTGGGCACTTGCCCGGGAAACATCCGGCGCGCTAACCGCTCCACCGGGGGAGTGAAAGACGATCTGCATGGCCTTGACCGTCTTGGGCGTTGCGATCGCCCGAGCGCCCGGGAAACGGTCGAGCAGAATGCTCAGACCGTAGAAGTGGTCGAAATGGGCGTGCGTTATATAGATGGTCTCCAGGTTGCGGTTGTGCAGAGCGACCCAATCCGCGAGAGCCTCGGCCTCAGCCACCGTTCCCATTGCGTCCACCAGCACCGCGTCGTACTCGCCGAAGATTAAAGTCGACGTCATCGGGTCAAAGCCGAGCGGTTCGCCGAAGGGCTTTGGCCGCTCGCCGACCATAGTCTTTCCCGGGGCGGTAAAAACGTTGACACTAAGCGTGTTCGACGCGGTGGGCGCGGTCATGTGCGTGGTCTCCTTGAGTTCAGTTATTTGCTTCGAATCAATGTGCGGTGGGCCCAGGTAGGGAAACTCATCGAGAAAATCGTCGTGAGGCCCAACGTTATCTCCGGTCACCTTCCCGTTGGTGAGAATCGCCAGGAAGAAATCAGAAACGTCGTCGATGAGCCCGCGGCCGTTGTCCGGGAAGGACGCGGGACGTTGGGGATCGTAGCGCAAAATGTCCGGCAACAGTTTTCCAGCCACGCGCGTTGCTTCTTCCGGCGAATACCCGCCCGTGTGTTCCAGAGCGTGCGCGAAGACAGGAACGAAACGTGCATCGTCCGCCGGCTCCCCGGCGAGGTAAGCGTCGTTCTGCTCGCCGGAAAGAAAGGGAGTTTGGTTGGGCCGCGCCCCGCGATCCGCTTGGATCCAGCCCCCACCCGCGCTGTCTGCTGGAATCAACGTGCGAGCCCACAACCCAACCTCTTTCGGCCCAAGAAGAGAGTTGGGCACTTCCAGCACGATGCTGCAAATATCTTTGTCCGCGAAGAAATCCCCAGTCGTGAACTGAAAGTTGTTGAGCGTGCCCAGTACGTCGAAGAAGAAGGGATCGCTGCGCCAACCGGCAAAGAAGCGGTGGTCGCCAGCCTGCGCCACATGTGCCTCGCGCCCTGTCGAGACCGGCACTCCCTCAACGATAACCTTCCCGCCGCCTGTTCCGGCCGCCTGCGCGCCCTCAACACGGCGCAGCGTCGCGGTCTGTCCGCCGCCTTCCACCGACACGAAGCGCACCTCGTAGCTAATATTGGCGACGGCATCGCCATCCGTATCGATCTTTAGCTCGTACCGGGCCTCGGGCGCGAAGGGCTCGGAAGTAGTAGGTCCCGGCGGATTGACGCCGACGGACGGATGAAAATTCATAATGAGGATCGACTTGCCAGGGTCTCCCGGCTTGGGGAAGGCATACAGATCGGTCAAGTCGAGGCGCGCGTCCCCGCGCGGGAATCCGATATTGGGACCGGAGTAATGGTGTGACATCGTCAATTCCTCTCGAATTCCTCGTCGATGCGTTAACCGTACTTGAGGGCAGTGCTCTGTCCGACCTCGATAATGTAACCGTCAGGATCGCGGATGTAGCAGCGCGTCTCGCCGTACTTGGGGATCGGCTCGGTGATGAACTCGGCTCCTCGGCTTTTCCATAGTTTGTAGCAAGCTTGAATATCCGCAACGCGGATATTCATAAAGCTGCTGATCTTGTTCGGGTCGGGGACGCTGAGCGTTACCGTCGGCTTGTCGGGGGTCGGGCCGCCCCCGACGTTGACCAGCAGCCAGGTATTCGCGATCTGAATGTAGGCAGGCGCGCCCTCGCTGTCACCCTTGCTCAGGATGCGCCCGTCGAAGACCTTTTCATAGAAGCGAGCCGACCGGTCGATGTCGGCGACAGTGAGAAAATGCGCGATGCTGATTCCCTCCCGCGGGGGCATCTCATAGCTCTTCTCGCCGATTTGTACGCTGCTTGTCGACGATTTCCGCCATGAGTTTCAGAAGCGCCTGAGCCGCCGAGGTCGATGACGCGGGATTCTGGCCAGTGATGAGACGGCCGTCCGTGATGGAAAAAGGCTCCCAGTTCGCCTTCTTCTCGAATATCGCGCCGAGCCGCATCAGTTCATCTTCGACCAGGAACGGCACAACCTTCGTGAGCTGCATCACCTCTTCTTCGCCGTTCGTGAAACCGGTGACGTGTTTTCCTTTCACCAGCGGAGCGCCCTGATAGGTAACGTGGCGAAGCACCCCGGGCGAATGGCACACCAATGCGATGGGCTTGCCGGAATTGTAGAAGGCCTCCAGCAGAGCGATCGACGCGGGGCTCTCCGCGAGATCCCACATCGGGCCGTGGCCGCCGGGATAGAAAACGGTGTCGAAATCTTCCGCCTTCATGTCCGCAAGCTTGAGCGTGTTGGCGAGAGCCTTTTGCGCCGCCGCGTCCTTCTTGAACCGCGCCATCGCCGGCGTTTGATTTTCAGGCAGATCGCTTTTCGGATCGAGCGGAGGCTGCCCGCCTTTCGGAGAGGCGAGCGTCAGCTCAACGCCGGCATCCTTGAATACGAAATAGGGGGCCGCGAATTCCTCCAGCCAGAAACCGGTCGGGCGGCCCGTGTTGCCCAGTTGATCGTGCGATGTCAGGACCATCAGTATTTTCACGTTCGCTCTCCTTTGACGAACTGATGTATGCATGTCGCGTACCACGGCGAAGAGATAGAAAACGAAAGACGCCCGGGGCGCCGTCAGGACGCTATTGTCAACGCCCCGACACTGACTGCCGTCACCTCCGCTCGTGTTCCGCGTATCTTTGAGATATTACAGGCGGAACGAGTGGAACCGGATCTGCCAGAACAGCATGATGGGACAGCTTCTATCAATCAATGTTGGACTTCCGCGGGACGTGGCGTGGAGGGGCGAGAAGGTCCACACCGCGATTTGGAAGCAGCCGGTGCAGGGCAGGATCGCGGTCCGTCGCCTGAATGTGGCGGGCGATGGACAGGGCGATCTTGCCGGGCATGGAGGCGAACACCGGGCGGTGATGGTGTATCAGATGGACGCCTATCGCTACTGGGAGGCGCAGCTCGGCCGCAACGATTTTTCATTCGGACAATTTGGCGAGAACTTCACGGTGGACGGCTTGCCGGATGATGAGGTTTGCATTGGCGATCGGTACCGCATTGGCAGCGCGCTCTTCGAGGTCACGCAGCCGCGCGTTACCTGTTATCGCGTCGGAATCAGGATGGATGAGCCGGCCATGCCTGCGTTGCTGGTGTCACATCACAGGCCGGGTTTTTACTTTCGCGTGCTGGAGGAGGGCGCGGTCGGCGCGGGCGATGAAATCGTGAAGGTCACGGACGGGCCCGAGCGTATCACTGTGGCAGAGGTCGACGGGCTGCTGTATTTGCCGAACCCGTCGCACGATCAACTGGAACGCTCGCTGCGAGTGCCCGCGCTCAGCCAGGGATGGAAAACTTCTCTAAAGGCGATTGCGGAGCAGAAGAATCCGGAGGGAGGCAATCCCGGGCTCACGGCGTCGAGCGGGCCGCCACCGGCATGGCCAGGTTTTCGGCCATTACGTGTCGCCAGAGTGGATCGAGAGGCTGCGGATGTGGTCTCGTTGTCTTTCGAGGAAACTGACGCGGCGCCTCTGCCCGCGGCGCTACCTGGACAGTTTCTGGTTCTGCGGTTGAGGACGACAACGGGCGGGCCGATGCTGCTGAGAAATTACTCGATGTCAGGCGCGCCTGGCGCCAGCGCTTATCGGGTCAGCATCAAACGCGAGACGAAAGGCGTTGTCAGCTCGTATCTTTGCGATCATGCACACGCGGGCGACATTCTGGATGTTAGCGCGCCGCGGGGCGGTTTTATTCTGGGATCTGGCGATACACCAGTCGTCTTGCTGAGTGCCGGCATCGGGGCAACGCCCGTACTCGCCATGTTGCACTCGCTGGCTTCGGCGGCTTCGCGTCGTGAAGTCTGGTGGATCTACGGCGCGCGCAATCGCGCAGAGCACCCGTTTGCAAAAGAGTCGCGCGGACTCTTGCAAACGCTGCCGAATAGCCGAAGCCACATTGTCTATAGCAAACCCGATTCCGGAGACGAGCTCGGCGCGGATTACGACTCGGTTGGGCATGTGGACGCGCCGCTGCTCGATCGATCTGGGTGTAACTCGCGATGCGGATTTCTACTTGTGTGGCCCACCATCATTCCTTCGCGACCTGACCGCGGGCTTGAAGACATGGGGCGCCGATTCAGCACGGATTCACGCGGAGGTATTTGGACAGCAAGCCGCGATCACGCCCGGAATTGCGGAAGCCGCACATCCGCCGGTTCACGCTCCCGTGGGAAAGCCGGGCACCGGGCCGCAGATTTCATTTACACGCAGCGGGCTCACGGTTCCGTGGGATTCGCGGTTCTCCAGTTTGCTGGAATTCGCGGAAGCTTGCGACGTTCCTGTGCAATGGTCATGCCGGACAGGGGTCTGCCATACCTGCGAGTGCGCGTTGATCGGAGGAGCTGTGAAGTATCAGCCCGATCCGCTGGAGCCGCCAGCCGCCGGCAATATATTGATCTGTTGTTCGACGCCATCCGCCGATGTCGAAGTGGATCTGTGAGCGCCGAACTATTCGCGTAGCCGCTTTGGACCGCTCACGTAGGGACTGCCGCGCTCGTAGAAGCGCAGTTTGCTATCGACGTTGCGCGTGATACCGATGCGCACACTTTTGCCGATGGCGGCCGTCTCCAGTCTGCTCGTCGCGAGCCAGAGTGGACCGGCGGCGCATAAATCCAGGCCATTCTGCTTGAAATCAATTTGCATCGCCTCGGCTAGCCGGCCCGGACCGCGGGCTAGATCGAGCAGGCTTGCGCCGCCTCGCGATCGTTCCATGCGATCGATTCCCTCAAGTGGTTCGAGGGCTCGCAAGAGAACTCCCGCGCCGACTCCGGCAGTTTCGCTGGTCACGTTCAGCATGAACGATGAGCCGTAGGTGAAATATACGTAAGCGTGTCCGCGCCTGAGAAACAGGATGCGATTGCGCGGCGTCTCTCCGCGGAATGCATGGCCGGCGGAATCACCGGGCGGATACGCTTCTGTCTCGACGATGCGTCCGCTGAGCCTGCCCTCATCGGTTTCATGGACCACTACTTTGCCAATCAGGTAGCGCGCCAACTCCACACTATCCGCAGGGAGTTCCGCGCGACGGAGACGCCGCAGACGGCCGATAGTGTTCATTTCTCAAGCGGCTGGAGTTCGCCGAGCATGGTCGGGATGAGTTCCGAAACAGTCGGGTGAATGTGCACGGCGCGTTGAATGACGGTGTACGGCGCCTTCGCATACATCACGTCGAGGATCGAGTGAATGGCTTCGTCGCCGCCGGTTCCGAGAATCGCGGCTCCTAGAATCAGGTGGGTTTCAGCATCCACCAAGATCTTCATGAAACCCTGCGTCTCGCCCTTCTCGACAGCGCGGCCCACCTTCGTCATGGGACGCCGGCCAATCAGCGCGGGGCGGCCGCTCTTGCGGACTTCTGCTTCCGTCATGCCCGCGCGGCCGAGCGGTGGATCGATATACAGACCATAAGTGGTAATGCGATCGCTGACTTTGCGCGGGTCCTTATCGAGAAGATTCGCGCTGACAATTTCAGAATCGTTGAAGGCCGTGTGGGTGAAGGCGCCTTTCCCGTTGCAATCGCCTAACGCCCAGATCCCCGGAACGCTGCTGCGCAACTGGTCATCCACGACAATGTATCCGCGTTTATCGACGGCCACTCCGGCCTCTGTAAGACCGAGGTCATCGGTATTCGGACGGCGTCCGACCGCCAGCAGGAGGTGTGACCCGTTTACCTCGGGATCGCCCTCGACGCAATCCACACGGGCGAGAATATCGTCGCCGCTCTTTGAAAAACCAATGCACAGTTGCGTTCAGTCCGGACGTGGATGCCTTCGCGCTCCAGGATGCCGCGGATGGCACGCCGAAACATCCTCATCCTCGTGCTGAGCCAGGCGGGGGGCCATCTCGATAATGGTCACTTCGCTCCCGAACCTGCGGTACATTTGCGCGAATTCCAGCCCGATGTAACCGCCGCCCACGATCACCAGGTGGCGCGGAAGAAAATCGATGTCCATGATCGAGCTGTTGTTCAGATAAGGGACTTCACCGACACCCGGCATCTGAGGCACCACCGCGCGGCCGCCTACGTTGATGAATATCCGCTCCGCCGTGAGCCTCTCCGCGCCGACGCTTACCTCTTTCGGCGATTCGAAGCGGGCGTGGCCCTGGTATACGGTGCAGTTCGCCATGCCCCTCAGCCAGCTCTCGACGCCGGTTCTCGACGCCCCGGCAACCGCGTCTTTCCGGGACTTGACGAGCTTCATGTCGACGCGCGCCGGGCCAGTGTTGACGACTCCGAAATCGGCTGCGCGACGAACCATGTGGGCCGCATACGCGCTGGCGACCATGGTCTTGGTGGGTGTGCAGCCGGTGTTGACGCAGGTGCCGCCGAACAATTTGCGCTCGATGATCGCAACTTTCATTCCCGCCCCTGCCAGGCGCTGCGCCAGGAAAGGACCGGCCTGACCGGTTCCGATGATGATCGCGTCGTAGGTCGTAGTCATTTGGGAGCATCCTTGTTGAATCCATGGAAGGCCGATTTGTCGCCCGCGTTCCAAGCCTCGCGGAGTCCGGGAGTCTTCAGATCCCAGTCAGGGCGGATCTCGCTCGTCACGGCCCGCAGGTCATGCCAGAGGTCGACGACGGAAGGCCGGCCCCAGAACCAATAGCCGTTATAGATGCTGTGGACGATGAGTCCCGGCTTGAGCACGAGTGTGTGCGGAATCATCGGATTGTGCTCGGGGTCGGTGTACTCGGCGATGTCGAGGTCCTTCTGAACCGTTCGTTCGGGGTCGGAGAGGAAGGGCCACTGGGCGCCCACCGACGCACGGAACTCCTGCAGAGTGTGGTGGTCATCGGTGGAGATCGTGGCAATCTGCGTGTATGCCACGGCGATTTTCGGATAAAAAGCGACGAGATCCCGATGCTGCTGGTGTTCTTTCGGGCAGTAGTGGCCGCGCGAAAGCGTCACGATCAGAGGATCATCGCCTTGGATCTCGCTGAGCCTTCGCGGTGTGGCCGTGTGATCGGGCAGCTGATAATCCGGAAAAACGTTTCCGGGGATGAGGTCAGGGCGCATGATTGGATTCCTTTCACGGCATTCGCTGAACCCATTGGCTGCGCCAGGCGGGAGCTTCGAAGGGATCGGCGAAATACTGGGTTTCGTGCACGACTTTACCGTCGTCGCGGAACTCCATGATGCTCACTGTGAACGATGGCCGTCCTTGGTAGGTGATTGTGTATTCCGTGATCCAGAGATCGCCTTTTCCGAGAATTCGCTTGACGGTGAAACCCGACGGCTTGCCTGGATGATGACTCCGCAAGGCCTGCAAATTCTTTCGCCCGAGGATTCGTTCGCCCGACTGAGGATAGTCGCAAATGGCATCGTCAGCGTAAATGTCGTGTTCTGCGTTGAATCGCCGGATGCCGACGCCTGCCAGTGTTTTTCCAGAGCCTCACGGATTCGTTCTTCGTGCATGCATCATCTCCCTTGCGGAATGAACCCCGGGCTGCCGGTCGCCACGACTTGATTGAACCTTTGTCTCGTCTGAATTCGATTGATTTCATCCAGCGCGTCTTCCGGGAGAGCGGAGATGTTGAAATTCTCTTGCGCGCGAGCGGCGGTTCTGGGCGTGGTGAGTAAAGCCGTGCCGCGTTGCACTGCCCACGCCAACAGCACCTGCGCGGGTGTCTTGCCGACTCGCGCGGCAATTGCGGTGACGACTGGATCTTCAAGCGGCCCCGGACGGATTCCGTGCCCCAAGGGCGCGAAGGCCAAAAACACGATGCCGTTCTTCTTGCAGAATTCGAGAAGCTCGGTTTCCGGCAGATACGGATGTGCTTCGACTTGGACTACGGCGC
>CAWCAP010000026.1:0-17246 GCA_963793395.1 Bryobacterales bacterium | reverse complement strand
GTGGCGGCCAAGGTCTTCTTGTCTTCGGCCAACGTGTCGTACATGATCGCGGAAGCTTTCGGGATCGAACAAGTCGGCCACGCGGATGCCGCGGCGTCCGATCTTGTCTTCGTAGCATGGGCCGATGCCGCGCTAAGTGGTGCCGATGGGGATGCGGTTCTCCCGCGCTTCCGACATTTTCTCCACCAGCCGGTGAAACGGAAAAATCACGTGCGCGCGATTGCTGATGCGCAACCGGCCGCGGCACATCGATGCCGGCGGCCTCCAGCATGCTGATCTCGTCCAGCAAGCGCCGCGAGATCGATCACCACGCCGTTGCCGATGACGGCCTGACACTCCCGGACGCAGGATTCCGCTGGGAATCAGCTTCAAGACGAACTTCTTTTCTCCGATGAAAACCGTGTGGCCGGCGTTGTGGCCGCCCTGATAGCGCGCCACGATGTCGAAGCGCTCGGCAAACAGATCGACCACTTTGCCTTTGCCTTCGTCGCCCCATTGCGCGCCGAGAACGATGATATTTTGCATTTGGTGTAAGAGTCGCACCGCCAGGTCCTGGGGCGGGCGCACAAACTCTCATTGTAGCAGCCGGGAGGTGCGTCAACCTGTACAATTCGGTGTATATTGGTTGGCGATCCGATGACAACCCATCCTATTCTGTCGTTCATTCGTCGCCGTGAGTTCAAGAACCCGTTGGCAATCTTCATCGCGGCTGCGCTGGCCTGTGTTCCGGCAGTTGCGAAAGATCCGCCGAAGGATGCCGCTTGCGAAGTTCCCACGCTGGTTTCAACCGGCGGCCCAGCTCCACGGAATCCGCACACGCTGGCGATCCGTTGGACCGGCTACTCGAATTTCGAACTGGCCTACGGCGGCCAAATTATGCTGCTGGATGCCTACTTCGATCGCGGCAGCATGTTCGCTCCGCTGGGATTCAAGGCGGCGGACGTGAAGAAGGCGGATGTGATCTTGATCGGTCACGGGCACCACGACCATATGTCGGATGCGGCATCCGTCGCCATTCGAACTGGGGCGGTGGTGGTGGGCGCTCCACTCACGGTGGCGAAACTTCAGACCCAGAATCTAGACGGCAAACAGATCCGAACGGTAACCGGCAAGGGCGGAGAAGTACTGAAGCTTGGCAAATTCGAAGTTGAGCCGATATTGGGCCGTCACGGGCAGCCGCCGGCCAACATAACGAGAGCCTTTAACCAGGCGCTGCAGTCGGTGGCGACTCCGCTGACTCCGGAGCAAACCGCTGAAGAGACGGTGATCCGGAGTCGCGGCACCTCCGATCCGCGCATAGTCACCGAGGGCACCATCACATACGTGATTACTCTCGACAACGGATTCCGCATCCTATACCGCGATAGCGGCGGCGCCATTACGGAATACGAAAAAGCTGCGATGCAGCGCATCGGGCGTGTGGACATTGCGATCGCGGCGGTGGCGGCGGATTTCCTGCCAAGCTTAACGGTCCAGCAAGGGCTGGAATATCTGCGATTGTACAAACCCGACGTATACATTCCGGCCCACTACGATGCGCCTCTCAATGGGTTGTGGCGGACTACCGAGCCGATCTTCCAGGCAATGAAGGATGAGAAACCCGGCCTCCTCACCTACTCGCGGCAATATCGCGAGCCGGTGTGTTTCGATACGGCGAAAAAATCGAAGTAAACTAGCGCTGGCTGGCTTCGCCGGCTCCGACGCGACGATTGAATTCCGCCGATTGTTTACGGGGGACGCTTAGCGACTTCCAATCGTCATACTTGAAATGCTTCGCGAGGAGCACGATCTGGCCGCAATGGTACGCGTAATGCGCCACCTGGCGATTGACCGCCTGCATTACCGAATGAGCTTCGCCGCGAATGGTGACGGTCCGTTGCAGATCCGCGTCGGAGAGCGGCTCGATCGCGCTGAATAAGCACTGCCAGCCTGCTTCCCACATCGCTAGAAGCGCTTCGCGCGTCGCCGGAGCATCTTCGAATTCCGTGTCGCGATTGCGGTCCGGCTTCTCGCCATCGCTGGTGAGAAAGCCGGTCCAGCGCGAACGCATGTTCCCGGCCATATGCTTCACGATGACGGCAATCGAATTCGCTTCGGCGTCCAATGCGGTGTATAGCTCTTGATCCGAAACTTGCGCCATCGCCCGCTCCGCTAAATTCTTGTAGTAGTGGAACAGGTCGAGGGAATCCGTCAAGTATGAAGTCGTGAAGCGGTGCGCCATATCCGCCATCTTTGCGCGTCCCCTGCGATACCGCAAGCCTCCGCGTGATATACGACGTGATATACTCGGCTCTCAAAAAGGAGGCCCAGCATGCGTCTGATGTGCTTGACGTTGTTCGTCGCGTTGACGGCAATGGCACAGGTGGATCCGGAGTACGTGGTCCCCAAGAAAAACCCCTTCGCAACGGCTGCCGATTTGAAAAATGGCCAGCAGTTGTTCATGGGACAATGCGCGCGCTGCCATGGCTCCAAAGGTGAGGGCGGGAGAGGCGCGGTGCTGGCGCAGCCCCGCTTGCGGCACGCTCCCGACGACGAATCTCTCTTCATGGTGATTCGCGACGGCATTAAAGGCACCGAGATGCCGGCGGGCTACGCGGTGGATACGCGCGAGACCTGGGAGCTTGCGGCGTACGTGCGCAGTCTAGGGCGCATGGCTCCGGAAACGGTGCCCGGTGATCCGAAACACGGTCAAGAGGTGTATCGAACCAAGGGACGCTGCGCTCAGTGCCACATCAATGGCGGCATGGGCGGGAGCCTGGGGCCCGAGCTTACCGAGATTGGCGCGCGCCGCAGCGCGGCCCACTTGCGCGCAGCGGTTCTCGATCCTGCGTCTACGCTGCCCGAAGATTTTCTACAAGTCCGGGCCGTCACGAAGGATGGCCAAACCATCACCGGCGTGCGGCTCAACGAGGATACATTCAGCATTCAGATCCGCGATCTGAGCGGAGGGATTCATTCTTTCCAGAAAGACGACCTGAAGGAATTGCAGAGAGATACCGGCAAATCCCCCATGCCGAGTTTTCGCGGAACGCTATCCGCTTCCGAAGTGGACGATCTGGTCGCCTATCTAGTTTCCCTGCGAGGTAATCAATGAAACGCACGATTTATTTGCCGGCCGCTCGCGGTAGCAATTTTGGCCGCATCCCTGCCCCTCGCTGCGCAGGTTTCTTTTGACCGCTTGCGCCAGTCGGATGCCGAGCCCGCCAACTGGCTCACTTACTCGGGCAACTATAGTTCGCATCGCTATTCGGGTTTGGATCAGATCACGGGCGCGAACGTCGCGCATTTGCGGCCCGCTTGGGTGTATCAGATCAATACCACGGAGCGCGTGGAAGCGTCGCCGTTAGTGGCCGACGGCATCATGTATCTGAGCGAACCGGGCGGCAGCGTGACGGCGCTCGATACCATGACTGGCCGTCCCCTATGGAAGTACACGCGCACGTTGGCCAAGGGCGTGCGGGGTTGCTGCGGCCCGGTGAATCGCGGCGTCGCGATTTTGAACGACACGGTTTATGTCGGCACTTACGACGCGCACCTGGTGGCGCTGGACATCAAGTCCGGCATCGTGCGCTGGGATTCTGAAGTGGCCGATCCGAAGTTGGGGCACTCGATCACCGGGGCGCCGCTCGCGATTAGAGACAAGATCGTGGTGGGAATGGCGGGCGGCGAGTATGGGGTCCGCGGATTCATCGACGCATACGATGCAAAAACGGGCAAGCGGGCGTGGCGTTTCTGGACCGTGCCTGCCGCGGGCGAACCCGGCATCGAAACCTGGGCGGGCGACACGGCAAAGACGGGCTCCGCGACGACGTGGGTGACCGGCTCTTACGACCCCGACCAGAATACGGTCTTCTGGGGCACCGGCAATCCTGGCCCGGATTGGAATGGCGACGCGCGCGCCGGCGACAATCTTTACTCCGATTCTTTGGTCGCGTTGGATGGCGACACTGGAAAACTGAAGTGGTATTTCCAGTTCACGCCGCATGATCTGCACGATTGGGATTCGACCGAAGTCCCGGTGCTGGCAGACGCTACGGTGCGCGGCGAGAAGCATAAGGTAGTGCTGTTCGGCAATCGCAACGCTTTCTATTACGTCCTGGATCGCACCAATGGCAAATTTCTCACCGGCCGCCAATTCGCCAAACAAAGTTGGGCGAAGGGGCTGGACGACTCGGGCAAAGCGGTGGTGCTTCCGGGTTCATCGCCGACTACAGAAGGAGCGAAGATTTACCCCGACTTGAGCGGCGGGACGAACTGGTTCAGCCCGTCGTTTAGTCCGCGAGCCAACTTATTTTTTGTGGCGGCGCGGGATTCGGGTGGAATCTATCTGAAAGGCAACGCCGAGTATAAGCCGGGCGCGCAATTTAACGGCGGCGGACAGAGCCCCATCGTGGGCGATCCGCCGATCGGCTTCATCCGCGCATTGAATCCGGACACGGGCGAATTGAAGTGGGAATTCAAGTTGAATTCCGATGCCGACGCCGGCGTGCTCTCGACCGCCGGCAACTTGGCGTTCGCCGGAACTAATGAAGGCGACTTTTTTGCCCTGGATGCGCTTACGGGCCGCGCAGTTTGGCACTTTCAGACGGGCGCGGCGATTAACGCCAACCCGGTCAGTTATCTGAGCGGCAGGCAAGCAGCAGGTGGCCATCGCGTCGGGCAATTCGATTTTCGCGTTCGCGCTCGAACAGTAGAGACGGGCGCTACACTTGAGGGCAGTGGAGCGCAAGATCTTCTGGATCACGTTTACGATTCTGGGGTTGGTCGCCGATCTGGTGCTGCCGCTGTGGTGGGCGCTGGGAGCGACGATTCCCATCTGCTTTTTGAGCTGGTGGGTGGCTTACCGTAGCGATTGGTTTTAGTCCAGGATATTTATGACACGCCGCGATTTGAATCTGATACTGCCATTGCTCGCCAGTGGCGCTGCCATCGCGCAGGACAAAAAGAAGCTGCCCTCAGCAACCTTCAAGTTCGAAGAGCTGCCGGTGAAGACCGGCGGCGACAATCGAACCCGCGCCGTGTTGAACGGCGCCACGCACAAAGGTTCCGCAGTGGAGCTTCATCTGACGGAATTGGGCCCAGGGATGGCCCCGCACGCACCTCATCGGCACCCCCACGAGGAGATGGTGCTGGTGCAGTATGGCGAGTTAGATGTTACGATCAGCGGCAACACCACGCGCCTGACGCCGGGATCGGTAGCGTTCGTAGCTTCAAACGAAGAACATGGATGGATGAATCCGACTACCGGGCGGACGCAGTACTTCGTGATCGCGCTGGGCGAGAATCAGGGATAAGCGGCTCAGGGGAGCAAGTATCCGCTCTTGGCCAGAATCGCGCGTCCGTCGGCGCCTAGCAAGAATGATCGAAACTTCTGCGCCTCGGGCTTTCGTGAACTGGCACCCACAATCGCCATCGCCTGCTCGATCGGTTTATACAGGCTGGGGTCGACCTTCAACACTGTTCCCTTTTCGTGGAGCACCAACGAATAGGACGTGAAAGATGCATCCGCATTCCCGGTTGCCGCGAGTTGCTTGGCCATGCTGATGCTATTCGCGTAAACGACTTTGTGTTGCAACGGTTCCCACAAATGGGCAGTCGTGAGGGCATCGACGGCAGCTTGCCCGTAGGGCGCTAATTTCGGCTGCGCGACGGCGATGAAGTGGATCTTTGGCGACGTCAGATCCTTCAAGTTTTTAATGCCGCTCGGCTCGCCGCTGGGAATCCACAATGCCAGTTGCCCCTTCGCATAGATCGCCCGGCTATCCCCAACCAGCTTCTGCGAGGCGACCCTAGAATCCACATGTTCGGTATCCGCCGCGGCGAAGAGGTCGAAAGGCGCGCCGTTGTCGATCTGCTGGGCGAGTTCGGCGGTGGCCCCGTAGCTAAAGACTACGTCGATGCCGGTTTGGGCCTTGAACGCCGCGCCAACTTCAGCAAAAACATCCGTGAGATTCGCGGCGGCGGCGACGGTGATTTTAGACGCTGGCGCCGGTGTTCGCTGCGATGAGCCGCAAGATGCAAGAAACGCGGCAGCGCAAAGGAGCCATCCTGCCTGGCGGGAAATCATAAAGATGTTGCGTTCATTGTATCTCGTCTTGTTAAGATGACCTCCATCGCGAGTCCAATCCCGCCTGAAGCGCAGTGCGTTGAGTTGCGCTGGGATAGTCCCAGGCTGTACTTACGGGCACACGTGCCTCATCTCCGGCTAGCGCCTTTTTCGGCTGGCGTGTGAGTGTTTTAAAGTACGTGATCGTGTATACTTTACAAATGCCAAAAGACATTCTCCGCAGGCTGGTATTCTCTTCAACTCTTTGCCTGCTTTCGCTATCTCCGGTGTGGGCGCAAGTAGGCGCTGGGCTCTCTGGAACGGTAACCGATCCGAGCCATGCACTGGTTTCCGGCGCGACGGTGACTGTGAAGAATGCGGATACGGGGGCAGCTCGCAGCGCAACCACCGATAGCGCCGGCCATTATCAGGTAGTTTCCTTGCCGGTCGGTGCTTACGAGATCGATGTCACGAAGGTCGGATTTTCGGAAGCCGTCCGCACGGGAGTCCATCTCGTTATCGGGCAGGATGCGACTGTGGACTTCACGCTCACGCTGGGAGAGGTCAGCCAGCGGGTGACCGTAGATGCGGACGCTCCCGCGGTCAACCTGAGCACGGTTGATATATCCGGCTTGGTGGGCCCGCAGCAGGTGCAGAATCTGCCGCTCAACGGACGCAGTTTTGATTTGTTGCTGACGCTGAATCCCGGCGTGGTGAATTTCACCTCCGAGAAGTTCGGCGGCATCGGTGGTTCCAACTCGACCGTGGGCAACAACTTTGCGGTTTCGGGCAATCGCCCGCAACAGAATCTGTTCTTGCTGAACGGCGTCGAATTCACGGGCGCGGCTGAAAACAACATGCAGCCGGGCGGCACCAGCCAACTTCTGCTGGGCGTGGACGCGGTTCAGGAATTCAATCTGCTGCGCGATTCCTACGGAGCGGAATATGGCAAGCGGCCGGGCGCGCAGGTCTTGATCGTCACGCGATCCGGCACCAATCAGTTTCACGGGTCAGCGTATGAGTTTATCCGGAACAATATCTTTGACGCGCGCAACTTTTTCGATGGCAATTCGGCGCCCGGCTTTACGCAGAATCAGTTTGGGGCGGCTATCGGAGGACCCATCCAGAAAGACAAGACCTTTTTTTTCGCGAACTACGAAGGGTTCCACAAGAATTTGCATCAAACCGGCGTGGACCTGGTCCCCGATACCAATATGCGTAACGGGTTCCTGCCGTGCAATCTGATCACGCCCGCGCCTGCGACTTGCACTGGGGGATTGGCGTTCGTAAAGGTCTCGCCGCTCATTAACGCTTGGCCTGTTCCGAGCCCAGGGGCACCTGACTTCGGCGGAATTTCGGAAGCCTTCAACAATCCGTTGCAAATCATTCGCGATAATTTTGGAACCGGCCGGCTGGACCATATCTTTTCCGAAAAAGATACACTGAGCGCGATTTACACCGTCGACGATAGCAACGACTTCACGCCACTCAGCACGAATTCGTACAGCGCGAATGCTGAAGACTTGCGCGAGCAGGTCGCGAGCATTGAGGAAACACACATTTTCTCGCCTGCGCTGCTGAATACCGCCCGCGTTGGCTTCTCGCGAGCGTTCTATTTCTTCACTGGTGAGCCAACGCCCGGCACGCCTGCGGCGAGCCTGCCCGGTTTCCTGGCGGGGCATCCGATTGGCGCGTTGTCGGTAGGCGGCAGCGCGGCCTCGAACCCCGCCGCAGTGATTGCTCTGGCCGGCAGCAATAACGGAAGCAATCTGCATGTCGCGCGAAATTTATTCACCTATGAGGATCGGGTCTCTCTCACCAAAGGCCGCCATCAGTTCAGCGCGGGCGTGTGGTTTCAGCGGCTGCGATCTAACGAGAATATCGCTTTGAGCCAATTCGGGCAGGCGACTTTCACAGGTCTGCAGACTTTCCTCCAAGGAACCGCCAGCCTTCTGTTCGATCCTGCGTCCACTCCGTTAGGGTGGCGGTCGTGGTTCGGAGCCTGGTACGTCGAAGATTCGATACGCCTGGGACCCAACCTGAAAGTGACTCTAGGCTTCCGCGACGAATTCAGCAACGGCTGGAACGAGGTCTCCGGCCGGGCATCCAACTACGAGTTCACCAACGGGGTGATCAATACGAATCCGACCATAGGCTCCTCGGTCTTTGCGGTGAACAATGCCAAGTTTCTGCCGCAGCCGCGCGTAGCGGCCGCATGGAGCCCGCTCGGATCGACTAAAACCGTGGTGCGCGCCGGGTTCGGCATGTACAACGAGTTGCAAGACGCCTTGGGCTACCGCACTGATCAGAACGCGCCGTTTAATCCCACCTATAGCGTCAGCACTAACGTTTCCACCTTCCCGATTTCCTCGATCCCATCTGGCGCGAAACTGGTGCCGGGCGGAGTTCAGCCGAATCTCCAGATGCCGACTCTGGTCTCCTGGTCATTGCGGGTGCAGCAAGAGATCACGGCCAATACAACCCTGACCGTCGGATACGTGGGCTCGCATGGCTATCACGAAATCACCGGCGTGGATGCGAATGAGCCTTATCCCGTGATCTGTCCGGCGTCTCCTTGTCCGGCGACCTACGGTGCAAATTTCCCTGCCGGGATCGCCGGCACGCCGGTTGCGGCGGGTACTTACTATGTCCCCACCTCTGTCCGGGCGAATCCCGCGCTGAACAATACTTGGACGTATTTTTCGATCGCGTCCAGCTCCTACAATGCTTTGCAAGTTGACTTGAACCGCCGCTTTAACAGCGGCCTGGTGGTGCGAGGAGCCTATACGTGGTCGAAGACTCTCGACGACGGGGATTCGCTGAACGCGACCACTTCCGGAAATCAGCCCGCGCTGCTTTCGAATCCCTTCAACCCGCGCGCAGATTGGGGACTCGCGAGTTTCGATGTCCGCAACGCGGCCGTCATCAGCGCATCGTACGCGCTGCCGTTTGGAAAAGGGCATGGATTCGCACACACTGTCGCCGGCGGTTGGACCGTGAACTCGGTGGTTACGCTGCAGGGCGGATTCCCATTCTCGCCGCTGCTTAGCTATAACCCCTCGAACAACGGCGACACCCGCAATCCGGTTCGTCCCTTCGTGAACCCTTCCTTCACTGGCCCGGTGATTCTGGGCAGCCCGAACCAGTGGTTCAACCCCGCCGCGTTCCTGGCGCCGCCAACCGCCAGCGGCTTTTACGGCAATCTGGGACGGAACACGTTGATCGGACCTGGACTCGCCACCTGGGACTTCTCGCTCATGAAGGACACGCGGCTCAGCGAGCGCCTCTCGCTGCAATTCCGCGCAGAGGCCTATAACCTGCTAAACCGCGCGAATTTCAACACGCCCAATCCAGTGACGTTCACTCCGGCGCTTTCGCCTACTGCAGGACTGATCACCGCGACATCGACCCCCTCGCGGCAGATACAATTCGGCCTGAAGCTTATATGGTAGGCGGGCGGGTAACAGCGTAGAATATGAGGTAGTCATGTATACACGACGCTGCTTGTTGTTGGGTTTTCTGGCGGCAGGCTATCTCGCCGCACAGGACGCGCCGCCTACCGTCCAGGTCACGGGGGCGGTCAAGCAAGCGCTGACGCTGTCGGCTGACGATCTCGCAAAGATGCCCCGCGCGACCGTAAAGACAACCAGCGGCGGAATGGAAACGGTCTATGAAGGCGTCTGGCTGCACGACGTTCTGAAAGCGGCCGGCGTTCCGCAGGGCGGGGAACTCCGCGGCAAGGCTCTATCCAGTTATGTAATTGCCGAAGCGCAGGACGGCTATCAAGTGGTGTTCTCGCTGGGCGAACTCGATCCGTCTTTTATCGATAACGAAATTCTGTTGGCGGATACGGCGAACGGCAAGGCGCTATTCGGCGGGCAGGGGCGTTTCCGGCTGGTTGTGCCGAAAGACAAGCCGGGGGCGCGCTCCATCCGCATGCTCACCAAGATCGAGGTTGTTCAGGTGAGGAAATAACCTTGAAGCCGCGCGTTGAGAACCGGCTGGCCCAGATTCGGAAGAGCAGGGGTGTCGGCGCGTCCGATCTCGCACGCTCCGTCAACGTGAGCCGTCAGACGATTTACGCTATCGAAGCCGGGACCTATGTCCCGAACACCGAAGTCGCGTTGAATCTGGCTCGCGAGCTTGAGGTCACGGTTGACGAGCTTTTTTCGCTTCAATCGGAAGACCAAAAATCGCCGGGCTCTCTAGCCACCGAAATCCTGAGCGCGGAGAAGCCGGCGAAGGGACAACCGGTGCGCGTCTGCCAGATGGGGTCGCGCTGGTTGAGCGTCCCGGTGAGCGCTTCGCCATATTACATGCCCGAGGCGGATGGCATTATCAAGCGAACCAATCCGGCCAACGGGCGCACGGAGCTGGTTGTATTTGCGAAGGACGAGGCGGCTCAGAAGCGGCTGCTGCTCGCGGGATGCGATCCGGCTACCGGCCTGCTATCGCGCATGGTGGAGAGGATCAGCGGCGTGGAAGTGGTGTCCGCCGCAGCTTCCAGCAAGCTGGCTCTGACTTGGTTGGCCGAAGGAAAGGTGCACATCGCCGGCTCTCATCTGGAAGATGCGAAAACCGGAGAGTTCAATCTGCCGTATCTCCGCAAGCAGTTTCCTGGTGAAGAATTCAGCGTGGTTACGTTTGCGCGGTGGGAAGAGGGTCTCATCCTCGCGCCGGGAAATCCCAAGGGCATCCACAAGATCGAGGATCTCGCGCGCAAGAACGTCAGGTTCGTGAATCGCGAGCCCGGCTCAGGAAGCCGCGGTCTCCTGGACAAGCTTTTGGAGAAGGCGGGGATGGACGCGCAGAAGGTGCAAGGGTATGACCGCATCGCCTATGGGCATCTGGCGGCCGCGTATTGCGTGCTCTCGCGCGATGCCGATGCATGCCTTGCGACCCGTTCCGCCGCGCAGACTTTCGGACTCGATTTCATTCCGCTGCGCAGTGAGCGCTACGACCTGGTGATGCGCAAGCGCACCGCGGATCTTCCGGCCGTCAAGTCTTTCCTCGACGTTCTGCAGCGGGCCACCTTGCGCCGCAAGTTAGAGGTGCTGGCCGGCTACGACACGTCGGAAACAGGGACGCTGGTCGCTTAGCCGCGTTTGTTCCGGATTGGCCGCTGCCGGAATGTTATTCTTTAATGAACAGCCATGAAGTACAGCGTTGTCGTTCCGTTTTATAACGAGCAGGAGAGCGTCATTCAGCTCTATCGCGACGTCAAAGACGTTATGGAAGCGACCTGCGACGACTTTGAGTTCATCTTTGTGGATGACGGCAGCAAGGATGATACGTTCTCACTCCTGGGCAAGGTCGCGGACAACGATGACCGCGTTACCGTGGTTCACTTGCAGCGGAATTACGGTAAGACCGAGGCGCTGGTGGCTGGATTCGATCATGCCAACGGCGATTACATCATCGTCATGGATGGCGATTTACAGCATAATCCCAATGAAATTCCGCTGTTCATGCAGAAGCTGGAAGAGGGCTACGACGTGGTCTGTGGATGCCGCGTGGAGCGCCCCGGCGACAGCCTTCTGCTAAAGCGCATCCCTTCGCGCATCGGGAACACTCTGATGGCGCGGCTCACAGGTGTGCCGATCCACGACTTCGTTAGCGGATTCAAAGCTTACCGCACCAAGTTGATTCGTGAGATCCCTTTGTACGGCGAGTTGCAGCGCTTCATTCCGGCGCTGGCTGTGGCGTACGGTGCGCGGATCTGCGAGATCCCGATCCGCATCGTGGAGCGACCGCACGGCAAGTCGCACTTTGGTTTCAAACGCGCGATTCCGTTCATGTTCGATGTCGTCACCATCCCGTTCCTGCTGCGCTTCGTCTCGCGCCCCATGCACTTTTTCGGCGGCATCGGGATGACGGGCATGGCGCTAGGCGCAAGTCTTGCGGCCTGGTTGGTGTTGAGCATGCTGCGCGGCGTCAACATTCTGAACGAACACGGCCCGCTGCTATTCTTCACCACCGTTCTATTACTGGCTGGGCTTCTATTGGTATGCTTCGGGCTGATCGGTGAAATGCTGGTTCGCCACCATCATCAACGATCAGAGGCTCTGCGCGACTCGGAAGTCCTGCGGATCACCCGGCGAAACCGGGATCGCTGAATCTAACCGTGTGTGGAATTGCCGGTTTTACAAGTAAGACTTTTCGCGCGGACGACGATAGAATTCGCCGCGCGGTTTCCTGCCTGATTCATCGCGGCCCGGATCAACAAGGCACTTTCCGTTCAGATTCCGTCTCTCTAGGCGCCGTCCGGCTGCGGGTCATCGACATCGCGGGTGGGGATCAGCCCATCACCAGCGAAGATGGCGACACCACTATCGTCTTCAACGGGGAAATCTACAACTATTCGGAATTGCGCGATGAACTCGCTGCTCTTGGCCACCGATTCCAAACGCATTGCGATACGGAAGTGTTGCTGGAAGCTTTCCGCGAGTGGGATATCGACTGCTTTAGTCGGCTGCGCGGAATGTTCGCGGTGGCGCTCTGGTCCGAATCGCGCAAGCGCTTGGTGCTGGCGCGTGACCGCATGGGGATCAAGCCACTCTACTACTATCGCCTTGGAAACGATCTGCTCTTCGGTTCCGAGTTGAAGGCGATCCTGGTTCATCCCGAAGTTCCGCGGCGGCTGAACTTGACGGGACTCGGCTTCTATCTTGTCTTTGAACTATGTGCCGTGTCCGCACACTCTATTGGAAGGCGTTGACAAGCTGCCTCCCGGGCATTGGATGGAATGGGTCGATGGCCGCGTCGATACCGGCGCTTACTGGCAGCTTCATCTGGACCCCCGAAGCGATTGGACGTTGGAGTCGGCTAAAGAGGCGCTGCAGGGTCATCTGCGCCAGTCCGTGAAGGAACATCTTATTTCGGACGTTCCCCTCGGGCGTTTGGGCTAGCGGCGGTCTCGACTCCTCCACTTTGCTGCACTACGCGGCGGAGCAATCCACAACTCGCCTGAAGACGTTCTCGGTGTCGTTCCAAGGACACAGTTTCGATGAAACGCGCTTCTTCCGCGAGGTAGCCAAGGCTTACGACACCGATCACTGCGAGCTGGATCTCAACCCCACGCTTGGCGCTCACCGACGCCATCGAAGAGTCATCCTACTATTCCGACGAACCGACTGCCGATGCGGGCTCCATGCCGCTGTGGTTCTTATCCAAGAGCCACTCGCGAGCACGTGACGGTGGTGCTAAGCGGCGAAGGCGCGGACGAACTTTTCGGCGGCTATCTGACTTATCGGGCGGATCGTATCGCGAGCTGGTTGAGGCTCATCCCCGCACCGCTGCGGCGATTGATGGTGGGAGCGCTCGGGCTGTGGCCTGTCTCGAACGACAAGATCAGTCTGGAATACAAGGTCAAACGCTTGATGCGCGGATCGCTGCTTACCGCCGATGAAGCGCATCTGTTATTGGAACGGCACGTTCTCCAGTGCGGAACAGCCTCCTGGACCTTCGGCCGGACCGCCAGCCGCATCAGCGATCTTTACCAGATGGGCAAGGTGCGGATCTGCGCGGCCTCAGCCGCTACCTTTGGTTCGATCAGCAGTATTTCCTGACGGACGACATTCTGATGAAGTCCGACCGCATGAGCATGGCTCACGCTCTGGAACTGCGGCCGGCGTTCCTCGATCATCGCATCGTCGAGTTCGCCGCTTCGCTGCCGGACCATTTGAAAATACGCGGGTCGAGCCAAAAGCATGTCCTGCGCGAGCTGATGCGCGGGAAGCTGCCCGACTCCGTCCTGGATCGGAAGAAGGAAGGCTTCGATATTCCGGCGCACGCGCTGGCTGCGCGGCCCGCTGCGCTCTTTGCTACTCGACACCTTGAGTCCCGACGCCGTTTCCCGTTCGCATCTGTTCTCGCCGGGGGCCGTGCAGCAGATCATCGACGCCCATCTGGAACGTCGCGAAAATTTTGGCTATCATCTATGGGGCTTGATGACACTCTTTTTGTGGATGAAACGTTGGAATGTCTCCGTCGAAAGCGCCGAGCCTAGAGAGGCGGCATTGTTAGCTTGAGAAAAACTTCAGAGGTGCTGGGCAGACACGCCGAGCTGGTGGTTCTTCTTATCGCGAGCGTCGTTTTTCTTTCCGCCATCGTGAGCCCGCCGTCCCTGATGGACGACGTGGACGCGTTTCAGGCGCAGATGGCCAGCAATATGTACCATTCGGGCGATTGGGTGACGGCCCGCATGGATGGCGTTCTCTATTTCGATAAAGCTCCGTTCAAGTATTGGGTGACGGTCATCCTCTATTACTTGCTCGGGGTGCACGATTGGGTTGCACGCATTCCGTCGGCGCTTTCGGCAATCCTTCTCACCTGGCTCGTCATGCGTGCCGGCCGCTGGGCGATCAGCCGGGAGGCCGGAATCTATTCCGGTCTCGTGATCGCGACGTGCATCGGACTGTTTTTATTCACGCGCATCATTATTCCGGACGTGATGTTGACGCTGATGATCGCTTTGGGGCTCTGGGCCTTCTTGCGGGCACAGGACGAAGAGGAGCCGCGGTCCTTGCTATGGGCCTCGATCATGGCCGCTTCTTTGGGAATCGGGGTACTGGTCAAAGGGTTCATTGCGCTGGTGCTGCCCTGCGTCACGGTCTTCCTCTATCTGTTGGTTTCCAAGCGGCTGTTTCGGTCAGAGACTTGGCGGCGCATGCATTTGCTGACAGGCTCGCTTCTGTTTCTGCTGATCGCGGCTCCGTGGCACATTCTTGCGACACTACACAATCCGCCTTATCTGGATTTCACGATGCGCGGCGGACCCGGACAATACCATGGCTTCTTCTGGTTCTTCTTCATCAACGAGCAAGTCCTTCGCTTCCTAAACACACGATATCCCAGGGACTACGACACCGTTCCGCGATTTCTCTTTTGGACTCTCCACTTGGTTTGGCTGTTTCCGTGGAGCGTCTATATTCCGAACATCGTGCGCCTTAATTTCCGGCCCACCGATCGCGCGGGACGAGCCACGCTGTTTGCACTGTGCTGGTGCGCGGCGGTACTGTTATTTTTCTCATTTTCGACCACGCAGGAATATTACTCGATGCCGCTTTACCCGGCGGCCGCATTCCTAATCGGCGCGGCGATGGCGCTTCAGGGTGGCCCGATTCGCATCGGCACTAAAGCCGTTTCCGTGATTGCTGCGCTGGGGGCGGCCACGATCATCGCGGTCTTGGCCTTGACGTGGAGCCTGCCCGCGCCGGGAGACATTTCGGTTGCTCTCACGCAGAATCGGTCGCTGTATAAGTTATCGATGGGTCATATCGGCGACCTTACGCTGGGCGCTTGCGCCTACTTGCGACTTCCGTTGGTAGTTGCCGGTATTGCTTGCCTAGTGGGAGCCATCGGAGCTTGGAGACTGCGCGGTGCGCAGGCCTTCTTAGCCATCGCCACCATGATGGTGATTTTCTTTCAGGCTGCGCGTCTGGCGCTGGTGGTTTTCGATCCCTATATGTCCTCCCGGCCCATCGCCGAAGCGCTGAACCGGCTGCCGCAGGGCGAGGTGATCATCGAAGGTGATTACAATTCGCGTTCTTCCATTTCCTTCTACCACGCAGACCATGCGCTGATCCTGAACGGCCGTTACTTTGTTCTGGAATACGGCTCCTATGCGCCCGGCGCTCCCAAAGTTTTCATTGACGACAACGATTTGCTGGGGATCTGGAAGCGGCCGGACCGTTACTATCTCGTAACCACCAACGAGTTGGTACCGCGCGTTAAGAATCTGGCGAAAGACCTCCCTATGTATGAGGTCTTTTCCGCGGGCGGCAAGGCGATTCTATCGAATCAGCCGGCACGTCCGTAATCTAAGCCGCCAACTCGGCTAACGCTTCGGCCAGGATGAGTGCGCCACGCGCGATCGCCTCGGGAGACGAATATTCGTCCGGGCGATGACTAACGCCGCCGCGGCAGGGGATGAAGATCATGGCGCTCGGCGCAATTGCCGACATGAACAGCGAGTCGTGATACGCGCGGCTGATCATGACTTCATAGGATGCCTGATGCGTTTTGCAGGCGCGCTCCAGCACATCGACTATGTGCGGCGCGCAGATCGCGGGAGAGTCCGCGTTTACAACTTCCGTCCGCATCGTGACGCGGCGGCGTTCGGCGATTTCTTCGGTGGCTGCGGCAATCGCACGCAAAACGCCATCGCGGCGGGCGAGGTCGATATCGCGGACGTCTACTTCCAGATGCACGCGGCTGGGAATGCTGTTGACGGCTCCCGGAAAGACGTCGCAGACTCCGCAGGTTCCGACGGTATCGCGGCTCCCGGTCGCTTTCGCGGCGGCTTCCACGGCGAGGGCGATCTCCGCTGCCGCTAGAAATGCGTCACGGCGATCCGGCATCAGAACGGCCCCGGCATGGCCGCCTTCACCCTCGATCTCGATCTTCAGACTGGCCGGCGCGGCAATCGCTTTCACTACACCGATATCGAGCTTCTTCTTTTCGAGCAGCGGACCCTGTTCGATATGCAATTCAACGAAGGCGGAATAGTGGCCTGGCGACAGCACAACATCCGACAGCGGACCCGCAAAATGCGCAGCGCGTCGAAGTTCGCTAAGAGTCTGTCCTTCCTTATCGATAAACGAGTCGTCGACCGAAGCATTCAGCACCCCTGCCATCAGGCGGCTGCCTAAACATCCGATGCCAAAGCGGGTGGGCTCTTCCGAGGTAAAAATGATCAGGTCAATCGACCGCCGCGGCCGGTAACCGTTACGCGCCAGCGCGCGAATGGCTTCTAGTCCCCCCAGGACGCCCACGGTCCCGTCGTACATGCCGGCGTTGGGGATGGCGTCGATGTGCGATCCAGTAGCCACCGGTGCCAGATCCGGTTCTGAGCCGGCCCAGCGCGCAAACGTGTTGCCCACCGCGTCTTCGCGCACGGTGAGTCCTGCCTGCACGCACAATTTCTTTACGAAATCGCGTCCCTGCAAATCGGCGCCGCTGAAAACAATTCGCGTGACCACGGGCGCGGGCGCGGCGGAGATGGCGCTCAACGCTTCCAAGTCGTGAGTGAGTAGATTCTGATCGATCTTGATATTCATCGCTAGCGGCTCACCGGATACCGGTTCCAATCCTTGTAGATAAGATATTTCGCTGGAGTCTTGCCCAACGCTCCAAACCACTGCGGGCAGTAAGGAGCCATCCATATAAAATCGCCGGCTGTCACCGGGTACCATTGGTC
>CAWCAP010000025.1:0-72722 GCA_963793395.1 Bryobacterales bacterium | reverse complement strand
GGCCATGCAGGGGCTCAACTTTTCCGTCTGCCTCTGCTACCTGGACAACATCGTAATTTATTCGGTCGATGTAGCTACGCACGTGGAGCGTCTGAGAGCAGTCTTCCAGCGATTGAGAGAGGCAGGACTGAAGTTGAAGCCAAATAAGTGTCACCTCGTCCAAGAGAAAGTCGCGTTCCTAGGGCACGTAGTATCTGCCGAAGGAGTGGCAACTGATGAGGGAAAGATCAGAGCTGTTCGCGAGTGGCCTGTTCCTCACAACCTGCATGTGCTTCATTTTTTTTAGGTTTGGCGTCCTACTACCGGAAGTTCATCGCTGAGTTCAGCAGTGTCGCTGCCCCTCTGCATGCATTGACTGGAAAGGATGTGAAGTTTGTATGGACTGAGAGTTACAGACAGCATTTGAGCAGCTGAAGGAACTGTTAACGACTGCACCCATTTTGGCGATGCCCACGGACGACGATCCATATACCTTAGACGTCGACGCTTCGGGATTTGCACTGGGCGCGTGCCTGTCCCAAAAACAGGAAGGTCAGGAGAGGGTGATATGCTACTCGTCAAAGCTGCTATGAAGAAAGCTGAACGGAATTATTGCTGCACAAGGAGAGAGCTCCTGTAGCGGTGGTGTTCTTCGTGAAACAGTTCCGTCCATACCTTCTTGGAAGGAAGACTCCGATACGCTGCTGAGTTCGCAGATTATCGCTCTGGATGGCCAGGCCGCGACACTGCATGTGGGCGACCGCTATCCGATCATCACGTCAAGTTTTGCGGGCACCGCTGGGACCGCGCAAGCCACCGCCTTTGCGCCCACCACTCAATTTGTCGACCTGGGACTGGTGCTCAAGATCACGCCCACGGTTCACGAAAATATGGAAGTGACGCTGGATGTGGATGCCGAATTCAAGGCCTTGGGCAGCGGAACTTTCGACGGGATTCCGGTGATCGACAGCCGCCAGTATCAAGGCAAAGTCCGTTTGAAGGATGGCGAGTGGGCGATCGTGGCTGGGATGCTAACTACCACCGATGCCGAAACCCCTACTGGCATCGCGTTTCTATCCGATCTACCCTGGATCGGCGGCCTGTTCACGCATCACGTGCGGGAGCGGGATCGCAGCGAGACACTAGTAGTGTTGAAGCCACACCTGGTTTCCCTGCCGCCGTGGGAATACGTCACGCCGACCTTGTGGACCGGAACCGAAACGCGCCCCGCCTCGCCTTTCTAAACAGCCACTTTCGGGCGCGGCCCAAACAGAGCGGTGCCAACCCGGATATGCGTGGCTCCTTCTTCGATGGCGGCTTCGAGATCGTGCGACATCCCCATGGATAATTTCGGAAGGCCGTGCGTCCGCGCCAGTGCGGCCAGTCTGCGAAAATACGGGCGCGTCTGTTCGGGATCGTCGCTCCACGGCGGCATGGTCATCAGGCCGGTGAGCCGCAGATTGGAGCAAGAGCGGATCGACTCGATGAGCGCCGGCAGCGACTCCGCTGCGGCTCCAGCTTTCGACTCTTCCTCGCTCAACTTCACTTCGATCATCACTTCGAGCGGCGTCCCGGACTGATCCAGCCGGCGGGCGAGTTTTTCGGAGTCAACGGTTTCGATCACCTGAAATAATTCAGCGGCAATGCGGGTCTTATTGCTTTGCAGGTGGCCGATCAAATGAAATACCGCATCCGCGCCGGTCCTGGTCACACTGGAGAGCAGCGGGTGTTTCGACTCAAACTCCTGCACGTAGTTTTCGCCGAAGTGGCGCAGGCCCAGATCGTAAGCCTCCAGTGTCACGCTGGCGGGGAATTTCTTGGTGACGGCGATCAGTGTCACGTCCGAACGGCTTCGGCCGGCGCGGGCGACGGCGCGATGGATGCGTTCCTCGACTTGATTCAGGCGTTCGCGAAGCACTCTGCTTCTCGCAGTATAACTGCCGCTGCTGCGGCGCCCAACTCGTGGCCCGCTTTTTCGATCGCGACTAGTTTGTGCCGGGCCGGAATCGCAGTGAGCGCCGTCGTCATCTCTTCGATGGAGCCGAACGGATCACGCGTGCCATGGACAAACAATGCCGGAGTTCGCAGTTGCGGGAAATGCTGCGTGCGGAGCTGTTCCAATTTGCGCGGCGGATGCAACGGATAGGAAAGCAGCAGGAGGGCGTCGGCGATGGCGGGTGTCTCCGCTGCCAGCAAAGTCGCCTGCCGCCCGCCGTAAGAATGCCCGCCCAGCATCACGGAACCAGGCGTGATCTCACGCATGGCTTCAGCGGCACGCTGCAATCCTTCGCGATCTCGCGCGGCTGCTCCCGGAAACGGCGGACCGGTGGGGCGCACCTGGCGATACGGAAGGTCGCAGCGCAGAACATGAAATCCTGCGCCGGCGAACTCCCCCGCCACCGCGCGTAGCAGCGGCGATTCGCAATTCGACCCCGCGCCATGCGTGATGACGAGCCCTTTGCCGGATGGGTTCGCCTGCGGCTCATGCAGCCAGCCCCGAATCAACTCGCGCTCAAAACGTTTCGTAAGCGATCTCTCCTTTGCCCCACACTGTTTGGCGGCCGACGCCAGTCCAGCGGGCGATTTCAAGGTATGGCAAGAATTCGGCGAGATCGCCTTCGTATTCCGCGATGCCGGTGAATCCGCCTAGCGAATGACGCTGGCCAGTGGCGCGGCTGGTACGTTCGGCGGAGACCGGAACGAGCTCGCAGCGGGTCATCGAGACGCGGCTCGCGCGTTCGCCGAAAGCTTTGAAGTCGATCGCCAGCGGGCCTTCGCCATACAACTCCCGCAGCGTGCTGACCCGGTCGCGGATACGCGCCAGCAGCATTCCAAACTCCGGCTGCTCCGCCCCCTTGAGCTCCGTCGGCGTGAGGAAATGCACGCGCACGCGATGAATCGCCCCCCCCGCGGCACAGAGCGGCAAACGTAACGGTTCCGTGCCTGCCGTCGCGCTCAGAGTTCCCAGTTCCGCCATCACTCGCGTAAATAATTCAACCGCCGGCTCGCGCGTCAGAAATAAGTTCATCCCTACTTCGCACGGACCCAGCATACGGAACACGAAAGGGCGCGGCGGATCGGCCAGTCCACTCGGGCCCGGAACCCTCTTTCTTGGGAGCGAAGAATCGGGCATAAGCATCCGCGTCGATCTTCTTGAGAGTGCTTCCGAACGCGCCGCGCAAGGTGTTGGCCGAGAAATCCCGTAACTTACAGGTTGCGAAGCGGAAGCGCAGCGGATAAAGATCGAAGGTTTCATGGTGTGCCCACTTTCGAAACCTTAACATGCGCGCCGCGGCGGCGGGTGATTTGGACCCATCTTTTATAATAAGAAGATGGCTTTCCGGCTCGGCATCGACTATCAGCCGAAAGGCGACCAACCTGCCGCTATCGACGCGCTGTTGCGCGGCCTGCGCGACGGCGATCAGAACCAGGTTCTGCTGGGAGTCACCGGCTCCGGCAAGACCTTCACCATGGCCAAGGTGATCGAGGCCAGCCGGGCGCCCCGCATTGGTGCTGGCGCACAACAAGACACTCGCCGCGCAGCTTTATCAGGAATTCAAAAGCTATTTTCCGTCTAATGCAGTCGAGTACTTCGTCAGCTATTACGACTACTATCAGCCGGAAGCCTACATTCCCGCCGGCGACGTCTACATCGAAAAAGAAGCCACCATCAACGATGAGCTCGATAAGCTACGGCTGTCGGCGACCCGTTCGTTGTTCGAGCGGCGCGACTGCATCATCATCGCCAGCGTAAGCTGCATCTACGGCATCGGATCGCCGGAAGCGTACTACGGCATGCTGATGATGCTCGAAAAAGGGCAGAAGATCGCGCGCGAAGAGATCACAGCGCATCTGGTCAGCATTCTTTACGAGCGCAATGAAGGCGATTTCAAGCGCGGGGCGTTTCGAGTCCGCGGCGACGTGATCGAGCTTTTCCCGACTTACGATGACTCCGCCTACCGCATCAACATGTGGGGCGATGAGATCGAATCGCTGGAGCAGATCGATCCGCTTACCGGACAAGTGAAGCAGAGCTACCTGAGGCTGCCCATCTATCCCAAGACGCATTACGTGATGCAGCCGGAAACGCGCGACAAAGCTCTGCGCAGCATCGAGAACGAGCTGCATTGGTGGAAAGGCGAACTCGAAAAGGAAGGGAAGCGCATTGAAGCGCAGCGCCTATGGCAGCGCACGAAATTCGACCTGGAGATGATCCAGCAGATCGGCTACTGCCATGGAATCGAGAACTATTCGCGTCACTTCACCGGCCGCCTACCGGGACAGGCGCCGCCGACCCTGCTGGATTATCTGCCGCACGATGCGCTGATGTTTCTGGATGAAAGCCACCAGACGATTCCGCAACTGCAAGGCATGTATCACGGCGACCGCTCGCGCAAAGAGCAATTGGTCAAGTACGGTTTCCGGCTGCCCAGCGCGCTCGACAATCGCCCGCTCACCTTCGAGGAATTCGAAAACCGCGTGCACCAGGCGGTCTATGTTTCCGCAACGCCCGGTCCCTACGAACTCACCAAGACTGGCGGCGCAGTAATCGAACAGATTTTGCGTCCCACGGGACTGGTCGATCCCGAAGTCACCATCCGCCCGATTCGCGGCCAGGTCGACGATCTGCTGCATGAGATCCGCCTTCGCGCCGAGCGCGACCAACGCGTACTCGTGACCACGCTGACCAAGCGCATGGCCGAGGATCTGTCTGAACATTATTCCGAAGCCGGCGTGAAGTGCGCCTACCTGCATTCGGAGGTCTCGACGCTCGACCGCGTGAAGATTTTGCGCGACCTGCGCCGCGGCACCTACGATGTCTTGATCGGCGTCAATCTGCTGCGCGAAGGTTTGGACCTGCCGGAAGTTTCGCTAGTGGCCATCCTCGATGCAGATAAAGAAGGCTTCCTGCGCTCCACAGGCTCGCTGATTCAAACCATGGGCCGCGCGGCGCGTCACCTGGAGGGCCAAGCGATTCTATACGCCGATGTCATGACCGACTCCATGCGGCGCGCGATCGAAGAAACTACCCGCCGGCGAACGCTCCAGCGGGCCTATAACGACGCGAACGGAATTGTGCCACAATCCATCATTAAGCCGATCGACCTGAATCTGGTGGCGATCGCCGAGGGGGATTACGTGACCATACCGCTGGATACCGCGGAAGACGAAGCGGGCGCGGTTCCGCCGGAACAGTTGGATCAATACCTGGCCGAGCTCGAAGCTAAGATGCGCGCCGCGGCGCAGCGCTTCGATTTCAAGCAGGCGGCCGCGTTTCGCGACCGGATCAAAGAGCTGAAGAGCAAAGCGCTCATCGAAATCACCGCCGGCCCATCGACGACATGAGATCTCAAAAACCGGCGGGACTGATCGGCGCTGGAGGCGTCAATCAATCGTTTCTAGCCCGCTTGCCGGCCGTGCTGGAGCAACTGGGCCCCATCAAAGGTTCTTCCCTAAGAGTTTCCCGCCGTATCGCCAATGGACTTCGCGCTGGTTTCGCGGTAGACGATTATCTGGCGCTGGCGCCATGCGGTTTGATCTGGATATTGGCGGCTGAAACTGCGCTGGATTTTATCACTGCTGAACTGGCATCCGTTGGTTCCGCTGGAAGGCAAGACAATCGTCCTGTGCGATGCGCTGCGCGACAGCCTCCGGCCCAGCCCTTTGCGTACGGCAGGGGCGCGGGTGGTCACGTTGAATTGCCTGCCGGAGTCGGCCGAACGTAAATTCGTGGCAGAAGGACACCCTGCCGCGTTGGCGCAGTTGCGTAAACTGCTGGCGCTGGATCGCCGCAAGCTCATCGAGCTGCGGCCGGCCACCAAGCCTCTCTACTTTGCAGGCGCCTACATGGGCTCGCAGTTGCTGATGCCGTGGATTGCCGGCGCCGCGGAAAGTTTTCGCGCCGCTGGTTTTTCGCGCGACGAGGCCGTCGGCACGGTGGAGGCTCTGGGGGTCCGTGCTCTGCGCGCTTACGCCAAAGCCGGAGACAAGGCCTGGAACCGGGCTACCGCTGAGCGCCTGAATCGAGCCATCGCCCGCGATCTGGAAGCGCTGCGTTTAACCGATGCCCGCTTGGCCGCGCTCTTCTCCGATGGCAGCGACCGCATGCTGCGCTACTTCGCGAAGCCGGCCCGCAAGGAACGACTAAAGACGCTGGCGCAGCGCTCGGGTTGATGCAATTTTCAGTGAGAGGAAACCGGCTATCCTGATACCAGGTATTGAGGCTTCCATGAACGATACCCAGATTCTTACCATCGCGTTCGCATCCGTGCCAACGATGCTGACCGTGCTCATCGGCATTCTGCTGAACAACGCTCGCTTGAGCGACGTGAACTCGCGGCTGGGAGAGCTGCGCTCCCATATGGATTCGCGGTTCAATGACGTCGACCGCCGTTTCGACGGTGTTGACCGCCGCTTCGAAGAGATGAAAGAAATGTGGCGCATCGAGCTACACCGCGTCGAAGAAGTCCTGGATGCCCGCCTGAAGCATTTGGAAGATCGCTAGCGATTAGCGCCGCCGCAGCGCCGCCCGCACCGCTTCCGGATTTGCATTCGCCAGCGCCCCGGCCACTTCGCTCGCGCGGTCGTCCAGTTCGAACGCCGGAGCCACCTGGTGCACCAGACCCCAAGCTAGCGCATCTGGCGTTGAGAAAATCCGCCCCGTGAGGCATAGTTCCAGCGCGCGCCGTTCGCCGATGGCCGAAGCCACGGCCCAATAAATCGACTCGCTCCATTTGCCTTCGCGAATATCCGTCAGCCCGAAGCTCGACCCCTGCGCTGCCACCACCACATGTGCGTTCGCGAGCAGCGCCACGCCGCCCGAGATCGCCACGCCCTTCACGGCCGCCACCAGCGGCTTCGCCATTCTGCGGCCGATCGTGAATAGTTCTTCGCCCGCCAGCGGATCGACACCAGCGCAGAAAATCTGCCCGTCGGCCTCCAGCAAAATAGCGCCTACGGTGTCGTCGGCTACGGCATCGCGCAGCTCTCGTAAAAGATCCTGGCACGTCGCCGCATCCAGCAGATTGCGTTTTTCCGGAGCCGCCAGCGCGATGCGGCGCAAGCGCCCGTCCTGTTCTATGCGCAGATTCACAAGGTCTCCAACACCAGATGCTCGCGATGGCCGTGGGCGCGCGCCGCGTCGAAAGCGAACGCCAAGACCCGCCGGGTCGCCAGGGGATCGATCATCGCGTCCACGTGCCCCCGCGCCGCCGCATAACGCGCGTCCAGCCAGCGTTCGTAATCCGCGCGGGTTTGCGCGATGCGCTTTTCGAGTTCCGCAGGAACCGGCGCGCCGCTGGCCTTCAATTTCTCAAGTTCCGGACCGTGCACCGCCTGCACCGCGGCATCGCCTTCCATCACGCCGATGCGCGCGGTGGGCCAAGCGAACGTAAAATGCGGATCGAAGCCCTGGCTCGCCATCGCGTAATACCCCGCGCCGCTCGCGTGATTCAGCGTCAGAATGATCTTCGGCACAGTGGCGCACGCCATGGACTCCACCATCTCCGCGCCCGCGCGAATGATGCCTTCGCTCTCCGCCTCGGCCCCCACCATGAATCCGGAGACGTCCTGCAAATACAGCAGCGGCAGCCCGCGGCGCTCGGCATTCTCGACGAAATACGCCACCTTGCGGGCCGATTCCGTATAGACGATGCCGCCGATGCGCGGACCTGCGGCGGTCTTCAGAAACCCGCGCCGGTTGGCGATCACTCCGATCGCGCGTCCGTGCAGCCGCGCATTAGCGCACAACATCTCCGGCGCGTACTCGGGCTGAAACTCCAGGTATTCATCGGCGTCCACAATGCGCGCGATCACTTCTTCCACGTCGTAAGGCAGGCGGTGATCCGCCGGCAGTAGATCGTAAATCCTTCGGCGGGCTTGGCGGGCGCAGTGCCTTTAGGCATGTGCGCGGCCGGTGCGGCAGCTCGCGCAGCTTCGTCTTGATGATCGCGATCGCATCTGCATCGTCTTTCGCCTTGTAATGCGCGACGCCGCTGGTTTCGGTGTGCAGCGCGGCGCCGCCCAACGCCTCCGCGGACACCACTTGCCCCACCGCACCCTTCACCAGATTCGGACCGCCCAGCCCCATGAAGCTGGTGCCTTCCACCATGATGATGACGTCCGAAAGCGCCGGCAGATACGCGCCGCCCGCGATGCACATGCCCATCACCGCTGCGATCTGCGGCACTTGCAGCTTCCGCCGCATCAGCGAGTTGTAATAGAAAATTCGCGCCGCTCCATACTGCCCCGGAAAAATACCGCCCTGATACGGCAGGTTGACGCCGGCCGAATCGACCAGGTAGACGATGGGCAGGCGGTTGCGCATCGCGATCTCCTGCGCGCGCAGAATCTTGGGAATCGTCTCCGGCCACCACGCGCCGGCCTTCACCGTGGCGTCGTTCGCGACGATCACGACGGGGCGCCCTTCGATCAACCCCACGCCCGTGACGACTCCCGCGGCGGGCGCCTGGCCGTCGTATTGGTCGTAGGCGACCAGCAGGCCGATCTCGAGAAACATGCTGCCTGCGTCGATCAGCTTGGCGACGCGTTCGCGCGCCGTCAGCTTGCCAGCCTGGTGCTGCTTCTCGATTTTCGCGGGCCCGCCGCCCAGGCGCGAGTTTCTCCTCCAGATCCTGCAGCTCCGCCACCAGCCCGCGCATGTGATTTGCTGCTATAGTCACTTCGTTTATTCTATAGGCCATGCGGGTGCCGAAATGCTAGGCGTCGATCAACGCGTCCTCAAGATCGTCTGGACCGTATTTTTGTTCGCAGCGGCAGTAGCGCTGATCTATGCCATCCGTGGCGCCTTGATCACCTTTACGCTGGCTATTTTCCTGGCGCTGCTGCTGTCCCCGCTGGTGACGCTGGTCGATCACTTCACTTCCGTGCGCGTCCCGCGGACGGTTGCTTTGATGGTGGTCTACATTCTGCTGATCGGCGTATTTTCCGCCGTGTTCCTCGGAGTCGTTTCGGCGGTGGCCGTGGATGCAAAGTCTCTCTCCGGAAGACTGCCCGACTCATTTCGGAGTGCGCCGTTGGGCGGCCTGCCCTTGCCGGTGTGGCTGGAGCCGGCGCGCGCGCGCCTCGATATCTGGCTGCGCGACCGTTTCGACGAATTTGGCCAAAACGCTTTTTCCATTGCGGGTCAGGCCTTGCAGCAGGTATTCACGCAGTTGGGCGCGGCGGTGGGCGCGGTATTGGTGCCCATCCTGGCGTTCTTTTTCATCAAGGACGGCAAGAAACTGCGCGACGAGTTTATTCATCGCGTGGACCGCAAGCATCAGTTCCTTGTGCACCAGATTCTGCAGGACCTGCACCGCCTGCTCTCGCAATATCTGCGCGCGCTGGTGATTCTGTCGTGGGTCGCATTTGCCTTCTATGCGGTATTTCTCAGCCTCACCGGCGCGCCTTACGCGGTGCTGCTGGCCGGAGTTGCCGGGATGCTTGAATTCATTCCGGCGGTGGGGCCGTTCATCGCCATGATCATCATTGGAGCTGTGGGTTTGTTCAGCGGATATACTCACTGGGTTTTGCTACTGCTCTTCCTGGTGGTTTACCGGGTGGCGCAGGATTATGTTTTGCAGCCGCTGCTGTTGGGCTCCGGGATGCACATTCATCCGCTGCTGATTATCTTCGGCATCATTGCGGGCGGCGAACTGGGCGGCGTTCCCGGAATCTTTTTTCCATCCCGCTAATGGCGGCGCTGCGCCTCATTTTCCTGCGATTATGGAAGCAGGACCACCTCCACGATCGTATCGATGCCACCTGAAGATCCACAGCCTGCCGCGATTCCTGAGCAACTGCCGCCGCCCGCGGCGCAGGCCGGCGGCGAGGCCAAGAAAAAGGTGGGTGTCATCGGAACCATCGGCGCGCTGCTGCTCAAATTCAAAACACTGGGATTGGTGATCCTCACCAAAGGCAAGCTGGTGCTGCTAGGTTTAACCAAGCTCAACACCCTGCTTTCCATGCTGGTGTCGATTGGGTTTTATTGGGCCCTCTACGGCTGGAAATTTGGACTGGGCTTCGTGCTCTCGATCTATGTTCACGAGATGGGACACGTGACGGCGCTGGCGCGCTACGGCATCCCGGCCAGCCCGCCCATGTTCATTCCCGGCTTTGGCGCGTTCGTTCGGCTGAAAGCTTACCCGGCTTCGCCAGGCGAAGACGCCCGCGTGGGACTCGCCGGTCCGCTGTGGGGTTTAGGCGCGGCGCTGGCTTGCATGGGGATTGGCGTGATCACGGACTCCGGTCTGTTCACGGCGCTGGCGAAAGTAGGCGCCTGGATCAACGTGTTCAACTTGATTCCGGTGTGGCAGCTCGACGGGAGCCGTGGATTCCGCGCGCTGACGCGGCAGCATCGCATCTATGTCGCCGCGCTGGCGGGTCTGCTTTGGTTCTGGACATCGGAGACGATGCTGATCCTGGTCGCCTTGGTAGCCGTGTGGCGCTGTTTCACGAAGGACGCGCCGGAGCAGCCCGATAACGTGGTCTTCTTCCAGTTCGTGGGCCTGCTGGCTGCGTTATCCGGCGTCTACTACTTCACAAAGTAGTTGTGAACCTGCCCTGCCTGTAAATCAATCCTGTGAAAACACATCGGGCGCGGCAGTCCGAAAGACCCCGCGCCCGATTCAAGAGACTAGAGTGAGTGGTGACTTAAGCGGCGTTGACCATCAGGTCGTCGAAGCTCTCCGAGCCGTCGGCCTGATTGCGATCCGCGGTTTCCTGGCACTGGATACAGAATGGTGTCCAGGGTACCGCAGCCAAACGCTTGGGGCTGATGTCTTCTTCGCAGTGCAGACACACCCCGAATGTGCCTTCGTCGATGCGGCGGAGTGCGCCGCGCACGTTGCGCAACAGTTGCGATTCACGATCCAGATTGCGGATCGCAAGCTCGCGCTCAGCCGCGTGCTGCACTTCGTCCAGAGCGTCCGGGCTCTTTTCGATGGCGATGCCTTCGCGGTTGCGCACGAACAACTCCAGTTCAGCTTGCCTTGCCAGTCAGTATCTCTTTGAATTTTTTTAATTCGTTCTTTGTCATTTTCGCTTCTCCTGTCTCTCGTCTCTTTTGTGTTGGTCCTTATGTCCCGTCTCTTTTTTCTCTCAACGTCATCCGTCAATGGCATTAGACGCAGAGATTACCAAAAAGGTTCACTCAATGCTATCCACTTCAAGGGGATTGCCCGTCGCGAAAGCGCGGACGAAAAGGAATCCGGGCACCTTTGCCCGGCTACCTCTGGCCAACTTTGAAATAGAGTAGCACATGACTATTCAACCTTGCAAGCAATTGCAATGCCAATTTCCAACCGCCGGATCATCCTGCTTCCGCCCGGTCGCCGGGACCACCCCCGGCAAGCGATTCTTAGTTATCGGCACCACCCCTACAAACCATTACGTAGACATTAGATCAACGGATCTCGATTATCCTCCTCCGGGCTGCTCTCAAAAGGCCAGAAACCAATGTCTTACAAATGTCCGCGCTGACACTACCGCCAAATGGGTTGTTCCAGCCGGTAAAAATTCTCACGTCCGGCGGCCGATTTCACGCCAGAATGCTAGCATACCGGTCCTAGAACTCACGGAACCCGCCAGGTTTTGGCGGCCGCTCCACGATCGGTGCTATCCCGGCACCGGGGGAAGCGCTCCAAATCAACATACAGGACATAAGTTTCAATACGTTGTCATATCCCTGAAGGACTCCCGTTTGTTCCCGGCAAGGCGAAGTCCGTCCCCCGGCCAGGGGCGGCGCGGGTTGTGACTGCGTTCAGACGGCATTCGCCCCCCTCAAAAGGGGCAAACCGGCGGTGGTGTGTTTCGTTGTGTCTCAATGGCGTGTCAAAGCTCTACAGGCGAAGGCGCCTGCGGCCCCCTAAGACACCTACTATCAGTGCGATAAAATGGTGCTTGCCGTGCTCCTTCGGACGATGGCCAAACAGCTTATGCGGCTCGTCGCTATCTTTGTCTTTCTTGCCTGTGCTGGAATTCCAGTGCGAGCGACGATCCTCCAACAGTTGACGCTGGACGAGATGTCGCGGAAGTCGACTTCAATCCTGCGCGTCCGTGTGACCGGATCGAGCGACGCCGTCCGCGGCGGCGACGTTTTCACTTTCTATAAACTTGAGACGCTGGAAACCCTCAAGTCCGGTCCCGCAGTCCGGGAAGTAGCGGTGCCGGGAGGAGTTGCGGGTGGGATGCGGCAGGTAGTTGCGGGGGCGCCCACGCTTCGCCCGGGACAGGAATACGTTTTGTTCCTGTGGACCAGCCGCTCCGGCCTGACCCAGGTGATGGGCATGTCGCAAGGATTGTTCATGGTCGAGCGCCCGACAACTGGCGACGGCCTGGCGTCACGCGCGCCGGCGGGCGAGCAAATGCTGGATGCAGCGGGCCACGCGGTCCGGGACGAGTCGCTGTCCATGCCCCTGACGGAATTGAAGGCCAAGGTTTCCAAAGCCTTGGCAGCCGCTGGGATGGCCGGGACGCCCGGGCTTCAGCCTTCACCCCAAATCCAGAGGGCGGCCAAGTAATGCGAACCGTGGTGCGTGCCTTCCTTCTGGCAGCGGCGCTGACCGTCATGTCCCCGCTGGTGTCGGCGTATTACTACTACGTCTTCTTTGCCAGCGGCGCCGGTCCATATGCACCACTAGCGGCTCATTTCGACCTGAATGCGATCAAGGACAGCACAGTTCAGTACTTTGTTTCGGATCAGCAGCCCACGCCGCTGATGCCCGGCGACAACCTGACTGCGATCTACAGCCAGATCCGGCAAGCCGCGGAAGTGTGGAATGACGTCGGCACGTCCTCTTTGCGGCTGCACTTTGGCGGAACCCGGAACATGGCCACTCCGCAAACCGTTCCCGGCATCGATGTGGTGTTCGACGACAACATCCCGCCAGGAATCGTCGCTCAAACCATACTCACCTTCCCGTCGGACCTCACCTTCCTGAGCGCGAAGGGCACGACGTTCGTTCCGATCCTGCGTTCGAAACTGCAAATGCGCAAGGATTTGACGGCGGCGGGTTATCAGCAATCCAGTTATACGGACGCGTTTTTCATGACCCTGGTGCATGAGTTCGGGCACACCTTGGGTCTGCAGCATACCTTCACTTCCGCCACCATGTCGACCGCGATCACGCGCGCGACCATGCGCGGGGCGCCGCTCGCGGCCGACGACATCAGCGGCATCTCGTTGCTCTATCCCATAGGCGGGTACGCTGCTTCCACCGGCAGTATCAGCGGCCAAGTATACGGAGTGGTCAGCGGTACCGGCATCAATCTGGCGAGTGTGGTGGCTCTTTCGACCAGCGGCGTGGCGGTTAGCGGCATGACGCGTCCCGATGGAACTTACGAAATCGATGGCATTCCGCCCGGCCAATACTATCTCTACGTCCATCCACTGCCGCCGCCGCAAGCCGGAGAAGGTACTCCGGCCAATATCGTTCCTCCGGCCGACCCGCAAAAAGATAGCTTCGCCGCCAACACCGGCTTCGTCACCCAGTTCTTTCCCGGAACCCAGGACTGGACCCAGGCTGTTCCCGCCGGCGTGGTAGCGGGAACCGTGGTCAAAAACGTGAACTTCGCGGTGACTCCCAGCGCAGGTCCCGCGCTCTCCGCCATGGAAACTTACGGCTATCCGCAGGGCGTGGCGATTCCAGCGCCGCCGTTCTTGCCGAATACCCGCAACGGGCTGGTGTTCTATGCGAACGGCGCGACGGTGAAGAACCAGACCGCGATAGCGCCGGGACTCACGGTGAGTGTCATCGGCTCCGCTGCCAGCGTTGAGGCGGGCACAACCGCATATTTCCAAAGCGGTTTTCTGCTCACGTTTGTGGATACGGCCGACATCAAAACCGAAACGCCGGCGGCTCTCGCGGTGAGATTGAACGGAGACGTTTATATCCTGCCAGCGGCGTTCACGGTCATGCCCGGCGGCGCGCCTTCCATCTCCGCTGTGATTCTGCCTTCAGCCGGATCGACGGCGGCAACCAATGTAGCCGGTACTAATTTGACAGCCAACACGCGTATTCTAATGGACGGCGCACCGGCGCAAGTGCTAGCGGCGAACAAGGACGGCTCGCTCGACATCCTGCAACCTCCGGCCCTTAGCGGAATGCTGGCCACGGTGGAAGCGGTCAATCCGGATGGACAGACTTCCTTGCAGTCGCTAGGCGCCACACCCGCGCCGCTGCTCACCTATCCGCAGGCGAATGCGCCGCAGATTTATCAGACGCCGGATACGGTGATGGCCGGGACCGACACCTTGATGGTGATCAGCGGCGTGAATACGCATTTTGCTGATGGGCAAACTACCATCGGATTCGGTTCCAGCGATATCTCGGTGCGCGGTACGTGGGTGGTAAGTCCGCAGATGGTCATTTTGAATCTCAGCGTGGACCCAGCGGCGCAGCCCGGCACAACCTACATCACGGTAGCTACCGGTCTTGAAATTGTTACGGCGGCAAACATGTTGAATGTGGCCGCGCCCATCCCGAATCAAGTCACGATGCGGGTGCCGGCGATCAATGCCGTCACCGGTCTGGCGGGCGTTCCCGCCGGAGGAACCGCACTCATCGCCACCACGGGCCTGCCCGCGGACTTGACAGGCTGGACGCTCACCGTGGGACCGCTGCCAGCCACGTTCACGGCGGACAAGAACGGAGTGCTGACGGTTCAGGTTCCGGGTCTTCTGGCAGTGGGCGAGCAGCCGGTGCAGTTGATCCCGCCGGCGAGTTCGACGCTACCCGCGATTCCGCGCGTCATTCTGCAATTGGACCCGCCGCCTCCGCTGATTCTTTGGGGCGTGAACACCCCGGTTGCGGATGGCGGCCCGGTTCTGCTGAGCGCGTCGAATCCGGCTCCGCTGGGTGAGAGCGTGACGGTGATGGTGTACGGGCTTTCGTCGCCCAGCGGGGTTTTGCCCGCGGCAGGAACGGTGTGGATGAGTATCGCGGGCGCCGTCTATCCGGTTACCGCCGTGACGCGTGTACCTGCCGATCCCAACTCCACTGCGCCACCGGCGGATCTGGCCTACGTCAGCTTCGTGGTTCCGTCCACGCTGGTGCTGGACCCGACCGTAACCAATCCCAGCGTGGCGGCGATGGTCGGAACGGGCACTCGCGAGTCGGCAGCGTATTCGCTATTCATCGCGCCCGCACCGGCGCCGCCTGCAACGACGCCTGCGGCGAATTAACCCGCGGCGAAGCTACTTGCCGGGCACGAAGTCGCTAATAAAGCAGCCCAACGCTTTTGTTTCCGGTTTCTCGACGGGCTTTCCCGCAACCACCGCGTCGAGCGCGTTTCGCAAGTCGGCATCCTTCACTGCACGCCGCGGTTGACCGAGCGCGGCGAAAGAATCGTCGATCCGGCCGCGGTAGACAACTTTACCCTTACCATCGACCACCGCGACTTCGGGCGTGACCGTCACCCCAGCCGCCTTCACCAATTCATGTTTGCGGTCGACGATCTTAGGGTAGTCCCCGTGCCCGTATTCCTGGGAGTGCCGCAGCGCCTGGCCGTCGCCGATCGAGGGATCGACGTAAACCAAATCGCAAGCGACGCCCTTCGATTTATAGCCATCGCAGATGCGCGCGATCTCCCGCGCGAAAGCGTTCGATATCGGACATTCGCTGGAAATAAAAAACAGCGCATTCGCTTTGCCGTCCACCCGCAGAGGCTGGCGATCGACGCCGTTCACGTCGCGAATCGCCAGCAACAAAACCAGACCGAAGAGATTCACGGCGCGTTTCTGGCGGGCGCTGGATCGCCGGTCAACTCCCGGATTTTCGTCAGCAGACCCGGGTCCTTCCTGATTCGCTCCCGCGCGATGTCGCGCACGTGCTCCCGGTAAGCTTGTTGCAGCGGAGCAAGATCCGATTCGGCGGCCGGATAAACCGTCAGCGTGACGGCTCCCATCTCATCTTTCGTCTGTTCTCCCCAGTGGACCTGAATGGCCGGACGCGATGGGTTCTTGGGATTGTCTTCTGAGTTATCCCAACTGACCTCGCTTTCGAGCTTCGTGCCCTTGGGCAGAAGAATCGTGTTCTCGAAGAAGTAACGGTCTTGCCAGGCGAAATCCCAATCCTTGATGTCCAGCAGCGTCTTGACGCTGCCGTCCGGGAAAGTGGCGGTCATCTTCATCGTTTTGCCGATGTAATGCGCATGGGCGCCGATGCTCACCGCCTGCACGTCCACCGGCAGTACGAATGAATCCCGCACTCGAAAATCCTTCTGGCCGGGGGCAATGTCGAGGCCGGAGAACAGCCCATAGGTCACCGGAAGCTGCACGTTGGCTAGAGTATGATCCGGCGCTTTCTTGGCGAAGTAGAGTCCGATGGTGGATTGTTCCGTTTCTTCCTTGCCAATCGGGTGGAAATGGTATTGGAACATCAGATCGGTGCCCTTCGGCAGCTTCAGAGCAAGTCCGCCCGGAAGCAGATGCGGTTGCCCGCCGACGGCGATGCCTCCCAATGGAACCATGCTGCGGGTAAAGCGCATGCTCGCCCCGAAGGACCCGCTGGCTTCCTGCTCAGCCTGCTCCGCTTCGATTTTCTTCGCTTCGTCGCTGGATGCCGCGAAGTAGAGAACATGATGAACCACTTTGCGCGCGGACGGGCGCAGCTCAATCGCTTGCACCCATCGGTCATCCGGCAGGTTGAGAGGGATGCGCTGGTAGCGGTAGATATCGGCGCCCTCGGCGGGTACGTTGAATCCCTTCTCCATTTTTACGATCAGGTCCGGCGTACCCAGTTGCCATCCATCCGGAAATTTCGGCGGCGCCGGGATTTTCGCAGCATCGCCCTTAGGCATTCCTTCTTTCACCCACGCCTGGACCGTGGCGAGTTCGCTGTCGCTAAGACGGCGCGAATCTTTGTAGGGATAGGAAGCGGGCTCGGCGCGCCACGGCGGCATCAAGCGCGATTCAGTGACCATTGCGATCAACTTGCCGCGCTTCGCGACATCTTCGTACGTGATCAGGGAGAACGGCGCAGCTTCGCCGGGGCGGTGGCATCCCGTGCAGCGGTGGTAGATGATGGGCGCGACGTTTTCGCTAAACGTGACTTGCGCGGCAGCCGGCAAAGCGGCACAAGCCGCGGAGGCAAACCAAAAAAACTTTGCAATTCTCATCTCCGAACCTCTTTGCAGTTAGGATGGTGCTCCGCTTCCGCAGAGGCTTCCTAAAGTGATCATACGTTAAGCCTGCGGCCCAAGTTCCGCAAAAATCCACGCCAGCTTGCGCCGCCGGTAGCGAAGCAAGCTGGCGGAGTTGGTTAGGCTTGGGCTGCGCCAAGCGCGAATCGCCCGCGTGGAACCAGGTTTACTTAGTGAGTGACGGCAGCGTAGTATACGTAGTCGTCACACCGGTGGGAATGCGAATCCCCACCGCGCCGGCAACGCCATCGAACTCGATGGTGCCGCGGATGTTTGCGGTCTGCGGATATTTCTGGCTCACCAGAGTGAAGGCCATGTGTCCGTTGGCCGCCAGGCTAAGCGTATCGGTGCCGATCTGTGCGCCGGTGTCGTCGCGAATAATCACAGGCACGTTGATCGGCGCCGCGGAGACGCTATTAATCGCGATACCGGTGAAGGTGTTGCCGGTGTTATCGAATGCGATGATGTACCCGCTGGCGTTGCGGCTCTCCATCGGCACCACCGCTTCCTGGTTGTTGTGGCGGAAAATTACGAAGCCGCTCACGTTTCCAGGCGAGGTGAGCTGCGCCGAACCGGTGGCGAGTGTCGATCCTCCGTTGCTCACGATGATGGCGCTGGCTCCAGCCGCGAGTTGCGCGGTATACGTGGGAACCGTCATCGTAACGCCACCGCCCTGCTGGGGGAATGACAGCGGCAGGGTCAGGGGAAAGCCGGTTGAATCATTGAAAAAACTGAGAGCCGCTGTGGTCGCGCTGATTCCGGTGTTGACCAGCACAAACGTGGTTTGCCAGCCGTCGCCGCCGGCCGCCAGATGCGCGAAGCTTCCGCCGCCGGCGCCCACATTCGCCAAAGCCGGAATGGTCGTCAGCGCATTATTGGGCGGAGTGAAGCGAATGCCCAGCACGCTGATCTGGCCGCCCGCGGGCGTATCGAATTCGATGGTGCCACGTTTGTTCGCTGTCGCCGGAAACTGGCTTGAGAGCACAAACGATTTATGCTCGTTGCTAATCAGTGCGATGGGCAGCGGCGTGCCGATCTGCGCGCCAGTGTCGTCGCGGAGCACAACGTTAACGTTGGCGGCCTGGGTCGAAATATTGGCGACCGCAATGCCGAGGACGATGTTACTGGTGTTATCGTAAGCCAGCAGATAGGAACCTGCGTTGCGGGTTTCGAGCGGAACCACGGCTTCTTGTTCGGTCGGAATCTGATGGAAGATGGCGAAGCCGTCGACCGGCCCAACGGCAGATAACTGGGCGGATCCGACCAGGCTGGTCGACGCCGGCTTGACCACCGTAGTGCTGATCCAGGAAGCATGGGCCGCAATGGCGTCGTCTAGAAACGCGGCATCCAGCCGGTCCGATGCTAGCGGCAATTGCGGAAACGCCAGCGTCAGAGTCAGCGGACCGGTGCCGGTGGGGTCGTTGCGGTCGCCAAACAAATTCAAGCGCGCAGTCGCTGTGCTGTTGCTCTTGTTCACCAGGGTAAAGGTTGTGGTCCAGTTTTCCTCCGCCGCCAGGTGCGGCATGGAGCCAACCAAGTTCAGACCCGACACCGCGGGGGCCTGTTCTTGAACGGTGAAAGACAGGCCGGCGATGGTGAATGTCGCGGATTGATCCGCGCCGCCATTGGCTGTCACTTGAAAACTGAGCGCCGTGGTGCCGGTGCCCGACATGGCGCTGGGCGTGACCCAGTTCGGCAGTCCCGAAACGTTCCAGGAGCATCCCACTGGCGTGTTGACGGTGACGTTCGCGGTTCCTCCCGCCGACGTGAAGGTCTGGCCGGCTGAACTGAGACCGTAGGTGCATCCCGTGTAGCCAAACTGGACGCACGTGTCCGAGCGTGTATACGCTTCCGGTAGCGCTACCCAAAGTACCGCTGACACTCGCCACGCCGCCGCCGGGCGGATAGGGGAATAACGCGTCGTCGAACGAACCCGCGGTCCCGCTAAACCCGGTGGACTGGATGTCAAGCAGTAAGCTTCCGAGAGCCGGGTTGTAAAGGAAAGGAGTGCTCAAGGGAATCACCACGTCGAACGCGCACGGGGAAGGTCCCGCGCACCCCGGACTGGTTACGGTCCTGGGTCCCGAAAACACCAGTGTGTTATCCGAGCCGACGTTATTCGCGAAGGTCGACGACACCAGCGTTCTGCCGTTGTCGATGTTCGGGTAGAGCGGACTGGTGGATAGATATACCGATAAATTTGCGATCGTAAAGTTCAACGGGCCGGACCCGGCGTAGGCCCGGAATGCAATTTGATTGATGATAATCGTGCCGTCGCCAAGCTGCTGCGGCCCGATGATCTCCTGATATCGATTGGCGCTGGCGATGCCCGCGACCGCAGTGCTTGTGCCGGTATTATTCGTCCAGTCGCCAGGCGCTACACGGGTTCCGGTCGATATGGAGAGCGATCCCGCGCCGGTGGTGGTAAACGGGAAGCTACCCGTCCCGAAGGTTCCGGTGGTGACATAAGAGAAAGATCCGTGTGCACCCAGGAATGTCCCTGTTCCCGCGGTGATGGTCGCGGTTCCCGAGAACGAAGTCTGGGACGTAGGCGTCACCGTCGAATTGGCGACCCAGGTGCTTCCGTCGCCGAATGTAATCACAAAGCCAACGGCTATCGTTCCCGATCCCGACGTGTTACCGGTAACCGAAATGGTAGTCGCCCCGTAGGGCGTAATGTTTCCGGACCCCTGCAATGAGATGTTGCCGCCGCTATTCGTACCCGTCCCCGAAAAAGAGAACGAAAACGCAGTCTGCGCGTTTGCCGGACTTGCACTCATTATGATCGCGGCCGCGAGCGGCAGAATGCAGGCTAGGTAGCTTTTTCCAATCGCCGTAGCCGCGCGCGACGCGCGGAAAATAGAGATGGTCTTTGCCAGTGACATGACAATTCCTCCGCCAGAGCTTGCCGTCAGTGCAAGTCCGGATTTCCAGTCCAGTTTACATCTACTGGCACCGATATTTTTGGGCTGACCTCCGCCGTGCGCGCGAGACTAGCCGACGGCTGAGGGGCGGACTTCGGATTGATGGCGGACGTCGATCCCCTTCACCAGGAACAGCACGTCCTCGGCGATGTTGGTGGAGTGGTCCGCGATGCGCTCCAGGTTGCGGATCACCACCATCAGGTTGAGAGCCTGCTGAATATTGGTGGGGTCCTTTTCCATGAAGCTGGTGAGCTCGTGGTAGCAGGCGGTGCGCAGGCTGTCGACGGCGTCGTCGGAGGCCAGCACGCTGCGCGCGAGATCGGCATCGCGATGAACGAAAGCGTCCAATGCTTTGCGCACCATGGATTGCACTAAACCGGCGATATGCGGGATATCGATCATGGGCGTGATGATGGGGCCTTCCATCAGCGATAACGCGCGCTCGGCGATGCTGACCGCCAGGTCGCCCATGCGTTCCAGGTCGGTATTGATTTTGAGCGCCGCGACAATCAGGCGCAGATCGGCCGCCATGGGCTGGTTCAAGGCCAGCAGGTTGATCGCGAATTCGTCGATCTCGATCTCGATGGCGTTGATGCGCGCTTCGGTGCGAAAGACTTCCTGGGCAGCGTTGCGGTCCTTTTGAGTGACGGCGCTGATGCTGCGCTGTATGGAGGACTCCACCGTCGCGCTCATTTCGAGCAGCTTGGTTTTCAGTTGTTCTAATTCTTCGACAAAATGCCGCACGATAGGCTCCCGATTCTCAACCGGCTGATTCTCAACCGAAACGTCCCGTGACGTAATCTTCCGTCTCTTTTTTCGCCGGGTTCTTGAAGATGACCGCGGTGTTGTCGAATTCGATCAGGTGGCCCAGCAGGAAGAAGCCAGTGTTATCGGCGACACGCGCCGCCTGCTGCATGTTGTGCGTGACGATCACGATGGTGCAACTGCTCTTGAGCTGGAAAATCAGATCTTCGATCTTCGCGGTGGCGATGGGATCCAGCGCGGAGCACGGTTCGTCGAGCAGCAGGACTTCCGGGTCCACTGCCAGTGCGCGCGCGATGCACAGGCGCTGCTGCTGGCCGCCGGAAAGGCCGTAGGCGGATTGATTGAGCTTGTCCTTTACCTCGTCCCACAACGCGGCGCGGCGCAGGCTCTGCTCCACCTTTTCGCGGAGCGCGGCCCGGTTCGCGACGGTGCCGTTGATGCGCGGGCCGTAGGCGATGTTGTCGAAAATCGATTTGGGGAAGGGATTCGAGCGCTGAAACACCATGCCCACCCGGCGGCGCACATAAGCCACTTCCTGTTCCAGGATGTTCACGCCATCCAGCATGATCTTGCCTTCGACGCGGGTATTGCGCACCGTCTCGTTCATGCGGTTCAAAGTGCGCAGGAATGTCGACTTGCCGCAGCCGGAGGGCCCGATGAAAGCCGTCACCTGATTGGCAAAGATCTCCATCGAGATATTCTTCAAGGCCTGAAAACTGCCGTAGTAGAAATTCAAATCGGTGGCGCTCAGTTTGCAGACCGCCCCCGGAAGGGGCTTGCTGGCATCCATAGGCGGCGCGTTAACCTCCGCGGCGGCGGTGTTGAACTCAGGATAAGGTTGGCGAGTGGGAGCTTGCATGAATCACCTTGCAACGTGCTTCTTATTCGAAAGTATCGCACGCGCGATTATGTTTATGGTCAATACCAGAGAGAGCAAAACGAAGCCGGCCGCCCACGCTTGTTTGTGCCAGTCTTCGTAGGGCGCGATGGCGTAAGTAAAGATCATCACCGGCAGAGCGGAGATCGGCTGTTCCCAGCCGGAGCTCCAATAACGATTGCCAAAACTGGTGAATAACAGCGGTGCGGTCTCGCCGGCTACGCGCGCTATGTTCAGCATGATGCCGGTCATGATTCCGTTCTTGGCGGCGGGAATGATCACGGTAAGAATCGCCTCTGGATTTGGAAGCGCCCAGCGCCATGGCGCCCTCGCGCAGCGAATTAGGGATGGCGCGCAGAAACTCTTCCGAGCTGCGGACGGCGATGGGGATCATCATCACGCCCAGCGCCAAGCCGCCGGCCAGCGTCGAAAAATGCTTTTGGGGAAGCACGATTAAGGTGTACGCGAAGATGCCGATTACGATGGAGGGCACGCCATTCAAAAGGTCGGTGACGTAGCGGATGATGTAGGAAAAAGTGCTGCCGCCGAATTCCGCCAGATAAACCCCGCCCAGAAATCCAATCGGGATGCCAAACAGGGAAGCGAGCAGCAACAGCTTGCCGCTGCCCACGATGGCGTTGGCCATGCCGCCGCCGGATTCGCCCACGGGCGTGGGAAGTTTCGTAAAGAAGTCCCAACTCAGACTGGTCGCACCGTGCACGAACAAGTAGCCGAGAATGTAGACCAAGGTTCCGGCAGCGAACAGCGTGCACAATCCGGTGATGGTCAACATCACAACGTTGACTGTCTTGCGGCGGAGTGTATGCAAGTTGGTCATGTTTACGCCTTGTACTTGTCCGCTCCGATAATCAGCAGACGGGCCATGCCGTTGATCACGATGGTGAGGGCGAACAGCACCAGTCCCAGTTCGATCAAGGCGCTGGTGTACAACTGGCCGGTGGCTTCCGTGAACTCGTTAGCGATAACAGCGGCGATCGAATAGCCCGGCGCCAGGAGCGACGCTTTGATCTTAGGATCGTTGCCGACCACCATCGTGACCGCCATGGTTTCGCCCAGCGAGCGGGCCAGCGCCAGAAAGATAGATCCCATGATGCCCTTTTTCGCATAAGGCACGACGATGTCCCAGGTTGTTTCCCAGCGGGTAGCGCCTAACGCCAGCGCCGCTTCCCGCTGATCGCCAGGGACCGACATGATGACTTCCCGCGAGATGGAAATGATGAACGGGATGATCATGATTGCCAGCACCACACCCGCCGAAAACAAACTGACTCCGTAGAAGGGCCCGCTGAAAAACGGCGTCCATCCAAATGCAGTCTTTAGGTAGGGCTCGATGTCGCGCAGGATCGGGATGAGCACGAAAACCCCCAGCAGTCCGTAGATCACGCTGGGCACCGCTGCCAGCAATTCGATCAAAAACGTCAGACCGTCGGAGATTTTAGGAGGCGCGAGCTCCGCCAGAAAGATCGCCGCGCCAACACCCAGCGGGATGCCCATGAGCAGCGCCAGGAACGAAGTCACCACGGTTCCGTAAATAAACGGCAGCGCGCCGAACTGATCGTTGACCGGATCCCAAGTGGAAGTGATCAGGAAACTCCAGCCGAACTTGGAGCGAGATGCCGCGGAGTTGGTGTAGAGCTCCAACACCAGCAGGCCCGTGATCGCCAGAATACCGGCCGCGGCCATGAACGTAATAATGTAGGCCGCCTCATCCCCGCCCCGCAGACGCTGCCAATACCCCGGCGCCTGTCTTGCGGGACCGGCGCCGGAGGTTACGGTTGTGGATGTGGCGGCCATAGTTGTGACTATCGTCTAACTGTTGAATCAATTATTGAATCTTCGCGATCGCTTTCATTTCTTTCGCCACCACCGCCTTAGGAAGTGGCGCGTAGGCGAGGTTCGAAGTCATGCTCTGCCCATCCGCCAGCATCCACTTCAAGAAATCTTTGATGGCTTTGTTCTTAGCGGGATCGGCGATCTTCTCCGGAATCAGCAGCCAGGTGAAGCTCGAAATCGGATAGGCGTCCTTACCCGGAGCGTTGGTGATGGAAACCCGGAAATCCTCCGGCATCTCCTTGGAGCTGGCGGCAGCCGCGGTCACGCCCGCCAAGCTGGCCTGGACCCAGTTTCCGGCCATATTCTTAACCTTGCCGGTTTTCATCTTATTTTGCACCGCGAAAATCAGCTCCACGTAACCGATGGAGTTCGGCGTCTGCTGGACCTGTCCCGATACCCCCTCATTACCTTTGCCGCCGAGTCCGACCGGCCAATTGACAGAGGTTCCACGGCCGGCTTTTGTTTCCCACTCCTTGCTTACTTTGGACAGATAATCGGTCCAAATATATGTAGTTCCACTGCCATCCGAGCGGTGAACCACGACGATGTCCGCGGCCGGCAGTTTGACTCCCGGATTGGCCTTCATCAAGTTCCGGATCGTTCCATTTGGTGATCTTGCCCAGAAAGATCCCCGCCAAAGCTTCCGGCGTGAAGTTGAGATCCGAGTTCACCCCGGCGACGTTATAAACCGGCACATCCGCGCCCATCACGGTAGGGAAGTGCAGGATTCCAAATCCGCGTTTATCGTGGAATTCTTTAAGCTGCGTGTCGTTCATGGGGCCGTCGCTGGCCCCGAAATCGACGGTGCCTTCGGTCGCCTGCTTGATGCCGCCGCCGGAACCGATGGACTGATAGTTGAACGCGAGATTCGGGAACTTCTTGTGGTATTCGTCAAACCATTTCGAATACATCGGATAAGGGAACGTGGCACCCGCCGCGTTGATCAGAATCTGTTGTGCTGACGCCACCCCGGTCGCCAGCGCGGCAATCAGTGCCGCTCGAATCACAATTCGCTTCATCATGTGCTTCTCCTCTATTTAATCAAGTGTTTGTTACAGAACGATTACTACTCGGGCTGTCCCCGTGACAGCCCGAGTAATCAGGCACTTAGAAGTTGGGCATCGCCCCCGGCAAAGTGTACCGGATGTTGAAGTAGATGGTGTTATCGTGGGTCCCTTTCGGAGCCCCCGCCGCCACGAACCACGGACTGCGCGCCAGCCACTCGTACTGGCCCATCACGTTGATGGCGCCATAGCGAGGACTTGCCCACATGGTCTGATTGAAGCCAAACGTAAACTCATTGATGACACGGTTCTGATTGTTGGCGGAACCGGTGTAGCCGTAGCCGACGGGTTTTCCGTTGGTGTCAATCGTGACGTTGCGTCCAATGTAATCCCCGCCGTAGTAGGCATAGAGCAGGGTCCGTGGCGCCACTCTTGCCTCGAAGCCATCGACGGTGCCGTCGGCCTTGACGGCGCTGAGAGAACCGTCGGCCCGCACGATCAGATCCGGGGCCTGGCCGAACAGGTAACGGCCTTCGCCGTCGCTAAAGAAGTTGGTCGATATGAGACGGATGTTCTTCGTGAGCGCGACATTGAAACCGAACTGAAGCCCGCCGCCCGCAGTGGTATGCGATGTAAACGGCGCCGCAATGCTGGTGGTCTTGAAATTGGACTCGATGCCGGCGACTTCGAAATGCACCCGCGGAAAATCGAAGGCGACCTTGGCGATGAAGTCCGGCGTGTAGGTGGGCTGGCCCAAGTAACTCGCTAAAGTGACGTTCTGGCCGCCGTCGAGTTGGGTCGAAATCAGTGTGGAAAGATTGGTGGGCAATACGATGGGGGAGCCGCCCGCCGAGCCGCCGATATACTGATCGGCTTGTTCCGCGGCAAATCCGAAAGTCACGTTCTTATTCGGGTGGATGAGAACACGCATGCCTGGCTGGCGCGTCCAAGTGAGGCCCGCCGTGTAATTGATGTCGATGACCTGGGAGTAAAACAAGTCGCCAGGCAGCGCCGAAATACCGTTGCGGTTAGGCGTAAGCATGCTCCAGCTCTGGCCCGCCAGGAACTCGACCTTGCCCTTGCGCGCATCTACCCAATAGAGCCGGAGGCGCGGAACAATCGCGCCGTTTGAAACCGCGAGATTCGTCGATCCGCTGGTTCCGTTGAAGTCGAACTCGTTGTACCCGATGAAGTGGGTGCCCTTCCAATCGCCATCGATGCGGAAACCGAGACGCGAGTTTTGCTGGCTGAAATGCAATTCCGAAAGGTTTCCGTTGGTGACGTTGTTATACGGAATGCTGCCAAAGTTCGAGCCCATGCTCGATGCCGCGTTCTTATCCCGCCAAAACGGCGTCAGGTCCATGAAGCCGATGGGGACAATGCAAACGCTGCCCAGCCGGAGGAAGGTGGGGACGGTGTGGTCCACGTCAGCCTCGCAGGGATTCTTGGATGAGCCTGTGGCATTTGGGGCAGCCGCTTGCGGTGCCGGGATCGCCGGAAGCGCATAGGCGACCGGCGCATGCGGCAGGATCGCGGTGATGCTGGCCACTTGGCCCAAGTTGCGGAAGGTGCTTACCGGGGCGGGATCGACGGCCGGCAGAATCGCGGAGCCGGCGGACGCGGAGACGTTGCCATCGGTCTCTTTTTTCTGTTGCTGCTGCGCCAAGGCCTGCCGGAGTTCATTGATCTGCCGCTGCTGATCCAACAGCATTTGTTTGAGCTGTTCGACCTCGGAGGGCTGGGGCGCCTGGGTTGCAGTTGCCGGGTTGTCGGCCGCCGAAAGCGGCATAACGGAGCTCAATAGACAGGCCAGAAGCACCCGTCCTGTTCGCTCATTGATTCGTCTCATCCATTCACTCCTAATTATTTTGGAAATGCAGTTGTGAAGCTTGTTCGCACCAGGGAGGCGCAAAAAGGTCTCACGCGCAAGATTAGCGGGGAATGGTGAGTTTGTAATTAATACACCGTTACAAACGGATTACTTGGCAGAATTCTTGACCGACGCTTCGGCCGCTTCCAGGGAATCGAAACACGGAAGCAGGCCGTCGACGTGGGTCACGGCGAACAGAGTCCTGATGCGCTCGGTGAGCCCGGTGATTCCAAACGCCCGCTGATTTCTCTGGCAAGAAGTGAAGGCGCTCACCACGCAGCCGAGCCCGGCGGAATCCATGTAGGGGACCTGCGAGATGTCGATAATGATCGGCTTGGCGGTTTCTTCGCGAATCATATGCTGGAAATCGTAAAGAGTCTGAATGGTCAGCGGGCCGGTGAGCTTTAGGATTTTCGCTCCCGAAGCGCTGTCGATGGACTCGATTTGAAGGGACTGGGAGGAGGGTGTCACAAGTTATGACTTTAGCAAGCCGCGAGTTATGTTGTCATGAACATTAGGTTACGATTTTGTTACGGGCATGCCTCAAGCCACCCGGCCCACTTTCGCCGCGGCGGGCAGCAGAACCTGGAAAGTGGTGCCCTTGCCAACCTGACTGTCGACGGTAACCGTTCCGTTCATCCTCTCAATCACGTGCTTGACGATCGAGAGTCCCAGACCGGTGCCGCCCACCTGGCGCGAACGGGCTTTGTCGACGCGGTAAAAACGTTCAAAGATTCGCGGCAAATCCTGCGAGGGAATGCCAACGCCGGTGTCGGATATCATCACGGCGATCCGTCCGTCGTCGGTGTGAGTGACCCGCACCCGAACTTCGCCGTCCGCACGGTTGAACTTGATGGCGTTGGCCAGCAGGTTCAGGAAAGCTTGCTCCAAACGCAGGCGGCTGCCGGCGACGTATAGATCCTGCATGTCTTCGCGGATCAGGTGCACGCGGCGATCGCGCGCCTCGGAATCGACGGTGAGCAGTCCGGATTCAAGCGCCGCGCGCACGGAAACCATTTCGGATTCGTGGTCGGCTCCGGATTCGAGTTCGGAAAGCACCAGCAAGTCCGCCGCGATGCTGCCCAGGCGCACGGCGTTAGCCCGAATGATCTCGACAAACTTCTGACGGTTGGCGGTATCATCGAGCGCGCCATCCAGCAGCGTATCGGCATAACCGATGATGCCGGCGAGGGGCGTTCGCAGCTCATGCGAGACGTTGGCGACGAAATCTTTGCGTACCTGCTCCAGTCGCTCCAGATCGGTAATGTCGTGAAAGATGGCGATCACGCCACGGCCGGAGGGCATGGCGACGGGCGTGGCTTGCGCCTCGAAGGTGCGCGGCGTATCGGCGGAGAGATGGAAGCGAAGCGTCGCCGACTCGCCGGTAGAGCGCACGGATCGAATCATTTCATACAATGCGGGATCGCGAACCAACTGCAGCAGGCCAAAGCCTTCATAGTGGGTGCCGCGAAATCCGATGGCGGCGAGCAGCGCTTGATTACAGAAGGTCACTTTCAAATCGGGATCGACGGCGAGCACGCCTTCGGCCATGCCGGATAGAATCGCCTCGCGGCGCGCGGATTCGAAGCGCAGATTGCTGACCAGGCCGCGCAGTTCCTGGCCCACGCCGGTCAGCGATCGTTCGAGCGACCCCAGATCGTCGTTGGGATCCGACAATCCCGCGGGTTGCGCTTCCGGCCCCAGTAGTCCTTCGGCTGCACGCTTCAGGCGCCTAACGCGGGAAGTCAGCGCCCTGGAAACAGCCAGGCCTACGGCGAGAGCCAGGAGCGCCGCGAACAGCGACGATCGCGAGCACGGCGGTACGAAGGCCGGGATCGACGGGAGCGCCGACGTGCACCGCGAGCGTCGTAAGGACGTAGTTAAGCGCCAGCAGAGTCAGTATGACGAGCGCGAGGGCGGCAGCGATGAGCCGCCGGAACAAAGAACTGCTCATGGGCCGGTCCGGCACTAACAGCCTAGCAAGTTTCGAGTAGTCGATCTTCGTGAGAATTTCGACGAGGATCGCCAACTATAAAAATATGAATGCCTGGATGCTGGTTTTCTTTCTCTTGACCGGAACGTTGGGAGCGCAGACCAAAGCTCCGCCCTCAAAGCCTGTGGCGGGCTTGGGTGCCAGCGCCCTGCAAGACAAGGAGACCGAATCCGTGATCCGGGCCAAGCTCGCGAAATCGAAAATCGGCAAAGACGGGTTCACGGTGCGGGTGCAGGGCGGCGTGGCTTACTGGGACGGCTCGACGAACGTGGTGCAGCATAAGGGCGCAGCGACACGCATGGCGAAGACCGGCGGCGCGAAAAAAGTGGTGAATAATATCAAGGTCAGTGACGCCGCGAAGGAAACGGCGTCGGCAAACTTGGAGCAGGGCCGGCGCCGCGCGCAAGTCAAACGCGGGGACGCGCGGAGCCAATAGAACAGCCACCCAAAATTAATCCGGCTCTGTTAAATCCGTTTCCAGCCCGTCTGACGTATTCAGGTCAGGCGGGCATCACAGCTTTCGCCAGCCTGCTGCGATAAGAAAGGGACACATGACAGAAATGGACGAGATTTTGAAGACGGCCGCGGATCCCGCTCGACGAAGCTTTTTTAAAGGTTTCGGGATGCTTGGGCTGGGAGCCGCGGCGGGAGGGCTTCTGCTCAGTAACGCGGTGAAGCTCAAGGCAGCAACTTCTTCCACCCAGGATACGGCGAACCAGATCTTCACGGCCGCCCTGGTGGCGGAGGATTTGGCAACTACGTTCTACTACAACGGCTTGGTGGGTGGCGCCATTACCGATCCTGCCCTGGCCGGCCCGGGCGGCACGGCGTTAAATCCCGCTCCTTCCGGTGACGCTAACAATGTGTCGTATATCCGCGCCGCGCTGGGCCAGGAAATTCAACATGCGAATCTGCTGCGCGCGGTCGGCAACATCGGCGCCAGCGCTGCAACCGACCCCTTTCAAACCTTTTACTTCCCGGCCGGCACGTTCGATACTCTGGCTGCGTTCGGCGCCACGCTGGAAGCTCTCGAAAACGCTTTCATCGGCGCGTATCTCACGGCCACGCGTGAATTCGCCGCGCTCGCCGTCGCCACTCCTAGCAGCGTTCCAGACGGTCCATTCGGCGGACCTTACAGCGCCGCGCAGCTCGAATATTTCTCACAGGTGGCCGCCTCCATCATGGGCATCGAAGCCGAACATCGGGTGTTGGGCCGTGACATTTTGAACATCACCCAAGCCAACAATCTTAACTATGAGCAGACCGATGGCTTGCTCACGGTCTACAACGGACCCAACTCTGCCGTGGCCGCGCTCACTCCCTTTCTCACTCCGTCCACCGGACCCGCCTACTCGCTGGCAACCGCATTAACCGGCTCCACAGCTTTGGTGCTCGCCTCTGCCGGCAGCCAGCCCGCCGTGGCACCGGTTTCGTTTACGGCCAGCCCCAACCCGATTCCCGTTCCGATGGGTGCAAGTTACGGCATGACCACGATTTCATGGAACGCCCCCAGCGCGAGCGTCATTGAAATCCGCTTGGGAAGCCCCAACGGCCAGCTATTCGTAATGGACACGAACGCTGGCTCCGCGCCGACCGGGCTATGGGTGGTGGATGGTGTCACATTGTACTTGCAAGACGTATCGAACAATCAGCCGCGGACAGCCGCCAACACATTGGCCACGCTGACGCTCAGGCTCCAATCGTCGTAGTTGCGATTCGGTGGTATTCAGGGCGTCGTCAAGCGTGGGGAGGCGCGGAGTCAGTAACGGACCACTTCCAATCAGCCGGGCTTATGCCGTAGGAATCCAAGACGTCACGCAGGGTCACGATGCCTTCCAGCTTGTGCACGTCGGCGCGGCTGACCACCGGTAGAATATCGAGTTGATTTGCACCCATGCGATCGAGCGCCACATCCAACCCCTGGTCGGCGTGGACGTGCGGAAAAACCAGCCCGCCCGAGAGATCCGCCAACGTTTGTCCATTCGGACCCTCCGCAACTTCACGGGCGAGCGTCGCGAAGTTGATCGCGCCCACGACGCCTCGTGGATCACTCACCAGGCAGGTTTGGAATTCACCCGGCCGGATTCGTTGCAGAGCGTCCTCGACAGTGAGCTCGCTCGAAAGCAAATCGGGCGCGCCGCGCAAGATGCGCGTTATCTGGCGGTCGCGGCGGCGGTGCCGTGATTCGGATTTCGGGAGGTGGATACCATCTTGCTCCGCCAGAGCCTCATAGATCGGCTGCCGCTGCAGCCGTGAAGAAATGAACAGGCTCACCAGATTCGCAATCATCAGCGGGACGATGACGGCATAATCCTGAGTCATCTCGAAGATCATCAGCACCGAAGTCATCGGGGCGCGCACTACCCCTGCGAAAACCGCTCCCATTCCGACCAGCGCATAAGCGCCCGCCGTAGCGGTGTAGGCGGGCAAAAAATGATGTGCCACGGTGCCGACCGCACCTCCCAACATGGCGCCCATGAATAGGGATGGACCGAAGATACCGCCCGCGTTGCCCGAAGAATAACTGGTGGTCACGGCCAGAAGCTTTAGCACCAGCAGGAGAAGCATCAGCTCCAGCCCCATGTTTCCGTTCAGGACATCGCCGACGTATCCATAACCTACGCCGAGGACTTGCGGCACGAACCACCCCATCAATGCCACTAACAGTCCGCCAGCCACCGGTTGAAACCAAACCGTGTTCCTGGGAAAACGCAGGAACCGCTCGCGAATGCCCACCAGCAATTTCGTGAAGACCACGGAAATCAATCCGCCGGCCACGCCCAACACTGCGTAGATGGCAAATTCCAGCGGATGGATGAGCTGGTATTGCGGGACTTTAAAAAGAGGGCTGTTGCCTAGGGATAGCCGAAGCACCATCCACGAAGTCGCCGAGGCCAGCACCACCGAGCCTATAACCGGCGCGTGGAGGTCGCCTACGATTTCCTCCAGTGAAAACAGCACCGCCGCCAAGGGAGTGTTGAACGCCGCCGCGATGGCTGCCGCCGCGCCCACCGGCAGCAGTTCCTTCACTCGCTCGGGACGCAGCCCCAGGCGCCGTCCTAACACTGAAGCGATTCCAGCGCCGACTTGAACCGAAGGCCCCTCGCGGCCGAGCGGGATTCCACTGGCCAGCGTTGCCGAAGTGCAAAAGAACTTCCCCACCACGGTGCGCATTGTGATGCGGCCCCCGCGGGCGAAAAGGGCTGCTTTGGCTTGCGGCACTCCGCTGCCGCGCGCATCGGGGAAATACCGATAGAGCAGATAGCCGATACCAAGGGATCCGCCGACCGGAAAGACAATGCGCCGCCACCGGGCGCCGCCTACTGGATACAGCCGCACCCCTGCGCGTTCGGTGAGCAGGATGAACGCGACGACCGTCAGTCCGGTTAACGCACCGATGACCAGCGCCAACACCAGAAAAACCTGATCTTCATGCTCCTGCAGTCTGGCGCGCAGGTATAACAGCGGAGTTCTCCACCAACTTCCGCTTGGGACATGACCGTCGTTACTCACCATTTCATGATTCCACAAGTGTCCAACCACTCTCTATTTTGTTTCGGGGCGCGATCCGCCGGCGATTCCTGCAGCGCCATCAGGGCGTGATAATCCCTTTGCGGACCGCATAAAGGACGATTTCGGCGGTATTGTGAAGTCCCAGCTTTTGCATCAGATTGGCGCGATGCGTCTCCACCGTGTACGGGCTGAGGTTGAGAACCGCAGCGGCTTCCTTGTTCGATTTTCCCTCTGCCAGGAGTTGAAGAGTCTCGCGTTCCCGCTCCGTCAATAGATCGTAGGAATCCAGGGCGCGTCTCTTTCGCATCAGCCGAATGTCATCCTCGACCAATGCCCGCGCGATCGCCGGAGAAAAGAACGGCTTGCCGACGGCTACCGCGCGAATGGCACGCTCAATGTCTTCGTCCGCGTTGTCCTTGAGTAAATATCCGCGGCCACCGGCATCGAGCGCTTTCAAGATGTAGCTCTCGTCGGTGTGCATACTGAGAAAAATGACACCCGCCGGTGCGTTTTCGCGGATCACATGCGCCGCTTGTAAGCCATTCAGCAGCGGCATGGCGATGTCCATGATGACGATGTCCGGCTGGAGTTCGGCGGCGAGACGCACGGCTTCGCGTCCGTCCGCAGCTTCGCCGACCACCTGCATCCCGGAGATTCGGTCAAGCAGAAGTTTCAAGCCGGTCCGCACGATCCCGTGATCGTCGGCGATCAGGATACGAATCAACGCTCATCTCCTTTGCATGCTCCTGGCCTGGTTTCGGAATGGGCAAACGGAATTCGGCCCTTGTGCCCTTTCCCGCTACAGAGATCACTCGAAGATGACCGCCGAGTTCCCGTATCCGTTCGTCCATGCCTACTAAGCCCAAGCCATCGCGCCGGATCGCTCCCGTGTCGAATCCGCAGCCGTTATCCGCGACGGTTCCCAAGACCCATTCACCCATCGCCTTCAGTGACACTTCAACTTTGTGCGCTCCCGCATGCTTGGAGACGTTGGTAAGCGCCTCTTGAACGACCCGGTAGAGACAAGTCCGGTGAGCGTCGGGAAGGAGATCGAGCGCGGGATCTACGTCAGCCTCGATCTCCATGCCGCTCGATCGCGAGATCTCCCGGACCAGCCACGCCAGGGCTGGAGTCAGACCCAGATCGTCGAGCATGGAGGGCCGCAGCAACATGGCGATATTGCGAACCGTGCGCAGCGTCTCCTCCACCATCCGCATCGCGTGTGCGATCCGCGGCAGAATCTCGCTCGCTGGCTCGCCTTGCGTTCGAGCGATACTCGACAACTCCATGCGGAGACCGGTGAGCATCTGGCCGACCTGATCGTGCAATTCGCGCGACAGATATTTCCGCTCCTGCTCCTGGGAAGTCCGCACTTGCGTCGATAACCGCCGCAATTCCGACTTCGGCTATTTGGGACTGCCTTTCGAGCGATACCATGCGCATCAGAGTAATGCCGGCGATCCCGAATCCGAGCACCAGCGCCAAGCCGGTAGTCCACGCCAGGGATGCCCGAAAGTCCTCGTCGGCCTTGGTAATCCGTTGTCTTTCCCGGGCGAAGTTTTCGGTCATCATCCGTTCAACTTGGTTGGCGAGGGCCACGATCTGGTCCCGGCGCCGCAGCCTTTCCCCCAGAAACTCCGCGCGGCGGGGGTTGTTACCCGCAAGCGTCAATTCCAAAATGATCCGGGTAGGATCCAATTGGGTCGCGACTTCCAGGCGGAGGCGTTGCAGCGCCGCTTTTTCTTGGTCGCTTTGAGCCGATGCCGCTAGCACCCGGAAGCTGTCATCGGTGCCCATGCGAATCTTAAGAAACTGGTCGGCATATTGCGGCGCCTGTTTCGGATCGGCATCGAGCAGGTAATCGCGCGTCAGAATTCCGGCGAGATATACGTTGGCGCGGACGGTGGCAAGCGCGTTCCCGGCCTCCAAGTGAGTGCTATGCAGCGCCGCGACACGCAACTGAGCAGCGGTGGCATTTCGCCAGATGGCAAAGGCTGAAGCCCCAATAATGAGCAGTAAACTGCCAAAAGCAACGCCGAGAAGTATGGACCTGCGCACGCGCACGGATGGCTCCGTACTCAGTGTCCCTCGAAATGGGCGGCGGAAGATGGTCACTCTTATCGGCTTGCGAGTTGCACCCGTTTGAACCCGTAAGTCTCGGTCTTGCCGCCAGGAACGATGGGAATAACTTCCATCTCCATAGTGCCGTTTGCCGGAAGAATTCTGAAGCGCCGCTTGATCACGTCCGGCCCCTTGGTCTCCATTTCGACAAGGCTGGGGCCGTTGAACCAAAGCGATATTGTTGCCTTCTTCCCCCCGGTTTTGATCTCGCAGTTTGCGCCCCCGGTGCCGCACGTAAAATCAGCGACCTCGCTGCCACCCTCGAGTTCCTTGATATGCATCGAATTCCCGGAGGCCGAAAAAGTCCAGGAGGCCGCCGGCATGTTTTCGAGGACTCTGTAGTTCCCAGGATCCTATGAGTTGCTGACGGTCACTTTGGTCGTCCGCGAGCGCTGCGGCGCCCAACGGCAATAGCAGGATCGAAGCCAGGCGTATTAGTTTCATGGCGTATTCACTCCTTCCACATGGCCGGAATGCCAAAAAGCCTCTCTCCGGAACCCGCGTTGAGCCCGGAGAGAGGATGCGAAGGTGACAATCAACGCGCGGCGGTAATATGAGCCCGGCGGTTTTTCTGCCAGCAGGCTTCGGTCTGATCCGTGCAGACCGGGTGGTCCTTGCCGTAGCTGATCACCGTCAGTTGCACGTCGGGAATGCCCATGGTGGTTAGAAACTCCTCGGCCGCGCGAGCCCGCTTGTCGCCCAGGGCAAGATTATATTCCGACGAGCCGCGTTCGTCGGCGTTCCCTTCAATCACCAGCTTTTGACTGGGATAATTGGCCAGAATATCGCGGATAACGCCGACATCATCCTTAAGAACGGTGCTGGCGTCAGACCGGATGGTGGCTTTATCGTAGTCAAACAGCGCGTCCTCCAGCCGGGCGAGCCGCTCGTTGAGTGTCGCGCGCTCCTGCGGCGTCATGGTTGCCGAGCGCCCGGATTGCACTGCCTGGCTGGGTCTGACATTCACCGCGGCCGCCCTGGGCGTGGCGCTCGGCGCCGGCGCAGGCGCGGCAGCTACCGCCGTAGTGGGCGCAGGTCGGGCAGCGGCCACGGGAACAGCTTTATGGCAGGCGGCGATGGAAAGCACTCCCGCTAAACTCATCGCCATCAGAATTTGTTGACGCATTATCTTTATCTCCTCTTATGCCCGAGTATGCCGACATACGGCCGCGCTGAACAATCCCGTAAATGCACCAAACATTGACCGCCTGCGAACTTGTATTCCCGAAAGTTTGCCAAGGCCCCGTGAATTCATGCATTCAGGGTATTGACAGATTGCCGGTCTGAATCGATTATCGATCCTGATAACGGGGCTGGCCGGTCAAGGTGACCTTTGCAGCGAGACAGTTCGTCTGGGCGGAGCCAGTGGACAAACTTTACCTACTAACGAGGAGTGCATTTAACCATGATCAAACTAACGTTTGGGTTCGTATTCGCCGCGTCCTGCTTTGCGGGGACATTTATTGGCCAGATTTCAGATAGCTCGTGCGGTGCGAGTCACAGCAAGATGGCGGGCCAACATGGCAAGTCGGATCGCGACTGCACCTTGGCTTGTGTCAAAGCCGGAAGCAAATATGTTTTCGTCAGCGGCGGCTCCGTATACCAGATTGACAACCAGTCTTTTGCCGATCTTGCGAAGCGCGCTGGCCAAAAGGTGGAGATCACCGGCGACATGAAGGGCGACACCGTCACCATTTCGAAAATTTCAGGGAAATAGCCCGCTTGCTCCCGGCATCGGCGCGCGTGCGGTTCCGCCTGGCCGCGTGAAGACAGCCAAGGCATTCCTGGGCTGACTACCGGCAACCGTCCCCGCTCAGTGACGCGAAAAATACCACCCTCCGGCGAAAGCGACGGCCAAAATCAACACCAGCAGTACGGCCAGGAGCCAGATCCTTCGCGACGCCGGCTTCGATTCGCGCTGCGCGGGGGCGAATTTGCCCACCGATTCAGAGCCCAGCGTGACTGATACCACGGAGACATTATCCTGGCCCGGGCGCCGGCGGTCGAGGGTTCGCGTCACCAGCGCCTGCGGCCAGGATTGCGGATGGCCAGTCAGGCACTCCTGGATCTCGGCCGTCTCCAACGTCTTGAACAAACCGTCGCTCGCGAGCAGAATGGTTTCGCCTGCGGCCACCGGCCATGGCTCGGTGTTGAGATCGATCTCATGCAGGTCGTGGATTCCGATGAAACTGGTCAGCGACTCCCGCTCCGGATGCTGCGCGGCTTCGGAACGGGAAATCTGGCCGCGGTCGGCCGCCTGATCCAGCAAGTTCGCGAACACGTGCGGGTGATTCAAGATGTGAATCTCGCCGCGGCGCACGTGATAGATGGCGCTGTCTCCGACGGAGATGAAGTAGAGGAAACCGTCGTGGAGCACCGCGGCTACCAGCGTGGTCCCGACGCCCTCCTTCAACCCCAACGCGAGTGCCGCAGCGATGACCTGCTCATTGGCTACGCGGGTGGCACGTTCGAGCGCGGCCGGAATGCTCTCAGTGGGGAGCTTTTGTGCGTAGGCGCTCATGATGGCGCGAACCGCGGTTTGGCTGGCCACATCCCCATGCTCCATGCCGCCCATGCCATCGCAAAGCACGGCCAGAAAGCCTCCATGAGCCAGGAAGGCGCGGTCTTCCGGGTCCGCCAAACCTATCGAATCCTGTTGGTAGTGGCGAGCTCCGATGTGTTGCGCGTGGGCGGGCAGGTAGCGCATCGGAAACGGTCTATTATAGCGTGTTTGCGGCTGCTCAGAACTCCTATTCGCGCGTATTTTAGTGACTTGTCTTCCGGGGGGCCGGTGCTAGGATGGGACTAGTTATGGGTTCGCTTTCGCCGCGCTTGCAGGTCCGTGTCTCGCAGAAGCAGATTCTGACGCCCGGACTGGTGCAGATGGTCAGCCTGCTGCAACTGAACCGGCTGGAGTTGAAGGACATGATTTCAGCGGAGGTGGCGCAGAATCCGGTTCTCGAAGAAGCCACCGAGGGCGGCGAAGAACTGACGCCCGAGGAATTGCAGCCGCTGCTCGAGGCCGAAGGCGGCGGTCCGGCGATCCGGCGGATCAGTCGATTCTGGAAGTGACAGCGGGACCGGTCGAGGTCGATGGAATCGAAAGCGACTTCGACCCCGGCCAGAGTGGTGCAACTCGCTGGATGGCGCCGCTCCGACTGTAGGGCCGGACGACCCGACGGCGGACCAAGTGCTCGCGGGCACGGTGGAAAATCCGGAGACCAAGGCCGCCGATCCGTTCGACGAAATCGATTTCGGCTCCTACTTCGACGATTATCTCGACCCGGGCTACAAGAGCCCGGCGTCGGAGATTTTCGAAAAGCCGTCGTTCGAGACTTTCCTGTCCTCGCCCGTGACGCTTGCAGATCATTTGCAGTCGCAACTGGCGCTGGTCGCGCTGACCGAAAATGTCCGCGACGCGGCCGAGAGCATCATCGGCAATCTCGACGAAAACGGCTACCTGACGTCCACCGCCGAGGAGATCGCCACCGCCGAAGGCCACGAGCCGGCAGTGATGGCGGAAGCGCTGCGCGTGGTCCATACGCTGGACCCGGCCGGCGTGGCGGCGGCGGACCTGCGCGAATGCCTGCTGCTGCAGATCGAAAGCCGCAACGGCAAGGGCGGCGTGGCGTGGCAGATTCGTCGCCGATCATCTGAAGCTGGTGGAGACCAAGCAATTCAAGGAACTCGCGAGCGTCCTGCATCGGCCGCTGGAGCACATCGAGATTGCGGTGGACGTGATCCGGCATCTGGACCCGCGTCCGGGCCTGCGCTATTCGGGTCCGGGAGCGCGGCAGGTCGAGCCGGACGTCTACATCTCGAAAGACGGCGAAGACTACCTGATCCAGATCAACGACGAAGACGTTCCGCAGTTGCGCCTGAATCCGCAATACCGGAGCATGCTGGACCGGAATCAAGAGCCGGACAAAGACGTCCGCAATTATGTGAAGGAACGGTACGCCAGCGCCATTCAATTGATGAAGAATATTGAGCAGCGCAAGCAGACCATCCTCAAAGTCTGCCAGTCGATCGTGCGGCGCCAGATGGATTTCCTGGAGAGCGGCATCGACGAGCTGAAGCCCATGATGATCAAGGAAATCGCGGAAGAGATCGGCGTGCATCCTTCCACCGTGAGCCGCGCGGTTTCGAGCAAATACGCGCACACGCCGCAGGGTGTTTTCGAGCTGCGCTACTTTTTCTCGGAAGCAGTGCAGGGTCCTTCAGGCGGCGGCACTCCGCTGCTGATCCTGAAGCGCAGAGTAAAAAAGATGATCGAAGAGGAGGATACAGCCCATCCACTCACCGATGAACCATAACCGAACGCCTGCAGGCCGAAGGCATACAGGTGACTCGCCGCACGGTAGCCAAGTACCGCGAGGATATGCGCATTCCTTCCACGCATCAAAGACGCGTTCGCAAGTAGGGCGGAGAATTTTCCAACATGAAGGTCAGCTATACGGGGATCAAGAGCGGTCTTCCAGCGAAGCTGCAAGACAAGCTGGATACGAAATTTGCCAAGCTATCCAAGCTGGTGGATGGGCACGGCGAAAAACGGGCCCATGTGGTGGTGACGAGCGAGCGGCATCTCCATAAGGCGGAGATCACGCTGCACGTACACCATCACCAGCTCGTCGGAATCGGTTCCGATAGCGATGTTTTCAAGGCTATGAGCGCCGCGCTGGAGCGCGTCGAAAAGCAAGCGGCGAAGGAAAGCGCTAAGTGGCGCGGGACCACGCGCCGGTCGGAATCAATTAAGGTGGTGGCCGCTAAGGAAGGCCCGGCCGGTGCGTTGAAGCCGGCGCCGCAGCGCAAAATTGCGACGGGGAAAGGGCGGAGTACTGCCAGTGCCGACGCACGCGTGTTCCGCCCCGATCATCACGAGCGCGGCAAGCCCATCACGCTCGAAGAAGCGCTGCTCGAAATGGAAGACGGGCGCGATTACGTGGCCTATCGTGACGCGGATAAGCAAGCCGTTTGCATGCTGATCCGGCGGCGCGACGGCCATTATGATCTAATCGAAACCTAGGGGTTGGTTGCCGACAACGACTTCGCGTCGCTTGGTTGACAGGCCGGTCTCCTCCACGAAGCGATGAAAAAGACGGCGGCTGTACCTCAAACCGAACTGGTGATCATCACCGGGCTGAGCGGCTCGGGTAAGGGAACCGTGCTCAAGGCCCTGGAAGACCTGGGCTATTATTCGGTGGACAATCTGCCCATCGAACTGATCCTGAAGTTCGCGCAGCTCACCAAAGACGCGCCGACCATTCGACGAGCGGCGCTGGTGGTGGACATCCGCGAAGGCGCGGCGCTGGAGCGTTTTCCGGCGTTGTATAAGCGCATCCGGCAAATGGTGCCCACGCGGCTGATCTTTCTTGAAGCCGACGAGTCTTCTCTGATTCGCCGCTTCAGCGAGACGCGGCGTCCGCATCCGCTCGGCACCGCGCAAAGCGTCAGCGCCAGCATCCGGCGCGAACGCGAACAACTGGCGGCCATCCGCAAGCTGGCGGACCCCATCATTAACACCACGAAGTTCAATGTGCATGAATTGCGGGAAACCATTCACCGGACTTTCGGTGGCCAAAAAGGGTCGCCGGATATTCTGGTGCAGGTAAATAGTTTCGGCTACCGCCATGGAGTGCCGGCCGAGAGCGATCTGGTGTTCGACGTGCGGTTTCTGCCCAATCCTAATTACATTCCTGCCTTCAAGAATTTTAGCGGCAAGCATCCCAGTGTAGCGCGCTACATCCGTTCTTTTCCGCAGACCACCGAGTTCATCGAGCGCATCTCCGAGCTGCTGATCTACCTGCTGCCGCACTATATCGCGGAAGGCAAGAGCTACCTGACGATTTCGTTCGGCTGCACCGGGGGGCACCACCGCAGCGTGCTGATCGCGAGTGAAATCCGCAAACGGCTGGCGGCAGCGGGGTACCGTGTTAAGGAAACGCACCGCGACGTGAAGAAGTAAAGTTTACGCGAACACTTGTTGGGCGGTCACGGCGAAGCCAAACTGCGGCAGCTCCAGGCGCGAGACTTCACGAAGTGAGCCCTGGTCGTAAACGTGAATGCGCTTGAGTTCGGGCTCAATCAGCCAGATGTGCTGGACGCCCCAGGCTCGATATTCCTCCAGTTTTTGCAGCATGGCATCGAGACGATCGTCCGGAGAGCTGATCTCGACGACCAGCAATGGCGGAGAAGCGGGTACGGCGTCGGGCTCTGCTCCCGCCCACATCGAGATGTCGGGAATTCGGTAGAGATCCGGCGCCATTCGCACGCGGACTTCGATGCCCGTAAACACGGGGTGGGACTGCTGGAGGGCCATCAGGCGAGAGCCCATCCGCAACTGGATATTTCCGTGTTGAAAAGTTGGCAAGGGACGCTCCGCAATCTCGCCGCGAACGAGTTCGGGTTCACGTTCGAACTGGGTGGCAAGGTACTGCTCGGGCGTGACGATGAAGGCCTTGGTCGCCATCTAACCGGAAGATTAGCATGGAGCCCCTCTGTTAGACTCGTCAAGGAATGTCCATCATCCTTCACGGCATGGCGGTGCAGCAGGAAATTCTTTCGCGCTTGAAGCCGCGGATTCACAAGCTGGGCCGGCCTCCGGGGCTGGCGGTGGTGCTGGTGGGGCACGATCCGGCGTCCGAGATTTACGTACGCAGCAAAATCAAGGCTTGTGCGGAGCTGGGTATTTTCAGCGAGAAACTGACGCCTCCGGAAACAGCCACTACCGAAGAGCTAGTGGCGCTGGTGGAAGAGCTGAACGGGCGCTCGGACATCGACGGCATTCTAGTGCAAATGCCTTTGCCGAAGCACGTCGACACGCGGCGGGTGCTTGAAACTGTGGCGGCGGATAAGGACGCGGACGGGTTTCATCCCATGAATGTGGGCTTCCTGGTGGCGGGACGGCCCGCACCGCGGTCCTGCACGCCTGCCGGAATCGTCGAACTGCTGAAGCACTATCGGATTCCGATCGCGGGGCGGCATGCAGTGGTGCTGGGGCGCAGCGACATCGTCGGCAAGCCGATGGCGCTGATGCTGCTGCAGGAAAACGCTACCGTGACCATCTGCCACTCACGCACGGTGAACTTGCCGGAGATCTGCCATCAGGCCGATATTTTGGTGGCGGCGATTGGGCGCGCGGCGTTCGTTACTGCAGATTTCATCCAGCCCGGCGCGACGGTGGTGGACGTGGGCATCAATCGCGTCACAGACCCGGTGGAGGCAGCGCGGCTGGGCCGCTCCGAAGAGTTCGCGGCCAAGGGCAAAGCCGTGGTGGGAGACGTGAATCCGCTCGACGTGGCGCGGGTGGCCGGCGCTTACACGCCGGTGCCGGGAGGCGTGGGACCGCTGACTATCGCCATGTTGATGTCGAACACGGTGGGTCTGGCCGAGCGGCATCAGGGTGCGGCATAGCTCATGCTGCGGGTCGGCCTCACCGGCGGGTTAGCTAGCGGCAAGAGTTTTGTGGGCCGCGCGCTGGCGGACCTGGGATGCCTGCTCATCCAGGCGGATCAACTGGGACATCAGGTGCTGGAACCGGGCGGGGAAGCTTATGACGCCGTCATTCGAGAATTTGGTCGGGAAATTGTGGGGGCGGATGGCAGGATCGACCGGCCGAAGCTGGCGGCTCTCGTCTTCCGCGATAGCCAACGGCTGGAGGCCCTGAATGCGCTGGTACATCCGCCAGTGTGGGCCCGCGAGCGCCGTCTTATGGACGACTACGCCGCCGCCCATCCCCATGGCATCGCCGTGGTGGAAGCTGCGATACTGGTGGAAACCGGCAGCTACCGCAATTATACGAAGCTGATCGTGGCCGTTTGCAGCGAAGAGCAGCAGATTGAGCGTGCAGTGTCGCGCGACGGTATGACTCGCGAGCAGGTATTGGACCGGTTGAGCCGGCAGATGCCGCTGGCGGAGAAAATTAAGTATGCCGACTACGTTATCGATACGTCGGGAGCGAAAGAAAGCACGCTGGCGCAGACCAGGGACGTTTATCAAGCCCTGCTAGCGCTGAAACCCTAAACATTTCCAACTTATGAGATTTCGCACTCTTATCATTGCGTTGGCCCTCGTTGGCGGGTTTGTATACTTCACCACTGCTCCGAGTTCACCGCTGCGGCGCTATTCTGGGCCGCTATGGAGCGGGCCGACGGTGGCGCACTCTGCCGGACTGGGCGCGGACGAGCTCAACAATATCGATATCTACAAGGCGGCGAAGGACAGCGTCGCCTATATCACCAGCACGGTTTATCAGCAGACCTTTTTCTTCGAAATGGTGCCGACGCGTGCGCTGGGATCGGGTTTCCTGATCAGCCCCGACGGGCGCATCTTGACTAACAATCACGTGATCAGCGGCAGTTCGAAGATCGAGGTGCGTTTCTCGGATGGCAGCCGCTATACAGCGAAGGTGCTGGTGGCGGACCGCGCCGACGATCTGGCGATGATTCAGATCGATCCCAAGAAAAAAGTGCCGTTCCTGAAGTTGGGTGATTCCGATGCGTTGCAGGTCGGGCAAAAGGTGTTGGCCATCGGAAATCCCTTTGGTTTTTCGGGCACGCTGACGACGGGCGTGGTGAGTTCGCTGGGGCGCGAAATTCGCAACGAGAACAGCACGCTTGAGGGCTTGGTCCAGACCGATGCGGCCATCAATGAAGGCAATAGCGGCGGGCCCTTGCTGGATTCGCAAGGCAATGTGATCGGCATCAATACCGCGATTCTGGCGCCGAGCGGCGGCAATATCGGCATTGGGTTCGCGATGCCCATAAATCGGGCAAAAGCCATGCTGGAAGATTTCCGCGTCGGCAAGAGCTTTGGGCGGCCGCGTTTTGGTGCGTCGACGGTTTTCATCACCGGCGACTTGGCGGCGGAATTGAAGCTGCCGACGGCTGGCGGCCTGCTGATTCAGGAAGTCGGGCGCGGGTCGGCGGCGGAGCAGGCGGGCTTGAAGGGTTATCGCGATGTGGTGCTGGTGGGCAATGAGCGGCTAGGCGTCGGCGGCGATTTCATTACCGAGGTAGACGGCAAGGCGGTGACCGAATCCGATGCGTTGGCGCGAGCGATTGCACGCAAGCGTCCGGGTGACACCATTACGGTGAAAGTATTCCGCGCCGGAAAGCTACTGGATATCGCGGTGAAGTTGGGAGAAGTTCCGGAAGAGAAATTCTAGCGTGTAGCTGGATATTGAAGCAGGATTAAATGCCGGTGGCTCCAGAAATATCGCCAATGAAGAGGGTCCAAACCCGTCCGGGTGGATCTGGAGCTCCACGCAAAGCGCTGGCGGGATTTTTTGTGTCGGGCATCCTGCTGGGATTCCTGGGAGCGATCCTTCCTTCCTGGGGCCATCATCTGGAACCGAATTACTGGATGGTGGGGCTGTACTTCGTGGCTTTGATCCTGGGCGTGCTCGTGTCGGTACGCCTGGCGCGGGCTTTGATGGAAAAGTTGGGCCTGGGGCGCACACTGTCATTGGCCTGCGCGCTGGCGTCGGCGGCGCTGTTCTACTTGGCGTTCTTCTCGCCGCCCTACGCCGCTTGGTGGCGCTTGCCGGCGATCCTGATTCTAGGTACCGCGGCGGGGCTGCTGCATACCGCGATCTTTCACGCCATCTCACCGATGTACCGGGAGGATCCAGCGGCGACCGTCAATATGGGAGGCATCCTATTCGGCCTAGGCTGCTTCAGCGTGGCGCTTCTGATTTCGCAGACCTTTTATCTCTACACCGCGGCGGCGATCCAGATTTGGATAGCGCTGATTCCGGCATTTTTCGCGGTGGTGTATGCGCGTACGCGCTTCGCTCCGTATCAACCGTCCGCCGATCCGCAGGCGCGGGCGCTTTTGGCGGAAATCAAGACTCCAGGCGCGGTGCTATTCAGCCTTGTGCTGTTCTTTCAGTTCGGCAATGAGTGGGCGATCGCGGGATGGCTGCCGCTGTTCTTGAGCCAGCGCATGGGGATGAGTCCGTCCGATTCCGTGCTGATTCTCGCGCTCTACTGGATGGCTCTCCTGGTAGGGCGCCTGGTGGCGCAATGGATGCTGCCGCTGGTGCGGCATACCCGGCTGCTGGTGGGAAGCGTTTTGATGTCGGTGTTCGCGTGCACGATCCTGCTGGATACCAATAACGGCTTCGGCGCTGTGACCGGAGTGTTGCTGTTGGGCGCGGCGTTTGCGCCGGTTTATCCGCTGGTGGTCGAAAAGATCGGGCACCGTTTTCCTTACTACCACCCGGGATTCTACAACGGCATCTTTTCATTTGCGATGGTGGGAGGGTTGCTGGCTCCCTGCACGTTGGGCTACTTCGTGTGGCTGCTGGACGTGCGCGCTGTGATGGGATTGCCGCTGGTGGGTTCCGTGATTGTATTTCTGCTGCTGGCGCTGATCTGGCTGGAGGCACGGCTGAGCGCGACCCTGCATCCGGGCGTTTAGGTGCGCGAGCGGATTGATAAGATAGGGGTGAATGCCAATCTTTGAATACTTGTGCGATGACTGCGGCAGAAAGTTCGAGAAACTGGTGCGGCGCAGCGCAGAATCCGATGGGGTCGAGTGCCCATCCTGCGGGCACGATCACGTGACTACACAGGTTTCGAGCTTCGCGGCGCGCACCAGTGCGGGCGCTCAGGACAGCATGCCATCCTGCCCTTCGGGCATGTGCGCCACGCCCGGAATGTGCGGCCGGAATTAGAGGGTTAGGCCTTCAGTGCCCGCTCAACGGCTTGCGCCAGCAAGTTGGGCAAGAAAGGCTTCTGCAGGAACTCGACGCCCGCCACGCGGGGTTCGTAAGGATAGCCGCTGGCAATAATGGCGCGGAGATGGGGAGCGCGCAGGCGCGATCGATTCATCAGTTCGTCACCGCTCATGTCGGGGAGTGACAGATCCGTGATCAAAAGCGCGTAGCTTTCCGGATGAGCGTCCAGGAGCGCCAACGCAGCGCTGGCTTCACCGCACGCATCCACCTGGTAACCCAGCCGTTCTAAATATTTCTTCAACAGACTGGCCAGCGCGGGTTCATCTTCCACCAGAAGCAACCGGGGAAGCCCCATGGCATTCGCGGGCGCGCTCGCCTCTACCACAGCGATAAGGGAAGATTCCCGGGGCTGAAGTTCAGGCCAAGGGTGGCGCGAGATCCGTTGTGTTTGTAGTTGGAGAGGTCGATCTGCTGGTCGCGATAATCGTAGCGTACCGACAAATGAATGTCGTGGCCCAGGGCGTAGCTGATGCCGGCTCCGGCTGAATATTGCGAGTAGCTGTCTAGCACCTGACCGATGGCCTTTATGTTGTAATAACCGCCATCCGCGCCCAGGTTCAGCCTATGGACGCCGGTATAGCTAATGTACGCGCCGGCGTTATCCAGCCGCGCCGTGTTGTAAGCTCCGTTGCCGGAGTTCACTCCGCGGAAGTAATTGAATCCGAGGGAAGCGCGCCGGAACTGCCGCTTGAGAGTCACCGAGCCGCTGGGATAAATCGTTTGATAGTTGGAGATTCCCTGGAATGTCGACTGGCCGAAGATAGCCGCTAGAACTGGAGTCAGAGTAAAGCTGAGCAGAGTTTGCCCTTGACTGAGGGTCGCGCCAGCCTCAATAGAAAGCGTCCAGTATGCCCCTAAGCCGGTGGCATAGAGCCCATGGAACGTACTCGAATTAGAGTTGCTGAAATATACCGGGTATTCGAAGTGCGAAAACGTGTAAGTAGCGCCCAAGGTTGAGGCCTTGGACATACGCCGCCTGATGCTTCCATCGACATCGTAACCCCAAGCATTGGATAAACCGGAAGACTTCGGAGGATTCTGAAGGAATGCTCCCGCCCCGAAGGTGTACGACACGCGTGCGGTTTGAAAGTAGGTTGCGGAGACCGACGATTGCAGGTAGTTGGTGCGGGTATCGAACAACCGGACCGTGGGCGTGAAGGATGTGTTTAAGTCAGTGGATGCGGCATTCGCGACCAGCCCGGTGCCATAGGTGACCGTTCCGGCGGAATCGTGAAAGTCGAGCGTCAAGCGCTTGGAAAGTTGAAGCGTATAGCCCAGGCTGACGGCGTGATTGGTGCTGTTATAGGCGTCATAATTGACGTACCTGGTGTACGAGCCAGTATAGTTCAGGGCAAGTTGAGAACGTTTCCAGGTATGTACTCCGTAGACCCCGCCCTCGACTTCAAAGCCATAGAGGTAAGGGATGTGAATCAGGTTCCCTTTGGAATCCGTAAGGAAGGGCACGATGGTACTATCTACGATCCCGGAAGCCCCAAAGTAGTACCGTAAGTCGACCTGTTCACCGCTGCGGGTGCCGATGGTGCCCACCCCGGGGCTGGAGATCCCGGGTCCTTGATAACTGCTTAGATCGGTGTCTTGGGCCATCAGCCCGGAAGCGGCTGCCAGCAGCAGAGCTCCGCCCAACGCCCGGCACATCACCTGACCCAGCAACTTATTTTGCGTGTCCGGCGTCAAATTTCTATGCAAGGGTGAAGTTCTCCCGTCCGATAGACTGAAATGGACAATGAATTAAGTCTGACGCTTGGCGCTTGTCCGTGTCAAGCCCCTAAGAAACAGGAGGGTACTAAAATGTTTTGGCGCATCTGGCCGGCTTTGTGTCTGCTCCCGGCGCTGTCCGCGGCGGACCTTCCTATCACTGAAGTGACGCTGTATAAGCATGGCGTGGCGCACCTGGAGCGTTCGGGCGAACTGAAGCCCGGGGAGACGGCCCGCCTGGACTTCAAGCCGGATGACATGAACGATGTGCTGAAGTCGCTAACGATCACCGACGGCAACGGCGGCAAGGTGAACGGGGTGCGCTACGATTCGAGCGATCCTTTGGAGAAGCGGCTGGCCGATTTTCCGTTCCAGTTGGGGGCGGGGGCATCGCTGGCGGCGTTTCTCGACCAGATGAAGGGCGCGCGCATCGAATTGAAGCTGGGCGCGGGCGATGCGGCGGGCACCATCATCAGTGCGCGGGTAGTGCAGGAGTCCGACAAATCGCAGCGCGAAGTGCTGGTGCTGTTGATGGACTCGGGCGATATCCGCAGCTTTGATCTGGGCGCGGCGAGCGCGGTGAAGTTGAGCGATCCGAAGTTGCAAGCCCAACTGGCGGCGTATCTGACGGTGCTGAATCAATCGCACGCGAGGGACCGGCGTAGCGTGTATATCGATGCGGTGGGTTCCGGGACGCGGAAATTGATGGCGAGTTATATGACGCCGGCGGCGGTGTGGAAGTCGAGCTACCGGTTGATGTTTGGCACGGCGGGCGAGCCGACGCTGGAAGGCTGGGCGATTGTCGACAACACTTCGGGCGAGGATTGGAATAATGTGCGGCTGGCGGTGGTATCGGGCAAGCCGGTATCCTTCATCACGCAGCTTGTATGCGCCGCGGTATGTGCAGCGGCCGTTCGCGGAGCTGGCTGAGAATCAGGCGGTTGCTCCGGTGGTGTACGCGGGAGCGATGGACGCGAAGGATGAGGCCGTGACGAAAGGCCGCGGCGCCGCCGGCACCGATGTTGCGGGAATTCGCCCGGTTGGAGCGCCCGGCGGGCGTGGGGGGACTGGGCAGTACGGCACAGATGGTTGAAGTGTCGTCCATTGCAGCGGCTGCCGACGCGCGCGAGGCGGGCGAGTTGTTCGAATACAGCTTCTCCTCGCCGGTCACGGTGAAGCAGGGCGAATCGGCGATGCTGCCGTTCCTGCAGCAGAAAATCGGCGCGCGCAAGCTGCTGGTGTATGCGGAGAATTACGGGCTGAATCCGCGCGATGCGGCGGAACTGACTAACAACACGGGCAAGACGCTGGATGGCGGCCCGATCACGGTTTACGACGCCGGATCGTACGCGGGCGAAGCGCTGGTGGAAACGCTGCCCATGGGCGACAAGCGCCTGATCAGTTACGGCGTGGATCTTGGGCACGCGCGTCACCACGGCGTTCGATTCGTCACAGGCGGTGGTGCGCGAGATCCACTTTCAGCGGGGAATCTTGACGGCGCGTCAGCGCCATGCAGGAAACCAAGACGTACACCATCAAGAATGTGGACGCGAAGGCGAAGACGCTGGTGATCGAGCACACGCAGCGGCCGGGTTACACGTTGCTGGAACGCAAGCCTAGCGAGACCACTGCCAGCGCGTATCGCTTCGAGGTGAAGCTGGCGGCGTCGGATACGGCGACCTTCCCGGTGCGCGAGGAGCGTGTTTACGATCAAACTTTGTCGGTGACCAATCTGACGCCGGATGTGCTGGCGGTCTACGTTCAGAACAAGACGCTGAACGAAGCGGCGCGGCGGCAACTCGATCAGATCGCGCAGAAGAAGCGCGAGATCGCCGCGAACGACAACGGCGATCGCGCCAGGCGGAAGCGGATATCACGCAGTCTCACGCAGGATCAGAGCCGCCTGCGCAGCAATATCGAGAGCCTGAATCGCGTCAGCGGCCAGCAGGATCAGGTGCAGCAGTATGCGCGCCAGTTGGCGGCGGCGGAGACCAAGCTGGCGGCGCTGCGCGATACGCAGAGCGATCTGCGCAAGAAGAAAGCCGCGCTGGATGGCGAACTCAGTTCACTGCTGGAGCGGATTGAGTTTTAGCCGGGAGCTGGATGCCGTCGCCGTACTGCGCGAAGTCTGGGATGGTGACGGGCATATGGCCGGTGATGGGGATCTCGCCCAGCAGCGCTTTCGCCACTGAGGTTTCGGAGGGCGTGGCCGTGCTGAACGCCGCGATATAGGCGGCGACTTTCGGGAATCCCGAAAGTAGATAGGGACTGCCCGAAAGAAACCAACGCAACCGGCGTGGAACTGGCAGAAGTTTTTCGAGATAGGCGGGTAAGTCGCCGGCCAGCGCCGGGCTGATGGTGAAGGTCGCGAACACTACCGCGGAGCATGTGGAAACGTCGCCAGTCACGGCGTCGAGAGCGGCCAGCGGCAGCGAATTATCGATGAATACGATGCGGGCTTGCGGCGCGCGCCTGCGAAATTCCTCGGCCAGCCGCTGACCGAAGGACGAGAGGCGGATCCCGGCGGACACCACCAGGCAAGCTTGATTCGGGCGCCGCGAGCGGCAGAACGTCGCCGTTATTGCGGACCAGAGTCACGGCGCGGTCGGCGACGCTTTGCGAGCGCGCCGCCTCGTCCTCTGAATCGAGCGCATCGCTGACGGCGTCCAGATCGACCAGTTTCTTCTTCTTGAGGCCGACGCGAACCTTCGCTTCCAGCACGCGCATCGCGCTCTCGTCGATGCGGTGGCGCGTGATGCGTCCGCTCGCGACGGCGGCGACCACGGCGCGAATGGCCGCGTCCGGATCGGGCGGCATCAGCAGAACATCGGCTCCGGCTTGGATGGCGCGCACGGAGGCTTCTCCGCTGGCTAAATTGTTTGGCGAGGCCCGCCATGTCCATGGCGTCGGTGACGATAGATCTTTGAATCCCAATTCCTCGCGCAGCAGGCCGGTGAGCACGCGACGTGAAACTGTGGCGGGAATGTCCTCCGGCTCGATCGCGGGCACGGTCATGTGCGCGGTCATGATGGAATCGACGCCGTGCTCGATGGCCGCCTGAAATGGCTTCAACTCCACCGCGCTCATGCGCTCGCGGCTGGCGTCGAGCACGCGCCAGGTCCAGATGGCTGTCGACGCTGGTGTCGCCGTGGCCGGGAAAATGTTTGGCGGAGACCAGCACGACGTTCTTGGGATCGGAATGCGCGCCGTCGATGTAGGCGGCGACGTGCTGCGCTACGTCTTCGGGATTTTCGCCGTACGACGCGAATGTTGATGACGGGATTCTGCGGGATTGTTGTTGACGTCGGCGTCCGGCGCGAAGACCCATTGCACGCCCAGTGCGCGGGCTTCGCGGGCTGTGGCCAGGCCCTGATAGCGCGAGGCTTCGAGATCGCGCGCCGCGCCGAAGGCCATGTTGAACGGGAAACGATGGTGTCGCTGACGCGCATGGAGGCGCCGCGTTCAAAGTCGGCGCCGATCAAGCAGGGGAGTCTTCGACGCCTTCTGCATTTGGTTGAAAAACAGCGCCATGGCGTGCGGCTCGGCGTTGCGAACCAGGCCGTATTGCACGCGATTGTTCATGATGAAGCCGCCGATGTGGAGATCCTTCACCCAATGGCGGAATTTTATATATTCCTTGGTGCCAACGCCGGGAACGTCGCCGTAACAGACGCCGATGACCAGTTGAGCGATCCGGTCGTGCAGATTGAGGGATCGCAACACGGCTTGCGCGGTGCGCTGCTCTACGGTGAGTTTCGGCGCGGGCTTGGCTGCAGGTTTAGGCGCGGCTTGGGCCAGCAGTCCGGCGAGCGCGAGGGTAACGATGGTTCGCATCGCCCTCTAGGATATCTTCATTTCGGAAGCGAGGCGGCGGCGATTTGGGCGATGTCGAGGAGCTTCGGCGGGGCGTCTGATGCCGGCTGCAAGCGCGTCGCGGAACATCGTGTTGCAGAAGGGGCAGGCGGCGCCGACGACGTTCGGCTCCGGTGGCCACCAGTTCTTGCGCGCGGTTGTGGCTGACGCGCTCGCCGGTTTCTTCGCCGAGGAACGCCAGGCCGCCGCCGGCTCCGCAGCAGAAGCTTCGCTCGCGGGAGCGCGGCGGGTCGATCACTTCGCCGGAGAGCGCCAGCACGTCGCGCGGTTCGTCGTAGATGCCGCGATAGCGGCCGAGATAGCAGGGATCGTGATAGACGATCTTGTCGTTGGTCTGGTGAGCTGCGGAAGCTGGTCCTGATGGCGCGCCATGAACTCGCTGTGATGCTCGATCGGCGGGCGCTTCGCCGAATTCTTTCCAATCGGTCGAGATGGTGCGGACGCAATGCGGGCAGATGGAGACGATTTTCGTCACCTTGGCCTGCGTCAGCGTTTCCAGATTCTGCTCGGCGAGTTGCTGGAAGACCAGGTCGTTGCCGAGGCGGCGGGCCGGGTCGCCGGTGCATTTCTCTTTCTTGAGGACGCCGAAGGTGGCGCCGAGGTGCTCCATCACGCGCGCGAAACGAGGCGATGATCTCGCGGCCCTGCGGATCGTAGGCGCCCATGCAGCCGAGCCAGAGGCAGTATTCCTGCGTGCCGTCGAAGATCGGGAAACTGCTGCTTGTCGATAAATTTCTCGCGCTCGGAGGTGCTGAAGCCGAGGGCGTTGCCGTTGCGTTCCAGGGCCAGGAACAGCTTGGTGCCGTAGTCGTCCTCCCACTTGCCGGTGTTCACCGCGCCGCGGCGCAGGCCGATGATGATGGGCAGTGCTCGATGCCGACGGGGCACTGGAATTCGCAGGCTCCGCAGGTGGTGCATTGGAATGCGGCTTCCTGGGAAAGATGCTTGCCTAGCAGCGGCTCTTCGCGAGGCGGCGCCGAATTCGTTCAAGTAACCGCGGACGCCCAGCGCGATTTCCTTGGGGTCGAGAACCTTGCCGGTGTTGTCGGCGGGGCAGTGCTCGGTGCAGCGTCCGCATTCGACGCAGGAATAGGCCTGCAGGCCACGATCCGCGTGAGGTCTTTGCCGGTGTCGAGCCCGAAATCTTCGTCGCCTACCAGCGGCGGGATGTGCGAGAATCCGCCGCGCGAGAGAAAAACGGTGAGCGGGCTCAGCACCAGGTGGAGGTGCTTGGTGTGCGGGATCAGCGGCAGGAAGATCAGCAGCGCAAGAGTGTGGGCCCACCACAGCGGTTTGGAATCGCCGTACCAGAACGCCGCCAGATAGGTGATCATCAGCACGAAGATCAGGAAGGCGATGACGCCGGATTCCCGGGAGACCTTTTCGCCCAGCCAGCTCGGGCGGACGAAGAAGCGGCGCACGAAGAGGCCGAAGATCGAGATCGCGACGGCGACGGCGAACGCGGCGGCGAAATCGAAATAGAATTGGCCGAACCAGCTCTCGCGCGTGAGGAACGCGAGGCCGACGCCGGTGGCGAAATGATTCAGCGTGATCAGCGCGAAGGCGCAAAATCCCCAGAATACGAAGGCGTGGGCGAGGCCGGGAAGAGGACGCTCGCGGATCACTTTGCTTTGGAGTAGAACTTCCGAGACGAAATCCCAGACGCGCTTGCCGAGTGATCCGAGCGTGAAATCGGCATCCGGCTTGGCCTCGCGGATCTTGCGTACGACTCTGCCGAACCGCACGCCGAAAGCGCAGGCCGACGCGACGAGCAGAATCAAAAAAAGAGTGGATTCGAGCGGTGAGAAGGCCGGCACCTTTCCAAAAGTAGCACGCAGATTCCCGCAGACGTTAAGATCTAGAGGATGGAACATTTGATTTCGGGGGCCGCTGGCTTCATTGGTTCCCATTTGTGCGACCGCTTGCTGGCGGACGGCCACAGCGTCCTGGGCCTGGACAATTTGATCACCGGCTCGCGGCGCAATCTGGCGCATCTGGCGGAACACCCGCGGTTCCGCTTCATGGAACGTGACGTCACGCACCCGCTCGAACTGGCCGGGCGCTTCGATCAGGTCTGGCACCTGGCGTCGCTGGCGAGCCCCAAGGAATACCTGGCGCATCCCATTGAAACTCTGGAATCCGGTTCCACGGCGACGCGCAACATGCTGGAAATGGCGCGGCGCGATGGCGCGCGGTTTCTGGTGACTTCGACGTCGGAGTGCTATGGCGATCCGCTGGAGCATCCGCAGGTGGAAACCTATTGGGGCAACGTGAATCCGGTGGGCATGCGGTCCTGCTACGACGAGAGCAAGCGCTACGCCGAAGCCATGACCATGGCGTATCACCGCACGTACGGCGTGCGCACCAACATCGCGCGCATCTTCAATACGTATGGGCCGCGCATGGCTCTGAACGACGGCCGCGTGGTGCCGGCGTTTCTCGATCAGGCGCTGCAGGGGCTGCCGCTGACGATTTTCGGCGACGGCATCGCAGACGCGCAGCTTCTGTTATGTGTCGGATATGGTGGACGGGCTGGTGCGGTTGGCGTCAGTCCGACGAGCGGTATCCGGTGAACCTGGGGAATCCGGCGGAGCTGACGATTCTCGAATTCGCCGAACGCATTCAAGCGGCTGATGGATGTGAAGCTGCCGATCGTGTTCGAGCCGCTGCCGGCGGACGATCCGAAGAAGCGGCGGCCGGATATTTCGAAGGCCAAGCGGGTGCTGGGGTGGGAGCCGAAGGTGAATCTGGAAGACGGTTTGCGCGAAACCGTCGAGTACTTCAAGGCGCTGTCGCCTGCATGATCCACACTTTCGTCGCGGCGGGCCGGCCGAGTTGCACGGATTTGCCGCCGACCTTGAGCGTGAGCGTCTCGTCATAATTGCGCGAGACCATGCGCAGCTTTGCGCCGGGGCGGATGCCTAAGCCGTCCAGATATTCGAGCAGACGCCGGTCGCGTTCAAAAACGCTAGTCACTTGAGCTGGGGTGCTGCCGGAGATTTCGTCGAGAGGTTTCCAGCCGCGCGCGCGGCGGTCCTGCGGGCGGTCCATGGCGACGCGGTTCCCGTGCGGGCAGGATTCTTCTTCACCTAATTTTTCGCGCAGGCGATTTTCGAACTCGGCGGAGACGGCGTGTTCCATCTGCTCGGCTTCGTCGTGGACCTTGTACCATTCCATGCCGAAGATTTCGGTGAGCATGCGCTCGATCAGGTGATGGCGGTTCATCACGCGATTGGCGATTTCGCGGCCCTCGCGCGCAAGTGTGATTTCACCGGCCGCCGTGACGCGGATCAGGCCGTCGCGTTTCAGGCGGCGGATGGCCATGGTCACCGCGGGGGGCGAGACCTGGAGCCAGCGGGCCAGCGTGGCGGCGATAACCACTTCGCCTTCGCCCTCGGCCTCCGCAATGGCCTTCAGGTAATTCTCTTTCGAAATGGTGATGCGCACTCACTGGTGATTGTAATATGCGGGCGTTACGCGGAGTGGAAGCGCATACCGGCGAAGCTTACTACGCTCGCTTCGTCGATATTCCACTGCTGGTAATCCAGAAGCTCGCCGCGGGCTTGCGGGACGGCTTTGAGGAACGTGTAAATGGGAGCGGAGCCGCACCATTTCAAATCGTCATGATTCGGCTGCACCAGATCCCAGAAGCCGCGGGCGTCGCCGGATTCCATGCGCTGGATGCGGGCGCGGTCGCGCTGCTCGACCTCAGCCATTTCGTCGCGGCCCGCGATGGCGGTCATGCGGTCACCGTAGCGTTGGCCCATATGCGCCATGTCGATGCCGAGAACCCACAGCAGCTTCCCGTCATCGCGCGCGGCCACGTCGCCGAGCGTTCCTAGAATGCGGCGGACGTGGTCATCGTCCTCCGGCATTCCGCCTTGATAGATGCTGCGCAGATACGAGCCGCAGAGAATGGGCAGGATGCGGATGTTGGGCCCGAACAGGTGCTGCAGGAAGACAACTTGAAACTCGATGGAGTGCTCGATAGCGTGGCAGTAATCTTCCATCACGGCCGCGGGGCCGAGGGAGCGCTCCAACTCGTCGACTAGTTTTGTATCCGTCACTGCTTCGCCATAAGGAGTGACGAAAGGTTTGCGGGTGAGGCCCAAACGCTCGGGATGGCCGTAGTGCGAGGTGCCGAGGATGACGAAAGTGCGCTCGGCGTCGGCGGGGGTTAGAGCGGAGTACGCGGCGCGGTAAGCATCTACTCCACCGAAAGGGCTGACGTGGGGGGCGGCGATGGCGAGCGTGCGGCTCGGACCCATTGGATTTCGCACCATTCAAGTATTCGTCGAATGTAGCGCGGAGTTCAGCCGGGTTCGTCCGGATAGCCTGTGCCGGCATGCGCGGGTTCGCGAACGGGCGCCTCGGCGAAGGCGCGTTCGGTTTCGGCGCGGCGGCGCTCGAAGTTTTCATCTTCGAGGAAGCCGGCTTCGCTGAGCGCAGTCAAGAGATTAGTTTCGATATCGCCGGCTTGCAGATCACCTGTGATGCGTACCAAATGAGCGCGAAGGTCCAGGGCGCTGTGCTCGCCGTCGAAATATTCCAGACATTCGATGAGCGGCGGCGGGACGATTAATGTCGCTTCGGAGAAATGGAAGGGATCGCGAATCATCAAGCCAGGCTTGTCTTCGAAGGGCGAAGGGATGAAGTCGAGGGTCATTCGCAGGCGTGGCAGCATGGCGGGTCCGGGGGCGTGAGCACAACCAGGATACAACGGCGGGCGGGGGCGGGCAGACTAGAATTGAAGGGACTCCCTTGTCCATTCAAGACGCATCGCCGCTCGAAGAATATCGCTCGCGATTGGAACACTGGCAGACGGAACACGCAGTGAGCGGCGTACGCTCGCGGCAGCTTGGCAATGCACGGCTGGTGACAGGACTTGCGGCGGTGGTCATCGCGGGGCTGGCGATCGGAGCGGGGGTGCTCTCGCCGTGGTGGTTGTTGGTGCCGCTGGTTGTATTCGTAGTACTGGCCGTCATGCACGATCGCGCTGACAAGCGGCGTGACGCGGCGCTGCGGGGAACCGCATACTACGAGCGCGCGCTGGCGCGCATCGAGAACCGTTGGGCCGGCAAGGGGCGCCAGGGCGAGGCGTTTCGCGATCCCAAACATTTGTACGCGGATGATTTGGATCTGCTGGGCCCGGGGTCGGCGTTCGAGTTGCTTTCGACTTCGCGCACGGCCACGGGGGATCGCATACTCGCGGAATGGTTGATGGCGCCTTCTGCTCCTGAGATCGTGACGGCTCGGCAAGCCGCCGTGGCGGAGTTGCGCGGACGGCTGGACCTCCGCGAAGACATCGCGCTGATGGGTGAAGATATTCGAACCGCTATCGATGACCAGGTCATGAAGGCTTGGGGCGAGCAGGCTGCGGTGCATTTCTTTCCCGGCGCGCGATGGGTGGCGCTGACGCTGGCGTGCGCGGCAGTGCTCACCTTTGGATTGTTTCTGGCGCAGGTGCTTAGCTTGCGGCCATTTCTGGCGGCGGTGCTGGCGGAGTTGATCTTTGGACTGGTGGTGCGGGACGCGGTACGCCGGGTGTCGGTATTGGTATCGACACCGGCGCGGGAGCTGAGGTTAGTGCGTCTGCTGCTGGAACGGTTGGAGAAGGAGCAGTTCGCGTCGCCGCGTCTGGTGAACTTGACGCGTGCGCTGGACGTGCACGGGTTGACGGCGTCCGCGGAAATCCGGCGGCTGGAGCGGTCGGTGGAGTATCTGGATTCGGCGCGCAATCAATTTTTTCGCGTTTTCGCGGCGCCGCTGGTGTGGATACCGCAATTCACGATGGCGATTGAAGCGTGGCGGCAGGAGTGTGGGCCGCACATCGGGGAATGGATCGCGGCGGTGGGCGAGTTCGAAGCGCTGTGTTCCCTGGCGACGTTCGCGTATGAGCGGCCGGACGCGGTGTTTCCGGAGTTCGCGTTGGACGGTGAGGGGCCGCTGTTCGATGGTGCGGACGTGCGGCATCCGTTGATTCCGCGGGACCATGCTGTGGGGAACGACGTCCGGCTAGGCGGCGAGTGCGCGCTGTGGATCGTGAGTGGTTCGAATATGTCGGGAAAAAGCACGCTGCTGCGCGCGGTGGGGTTGAATACGGCGCTGGCGTGGGCGGGCGCTCCGGTATGTTGCGCGCGTTTGCGAGTGTCGCCGCTGCGCATTGGCGCGTCGATCCGCGTCAACGATTCGCTGGCAGATAACAAATCGCGATTCTATGCCGAGATCAGCCGGCTGCGGGACATCGTGGATCTGGCGCGGGCGGGTTTGCCGACGCTGTTTCTGCTGGATGAGTTGCTGAGCGGAACGAACTCGCATGACCGGCGTATCGGTGCAGCGGCGGTCATCCAAGGACTGGTGGAGCGTGGGGCGATCGGTCTGGTAACCACGCATGATCTGGCGCTGGCGGAGATCACGGCAATGTTGGGCGAGCGGGCGCGCAATGTGCATTTCGAGGATCACATTGAAAAAGGCGAGATCCATTTCGACTATCATCTGCGGCCGGGAGTTGTTGAGAGAAGCAACGCGCTGGAGTTGATGCGCGCGGTTGGTCTGGATGTATAGTGAGCGTATGAATGTCCTTATAACAGGCGCAAACGGCGGGCTGGGAACCGCGGTGTGCCAGGAGTTTCTCGCGAGCGGCGCGAAGGTGATGGGCGTGGATCGCGGGTGGAAAACGCCGGCGGCCTTTGCCACGATTTCGGCGGACGTGTCGACGGCGGAAGGCTGCGAATCCATGGTGAAGCAAGCGCTGGAACACGGTCCGCTGGACGCGCTGGTGCATTTGGTTGGGGGATTTGCCGGTGGCTCGGGAGTAGCAGAGACCAGCGACGAGACCTGGGACAAGATGATGAACATCAATCTGCGTGCGGCGTTTTGTTGCATCCGCGCGGCGCTCAAACCCATGCAGGCGGCGGGGCGGGGACGCATCGTCGCCGTGGGACGCGCATGGCGGTGGAGCCATCGCCGAACTTCGCGGCATATGCGGTATCGAAGGCGGCGTTGGTGGCGTTGATAAGGAACGTGGCGGCGGAGGGCCAGAAGTTTGGGGTCACGGCGAATGTGATTCTGCCTTCGACGATCGACACGCCGGCGAATCGCACGGCCATGCCTAAGGTGGATTTTTCACGCTGGGTCAAGCCGGAGTCGATCGCGAAGCTGCTGGTGTTTCTGGTGTCGGACGCGGCGGCGGATACCAGCGGCGCGGTGATTCCTATATACGGGAGGGCTTGAATGCGCAAAAAAATGACGGACGCGGAAATCGCGGCCGCGCTGCCGAAGCTCGCGGGGTGGACTCTTAAGGACGGCAAGCTGCATCGGGAATACAAGTTTCCGGATTTCAAACACGCGATGGATTTCATGCAGTCGGCTGTGGCGGATATCGATAAGTTGGATCATCATCCGGAGTGGTTCAACGTTTACAACAAAGTGATTGTGGACTTGAATACGCACGATGCCGGTGGAATCACGGCCAAGGATTTTGAGCTTGGAGAATTGCTAGAGGGGTTGTCGAAGCGGGCGCTATGAAGGTGGTCTGGCTTGTCATCGCGATGCTGTTCTGTCAGGCTGCGCAGGCGCAGGAGACGTTTTCCGGGTCCGGCGAACTGGATGCGGTGGTGGACGCGGCGGTGCGCGACGGCTTAATTCCGGGTGCGGTTGTGATTGTTGGGCACGACGGTAAGATCGTTCATCGCAAGGCTTACGGAAATCGGGCGCTGGTGCCTGCGCGCGAGGCGATGACGCTCGACACCATTTTCGATATGGCGTCGCTGACGAAAGTGACGGCCACGACGCCCGTCGCTGATGAAGCTGTTCGAGCAAGGCAAGCTGCGCATCAACGATCCGGTGACCGCATATCTGCCGGAGTTTCAGGGCGGACATAGCGATATCACGGTGCGCGATTTGATGACGCATTTCTCGGGCATGCCTCCGGATCTGGCTCTGGAACCGGTGTGGAGCGGCTACGAGACGGGCATCCACCGCGCGCTGGTGGAGAAGCCCGCGTCGCCGCCCGCGACGCGGTTCGTCTACAGCGATATCAATTTCGAACTGCTGGGCGAGATCGTGCATCGAGTGAGCGGCAAGCCGCTGAATGAGTATGCGCGGGAAGCTGTGTTTGCGCCGCTGGGGATGAAGGAGACGGAATTTCTTCCGGCGGCGTCGTTGCGCGCGCGCATTGCGCCTACTGAAATCGACGCGGCGACTGGCCTGCCCTTCCGGGGAGTCGTGCACGATCCGACGGCGCGATATATGGGCGGAGTGGCGGGGCATGCGGGATTATTCTCGACGGCTGACGATCTCGCGAAGTATGCGCAGATGCTGGTCGATGGCGGCGGTAAATTGTTTTCGCCGCTCACCGTGAAGAAGTTCTCCTCGCCAAATTCGCCGCCGGATCAGCCAATTCTGCGAGGGTTAGGCTGGGACATCGACTCCGGGTTTTCGGCGCCGCGCGGCGAGCTGTTCCCGATTGGTTCTTACGGGCACACGGGGTTTACGGGTCCGTCGCTGTGGATCGATCCGGCGTCAAAAACTTACGTCATCATCATGACCAATTCGGTGCATCCGAAGGCGGGAAAGAATTTGAGTCCGCTGCGGTCGAAGGTGGCGACGGTGGTGGCGGCGGCGTTCGGGGTGGAAGGCGGTGCGCCGGTTTACGAAACGCTGGAGAACGCGGGCGTGCGGCGTATGATGGCGCCGAATCATGAAGTCATGACCGGGCTCGACGTGATGGAGGCCGGCAAGTTCGCGGAGTTTGCGGGCAAGCGCGTGGGATTGATCACCAATCAGACCGGTCTGGATCGTGCGGGGCAGCGCAACATCGACGCGATGCGCGCGGCCGGCGTGCGGATCACGGCGCTGTTTTCGCCGGAACACGGGATCACGGGCAAAGAAGACCGTCCGGATGTTGCCGATGCAAAGGACGCGGCGACGGGACTCCCGGTGTGGAGTCTGTACGAGAACGGCCGCTATCGCATGACGCCGGCGATGTTAGGCGGAGTCGATGTCCTGGTGTTCGATATTCAGGACGCCGGGGCGCGTTTCTATACGTATTCATGCACCATGCTGTACGCGATGGAGGAAGCCGCGAAGGCGAAGATTCCGTTTTACGTGCTGGACCGGCCGAATCCGGTGACGGGCGCGCATGTGGAGGGTCCGTTGCTCGACGATAACCTGCATAGTTTCGTGGGCTGCTTCGCCATGCCGGTGCGACACGGGCTGACGCTGGGCGAGCTGGCGGCGATGGCCAATAAAGAAAATAAATTGAACGCGGATCTGCATGTCGTCAAGATGAAGAACTGGCAGCGTAGCGACTGGTTCGATTCGACCGGCTTATCCTGGACCGATCCCTCGCCGAATTTGCGCAGTTTGAATGCGGCGGCGCTGTATGACGGGCTGGCTCTGCTGGAAGCATCGCCCAATTATTCGGTGGGGCGGGGCACGGATGCGCCGTTCGAACAGATTGGCGCAGATTGGATTCACGGCGCGGAACTCGCGGAGTTCCTGAATCGCTGGGTGCTGCCGGGGGTGCGAGTATACGCCACCAAGTTCCAACCGTCGTCAGGACCGTTCGCCGGGAAAACGATCGAAGGCGTGCGCTTTGTGATCGTGAACCGCGAGCAGTTGAACTCGGTGCGCTTGGGGCTGGACGTGGCGTACGCGCTGCAACGCTTGTATCCCGGCAAAATCAATTTCGAGGCTTGCCGTTTTTTGATTGGCAGCCGGGAAGTGGTGGATGCTCTCAAGGCCGGGACCGCGCCCGGCGTGATCGAGGAACACGTGCGCGAACAAGTGCTGCAATTCGAAGAGCGGCGCCGGCCTTATCTACTTTATTGACGATGTGCCGAATGGCATAAAGCACTGGGCGGACAGAAGTTATTTCGAATTTTTCTGGCGAAAGCGTAACCTGACTGGGGCGGATCGCGTTTTATAGATAATTAAATCCCCGTTACGACAGCGGGCGCCCTCACCCTTATCACCCAAACTGGCGCCCGCTTTTTCTTTTCCCTGCCAACTACTTTCTCAATGACCGCGGCTCATTGGCAGCGCGTCAATCCAAATCGTCCACCAGTGCGGAACTCAGGTAACGCTCGCCGGAATCAGGCAGAATCACGACGATCATTTTCCCTTTCATGGCCGGTTCGTGTGCCAGCTTCACGGCTGCGCTCACAGCGGCTCCGCAGGAAATCCCGCACAAGATTCCTTCTTCCTTCGCCAGGCGCCGGGCCATTTCGATGGCTTCCTCGTCGCTGACTTTTTCCACGCGGTCCACCATTTTCAAATCCAGCTTGCCGGGAATGAAACCGGCGCCGATGCCTTGAATGGCATGAGGGCCGGGCTCGATGGTTTTGCCGGCGAGAGTCTGGCTGATGACGGCGCTGCCGCGCGGCTCGACGCCGACCGACAAGATGGGCTTCTTCTTTTCGAGTTTGATGTAGCGTGAAACTCCGGTGATGGTGCCGCCGGTGCCGATGCCGGCGACGAAGGCGTCGATTTGACCTTGGGTGTCGTCCCAGATTTCGGGGCCGGTGGTCTTGAAATGAATGTCGGGGTTGGCGGGATTCTGGAACTGTTGCAGCAAGAACCCAGCGGTTGGGCTCGGCCGCGACCATTTGCTCGGCGCGTTCGATGGAGGCGCCCATGCCGAGAGCGCCGTCGGTGAGGATGATCTTCGCGCCCAGCAGCTTCAGCACCGCGCGGCGCTCGATCGACATGGTCTCCGGCATCAGCAGTGTGACCGGATAGCCGCGCGCGGCGCCGACGAAGGCGAGCGCGATGCCGGTATTGCCGCTGGTGGGCTCGATCAGCTCGCGGCCGGGTTTGAGAAGACCGCGGCGTTCCGCGTCCCAGATCATGGCGGCGCCGATGCGGCATTTCACCGAATACGCCGGGTTGCGGCCCTCGATCTTGGCGATGACGCTGGCTTGCGCGCCGTCGGTGACGCGATTGAGGCGCACCAGCGGAGTGCGTCCGATGCTAAATGAATTGTCAGGAAAGATCATCAGTCTCCGTCAGGAATCAGCTAGATATCCCAGTTTGCCACGTAGCGGGTTTGGGATTTCTGCCAGGTGCGCGCCAGCTCGGCAAAAGTGGTGTGGTCGAGGATGTCCGCGACGGCTGCATCCACCTGCTGCCAGATTGTGTTAAACGGGTTGGAGGCCGCGCGCTTGGTCTGCTTGGTGTCTTCGACGAAGCGCAAGACTTCGCCCACGGTGATTTCGTTGGCGGGCTTGGCCAGGCGATAGCCGCCTTCGGCGCCGCGGCGGGATTCGACGAAGCCTCCCTGCTTCAGTCCGGCGAGGATCAGCTCCAGAAATTTTTGCGGGATTTTTTGGCGGCGCGCGACGTCCGCGATCTTGACGGGCTCGCCCGGGGGCTGCAGCGACAGGTCGAAGACCGCCAGCAGGGCGTATTCACTTTTTACGGAAATGTTCATGCGGATCGCGCGAACTGGGCGTTCTACATAGCGATTGTAGGGGTTGGCGGGGCGGTGTGTAAAGGCGTGCGCTGCGCGTTCACAAGATCCGCAGAAAATATATCTCGCGCAGACTCTGTCAGTTGATGTGCGGATGTTCGGCGGAAAGATGGTTGCGCGGCTGCTACATTGCTGGTCGCGAGGGAAACGATGGCGGATGGCGAGCAGCAAGACGCAATCAAAGAGCACAGCGGCGCGGGGAAGAGCGCGGCGAAATCGAAGGTCGAGACGGAGACGAAGACGGCCGGCGGCGGGGGCCAGGCGCAGGCTGTGAAGCATATGCTCACGAGGATCGAGACGAAGATGAAGGGCGACCAAATGAAGGCGACGCTGGGCGATTACATCCGGCTGGTGCAGCTTCACAAGGAGTTGGACGATGAGGCGCCGAAAGAAATCAGGGTGACATGGGTGGAACCGGCGGAGACGGAGTCCGGGAGAGAGGAATAGAGTATCATCCGCTGCCATCGCAGCAGAAGTTTCACGATTCGCCGGCGCGGTTCAAGGGATTTTCGGGGCCGATCGGGTCGGGGAAAAGTCAGGCGCTGTGCCAGGAGGCGATCAAGCTGAGCTATCTGAATCCGGGGCGGACGGGGCTGATCGGGGCGCCGACGTATCCGATGTTGCGGGATGCGACGCTGGCGTCGCTGATCGGAGATTCTGGAGCGGAACCGGATTCCGTACGAGTTGAATCGAGGCGAGAACTTTCTGGTGCTGAAGGATACGCGGTCGCGGATTCTGTTGCGGGCGGTGGAGGAGTTCGAGAGGCTGCGCGGGACGAATCTGGCGTGGTTCGGGCTGGATGAGCTGACGTACACGCCGGAGGAAGCGTGGCTGCGGCTGGAAGGCCGGCTGCGCGATCCGAAGGCGGCGCGGCTGTGCGGATTCGCGGTGTGGACGCCGAAGGGTTTCGACTGGGTGTACGAGAAGTTCGTGGCGCGCCGGTGGAAGGCTATGAGACGGTGCAGGCGAGGCCGTTCGAGAACCGGTTCCTGCTGGAGCGGGTGCCGGATTATTACGAGCGGCTGAAGCATAGTTACGACGAGAGCTTTTATGAGCAGGAGGTGCTGGGCGATTACCTGAACTGCAGGGCGGGCGGGTCTATCACGCGTTCGAGCGGGCCGGGAATGTGGCGGAGGTGGAGGTCGATCGAAGGGCGCCGCTGCTGTGGGCGCTGGATTTCAATGTGGACCCGATGTGTTCGGTGGTGGCGCAGATGGACGGAGAAGAGGTGAGGGTGCTGGACGAGATCGTGCTGAAGCGGGCGAGCACGGAGAGGCGTGCGAGGAGTTCGGGAACGGTTCGCGGAGCATGCGGGCGGGCTGGTGATGTATGCGGACGCGAGCGGGGCGCGGCGGCAGACGTCGGGAACGACGGACTTCGAGATCTTGAAGAAGTTTGTGAGCGAGCGGCGTATGGCGGAGTGAGGTTCCAGATACCGAAGGCGAATCCGGCGGTGCGGGATCGGGTGACGCTGATGAATGCGAAGCTGGAGTCGGCGGCTGGGGAGCGGAAGCTGATGGTGCATCCGCGGTGCAAGGAGTTGATCAAGGATTTCGAGCAGGTGATGTACAAGGAAAACAGCCAGGTGATCGATAAAGACCGCGATCCGAAGCGGACGCATTTGTCGGATGCGCTGGGGTATCTGGTGTGGCAGGAGTGCCGGCCGGGGATGAAGATCGGGGATCGGGATCGGCCGCTGTTTTGATGCGAGAGGAAAAGAGGACCAGGTGTTGGATATTGACCGCGAGCATCCAGAGTACAAAGCGCGCAAAGAGGTCTGGCGGCGGTATCGCGACCTCTATGTGGGCGGCGACAGTTCAAGCAGAACGCGCAGCGCCATCTGATTCCGCGGCAGAAGGAGCCGGGCGATGTTTACCGGGAGCGGCTGTGGCGGGTGTTTTACGAGAACTATGTCGGCTCGATTGTGGATTGGTATGCGGCGACGCTGTTCCGCAGGGAACCGGTGCTGACGTTTGAGGGGACCAACGAGCAGGGGCAGGCGTTCTTCGGAGAGTTCATCGAGGATGTGGACCGCAAGGGGACGGCGCTGGCGGATTTCCTGCGCAGGCAACTGGTGGGCGCGATGGTGGCGGGCGCGAGTTATGTGCTGGTGGATTTTCCGCGCATGGGACAGAAGCCGGGGAGCCGGGCGGAAGAAGACGCGCTGGGGGCGTCGCGGGCGTACCTGGTGGATTACGCGGCCGAGGACCTCATCAACTGGAATCTGGATGAGCAGGGGAACTATGAATGGGTGGTGCTGCGGACGGAGTTGACTCAAGCAAGATCACGTGGAAGATGCCGATTGGCGGCGCGAAAAGCGCTGGGCGTATTACGACAAGCAGAATTTCCGGGTTTACCGGCAGGTGATCACGGGCGGCGGATCGGAGCCGGTGGAGTTGATCGACGAAGGGACGCATGGGCTGGCGAAGCTGAAGCGAGTGCCGTTGTTCGCGCTGCGGATTCCGGAGGGGTTGTGGATGTTGAACCGCGCGGGATCGCTGCAACTGGAGCACTTCAATAAATCGAATGCGCTGTCGTGGGCGCTGACGATGGGGCTGTTTGCGATGCCGGTGGTTTACTCCGAACGGGAGTGGAGCCAGATGGTGGGCGAGAGTTACTACATCCAACTGGGCCCGGAAGACCGATTCGGCTGGACGGAGCCGGAGGGAAGGTTTATCAGATCGCGGCGGATAACCTGACGCAGTTTGCAGGAAGAAATCTACCGCGTGTGCTACATGCCGCAGGCGGGAGCGCCGCTGGGGCAGGGCGGGCGGCAATCGGGAGTCAGCAAGCAACTGGATTCGTCGATCACGCAGGAGGTGCTGCGGGCTTACGGGGACGCGGTGAAGGATTTGGTGCGGCGGGTCCTGAAGGCGATTGACGCGGCGCGAGAGGACGACCTGGCGATCGGCGTGACGGGGCTGGACGAATTCGACATCTCCGACTTCGCGGTAGAAGTGGACGATGCGCAGAAATTGCTGGCGCTGGGAACGGAATCGGTGACGCTGAGGAAAGAAGTGCAGAAGAAGCTGGCACTGAAGTATCTGGCGGATGCGCGGCAGGATGTGAAGGACCGGATCGTGGCTGAGATCGAAGCCGGCGGGATCAACGCCAATGGATGACATTCGCGAGATTGTGCAGGCGGTGGTGCAGGAGTTCATGCCGCAGAAGACCGAGTTGGAAGAAGAGCGCAAGCGGCGTGAGGCGCTGGAGGAACGGGTTCGCGAACTGGTGGTGAAGGCAGACGAGGCGGAACGGAGCTCGGCGGTTCGGGCGGAGTTGCAGAGGCTGGGAGTGGCCAAGCTGGACTTGGCTTATAAGGCGATCCGGGACGAAATTCAGCGCGGGGAAGACGGAAAGCTGATCGGGATGCGGGAGCAGGTGGAGCAGTTCGTGAAGGAGAATCCGGAACTGCTGCCGGCGCGGTTGGGCGGCGGTTCCGGGGCGGGCGCGGGGCAACGAAGCGCTCCGGGTGAGACGCGGGTTGATTTGGAGACGATCCGTCCGGGCATGAGTCCGGAGGAGCTGGACAGAGTCCGGAAGGAGATCGCCAGAGTGGCGTCGTTGACGCTGCGCGGGTGGTAGAGGAGAGAGAGAATAATGGCAACAATTACTTCAGCAAACGTAGCAAGCGCGATTGTAAAGCTGGTGGCGGCGGACGCCCTGCCGGCGTTGATGGGGAACCTCGTCATGGGGAACCTGGTCAATCGCGATTATGAACCGGCGCTGGCGCAGGCGGGAGACACGGTCAACGTGCCGATTCCGCCGACACTGGTGGCGAACAACATCGCGGAAGGCGGCACGGTGCAGCCGCAGAATCCGAATCTGGGGAATGCGCAGATCGTGCTGAACACGCACGCGGAAGCGACGTTCCAGATTCCGGACGTGACGAAGATTCTGGCGGTGCCGGATCTGCTGAAGCTGTATATGCAGCCGGCGGTGGTGGCGATCGCGGAGAGGATCGAAACCGACCTGCTGGAGCTTGTATCCGCAGTTCACGGCGAATACGGCGGTGGGGACGGCGGGCACGACGATCACGGAAGCGACCGTGGATGCGGCGGAGACGGCGCTGTTTCAGCGCCAAGGTTCCGGCGAGCGCGTCGAAGTATCTGGTGGTGGATGCGGCCACTTACTCGGCGTTGCGGCAGATTCCGCGCTTCAGCGAATTCAACACGGCGGGCGAGGCGGGGCTGCGCGTGATCGTGGACGGAGCGGTCGGCAAGATGAAGGACTTCTACATCTTCCGCTCGCAGTTCGTCGCGCATACGGGCAGCGCTCCGGTGACGACGCATAACCTGGCGTTCGCGAAGAATGCGATTGGCCTGGTGGTTCGCCGGCTGCCGCAGCCGCTGCCGGGAACGGGCGCGATCGCGGAGTACGCCGAGCTGGGCAACTTCGGCATGCGCGTCACGATGAGCTATCAGCCGAATACGCTGGCGCAGCAGTTCACGGTGGATGTGCTTTACGGCGTGGGCGTGCTGCGGAACAGTTTCGCGGTGCAAGTGAATAGCTAGCACGGGGCTGATCGCGGTGGGGGACGGGCTACGGCTCGTCCCCTTTTTTATTGAAAGGCAAGAAAACGGAGATGAGATATGGCCTTGCTGACTGACGGCAATCCGAACGATAGCGAAGCGCTGCGGGTATATGAGGCGTCGATCTTGGACGTGGCTAACGTGGAAACCATCGATCTGAATGCGAAGCTCTGTTTGGCGACCGAGGAAATCTCGGAGGACGTGATGGACGTGCTGCTGGGTCACACGCGGACGCTTTATTCGCTGACGTCTCCGGTGGGCGAGGACCGGCGGAAGATCGGCGTCTCGGATGTGGTGGTGAGTCCGCAAATGAAGCGCTGGCATGCGCTGCATACGCTGGCGGTGGTGTATCGCGACGCCTTCAATAATCAACTGAACGATCGCTATAAGAATAAGTGGGAAGAATATCGCGAGCTGGCACGGGGAGCGAAGGAGCGGACGCTCGAATTCGGCATCGGACTGGTGGCGGCACCGGTGCCGCGGGCTGGAATGCCGGTGCTGGGGGCAACGGCAGGGACGCTGGCGGGGACGATTTACTACGCGCAAGTGAGTTGGGTTTCGGCGGCGGGGCAGGAAGGGAGCGCGAGTCCGGCGACAACTTTTCAGACGACTGACAACAGTTCGTTGACGGCTTCGGCCGTGAATGCGCCGGCAATCGCAACGGGATGGAATTTGTACCTGGGACTGGCGAGTTCTACGCTGACGCTGCAGAATAGCGGGCCTTTGGCGACCGGAGCGATCTTTACTCTGCCGGGAGCGGGCTTGGTGGGCGGGGTGGGTCCGGGGGATGGACAGGCGGCGGACATGTTCGTGACCGGCGGCCGGATTTTGAGGCGGGGATAAAGCTATGGCGCAGGCTGCGAGCATAGCGGCGGGGAAAGTGGTGGCGCTGTTCACAGATCCGGTTGCGGGATTGTTGCCGATGGCCGCACAGATCGCGACGAACGCCGGTGTGGACTTGCCGGCGATCCCGGTGGAAAACGTGATTTCACAATACGCTCCGGTGGCGCTGATGGAAAAGAGCGCGGCGGTGAAGTATCCGGTCGTGCTGATCTACGCGGATCGGGTGCAGAATCTGCTGACCGAAAAGTTCCGCAACTTTTCGGGGAAAGTGCGCACGGTGGCTGAAGTGAGGGCGTCGCAGGACCGCATAGAAGGACTGGAAGAGAAAGTGCGGCTGTACGTGGATGCGGTGACGCAGGTGCTGGATGCCAATCGCGGGGACTGGGGACAGGGAATGTTTTTTGCGGGCGGGTATGAGGTGAAGTTCGACCCAGTGCAACACGGCGGGCGCAATCTTCTGCAGGCGGCCAAAGTGATTTTCGAAGTCGATTTGTCGAGTTGAGAGGGGCTTGGATTCATGTCGTGTTACATATCGTCAAACAATAACCGGTTTTATGTTGCGCTCGAATCCGCCTACGGGAGCGTGCCGGCGATTACGGGGCAGAACCGGATTCCGGGAGTCAAGCTGGCGGCGAGGCAGGTCCCGGAACAGAGCTCGCGTAGAGACAAGTCGGGGAGCCGGACTTTCGTCGGGCTGCCAAACAGCATTCGGAAGCGGACCGCTTATCAGCTCAACACTTTTATGACGGATTGGGTGAGCGGGCAGGCGGCGCCGAGTCACGGACCGCTGTTTCAGGCGGCGATGGGCGGGACTCCGCTGGTGTTCGCCGGGGGAACGGTGGCGACGACGAGTGCGACCACGCAGATCGCGTTCTCGGCGGCGCACGGATTGAGCGTGGGGCAGGCAGTGGCGAACGCGGGGGAGATTCGATTCGTTGCGGCGATTCAGGATTCGACGACGGTGTTTCTGAATGCGCCGTTCACGGGAGGAGTCGCGGCGGGAACGGTGCTCGGGCCGACGATGACGTATCCGCTGGGGAGCGATCTGGGAAGCGTCAGCATCTTCGACTATTGGGATCCGGCAGGCGCGGTGCAGAGGATTTTGAATGGCGCGGCGGTGGATTCGCTGAAGGTCAAAGTGAATGGCGACTTTCAGGAATTTGTTTTCGCGGGGCCGTCACAGGATTTGCTGGATAGCGCGAGTTTCACTAGCGGGCAGGGCGGGTTGACGCAGTTTCCAACGGAGCCGGCGGGTGCCGGATTCGACTACACGATCGTGCCGGGGCATTTGGGGCAAGTGTGGATGGGTGCGACTCCGGCGAGTTTTCTTACGCTCACGGGGGCGGAACTCAACCTGAATAACAGCGTTCAACTCCGCGTGAGGGAGTTCGGCAGCGATCTGGCGCGCTGCATCGCGGCGGGGGAACGCAAAGTGACGCTGAACTTCAGCCTGTTCGAGATGGTGGACGCGCAGACGCCGGCGTTGTATCAGGCGGCGCGGCAGCGGTCGCCGATCAGCGTGATGCTGCAGCTGGGCCAGGCGAGCGGACAGTTGTTTGGAGCGTATATGCCGGCGATGGTGCCGGAGGTTCCGAAGTTTGACGATTCAGAGACGCGGCTGCAGTGGAAATTTCAGAACAGCCGGGCACAGGGGGCAGTGAATGATGAGCTCTACATCGCCTTCGCTTAGGAGCGAGGCGGAACATGCCTACGACAGCGCGTTGTGGTTCGATGCGGAGTCGGCGGCGGGAGTGAGATACGCGATCGCGCGGCTGACGTTCGGGCGAAGGCTGGAGTTGGCGCGGCGAATTCGGGAGATCGGGCGCAAGGCGGAGTTTCTGGCTGCGGGCACGGACGCGCGGGAGAAGCTGGAAGCGGCGGTGGTGGGGGCGGAAGTCGACCGGGCGTATCTGGAGTGGGGATTGCTGGCGGTGGAAGGGTTGAAGATCGACGGGGAGGCGGCGACTCCGGAGGCCGTGGTGGACAAAGGGCCGCTGGAGTTGGCGACTGAAGATTCTGGGGCGCGTGAAATCGGAATGCGGGTTGAGTGAGAGCGAAAGAAAAAACTAATCGTCGCATTCCATTTTCTGAGTGGGAATCAGGCCGGGTGGAAATGCGAGCCATGCAGACGGCAAGGGTTGGAAGGTGTGCGCCGGTGCGGATGGATTCCGGGGGAACAGCGTGGGGCGCGGAGAGTGGTGTGGGCGCGGGGGCGGGCGTCGACGGAGGAGTGTCCGCGGTCATCGGTGACGCCCGAAAGCATTGGTTGGGTGGAATGGTTTTTCGCGAGGAAAAGTTTTGGCAGGGGCGAGCTAGCGGCATTGCCGGCGAAAGAGGCGGATGCGATGTTGATGCTGGAGAAAGAGTGGCGAGAGGTGAGGGATGGCCAACAGTCCTGAAAGTTTGACGGGTTTGTTGCGGGCGAGCGGACTCAGCGGGGGCGATTCGCTCAACACGCACATGACGAGTCTGGCGGATCAGTTGCAGCAAGAGCAGGGTATCAATGACGCTCTCATGCAGCAGACCCTGGCCGCGATGGCGCAGCCGTCGAGCGGAAGCGGATCATCAGGCGGCGACTCGATTCTGGGCACGATCGGTAGCACGCTCGGGAGCGTGTTGGGCGGCGGCCTTGGCCTGGCGCCGCTGATTTCGGGCATCGTGGGTTTGTTCGGCGGCAGTGATTCGAGCACTCCGGCGGCGCTGCCGACTTATATGGCGCCGCTGCCGATCAATTTAGATGCGGGTTTCAGCGAAGGTGGAGGCGGGGCTTACGGCGTGGATTCGGCGCAGGGCGGGTCGCCGAGAGCGATGACGAATTCGCCTTCGTCGCAGATTACGGTGCAGGTACAGGCGATGGATAGTCAATCGTTTTTGGATCACAGCGGCGATATCGCTCTGGCGGTGCGGCAGGCGATGCTGCAATCCAGCGTGTTGAACGACGTCATTCGGGAGGTGTAGCGTGGCGACATTTCCAGCATTGAAAACCGGCGCGGTGGCGCAGTATGGGTCGAGCCGGACGCGCTCGTTCTCGACGCAGGTGTTTCGGTTCCTCGACGGCAGTGAACAACGATTTCAGGATTATGGAGCGCCGCTGCGGCGATGGACGATCCGGCTGAGTCTGCTGGATGAGGCGGAGTTGAACGCGGTGGAATCGTTCTTTGAGGCGCAGGGCGGGCAGGCGGAGAGCTTTGCGTTTCCCGATCCATGGGATGGGACGGTGTATGCGAACTGCAGTTTCGATGGCGATCAACTGGCGACGCAGTACGGCGGGCAGGCGGCCGGGAAGGCGAGTGTCACGGTGAAGGAGAACCGAAGTTGAATGCTGGTGTTTCCTCAATTGTCGACGGGCGCGGCGGCGCTCTATCCGCTAACGAAGCAAGGACTGCAGCGGACAGTAGTGAATACGCTGGCGGATGGGAGCACGGTGGTGTATGCGGATCCGGTGGAGCGATCGCGGGATGGGCGTTGCGTGGCGACGGGACTGACGCTGGCGGAGTGGAATGCGATCGAAAGTCTGTTTGAGCAGACTGCAGGGATGGCGGCGGACGTTTACGTTTCTCGATCCGGTGGGGAATCTTCTGATCCGAGAGCGAAAACTTCAGTCCCGGCGCGTGGACTACTGGCGCGTTGGTGCAATTGACTGCGGGGATCGCCGATCCGTTCGGAACGACGCGGGCGACCCGGTTGGCGAATACGGGAGGAGCCGGCGCTGGGCTGACGCAAGTCCTCAGCGTTCCCGGAAATTTTCAATATTGCCTTAGCGTCTGGGTACGCAGCACATCGGGTTCGGCGGTCACGCTCGCGATAGCCAATGGCAGCAAGTCGTTCGCGCCGGGAACGCAATGGACGAGAGTTTATTTTTCTGCGAATCCGGGGCAAGCAGGCGCGACGACGGTTACTTTCGGGGTCAGATCGCTGCGGGCGGCTCGGTTGAATTATTCGGGATGCAGGCGGAGGCACAACTGGGGCCTTCGGACTATAAACTCACGGGCGCGGTCGGCGGAGTTTATCCGAAGGCGCGATTCGGCGCCGACCAGATCACGGTGACGGCGCAGGGAACCGACGTTTACGACGCGGTGATTCAGATCGTGAATACGGAAAGTTAAGCGAATGCCGACGATCGACCAATTCAAAGAGCAGGAAGCGCCGCCGACGCCGCTGTTCCTTTTCGACTGCGTGCTGGCTCGGGTGTCACGGAGCGTTGGGGCACACATGCGGCCACGTTGGACGGCAACGCGTATGCGGCGCGGCTGCTGAAGCACAATCTTTCGGCGCTGGTGGCTTCGTCCGACCAGGGAGTGGATGGCGCGCAGAAAATTTCTGTCACTCTGGCGAACGCGGATTCGCATTTTTCGCAGATTGAACGGGAGACGGGATTCAAGGGCGGGCAGGTCACGATCCAGTTCCTGTTTTACGATTTCGCGGCGAACGCGGCGGTGTCGGAATCGCGGGTGGTCTTCCTGCGGGATCGGCGAATTCGCCGGACGAGATCACGGAGTCGACGTTCCGCGTCACGTTCATGAACCGGCTCAACCTGCAGCGGATCGTGTTGCCGGACGCGCGCATTCGAACGGCATTGCCCGTGGATCGTTTCCATCAACGGCGGCGCAGAGACTGGACGGCATTAACGGGCGGAGCCAAGGGAACATATTCGCCGTTGATACAGATGCGGCTATTCGCCGGATCAGACCGGGGGCGTGGGAAATCTGAACAGCGGCGGCCATTTACCAGCTGCGATTACACGCGAACGTCATGCGTGGCAGCGCGGGATGTTCAGACATCGATAGCGCGAGCACATACAACCGCGCGATTCGGCGGGATCGAATTCGTTCCGGCGCAGATTCTGGTGCGCGGCTATGGAGAGAGCGGGACGCATCTATCGCTCTGATCGATAATCTAGGCGCTGTATAACGATTTTGTGCCGTTGGTGTACGGGACGGCATGGTACATGCCGCCGATCGTTTTCGCCGCAACGACGGCAACCTGACGCGCATGGAAGTGCTGCTGGGGATGGGTCAGATCTCCGGCGTGATTCAGGTGCTGGTCAACGACATCGCGATTCCTCAAGGCGCAGACCGGCACGAACATGACGGCCACCGGATGGTATTCGCTGGTGACGTACGGGGACGCGGAACGGCGCGTTCGATCTGAATTTCACCGACAGCGCGGGCAATCCGCTGGGCGATCCGTACGGCAGCATGGCGTACCTGAGCGTGGTGGTGCCGAATGCAGATGAGCAACGGACAATCGCTACCGACTATCAAGTGCTGCTCAATGGGATTGCTGATCGAGCAGTTCGATTCGACGGGAACTTCGCTGGGCGCTTCCTTCACGAATAATCCGGCCTGGGTGCTGCTGGATGTGTTGCGAAGAAGCGGCTGGCTGACGACGGATGTTAATTTGGCGAGTTTCGCGGCGGCGGCGGCATATTGCGATGCGCAGATTTCGACTACCGATTTGTATGGGAATGCGATTTCGATTCCGCGGTTCCAATGCAATTTG
>CAWCAP010000024.1:0-4353 GCA_963793395.1 Bryobacterales bacterium | reverse complement strand
ATGTCCTCCGATTCCGTACCGTAGAGCCGGTGCATTTCCTCTAGCGCGCGCATCACGATACGCGCCGCCGTGCCGCGCCATCCGGCATGTACTGCCGCCACCGCGCGATTTCGGTCATCGGCCAGCAGTATGGGATAACAATCCGCGGTTCGCACCGATACCGGAACGCCCGCGAGCCCGGTCACCAGCGCATCGCCTTCACCAGCGCAGCCGATCTGGTCCCCCAGCAGTACGATCCCGGAATGGATTTGCTTCAGGCTCGCCATGGTTTCCTGCGGGACGGCATCGGCACGCGTGCCAAATCCGTGATCGAGCCATTTCAACTCGGTGAGCAGCGAAGAATACAGCACGCGAATCTAGTCGATGGCCCGATCCAGCAGCAGCGAGAGGTGGCGCGTCTTTTGATCCACGCGCTCTTTGAGGGAAGACAGTTCGCGCTCGATGGAGCCCAGACGGTCCGCCAAGTGGAGGCAGGCCAGCACCGCAATGCGCTGCGCATCCATGTTGCCGGCGCGCTGCGCGATGGAGGTCATCAGTTCGTCGACGGTATGCGCCAGCGTCTCTACTTCGCCGGCCTCATCGGTGGCCGCAAGGGTATAGGTTTGGTTGAAGATGGTGACGCGCACCGTCTTGCGTTCCGCTCCCGAGTCCATTCCGGCGCCTCCAAGTTTTACTGGCCGCTCAGCTGATCCATCTGGCCCAGCAGCTTTTCGATGCGCACGCGAACCTGCTTGCGCTCCACGCGCAATCCGTCGACCTCCGTCGCGCAATCGCTCGCTTCGCTGCCGATTTCTTGAGCGCCGCCAGTTCCGCCATCGCTACGCGCGCTTCAGCCAGCTCGCTCATCGCGGCATCGCGCTCCGCGCTCAATGTCGCCACCAGTTCCACTGCGCGGCGAATTCGCTCTTCGAGACTCGCAGCGAATCCAGTTCAGATTCAGATTGCGGCGTCGACATAGCGGTCAATTAAGCGGCCTTTTGAGGCGGCGGCGCGGCCTTGCAAGCGCCGCCTTGGCCTGCGCCGCCAGCGCGGCAAACGCCGGCGGCATCGGTAAGCGCCATGTCCGCCAGCATCTTGCGATTCAGGTCGATCCCCGCCTTCTTCAGGCCGTCCATGAACTGGCTGTACGACATCTCGCGACCGGCGCGCCGGCTCCGATGCGGACAATCCACAGGGAGCGGAAATCGCGCTTCTTCAGCTTGCGGCCGACGTATCCGTATTTGAGCGACTTTCTCGACCGCTTCCTGCGCGGAACGATACAGCTTGCTCTTGGTGAGGAAGAAGCCCTTCGCCAGGGCGAGTGTCTTTTTGCGGCTATTGCGCCGCTTGGTACCACGTTTGACTCTTGGCACGTTTTGTCTCCTTAGTGTTTAAACGGGCGAATCAGGCACGTGCATTGCGCACTGTCCGCACCAGGAACTTCTTTTGACAGCAGATTTCCTAGGAAATCTGCTCCGAGAACTTAGTACGGAAGCATCCGCAGCATCTCGGCCTGATTGGTTTCATCGGCCACGACGACTTTTCCCGAGCCGGCGCTTCCGCGCGCGCGACTTGGAGGTCAAAATATGACGCGCGAAGGCATGGTGGCGAACCACTTTGCCCGTACCCGTCTTTTTGAACCGCTTGGACGCACCCTTATGGGTCTTCAACTTTGGCATATAAACTTTCCTGGGTGTGATCGGCCATCCGCTGCTTTAGGGACAACCTTTTTGATGGTAACACAGCGGTGATGCGTTGGCGCACGCCGCATGTGATTACGGCTCCTAGTTGGGCGCCTGCACCGGGAACTTCGCGTCCGGCCACTTCGCGGCGAACTCTTTGGCGTGGGCGTTGCAGACCTGCTCGGGATTCGATCCTCGCCCCTCGTGCTCGCCGAAAGACTTGTAATCCGTCTCCCACAAAGCCGGCTGCTTGCAATGATCGCACTTGTTGAGAGGATTCGCGTGGATGGCCGTGATGCGGTGGCCGTAAGTGTCTGACATGAGGCTCCTTCGAACTCGATTAGGGTTCTGAGGGACCCCACTTGAGGGTAGCACGGCGTTGTATACTGCCTTCCATGAAGGACACGTCCATCACTCGCCGCACGGTTCTGGCCGGCGCTACTCTGATCCCGCTGACTGCGATTCGACGCGCTGAAGCTCAGACGCCCGCAGCTACACCCGCGCCTGCCATGAATGCCGAGCAGCGCAAAATTCTGGACGCTTTCATCGACCGCATCATCCCCAAAGACGAGCTCGGCCCCGGGGCTGTCGAGTGTGGCGTGGGCGATTACATTGACCGCTGCCTGGCCGACTATCTGGCCGCTGAGAAACCACTGTTCCTCGACGGACTCGCCAACCTGGATGTCTTCGCGCTGCGCACCCAGGGCGTCGCTTTCGCCAGCCTGACTGCCGACAAGCAGGACGCAGTGCTTGACGGCCATCGACAATAATCAGGCGCCCAATCTGCGCGGCTTTTTCAATCGCGCGCGCCGACTCACGCTCGAAGGCATGTTCGGCGATCCGGTCTATGGCGGCAACAAGAATTTCGCTGGCTGGGATCTGATTCGTTATCCCGGGGCGAAGATGGCCGTGGGACCGGAAGACCAGAGCATGAAGACTCCGCCCAAGCCGTTCCGCAAGGAACTTTATGGAACGGGCAGCATGGGTGAGAATCATGGCCACTAATCTCAAGCCCGCCGATGTGGTGGTGATCGGGCTCGGCGCGGCTGCGGGCATCGCCGTGTTGCCGCTCACGCGCGCCGGGATCAAAGTCACTGCGCTCGAAGCCGGCAGTTGGATGCAACCCAGTGATTTCAGGGCCGACGAGATCCATAACAACGTGCGCCGCCGCGTCACGACAGGCACGAAAGTCTGGGACGAAATCCCCACTTTCCGCACCAGCCCCGACCAGAAAGCCCGCCAGGGCGCCGCGCCGACGATGATGAACGCGGTGGGCGGCACGTCCATTCACTACTACGCCAATAGTTGGCGCTTTCATCCGTGGGATTTCAAGGTGCGCTCGGAGACGATCCGGCGCTATGGCGCGAGCGCGATCCCCAAAGGCTCCACGGTCGAAGACTGGCCCCTCACCTACGACGATCTCGAACCTTACTACGACACCATCGAATACGAAATCGGCGTCTCCGGGAAAGCGGGCAATCTGCAAGGGAAGGTCGATCCCAAGGGCAACGTTTTCGAAGGCCCGCGCCAGCCGCGAATATCCCATGCCGCCGCTGCGCGACACCGACTTCACCGACATGATGCAGGCCGCCGCGCGCAAAGCCGGATTCAATCCGCATCGCTCGCCCGCCGCCATCAACTCGCAGCCGCACAATGGCCGGTCCGTCTTGCGCCTATCACGGCTACTGCGACACCGGCGGATGCCACGTCAAGGCCAAGAACTCGACCGCGGTCACGACCATTCCCGCCGCGCAGAAGACCGGGAACCTGACCATCTTCGAACGTGCGCACGTCACGCGAATTCTTACGGACGACAACGGCAAGGTCACCGGCGCGCTCTATGTCCGCGACGGCCAGGAATTCTTTCAGCCCGCGAAAGTGGTGCTGCTCGCGTCCTACACCTACGAAAACGTGCGGCATGCTGCTGCTGTCGAAATCCAAAGCGTTTCCCAACGGCCTCGCCAACAATCACGGCCAAGTGGGCAAGCACTACATCGGCCACTGGGCGAATCGCGAAGTCACCGGTGCTGTTCCCTGTCGATCTGAACATCTGGTACGGAGCCAACGCGCAGGGCGTGGTCGTCAACGACTGGGCCGACGATAATTTCGATCACACCGGACTCGGCTTCATCGGCGGCGCGAGCCTCACGGTGAATCACGAAGTGCATCCCGATCGCGGCCTCCGCCATGCCGACTTTTGGACGCGCGCCGCAATGGGGCTCGAAATGGAAGAGGTTCGTGCAGGAAAACGCCGGACGCTGGCTGGGCGCCTACGCGCAGTGCAATTCCCTGCCCTACGAAAACACCTGGCTGGATCTCGACCCTGAAGTGAAAGACAAGCTCGGCGACCCGGTGTGCCGCATCACCAGCGGCCCCAAGGAAAACGAGCCGCGCGCCAGCGCTCACGCCGCGAAGAAAGCCGAGGAATGGTTCCGCGCCGCCGGAGCCATCGAGGTCATCACCGTTCCCAACACCGAAGGCCCCAACCTTTCGACGCACGCCACCGGCGGCACTCGCATGGGGCTGAAGGCGGAGTCGAGCGTGGTCGATCCCTAGGGCTTCGCGCACGAATCGCCGAATCTCGGCATCCTGGGCGGATCGACGCTCGTGACGCACGGCGCGCGCAACCCGACGCTCACCATTCAGGCGCTGGCGTGGCGCACCGCGGAGCACCTGGTCAAGAACTGGAAAT
>CAWCAP010000023.1:0-39474 GCA_963793395.1 Bryobacterales bacterium | reverse complement strand
ACGCATCGTCGCCGTCATTATAAAGGCGCAATCCGATGCGTAATCTCAGTCTGATTCTCGCTGGCGTGTTCTGCGCCGTCGCGCTGTTGCTGGGGGCGGCGAGTGTCTTTATGATGGGCGCAAACGGCCTCAGCGCTCGCGATCAGCCTGGCCCGCTCGAACGGTGGGTGGCGCGCCAGGCGCGAACTCTTGCCGTGCCGAAGGACGCGCGCGGACGTGAGAATCCGGTTCCCGATTCAACGCAAGTGCAAGCAGACGCCCGCGCCCATTGGGCCGATCACTGCGCCGCCTGCCATGCCAACAACGGCAGCGGCGATGTTGAAATGGGAAAGAACATGTATCCCAAAGCTCCCGACATGCGGCTGGCCGAAACGCAGCAGATGACCGACGGCGAATTGTTTTTCATCATTCAAAACGGCATTCGCATGACCGGCATGCCCGCCTGGGGCAGCGGTTCACAGCACGACGAGCAGGATTCGTGGAAGCTCGTCCGCTTCATCCGCCACCTGCCGCAACTGACCGCGGATGAGGAGCGGGAAATGCAATCGCTGAATCCCAAGAGTCCGGATGAACTGAAGGAAGAGCAGGAAGAAAAGGATTTTTTAAATGGAGACCAATCGCATGAACACGCAGAACGTCATCACCACTAGACTCAGGCTCCAGATCGCGCTCGTCGCGGTGCTGGCGCTGGCGCTCGTACCCGCCATCGTTTCCGCCCATGGTGGAGAGGAACACGTCGTCGGAACCGTAACCAAGGTTTCCGATACTTCCGTAACCGTCAAAACAACCACCGGCAAGATCGTTGAAGTTGGCTTCGACGCCAAGATGACCACCTATGCGCGCGTAAAGCTGCCGGTTCAGAAATCCGACGTAAAAGTCGGCGACCGCATCGTGATTCACGCGATGGAAGTCAACGAGAAGCTGGTCGCTCACACCGTGGAGCTGGGCGCCGCAACTCGCGACCAAGTAGCCGGGCGCTTAAGCGCCTTCGAGCACCATCTCCGCCAGCACGCGCAGGTCGTCCACGATGAAATCCGGCGGCGCCGCAGCGAAGGTCTCCGGCTGAAATCCCCAGGACACGCCGCAGGCTTTGACGGGCGCGGCCCGCGCGGTGAGGACATCGACGGCGCTGTCGCCCACCATAACTGTGCGCTCCCGATCCGCACCGGATTCGGCGAGCAGCCGTTCGATCCCAATCGGGTGCGGCTTCTTTTCCTCGAAGCTATTGCCGCCGTAAATCTGGAAGAAGTGCTCCGTCAAGCCGAGCCCTGCAATCAACTGCACGCTGAAACGCACGGGCTTGTTGGTCAGCACCGCCAGCGGGATGCCTTCGCGATGCAAGCGGTCGAGCGCTTCGCGTACGCCCGGGATAGAGAACCGTCGCGTCCAGCATGTGCTCGCGATAATAATCCAGGAAGAATTGCAGCGCCGCCAGATGATCGTCTTCGTTGAGACCTGGCAGCGCGCGCTTCACCAGCATCGGAGCGCCATTGCCGATGTAAGACGCCACCACGTCATGCGGCAGCGGATCGCGATGCTTCCAGGCAAGCATGGCGTTGACGGAGCTGACCAGATCTTCTTTGGAGTCGATCAAAGTTCCATCCAGGTCGAAAATTAAAAGATCTCTCACTTTTCCTTTTTATCTTTCGTGTCGGATTTCGCGCCGCCGCGTTCCAGTGCCCTGAGCTTTTCGCGGCTCTCGATCAATTGCTCGCGCCACAAGCGGCGCAGTTCCAGCATGCTTTCGCGGAACGCATCCTTAATAGCGTTCGGAGCCAGCGAAGCGATGGCATTCGAAGCCTCCATCGCATAAGGCAGCACTTCCGATTTCACCATCCAATTCGGCATGGGCTTGGGAGTGAAAGCCAGCATCACTGCGATCATGACCACGGCAATTAACCCGCCGCGCACCAAACCGAAGACCCCGCCGAGCAAGCGGTCGAGCCAGGAAAGCCCGGTCCACTTGAATAGCTTCGACGTGACTTTGGCGAAGAGCGCACCGATCGCCAGAATCGCCCAGAACACCAACAGGAACCCGATCAGATTCGACGCCGCGACGGAATGCACGTAGCGATGTACCCAGCCCGCGGGTACACCGTAGAACCAGAATCCAAACATCACGCCAAAGATCGCCGCCAGAAATCCAATGCCCACCCGCGCGAATCCAGCCACCAAACCGGCCGCGACCGACGAGCCGACGACGATCACCACCAACAGGTCGAGCAGGCTCACGCGGATGCTGTGCTGAGGGTGCGCCCCGATAGCGCGCGATACGCGTCCTGATATTTTTCGCTGGTGCGCCGGGCAACATCATCCGGCAATGCCGGCGCCGGCGGCTGCTTGTTCCAATGGATGGATTCCAGATAATCGCGCACGTACTGCTTATCGTAAGAAGGCTGCGGCCCGCCAGGCTTGTAAGTATCCACCGGCCAGAAGCGCGAGGAATCCGGCGTCAGCACTTCGTCGGCCAGGGTCATCACGCCGTCGATCATGCCGAATTCGAATTTCGTGTCCGCGATAATGATGCCGCGCGGCCGCGCGTAATCGACCGCCTGCTTGTAGATCGTGAGCGTCAAATCGCGCAGCCGGGTGGAGAGTTCCTCGCCGACAATCGAAACCATGCGCTCAAACGAAATGTTTTCATCATGCCCGGTCTGCGCCTTGGTGGCCGGCGTGAAGATCGGCTCCGGCAGCGCGTCGCTCTCGCGCAATCCCGGAGGCAGTTTGATGCCGCACACCGCTCCCGTCTGTTGATACTCTTTCCAGCCGGAGCCCGACAGATAGCCGCGCGCCACGCATTCGACATCGAACATCTCCGCGCGCTTCACCCACATCGAGCGCCCTTCGAGTTCGGCAGGCAGGCCCGACATATCCGTGCTCAGCAGATGATTCGGCACGGTGTCGCGCAGCAAGTCGAACCAGAAAAGGCTCATCTGCGTCAGCACGCGCCCCTTTTCGGGAATGCCGCTGGCCAGAATGTAATCGAAGGCCGAAATGCGGTCGGTGGCGACGATCAACAGCCGCTCGGGTGCCGCGGATCTTCATAAATGTCGCGAACTTTACCGCGGCCGCGAAGTTTCAGGCCGGGAACGTTGGTTTCTAGTACTGGAGTCTGCAAGGTCATATGTGATTGAGAAAGCACTTCCAATTATACTGATGGAATCGCATGCTCCTCTCCATCCTGATCCCTGTCTATAACGAACGAACGGTTGTGGAGCGGAGTCTGTCTCTGGTGCTCAGCGCGCCCCTGCCGGAGAATATGGAGCGCGAACTGGTGATCGTCGACGATTGTTCCACCGACGGCACCTCCGATATTCTGGAGCGCCTGGCCGCCAGCGAGCCGCGCATCCGCCTGTTTCGCCAGCACCAGTCAATCAAGGCAAAGGCGCGGCCGTGCGCACCGCGATCGAAAAAGCGCAAGGCGATTTCTGCCTGGTGCAGGATGCCGATCTGGAGTACGATCCCTCCGAATACGTGCAGCTGCTGCGGCCGCTGCTGGATGGCCACGCCGACGCGGTATTCGGCTCGCGCTATCTGGTGGGCGAACAAACGCGCGTGCTGCCCTTCTGGCATTCGATGATCAACAAGGGGCTGACGCTGGTCTCGAACATGTTCAGCAATCTGAATGTGACGGATATGGAGACGTGCTACAAGGTTTTCCGCACGGACCTGCTGAAGAGCATTCCCATCCGCTCCAACCGGTTCGGCTTCGAGCCGGAGATCACCATGAAGTGCGTCGAAGCGCAAGCTGCGCGTGTATGAGGTGCCGATCAGTTATCACGGGCGCACCTACGAGGAAGGCAAAAAAATCGGCTGGAAGGACGGCGTGAAGGCGCTGGGGGTGATCCTCCATTTCTGGCTGGTGGACGATCTGTACGTGCCCACCTACGGACGCGGCCTGCTGAACAGCCTGACGGGAACGCCGCAATATTTGAGCTGGCTGACGCGCGTACTGCGGCCGCATCTGGGCGACACGGTGCTCGAAATCGGCGCGGGCCTCGGGAATCTGACCGGCCGCCTGATGGCGCGGAAACTGGAATACGTGGCGGCGGAGAAGGACCCTCTGTATCTGCATGCGCTGCGGAACCGCTTTCTGCGCACGCCCAATGTGACCGTCTGCGAGCTGGATCCGGAGGATCCGGCCGATTATGAGCCCTGGGCAGGTCAATTTGACACCGCGCTGTGCGTGAATGTGCTGGAGTCGGTGCAAGATCCGTTAGGAGTGTTGACGTCGCTACGGACTTGCCTCGCCCCGGGGGGATCGGTGCTGGTGCTGGTCCCGCAAGGCAAAGGCCTGTACGGGTCCCTGGATAAAGGTTTGGGGCAATTGCGCCGATTTTCAAGGGAGGAACTCGGTCAGATCCTCGGACAGACCGGTTTTCAAATCGAACAGATGTATCAACTGAATAAAATCGGCGCGCTTTCCTGGTGGCTCTTCGGGAAAGTGCTGGGACGCAAAGCCATCAGCCGTCCGGCTCTCAAAATGTTCGACAAGACCGTCTGGTTCTGGCGGCGCGTTGACGGGCTTCTGCCTTGGCCGGGACTGTCGCTGGTCGCAGTGGCGAAAAAAATATGAAAAGACACATTGTTACGGGGGGCGCCGGATTCATCGGCTCAACCCTGGTCCGGACGCTTCTGAGTCAAGCGGACGGCGAAGTGGAAGTGATCGACAACCTGCTTACCGGGCTACGAACAAATCTCGAAGAAGTGCGCAAGCGCGTCAAATTCCATCGCCTGGACATTCGCGACGCCGCGGCCCTCGCGCCGGTGATTCGCGGAGCGGATACGGTGTATCATCTGGCGGCAATCCCATCGGTGCCGCGCTCCATTGACGATCCTGTGCCCTCGCACGAAGTCAATATCGACGGCACCTTCAACGTGTTTCGCGCGGCGGCTCAGGGCGGCGTGCGCCGTGTGGTCTACGCGGCTTCGTCATCGGCGTATGGCGATAGCGAAACGCTGCCCAAAGTCGAGACCATGATCCCGCGGCCGAAATCGCCCTACGCAGTGCAGAAGCTGGTGGGCGAGCAATACGCGTCCGTTTTCCATTCCTGCTTCGGGCTGGAGACGGTGGCGCTTGCGCTTCTTCAATGTCTACGGGCCGCGCCAGGACCCAACCAGCGCCTACTCCGGCGTGCTCAGCCTGTTCATGAAACATCTGCTGGCGGGCACTACGCCAACCATTTTTGGCGACGGCGATCAATCGCGCGACTTCACGTATGTGGAAGACGTAGCCGCCCTGTGCCTAAAGGCCTCGCTCGCTCCCGGCGCCGCCGGCAAAATGTACAACGCCGGCAACGGCGGACGCTTCACGCTCAAGTTCATCTGGGACGTCCTGCAGAGGATGGAAGGCGTGAACATTCCACCGCAGTTCGGGCCGCCGCGCGAAGGCGACGTGAAGCATTCCATGGCGGACACCACCCGCGCCGTCGCGGAGCTGGGACACGCTCCGCGTTTCACGATCGAGGAAGGTTTGAAGCGAACTCTCGAATGGTACCGGACGCAGACGATCGCAGCCCAACCGGTGGCGTAAGAGGCACGCGCCACCGCCTGCGCGGTCCCAGCCGGATCGACGCAGTCACGCCGAAGGGGACACCGCCGGCGTCCCCGCCCGCCCAGAAACCGCAGTCAACCAAACTGGTCCCCAAGAAAAAGCGAGTGCTGTTCGTCTGCATCGGCAACTCCTGCCGCAGCCAGATGGCGGAAGCATTCGCGCGGGCCTACGGGAGCGACATCATGGAAGTGAAGAGCGCCGGCGTCAGTCCCGCCACCTACATCGCGCCGCTCACCAAAAAGACGCTGAGCGAGCGCAATCTGAGCATCGACGATCACTTCCCGAAGGGCTTGGATCTCATGCGCCGCCAGCAATTCGATGTGGTCGTAAACATGAGCGGAGTACCGGTGGCATTTGCCGGCGCGCGCACGATCGACTGGAAAGTACCCGACCCCATCGGGCAAACGGAATCCTACTATCGCACCGTCGCCACGCAGATTGAGGAGCTGGTTATGCGCCTGATTGTGGAACTGCGCACCGCCGCCGGAGCCCCGAAAATTTGACACTGGGCGACGCGCGTTAGAAAATAGAAAAGCCCACCAACATATGCGGATATGGCGGAATTGGCAGACGCGCATGGTTCAGGTCCATGTTCTCGCAAGGGAGTGGAGGTTCAAGTCCTCTTATCCGCACCAGTTTTAAGGTAAACCGATACAGGCGAAAAACTGCTGTGGCCCGCGGCTTGATCCGGGACCGCTCGTTTCCTGATCAAGAGCCGATCGATGGCGCGACGGTTTTCGCTACAATCGTCGTGATCATGTCGACGTTTGTACTCATTCATGGCGCTTGGCACGGCGGCTGGTGCTGGCGCAAGGTGGTCCCGCTGCTCGAAGCCAATGGCGATAGTAGTCCTCACACCGGATTTGCCGGGAAACGGAGACGACAAAACCGCTACGGCGGCCGTCACCCTTAAAAGTTACGCCGGCCGCATTTGCGAAATCGCCAGCACGCAAAGTGAACCGGTGATCTTGGCGGGCCACAGCATGGGTGGCATCGCCATCACGCAGGCCGCCGAGAATTGCTGGAGCCACATTGGAGCGTTGGTGTATGTATGCGCGTTCTTACCGCGCAATGGCGACTCGCTGCTGAGCTGGGCAGCGCAGGATCAGGAGAGCATGGTCAACCCGTCGACGACGGATCTGCGGGCGGATGGAACCATAGGCTTCAAGCCGGAACATAGCCGGGAAGCGTTTTACGGAAATTGTGCGGACGAAGACGCGGCGTTTGCCCAATCACGCGTTGCCGCCCAGCCCGGCGCACCTTTCGGATCGCCCGTGGAAACCACAGCGGAACACTGGGGACGCATCCCACGTTATTACATTGAGTGCGCACGCGACCGCGCCATAACGCTGAAGCTGCAGCGGGAGATGCAGAAACATTCACCCTGCCGGCAAACATTTTCCATAGATTCGGACCATTCGCCATTCCTTTCCGCGCCGGAGCAGCTTGCGGATATTCTCTTGCGGATTGGAAGCGCGTAAAACAGGGACAACGCGATCCGTTCCAGAAGGCGCGGCATCAGGTGGCCGTCTTGCTTGCGGATTCGAGTAGCTAACTCTGATCGCCTCTGATCTTGACCCCTGGCAAACCATCTTGTAAGCTCCAGCAATGAAAGTTTTCAGATTCATTGCGCTCGCCGTGCTACCGAGCCTCGCCTTCGCGCAAAATGCTCAGAGTGAAATCGACGCGCATCTGACCGCCGCGCGCAACGCCGCGGGGTTTGATTTCACCGGCACATTGGCGCGTTTGTGCGTAGCTCCCCATTCACCACCGGCATTCGCGACGCCGCGCCTGGAAAACCTCCGGCCCGCGAAACCTGGTTCACCGAACCGGCCAAGGTCTTCGACAATCTCTATTTCGTAGGCTCGAAGATCCATTCTTCCTGGGCGCTCACCACCAGCGACGGCATCATCTTGATCGACACGCTGTTCACCTACAACTCCGAGGAAGAGATTGTCGGCGGCTTGAAAAAGTTGGGCCTCGATCCCGCCAAAGTGAAATACGTCATCATCACGCACGCGCACGGCGATCATGTCGGCGGAGCGAAGTTGATGCAGGATCGCTTCAAGTCACGCATCATCATGGGCGGGCCGGATTGGGATTCGATTGAGAAGTCCGTCAACGGCTACCCGGAAGGCAAACCCAAGCGCGATATCGTCGCCGATGACGGACAAAAGCTCACGCTGGGCGATACCACGGTGACGATCCTGACGACTCCGGGACACACTCCCGGCACTCTCTCGATGATTTTCCCGGTGAAGGATCACGGACGAGCGCTTACGGTGGCTTACGCCGGCGGCACAGCGTTTAATTTTCCCAGCACGGTGCCGAACTTCGACATCTACATTCACTCTCAAGAGAAAATGGCAGCAGCAGCGGCGGCTGCGAACGCGACGATTCTGATGACCAATCACTCGGAGTTCGATTACGCCACCACCAAGATCAAACTGCTCGGAGTGCGCAAACCCGGCGAGCCTCATCCTTATGAAATCGGCAAAGAGGCGGTCGCGCGCTATTTCACGGTCACCGATGAATGCGCCCAAGCGCAGCGTCTGAAAGTGATGCAGATGGGCCCTCAGTAAGGCCGTCTGCCGATATAATTCCCCGGCGGATCGTAATTGCAAGCCCACACTTCGGTGCGCCCACTGCGTGCGGCTGCGCAGCCTACGCGTTGGGTATCGCGCCAGACGATTTGCGTATAGTGGCCGCAGACGCCGTGGCATGTATTGGAACCATACTCATAGTTTTTCGATTCAGCGGCCCAATCGTTCACCACTTCCGCGGGTGTGGCGCGAGCGCCCGTAATTTGAAATAGGTTCTCGCCGTAGCGTGACTTCGGGCGATGGAAGAATTGCCGGTGCGTCACCAAATAGTCGGCCCACTCCTGCGCGACTGCGGCGAGACTTTCTGACCAGACCAGCGGCGGCACGCCCACCCGCTGGCGTACGGCGTTGTGAGCGGCAAGTAAGGGATCAGCGAGCGATTGGGCGTGTAGCGATCCAGCGATCAAGAGTAAAAGTCCAGCCGCTCGCCGCATACCGGAGCCGGACAAGCGCTGCTTTGAAAATTCCACGGAAGCGAATCAGTGACGCTGAGCTTCAATGCGCGTGAGCCGATTATCCAGGTCGATTACTTTGCTCAGCAGCAGGTCGAAGCGAGTGTCGAACTTGTGCTCCAGGCTCGCGAGGCGGCTCTCAAATCGCGTTTCCATGCTGCTAAAACGAGAGCTTAGATCATTGAGACGCCCATTGTTGAGAAGAATACCGATCAACACAGTAATGATCGTCGGCACGTTGGCAAGCGCCAGGACGAGAATTTGATTCTTATCCATTGAACTGAACTCAGTATAACCATTTCGTGCGGTCACGAAATCTCGCCTAACGCGAAGGCCACAGCTTTGCCCACATCCGAAGTCGACGCCGTCCCGCCCATATCCGGAGTCCGTGGACCTTCCGCCGTCACCCTCTCAATCGCGCGCACGATGGCGTCGTGAGCGCTCGGCATGACCCAGATGATCCAGCATCATTGCGCCGGACCAGATCTGGCCAATTGGATTCGCAATGCCCTTCCCGGCAATGTCCGGCGCGGAGCCGTGAACCGGTTCAAACAGTGACGGAAACTTGCGCTCGGGATTGATATTCGCCGAAGGCGCGATGCCGATGGTGCCCGTGCAAGCCGGACCCAGGTCGCTCAAGAATATCGCCGAACAGATTCGACGCCACCACCACATCGAACCAATCCGGATGGCGGACGAAATGCGCAGTCAGAATATCGATGTGGAATTTGTCCACCTTGACGTCGGGATAATTGCGCGACATCTCCGCGACTCGCTCATCCCAGTAAGGCATCGATATAAAGATGCCGTTCGATTTCGTCGCCGCCGTCAAATGCTTCTTCGGACGGCGCCGCGCCAGTTCGAACGCATAGCGCAGGACACGGTCGACTCCAACCCGGCTAAAGATCGCTTCCTGCATCACGATCTCGCGCTCAGTGCCCGCGAACATCTTTCCGCCGACGGAAGAATATTCGCCCTCGGTATTCTCGCGCACCACGTAGAAATCGATGTCGCCGGGCTTTCGATTCGCCAGCGGACTCGCGATCCCCGGCATCAATCGCACCGGCCGCAAGTTCACATACTGATCGAATTCCCGGCGGAAGAGCAGCAGCGAGCCCCATAGCGAAATATGATCCGGCACCTTCTCCGGCCAGCCCACCGCCCCGAAAAAGATCGCATCATGACCACCGATCTGCTCTTTCCAATCGTCCGGCATCATCTGTCCGTGGCGCGCGTAATACTCGCAGCTCGCGAAATCGAAGCCGTCGTAGCGGAGATCGATCGCGAAGTGCGCGCGCCGCCGCGTCCAGCACGCGGATTCCTTCAGGCACCACCTCGCTGCCAATGCCATCGCCTGGAATGACGGCGATTCTGTGCGTGGTCATCCGCCGTTCGAATGAAACGGATCGCCGCCGGCGGGAGGCGCGGGTTCAGCGCTGGCGATGTCCAGATTGACGACGATCGGTTCCTGCCCGCTGCGCACCACAACAGCTTCGACTGGTTCATCCGCGCGCGCGTTCATCTCCTGATGCGGCACGTACGGCGGCACGTAGATGAAATCGCCAGGGCCGGCCTCTTCCACAAATTCCAGATGATCGCCCCAACGGAATCGCGCGCGCCCGCGCACGATATAGAGGACCGTCTCTAACTCTCCGTGATGATGCGCACCCGTGCGGGCCGCGGGCGCAACCGTTACCGTGCCCGCCCACAGCTTGCTCGCTCCCGTGGTCGCGTGCGTGATCGCCGCCGCGCGCGTCATGCCCGGCGTCTGCGGAGTGTTGCCATCCAACTCCCCCGCGCGCACAATGCGGATTCCATGTTCTTTCCAGTCAGACATAAGCCTTCACACTTTTCTCCCCATCGCGTTTCGCAGCGGCTTGCCTAGCGCGAAGATCGCCGCGCCCGCGATCAATCCCAACCCGCCCAGCATGGCAAAAAACATCTCCCGCGACATTTTTTCGTAGAACGTGCCCAGATAGCCGGTGAAATAGTTGCCAATGAAGTTCGAGAGAAACCACATGCCCATCAGCATGCTCACCAAGCTCGGCGGAGCCACCTGCGCCACCAGCGATTGCCCGATGGGTGAGAGATACAGTTCCCCGAAAGTGAGGATAAACGTGCTGCCCACCAGCCACAGGAAGCTGATCCTCTGGGTATCGCCCAAGCCATGCGCGATATAGATCATCGGCAGGAACGACAGGCCCAGCACCGTGCAACCGATGGCCATTTTGCTGATGCTGCCCGGTTCCTTCCCGCGCCGCGATTGCCAGCCCCAGAAAGGAATCAGCAGCGGCGTGAGGATGAAGATGAACATCGGATTTACGGATTGAAACCAGGTGGACGGCATCTCCCATCCGAAAACATGCCAGTCGGCATTGCGGTCCGCAAAAATCTGCTCCGTGTTGCCCTGCTGCTCATAGACCGCCCAGAACAGGGCGTTGATGATGACCAGCACAATCAATGCGAAGATTACTTTCCATTCGCGGGAAGTGAGCGGAACTTTTTCGACGTTCACTTTCTTGCCCCGCGTCAAATTATCTTCGGCGAGAAACTTCTGGCCCCATAAATAAAAGATGAGCCCGCAGACCATGCCCACACCCGCAGCCGAAAAACCGTATGCCCATCCCAGCTTCTGTCCCAGCGTGCCGCACACTAACGGCGCCAGGAATCCGCCCAGGTTCACGCCCATGTAGTAGATGCTGTAGGCGCGGTCCATGCGCGGATCGCCCGGCGGATACAGGCCGCCCACCTGCGTCGCTAGGTTCGGTTTGAAACAGCCGTTGCCGACGATCAGGAAAAACAGTCCCACCAGAAACATCGATTCCGCGGCCAGAAAAAACTGTCCGATGGCCATCAGGATTCCGCCGATCACCACCGTCTTGCGCTGCCCCAGCAGACGGTCCGCGATCATCCCGCCGAATAAGGGCGTAAGATACACCAGCGCCGTGTAGATCCCATAAATCTGCGACGCCATCGGCTGGATGTTCTGCGGTCCGAACACGGCTTGGATGCCCCGTTCAAGCGGCCCATACCCGAGCACGTGCACGGTTCCCGCGCGCACGTTCTTCAGCAGGTAGTCCACCATGTAGAGGACTAACAATGCGCGCATGCCGTAGTAGGAGAAGCGCTCCCACATCTCGGTGAAGAACAATACGAAGAGGCCGGCGGGATGGCCCAGCAGGGTTTTCTGGGATCGAATCGTGTCGTAAGCCGACGGCGGTGGTTCTGGCGGCGGTGTGACGTTGGTGCCCAAGTGATCCTAATTGGTTTTCTTTTTCTTGAACAGATCCACGATGCCAACCGCTTCCTTGCCGATGTCGGTCTTGGTCAGCGGCGCCAGCTTTTGCGCGGCAATTCCGCCCACCAGACCTTTGACGTCGGGCACAAACTTAGGTTGCGCCGACGTACCTTGAATCGAAAAAGGAACCGACGTGTTGCCGGATGGATTCACAATATCCAACAGCGCACCAGTATGAAGCTGGGCCCGCATTTTGAAATCCAGCGCATTGGCCGGGCTGATGCTGCCTGCGCCCGTCAATTCCCCGATCGCCGGAGCGATCACCGAGATCTTCTCGATTTTCATACCGCCCGGGTCCGAGTGCACAGTGGCGCCGATGTTGTCGAAATCGGTATCTGGGCTGATCTTGATACCGGTCAGCTTGGCTACGGTCTTCATGTTGCTGCCCAGATCGAAGCCCGCGAGCTTCGTCTTTTGCAGCGCCAGCGTGCCGTCCGCCACCAGCTTGTCACTGGGCCCGTCGACGGCGACATTGGCCGAAGCGGTGCCGCCCTGCAGCGACGAACCCATCGGCAGCACGATATCCAGCGCGGGCAGCATCGCGGCCAACGCCTGCACTTGCATCGCTGGCGCGGCCAGCTTCACGTGCAGAACCGTCGCGTTGTTGGCTTCGCTATAGGTTCCCGTCAGTTCCGCCTTGGCCTTGCCGATCTGTATCTCGCCGTGTGTGAGCGCACCGGTCCGCTGCCGCAAGTTATGATTGATGGCGAAGTCGAAGCCCACCGTTTCGGTAGCCGGCTTGCCGTTCTTTGCCAGCTTGAGCTGCGTGACCTGGATCGCACCCTTCAGGTGCAGCTCGGGGCCAGTCGATGCCGCGTTGCCGTCGACCGATAGCAGCCCTCCGAATCCGGTCTCCGGACGCACGAATCCGGCCTTGGCGATGTCGAGTTTATTCAGCTTGAGCGTCACGTCGAAGGGAGTCTCGGAAGCGTCCGCGGTATTAATAGGTCCCGCCTTGCCGTCCAGCTTCACGTCGCCGCCGCCTTGAATATCCGCGGAAAGCGCCGCGGGAAAAGACGCGTCCGGCGCGAAATCCTTCACCTCGATGTTCAATTTGTCGAGCACCTTCGGCTGGGCTTCTCCCGCCATCTTTATAGATAGCGTTCCGTTAGTAATCTTTACCAGCTTGACGGTCAAATTCTGCACCGAACTGTCGGACGAGGCGGGCGCTGGCGGGGCGGCAGGAGGCGGCGTCGAACTCTTCGCTCCGAAACTAGCGAAATTCCACACGCCTTTGTCGGATTGAATCAGTTCTATTTGCGGGTCCTCGATCTCAATCCCGGTCACGTTAATCTTTTTCGAGAAGATCAGGGGCTGAAGTTCCACGCCTACCTTCAATGACTTGGCCTGGATGAACGGATTCTTGCTGAACGCCGGATCGTCGGCAATAGAGAGGTCCGCCGCAGCGACACCTCCCGAAAAAATCGAGAGTTTCAGATCGCCTAGTTTGACCTCGCGCGCCAGCGCCTGGGTAAGCGCGGCTTCCAGACGAGGCCGGAATTGATTGGCATCGATCAGAAAAGGCAGTGCCAGCGCGACCAATACCAGAAGCGCCACGACAATCGCAATCCAGCGCAGGGCGTGTTTCATGCGGGAATCTCCAATCTAGAAAGTGTACACCGGGTGCAGCCCGCAGCGGAGACTTCCGCATGGCCCGGCGGCGTTTTTTACAGGAAGAATTTACAATCCGGAGCGCTTTTCCCCGCCTACGCCCTAGCTGAGACTCAGTCCCGCCCAGATGGCCCCATGCGTGCGAGGTCATTTGCGGACCGGCAAGTCACCGTGCCAGATAGGAAGCCAGAGTGAATCAGCCACCTGTTAAAGAAGAGCACCAACCGTTCGTTTCGGACGTCCAGGAACTGCGCCGGCGGGCCCGCCGGCATATGGAAGAAGGCGCCGTTACCAGCGCCTACACCGCCGATAAAGAGACGGTCCTCCGCATTCTGAATGAGGTGCTGGCCACCGAAACTGTTTGTGTTCTGCGCTACAAACGCCACTACTACATGGCGACGGGCATTCACGCGCAGTCAGTAGCCGAGGAGTTTCTCGAACACGCCAAAGAAGAGCAGGGCCACGCCGATCTAGTGGCCGAGCGGATCACCCAATTGGGTGGCGAGCCGAACTTTAACCCTGACGGGATGACCTCCCGCAGCCATTCCGAGTATTCCGAAGGCAAGACTTTACTGGACATGGTTCGCGAAGACCTGGTGGCCGAGCGGGTGGCGGTCGAGTCCTACAACGAGATCATCCGCTATCTGGGCACCGACGATCCGACTACTCGCCGGATGCTGGAAAAGATTATGGCCAAAGAGGAAGAACATGCCGACGATATGAAGAAAATTCTGGACAACCTCGGCGAAAACCTCCGGCGCGAGCAAGCCGGCCCCGGCAAATCCAGCAGAGAAAAAGCCTGAGTCACCGCGGGGCATGGCACCGGACCATTTGCTGGTGACCACATTTGGTTATTCGTTTCGTTATTGGAGGGAAACATGAGCTTGCTAACGGGATTCTTTAAGGAGTCCGACACCCAACTGGGCGTTTTCTATCCGAAGCACTATCTGATCGCGGTTTTCCGCGATTCGAGGGCCGCCCAAAAGGCTGTAAGAGAGTTGTGGACAGCCGGGTTTGCGCCAGATGAAGCGATCGCGGTAGCGGGCCAGGAGTTCGTGGATCTGGCGAAAGAAGAAACCGGCCCGGGGAACTTCGTGATGCAGGCGCTGTCGCGCTTCTTCGCCACGGAACAGAGGTCCCACGATTCCGATCTGGAGCGCGCGCAGCGTGGGGCTGCGTTCGTGGCAGTCCACTGTATGACCGAAGACACCAAGCAGCAAGCCTGGACTCTGCTGCAACCGGAAAACCCGCTGGCCGCCAGGTACTACGGCGGGGCCGGCATCGAGCATCTCGCAGGCGATTTTACGACGAACTAGACACCAACACCAAAGGAGAAAGTCACCATGAAAGAAAGCACCAAAGATGAAATCCAAGGGAAGCTGCACGAGGCCAAAGGCAAGATCAAGGAAAAGGCCGGCCAGATAACGAATAACCCGAATCTTGAGGCTGAAGGCACAGGCGAAAAGGTCGCCGGTAAGGTACAAGCCAAGGTTGGCCAAATCAAGAAGGTATTCGAGAAGTAGCGGCAACTCAAGAAAGGGAAAAATCGAAAATGTTGATACTGCTTATCGTTTTGATCCTGCTGTTTGGCGGCGGCTTCGGCTACTACGGCCATTCCCGCTGGGGCCCCAGCGGCGGCGCGGGGGTTGGACTCGGGACCATATTGTTGATCCTGTTGATCGCCTACATGCTGGGCATCTTTCACTAAAGGCGACGCACCATGCCGCGGTTGCTCACTTTCCAAACCATCGCCGCCGGCGTGGCTGCGCTCATCGGTCTGGCGATTTCGCCTCCCTGCTTTGGCCAAGCCCCTACTGGTCAGAGCAGGGATCGGCGGATCGAGGCCACCGAGTTGGAAATCAGCCTGCTGAAGCGCCTGATCAAAGAACAGGACCGGCGGATTGCGGAGCTGGAGAAAACCGTTAAATCGCTCCGCACCGCCGTCAGCGCCGGCGAACCGGCCGCGCACGAATCGGCCAAGGCCATCGTCAAATCATTCGCCGTGCGCTGGCAAAATCCCCTTGCCTGGACCCAGATTCGGGAAGGCCTATCGCGCGCGCAGGTGGAGGAAATTTTGGGGAAGCCCACTTCCGCCGAGTCTGTCATCGATTCTCAGACCTTGTTTTATAAGGGCGATGTTCCCGGCTCGGGCGCGGTGGCGGGTGTCATAAAGCTAACCGACGACCGGGTCTCCGAAATCACCCCACCGGCATTTTGAAGCGGCCGCTCCCGCCTTTCCATCAGCCCCGAAAACAATCTGCCCCGCGCCCTCTCCCCATCTGCTTCCAACTGTGGCAAACTGGAAGCTTCCCGGAGGCGGTATGGTAGGGCGAACCATTCAGCAATATCAATTGCTCGAAAAATTAGGCGCGGGTGGGATGGGCGAGATTTATAAAGCCCACGATACGCGCCTGAATCGCACGGTCGCCATCAAGGTACTGCCCAGCGCGAAATCCGGCGACCCCGAGCGGCGGCGGCGTTTCCTGCAAGAGGCGCAAGCGGCTTCCGGACTGAATCATCCCAGCATCATCACCATTCACGACGTCATCTCCGACGGCGACACCGAATTCATGGTGATGGAGTACGTGCAGGGCAAGACCCTGAATGACCTGATTCCCAAAGGCGGGCTGCGCGTTCCGCTCCTTATTAAATATGCGCTGCAGATGGCCGATGCGCTGAGCGCCGCGCACGCCGCCGGCATCGTGCATCGCGACCTGAAACCGGCCAACGTGATGGTGACGGAATCGGGACTGGTGAAAGTTCTGGATTTCGGTCTGGCGAAGCTCACCGACCGCGGCGCCGTGCCGGACAACACTGGCGACGACCGTACCCGCACCATCGCCAGCGCCCCGATGACCGTGGAAGGTTCCATCCTGGGCACCGTCAGCTACATGTCGCCGGAGCAGGCGCAAGGCAAGAAGGTCGACCAACGCTCCGATATTTTTTCGTTCGGCGTGGTGCTGTATGAGATGGCCACCGGCGTTCGCGCGTTCGAGGGCGAATCGAGCCTCTCGACGCTGTCGGCGATTTTGCGCGACGAAGCCAGACCCATGTCGGAAGTAGCGCCGGACGTGCCGCCGCAGCTCGAAGATGTGATCCAGCGTTGCCTGCGCAAGATGCCGGATGACCGCTGGCAGAACATGAAGGAAGTGCAGGCCGCGCTCTCGACACTGAAGCGCGAGTCGGATTCAGGATCGCTTTACACCACCCGGCTGTCGGGCATGCTGCCGCCTCCTTCCGCGGGTCCACCGTCTCGCGGGCCGATGCCGCCGGCTTCATCCGTCGCAGCCGCCGCTGCACCTGCGGCGCAGGCGCCTTCAAATTCCAAGGCGTTCATGGGAATCGCCGCCGTGCTGGTAGTTCTGCTGGCGGGCGGAGGCGGAGTCATCTGGACCATGAAGAAGCGCGCCGCCGAAAAGGCCGCCGCCGAGTTAGCCGCACAGACGCCCCCACCGGCCCCGGTGGTGGAGCCTACGCCGGCGCCGCCACCTCCACCGCCCGACACCACGCTCACTAATGACAGCGTGGTCGATATGGTGAGCCAGAAGGTGCCGCCGGATCTGATCCTGAGTCAGATTCGCTCCGCGGATAAAACCAATTTCGATTTGTCGACATCGGAAGTGATTCGGCTCACGAAAGCCGGGGTCACGCCGCTGATCATCGAACAAATGCGCAACCCGAAAAGGGTTCCGCTGGGACCGCCGCCGCGGACCACCACGCCGCCGCAGAACGCCAAGCAGGATACGAAAAAACAGGGTGCCGCGACGACCACTGCCACCAATACGCCCCCGGTTCCGGTTGCGGCTCCGACGCCGACTCCGGTGCCAATCGCCGCGAATCCGGCTGTGACTTTGCCGCCAGTTCCGGTGCCAGCGCCAGCCGCAGCGGCTACTCCGCAGACCGTAAGCGTCCCGGTGCCTGACGCCGCGCCGTTCCGCATCACGCTGTCCGCGGATATTCCGACGGATGCCGAGGTGGGCCGGCCGGTTCGATTCACGGTGTCTGAAGATTTCAAACTGAATAACGCCACAGTGCTCGCGAAGGGTTCGCAAGTACAGGGCGAGATTTCGGACACTCCTAAAAAGGGAAAGATATTCGGAATCGGCGGAACCAAGCTCAGCTTTAAGCTCACGCAGGCGCGGACTCCTGGGGGGCATGCGCTCGCGGTGCGCGCTCTGCCTTCAGCAAAGGGCGACGGCGTAACGCAGCGGCCTGTCGATACCGGCCAGAAGACCGGATCGAAGGATATCGCCGCAGCGGCAGGCGCTCAGTATATTGGCTACGTCGACGGCGCGCAGACGGTTGTGGTTCCTAAGTAGCAGCGCCAGTCTGCAATTGAAAACACTGGCGTGCGATTTCCCATTCTTCTTCGGCGTGGATCACCAGCACTCGCAGATTCGGCAAAAACTTAAAGTGCTGTGCTGCGCCGTCGCGTAGGGGCGCGCAGTTTTCGCCGACGCCGCCGGTGAATACTAGAGCATCGACGCCTCCCAGCACCGCGAGCATTGAACCGATTTCACGCAGCAAGCGGTGCAGGTAAATGTCGAACGCTAATTGGGCGCGCGAGTCACCGCGGTCGATGGCCGCCAGGACCTCGCGCATGTCGGAAGAGATGCCGGAGACGCCTAGCAATCCCGATTGCTTATACAGAATCTCTTCTAGTTGATCGGCTGTGTAACCGTGCTCACGCAGCAAGTAAATCAGAATGCCGGGATCGACCGATCCGCTGCGCGAGCCCATCATGAGCCCTTCTAGCGGAGTAAACCCCATGGTGGTGTCAATACTTTTTCCGCCACGCACGGCGGCTAGCGACGCTCCGCTGCCGAGATGACAAGTGATGATGCGCAGAGTGGCAGGATCGCCGCCCGAGCAATTGCGCCGCGCGGCGGGCGGCATAGCCGTGACTGATGCCGTGGAATCCGTAGCGCCGGATACCGGCTTCAAACCACGCGTAGGGGCCGGGATAAACGTACGCCTCCGGCGGTATGGTCGCGTGGAAGCCGGTGTCGAAGACGGCGATCTGCGTCAGGCCGGCTCCGAAGCGGCGCTGCAGAATGTCCACCGCTTTTAGAGCGATGCGGTTGTGAGCTGGTGCAATCGCGGTTTCTTCTACAATAGCCGCGCGGACCTCGGGCGTCAGTTTCGCCGCGCCGCGAAATCTTCCGCCGTGGACGATGCGATGGCCGGCGATCTCCACTGGCCCTGGAAGCGAAGCCAGCACCGACGCAAACGTGGCGTCGATGTCGGTCTTCTCATCCCAATCGACATGTTTACTCCACAACGGTTGCGGAGGCGCGGCATCCAGCGCGTCGCCGAGAACATCGTGATACCAGCACTTCAAGCTGCTGGACCCGGCGTTCACCACCAGAATTTTCATGCGGACGGCCACTGCCAGTTGCGGATCTCCGGCATGTCGATGCCGTAGCGCGCCACGTAGAGTTTGTGTTCGATCAAGTGATTGCGCAGCGCCAGCTTGGCGTGCTCCGCTTTGCTGGCCAGGCCCGGCACGCGAGCGATCACGTCGCCAGCGAGATGGAAGCGGTCGAGATCGTTCATCACCGTCATATCGAAAGGCGTGGTGGTGGTGCCTTCCTCTTTATACCCGCGGACGTGCAGATTGTCGTGATTATGGCGGCGGTAAGTCAGGCGATGAATCAACCAGGGATAGCCGTGAAACGCGAAGATCGTCGGCTTGTCTTTGGTGAAGACGGCGTCGAAGGCTTCGTCGGACCAGCCGTGCGGATGCTCGCTCGCGGGCTGCAGGGACATCAGATCGACCACGTTGACGACGCGAATTTTCAAGTCCGGCAAATGTTTGCGCAGCAAATCGACGGCGGCCAGGGTTTCGAGCGTCGGAATATCGCCGCAGCATGCCATCACCACATCGGGTTCGCCGCCCTGATCGTTACTGGCCCACTGCCAGACGCCCATTCCGGCGGTACAGTGTTCGATGGCGGCGTCCATACTCAGCCACTGCAGCGCATGGCTGCTTGCCGACCACGATCACATTCACGTAATTGCGGCTGCGCAGGCAATGATCCGCCACCGACAGCAGGCAGTTGGCGTCCGGAGGCAGATAGACGCGCACGACGTCGGCTTTCTTGTTCACGACGTGATCGATGAAGCCGGGGTCCTGATGGCTGAAGCCGTTGTGATCCTGCCGCCAGACGTGCGAAGTGAGCAGATAATTCAGCGAGGCGATGGGCGCGCGCCAGGGGATATTGCGCGTCACCTTCAGCCACTTGGCGTGCTGATTGAACATGGAATCGATGATGTGAATGAACGCTTCGTAGCAGGAGAAAAAGCCATGGCGGCCGGTGAGCAGATAGCCTTCGAGCCAGCCCTGGCACATGTGCTCGCTCAAGACTTCCATGACGCGGCCGTCGGGCGCGATGTGATCGTCGTTGGGGAAAATGACGGCGCTGGAGGTTCGATTGGTGACTTCGAAGAGTGCGTTCAAGCGGTTGGAGGCGGTTTCATCCGGGCCGAACACGCGGAAGTTTTTGTTGCCGCAATCTTCCTGCATGCTGTTGCGCATGACGTCGCGCAGCATGTCCCCGAGCACTCGGGTTGCCTCCGAGGTGGTCGTACCCGGTTTCGAAACGGTCACGGCGTAATCGCGGAAAATCGGGGAGCTGCAGATCTTTGAGCAGCAATCCGCCGTTGGCGTGCGGATTCATGCCCATGCGCCGCAGGCCCGTGGGCGTGGCTGCGGTGACTTCGGGCACAGGGCCGCCGAGGTCATCGAAGAGTTCTTCAGGGCGGTAACTCTTCATCCAGTCTTCGAGAATCTTGATGTGGGCGGGCTTTTCGGCAAGCGCCTCCAGCGGCACCTGATGCGCGCGGAAGGTGCCTTCGATCTGGACGCCGTCGACAACCTTGGGGCCGGTCCAGCCTTTGGGCGTAACCATGACGATGACGGGCCAGACGGCACGCTGGCGGAATCCATTCTCGCGGGCTTCTTTTTGGATCGCGCGGATTTCGAGGATAACCGTTTCGAGTGTCGACGCCATGGCCTGATGCATAGGCTCCGGCTCATGACCTTCGACGTAATACGGATGATAGCCGTAGCCGGTGAGCAACTGCGTCAGCTCTTCACGCGGGATGCGCGCGAGCACGGTGGGGCCGGCGATTTTGTAACCGTTCAGATGCAGGATCGGAATGACCGCGCCGTCGCACACGGGATCCAGAAATTTGTTGGAGTGCCAACTGGCGGCGAGGGCTCCGGTCTCGGCTTCACCGTCGCCGATGACGCAGAGCGCGAGCAAATCCGGGTTGTCGAACACTGCGCCGTAGGCGTGCAGCAGCGAGTACCCCAGTTCCCCGCCCTCATTTATGGAGCCGGGAGTTTCGGGAGCATCGTGGCTGGGAATCCCGCCGGGAAACGAAAATTGCGTGAACAGGCGCAGCATGCCTTCGGCGTCGCGCGTGATGTTGGGATAGCGCTCGGTATAGCTGCCTTCGAGCCAGGTGTTGGCCACCATGCCCGGGCCGCCGTGTCCCGGTCCGCAGATGTAGATCATGTTCAGATCGTATTTCTGGATCAGGCGGTTGGCATGCGTATAAATAAAGTTGAGACCCGGCGTGGTGCCCCAGTGCCCTAACAGGCGCGGCTTGATGTGATCGATGCTCAGCGGCTCGGTCAACAGCGGGTTGCCGTAAAGATAAATTTGTCCGACGGAGAGATAATTTGCGGCGCGCCAGTGTGCGTCGACCCTGCGAAGTTCCTGGGAAGAAAGCGGATTCGGCATTGCCTTCATCCTAGCGAACTGTCATTACCGACGGGCGGCGTTGACTTCGGGCGGCGCTAGCTACGTTCGCCGACGGCGTTGTATGCACAACCGAACAACGTGATGACGCACAACACATAGCTCCACGTCAGCAAGGCGAGCCCCGCGCCGACCCCGCCATAGAGCACGTTGTAATTAGAAATATCGCGAAGGTACCATCCCACCGCCAAAGTAGAGAGCAGCCACAACCCCGTAGCCAGAAGCGCGCCGGGGAAGACGCCTCGAATACTTTGCTTGCGGTTAGGGCCAAAGTAATAGACCAGCGCCATCACAATGACGATGCCGAGCAAGGCGATCGCGAAACTGAAGACTTGGCCGCCCAGCGCGACCCATCCCCGCAGATCGTCGCCGCGGGTCAGCCCGAGCCAGTAAACGAAAGAGCGGCGGGTTCGATTTCCAATGACGATGAGCGCCGAGGCCCCCAGCATCGGAATCGCAGCCACCAACACCAGCCACATCCCGACCACGCGCTCCTTCACAAAAGAGCGTCCGCTGGGGATACGGTAGACAGCGCGGAAGCCTTCCATCAGACTCATCATCACGCCGGAGCTAGCCCATACCGAGAGCACAACGGCGCCAACCAACAATCCGGTTGGCCGCCGGCCTTTTACCGTAAACAGCGCGCGCACGATGTCTTCCGTGCCGGGCGGGATTACGTCATAGAGCAAGCGCGCGGTGGTACGGGCGACGGCATCGGCGTTGGCTTGCACCAGCACTGCTGCAATGGTGGTGAGCACCGGGAAAAAAGCCAGCAGCGAGGAATACGCCGCGCCCTTCGCGATGCTCAAACAGCCATCTTCGTAAGTCGACTCGAAGGCAGCGCGCAAGCGGCTCCAAAATCGCGTCAAGATCCCGACATCGGCGGTGTAGATGTTCGGAGAGGAGGCCACCTGAAACCATTATCCCTAAAGGGCGGCGCGCCGAGTGAAGGTTGACGCCACGAACGCTTAGCCGGCGAGGGGAAGAAGATGGCGGCGTGTATTTTCACGCCATCGGGACCCAGTTCCCGCGCCGGAGACGGCGCGCCTTATGACCTCAGTTGACCTTGCCATCCGGCCATCCCACGGCTTCCCCAATTTGACCTAGAATAGGTGGTCGGATTGGAATGTTGAAGGAGACTCCCATGAAACGAATTTTGACTTGTGCGTTCGGGCTGGCGCTGCTAGCCGGCGCGCCTGCCTTTGCACAAAAGAAGGCGACCGTTGAAGGTGTGCCGGAAATGCCGTTCACGGCGGTGCCGAACTTTTTGAAGCTCCCCACGGGCGAGTATCTCGGCGAATCCGTCGCGGTGGCCACGAACTCCAAGGGACATACGTTTGTCTATCACCGCAGCGCCAACACGCGGCTATTTGAATTCGACGCAGCCGGCAACTTCATCAAGGAAATCGGCGCCGGATTTTATGGCTTTGAATTCGCCCACTCGGTGCGTGTCGATAAGGACGACAACATTTGGGCCGTCGATGAAGGCACCAACATGGTCATCAAGTTCAGCCCGGAAGGAAAAGTGCTGATGGTGCTCGGCCGCAGACCGCCAGCAGTCGAAGGCGTGACGGCGTACCCGGTCGGCCCGAATAAGCCGGCGGAGAAATATATCTTCTGCCGCCCGACGGACGTGGGCTGGGACCCGCAGGGCAACATCTTCGTCTCCGACGGTTATTGCAACAACCGCGTCGTGAAGTACGACAAGAACGGCCGCTTCCTGGCGCAGGTGGGCAGCGAAAAAGTTGGCAAGGGCCCAGGAGAATTCAATCTGCCGCACGCTTTACAAGTGGATGGAAAAGGGAATGTGTGGGTGTCCGACCGCGGCAACAACCGCTGGGTGATTCTCGACAACGATCTGAAGCCGATCAGGGAGATTACAAATCTGGGTACGGCCTGGACCGCGTGTGTTTCGTCTGGCCCGCATCAATACGCGTTCCTGTCGAACTCGAATCCGAACGGGAACGGGCCGGGAAGCTGGGAAACCACCGGAGAAATCTACAAGCTGGAGCTGGACGGAACGGTGCTCGGCAAGTTTGGCCACCCCGGAAAATTGGCTCCCGGATTCCAGGTGGTTCACATGCTGGATTGCCGGAATCCCAACGAGCTGGTCATGGGCGAAATCGAATCCTGGCGCGTACAGAAATTCGTATTCAAGACCAGTGCACCGGCCAAATCCGCCAGCGCCAAGTCTTCAGGTGTAGGCGCGAACTAAGAAGCGGACAGATCGAGGAGAACACTTATGAAAAACCTAAAGCAAGCTCTGTTGGCTGCGGCCCTGATCGCCGGCGCGCCGCTCTATGCCCAAAAGGACGCGCCTGAAATCAAGTTCGATTCCGTCCCCAACGCACTGCAACTTCCCGCTGGGATCTATCTCGGCGAAGTGGCCGGCGTGGCGACCAATTCGCACGGCAACATTTTTGTCTACACGCGGACGGGCCATCCCACGGTCACGATCGGAACCGCGCGGCCGTTCGCACACGGCGGCTCGCGACTGTTCGAGTTCGGGCCGACGGGCAACTACATTCGCGAGATCGGCAAGGACTCCTACGGGTTCATGTTTGCCGCTCAGGTCCGCATCGATCCGGCTGACAACATCTGGGTGGTGGATCAGATGACTGAGATGGTGATGAAGTTCAGCCCGCAGGGACGGCTGCTGATGTTGCTCGGACGCAAAGCCGAGAACGTGAACGTTCCGGCGCGCGAGCCGAAAAACGACGGCGCGGGGCGGCCGCAGGATCTATTCTCACGGCCGACGGATGTGGCTTGGGATGCGGCCGGCGATATTTTTGTCGCCGACGGCCTGGGCAATGCGCGCATCGCGAAGTTCGACAAGGACGGCAAATTCTTGAAGTCCTGGGGTAAGCGCGGAACCGCAGACGGCCAGTTCGCCAATGTCCGCAGCATCGCGGTGGATGCGCAGGGCAACGTGTACGCGGCCGACGGCGGGAACAAGCGCATTGAAGTTTTCGACAACGACGGCAATTTTAAGACTGCCTATACAGGTGTCGGGAATGCGCAGGCGCTGTGTCTCACGAAGGGAGCAAGTCCGTTCCTTTACGTCTCAAATTCAAATCCGGCCAACGATATTGACCGCGATGGTGAAATCTACAAGATGCAACTCGACGGAACCGTGGTCGGCAAATTCGGCAAGGCGGGCAAGTTGCCAAAGGAATTCGGAACTGTGAACGCGATCGACTGCCGCAATGCCAATACGCTCTACGTGGGCGAGGTCGGCAATTTGCGCGTGCAGAAGTTGATGTTGCACTAGACTGCTAAACGTGTCCGGCGCAAGTTATCAATGCTTGCGCCGGGCAACTTTCATTTGATTTTTCTTTCCTTCCCGCCTTCCTTTAAACTTCCTTCGAGGGCCCTCTCATGGCGGCATTAACCCGTGAGACCTGCTGTGAGTAACACACAACGCTGACAAGCCGCTGTACGCTCATTTCGCAGGCCCGGCGATCTGGGAGAGACCACCTACCGAGCGGGGCGGAGTTCCAGTTCTCCGCTACTACCTCACCGCTGTTACGCTCCGCGGAAGGGTCTAGAATTCCGCTCACGTGGTCCTTAGCCCCCGGTGGGTGGGACGGACTCTCATGGTTGCAAGGTAACGCCGGGGAGTTGCGCGGGGTGAAAAGGCAAAGTGGGAAGTGATGGCTATTGCTGCGGAAAGAGCTCCGGAAGAAGATGGGAACGGCATTTTGAGGGAATTGAATGGCGACTCTAAGTGAAGGCGAGGCTCGCCCGGAACCTCATTCCAGCGGTTTGCGTGTTACACGTCAAAGTGACATGTACGGCGGGTGCCCCCAAGGCCGTTACTTTGTGTCACGTCATCTGGAGCTATTTGCTAGCGAAACGCTCGGGGTGCGTACTCTGTGGTGACGCCGCCCTTGGTGATCGACAAGTGCGTTCGGTTGCGACGGAAGGTCCACTCCTCGCCCGAGTCCAATCTGATGCGGTCGTAGGACCTCTTGAATTTCATCGTTCGAGGCGCCGTGATCACTTCCTTGCGAAAGGTCCCATCCTCACGCAAGTCCCAAGCTGTACGCGGCGGAAGGTAGTTCGAGGCCCAATACCCGACAATTGGCGCATATGCGTGGTCACGATCCCGATGGCTCCTGTAGCTTTGAAGTCGCAACGGGCCAACGGAGAGTACGTCGCCACAGCTCATCGTAACGGAAATCGCCTGATCGGTTCCCAAGCTAGGCGAGAGATAGAGCATGCCCCGATCAAATCGATATCGGCCCTCGCTCACACTTGCACTCTCGATGTCGACTAGGTCTCCTCTGAACTCCAAGACGCTCATGCTGTCACCTTGCGAGACTGCTGACTGCCACAGGCCTTCGATGGGATTCGGATGGACCCAAAAGAAGATTTGCGCTGGAATCCAGAGCGGTGCGAAAACTATCCCTAGAAAAGTGTCTTCTCCCGTGTCACTTATTCCTGTGTATTTTGCCCCGGCGAGTCGCGATAGCTCTATCTGCGTGCAAGGACCTCCGCCCAAAAGCGCGTTTCCTTCCGTAAAGGTCACATACTGATCGGTGACTCTGAGAACCTGCCCCTCTTTACGGGCCCCGTTCTGGAATGTTAGTTGCGCGGGACCGCCCCATGGCTTTTCGAGTAGGTTGCGCACGGATTCTGGATATTGGTCCCAGGAGCCGGCGTTCAGGTTCATTAAGGCGAAGCGAGCAACGAGAACCAATGCTATGAAGAGTCGTAGCCGATTCATCTGGGAACAGTATAACGCGGTGATTTGTTGAAAATGCCTTGCAGAGCGCGCTTTGAGAGTAAACACCGATTCACGGCTTCGGTCTCGACTAAACCCTCCGGCTTAGGATTCGGTAGTGGGTCCATTTGAGCATGGGCTAGTTTTTGGACCGCTCGCGGCGGTTGTTCTGGAATCCACCCCAAGCCATGATCGCGGAGAATACCGCCCCCATGATCGCCATCACGCCCGCAATTATTCGGTACTTCGTGCGATTTGGTGCGGAGAACTCATCAAAGGTCTGATAGCAAAACAGCAAAACCATGAATAGATAGAAAACCGGCTGGAGTTTTCTCATATTCGGGAAAGGTATCACAGTGCGGGATAGCGCCGGACGATCTGAAGCGGAGCGGGTGAGTCTCATTTGTGATTTTTAACGAAATCGACGAGACGTTTCTTAGGATTCGATTCGATGGTAAGTCGGCAAATTATCAGAGTGGCGAGGAAAATCGCAACGGGCCAAGAGTGGTGGTCAGGAGCACGTGGGCCGCTGCGGTAATAGAATGGAATTGCCTAAAATGACTCCCGAGCGTGTCCGGCAAATCGAAGACCTGTATCACGCTGCGCGACAGGACCGGGGGGTGTTGGCCACAGCCGATCCGGAGCTTCGGCGTGAGGTGGAGGCGTTGCTCGCGCGGGATTCGGCGGGGAGCGGAAGCACAGGCCATCCGGCTGGCGCCGGCATAGCAGGGCTCACAAATTACGAAGTCACGGCGACTGTGATCACACAGGGAACCTACCTTGGGCCTTACAAGATCGAGGGGCACTTGGGAGCAGGCGGCATGGGCGAAGTGTTTCGCGCGGTGGATACCCGGCTGGGGCGGGCCGTCGCTATCAAGACTTCGCAGCAGCAGTTCAGCGAACGATTCAATCGAGAGGCGCGGGCGATCTCGTCGCTGAATCATCCGAATATTTGCACGCTGCACGACGTGGGTTCGAATTACCTGGTGATGGAACTGCTGGAGGGCTCCACGCTGGCGGACGAAATCAAGCGGGGTCCGTTGGCGATAGAGCAGGTGGTGCGGTATGGGGCGCAGATCGCATCGGCGCTGGCGGAGGCGCACGCGCATGGCGTGGTGCATCGGGACTTGAAGCCGACCAACATCATGCTAACCCGGCACGGCGCGAAGGTGCTGGATTTCGGGCTCGCCAAGATGGTTTCCGAAGCTGGCCTGACGGAGACCAATGTTGTGATGGGAACGCCCGCGTATATGGCTCCGGAGCAGATGGAGGGCAAAGAGTCGGATGTACGGACCGATTTGTTTGCGCTGGGGCTGGCGCTGTATGAAATGACGGCGGGGAAACTGCCGTTCCCAGGGAAATCACTGGGGCGGATGCAAGCAGGCGGCGGCGCGGTGACGGTTCCGCGGTTGGCGCAGCAGCGGGCGGATGTTCCGGAGAGTCTGGATGCGCTGGTGGCAAAGCTGCTTCAAAAGGACCCGGCACAGCGCTGCGGGTCCGCGGAGGAAGTGGCCACTGAGCTATCGGCGCTCGCGGAAAGGCTCGCGGTTCCTCCGGTCTATACGGCGAGTCCGCTGCGAAGGCGTGCGGCGCTGGGGCTCGCGGCGGTGGCGCTGCTGCTGGTGATTCTGGGTGGGGCGTGGTGGCGCAAGCGATCCGAAACGCAGCGCTGGGCGCGGGAAGATGCAATCCCGGAGATCAACAAACTGAAGGATGAGTTGAAGCCGCTGGCGGCGTTCCAGGTGATGCAAAAAGCAGAACACATTCTGCCGGGCGATGCGGGACTGGAGAAGGCGGCCCAGGACTTGACGATGTTCACGGCGGTGAAATCGCTAACGCCCGGCGCCAAAGTGGAGATCCAGGATTATGTCGCTCCGGAGAGCGACTGGTATACGCTTGGCATCACGCCGATGGAACACGTCAGGATTCCGAAGGGATATTTCCGGTGGAGGCTTTCGAAAGCCGGGGTGAAAGACTTCACCAGCGCGCCTCTCACGGCCGCGGCGATGCAGTTTCCGTTCGAGATTCCCGCGAACGTGGAGGCCGGGATGGTTCCGGTGGATGGAGGTGCGTTTGCAAACCTGATCGGTTTCATTGGTTGGGTGCGTTATGCGCTCCCGGCGTTCGATATGGATCAGTTTGAAGTCAGGAATAGCGAGTATCAAAAGTTCGTGGACCAGGGCGGGTATCAGAAACGCGAATACTGGAAGGAGAAGTTCGTAAAAGACGGTAAGGAGCTGAGCTGGGAGCAGGCCATGGATCTGTTCCGCGATCCTACCGGGCGGCCGGGTCCTTCGACCTGGGAGGGGGGCCATTTTCCGCAGGGGCAGGACGAGTATCCGGTTTCTGGAGTGAGCTGGTATGAAGCGTCGGCGTATGCGGCGTACGCGGGCAAGAGCCTGCCGGCGTTGGGGGAATGGTTTAAGGCGGCTCCGCAGGAGACTGCCCGCTACTCCGCGATCCGAAGTAATTTTGGGGGCCGCGGCGCGGCGCCGGTGGGCGCTTCGCAGGCGGTGGGTCCGTATGGCGCATACGATCTGACGGGGAATGTGAGGGAGTGGTGCCTGAATGCAGACGAAGCGAACAACCGCTTCATTTTAGGCGGCGCGTGGGGAACGCAACCGTATCAGGCATACATACCGGAGGCGCTGCCTCCGTTCGATCGTTCGGCGATGAACGGTTTCCGCGGCGTGCGTAACCGCGAGCCGTTGCCGGCGGCTACGGCGGCGCCGGTACTCAGACAAGCGAGGGATTTTTCGAAAGTGAAGCCGGTCTCGAATGAGGTCTTCGCGGCGTACCGCAGCTTGTACTCTTACGACAAGCGTCCCTTGAACGCGAAGACTGAGGCGGTGGTGGAGGAAACCGCGGACTGGAAGAAGGAGCGGATCAGCATCGATGCCGGCTACGATAACGAGCGGCTGCCGGTGTATCTTTTTTCGCCGAAGAATGTCCGGCCGCCGTATCAAACCGTTGTGTTCTTCCCGAGCGCGCGGGTGGACTTCATGCCAAGCAGCCTGAAATTAGGGGATATGGACTTCGTCGACTATGTGATCAAGAGCGGCCGGGCGGTGGCATATCCGATTTATCGCGGGACGTACGAGCACCGTTTTCCAGGATCGGGTTTGCCGGGGACGCTGACCGCGCGCGAGTTGACAATTCAGCAGTCCAAAGAGATGCGCCGTACCGTGGACTATCTGGAAACACGGCCGGATGTGGCAGATGCAAAGAAGCTGGCGTATCTGGGTGTGAGCCAAGGCTCCGCGGAGGGCGTCATCTTTCTAGCGTTGGAGGATCGGTTTCAGGCGGCGGTCTTTCTGGATGGCGGCTTTTTCCTGATGCCTCCGGCGCCGGGCGCCGATCAGGCGGATTTCGCACCGCGCATGAAAGCGCCGGTGCTGATGGTGAACGGAAAATACGACTACACGTTCCCGCCGGATCAGGCGCAAATTCCGATGTTCCAGATGATTGGAACGGCTCCGGCGGACAAGTTCCGCAAGGTACTGGAGACTCCGCACGACGTGACTGAATTGAAGCCGGAGCTGTCGAGGGAAGTGCTGCGGTTTTTGGATAAATATCTCGGCCGGGTGAACTGAGTTGCACATCTATTTGGCTCCAGCGTTAGCACCTTGGCTGTCCACATTGGTTGCGGATGGGTGTATTCTGGGGAAACTTAGAAAACAGGAACGAGGAGGTAGACTTCTGAGAACGACGCTAACACTGGGAATCGGGCTTCTTATTTTGGCGGCCGGAGCGGCTGCTGCGGATGCGACTTCCGGCGGGGTTGTGCCGGCCGGTATCTACGCCAATCACGAGAAAGTGGCGGCGGCGCTGGCCAAAGGCGGGCTGCTGATCGACAATCCGAACACACCGGCTGCTATCAAAGTTTCGGGTTCGCATCGCGATAAAGCCGGGGTGGTGGAAGTGCATGAGAAGGAGACCGACATCATCTATGTCGCCGATGGCGAGGCGACGGTGATCGCCGGTGGAACCAAAGGAAAGACGAATAGCATCGAAGGCGGAAAGACTTTTCACCTGACCAAGGGCGACATCATGGTGATTCCCGCGGGCTCACCGCACTGGTTCAAGGAGGTTCCGAAATCGATCAGCTATCACGTGGTTAAGGTGACAACTCCGGCGGGCGGCGCGGGCGCGGACGTTACCTTCGTGGATCATGACAAGGTTGCGGCGGCGCTGAATAGCAAGGGAGAGATTTTCGCGGCTCCGAAGTTGAGGCTCTCCGGCGGTTATCGCACAGGACCGGATCAACCGGCCAATTACGGCGCCGATCCGGAAGTCCATCCGAGCGCTATCGATATTTTCTACTGTATCGACGGCGCCGTCACGGTGGTGACCGGCGGCACGGTGGTTGGTATGAAGGACAGCGGAGATCACCGGATGGCCGGCGCGAAAGTCGAACAAGGACGGGCCGACCATATGACGAAGGGCGACTGGCTGTTGGTTCCTTCGGGAACGCCCCACTGGCATACGGAGTACCCGAAGCCTTTCGGTTTTTATAGGTATTTATTGGTGAAAGTGCAGGAATAGCCGCGAGGCGCTCGCCGGGCTTGGGAAGGGCCCGGACCAGTTATGGTGGACGCTGCGAACTGGAAAATCCGCGGCCCGGTGACGACTCTCACTACAGAACATTCCACTTGGGATATTGCACGTGGGGAATGGCAGCCACCGCGAGGCGTCGCTGTTACGTCGTTCCGTCCGGACGGGGCGGTTAGCGGCACCGATTTTCACAATCCCGACGGATCAATCGCGCATTCTCGACGGGTGTACGATGCTGCGGATCGCTTGCTGGAATCGAGCTTCCAGATCGACGACGGGACCATCGACAGAACCGTTTATTCCTACGATGAAGCGGGGCGGCATGTGCGGACGGTGCAGGTGAGCCACGATGGCACACAAAAAGAAACGGAAACCTGCACCTACGATTCCGCCGGCAAGAAGACCAAGGTGTGCTCCCTGGGACACCACGGAGCCAACGCCAGCTTTACGGTCGAAGGTTCGGAACAGCTTTATGTTGCTCCGGGAGCCGCGACGATGGTTACGACTTTCGACGAGAAGCATCTGCCGGCGAGAGCTGTCGTTACGGATGCAGACCACAAACCCATCGCAACCGTGATACTCACCCGCGACGCCGCGGGGAGGTTGGTGAAGGAAGAGATGGAAATGGATCGGGAATCTATGATCACTGATTTGCTCCAAAAGGCGCCACTTGAGCAGCGTGCGGCGACGGCTGCGGTTTTCAAGGAGGCGTTGGGCAAGTTCTCCAGCACGAGCTATACATACGATGCTCAAGGCCGGCGCGTGGAGCGGATCATGAGTATGGGGAGGCTCGGCGAACATCGCTCGACGTACCTTTACGAGGAGTGGGACGATCCCGTCGAGGAAATCAACGAAGACAGACACCGTGAAGGGAAGATCAACGACGATGGCGGCATCGAGTACACGCCAGACCGTGTGAACTTGCAACGCAATCGGTTTGTATACCGCTATGACGCGCAGGGAAATTGGACCCAACGAGAGGTTTGGTACCGGCTTGAGCCAAACCCGGACTTTCAGCGTTCCAACGTCGAGCGCAGGGCAATTACGTATCGTGCGTAGTTGAAAAGCAACGATACCGCTTGGCGCCATGCCCGCGCTATGATTCAGTGCATGGAGAAGAAAGTCGTCGCGCTGCTGATGGCTACTGCGGCGGCGCGCGCCGCGGAACTACCCACGGGGCAGATCGTCGATAGTGTGGAGTGCGCCGCGGACAATACGCAGCACTATGCGCTGTATCTTCCATCGAACTATACGCCTTCGCGGCAATGGAGCGTCATTCTCGCGTTCGACGGGGGCGGGCGGGGGCGGGTGCCGGTGGAGCGCTACCAGCAAGCCGCCGAAAAGTACGGCTACATCGTGGCTGGTTCGCTCAACTCACGCAACGGTCCCTGGGAAGTGAGCATGAATGCGGCGAAGGCCATGACGGCGGATGTGAAGGCGCGATTTTCGATCGACCCCAAGCGGGTGTATACGGCGGGGCTGTCGGGAGGGGCGCGAGTGGCGTTGAAGATCGCGCTTGAGTCCAAGCAAATCGCGGGAGTGTTTGCTTCGAGCGCCGGATTTCCGGACCAGTTCATCGCGCGGCCTCCGTTTCCGGTATTCGGGTCGGCGGGCACGGACGACTTCAATCACCTGGAGATGTATCAACTCGACCGGCGCATGACCAGCGCGCATCGGGTGCTGTATTTCGATGGCGGACACACGTGGCTGCCGGCGGAGATGGCGATGCAGGCGGTGGAGTGGATGGAATTGCAGGCGATGAAATCCGGGTTGCGGCCGCGGGATACGGCTCAGGTGAACACGTGGTTCGCGGCGCGCGGGGAGCGGATCGACGCGCTGCAGGACAATGTGGAAACGCTGCACGAGCTGATTCATTTGATTGCGGATTTTGAAGGGATGGAGGACGTTGGCAAGTTCGCGGATCGCGCCAAGCGGTTACTGAAGCGGCAGGACGTGCGGGACGCGCTGAGCGAGGAATCCAAGAACGAGGAACGTGAATTGCATGTGCAGGGCGAGCTCTTTGAGTGGCGCGACCGGTGGCGCAACGGGGAAAGCTTCGCAAAGTTGAAAGAGCACGTCGATGGGCTGCTGGCGCAATCGAAGGCGGCGGAGGATTCCGAAGACCGCCGCATCGCACGCCGGGTGCTGGCGAATTTCGTGGCGTCGTCGCAGACGATTCGCGATCCGCAATATCAGGAACTGCTGGATACGATCCGGGCGGCGGCGGGAAGATAAACGGATCGAATCCTGGTTTGGCTGCGGCTGACTAAAGGGTGTGCTCAGACTATTTAGGTTGCTAAGAAGGTCGCGCGGGAACGCTCAAGACCTGCTCTCGCGTTCGATAAGCCGTTGAAGCACGGTTCGCAGCTCGACTTTTCCTTTTCGAGAGCCAGCCTCTCCGCTCTCGAATTCAATCCAGCCTTCATTGAACCCATCGAGCATTTGAATGCGGGGTGCGGGGTTCTTCATGCCCTGCGATTGGAATAGCGACTCCCAAGTCTCGCGTGGCACGGCGTCTGTTCGCACGGGACGACCAAGCAGGTCAGCGAAGGTGGCTGCGATCTCCTCAGGGGTCACGCGGTGCGGCCCTTCCAACTCGACCACGCTGCGGCCGCTCCACGGGGTCTGGATGAGTTCGGCCGCCACACGCCCGATGTCGGCCGTGGCAACCATCGGCACTGGCTTGTCGAGGGGCTGCAGGAAGCTCGGGAACACGCCGTTCTTGGCCGCCGGAGCGACGTCCCAGCTCGAGTTCTCCATGAACCATCGCTGGCCGCAAAAAACAAATTGGAATCGACAACTCTCCAAGCAGCCTGCTCGATTATGGAGTGCTGCGTGAGCAGGTTTGATCGGGTCGCCTGCGCGCCGATGGTCGACAAGTACACGACTCTACCGGGACGCGCGGCGTCGATCGCCGATCGCAATGCGGCGGCTACAGCCCGTGCTTCGCGAAAGTCAGGCGACGGATCGAAGTTCGGTGGAACGAGCACGAAGACACCGGCAGCTCCCTTAAACGCCGCGGTAAGCGCGGCCGCGTCGTTGATGTCCGCCTCGGCGAGGTCTACAACCTCGCGTCGCCCAGGCCTCGCCTTTGCGGGTCTCGCGAACCACGCCTCGGACGGGCTGGCCAGCGGCCAGAAGGTTGCGCGCCACCTCTCCACCCACATTGCCGGTAATTCCAGTAACTGCAAACATTTTCTCTTCTCCGCCTAAGGGCAGTCCAGTCTGCGAAGTGACTAAGATTATCCCTCTTAGCAACATCCCGGATCAAGTGGCCGTTAAACGAATGTCGCAACGGATCCCCATGAGCGCATAGCCGGCAAACCATCGAAGCGGCCGGGCAAGCTCCAGTCGAGTTTCGTTTCGTGCCGAGGCCGGTGTCCCCCGAAGACCTGCGGACCAAGAATTGAAGTTGCCCTGCGGGCGATGGCGGGTCGTGTTATTCTGAAAAAGATCTTGGTAGAGGAGCGAGGGCCATGAGTAGCCTGGCGCGTGGTTCCGGCGGTCCCGGAGCGCTGGGTGAAAGGGGCAGCCTTCGCCGAAATCGCGGCGCCGAGATTCGGCGCGCGGCGGTTGGGGGGAAAGGTTAACACCGGCCCACTGTCATTCGATCGTAGAGTGTGACGGACCGGGTGGAGCGCTATCGGGAAGCGGAAAGTTATGTCAGGTCCGCTCCCTGGCGTCGCGAAGCGGCGCCTCCTCCCGTCCCCAATTGTCTGGTACATCTATGAATGCATTTGAGCTGACGCGCGCGCTGATGGATATCGATTCGGTCACGCCCCATGAGGAAGCAGGTGGGCGTGTTTCTGGCGGAATATCTTGGCGCGCTCGCGGAGCGCACCGGCGGCCACGTGGAGCGCATGGAGGTGGAGCCGCACCGCTACAACGTGCTGGCGCACTGGGACGAGCCGGTGGTGACGCTCTCGACGCACATGGATACCGTGCCGCCGTTCTTTGCTTCGCGCGAAGACGACGAATTGCATCTGGGGGCGCGGCGCGTGCGACACCAAGGGCATCATCGCGTCCATGATTTACGCGGTGGAGGCGCTGCTCGCGGAAGGCGAGCGCGGATCGCGCTGCTGTTCGTGGTGGGCGAGGAGCGCAACAGCGCGGGAGCTCATTTCGCGGCGAAGCATCCGCGGGGCGAGCCGCTTCATCGATCAACGGCGAGCCCACGGAGAACAAGCTGGCGCTGGGCTCGAAGGGCGCGCTGCGGTATGAGATTGTGCGCTACGGGCGCATGGCGCATTCGGCGTATCCGCACTTGGGCGAATCGGCGATCGAGAAACTGCTGGATGCGCTGGAGCGGGTGCGCAAGATCACGCTGCCGCGCGACGCGGTGCTGGGCGCTAGCACTTTGAATATCGGAACCATTCAGGGCGGGCGCGCGCCGAACGTGATTCCGGATCACGCGATGGCGGAGATTTTCATTCCGCCTGGTGGACGACGGCAATAGCACGCGGCGGCGATCGCAGAAGCGGTGGCGGGCAATGGCCGAGGCGAAGGAAGTGCTGTGCATTCCGGCGGTGCATATGGGATCGATGGACGGATCTGGAGACTTGCGTGGTGTCCTACACTACCGACATCCCGGCGTTCAATGGGCGCGTGGGGGACGCCGTATCTTTTTGGGCCGGGAAGCATTCACGTCGCGCACACGGATCGAGGAGCGCATTGCGAAGCGCGAGATTGTGGCGGCGATTGAAACATATCAAACCATTGCGAAGCAATTATTACAGGGGTGAGTTATGAGTGAGCAATATAGAGTTGGCGATTGCGGGGGCGACGGGCGCCGTGGGCGTCGAGTTTCTGCGTTTTTGGAAGAGCGGCGGTTTCCGATTTCGAAGCTGCTGCTGCTGGCGTCGGCGCGGTCGGCTGGCAAGACGATGCGGTTCGGCGAGCGCGATGTGCTGGTGGAAGAGCTGACTGAGGACAGCTTTGCGAACGTCGATATCGCGTTTTTCAGCGCGGGCGGTTCGATATCGAAGAAATACGCTCCGATCGCGGCGCGCGCGGGCGCCGTGGTGGTGGATAACTCGTCGGCGTTTCGCATGGACCCGAAGGTGCCGCTGGTGATTCCGGAGATCAATCCGGAGGCTATTGCGGCGCACGACGGTATCATTGCGAATCCGAACTGCTCGACGATTATTGCGATCGTCCCGCTGTGGCCGATTCACAAGAAGAATCGGCATCAAGCGGCTGATCGCGGCGACGTATCAGGCGGCGTCGGGCGCGGGGGCGGCGGCGATGGAAGAGTTGCGCGAATCGACGCGGGCGCATCTGGAGGATCGCGAATACGCGAACACGGTGTTGCCGCATCCTTACGCTTTCAATTTGTTCAGTCATAACTCGAAGATCGATCCGGCGACGGGCTACAACGAAGAAGAGACCAAGATGGTCCAGGAGACTAAGAAGATTTTTGGCGACGCGGACATTCGTATTAGCGCGACCTGTGTGCGTGTGCCGGTGCTGCGGGCGCATTCTGAGGCTCTGACTATCGAATGCGAGCGGCCGATTACGCCGGCTGAGGTGCGCGAGATTCTGGCGGGGGCGCCGGGCAGTTAAGCTCATTGACGATCCGGTGAAGAACTATTTCCCGATGCCAAAGGACGCGTCGGGTCAGGGTGATGTTCTGGTGGGGCGCATTCGGCAGGACACAAGCGATCCCAGCGGTAAATCGATTGCGATGTTTGTGGCGGGCGATCAATTGCTGAAGGGCGCGGCGTTGAATGCGGTGCAGATCGCGGAGGTGATGGTGGCGAAGGGGCTGCTCCGAGGGGCGACGGCAAAACGATGATCGTGATGAAATTCGGCGGGACTTCCGTCGAATCGGCGGAGGCGATCGAGCGCGTGGCGGAGATCGTGCGGGCGCGGCTTGCGACCGGCGGCCGGTGGTGGTGGTTTCGGCGATGGGCAAGACCACGAATAAGCTGCTGGCGATTGCGGATCGGCGGCGGTTTCGGGGCGGCGCGAGAGGCGCTGGATCGTCTGGACAGAATTGCGCGCGTTTCATTTGCGAAGAGTCGGCGGGCTCGGACGTGGATGCAGAAGATTGACGCGCACTTTCACGAGCTGGCGGAGCTGGTGAAAGGGCTCGCCGTGATGGGCGAGTTGACGCCGCGCGCGACCGACGCGATTTCCGTCGTATGGCGAACGGATTTCGAGCATGATCGTCGCGGCGCGTTTCCGACAGTCTGGGATCCCGGCGGTGCATGTCGATTCGCGCAGCGTGATCGTGACGGATGGGCGGCATACGCAGGCGGCGCCGTTGTTTGCGGAACCTAATGCGAAGCTGGCGGCAATCGTTCCGCCGCTGGCGGCGCAAGCAAGTGGTCGTGATGGGCGGATTCATCGGCGTCGACCGAAGACGGCGTCACCACGCACGCTGGGGCGCGGCGGATCGGACTACACGGCGTCGATTGTGGGCGCGGGGATTGGCGCGGAGGAGATTCAGATCTGGACCGATGTCGACGGCATGCTGACGGCCGATCCGACGATTTTGCCGGGCGGGTATCGCGTCGAAACGTGCTCCTTCGCGGAGGCGGCGGAGCTGGCGTATTTCGGCGCGAAGGTGCTGCATCCGGCGACGGTGCTGCCGGCGATTGAGAAAAACATTCCGGTGCGGATTCTGAATTCGCGGCAGGCCGGAGGTGGAAGGAACGCTGATTGTGGCGGAGGCGCCGCCGAGCGACGAGCTCCGATTCGCTCGATTGCGTGCAAGAAGAATATCACGCTGGTGAATATCGTTTCGACGCGGATGCTGATGGCGCATGGATTTTTGCGGCGGATTTTCGAGATTTTCGACCGCTTCGAGACGCCGGTGGATATGCTGGCGACGTCCGAGGTGAGCGTGTCGCTGACGATCGACAATACGCGCGCGCTGGAGGCGATTCGCGAGGAGATTGAGGAGTTCGCCGAGGTGACGATCGAAGATCAGCACGCCATTGTGTGCCTGGTGGGCGAAAATATCCGGCAAAATTCCGGGAACGGCGGCGCGCGTGTTCGCGGCGCTGAAGGATATCAATGTGCGGATGGTTTCGCAGGGCGCGTCGCTGCTGAATATCAGCCTGGTGGTGGCCGCGGCGGATCTCCATCGCGCGGTAGAATCGCTGCACCGGGAATTTTTCCGAATGATCGGCGGCATTTGAATGAAACTGGCGATCGTCGGTTACGGGAAAATGGGGCGGCATGATTGAGCAGCTGGCGCCGGAGTATGGATTCTCGGTTCATGCGCGCGGTCGATGTCGAATGACGATATTCGCGAAGGCGCGCGGGGCGGATGTGGCGATTGAGTTCTCGACGCCGGAGGCGGTGCTCGGGAATGTCGAAAAGCTGGCGGCGCTGGGTGTGCCGGTGGTGGTCGGCACCACCGGATGGCTGAAGCGAGATGGATCAGGTGCGGGCGGCGGTGGAGAAGAGCGGCAGCGCGCTGGTCTGGAGTCCGAATTTTTCGATCGGCGTGAATGTGTTTTCGCGGCTGGTGCAGGAGGCGGCGCGGCTGCTGGCGGACGAGCCTCAGTATGGCGCATGGGCTTGGGAGATTCATCATCGACACCAAGAAGGACGCGCCGTCCGGGACGCTGATCAAGCTGGTGGACGAGATGAAGACGGCGGGGTATGCGCGCAACGATCGACGTGAGTTCGAATCGCGCGGGCGCGCATCCGGGGACGCATGAGATCGGGTTCGATTCGGCGGCGGATACCATTACGCTGCGGCATGCGGCGCGCGCCGCGAAGGATTCGCGCGCGGGGCGCTGAAAGCGGCGCAGTGGATCGTGGGCAAGAAAGGCGTGTTCGAGTTCAGCGAAGTTTTGTTTTCCGGGAGGTGATTTATGTTCACAGGATGCGGCACCGCTCTGGTTACTCCGTTCAAACCGGATTTGACTCTGGATGAGGCGGCGACGCGGAGGCTGGTGCAGCGGCAGATTCGACGCGGGGATCGATTTTCTGGTGCCCTGCGGCACCACGGGCGAGAGTCCTACGCTGACGCGCGAAGAGCATCTGCGCGTGGTCGAGATCACGGTGGAAGAGGCCAAGGGGGCAAGGTGCCGGTGCTGGCGGGCGCGGGCGGCTACAACACGGCCGAGGTGATCGAGCTCGCGAAGGAACTGCGGCATCTGGGCGTCGACGGGATCCTCTCGGTGACGCCGTATTACAACAAGCCCACGCAGGAGGGCCTGTATCAGCACTACAAAGCCATCGCGAATGCGGTTCCGCTGCCGATCGTGGTTTATAACGTGCAGGGGCGCACCGGCGTGAATGTCGAGCCGGCGACGCTGAAGCGCCTGGCGGAGATCGACAATATTGCGGCGTGAAGGAAGCCTCGGGCAACATCAGCCAGATGGCGGCGATCTGCCACAAGTTGCCGGAGAGTTTCGATGTCCTGTCGGGCGACGATGCGATCACCATTCCGCTGTGCGCGCTGGGCGGGCGCGGCGTGATTTCGGTGGTCTCGAACGAGATTCCGGGAGAGATGACCAAGCTCACGCAGCTGGCGATGGCGGGCGATTTCGCGGGGGCGCGGGCGCTGCAGCGCCAATGGCTCCCGTTGATGGAAGTGAATTTCGTGGAGTCGAATCCGATTCCGGTGAAGGCTGCGATGGCGATGATGGGCTTGTGCGAACCGGTTTACCGTTTGCCGATGTGCCCGCCGCTGCCGCATACGCAGTCAAGGATCGAAGCGGTACTCAAGCAGGTGGGACTGCTGGCGGGCGCGATGGCTGGGGCCGGGAACAGAAATGCAAACTGAGATCGAACAGCTATTCGATAACAAACCACCTACTTACACGCCGGAACATTTTGACCTGTTCTATCAGTTCAAGCAAAAGCTGAACCTGGGAGAGGTGCGCGCGGCGCAGCCGGATGCGTCCGCGAAAAACGGCTGGCGGGTGACGCCGTGAGCAATACATT
>CAWCAP010000022.1:0-110684 GCA_963793395.1 Bryobacterales bacterium | reverse complement strand
CTACCAACTGCGCGGCGAAGCCGGAGAGCGTCAGTTGGCTCGACACTCACTGGGCCTGGCGCAGAATTTGGGCGGGTCCGGGGCGACTGCCGTGGTCACGATTCTGGGGGTTGCATGAAGAGCGGCGTTGTTTACACCGAGACCGTGGTCCACGCCGCGCCGGAGCAGTTCGTCGCGGATGCGCCGTATCAGTTGGCCATCGTGTCACTCGAAGACGGGGGACGATTGACGGTGCGGGTTGACGGCGAGCGCGTGGCCATCGGCGACCGCGTCGATTTCGTCGAGGACCGCAACGGGATTCCGTTCTTCCGCAAAGCGTGAAGAGTCCTCCTCTACTACATCGGCAAGGCGCGCGACACGCACGCCAACGCCATGGCCGAGGAATACATCAAGCGCTCCACGCGTTTCGCCAAATGCGAGATGCGCGAGATTCATCCGCTGCGCTTCGATCCCTGGACCAAGCATCCGGCGGCGGCGAAGATTCTGCTCGATCCGCTGGCCGTGCGCTCGATTCAGCGGGGTTCATTGCGCTGGTCGAGAAAGCCGAGCGCGATGGGCGCGACATGGTCTTTCTGATCGGAGGCGCGGATGGACTGCCCGCGGAGTGGAAGCCGCGCGCGGATTTACTGCTGGGACTTTCGCCGATGACCATGCCGCATGAATTGGCGCGGGTGGTGCTGGCCGAGCAGATCTATCGCGCGTTTACTGCGCTTCGCGGGCACCCCTACCCACGCTAGCCGTGAGGGCTTCGCTGGCAGTGTGGGCGAGACTAATTGTGCGGGCTGGACTCGTGGTTGGGGCCGGACTCGGCGTGCGAACAGGGCTGGGAGCGGGGACAGTGCTAGCAGCGCGGACTGGGCCCGCCACGTGGACTGGGCGCGCCACCTGAGGCGAGTGAACGGCAGGCGCCGCGCTGATCTGGGTTCGGCCGGCCGCAGCGGCCCGGGGCGCGGTGGGAGCAGCCAAGGCCACCGCTTCTACGGTCGTGCCGGGGAAATAGTGCCCTAGAATAATATGCGCCGGATATCCATGCCGCGCGATTTCGATCGCGCCCATCTGGCACATGCCGACACCGTGCCCGGAAGCCTTGCCACGGAGCGGGCAAGCCACCGAAAAATACGGATAGCCGGGCTGGGGAATGGCCGCGCCTTCCCACTTGGTCTGCGCCAGCGACTTGGTGTGTCCGCCGCAGTTGGCCGAATACATGGCCGGGATGACGTCGCCCTTGTAAGTCAGCACCTGCCCATGCGTTTCTGCAGCCGCCCGGCTCCCCGCGCTCGCCGGATGGGCGAGGCCCTTTAAGAGCTGGCAGTGCTCGGTATCGCAGAAATCGAAACCCTGATGCCGGTTATGCGCGCCTGCCAGGTAGGAGCGCGTCACTACTGCCTGCGCTTTGCGGGCCTCAAAGGGAAGCCCGGCTGCGCCCTCCGCCTCGACAATGGCCGCGACAGCGGTCTCGCGATCCATCTCCACGATGGCCAGCAGTTCCGAGCCGGAGCGGCGGACTTCCAGCCGTCCGATGTATTCCCGAGGCTCCACGCCAGGCACTGCCAGGCGGAAGTGCACCATGGATCCGTTGCGCCCGCTGACCTTGGCGGGTCCGGTTAGCGAAAACGGGCGTTCGCCCTGGAGGATTTCAGTGTGTCCCTGCGATTCGACCACCAGCACCTGCCCCTGCACCGGCTGGAGTTCGAATTGGACCGGGTGGAACGACCCGAGGACACTGATATGGACTGTCGCGGCGATGGTGAGAGCGAGCATGAATTTTGGCTTGGGGTGCCACGCCTTACGCGCGCAAGAGTCTTAATTATAACCCGGTACAATGGGGCGTGTCGTACTACGAGGCCCTGCTGGTCGTTTCGTTTGGTGGTCCGGAGAAGCGCGAAGACGTTATCCCCTTTCTGGAGAATGTCTTACGAGGGCGTAATGTGCCCCATGAGCGCCTTCTGGCGGTGGCGGAACACTACTATCATTTCGATGGCCGGAGCCCGATCAACGATCAAAACCGGGCTTTGATCGCCGCGCTGCGGGAGGTGGTGAAGATCCCGATTTATTGGGGAAATCGAAACTGGCATCCTATGCTTGCGGATACCGTGCGCCAGATGCAGCAGGATGGCATCCGCCGGGCGGTCGCGTTGGCGACTTCGGCGTTCGGATCCTACTCCGGATGCCGCCAGTATTTGGAGGACATCCAGCGCGCCCGGGCGGCGGTGGGCGAGAATGCTCCGGAAATCGTGAAGATGCCGCCGTTTTCCGAAAATCCGCTATTTCTCGAAGCCATGACGGATCGGGTGCGCGCGGCGCTTGCCCAATTGCCGGGCGCGCGGGTGGTGTTTACGGCCCACAGTGTGCCGGCTTCGATGGCGGAGAGCAGCCCTTACGTGCAGCAACTCCAAGCCGCGTCGCGGCGGGTGGCCGAAGCCGCTGGCGCACGGGAATGGAAGCTGGTCTACCAGAGCCGCAGCGGACCGCCTACGCAGCCCTGGCTTGGTCCCGATATCTGCGATTATCTGCGGGAATCTCCCAGCGACACCGTCATCGCCCCCATCGGCTTTCTTTCGGATCACATGGAAGTGATGTATGACCTGGACACCGAAGCTCGCGCCGTCTGCGATGAATTGGGGGTGGAGATGGTGCGCGCGGGTACGGTGGGAACCCACCCTGCGATGATCCGCATGATAGCGGAACTGATCGAGCGCGAGCCGGTGCCTTGCGCCGCCACTTGCTGTCCAGCGCCTCAGCGGCCGCCGTCGCCGGCAATCAGCCGGTAAACCTCGCGCTTTGAGAGTCCGCGCTGCTTGGCAACGTGCTTGATCGCGTCCATGCGCGGCAGGCCTTGCTGCTCGGCGGCGCGCACGGCTTCTTCGATCGGCGTGTCGTCCACTTGCACGTCCTCCGTCTTTCCGATCAGCAGCGTGATTTCGCCCTTCACCGACGGCCGCGCGGCCAGTTTCGCGTGCAGCTCCGCCGCCGTTCCGCGCAAGAAACTCCTCGTGCAATTTCGTCAGCTCCCGAGCGATCACCACCGGCCGCTGCGCCCATCACCGCCGTGATGTCTTCGAGGGCTTCCAGAATCCGATGCGGAGTCTCGTAGAACACCAGCGTGCGGTCTCGGACTTCAATTCTTCCAGCGTCTTTCTTCGCTGCGACGATTTCGGCGGCAGAAATCCGCAAAACCGGAACGCATCGGTCGCCAGCCCGGCGGCGCTCAACGCGGTCACCGTCGCCGAGGCTCCCGGAATCGGCACGACCGCAACCTCCGCCGCGATGGCCGCTTGCACCAGGCGATAGCCGGGATCGGAAATCAACGGCGTCCCGGCGTCGGAGACCAGCGCGACGCTCCCGCCTCTGCTGAGCTTCTCGACCAACTCCGCGGTGCGCCCGGATTCGTTGTGATCGTGATAGCTGATCATGGGCTTCGAGATCCCAAAATGATCCAGCAGCTTGCGCGTCTGCCGGGTGTCCTCGCACGCGATCCAGTCCACTTCGCGCAGCACGCGCAGCGCGCGCAGCGTGATGTCTTCCAGGTTGCCGATCGGCGTCGCGACGATGTAAAGAGTTCCAGTCACCGTAGTACGATGAAACGGTAACTGAAATGGACACTCGGACACAAGATCCCGCCGGTTATTACGTTTGGGAAGCGCCCGGGCAATCCGTGGTAGTTCATCTGCGTCTGGACGTCGTCGACCGGCTTGCGGCGGAAGTGATGCGGGGCTTCGGCTCGGTCCCGAAACGCGGCGCCGAAGTCGGCGGTTTTCTCGTCGGCACCATCCGCCCCGGCGTGCCCGCAATCGTTCGCATTGACGACTTCGAACCGGTCGCCTGCGAATACCGGCGCGGCCCTTCGTATCTGTTCACCAAGGAAGATGGCGCGGCTTTCGAGGACGGCTGGAAGCGCTTGCAACCCAGCGCTTCGCCATCGGCGTATGCGGTGGGATATTTTCGCAGCCATACCCGCGACGGATTCTCGCTGGCGCCGGAAGACTTGGAGCTCCTCGATCTCTTTTTACCCGGTCCGGCCCAGGTCGCTCTGCTGATTAAGCCCTACGCCACCAAAGCCAGTTCCGGCGGTTTCTTCGTGCGCGAGCACGGAGAGTTTCCGGACGCGACTCCGCTGGAGTTTCCGCTGCGACGGCGCGAGTTGCTGGGAGAGGAGCCTGCGCCGCGGCGTCCGCTGGGAGAAGGGCGCGCGGGGATGTTCGCTTCTTCAGCGCCGTCGCAGGCAGCCGGCTCCGAACCTGCCCCGGCGCATTATGCCGAACCCGCGTCCGCCAAATCGCGCTTCCCGCGAGGATGGGTGGGGCTGTCGCTCACTCTTCTTTTTATGCTGCTGGGCGGAGCGTTGGGATATGAGTTGGCCCTCTACCTCGGGGCCCATTCGGCTGCGAGCGACGCGCAGGATGTCTCGCTGTCGTTATCGGTCAAGAAGAGCGGCGACAACCTGCGCCTGAGTTGGAGCCCGCTGGCGCCTGCAGTACGCTCCGCGCAAAAAGGCTTGCTCGAAATCGATGACGGCGGCTACACCAGGCCGGTGACGCTCGACGTGGCCCAACTGCAAAACGGTAGCTTGATCTATCGCAGCGTCTCGAATTCGGTGCGCTTTCGGATGACTGTGTTTCCGCAAGCGCGGGTGAGCGTGGTCGAGACGCTGGAGTGGAAACCGTAGCGCTCAGGGCGCCTTCTTGCGCTGCTTCGCTAGCCGGCTTAAGACCGCGAGCTGATCCAGGTGTTCCTTGAGAGGCCGGGCCGGAGTGCCCCACACAGGCTGGCCTGCCCGCACGATCTTCGATGTGAGGATGCCGCTTCCGGAACCGACGATGGCCCCGGATTCGATCCGCGCCTTGTCGCCGACGCCCACCTGCCCGCCGATCACCGCGTAATCCTCCACGATCACGCCACCGGAGAATCCGGTCTGCGCCGCGACTACGACGTTGCGCCCGATGCGGCAATTGTGGCCGACGTGCACCAGATTATCGATCTTGGTGCCGTCGCCGATCGACGTCACGCCCAGCGCCGCGCGATCCACGCAGGAGTTGGCGCCGATCTCCACGCGGTCGCCAATTTCGACGCGTCCGATCTGCGGAAAATTCTCGTAGATCCCGTCGGTCAGCACGTAGCCGAAGCCGTCGGCGCCAATCACGCAGCCGGAATGCAGGACGACTTCGGAGCCCAGAGTCACGTCGCGATAGAGCGTGACATTCGGATGCAGCCGGCACTTCTCGCCGATGACGACGTAATCGCCGATCACACACCCCGCGCCGATGGAAGCGCCCGCGCCTACGCGCACTCCGGCGCCAATCGAAACCAAGGGGCCGATATGTGCTGCTGGCTCGATAATCGCCCCTGGCCCGATCACCGCGGACGGGTGAACGCCCGGAGCGTGCTCAATCGTTGGGATGAAGCTTGGGAATGGCGCGCGCCACTGCCGCCCTGGGATGGGGCGTACGCACAATCGTCCGCTGGCCGCTATTGTCGAAGTCGGCCGGGACGAGCAGGCAGCCCGCCGTAGATGCGTCGGCCAGTTTCCGCGATCGGCCACCGGAGACGAACGAAAGATCCTCCGGGCCGGCGAGTTCGAGCGCTGCAACCTTGCGCAGTACGCGCTCGCCATCCCCCTCAAAAGGAGCTTGCAGGAAGGCAGCCAGTTCTTTAACGCGCACCAAACCAGTATGCCATCCGGCCCGTCATCAAAATGGGCGTTCCTCCCTAGGCGGCGAGTGGTCACGCGGCTCATGGAAGGAACGCCCAAGGCACGAATCGGAGGAGTACGTGCTGATTTATGAGTGCGGAGATACGCGGAAAAATCTCAAAGAAAATTTACGGGCGGGTCGTGACACCCACGGTGGTCAGCACGCCGCCTGCCGCGAGAAACGCATCGGTCATGGCGGACGCGGCGGAATCGTTCAGGCTGCGCACGGCGTCCGTTACCAGTTCTACCCGCTTGCCGGTTTTGAGCAGGCCCCAAGCCGCGAGCTTCACGCAGATTTCAGTCACAACGCCGTAGACTACATAACGCTCGGCTTCCAAACGTTCCAGCAGCCCGGCCAGATTCACGTTGGTGAAGCAGTCGAAAGTCTGCTTTTCGAGCAGAATCTGCTGCAGCATTCTCGATGTCGACAACGCCTGAGCTATTGGGGAGTACCGCACGGCGGCTCAAGAGCGTCGCCTCGGGTTTGTGCTGCCCGATGCAGCCCGCTACGCAGTGCGGCGGCCACGCTTTGAACTCAGGATCATTCTCGGCGTGCGCGTCCATGGTCGATATCAGCGGGATGCCTTGCGCTCCGGCGAACTGGTTCAGTGCGGCGATTTGATTGACGATTTTCTCGGCGCCCGGCACGTACAATGCTCCGGCCGGATACATGAAATCGAGTTGCGTGTCTACGTCGAAGAATACCGTCTTCATCCGGCGTGCTCCCTGCGCACTTTCTCGGTCAATTCCAGAAGCTCATGGCTTAGATCGACGCGCCACGCGTCTTTGGCCTGAAACAAACTGTGGCACGGCGCAGGCAGCCGCGCCAGGCATTCCGCCGCGTACCGCCTTACTTCGGCTGTTGCGGGCGGGGGATCGACCAACTTCCCCCCCAGGATCACGGGACGCTGCAACGCCTCTATCCCGCCGCTTCCACAAGCAATGCATTCGGTGGAGCGGCCGAGTACGTCGTGATCGGCAAAACGAAAAATCTGTTTGGCTCCGGGCAGCGTGTGCTTTTCGTGGCTGAATTTGGCGGTGTAGCGGTGTTCGCCGGCAGTCTCCATCTCGACCATTTTGTAAATCACGCCCAGTGAGGGCGCGTCGGACGATGTCGCCAGGTCGGTTCCCACGCCGAATACGTCGATCGGCGCCCGCGCGGCTACCAACTCGTGAATCTTGAATTCGTTGAGATCGCCGGTAGCCATGATTTTCGCATCCGTCAGGCCGGCATCGTCGAGAATCTTGCGCACGGCGGGAGCCAGTTGTGACCAAATTGCCGCTATCCAAACGCACGCCCCACAAAGGCCGCCCGAGCGACGCGGCCAGTTTCGCGCCTTCGATCGTATCGTAGGTGTCGATCAGGTACGTCGTACGCTCGCCCAGCAATTTTTGCAGCTGTTCGAAGGCGGCTCGTTCGCTGGGAAACGACATCACCCAGGAATGCGCCGCTGTTCCGAACACGTGGACGCCTGTAACGCATTCCGGCTTCCGTGTTGCTGGTGCCGACGCAGCCGCCGATGTAAGACGCGCGTGCCGCCAGCACCCCGGCTTCGGGCGAATGCGCGCGGCGCGTGCCGAACTCCACCACGTTGCGGCCCAGCGCGGCCTTCACCACGCGCGCCGCCTTGGTCGCGATCGTCGATTGGAAGCCGATCGTCGCCAGCAAATACGTTTCCGGAATCTGCGCCTCAATCAATCGGCGCGCGCAGCGTCAGGAACGGCTCGCCGGGAAACAACGGCGTGCCTTCCGGGATCGGCAAACACGTCGCCGGTGAAGCGCAAGCCGGCCAGCATGTCGAAGAACCCGCCGCTCGCATACTTGAACTGCGGAATCGTGCGCAGATAATCGATCTCTTCCGCCGGTAATCCGCAAGTTGAGCAGGTACTCGACCGCCTGCGCCAAGCCCCGCCGCCAGAATGAAATTTCGATTGTGCGGCAGACGCCGCATGGACAGTTCGAAAGTCGCGCGGTCTTGCGCCTTTCCGGCCTCGAAATAGCCGGCAGCCATGGTGAGCTGGTAAAGATCGGTGTTAAGGCCGAGGCCCACTACTTTTTCTTCGCTTCCGGCTGCGCCTCGCGCACGTCGCCGACCGCCTGCCGCAAGTCCTTCACCACGCCGGCCTCCAACTCATAGAATGACGCATCGCCATCCCGCCGCGCCAGGAAGTTGCCGCCGGAGGCCGCGGGTGCGATCTCCACTTTCTCATGCAGCTTGCCTTGATTCGATACCACGGTCAGCGTGAGAGCGGGCTTGGTGAATCCCGAGTCCGCGAATTTGGAAGCTGAAAGATCGCGCAGCCGGTCGAGAATGCTTGCACGCTGGTGGAATCCATCTTCTTTCCGCCGGACATCCAGTTCTCGCCCGTCTTGTCGAAGATCGAAGTCTTGCCGCCGTCGATGACTTCAATATGCGTGGGATCGCTGAAGCCGAAATCGAACACTTTCTTGTTGCGATAGTCATCGACTGGCTTGTCTAAGCCATCGGCCATCGCCTTGGCGACTTTGTAAACGCCCTCGACCGCACTCGATTTTGCGTAGTAGTCGTCTTTGGCTTTGTGGATTTCGAGGGTCTTGGTGCCGTCCTGGTCAGTCACTTTGACGATCGCCAACACCGGCGCGGAGTTGTACGCCGCCGCATTCTTCTTGTCGTCTTGGACGCCACTCAAATCCATTTCGGCGCGATTCAATTGGCGCACCATATCGTCGGTCTGCGAGCTGTCCGCGCGCATGGCTTTGGGTTTCACGATCTGCCATTCGCTCTCACCCTTCTTGACGAACTCGTAGGTTTGCTTCTGGGCCGTGATCTCGATGCGGCTCAATTTATCCTGCGAAAACGGAAGCAGGCGCTTGTCGCGAAGATCCTTCGGCTCTTTGTCGAACGCAGTCTTGGAGTACACCGCCATGGTGAAAAGGCGCGGGTCGCCATCGAGCTTGGCATAGACCGCGCTGCCGGCCGGCGTGTTGTCGCCGATCAGAAGCTTCGAGGTCTTGCCGTTCTTGGTGCCGATGTCCACTTCAATGGATGCGGATCCAGTCCATAGGGCTTCAGATCGGTTACGTTCGGATCCACCATCCGCTCAGAATCGACGCTCGACGCCGCACTGGTGATGGCTGATACCGCCAGACCGTCCACCGCCATCGGCTTCGGCGAAGTCATCTCCCACTTGCTTCCGTTGAGCTTCAGGGAAATCGGATCTTCGCCGCGGTGCCGGATATCGATCTGCTGGATCGTATCCGCGCCGAGCGCGAGAATTTTCGGCGGCGCGTCCGCCGCGGGCTTGCCTTCCTTGGCCTTCTCCTCGCGGTTCGACCACCACAAGACCGCCGCCAGTCCGGCCAGCAAAACGCCGGCCGCCAACATCCTGCCCCACTTCATAACGTCAGACGCCGCTTCCACCATACGCTCAGGCCCGCCGCCAGAATCAGCAGCGGAATCGCCAGCACGCTCGAATAAAACACCAGCGCCATCTGGCTGCGCGTCATGGTCAGGCGGCGGTCTTCGGGCTCCTTGGGACGAATCGAAATCAGATCTTCATCCGCCGACAGCCAGTTCATCATGTTCAGGAACAGATCGCGATTGCCGGCGAGCCGCAGGAAGGTGTTCGCCACCCAGCTGGACGATCCCGACCACCACGAACCGTCCCCCGCCGCCCTCCTTCCGGAGTTATAGGTTCCCGCGGCGCCCAGTACGAGCGGACCCTTCTTATCCGTAGGCGATTGCTTGATCTCCGCCGACGCCAGGTTGATCGTGGCGAAGCTGTTGTCGGTGGTCTCGAACAGCTTCTCCACCGTGGTCTTGTCGCCGTTCTTGATCTCCAGCGAGCGCGCGATCGGGAATCCCGTCGGCGAGCTTCTTCATCGTCGCGCACGATCGCATGCGTGCCGTAGGAGCTGACCAGCGGCAATCTCCGGACCCAAGCCGTAAATCTGGCCGACGCCGCTGGTATCGAGCACCAGATCCTTATCGGCGGTGACGCCCCAGCCGCCAGCACGCCGGTCAGCGCGGCGTTGTCGTCGATCTTCTGCTTGGCGAACTTGAGCGGCGGATCCAGCATGAAAATCGCCTTGCCGCCGCCTTCGACGTAAGTTCTTCAGCGCGTCCACCTCCGGCTGCACGTAGTCGCGCGTGGGGCCGCCCACGATCGACCATCGTGCAGTCCTTCGGGATCTCCGGCTTCTCCAGCAGGTTGATGGTTTGGGTTTTGTAGTTGTTCCCCTCGACCAGCGTCTTCAGTTGCCCGATAGCCGCTGCGGTCCGCGTCGTCGAGCGTGTGCTCGCCCGCGCCCACCGTAAAGCAGGCCAGCTTGTCGCCGCTCTTCATGGCGCGCACCATCGCTCCGGTGACTTCTTCTTCGGACAGGCTCTTGGCTTCCTGCGTGTTTGCCGCCGGTCTGGACCAGACACCGCGCCCCGCCGGGTCACGCCCGCCGCTATGGCCTGCGTGCGGTTCTTCTCGACATCCTCGTAGTGCACGTCGATTTTCGACGAAAGATTCTTGTAGCGGTCCAGCAGATCGTGCGCCGCCTGAAACTGCGTGGGCTGATCCCAATAGGTAATGGTCACGTCCTGCTTCAGATTTTTCGCGATCTTGATCGTTTGATCGGACAGCGTGAACTGTTTGCTGCTGGTCGTGTCGTAGGTCTTGTTGTAGCGGTTCGCCAGGAAATTCAGCACGCCGATGACCGCCAGCACGATCAGCACATACACCGCGGTGTAGGCCGCGAATTTGGTTTGCCGGGCTTGCATCCAGGAAGTGTTCGCTGCCATCGCCTACGCCCTCCACCGCAGAGATTCCAGCGACCGGGCCGTCAGAAACAGGCCGATGAAAATCATGGACCGTAAAAGAGAACATCCTTGGCGTCGAGCACGCCTTTTGAGAACGAATCGAAATGCTGCGTCACCGACAAATATCCGGTGGCCTTTCGCGAGCGCGGAATCCTGAAGCGACGAAACCCAGTCGATCACCCACAGCATCAGCAGCACGCTGAATGTCGCCACCGCCGCGACGATCTGGTTTTTCGTGCACGAGGAGATGTAGGTGCCGATCGCCAGCAGACATCCGCCTTGCAGCAAGAGTCCCAGATAGCCCACCATCATGGGACGCCAGTCGGGCCTGCCGTACGCAAATAAAGTCGCCATGCTGATCAGCGATATTCCCAACATGGCGGCGTAAAGCGCCAGCGCCGCCAGCCATTTGCCCAGAATGATTTCCATGTCGGTCACGGGAGACGTAGCCAGCAGTTCGAAAGTGCCGGTACGCTTTTCTTCCGCGAACAGCCGCATGGTGATCATCGGAATGAAGAACAGGCCGATCACCGCCAGGTTCGACATCAAAGGCCGGATCATCTGGTCATTCACGCTCAGCGGCTGGCTCTGCCCTTGCATGGAGCTTTGAATGCTGAACGTGACGAAAGAGACCACGTAGGCGTAGAAAAAGTAGCCTGTGATCAGCGCGAAGAAGAACATTACGCCGTAAGCGATCGGCGAACGGAAATAGCTATTCAATTCCTTGCGGCAGATGGTGAGTGTGTTCATTGGTTGTCTCCCGCTTTGGGGGTGCCCGTCAATTCGAGGAAGATTTCTTCCAGGCTCAAGCCGACGGCGTGCAGTTCGTTCAGATTCCATCCGGCTTCGATGATCGCGCGCGCGAGTTCGGGCCGCACGTGCTGTCCTTGCTGGCTCTCTACCGTAAAGGCCAGATGGCCGTCGCGCGAATCGCGCGCCAGCACGCGGCTGACGCCTTCGACGCGTTCCAGCCGCTCCTGAATCTCGGGCGCGTTGAGCGCTGCCCCGTTGCGCGCGGCAATCTCGACAGACACCGTCTCCGCTCCCCGCAAGCGGCTGGTCAGGTTTTGAACCGTGTCGGTCGCGACCAGCTTGCCCTTGGCGATGATGATGACGCGCTCGCACAACTGTTCGACTTCGGGCAGAATGTGCGTGGAAAGAATGATAGTGTGATCCCCCGCCAGGCCCTTGATCAGGTCGCGAGTCTCGATGATCTGCTGCGGATCGAGGCCGGAGGTCGGTTCATCCAGGATCAGCACGTCCGGATTGTGAATGATCGCCTGCGCCAGTCCCACCCGCTGCCGGTAGCCTTTCGAGAGCTTGCCGATCAGCTTATTCTTCACGTCGCCCACCGAGCATTTCTGAGCGACTTCATCCACCCGCTTCGCCAGGCTCTCCTTGGGTACGCCCTTGAGGCGGCCGACGTAATCCAGATATTCGCCCACTTCCATTTCCGGATAAAGAGGGGGCGTTTCCGGCAGGTAGCCGATGCGTTTCTTGACTTCCATGGGCTGTTCCAGCACGTCAAACTCAGCCACCCTTGCCGTGCCCGAAGTGGGCGGCAGAAAGCAGGTCAGCACCCGCATGGTGGTGGTTTTCCCGGCCCCGTTGGGCCCCAGGAAGCCGACAATCTGCCCTCTTTCTACTTTGAAAGAGATATTGTCGACGGCGACATGGTTGGCGTACCGCTTGGTCAATCCTTCGACTGTAATCATATTGAAGTAATTGGACGAATGAGAGCCCTGTCTGGTTAGCAGCTCCGTTGGCTAGTTTTAGGCGAGCGGCGCCATCTGGCAGCCGCCGATAATCATGATAGTGTCGGCGGCGCGGGGGTGTCAATCGCGTCCGCACGGTTGGCGCCCGCGGCTATTGGTCGCGGTGCACCGTTTCCGGTGAGAACGCAGGCACGCAGATCGCGACATACTCGGCTCCCTGGGGCGTGCTGTAGCGGACCCATTCGCCTTTGCGCGCGATGATCGCCTGACCGGCCGCGACTTCAGTTACGCCGCCTTCGTGCTCCACCCGCATCACACCCTGCAAGACCACGGTGAATTCATCGAAATCCGGGCGCTGCCCCGGCTCCGACCAACCCACCGGACTGCGCATGCGCGCGATGCTGGTTTGTGCGTCGCCCGAGTTCACACGTCCGATAAATTCTTCGACAATCTTGTTTCCCGGAACGGGTATGAGGGTAGGTGCTGCGATCAGTTGAGGCATTGATTATTCATATCGTAACGATTCGACCGGGGCGATGCGGGTGGCGCTGCGCGCCGGGTAGAGGGTCGCGATCAGGCTCACCGCCATTGCCGCCGCCGCGATCCAAATACCGTCGAAAGCCCGCGGCTCGAAGGGCACATACGCGATCGAGTACACCTGCTGGTCGAGTTTCACCCATTGATAGCGCTCGGCGAAGTAACACACGCCGTAGCCGATCACGAGGCCGATCGCGGTGCCCACCGCTCCGATCAACGCGCCCTCGTAGACGAACACTTTGCGAATTTGCCGAGCCTTGGCGCCCATCGACATCAGGATGGCAATGTCGCGATGCTTCTCCATCACCATCATGATCAGGGTTATTAAGATGTTCAGCGCGGCCACCAGTTGAATCAGGCCGATGGTCACCACGGTGACCGTACGTTCCATCGTGAGAGCACTCAGTAGCTGCTTGTTCTGCTCGCCCCAAGTAGTCGCGGCGAGCTTTGGTCCGATCATGGTTTCCGCAGCCGCCGCTACGTCCGGCGCCTGATAAATATCGTCGAGCATCAATTCAATACTGTTCACGACGTCCGTCAGATCGAAGGCCTTCTGCGCGTCGGTGAGCGACAGGAACGCCCAGTTGGCGTCGAGATCGTAGAAGCCGGATTCAAATGTTCCGGCCACGCGCAGCCGCACATAGCTTGGGCGCGGCCCGAACGGCGTTAGCTCTCCGTTGGGAACCAGCAGGGTCACCTGCTTGCCGGTGACGGCTCCGATATTCTCTGCCAGCCGCGAACCCAGCACGACTCCCGGCAAGTCGCCCGAAGTTCGCAGTCCGTCGAGCGATCCGGTTTTCAAGTGGCGCAGCGTATCCGCGAGGGGAGCGCCGGCACGAACATCCACTCCCTTGATCGCTGCGCCCGCTCCGCTTATCGGGCCCGTGATGTAACCGCTCTCGTAAAGCGCCGGTGCCGCCGATTTTACGTGCGGGATTCGCGCCAGTTTCGGAGCCAGATCTTCCCAATGCTCGATGCCGGTTCCGGGTTCCTTCTCCAGAATCGACACGTGCGCGGTCGCGCCCAATAGATTGCGCTGCAGCGTGTCGCGAAAACCGTTGTTGATTGCTAGCGCGATCACCAGCGCCATCACGCCCGCGGCCACGCCAATCACCGAAATCGCCGTGATGACGGAGATCACCACCTGTTTGCGCTTGGCGCGTAGATAGCGGCGGGCAATGAACAGCTCAAACATTTAGGGTGCGATGCGCCGCAGCTTCTCGGCGAGCCCGATCTCTCCCTCGGGACGCAGCAGCGGGAACAGAATCACGTCGCGGATCGACTTCGAATTCGTCAGGATCATCGTCAGCCGGTCGATGCCGATGCCTTCGCCGCCGGTGGGCGGCATTCCGTAACACAGCGCGCGAATATAATCCTCGTCCATCTGATGCGCCTCTTCGTCGCCTGCGGCTTTCAATTTCAGCTGCATCTCAAACCGGCGCCGCTGCTCCTGGGGATCGTTCAGCTCGGTGTAGGCGTTGCCGATCTCCATGCCGGCCGCGTAGATCTCGAAGCGCTCGACGAACGCAGGGTCACTGGCTTTCACTCTTCGAGAGCGGCGAAACTTCCACCGGGTAATCGTAAATGATCGTGGGCTGGATCAACGTGCGCTCCACGTTTCTCTCGAATGCCTCCACCAGTGCGTGCCCGTGCAGCGGCACTTCAGCGCCCACTGCTTCCCGCATGGAAACGCGGCGGACGTTGTGCGAAATCCAGCGTTGCGCCTTGCCACTCGACTGCGGTCGAACCCGTCGCATCGATCGCCGTCTGCTTGCAGGAATTCACACGTGAAATCCATCAAGCCCTGGTAGTCGGTGTAGGCCTGATAAAACTCCAGCATGGTGAACTCCGGGTTGTGCTGCGTCGAGATGCCTTCGTTGCGGAAATTGCGGTTGATTTCGTAGACCCGCTCCAGTCCGCCCACGATCAGCCGCTTCAGATACAACTCCGGCGCGATGCGCAGATACAGATCCATGTCGAGCGTGTTGTGATGCGTGACGAATGGCCGCGCCGCCGCGCCGCCATAGAGCGGCTGCATCATGGGAGTTTCCACTTCCACGAATCCCCGCGCTTCCAGCTGCCGCCGCAGAGACGAAATAATCCGCGCGCGCGTAACGAAAATCTTCTGCGATTCCGGATTCGCGATCAGATCCAGATACCGCTGCCGGTAGCGAATCTCGACATCTTCGAGCCCGTGCCATTTCTCGGGCAGATTCAGCAGGATCTTGGAAAGGAACGTGAGCTTCTCCGCATGAACGCTCAACTCGCCCGTGCGCGTGCGGAACAGGTAACCTTCGACTCCCACGATGTCGCCCATGTCGAGCAACTGATACAGCGCGTACTCACGCTCGTTGACAGCATCGCTGCGCACATATACCTGGAGCCGTTCGCCGCGCTGCATCAGGTGGAAGAAGCCGGCCTTCCCCATGCGCCGCATGGTCTGAATGCGCCCGGCAATCTTGACCTGCGGTTTCGCCGCCGCCAATTCCTCAGCGGTCTTGGAACTTTCCGCAGCGAGAATCTCCGGCACGGAGTGCGTAAAATCAAACCGCTGGCCATAGGCCGGGAACCCGAGCGCTTCAATCTCCGCGATGCGGTTGATGCGCTGCTCCAATAAATCGTCTTCGAGGGACAAAAAGACTCCTTTTAGGAAGTATAGAGCGCGCGAATCGGTTGCAGCGCGGCCTAGCGCCTGACAATCACTTCCCGCAGCCGGTCCCGCGTGAGAAAGAATTTCACCGATTGGAAATCCTGAAATAATTTCTCCAGATTCCGGTTGTTGAAAATCTGCGCCGGCTTGCGTTGCGAACGCGAGACCATCTGAATGGTTTTTTTGTCGTGGATGCGGTAGGCGTAGGTGGGAATGTTTTCTATTCGCTCATCCGTGTGGAACAGCGCCAGCAGACTCGCGCCGGGCCGCAGCATCCTGTGAAGCTTCGCCACTACCGTCTGTAGCAGTGGCGAGGACAGAAATTGCAGCGAATCCCACACTAGCGCGCCGTCAAAGCTTCCGTCGTCAAAGCTCAGCGCCATCTCGAAAAAATCCGCCACGAGAGCGGGGTTGGACTGGTTCTCGAAAAACGCAGCATCGTTCGTACCTGCTGGACCCGATCCGAACACCCGATCTAACTGCCGCACGAAATCGTCGGAATATAAGCGGTGGCCGAAGTTCGTGACGAAGCTCACCGTCGCCTGGCTGGCCCCCGCGAAGTCCAGGATTGCCATACCCGGCCGTTCCTCGAGCGAAGCGCAGAACTGATCCAGACCGTGACTCTGTCGTGTCTCGGAACCGGCTATCGGTGATTGAGCCACTACCGCTTGGTGTCACCCGCGCTCGCGGCGGCTGCCGGCGAAGATGAGCCAGCCGAGGCCACTGGTTGCGGCTTCGGCGCCGCAGGTACTGCTGCCGGCTTAGGAGCTTCGGCGCGCACGATGTCGATGCTGCCTTTGAAGAAGGCGCCGTCTTCGATCACGATGCGGGCGGTGCGAATGTCGCCTATGACCTTGGCGTCCTTGCGGATTTCGATTTTTTCGCGAGTCTCGATGTTGCCTTGAACCGTGCCCAGCACCACGATTTCACGCGCCTTGATGGTGGCGACAACTTTGCCCGTCGGCCCAACCGTAAGCCGGTGTTCCTGCAACTCGACTGTCCCTTCCACTTCACCGTCTATGGTCACGTCTTCGCGACCATAGATCTGGCCCTTCAGGACCACGGATTTTCCTAATACGGCGACGCCTCCGCGCGCAGGTTCGGGGCGCGTCTCCAGGGGGCGGGTTGGCTGAGTGGACATGGGGATTCCTTCCTTAACTGGTTGGGACACGGTGGGCGGAACCGAAGTGGGTTTCGGCGCTGGTTCTTCTTCTTTTCGGCGATTCCACATCGGAGAGCGCCTCCTTCCGTCAAAGTACTTCACCTATACTACTACGGGCCATTCGGGGATGAGATGTTGAGACTTGCTGGACTCGTTACAATGTTCTTGTGATCCGCCTACGCCGCATAGCCGCCCTGTCGTGCGCGTGGTTGGGGTTCGCTTCCTTGGGGTTAGCCGCCCCGGACATATTCCCCTTAAAAGATGTCCGCGCAGGCCAGCACGGCGTCGGCCGGACCGTGTTTTCCGGCACTCGGGTTGAAGAATTTCAAGTGGAAGTGCTTGGAGTGCTTGAGAATCTGGGCCCCCGGCAATCCATCATCTTGGCGCGTTTGAGCGGCGGGCCTCTGGCTTCGACAGGCGTCATGCAAGGCATGAGCGGCTCGCCGGTTTATATTGACGGGAAACTGCTGGGCGCGGTCGCCTTAAGCTTCCCGCTATCGAAGGAAGCCATCGCTGGCATTCGCCCCATCGAAGACATGCTGCGGGTGACGCCGCAGCCGGCGCAGACGATTGCTAAGGCCCTGCCTCATCGCCAACCGTTTATCGCCGGCGGCAACGCGCTGGAGGAAATCGCGACTCCGGTATCTTTCACCGGCTTCACGCCCGCCGCGCTGGAGCACTTCGCGCCGCAACTTCGCACGATGGGACTCGACCCGCGGCAAGGGGCTTCCGGCGGCGGTTCGATCCCGGCCCGCTTAGGTGATCCGCGCAAGCTTGAGCCCGGGTCCATGATTAGCGTGCAATTGATCTCCGGCGACATGACGGTGGGCGCGGAAGGCACCATAACCGCCATCGACGGCGATCGGGTTTACGCTTTTGGGCACCGTTTTTTGGACGAAGGATCAACTGACTTGCCATTTGCCAGCGCCGAAGTGCTGGCGCTGCTGCCCAACGTTTCCAGTTCCTTTAAGATCTCCGCCGCACGCGAATGGATGGGATCGATCACGTCTGATCGCGAGACCGCTGTTTCCGGACTCACCGGCCGCCAAGCGAGTTTGATTCCAGTCCAAATCCGCGTGGGTCAGAATACTTACCGCATGCAACTGGTGCAGGACCGTGTGATGACGCCGCTGCTGATGCAGATGGCGCTGTTTTCGGCTATCGATTCCACCGAGCGCAGCGTCGGCGCTCAGGCCTACTCGGTGCGCGGCCAACTCGATTTCGATGGTGGCTCGGTGCGTGTCGACGATGTCTATAGCGGCGATGTTGGCGTCGCGGTGATCGCCTCGGCCGGTATCGGGTCGCCGATTGCTTATGCGTTACAGAGCGGCTTCGACGACCTCAAGTTGAAGACCGTTACGCTCGATGTTGCTCCAGTGGAGCGTCGTCGTCAGCAGCAGGTGGTCGATCTGATGGCCGCGCGAACCGTGCGTCCCGGCGAAGCTCTCGACGTTACGGTGGTGATGGAAGGCGAGAACGGTGTGGACACTTCGCGCCGCATACAGTATCGCGTTCCCGCGGGGACTCCGGCAGGCACGTTGAACTTTACGATCGCCGATGCGACTTCCACGAATGTGATCGAGTTTCAATCCGCCGTGGCCACGCCGCAGCGTTCGCCGCAGCAAGTGCTGAGTCTACTGAATGGTCTGCGCTCCAATACCAAGGCCTACATCCGCGTATGGCGCGCGGAGCCTTCTTTTACCGTCGATGGCCGCGACATTCCCGACCCGCCGCCTTCGCTCTCGATGCTGTTGACCCGCGGCCAGGCCGGCTCCAACAATTTGGTGAACACGCGCGGCGCAAAAGTGGCTGAGATCGAAGTGCCGGGCGCTCCTGGTTTTGTCATTACCGGCACCAAGACGATCCAGGTCGAGGTGAAGGAGTGAAGATCTCAGCGTGCGTCCTGCTGCTCGCCTCGTTCGCGGCGGGCGCCACCACCGCGACCTGGGAGATCAACGGCTATCAGGATTTCCTGCGGGGCCGTATGAGCGGCCTCTCGATTACCCGCGACGGGCACTTGATCCTCGGCCCCAAGCTCGAAACAGTTTTCTCATCCGATCAAGCTCAGATTTGGAGCGTCGCCACGGCGTCCGATGGGTCGCTTTATCTCGGTACTGGCAATCGCGGCCGGTTACTGAGGGTGGACGCCGCCGGCAACGGAACCGTGGTCTGGACTTCCGATCAGCCGGAGATTTTCGCCATCGCCGTCGACCGCGCGGGCGTAGTCTACGCCGGCACGTCACCCGATGGCAAGGTATACCGCATTGAGAACGGTCGTGCCACCGAATACTTCGCTCCCGGCGAGCGCTATATTTGGGCGCTGGCCTTCGCGCCTGACGGTTCGCTATATGTCGCCACCGGGCAGCAAGGCAAGATCTATCGGGTGACTGCTGCTGGCAAGGGCGACCTTTTTTATGAAACCGGCCAGTCGCACGTCACCGCGTTGGCCTTCGATCGCGATGGACGCCTACTCGCAGGTAGTGAGCCCAACGGAATTCTGTATCGCATTACCGGAGCTCCCGCGCGTGGCTTCGTCCTTTATGACGCGAACCTGCCGGAAATTCGCAGCATTGTTCCGGCTGCCGATGGTTCCGTTTACGCCGCGGCGCTCGGCGGCAGTCTGGTAAAGCGCACCTCCGCCGCGTCCAGTTCGTCGTCCTCAACCCCTACAGTCACTGCGCCCGCCACCAGCATCACCGTGACTGACGCCCAGGCCGGACTTGCTATAGCGCCCAAGCCGGACCCCACTAAAGCCACGACCGGGACTTCGCCCATCAGCGCCCCGGCGACTTCCACTGAAGTCTCCGGCGTCGAGCGCTCCGCGCTTTATAAGATTTCGCCAGATAACACAGTCGAGACCCTGTGGACTTCGAAAGACGAAAACATTTACGACGTGGTGCTCGACGCCGGCGGCACGCTCACTTTTCTGACGGATGCCCAGGGCCGCGTCTATCGCCTTGATCCGCGTCCCGATCGCACCCATGACGCGCTGCTCGTCGCCCAAACGAATGAAGCCGACGTTACGCGGTTGGCCGTTTCAGCGCGCGGGCTTTTGGTAGCCGCCGGCAATGTTGGAAAAATGCTGCGCTTGGACGCATCCGCTTCGAGCGCCGGTTGGTTTGAATCCGCGGTTCACGATTCCGGCACCGTCGCGCGCTGGGGGCATCTGGCGTGGGTCGGCAGCAAGGGCGTCGTCTTCAAAACCCGTGCGGGAAATTCGGCGCGTCCCGACGCCACATGGAGCGATTGGTCCGATCCCATCACAGATCCCGCGAAAGCGATGATCGCCAGCCCCAACGCCCGCTTCATTCAATGGCGAGCGGAGTTTGCTGGCGCCGCCAGTGCTCCGCCGGAACTTGATAGCGTGACTGTCGCTTATCTGCCGCAAAACAGTCCGCCCTCGCTCCGCAGCATTACCGTATCGGCGCAAGCAGCTCCCGCGGGCGCTTCGAAAAACGCCGGCGCCAGCGCCTCCTCGGCTTTCTCCATCACGGTAACGGACACTGGCGACGCTACCACCGCCACGGGCACTTCGGCGCAAACGCTATCGCGGCCCGCCGGCCAGCAGATCCTGGTCTCCTGGCAGGCGGACGATCCCGACGGCGACAAGCTTTCCTACAGCCTCTGGTTTCGCGGCGAGGACGAGCGGGAGTGGAAGCTGCTGCGCGCCGATATCACCGAAAACACCTATCTGCTGGACGGGGACATGCTTGCCGACGGCCGCTATTATTTCCGGGTAGTGGCGTCGGACCGTCCTTCGAATCCTCCCCAGCAAGCTCGCCAAGTGGAATTGATCGGGCCACCGGTGCTGATCGATAACACGCCTCCGGTGGTCACTGCCGGTAATGCCCGTCGCAACGGCACCGCAGTCGAGATCGATGTCGATGCGCAGGATCGCGGCTCTGCCCTGCGCCGCTGCGAATACTCGGTCGATGCGCGCCCCTGGGTGCCCGTCGAAGCGGTCGACGGCGTCACGGATTCCGCACGCGAACAATTTCTCATCCACATCGACAGCTTGCCGTCCGGCGAACACTTGATCGTCATCCGTGCCTACGATGCCGCGGGAAACGCTGGTCTGACCAAAGTTGTTGTTCGGTAGGTCGCCGCAAAACCTCCCTTGCATTCTTTATGCCGATCGGCTAAAGTTTTCCATGCGCAAATTTACGGTTGTTTCTTTGACTAGTCTTTTGCTGCTGGCTGGCTGCAATAGCGCGCCTCCCGCGCCGGCGACGCCAGCGGTTGATGTCGCCGCAGAGCAAGGCAAAATTCGCGACCTGGAAACCGCCTGGGCCGCCGCCGCGCTTGCCAAGGACCTGGAGAAAAGCGTATCGTTTTATGCCGACGACGCCATCCTATTGAACGCGGGCGTCCCCGCGGCTAAAGGCAAGGACGCGATTCATGCGGCCTGGAAGGACATGCTTGCCGATCCCAACGGAAAGCTGGCATTTACAACGCAACGTGTCGACGTCAGCGCGTCTGGCGACCTGGCCAGCACTTCGGGTTCGTACACCATGACCATGACCAATCCCAAGACCAAGAAACCCGTCGAGGATAAAGGCACGTACATCACCGTATACAAAAAACAGGCCGACGGAAACTGGAAGGCAATCGAGGATGTGGCCACCTCCGAAGTTCCGCAGAAGTAGCGCGAGCCGGTTAGCTAAAAGCGCCCGACCGTCATCATCCAACGGAACATAAAGGCGAACGCAAGCGCTGTGATTCCGACCGCCGCGGCCCCGGCAAACTGCCACACGCGCTCGGCGTAGCCGGTCAACCGCGGAGTGCCCGCGATATACGCAATTGCGAAGCCACCTGTCACGCCGCCGATGTGCGCGGCGTTGTCGGTTTGTGCGAATAACGCGGACAAGATGATCGCGTAGATTCCCCACTGTATATAGTGTGATCGCAGAGCGGCTCCATAGGAAGATTTGTCGCGCACTCCCAGCGCAATCATCGCTCCCAGCAATCCGAAAATTCCAGCGGAGGATCCCACCGAAGCAACCCCTGGGTTCCACAGGTAGCTCGCATAGAAACCCGTAATCGTGGATAAGAAATAGATCACCAGATAGCGGCTAGTGCCATAGGCTTCCTCGGTCGCTGCGCCCAGATCGAAGAGCACCCAGGAATTCATGAGCAGATGCAGAATTCCTCCGTGCAAAAAACCGGCGGTCAGCAGCCGCCACCACTGCCCCTCATGAATGTAAGGACCGAACTTCGCGCCTGCCTGGAAAATCGGGAGTCCGGCGGCACCATTCTGGATCAGGCCGGGAAGTTCCTCCGCCAGATAAAAGCCGGCGTTGATCAGGAGGATCACGATGGTGGTGAACCGGGCATGCGGGATCAAACCACCCAGTAAGTCGGCGGGTGCGCGGCGCGCGGCGGCTGGCGCCCCGAGCTTGATGTCGCAATACGGGCAGACCTTGTCACCGGTGGTGATGAAGGCGCGGCAGTTGGGGCACATCCGGCGGGTTTCCACGCCTCATTGTAACGGGAGCGGCAGCCGCTCTGGCGCCAGGATTCGTGCCATCCTTAAGACATGCCCATATCGGCCCGGAACCAACTCGAAGGAAAAGTCGCCAGCGTGAAGTTGGGCGACATTATGGCTCACGTAGTCGTGAAAATAGGCAAGAGCCATATCGATAGCGTGATCACCCGGCGTAGCGCGGAAGATCTCAAGCTGAAAAAGGGAGATAAGGTGACCGTGGTCATCAAGTCGACCGAAGTCATGCTGCAGAAGTCCTAAAAAGAAAGGGCCGGGCGCAAAGCCCGACCCCTCTTGCTACGCCCGATTTATAGCAGTCGTTACTTCTGCACTGCGACGTAGAACGTATTGTCGCCGCGCTTCACCAGCAACAATGTCGCGCTATTGCTGACGTTCCGCATTGCTTTGTCGAAGTCCGCGACGCTCGAGACACTGGCCCGGTTCACTTCGAGAATGGTGTCACCCTCGCGCAACCCGGCCTCTGCCGCGGGACTGCCCTGCTCCACGCTGGTGACGGCCACGCCGCGGCCCTTCGAAGCCTCCACCGAGACCCCGTCGAGCGCGCTAGCCGCGCCGCTGCCGTCTTCGTTCTTCTCCACCGCGCCGCCCGCGTTTGCCGGCATCTCCGCCAGCTTCACGGCCACGGTCTTCTCGGAGCCGTCATGCAGCACGCGGAGTTGCACCGTGGTTCCCGGAGACGTCATGGAAACCTGCATCCGCAGTTGGTTGCTGTCCTCCACTTTGTGTCCGTTGAGGTCCAGAATCACATCGCCGCGTTGCAGTCCAGCAGCCGCCGCCGGAGCTCCGGCCGTGACGTCGCCGACCAGCACGCCTTCATTCTGCTTGGAGTGCAGCGCCTGCGCCATCGCCGGAGTAATGTCCTGCGGCAACAGGCCCAGGTAGCCACGCACGACTTTGCCGTGGTCCATCACCTGCGTCATCACGCTGCGCGCCAGGTTCGCCGGAATCGCGAAACCCACGCCCTGATTGCCGCCGTTGTTGGCGAGAATCGCGGTGTTGATGCCGATTAGTTCGCCGCGCGTGTTCAACAAAGCGCCGCCGGAGTTGCCCGGATTGATCGAAGCGTCGGTCTGGATGAAGTCTTCGTAGTCTTCGATGCCCAGCCCGGTGCGGCCACGCGCGCTGACGATACCCATGGTTACCGTCTGCTTCAAGCCGAAGGGACTGCCCATCGCCAGAACGATATCGCCCACCCGCGCCTGCGACGAGTCGGCCATAGCGATGGTCGGAAGATTCGTAGCGTCCACTTTTAACACGGCGACATCGGTCTTCGCGTCCGTGCCTACCAACTTCGCCTTCATCTCACGCTTGTTGTCGAAGGTAACAGTGATGTCGGTGGCTCCGTCAATCACGTGGTTATTCGTCAAGATGTAGCCGTCCGAACGGACCACCACGCCCGATCCCGTGCCGCGCTCATATTGCTTGCGCTGCGGATTCGTGCCGCGGCCCGGATTGCGCCCCTCGGAGCCTCCAAAATCCCGGCCGAAGAACTGCCGGAAGAAAGGCTCCATCTGTTGCATGCCTTGCGAATCGTCGGCGCTGACCTTCGTCGCTTTGGCTGAAGAAATATTCACTACCGCCGGCAGTGCTCTCTCCACCACCGGTGCAAAACTGGTTTCAATTGACCCGGGTGTAACCGCTGCCGTTGAAGCAGCGGCGACCGGCGCTAATGCGGGCGCGCGCTCGGCCCATAGGCCCGAGCCAATCACGGCCCCTACGCTCGCCGATACCAAGCAAAATGCAAAGATCCTGCTCTCTTTCCAAAAAGTTTGAAATTTCATAGTGTGGATTGTCACTCCTGTATCCAAACTGATAGACGCGCGATTTCGAATTTCATCCCGTTACTTTTTGAAGTTTTCCTGGCGCCGCATTCGCCCGCCGAAAATACCGCCTCAAGGGGATGATCTTTCATCCCCCGGCACGCGTCTCGAAAATTGGAGGGAATTTTAATGAAACTCTTTCATCTTTCTTATGGCCTGTGGTTTGCGCTAGCATGCACCGTGGCAGCTCCGGCGCTGCATGCAGACGCTTGGGATAGGCGCACCGTCGTCACCTTTAACAATCCGGTTGAAATTCCGCGAGTTGTATTGGGTCCCGGCACTTATGTGGTCAAGCTCGTGAACAGTCTAAGCGACCGGAATATCGTACAGTTCTTGAACGAGCGAGAGAATCACGTTTTCGCAACCGTGCTTGCCGTTCCCGATTATGAGCCGAATATGATCCGGGATCATAGCGTTTTCACCTTCGAAGAGCGGGCCGCCGACGCGCCAAAAGCGCTGAAGACGTGGTTTTATCCGGGCGATAACTGGGGTGAAGAGTTCGTTTATCCAAAAGCTGAAACCGCACGGACCGCGCTCGCCCCCAACGACGTTGAGGCCCCGGCCAGAGCCGTCCGAGCCGCCGCAGGCAGCGGCTCCGCCGGCTCCCTCCAGCGCTCCCGTAATTGCTCAGAACGTCACACCTGCCCCGCCCGCGCCACAGCCGCCGGTTGAAGTCGCTCAGGCGCAACCAGAACCAGCGCCGGCTAAGGAACTGCCCAAAACCGGGAGCAACCTGCCGCTGATTGCGTTAATAGGAGCGTTCTCGGTAGCTTCCGGAGCAGCGCTACGCGCCTTCGGCAGAATTTTTTGAGGGACCATGAAGCGCGCGAGCAACATCCTGCTGCTTCTCGGAGCGGCCGCGCTCCTCTGGTGCGCCGTCGTGTGGAGCGGAACGGCTCTTTTCGATTGGTATGAAGGACGCGAGCTGGCGTATCCGCCGCACTCGGCTGCGGGGCCCAGCTCGCATCCCGCGTATCCGCTGCCGCGCGGAATCTTGCGTCCGCACGAAGTCATCGGCCGGCTGGAGATCCCGCGGCTGCGAATGTCTACAGTGGTGGTCGAAGGAGACGATGAAGGTGCACTGCGCTTCGGCGCGGGTCACGTCCCGTGGACGCGGCTGCCTGCCGAGGCCGGCAACGTAGGGATCGCCGCCCATCGCGATACCGTCTTCCGGCCGCTGCGGAATGTTGCCGCGCGGGACCGCATCAAACTGATCACTCCGGCCGGACTTTACGAATATGAAGTCAGTTCCACCGAAGTTGTCCGGCCGCAGGACGTAGCTGTGCTCGATAGCTCCAGCGGCTCCGAATTGACGCTGGTGACGTGTTATCCATTTTCCTATTTGGGTCCCGCGCCGCTGCGCTTCATCGTTCACGCGCGGCGCATCCCATCACGGCGCATCCCAGCCGTTGGCGCCTGAGAGGCGGCGTTCTAAAATGGAGCTGTCGCCCCTGGCATGCCCGACGACAGCGCCCTAAAATATCGTGCACTCACCGAGATCTCCGAAGCCTTTCTAGGCTCGCGCGATTGCGATGCCTTATTTCGCGAACTGTGGAAATCGCTTAGCGCGCTGATCCGCTTCGATCATCTGCTGCTGACGCTGATCGATGAGCACAACCGCAGCTTGCGGATCGAAACCATCGCAGGAGATCCGCCGCTCGATAGCCCGGTAGGCCGCGATTTCCCGCTCGAAGGCTCGCCCTCCGAACTCGCCTGGAAATCACAGCAACCGCTGTATATTCCCGACCTATCTGTCAGAGACCGCTTCCGCCCGGATGTCATGCACGACCTTCGCCGCCACCAACTATCGAGCGGCTTATGGGTGCCGCTTTCAACCGTGCGCCAAAAGCTGGGCAGCATGGTGTTCGCCTCTCGAGCCCTCGATCCGTATTCCGCCGAGGACCGCGAATTCATGCAGCATGTGGCCCGGCACGTCGCCATCGCGGTCGAGAATGCTCTCGCCTTTGAGCAGATCAATCGCCTGCGCGAGCGCATCGAGGGAGAAAAAGTTTATCTGGAGGAAGAAATCCGCAGCGAGCACCGCTTCGGGGAGATCATCGGCTCCAGCCCCGCGCTGCGACACGTGTTGGAACAAGTGCAATCCGCCGCGCCTACCGATTCCTCTGTTTTGATACAAGGCGAGACCGGAACGGGAAAGGAATTGGTCGCGCGCGCCGTCCATCAACTCAGCCGGCGCAGCGACGGCACCTTCGTCAAACTCAACTGCTCGGCGATTCCCGCCGGTCTGCTCGAAAGCGAAATGTTCGGCCACGAAAAAGGCGCCTTCACCGGAGCTCTTAGTCAGCGTCTGGGACGGGTTGAACTGGCTCACAAAGGCACACTGTTCCTGGACGAGGTGGCCGACCTTCCGTTGGAACTGCAACCCAAGCTGCTGCGCGTTCTGCAAGACGGGCAGTTCGAGCGGCTGGGAAGTTCCCGCACCACGACCTCGGAGTTCCGTCTGATCGCCGCTACCCATCGCGACCTACGTGCTCTGGCCGCCGATCAGGAGTTCCGCATGGACCTGTATTACCGGCTCAATATTTTTCCAATCACCGTCCCGCCTCTGCGCGAGCGCCGCGAAGACATCCCCCTGCTGGCGCGCTTCTTCGTGCAGGATTTCGCCGCGCGCATGCGCAAACCGATCGACGCCATCCCCGCTGAAGCCATGGCTGCTCTGACCAATTACGCTTGGCCGGGCAACATTCGCGAACTGCGCAACGTAATCGAACGCTCCGTGATCCTCTCCTCAGGTACCCGGCTGGAGATCCCCAAGGACGCCCTCAGCCAGCCTTTGAACCAACCCTCCGGAGTCCTCCCGATGACGGATGCCGAACGTCGTCACATCCTCGAAGCCCTGAACGCATCTAACTGGGTAGTCGGTGGGCCTAAAGGCGCTGCCAGCTTGCTCGGGTTGAAGCGCAGTACCTTGCAATCCAGGATGGGACGATTGGGCATTAGAAGACGATATTTCGTCAATTGATGCCATATCGGCGCCGTTAGATCGGCACTATCTTCAATTAGAGCAACTTACGGCGGCATCCCGCGTGCGAGGAATATGGATTGTGATGCGTAAATTTCTTGTTTATGTTGGACTTGGCTGTCTGAGCGGGCTGCTGCAGGCTCAGCCCCGGCTCCGCGAAAGCTATCTCTGGACGAGGCGATTCAGCTTGGCCTGAAGAATAATCTGAGCGCCTTGCAGGCGGAAACCAGCAACAGCTTAGCTCGAGTGGAGCGCATTCGAGCCCTGAGCGCTTTATTGCCGACCGTGAATGCCAGCGCGGGTGAATATGTGCAGGAGATCAACCTGGCGACTTTCGGATTCCGCTTCCCGGGTTTTCCGACCATCATTGGGCCGTTCGGTTATTCCGACGTCCGAGCTTCGGCGTCCATGAATGTGCTGGACTGGTCGGCGCGCAAAAATCTGCGAGCGGCGGAGCAGAATCAGAAGGCTGTCGAATTCACCGGGCAGGACGCGCGCGACCTGGTGGTTGAAGCCGTAGCGAATTCGTACTTGAGCATCATTGCGGCAGGGGCACGGGTAGAAGCTGCGCGCTCGGAAGCGGCCACCGCGCAGGCGCTTTATGAACGGGCTCGCGATCAGCATGCCGCCGGCGTTTCACCAGCGATTGACGAGCTGCGTTCGCAGGTCGAGTGGAAGTCCCGCCAGCAGCAGCTTCTCGCCGCGCAAAATTTATTCTCGAAAGACAAACTCACGCTGGCTCGCGTCACCGGGCTGCCGCCTGCGCAGGATTTCGAACTGTCAGACACCGCCCCCTATGCGCCGCTGGAAGGACTTACGCCGGAGCAGATGCTGGATCGCGCGCATCAGTCGCGCGGCGATTATCTTAAGTCTGAAAGCGCAGATCCAGGCTGCGGAAACCACGCGGGACGCGGCGCTCGCCGAGCGTTATCCGAAGGTGGGGCTCGAAGGTAACTACGGCGCCAACGGCGTCAATACGGCGCAATTGCATCCGACCTTCGCGTTCATCGGCTCGGTAAAGGTGAACATCTTCGATGGCGGCCGGATTCACGCCGATGTGGCCCAGGCCGATATCGAGATTCGGCGGCGTAAGGACCAACTGGGATCGCTCGACCAGCACATCGACGTCGACATTCGCTCGGCGCTGCTGGATCTGAAATCCGCCGCGGATCAGGTGGCCGTGGCACGCGACAATCTGGACGTCGCGAATCAAACGTTGACGCAGGCGCGGGATCGTTTCAGCGCGGGCGTCACGGACAACATCGAAGTAGTGCAGGCGCAGGATGCCGTGGCCAACGCGCAGGAGGCGCTGATCTCCAGCATGTACGCGCACAACCTTGCGAAAGTGACGCTGGCGCGCGCCGTCGGCATGACAGACAACAATTTGAAGCAGTTTATGGGGACCAGCAAATGAAGAAGATTATCGGATTGATTGTATTTGTGGCGGTAGTGGTCGGCGGGTACTTCATCTGGCAGGAAATGCAGAAGACCGAAAACACCGACGACGCGGAGATCGACGGAAATGTTGTTGCCATCAGCGCCCGCGTTTCGGGTCACGTGGGCGAGGTTCTCGTTGAGGACGGGCAGATGGTGAAGAAGGGCGACGTTTTGGTAAAGCTCGATCCCAAGGATTTCGAAATTGCCATCGAGCGCGCCAGAGCCGATCTGAATAACGAGCTGGCGAATCTGCAGACGTCTCGCAATGACGTGCCGCTCACCACCGCTACCACCAGCAGCACTCTGAACGGCGCGAAGTCCACGCGGCAGGATGCGGCCGAAGCGATCAACTACGCGCAGCAGCAGCAGAACGTGGCGCAGGCCCGCTTGAGCCTGGCGCAGGCCAACGTCAAAGTAGCCGAAGCCAACGCCACCAAAGCCGCGCAAGATGTGGAGCGTTATAGAACCTTGGTCGCGAAAGACGAGATTTCGAAGCAGCAGTATGATCAGGCGGTAGCCGCGTCGGAAGCGGCCAAAGCCACGGTAGATGCACAGAAAGCTGCGGTGGTCGAGGCGCAACACGGCGTCGGCGCGGCCGCGGTGGCCGTCGAGCAGGCTCGCGCGAAATTGGGCCATGCCGATGCCGAAGTGCAGAACGCCATGACCGGCCCGCAGCAGGTGACCATCACTCAAAGCGAAGTTGCCGTGGCGCAAGCGAAGGTAGCGCAGCGCCAGGCGGATCTCGATCAGGCGCAGTTGAATCTTCAATACACGACGGTCACCGCGCCCATCGATGGCATCGTCGGCAAGAAAAATATCAACCCCGGCCAAAACGTGGCCGTGGGCCAGCAGATGATGGCCATCGTTCCGCTCGACGACCTATGGGTGACGGCGAATTTCAAAGAGACCCAGCTCAAGGAAATGCGCGTGGGTCAAAAGGTCAAGCTGACTGTCGACGCCTACGGCCGCGACTACAACGGCACGGTCGAGAGCATCGCTGGCGCCAGCGGCGCGAAATTCAGTCTTCTGCCTCCGGAGAACGCTACAGGCAACTACGTGAAGGTGGTGCAGCGAATACCGGTCCGCATTGCGCTCGATCCGGGCCAGAATTCGGATCACCTTCTGCGTCCCGGAATGTCGGTGGTGCCGAACGTGAGAGTGCGCTAACGCGGCGAATCGCATGAGTACCGCAGCCGATCCAGTCGTTCCCGGCGTCGTCCCAGCGGCCGCGCCGGAATGGCGTCCGCGATTTAATCCGTGGGCCATCGCCATGACCGTGACGCTGGCGACGTTCATGGAGGTGCTGGATACCAGCATCGCCAACGTCGCCCTGCCGCACATCGCCGGCAATCTTTCCATCAGCCAGGACGAGGCCACCTGGGTACTGACCTCTTACTTGGTGGCGAACGCGGTCATTCTGCCCATCAGCGCTTGGCTGTCGACCAAGTTTGGCCGTAAGCGCTTCTACATGACTTGCGTGGTGCTGTTCGGTGTCAGTTCATTGATGTGCGGTTTGGCTCCGAACCTTCCGGTGCTGGTATTGTTTCGCATCTTGCAAGGACTGGGGGGCGGCGGCCTCGCGCCCACGGAACAAGCGATTTTGGCCGACACGTTCCCTCCTGAAAAGCGTGGCCAAGCGTTTTCGGTTTACGCCATGGCGGTGGTAGTGGCGCCGGTGATCGGCCCGACACTCGGCGGCTACATCACCGACAACTTCAGTTGGCGATGGTTGTTCTTGATCAACGTTCCGGTCGCGATACTCTCGCTGGTCCTGAGCGCCCGCATGCTCGAAGATCCGCCATTCCTCGAGAAATTGCGGAAGCAGATGTTCACGGTCGATTACGTCGGCTTGGGATTGCTGGCGACGGGAATCGGCTGCCTGCAAGTGGCTCTCGACAAGGGCGAGCGTGAGGATTGGTTCAGCTCCAGTTTCATCGTCAGCTTCTCAGTGATTGCGCTGGTGGCGCTGGTGAGCGCGATCGTCTGGGAATATCATCATCCCACATCCGGTGCTCGATGTGCGCCTGTTCAAGAGCCGCAATTTCTCGGTCGCTTGCATCATGATGTTCATGCTGGGCGCGGCGCTCTACGGTGCGACTGTGCTGATCCCGCAGCTTCTGCAAACGTTGATGGGCTACACCGCGCAGCAGGCCGGCATGGTGCTTTCGCCGGGAGGGTTGGTGATCATCGCCACCATGCCCCTGATCGGACGGCTATTGGGCAAGATGGACGGGCGCTGGCTGATTGTGTTTGGCTTCACCAGCACTGCGCTCGCGCTCTATCACATGACCAGTTGGACGCTGGACATCGACTTCAAAACCGCCATGATGTTCCGCGTCTACCAGGCCATCGGTATGGGTTTTCTCTTCGTGCCGATTCAGACGTTGTGCTACATCGGCATCCCGCAAGAGAAAAACAATAACGTGAGCGGCATGACGAATCTCGCGCGCAACCTGGGTGGCAGCCTGGGGATCTCCGCGATTTCAGTGATCGTCTCGCGCCGCGCGCAATATCATCAGACGGTGCTGGCATCGCACACCAGCCAGTACGATTCCCCATTCCAGCAAAGCCTGAACGGCTTAACGCAGACCTTCCAATCCCTTGGCTCGGACGCGGCGCATGCCGCGACCATGGCGCAGCAGATGCTTTACGGAGCTATGCAAAGGCAGGCCGCGCTGTTGGGTTATATCGACGCGATCTTCATCTTCTCGCTGATCTGCGCGGTGATGGCGCCCGCGGCGTTTCTGATGCAGAAGCCGCCAAAGGGTGCGAAGCCGCGGGGCGGGCACTGAGTTAGGTGCTTCCCATCACCCGCTTGGCGCGCACGATGAATCGATCCGGCGCTGGGCCCACGAAGTAAAACGGATAACAGGTGACCAGCGTCAGGATCTCATGTCCATCCGATTCCAAAACCGTAACGTCGGATGGACTCACAATCTCCGTGGACATCACGCGGTAACGATATTCGCCCGCCAAGGTCGTGAGTGTGATCACGTCGTTTTGGCGGATATTTCGCAAGGGACGGAACAGGGTGTCGCGGTGGCCGGCAATCCCGATGTTGCCGCCCTGGCCTGGGAAAGAGGTTCCCGCGATGTGTCCACCCGCGCGCTGCAGCGTGCGTTCGGCCGTTCCCTCCGCGACGATTACGGAAATACCCAGCCTAGGGATCTCCATCCGCCCCAGCAATCCGTTGCTCGAAGCCGTTCCGGGGCTTGGGATCGAGGCTGTCTGCAAGTGGGCCTGGTCGAACAACTCGCCCGCTTGCCTCTGGTACATCCACCTATCCGCCAGCACAAACGCGCAATAGCCGAGCAGGCCCGCCGCGGCGGTGAGCAACATGTTCCGCGACCAGCGCACCAGCTTACCGACGGAATCCTGCGGGACGGCCACCTTCATTTTGCTGCCTCCGCCGCGCTATAACCGGCCCGGGTGCGCACGGATAGTTTTCCGTCCTTTGTCGAACGCGCCGTAAGCCGGATCTTATGGTAGGTCCCGTCGCGCTTTTCACTCGCAGATGAATACCCGATGGTGTATTGATCGCGGATGTCCCGGGCGATGTGCTCGCAAATTTCAACGGCTTCGTCGAGCTTCGAGGGGAAGAATGCCTGTCCCCCGGTCTCGTGCGCCAGGCGGCGCAGCACGGCGGGCTTCCCGTCGGGATCGTCGGGTTCGAAGATGCCGATGGTATAGATCATGGCGTTCGATTGCTCCGCCATCTTCAGCACGCGGTCGAGAGGAGCCTTGCTCGCATTGTCGCCGCCGTCGCTGATCACGATCAAAACTTTCTTCTCTTGGGCGCCGTCCCGCAAACGGATCAGGCCGTCAATGATTGCATCGTAAAGTGCGGTGGTACCAACCGCCGGACGCCCCGAAACCGCGGCTGCCAATTGCTCGACGCTGTCGCTGAAGCGCATGCCTTGGGGCAGGCCTTGCGACACCTTCTCATTGAAGTTCACCACGAACATCTCGTCGCTGGAATTGCTGGAGCGGACAAAGGCCCGCGCTCCAGCAGTCACTTCCTCCAGTTTCGCTTTCATGCTGCCGCTGTGGTCCACCACCAGGCCGACGGTGACAGGCGTGTCGCCATGCCGGAACAGGCGGATCGGCTGCGGCCGGCCATCTTCGAATACTTCAAAGTCTTCGCGCTTCAACCGCGGCACTGCGTGGCCTTCATGATCGCGGATGGTAGCCTCCAGGACCACCAGCGCGACATCAACTGAGATCTGGAAATCCCCCGGTTCCGAGCCCTGTTGGGCGCTAGGGCTGGGCTTCGGAACTTGCGCCTGCGCTTGCACCGAGACTATACATCCGGTTGCCAACAAAAGCGCGATGGATGCAGATTTCATCTGGGCTGGGGGCGCCTTCTCAGGAAGCTTCGATCCGCCGGTACTCGGGACGCCACATCGCGTCCTCCACTTGCTGCACGATATCGGCGAGCCGGGCTTCGGCCAAACCTTCCTGCATGGCGGCTTCGGCAACCGCTACTGCCACTGTCACCGTAACACTGCGCAGATCCTCAATATGCGGCAGCAGCGTGGCGCCTGCCAGGCGCACGGCGACTAGGCTTGAGAGTGCATTGGCCGCGGCCATCAGCATTCCGACGCTTACATAACGGGCGCGTGACACGATCGCGCCCAGTCCCACGCCCGGATACAGCATGGTGTTGTTCAACTGGCCGACCACATGCGTAGTCCCTTTGTAGGTGACCGGCGTGAACAAACCGCCGCTGGCAATCAGCGCGCGCCCATCGGTCCAGGTGATCAGATCGGCGGGCGCAGCCTCGGCGAGCGCAGCCGGGCTGGAGAGCGGAAAGATAATCGGCCGGTCGGTGTGCCAGGCCATTTCCCGGATCAGGGATTCGGTGAACGCTCCCGCTTGACCCGAAGTACCGATCAGCATGGTGGGGCGCACTTGATGGATCACTTCAGCCAAGTCGATGGCGCGGGCGCTGCGCGATCCCGGCGATCCTCTACGAAGCGCCCCGATGTCGTCGAGGTCCCGCCTCCATCCCTTCACTTCAGCGGCGGGGCGGGCGTAGGCGATATGGTGGTCGGGCAGCGCATCGCTCATATCATCGGTGATCAGGCCGTCGGTGTCGACGCACCAAAACCGCCGGCTGGCGGTTTCCATCGTCAGGCCTTCCTTGACCATGACGTCGCGGACAAGATCGGCGATGCCGATCCCCGCCGTGCCCGCGCCGAAAATCACGACGCGTTGATTACGCAGCGGCGTGCCGCACACGCGCATAGCGGAAACCAGCTGCAGCCAGCGTGATCGCGCCGGTGCCCTGCAAATCGTCGCTGAAAGTACGTAATTGCCCGTGACATTTTTCCAGGATGCGGCGGGCGTTGCCGAGCGCGAAATCTTCCAGTTGCAGCAGCGCGTTGGGAAACAAGCGGGCTGCGGTCCGCATGTAAGCGTCGATAAACTTGTCGTAGCGTTCGCCGCGAACCCGTGCGTGCCGGTTCCCGGGATACATGGGATCGTCGCGCAGGCTCTGCGCGGTCAGTGCCCACATCGATCATCACCGGAATCACGCGGGCCGGGTCGATTCCTCCAGCCGCCGTATAGATCGCCAGCTTGCCGATAGCAATTTCGATCCCGCCCACGCCCCAGTCGCCGATTCCGAAAATCTGCTCGGCATCGGTAGCCAGGATCAGATCGATGTCGTCCGGTCCGCACGCCCAGATTTCCGAACGCCGCTTCAATTCCGTCCGGATCATCGATCGAAAGATACACGCCGCGCGGGCGCCGGCATTCATGATGGTATTGCTCCATCGCGAGGCCGACCGTGCGGTCGTTGACGATCGGAATCATCTCGCGCAGATGCTCCGAGAATAAGCGGAAGAACAGCACCTCATTGCGGTCGTGAAGCGCCGTCAGATAAATGTTTTTGCCCAGCGCATCCGGCAGCCGCTGGTATTGGATATAGGCGGAGGCGACTTGCGATTCCAGCGTGCTGATGACGGGCGGAAGCAGCCCGTTCAGGCCCAGGGCTCTCCCGTTCCTGCGCGGTAAACGCGGAGCCCTTATTCAACAGCGGCGTAGTGAGAACCGCCATTCCGCGTTTCGTAGTCATGTGACTGCCCGCTCCCTCGGGACGGCTCTTGCGCAGCGGCGGCACCAATAGCGGGATAACTTTCTGTTGCATCCAGTGGCTCCTTCGCGCCGCAGACCGCTCTCCAGGGCGGCGCGCCCAAGTGTGGCGCGCCGGTTCAACGAATCGCAGGACTTAGAGCGCGCGCTTTTGGATCCAGCTCGATGGTCAGGCCGCCAGCCAACGCCAGCATCCCGAACAAAGCCACCAGCGGCATCGAGCTGCCGGTTGCAGGGAGCGCCGGTGCCGGCTCAGCCTGAGCTACTTCAACCGCGGGAGGAGGCGTGACCACCTGTGCGATCTCCACTTCATCGCCGGTCGGTTGAACCGCCATGACGGGCGCCTTTTCGAGTTCGACGACTACCGGCTCCGCCGGCGTCTTGACCGCGACAGTCACTTCGGGAGTGATCTCGGCCGGCATGAAGAGGACCGCTTCGTGGGTTTCCTTCGCCAGGACGATCGCTCTAGCCTTCGGGTAGACGAACTCCTCACCCCATTGGCGGCCCGGATAGAACCAGGCGCGGAGAGCTTCGGGCTCGCCCGCGGGTCTTTCGCGGAAGGTCATCACAGTCTTGTCGGTGGCCTTCAGGCGATAGTTTGGAATGGCCAGGATGGTCGCGTAAACCGTCAATTCGTCCTGGCTGAAAATCTGGACGATGTGGCGGTCGGATTTCGAATCCAGAATTTTGAAGACGTAAGTGCCGGCGGGCAGCACTCCGTAACCTTGCAGGTGCACGCCGGGGATTTCCACGGGGGCGCTAAAAGTGATGACGGTCTTCTTGTTCATTTCGTCGGCGCTGGCGCTGGGCGAGAAAGCCAAGCCCAGAAGCGCCAAGCCCAATACGGTAGGTGCTGCTTTCAAAAATGTCATTCGTTCTCCTTGTTGGTGTTCTAAGCTCAGCGAGCCTATGCTCTCGCTGCGCATGTCCGGAGTAGGGCACGCCGGGGTCCGTTGCGAACGGGTAGCGCGCTTTGCCCGGAAAACCAGCCCTTCAGCGCGGATATTGTCATACCCATCGCGCTGTTACGCCGGAGCGGGGGAAACGACGCGCCGCTCAACGGGACGGGCTTTGACCTTGCGCGGAGCTTAATTTGACCGAGTGCGGTCAGTTGACCGGATTACGTCAACGCGGTGAGGATGGGTTAGGTGAGCCGCTGCCGGAGTCGCATGCGCGGCCAGGATCGGATCCTAGCGAGCCGTCCGGCCACTCATAAAGAACAGCGCCAGGCCGCCTGCCAAAGCAATTGCCCCCACAATCGGAGGCAGAGGCAGGGTGTGGGATCTCTCGGCAGTTACGTGCAATGGCCCCACGTCGACAACATTATCTCGACTGGTATAACTGATGCCCTGGTAGGCAAAGGCGATGATCCCTATCGCAATAAGCGCAATCGCTGACAGTTTCATGAGTTCAATTAGGACGGATTGAGTTTCGCGCGGGTCACCGCGTCAGGCGGTAGCTGCTGATCGGTCCCCAAAGTCCGGTTGCTTGCAATACCCAAACCGACACCGCAACCACTACCACCACATTCAGAATAGTTTTGATGCTCCCGGCCATGGGAATGAACCGATTGATCAGCCACAGTGCCATGCCCACCACAATCAACGCGATCACGATATTTACCAAAGGCATTTTCGTATACTCCTCGCCGATTCCAAGTGCAATCGACGGCCCATCTGCCATCCGCGGCCCGTCACAACCGTGGCTCGTGAACTTTATCGGCCGGCCAGGAGCCTAAATGCCTAGCGATCCCTGAACGGGTGCGATCTGATTATCGACCGTCCCGTTTCAGGGCTTTTCCAGTCTCCATCGGAATCTCTACCGGGACCAACCTTTCCTACGGCGCAGCAGGCCAAACCCTAATAATGCGCCGCCCACTAAGCTTAAAGTCGCCGGCTCCGGGATGGCACTGGAGTTGATGCTCCCCTGAACCGTGGTGCTGCCGATTTGTGCTCCGGAAGTCGGATTCACGATCCTGGTTTGTACTACGGTTTGGAAATACGTCGAGCCAAAATTTCCTGAAGTCGCATTGCTGGCGCCGGGTCCGAGTTGCAGCGGTTGCCAGTTGATGGTGAGGGTGCTGGCATCCAGGTATACCGATCCGGGAGCTGCGGTACCGACAAAAACCCCGGTGGCGCCGTCGGTGATGTCGGTGATTACCACTTCGAAAGTGAAAGCGTTGAAGAAAGAGCCGAAGCCGCCGGCTTGCGTCGAGCAAGACGCGCACGCCAGAGTGAAGTTTCCAAAGTTCACGTTTCCGGGGACGGCGTTAACCGAGTTCAGATCCGGCACAAACGCGAGGATCGCATCTGCGCCCGATGAACTCTGTAGGACCAGGTTGCCGGTGCTGTTAAATCCCGAGCCTCCCGATCCGGTTTGAGAAGTGTTGAAGGTGATGGTCCCGGCGTTAGCGCCCGCAGCCATCATGAGGACCGCCGCCCCGCTTAGGGTGACGGATCGGATAATACTTGCTAATTGCATGCTTAATGTGCTCCTTCGTGTCAAGTAATAGTGCCTGTTATGACAGGGATAGCAGGCATTTTAAGAAGAGCAGGCGAAGGCCAAAATGGCCTTAGATCGGCATCTCGGCCGCTATGCGATTCATGCTGCTGGATTTCATCAACTCACTAATACTCACGAAATACGTGACTATTCTGGGGGAGTATTGCGACTCTTGGCCGTCATGTGACCACGCAATGTCAATCTAATTACTCAGCGAGTCAACGCTGTATCCCATTCCGCCGGTATAGATCGCCGAGTATTTCACGATTCGCGCGAAACGCATGCCTGCCGTGATCCCATGGCAATATCTAAGGCGTTACCCCGTACTAAAGAACCGGCTACGGCAGGCTTTTCAGCGAGCCTTGATCGACCGTAAATGTCACGCTGAATGAAATGATGCGACTCAGTAACCCGGTGCATTATGACAGTTGCTTGGTCCCAATGCCGCCTAAGGTCCGGCCTTAAAGAAATGGGAGGCGCAGTCGATAAGCGCTCTGTCATTGGTCGATTTGACTCGGCGCGCGCTGAATTTATTGACCTCGCGCTGGAGAGGCTGCTGTGGTTAAAGTTCGAAGTATTTATTTTATTATCCTCTTGCTGTGGAGGGCGAATGTTTACGCCACCACGATTAACGCTGGACTGGGAGCGGCAAACTTATTTGCGGTCCTGGGCGGAACGTCGGTCACGAATACGGGCCCCAGCTCCATCAATGGAAATTTGGGACTCTGGTCCGGAACCTCCGTCACCGGCTTTCCTCCCGGAACAGTCACGGGAGCGATTGACGCCGCCAACGCGTTCGCGATGCAGGCCCAGATGGACCTGACAGGCGCGTACAACGCTGCCGCGGCCCAACCCTGTGGAGGTGTTTTGACCGGCCAAAATCTGGGCGGACAGGCCTTGACGGCTGGAGTCTATTGCTTTGCATCCACGGCGCAGTTGAATGGAAACCTGGTGCTCAACGCCCAGGGAAATGCAAATGCGGTCTTCATCTTCGAGGTGGGAGGCACTTTGACTACCTCAGCAATTCGCAGGTGACGATGATCAATGGCGGATCCGGCAATAACGTTTTCTGGCAAGTGGGCGGGTCTGCGACTCTGGGGACGGCCAGCCAGTTTGCCGGGAACATTCTCGCGCTTTCCAACATCACGCTCGATGCAGGCGCGGATATTTCGTGTGGCAGGGCTCTGACGCTGGATGGCGCAGTGACCATGGATACCAACGACATCTCGATCAACGGACCGGGGTGCGCCGCCACAGCTCCCGAACCGGGCACAGCTACTCTTTTGGGCATCGGCCTTCTTCTGGGCCTCGCCGGATGCAAGGCTCGATACCTAACTGGATACATAAATCGCTTCTGCAGATTGTCGAGGCAGGACGCTTAGCTGCTCATAGGGAAGGCGATTCACTTAATCCCCACCGAGCAGTGGCTATATATGGTCACAATCGCAATAATAAGCACCGGTAGCCATGCTTTCCGTGATACTATTGGTCTTCACCGCCATTCTTGGCGTCCCAATGTTTGCAGAGCGCGCCATAAGCGTTCTTCCAGCAAACGGCTTCCTGGATCGACGGGGCAAAGGAGAAATGCGTTTTGAACTCCACGGCCTCTCAACCCGTCGCCATCCGTTGGCTCACGGAAAACGGACCTAAAGAACTTGAGCTGTTGCTACGCGCGGTGATCTTTCATCCGTCGACGCCCATTCTCATCGCCGATAACGATCGCCGCTACCGCGAGGCTAGTGTCGGCGCAAGCAAACTGCTGGGGCTGCCGCGCGAAAAAATTATCGGCCGTAGCCTGGACGAGTTTGCGGTCCCTGAGATCAGGCCCGTCATCTCGGAGCGCTGGCAGACCTTTCTCGAAGAAGGCGAGCAAGTAGGAACGCTCCAGCTTTTGGGGCCCGACGGCACTCCGCGGGATGTCGAGTATGTGGCGAAAGGCAACGTGCTACCGGTTCGGCACTTGCTCGCTCTGCGCGACAAGACTTCGGCGCCCGCGCCCGACGCGGATCCAACTGAAAACTCGATTCCGCCCTGGGTGCAAGACTTTGCTCTCTCCCTCTTGGACGTAGAGGGACAGATCGTCGCTTGGTACGGTGGCTCGGAGCGAATCTACCAGTACACCAGCGGCGATGCCGTTGGCCAGAATGTAACGCTTCTAAATCCCGATGAAGATCCGCTGCAAGGCACAATGCAGGAAGAGCTGAAGAGAGCCGCGAGCGAAGGCCACTTCGGCACTGAAGGCTGGCATGTGAGAAAAGATGGGTCGCGGTTCTGGGCCAATGTCATCACCATGGCCCTGCGCAGCGAGGGCGAAGACTTACAGGGATTTGCCCGAGTGGTGCGCGACTTCAGCGAACGTCACGAACGGGACGAAAAGTTGCGGCGCAACCGGGAGCGCGTGCGCACGGTGCCGGCCGAATCGACCATCGCTGGCATGGTCTGCCGGAGAGTTTGACCGCATCCCGGAAGCGAACGATACGTTTCTCGACCTGGTCGGCTATAGCCGTGAGGATCTGCGGGCCGGCCGCTTAGTCTGGCCCGACCTGACGCCGAAAGAGTATGTAGGCCTGGATGAATTCGCGCATGAAGAAGGCCTGCGTTTCGGCGCCTGCACGCCGTTCGAAAAAGAGTTGATCCGCAAGGACGGCACGCGCGTGCCGGTTTTGGTCGCCACAGCCGTCTTAAAATTGTCGCCCTTCCGCTGGATCACTTTCGTCACCGACCTGCGCGAACGGGACCGGCAAGAGGACATCGAAGGACAAGTCTTCGAGGTCACGCACAACTTCGAGGAGATTATCGGATCCAGCGCCGCGATCAAACGGGTCATGGGACAGGTGGAGGTAGTCGCGCCGACCGATGCCACAGTATTGATCCTAGGTGAAACCGGAACCGGCAAGGAGCTGATCGCGCGCGCGATTCACCGCATGAGTCCGCGGCGGAATCTTCCATTCATCAGTTTGAACTGCGCGGCGATTCCCACCGGGTTGCTCGAAAGTGAGTTGTTCGGCTATGAGCGCGGGGCCTTTACCGGCGCTTTGGGACAAAAGATCGGCCGTTTCGAAATGGCGCACCGCGGGACTCTCTTCCTGGATGAGGTGGGCGACATTCCATTGGATCTGCAACCCAAGCTGTTGCGCGCTCTGCAGGAAAAGTCCTTCGAGCGTTTGGGCGGCACCCGGACTATCCCTATCGACGTGCGGCTGGTGGCGGCCACCAACCGGAACCTTACCCAGATGATGGGCGACAAGCTATTTCGCAGCGATCTCTACTATCGCCTGAAAGTTTTCCCCATCATCACGCCTCCGTTGCGCGATCATCCCGACGACATCCCGGTCCTGGCGCGCTATTTCACCAAGAAGTACGCGGCCAAGATGGACCGGACTATCGACAAAATCCCGGCGGATACCATGAAGGCCCTGACAAACTGGTCCTGGCCCGGCAACGTTCGCGAGCTGGAGAATTTCATGGAGCGGTCCGTGATTCTTTCGCGTGGTCCCAACCTGCGCGCACCGTTAGCGGAATTGCGGGCTGACGCTCCCGAAGACGGCGGCAACTCAACCCTCGAAAAAGTGGAGCGGGATCACATCCTGCGGGTCTTCCGCGAAACCGGCGGAGTGATCAGCGCCGCCGCCAACCGCCTGGGAATGCCGCGGACGACTCTGAACGCCATGATGAAGAAGCTGGGCATCTCTCGCGCCGATTTGTAGCGCCTGAGTGTCATTTCCAAGTCGCAAACATCGCAACGCTGGATCCTGTCATCACCACTACGGTTGTCCATCCGAGCCAAGCCATCCATCGCGAGTTCGATCGCGTCCCCATAATCGCCGGATTGCTGGTCAGAAGGAGCAGAATGACAATAAGCGGCGGCGCCAGAACGCCATTCAGAACCGCCGACCAAAACAGCATTGATACTGCATTGAAGCCGGCGTAATCCAAGAGCAGCCCCAATCCCAGGCCAACCGCGATCACTGCGTAGAATCCGCGCGCGGTTCCGGCATGATCCGCCAACGAGCCGCGCCACGCCGCACCTTCCGCCACCGCGTAGGCGCTCGACCCGGCCAGCACGGGAACGCCCAGCATTCCCGCGCCAATCAGCCCCAGGCTGAAGAGCCAGTAAGCTCCGCGCCCGGCCAGCGGCCGCAAGGCTTCCGCCGCATCCTGCGCGGTCGAAATGGTGGTCTTGCCGTGCGCGTGCAGCGTCGCCGCGGTCGTCAGGATGATGAAGTACATGATCAGGTTCGAGAAGAACATCCCGGTGATCACGTCGTTGCGGGATTTTAGCAATTCGGCGTCGGAAGCGCCTCTTCTTGCCTCCACCGTCAGTTGACCCTGCTCCCGCTCTTCCTCAACCTCTTGGGACGCTTGCCAGAAGAATAGGTAAGGCGAGATGGTGGTTCCAAAAATTCCTACCAGCGTGGCCCAGTATTTCGCCGACCACTCCACGTGCGGGATCAACGTCGCGTGAAGGACCGCGCCCCAATCCGGCTTGGCGAAGAACGCGGCCAGCACATAGCAGAACAGAATCAGCGTCATCCATTTGAAGATGCGGGCGATCGTATAGTATGACCACCAGATCAGGAAGGAGCCGATCACCAGCGCATAGACCGGCGTCCAGTACATGCTGTTGATGCCGGTGACCAGCTCGGTGACCTTCCCCATGCCGCCGAGGTCGGCGCCGATATTCACCGTGTTCGCAATGACCAGCAGAGCGCAGGCGCTCCACAAAACCCACCGCGAATACTGGCGGCGGATGACGCCCGCGAGCCCTTCGCCCGTCACCATGCCCAGGCGTGCGCACATCAACTGCACCGCGGTCATCAGGGGGAAGGAGAAGAGAGCGGTCCACAAGGGCGCGTAGCCGAACGCCGCGCCCGTAACGGAATAAGTAGAAATGCCGGATGGATCGTCGTCGGCGGCGCCGGTGATCAATCCCGGCCCCAAGCCGCTGAAGAACCTCCGGAATCGTGAAGACCCGGGTGGTGGCCTGTCCGCTTTCGACCGCTCGCTCTGGATCACGAAATCGCGCGCCGGAATCTAAACCACGCGCCGGCCGCTCACCAGGTTAACCACTACCAGTACCAAAGCGATCACCAGCAGGATGTGGATCAGCCCGCCTCCAATGCTGAGACTAAATCCCAGCAACCACAAAATCAAGAATACCGCTACAAGTGTCCAAAGCATAATTTCCTTCTTTCATTTACGGTCAGTTGCTAATTCGACGAGGTGGCTTTCTGCGCTTTCACTTGCAGCTCGTTCACGACCTGCTGCACATTCGGCACGGTGGATGCCACTTCTTGCGCCCGCCCACGCTTGGATTCGGAATCGACGTCGCCGGTCAGTGTGACCACGTTGTTCTTGACCGAGTATTTAACGTTGTCGTGGAGTTTGTGTTGAATGAGCGCCGCGTCCAGATTGCTCTCGATGCCCTTATCCAAATCCGAATTCATCTTCTTCGTGTCGCTCTCGGCGCCGGCGGGAAGCACTGCAATCTGATTCGCCACTACCTGAATCCCAGCCATGGATCTGGCGATAGATTCCGCTTGTCCCTTGTCGGCATCCGCCGTCACGTGCCCGCCCAGAGTCACGACGCTCTTGTCACGATCCTGGGTGACCGACACGTCTTTGAGGCCAGCCTGATCGAGTGAGGTACGGATGCTGCCCGAAACATCGGCGGCTTTGGTTGAGTCGGCCGAGCATCCAGCCAGGGTTCCCACGGCCAATAACGCCAGCAGGGACAAATACGGTATGAGAGTTTTCATAGTTTCTCCTTAAGACTCCAAATGGCTTCTGCGGAGGGTACCCGGTTAGCCGGCTGTTCGCCTATACCAGGATCGTGATTGCAAGCCTTTGCTGCGGATAGGCGCGGTTATAGAGGTAGTAACCGTCGTCGTCGTAGTCGATGTAAAGATCATCGGCAGAGTACCAATTCTGGGACCAGTTGGCTGGCCAGGGATCCAAGAGCAGGAAGGAAGTCCCTTCATACTCGAAGCGCGGATAGCCCAAATACATTACCGGAGCCGTCTGGAAGCGGAAGAAGTGCTGGCTGCCGAAGTACAGATTGAAGGTATTCTGCGGGATGTAATAGCCGCCATAACCGCCGCGCTGCGCCCATGAGCGATGGTCGGAGTTCCAGTTTCGGGAACTGTCCTGCTGGAAATTATCGTGCCCCTGCCATCCGCCCTGCTTTAGCCATCCGCGCTGTTGCTGCCAGGACTGCGCCTGCTGCCGGGTTCGCTGCGGTTGTTGCCGTTGCGGCTGTTGCGATTGCTGAGCACGCTGCTGGGGCTGTTGCCGCTGCTGCTGTGGTGGCGGCTGTTGGGCGCGTTGCTGTTGCTGTTGCTGTTGCTGTGGTTGCTTTTGCGGTTGCTGCGCACGTTGTTGTTGCTGTTGCTGCTGTGGAGCCCGCTGCTGCTGTTGTGGTTGTGGCTGGGCTTGCTGAACCCGCTGCTGCGGTGCGCGCTGTTGCTGAGCGGGTGGCTGCTGTTGCGGGGCTTGCTGGGCACGCTGTGGCGGCTGCTGGGCCTGAGGCGCACGCTCCTGTGGACGCGGTTGTTGAACCCGCTCCTGCGGCGCTGGCTGCGCACGCGGCTCCTGCTTTCCCTGCTTCTGTTCCTGTTTCTCGTCGTGCTGGGCGTATGCAGGCACGATCAATCCTGAAAGCAAGCAGATTGCAGCGGCGCTGGCTAGACTCGCATATTTCATGTAAAAAGCTCCTGTCGCGGTATGATACAGGCACGTAGAGTGCCAAGCTGGAGACTCGCCGAGGGGAATTTGGTCCATGCCGTGCATTACGCCCATGATGCTTTGTACAGCCAATAACAAAGGCGCCGAGTGAGAAGGTCTAGCGGGCGCTTGGCCGGCCGGCTGCGGCCGCTGGCGCTGCTCGCGACGCTTTTCGCCGGTAGTGCGGTCGCCCAAGACGTTGTGGCCGCTCCAGACACCGCGATCACGCATGATCCGCAGGCAATGGATCCCATCGGATGGCAGGGCAAGCTGCGCTTCCATGCCGTAAGCGCCTATGGTCCCGCGGCTCTTGCGGGGGCCGTGGTCTATGATGGCTTCCTCCAGGCAATCGATTTTCCTCGCGAATGGGGACAGGGCGGGCTGGGATACGGCAAACGCTTAGGGTCTACGCTGGCCTATGCGGGAGTTCGCAATCTGCTCGGCTTTGGTCTGGATTCGACGCTGCACCAGGACCCGCGCTATTATCGCTCCGACGAACACGGCTTTTGGCGCCGCAGCAAGCACGCGTTCCGCGAGACCATCCTTACTCATAAGGACTCCGGCGGCGAGACGCTCGCCACCTGGCGGTTGGGGAGTGCCTACGGCTCGGCCTTTATCTCCAACCAGTGGTATCCGGACCGGGTCAACACCGTGGCGCTGGGCTTCTCACAGGGATCTACCCAGCTCGGCTTCGATCTGCTGTCCAATCTGGGCTCGGAGTTCTGGCCCGATATCAGAAGAAAAGTGCTGCGCCGCAAGCCCTAATTCGCGTGACCAGCCTTGGTCACGTGACGCAGGAGCGTCATCGCAACAATGAAGGACCACGCGCGGAGATCCACAATTCTGCTAGCGCGAATGGTCCCCTGCGTGCACTCTCTGGTTCCGGTGAAACGAATCGGAAAAATATCCCGGACAGCGCGCTTCATCCGGTCAAGCCCTAGGCGGGGAAATCTTACGATGAGAATAACTTGCACGGGATGCCACTCTCCGACTGAGGGTTATTAGCAAGGCGATCGAGCCGCCCGGCCCTGCTGAAAATGATATTAGGCATGAAATCAATACGATGGAAGGGAGGGTGGCCACCGTGCGAACTCGACTCCGCCGATTGATCGTCCTAAATCTCGCCGCCGCGCTAGGCGCGTCGACGATTGCGTCAGCGGCGCACGTCGATAGCGCCATCCCCAGCGCGGAAAGTATAATCGCCCACATGATGCAAGCCCGCTCGGAGAATCGCGCCCGCCTGCGGCCCTACAGCGTGACACGGGATTACAGGCTCTTCGGCAAAGAGCGGCAGACGGCCAGATCCGAGGTCATCGCGCGGGTGACGTTCGACCCGCCGGGTATCAAACAGTTTGTGATCCAGCAAGCCAGCGGAATGGGACTCGGCGAAAGAATCGTTCGTCAGATGCTGGAGCATGAAACCGAGATTGGCAGGAACAATACCTCGACGGACCTGTCTCCGGCCAATTATGATTTTCGCTATCTCCGCGAGGAGCAATTGGACGGCCGCCGCTGCTACGTACTGGGGATGGTTCCGCGCCGCAGCGACAAGTCTTTGCTGCGCGGGCAAATTTGGGTGGATGCGGTCACCTACCTGCTTCACCGGACCGAGGGCGAACCGGCCCGCAGCCCTTCCTGGTGGCTTAAGGACGCGCGCTTGGCGCTGGTTTACAGCGATGTCGGCGGTATGTGGCTGCAAACCAGCTCGGAGTCGAGCGCGGATGTCCGCTTTCTGGGCCGCCACACCATGCTCTCGCGCGATGTGGAATACAGCATGAGTACGCTGGCGGCTTCCGCGGGCACGCCGCCGGGCCGCCGGTAAAATGTCCATGAGTTTCCTGGCGGCCGTGCGGCTAAGCGTTCTGTTGCTGCTTTCGTCCGTGCTTCCAACATCGGTTTCCTACGGCTATTCGGTTCTCACGCACGAAGCTATTGTCGATAGTCTTTGGGATTCGTCGATCCAAAAGCTGCTGCTGGCGCGATTTCCAGCCGCGACTCCAGAAGAGCTGGACGAAGCCCACGCCTATGTTTATGGCGGCTGCATTCTGCAGGATATGGGGTACTACCCCTTCAGCAGCAAGTTCTTCAGCGATCTAACGCATTACGTCCGCAGCGGGGATTTTATCGTCGCTTTGATTCGCGAATCGCAGGACCTCGACGAATATGCTTTTGCCCTGGGCGCACTGGCCCACTATGCCGCCGACGACAGCGGCCATCGCCTGGCCACTAATCTGGCGGTGCCCATTCTCTATCCGGAACTGCGCGCCAGGTATGGCAAGACCGTGACCTACTGGGACAATCCCATCTCACACCTTCGAACCGAGTTCGGCTTCGACGTTCTGCAAGTGGCGCAAGGACACTACGCAGCCGACAGCTATCACAAGTTCATCGGTTTTCAGGTTTCCAAGCCCGTGCTTGAGCGCGCGTTCCGCGACACCTACGGTATGGAACTCAAGGACGTCTTCGGAAGCCTGGATCTGGCGCTGGGCTCGTTCCGCTACAGCGTCAGCAACGTCATTCCGGGGATGACGCGGGTGGCATGGCAACTCAAAGGCGATACGGTGGTCAAAGAGATACCGGGAATGACCAAGAAAAAGTTCCTCTACAATTTATCGCGCTCCGGATACGAAAAGGATTTTGGAAAAGGATACCAGCGGCCCGGTTTTGGGGCGCGCCTGGTGGGATGGGTGCTGAAGATCGTTCCAAAGGTTGGTCCGTTTAAATCGCTTGCATTCCGGAAGCCCACCCCAGAGGTGGAGAAGATGTTCATGACCAGCTTCAACGCGACCGTCGACAGCTATCGTGCGCTGCTGGCGAAAGTCAGCGAGGGCCGCACTGAACTCGTGAATCAGGATTTCGATATCGGCAAACCGACCATCGCCGGCGAGTATCTGGGAGCCGACCTGACTTACGACAAGCTGCTGGATAAACTCGCAGGCCATAAATTCGCAGGAGTCTCGGCGGATCTCCGCGGCAATATTCTGGACTACTACAAGGGCCGCAAGCCGCCGGTCTCGCCGCCTACCAAGAAGGCTAGCGCCGAGTGGGCGAAGGTACTTGAAGAACGCGCGCAACTTGAGCAGGTCCAGCCTGAAGTAGCCGCTCAGCCTTGAAGATGCGTCGCGCTATTTTAATCTGCTTTGGGCGGCTGCCCCTTGGGAATTCGGCCGCGCGCCGTGCGGTAAGCTAGGGATTCTTGCAAGAGGCACCCAACACCGGCACCACAATCAGCCCGCAGCGCCCGAGCGCGCCCACGGCTATCAATAGCCCTGCCCAAGTGCTGTTTGCGAGCCTCATTGGCACTACCATCGAGTTCTTCGACTTCTACATTTACGCGACTGCCGCGGTTCTGGTTTTCCCTAAGCTGTTCTTCCCGGCGTCCGATCCGGCCACGGCCCGGCTCGCTTCTTTGGCGACCTTTGGGATCGCGTTCTTCGCCCGTCCGGTGGGCTCGGCGCTCTTCGGCCACTTCGGCGATCGCGTGGGCCGCAAGACCACGCTCGTTGCCGCGCTGCTCACCATGGGACTCTCGACGGTCGCCATTGGCGCGTTGCCGTCGTATCAGACTGTTGGCGTTCTAGCGCCGGTGCTGCTGGCACTGTTTCGCTTTGGCCAAGGCTTGGGACTCGGCGGCGAATGGGGCGGCGCGGTGCTGTTGGCCATTGAGAATGCGCCTCCGGGCAAGCGCGCCTGGTATGGCATGTTCCCGCAACTCGGAGCGCCCGCCGGATTCATTTTGTCCGGCGGCACTTTCCTGTTTCTCTCCAAGTGGCTTACCGACGAACAGTTCTTTGCCTTCGGCTGGCGCATTCCCTTTCTAGCAAGTTCCGTGCTGGTGTTGATCGGCCTGTACGTGCGGCTTACGATCACCGAGACTCCTGTGTTCCAGGACGCCCTCCACCGCCGGGAGCAAGTGAAAGTGCCCATGCTTACGGTGTTCCGTGACCACACGGGAGCGCTAATCATCGGTACGATGGTGTCGCTCGCAACATTCGTGCTGTTCTATTTGATGACAGTCTTCGCCCTCTCCTGGGGCACTACGGCGCTGGGCTACAGCCGCGAAAAATTTTTGGTGATGCAGTTGTCCGGCATGATATTCTTCGCGCTCGCTATTCCGGTTGGCGGGCTGCTGGCGGAACGGGGCCGGCGCCTCACGCTCCTGTGGGTCACATGCGCGATCGGTGCGTTCGGCCTGATCATGGCTCCGATGTTCGTGGCTGGGACCGCAGGCGCTGTGATCACGATGGCGCTGGGGTTGACCTTGATGGGCCTGACCTACGGCCCGCTGGGAACTGTGCTTTCGGAGCTGTTTCCAACGTCAGTGCGCTACACCGGAAGCTCGCTCACGTTCAATTTCGCAGGCATCTTCGGCGCTTCGCTCGCGCCTTACATCGCTACCGGGCTCGCGAAGACTTACGGCCTTCAATATGTTGGCTACTATCTTTTCGGGGCGGCAGTGTTGACGTTGGTTGGGCTGGTCGCCAGCCGTGAAACCAAAGACGACGAATTGTAGTGTCATCCCCAGCTCAATTCGAATCGCCCACTCGCGCCGGCGCGCGAATCAGCGCTCCCACCATCGTTCTCTCGCTGCTGTGCGCGATGTATCTGATCCTGTTCGTAGACCGTGTGAACATTGGCACCGCCGCGCCTCTGATCAAGCTCGATCTCAACCTCAGCAATACGCAGATGGGACTGGTTTTCTCGGCCTTTGCCGTTTCTTACGCAGTGTTCCAGCTCCTCGGCAGTTGGATCGGCGATAAGTTCGGACCACGGCTGGTTCTGACGGTATGCTGCGCAATCGTCGGCATCGCGACGATACTCACCGGCGCGGCGGGCGGCTTCCTGTCACTCATTGCCGCGCGTCTGGCCTTGGGACTGGGCGAGGGCGCCGCGTTCTCCACAGCGACGCGAGCGATGTCCATCTGGCTGCCGGTTAGTAAGAGGGGCTTCGCGCAAGGGATCACTCACTCATGCGCCCATATCGGCAACGCCTTGGCGCCAGTGTTGATGGTGGCGCTGTTTGCGCTGATAACTTGGCGCGGTTCGTTTGTAGTCATGGGTTCGGCCAGCCTGGTTTGGCTGATCATCTGGGGCTGGTATTTTCGCGACGACCCGCGCAAGCACCCCGCCATCACGCCAGCGGATCTGGCGACGTTACCATTGCGCGCCGCCGGCAACCGAATTTCGGTCCCATGGCTGCGTCTCGCTCGGCGCATGCTGCCGGTAACCGCTGTCGACTTCTGTTACGGCTGGACCCTGTGGCTGTTTACGAGCTGGATCCCAAGTTTTTTCCTCGAAAACTACCACCTGAATTTGAAGTCTTCCGCTATGTTCACATCGGGTGTCCTGTTCGCCGGAGTTGTGGGCGATACGGTGGGCGGCGTCCTCAGCGATTGGTTGCTGCGCAAAACCGGAAGCCTGGTGATTGCGCGGCGTTCCGTGATCGTGGGAGGTTTTCTGGGCGCTTTCGTATTCCTCCTGCCCGTGGTGCTGATTCACGATCTGAAGACGGCGGCGGTCTGTTTCTCCCTGGCTTTCTTTTTTGCGGAGTTAGTGGTGGCGCCGATCTGGTCGGTTCCGATGGACATTGCGCCGCGTTATGCGGGAACAGCCGCTGGAATGATGAATTCGGGGTTTGCGATGGCCGGCCTGGTCTCGCCATCGAGTTTCGGGTATCTGGTGGACGTCACCGGGAGTTGGGTGATCCCTTTCATCGGGTCGATCGCACTGTTGTTTTGCGGAGCTCTTCTCGCGCTACGCCTGCGGCCCGACCAACCATTTGAAGAAATATAAACTCAAGCCATGGCAACGGAACACAAAGAACAAATTCTGGATCAATTCACCCGCCAGGCGGTGCCTTTCGCAAACGCCCCGGCCATTCGCAATGAAGACGCGCTTAACCGCATCGTGAAGATGGCCGATGCCGGCCCCGACGATACCGTGCTGGATGTTGCGTGCGGACCCGGCTTGCTCGCCTGCACGTTTGCCCGAGTGGCGCGGCACGTCACCGGTATCGATCTGACTCCGGCCATGCTCGATCAAGCGCGAGCGCTGCAACGCCAGCAGGGATTGGAAAATCTCACTTGGCAGGAAGGCGATGTGCTGCCGCTGCCCTATACGGATCACAGTTTTTCCATCGTCAGTACGCGCTTCGCGTTCCATCACTTTCTGGATCCGCTCGCGGTGTTGAAAGAGATGCGCCGGGTGTGCCGCCCGGGAGGACGCGTCGTGGTGGCAGATAGCGCGCCTGCCGCCGGCAAGGCCGATGCGTTCAATCGGATGGAGCGGCTGCGCGATCCTTCGCACGTCCGCGCGTTGTCGCCCGAGGAGCTTCGCGGGTTGTTTGACGATGCGGGTCTACCCGCGCCTCGCGTTCAGCCCGACCTTCTGCCGGGAGACGTCGAAAGCTTCCTCGCGCGCTCGTTCCCGCGCGAAGGCGATGCCGACCGCATCCGCAAGATCTTCGCCGACTCATTGGAACATGACGATCTTGGCATGGCGGCGGTCCACCAGGACGGGAAAATTAATTTCTCGTTCCCTACGTTGGTTTTGGTTTCCACACTCAGCGAGTGACGGGCGCAGCTTCCATCGCCATGTCTTCCACGAACGGGCGATCCGGCCGCAGCCGCAGCGCCAGCACCGCGCCCAACAACAGAAGCAAAATCGACGCGATAAACGGGACCACCCAACTGCCGGTGCGATCCACCAGGTAGCCGAAGCTCGACGGCGATACCAGTCCCGCGACTCCGAAACCGAAATTCATCATGCCGCTGGCGGTGCCTGCGTAGCGCGGCGCGATGTCCATGGGAACCGACCAGATCGGCCCTACGATCAGCTCCGCGAAAAAGAACGCGAGTGACAGGCACACGGCCGCTACGGTCAGGTTATGAATCAACACCACCGGAATCAGAAAAATAAACGCTCCCAGAAATCCCGCCACGATCACGCCGCGCCGCGCGATCACCAGGCTGCTGGTTTTGCGCAGCAGGCGATCGGTCGCAATGCCGCCCGCCGTGTCGCCGATCACGCCCGCGAACAGCACGCCTCCCGAAAATAGCGCGGAGGCTTGCAGATTCTGATGATAGTTCTCGAAGAAGAACGCCGGAATCCAGGTCAGGAAGAGCCACAGCGTCCAGCCGTAACAGAAATCCACGATGGTGACGCGGCAGCATTTGCCGGGCCAGCGGCAGCCAGGGAATCGCCCGCGCCGCGCCACTGGCTCGAACCGGAAGCGTTGCCAGTACCGCCGCGGTCATCGCGGGATGCTCCCGCGGATCGTTGCGAAAATACCAGGCCCAAGCGACCAGCCACAGCAGAGCTCACTCCGCCCAGCATCACGAATGAGCCGCGCCAGGCGGAGAACAACAGCAGCCCCGCCATGATCGGCGGCGTTACGGCGTTGCCGATCCGCGCGAACGAATGCACGATGCCCTGCGCGAATCCCCACTTGCTTTGCGGAGTCCAGCTGGCCATGGCGCGCGTAGCCGTGGGAAACCCGGCGCCCTCGCCGAATCCCAGCGCGAGCCGCAACAAAATCAGCGACGCGATTCCGCTGATCGCGCCCGTCAGCACCGTGGAGATGCCGACGATGGCGCAGCAAATCGCCAGCGTGAGCCGCGGACCCAACCTGTCGCCGATCCAGCCGCCGATCAATTGGAACAAAGCATACGGAATCGCAAATGCCGAGAACGCCAGACCGAGTTGCGTGTTGCTGATCTTGAGATCCGCCTTGATCAGCGGCGCCACCGTCGAGATACTCACGCGGTCCACGAAATACAGAAAGTACATCGCGCACAGCAGCGCGAGGACCACCGTAGGCGCGCCGAGTTTACTTACTCGCACGCGGCGGGACGCGTTTCGCTCTTGATTTGCGTCCGGTGCATCACGCGGCGCGTGACGGATCGAACGGATCGCGGCGATGCATGGTGCGAGCGATTGTCCCACAGCACCAGATCGCCCACTCGCCACTCGTTGTGCCCACGTGAATTCTTCGCGCGTGGCGATGGCCCACAACTCGTCGAGCAGCGCTTCGGACTCCGCCAGCGGCAGCCCCTGAATGTAGGCGTTCCGCCGCCGTCCCAGGTAAAGCGTTGCGCCGCTTCGTCTCCGGATGCGAGCAAACCAGCGGATGACAAGCGCCCGGCGACGTCATCGGATCGTCACCCGCCGTGACGCCCTGCCGCACATATCCGCCGCTATTGTACGTGCCGTCGTGCTTCAACATCCGTCCCTCGATGCGCCGTTTCAGCGCGTCCGGCAAGGATTCGTAAGCGTGATACATCCCGCAGAAATAAGTGTTCCCGCCGGTGGGAGGAACTTCCAGCGCATACAGCATGCTCGCCTTGGGAGGAATTTCCAGATACGACATGTCGGTGTGCCACGTCGCCTCGCCCGCGCCCAGGCTGCCGATCGGCTCGCCATTCACGATCACGTTGGAGACCACGTAGATCTCCGGATACCCTTCGACGAAGCGGCGCCCGGTTTCCTGAACCGGCGCCCAGTCGAGATCGCCAAAGCGCCGGCTGAAGGCGATCAAATCGTCATCGGAAAGCTGCTGGCCGCGGAAAACCAGCACGGAATGATCGTTCCACGCGCGATGAATCGCCGCAAATTCGGCATCCGTCACAGCTCTTAGATCGACGCCACTAATTTCGGCTCCTAGCGGCTTCCCGCTAGGGAAAACCGCGATCGACGACTCCGTGTCAACTGTCCGATTCATCTGTAACGCCTCTGCACCGCACCCAATTTAGCAAATGCTCCGATCCCACGGTTCGCGGTGCGAAATATGAATGTCCTAAACTCTCACTAATGCCCCGATTCGTCACCCTGGCTATGGTTGCGCTATTTGAACTCACGCGTGTTGTGGGTCAGCCTGTCTCCGTTAGCTATGGCACGCTCCCACAAAGTGAAATCGAACGGCGCTTGAACGCCTTCGAGGATAGCAACGCCAAGCGCGAACAGAAGCTGCTAGATCTGTTCCGGGAAAGCGGCTGTACCGGCAATCTAACGGAGCAGCCAGTGAAGCACGTCAAGGTGCCGAATGTAGTTTGTTCCTTACCAGGTGCGACGGACTCGATCATTCTGGTTGGCGGTCACTTCGACTTCGTCAATGCCGGCAACGGAGTCGTCGATAACTGGAGCGGATGCGCGTTGCTGCCGAGTCTATACGCAAGTTTGAAATTCTCTCCGCGCCGCCATACTTTCATATTCATTGGCTTCACGGATGAGGAACGAGGACTGATCGGATCTAAGTTTTACGTCAGCAAGATGACAAAAGAAGACATCGAGAAGATCGGCGCAATGGTCAATCTCGACTCTCTGGGAACTTCTCCGACTAAAGTCGAAAGGGATCGCGGCGCCGGCAATCTTCTCGATGCTCTCGGACGCGTCGCGGCGGCCATGAAGCTGCCCGTGAGCATCATGAATGTTCACAAAGTTGGCAGATCGGATTCAGATTCATTCCAGGACCGCAAAGTGCCGGCGATCTCCATCCATTCCCTGACGCAAGAAACCTTCCCGATTCTGCACAGCCGGCGAGATCAAATTGACGCGATTCACTTGAATGATTATTACGAAACCTATCTGCTGATCCGGGCTTATCTTCCCTACCTGGATCAAACGTTGGACCCGCCGCCGCTGGAGAAATGAAATCGCCATGCGGTTTGCGGCCCATTGCACCCCACCCGTTCCGAACCCCCGTCAACGATGTGTTAGCTTGAGAATTGAAATGCGACTCTCCTCTGCGTTGAGAATCGGGTTGCCGATGGCTCTGGTCCTAATGGCCGGGGCAGCCGTGCGCGCGCAAGAACCGCCTGCTCCAGATTCCGCCGCCAAAGAAGCCTCGGCCAGCGAATCGAAAGGGATGCCGCCCCGCGCCACGCCGGGCGACTACCAGGCGCACACGCAATCGGGCGCTCTGACGCTCGCGGCCGAATTTGTTGGCCACTCCGTCCCAACGCCGGAGGCGACCTACTCCACCGAAGACTTTGTGATCGTCGAGACCGGGCTGTTCGGCCCTGCGCGGCTCAAGCTGTCCATCGGGGATTTCTCGCTGCGCATTAACGGCAAGAAATTGGCCCTGACCAGCCAGCCGTATGGACTCTCATTTACTTCGCTCAAAGATCCGGAATGGGAGCCGCCCTCGAAGTCCAAAGAATCCAAACCGACTCTCGACGCAGGCGGCGGAAAACCGGATGACACTTTTAAGCCGGTTATCCGCATGCCGATCGAACTGAAGCGCACCATGCAGCAGCGGGTGCAGAGGGCCTCCATGCCGGAAGGCGACCGTCCCCTGCCCGCGGCGGGATTGCTGTTCTTCGAGTACCGCGGCAAGCCGGAGGGCATTCGCTCGCTGGAGCTGATCTACAATGGCCCCGGCGGAAACGCTACCCTGGCGCTTCAGCCCTAACCGTCTCGCCTAAATACGAGCGCCGTTGCGAAGGATCGATGCCCGTGTAATCTTCGCGAGGGTTGGTGTCCCGCACTGCCGCATGGTGAGCGTGAGCTCATCGCGCATAATATCCAGCACGCGCTCCACGCCTTCCTGGCCGAACGCCGAAAGGCCGTAGATGTAGGCCCGGCCGAGTCCGACCGCGCGCGCGCCGATGGCCAGAGCTTTGTAGATGTCGGAGCCGCGGCGGAAACCGCCATCGATCAGAACTGGAAACTGCGGGCCCACTGCGTCGATCACCTCAGGCAGAATATCGATGGTGCCGCGGCCGGTCTCGGTAGCGCGCCCGCCGTGGTTCGAGACGATCACCGCGTCCACGCCGTGCTCGCGCGCCAGCCGCGCGTCTTCTCCGGTATCGATCCCCTTGAGGATCAGCTTCATCTTCGTCAGCTTCTTCAGACGGTCAACGTATGCCCAAGTCGCTTCCGGAGGATTCATAGCGCCGGAGAGCCCGTCGAGCATGGGCTTGCCCGCCATGTTTGAGGTATTGGCGCCGGCCTTCGGAGAGGTCGCGTGACAAGAAAGGCACTCGCGCGTGTCTTGTTTCGCGAAACGCGAGGCCGTCTCGGTATTGCGGCCGCCCAGAAGGTCGATGGTCCAGACCAGCACCGGGCAACCCGCGGCCTCTACGCGCTTCACCAGCTTTTCGGTCTCGTTCCACATAGGCGGCATGTAGAGCTGGAACCAGGGCGGAGTCCCCAATGCCTTAGCGACATCCTCCACCGCAGTGGAGGTGGTCGTCGATAGCATCTGCATAGCCTTCTTGGCCCTGGCCGCGCGCGCCGTCGCCAGTTCGCCTTGCGGATGAAACGCCCTCTGGCTGCCGACGGCACTGATGTAAATCGGCATGTCCCAGGGGACGCCGAGCACTTCGGTTTTCAGATCCACTGCCGCCACATCCACTAGGCGCCGCGCGCGCAATTGGTAATGGTGGAACGCCTCCCGGTTCATATTCAGCGTCACGTCGTCGTCCACGCCGGTGGCCATGTAACCCCAATGCGCTGGCGGAAGCGCCTTGCGCGCCAGAGGCTCGAAGTCCATCACATTGATCGCGTCCTTTGCTGACTCGGGAGCCATATACGTGGGCGTATAAGGGCCTGTCGGATTCTGGGCGAGCGCTTGAGCGGCCAGCGGGCTGGCGGCCAAAAAACGCAGGAATTCTCGGCGAGCGGAAAGGTGAGGGCTCATGGCTACGAAATTATACTACGGCCCTCAGGAATGCGGACTACCGCCGGCGTCCAGTCAGCCGCAGCAGGCTTAGGAACAGGTTGATGAAGTCGAGATACAGCGTCAGAGCGCCGTAGATCGCGGTCTTGCGGCCGGCGTCGGTGCCTTCGCTGCCCGGCGCGTTCATGGCCTTGATGCGCTGCGTGTCGTAAGCAGTCAATCCTGCGAAAACGATGATGCCGACGATCGAGAACACGAAACTCGCACCCGTGCCCATGATGGATGGAAAGATCATCGAGAGCACGGCGAAGCCCACCATCCCGAAAAGTCCCATCATGCAGAAAGAGCCCACTGGACCCAGGTCGCGCTTGGTCACTAAGCCGAATCCGCTCAGACCGGCGAATCCGAAAGCCGTTACGCCGAATACTTGGGCGATGCTGGAACCGGTGTACGCCAGAAAAATGCTGGAAAGAGTCAGCCCGGTTAATCCTGCGTAAGCCACATATATAAGCGTTGCGGTCAGACCGTTGATGCGGTTGATCAATCCCGACAGGGCAACCACCGCTCCAAGCTGCGCGATGATCAATCCCCAGAACAGCAGCCGGTTGCCGAAGATCATTTGCACCAGGTCGGGATTGCCCGCGACGTTCCACGCCACCGCGCCAGTAAGGCACAGTCCGCCCGCCATCCAGCCGTAAACGCGGCTCATGAAGCGCGCGTTTTCCGCTGCGATGGATGCGTTCCCAAACGCACGATTGCCCAGCGCTGAATTGCTCAAAGACTGGTTTTCAAAAGATCCTGGTTCCATGCCCCAACTGTAGGCCGCAAACGAAGTGCTGTCAATACCGGCAGGTCCCTCCGACCATATGGCGTCACTTTGACCGATGTGCCGAGAGCTCCTATCTTCCGGCTTGCGGCGAAACGCGAGTCGCATCATCTCTGTATTGTGAGGTTTGCGTTCGCCAAAGGCCCGGGTGACGATTGGCCAGACAATTGCCCTAGCTGGGGACTAGGAGTAACAAATCTATGCTTCGTTTTTTGAATGCGGCCTTGCTGGGTGCCGCGCTTATCATCCCAGTAGCCATGGCGCCGACGGCGTTGCGAGCCCAGGAAAACAAGGGAGCCCGCACCTACCATGACAAACAGCACAACGACGATCATGAATGGAACAGCCATGAAGATCAGGCGTACAAGATGTACGCAAAACAGAACCATCGCAAGTATCGCAATTTCACCACGCTGAACGAGAACGACCAGCAAGCTTATTGGGGATGGCGTCACGATCATTCCGACGCCCTGCTCAAAATCAATATTAAGTAGGCGGGCGGAGTTTCGAAATCCGGGGGCGCCACCTCCAGGCGCTCTCGTGCATCCAGTTAGGAAAGGATATTCTCCATGAGTGAGACTGTGCAAAAGAAATGTGCGCATCCGGCTTGCAGGTGCACCGTTCCAGAGGATAAGAAGTACTGTTGCCAACGTTGCCAGGATTCGAAAGGATCGGTTGAGATCTCGTGCGGTTGCGCCCACCCGGGTTGCTCTCTGTAAGTAAGGTGAACTGGCGCCGAGTATACCGGCCACACCGCCTTTTTCCGGGCGTGTGGGGAGCCTCGCGCCAACGCGGCTTTCGCCGGTTCGAATCATACTAATCGACTATGCCCTGTTTCCTGCTATTCATCGTTCTGCTGTTTCCCCGCGTGGCACTGGTATTGATGTGGTTCTTCACGAACTACTTGCAGCGGGCATTCCACGCCAGCCTGTTTCTTCCCCTGCTTGGTTTCATTTTTCTGCCACTGACTACCATCGTCTACGCATGGGAGCTCAATAGCGGCATGCCTACAGCCGGAATCAACTTAGTGTGGTTGCTAATCGCCGTGATCTTCGACCTGGGCGGCTTGGGCGGCGGCGCACGCCGTCAATCGCGGCGCTAGGGCCCCGCAGCCGGTGAAGCCTCAGGCCGCGCTGGTGCTTCTACAACACAAGAGTTAGAATGTACCAGAATCCCGCGATCCCATCGCGGCTGAGGTGACCCATGCCGGAACTGACCACGTCGGGGCAAACGACCCGCAGAGAGACTTTGAAGCGAGGGCTGGCCGCGGCCGGCTTGCTCGCATTCGTGCCGGATTGGGCCACACCGGCCCTCGCGCAGGGCGAGGTGGACGTGCCCTTCACCGATATTCCCGCGACCTTTAATCCCAATAACGCCACCACCGGAGTTCGGATGCTGGATATCCGCAAGATCGACGGCCCGTTTACGTCGAAAGACGATTTCTTCACCATCCAGCACATGGGCAAGCCGGAGATCGATGCGTGCCACCTACAAGCTGAAGTTCACGCGGCATGGTCAATAAGCCGGTCGAGTTCACGCTGGCGGATCTGCGCGCGATGAAATCCACCGAGTTGGCCGCGGGTTACGAGTGTTCCGGAAACAGTCCGCGGTCCATACAGGGTTTGTCTTCGTGCGGCCGCTTTACCGGTGTTCGCCTGAGCGACGTTCTTAAGCAGGTAGGCGTCAATTCCAAGGCGCGTGAAGTGGTCTTTTTCGGCACCGACCGCGGGCCGCAGGAAGTGGTCTTCCGGACAAATACCTTCAAGGTCGAGCAGCAGTTCGGGCGCAGCGTCACGCTGGAGAATGCGATGAAGCGCGAGCCCATGCTGGCGTATGCGCTCAACGGCGAGCCCCTGACGCGAAATCAAGGCTTTCCGGTGCGGCTGATCATGCCGGGATGGTACGGCGTCGCTAACGTGAAGTGGCTCTCGGAAGTGCACTTGCAGGAAGACCGTTATCTGGGGAACTATCAGGCGCGCTGGTACCGCTCGCTGGTCGGCGTCGGCGGAACCGGCGAGGACAACGATCCGGCGACGCAGTGGGTGGAGAATGAGATCACCCGGATCCACCTCAAGTCGGCCATCGCGCGAGTCCGCAAAAAGGGAGGCGTGCACGAGGTTCTCGGATTCGTGCTGAACGACGGCACGCCGCTCAAATCGGTGGAAGTGCAGATCGATAACGGGGCGTGGCAGAAGGCCACGCTGGCTTCGACCAACACCCAGTACTCATGGAAGCTCTTCACCTATCGATGGGAGGGCGCCACGCCGGGCGAGCATACGCTGGTCTCACGCGTCACCGATGCCGAAGGGATGGTGCAGCCGACGGCAGCCGATCTGAAGCGGAAGAAGACCTTCCTGCAGGACAACGGTCAATTTCCGCGGAAGGTCATGATCTCCTAGGTTCAAATGCTGCGAATAAATAGATTATGGTTGCCGTGTCTTGCCGGCTTGATGCTGGCTGGAAGCGCGACGAATTCTCAGGCTCAGCTTGCTGCCAAGAAAGCGGAAGAATGGGTAGCGACGCTGGAAGGTCCGCAGCGGATCGCCACGCAGAAAATCGATGCGGTTTTGGCGAAGCTCGCCTTGAAGCCTGGCATGGTGGTGGCGGACATCGGCGCCGGATCGGGACTCTTTTCGAGGCCGCTGGCGAAAGCGGTGGCTCCTAGCGGAAAAGTGTACGCCGTCGATATTCAGCAGGATCTGCTGGACCACATCAACCAGCGCGATAAAGAAGAGAACATCGGCAATATCCAGACCGTCCTGGGCGAATACGACGATCCCAAACTGCCGGCGCGCAACGTCGACCTGGCCTTCATCAACGACGTGCTGCACCATATCCAGCACCGCGCGATTTATTTGAAGGCGCTGGGAACATATATCAAGCCGGGCGGCCGGATCGCCATCATTGAAATGGACAAGAACGATCCCAAGACGCCGCACCGGAATCAGCCCGAGCTGCTGGTGGCCCGCGAGGATATCCTGCAGTGGATGTCGGATGCCGGGTTCAAGCTAGTTCAAGAACATCCGGATCTGTTTCCGGGAACCAAGTTGTTTTTGGTCTTCGGGAGGAAATAAGCCATGCGCAAGACTTTATTTGCGGCGATTGCATGCTTGTTCATGCTGGCCCCGGCGTTGCCTCTGCGCTCCGCGGCGCCTCTCCGAGTCATGATTGTGGACGGCCAGAGCGCGGGCACTTATCATGACTGGCGCCACACCACGCCTGTCCTGAAAAAAGAGCTGGAGGATGCCGGCCTGTTCCAAGTGGATGTCGTGACCGCTCCCCCATCCGGCGGCGACTTTAAAAACTTCAAGCCGGATTTTAGCCAGTATCAGGCCGTGGTGCTGAACTACGATGGACCGGATTGGCCCGCCGACGTCAAGGCATCTTTCGAGAGCTATGTCAAAGGGGGCGGAGGACTCGTCATCGTTCACGCCGCCGACAACGCATTCCCCGACTGGCGTGGCTTTAATCAAATGATCGGCGTTGGCGGATGGCGCCAACGAACGGAGAAGGCTGGGCCGCTTTGGTATGTCAAGGACGGTCGCTTAGTTTCGGATGACACTCCCGGATCTGCCGGTTCTCACGGAGCCCGCCTGCCCTTCCTGGTAACGGCACAGCAGCCGGAACATCCGATCCTGAAAGGTTTGCCGAAGGCCTGGATGCACACGCCGGATGAACTTTACGCCACCTTGCGCGGCCCCGGCGAAAACATGACGGTTCTCGCAACCGCGCATTCCGATCCTGCGAATAAAGGTACGGGACGGGACGAACCAATGCTGATGGTCCTCAGTTACGGAAAAGGCCGCATTTTCCACACGACCATGGGACACGACGTTCCGGCGCTGAGCTGCGTTGGATTTATCGCGACCTTCCAGCGCGGAACCGAATGGGCCGCCACCGGAAAAGTTACTCAAAAAGCGCCGGCTGCGTTTCCGACGGCCGAAACCGTCAGTTACCGCGTGGACATCGCGGCGATGAATCCCGCGAAATAGGGACCGGAACTTACCGCCGCGGTGACCCGCCCAGCGGTTGAATGATGGTGTTCTTATAGATGCCGCTGAACTCCGTCATGTCTCCCACTTTCTTGCCGGGCGACGGCAGTAGACGCGTCGCCAGCGGTTTATTCCACTTGAACGCCAGTGTTGCAACATCGCCGATAATGCGGGCGATCGCTTCTTCGCTAGTGTCGCCGGCCAGAGGCACGGTATCCACGCCGGTGGCGCAGACCGCGGAGTACGCCAGAATCGCATCGATTCCGTAGGTTCCCTCCGTCCACCGTTGCAACAGCGTATCGTCTTCCAGCACTGCCAGCATCAACCCCGAATATCCCGCTTGCTTGACTGGCACGGCCTTGACGGCGCGCGTGATGATGCCGGCAGCGGTCTCCGATCCCGGAGATCCGAAGGGACCGCCTGTGAACGATTCAATCGCCGCTCCAACCGACACCGGTCCGCGCGGTGCGGGAGTCGGATCGATCCCGGCGTAGTTCCATTTGCTGCCGGCAGACGCTTTCATTGCCGCCGCTTCCACCGCGCGAAGATCTACGGCAAGTGCTTTGGTGAGTGCCGCGCCTGCGGTACGCGGGTCGTGCTCACGCGAGAAAACATCCATCACTACGTTGGCGGACTCGAGGCCAATCGCAAAGCTGCGCGGACCACCTGCCGGGTGCCAGGAACCGGGATAAAACGGAACATACGGGTTGATCATAGCGGCGGCGGCGAAGCTGGAGTTCCCCTGGCCATGCGGGCTGCGTTCGCCCACCGTCTTGATCAGATGCGCGGCCTGCTGTATCGCGGTCCAATGGATCCCGTCCTCGGCAGCGGTCACGATGGTCCCGTTGACGCGATTGCCGGGCGACGATAGCTCGTCTATCAAAAGTTCAACCGGCTCGGTGCTGTCGGTGTCTTTAGACATGGCAGGGCCGATACTTACCGAGAAGTGTTCCTTGGCCGCCAATTCGCTGATGCCGTGCAGGAGCTTCAGCGCCTCGGCGCGGCTGAGTCCACGCGTGTAATCCGGAAACGGCTGCGTGGTGATGCGGATGCCTTGCACTTCGTAACCGGACGCCTGGATCGCCTCGCGTACCTGGCTGAGAAATTTCGCCGCCTCTTCAAACTGCTCCGTATATGACTTCGCGTCGATCGTGATGAAGCCGGTGACGGCACGGACTTTCGCCTTCACGGGATCTGCCGCTCGGAGCGCAGGGCAAGAGACTGCGGCTAACATTACGATCGCCGATAGAATTCGTTTCGAGTGCGCCATGACAATTAGTGTATGCCCGCTGGACGCAAAAAAGGCCCGGCTCCATTTCAGGAGCCGGGCCAACTTGAGACCAACAGCCAGGGAGCTTAGAAGATCAACTTCAGAGCAAACTGGAATTGCCGCGGATTCAGCGCCAAATTCGACGCCGTGATCTGGCCGAAGGCATTAGCGCTGGTCGGATGGCCGGCCGAGTCAAACGCGCCGATATTGATGTTGGGCTGCCCGAAGTTCTCCGAGTTGGTGAGGTTGTAGACCTCCGCCCGGAACTGCAGCTTCATCCTTTCGAGAAGTTGGAAGTCTTTGAAGATCGAGAAATCCACGCTTCTCTGCTTCGGGCCGTAGAGTTGCGCCCGCGCCTCGTTCCCGGCGAGCCCCACCGGCTGGCGGGAAAATGCCGCCAGGTTGACCCAGTTGTTGTAATCCTGGTTCGCCGGAGCGTAGGAAGCCCCCGCCACAACGTTGGGACGGTCCGTTGTCACTAGTCTGCTGACGTTCGACGGAACCGGCGTTGAGGTATTCAGAACGGTGAACGGTACACCGGACTGGTAGAAGGCCAGCAGGTTGGCCTGCCATCCGCCGACGGCCAGCTTGTGCATGCGGCTTCCCGACTTTCCGAAGGGAAGTTCGTAGTTCACGCGATAGGACAAACGGTGCTTGATGCCGATGTCCGAGTTGCCCCAGTCGTAAGTTCTGTCGTAGGGGAGAATCGCGCCAACGGTCGCCGCGCCGGTCGCACCACCATCGGAGATGTTGGTGAGGTTGCGGGCGAAGACATAGTTGACGTTGGCGGTGAGGCCTTTCGCATAGCGGCGCTCAAAGCTAAACTGCGCCGCATTGTACTCGGAAGCGCCGGTCGCGGTGTAGTAATTGATGCTGGTCACGTTCGGCAACACGCCCGAATAAACCAGCGGCGCGTAGGTTCCCAAGGCCGCGCCCTTGATGGACGCCGGGATGTTGATGTTCGGAGCGTACTGCAGATGGCGGGCAACCTGACCCACATATCCAGCGCTGAAAACGTTGGAGCCAAACTGCTTCTGGATGGTCAAATTCCACTGCATGATGTACGCCTGCGGATAATCAACGGCGTGAGCGCCCATCACTCCGGGGAGCTGATTGTTCAGCGCCGGAATCAGATCGGGTGGTGCGCCCTGGAAAAGCTTGCCGCTGCCAGTGGGGCAAGCCGTCGCGCCAGTTCCCGTTACCGGGAAGCAATCGATGTTCTGCGCGATGAACGGAGGATTGTAGAGGTTCATCGAGCCGGAAGCGTAGTCCTGGGCGAAGCGGCTCATGCCGAATCCGCCGCGAACCACCAGACCTTTGCGCGGCGTGGCGGCAAAGCCGAACCGCGGCTCAAAGTTGGTCCAATAAGACTTCACGCCGGCCGTCGCTCCGATATTGAACGGGTTGCAGGCGGTAGGTGTGCACTTGCCAGCCAGAGCTGGATCGAAGCTGGAGCGTTCTCCCTGGGCTGCGGTGATCGGGCTGAAATGATCCCAGCGCAGGCCTAGATTCAGCGTCAGCCAGGAATTTGCGTGCCAGTCATCCTGTATATAGATAGCAGGCTCCCAGAAGCGGAAATATTGCCGTTTGGGATTGACCTGCCGTTGAATCTCATCCGGCTGCCCCTTGAGCAAGTTCACAAGATTGGGAAGTTCGCCGCCGGACTGAGTGAACCTGAAGTATCCCAGACCAAACGTATTCTGGTAATAGTTAACCTGCCGCCGAATCAAACTCGCGCCCATCTTGATGTTGTGAGCGCCTCTGCTCCAGGTCAGCGAACCCTGTTCCTGGAACACGTTATTGACGTCGAAGATGGGAACGAAGCGGTCGTCTCCAATCGTAAAGCTGCTGCCAGTACCACGCATGGAAGTGATATCGATGGTGGCCAGTCCGGAGATCTGGTCACTGACGTCGGTATTCGGCATCCCAAATTTCGCGCTGGCGTTGGTGCCCTGATTTGGTGCGGATGTATACAGCCAGAGCCGGGTAAAGCCGCCCTTTAATTCCATCACCATCGTCGGGACTGATGATATGAACGAAGTCCACCATGTAATTCTGGGCATCGGCTTCCGACGGACCCGGGAAGATTCCTCCACCGGCCGAAACCTTGAGTCCATCTACAACCACGTCCGGGAACAACGACGGTTGTGAGTTAAATGTCGGGTTGTAAGAGAAACGCGCGAACATGCTGTCCTTGTCGGAGAAGCGATGATCGATACGGGCATCGTACGTAGTGCTGTTATAGGCGCTTTGGACGTTGCCGTTGTAATTCGGACCGAGCACCGTAGTCGATCCTGTGTTCGGAGCCGGAAACAGCTTCCAGTACTTCAAGGCAACCGGGTCGAGCTGGTTGGCCGGGACGATCGGACCGCCTACATCGCTGAAGTTTCCCGGATTCTGCTCTTCGAACAAAGTGGGCGTGAAAATGACACCGGTGGGTTTCCCCGAGCGAATCTTTAACCCCTCAAAATCGCCGAAGAAAAATGTCTTGTCTTTCTGGATGTGGCCGCCAATGGAGCCGCCGTATTGGTTCTGGCGGTAGGACGGGCGCGGCGTGCCGGATCTATTGGAGAAAAAGTCATTCGCGTTGAGTTTGTCATTGCGCAGGAATTCGTAAACGCCGCCATGGAAATCGTTGGTTCCCGATTTCGTAAGCAGATTGACCACCGCGCCGCCAGCGCGGCCCACTTCGGCCGGGTAGCTATTGGTATCGACTTTTACTTCCTGAATCATGTCAATCGAGGGACGCATCAAGATCGTGAACTGTTCACGCTCGTTGTTGTCCATGCCGTCAATCAACGAATTGTTGAACACTTCGTTTTGACCGTTGGCGCTGACGTTGGCGGTCTGGCGCCGTTCATCTGGGCGGGTGCCGCTCAAAATCGAATTGGAAGGTCCGATCGCCACGCCTACGGTGCTCTGCACCAGCGTGACGTAATTTCGGCCGTTCAACGGCAGATCCTGCACGGATTGCGCGGCTACTACCGTCGACAGCGTTGCGCTATCAGTCTGTAGCGCAGGGCTCTGTGCGGCGACTTCCACTGTCTGAGTCACGTCGCCTACCTGCAATTGCACGTTGGCGCGGGCGCGATCACCGGAAACGACGTTCAGATTGAAGGTCGCTTTCTTGAAGCTCGGCGATTCGGCGGAAATCGTGTAAGATCCCGACGGCATCAGATTGAAGATGTAGTCGCCGGTTGAATTGGTGGTGGTGGTCTTGGTGTCGTTAGTGGCCGTATTGGTAACGGTCACCTTGACGTTCGGTATGACCGCGCCGCCGGCGTCGGTTACCGTCCCAAGAATATCGGCTGTGTTGACCTGGGCGGATGCCCAGTTCGCAGCAAAAAATAAGCACAATGCCATCAGACACACGGATAGCTTGTGGTGTGAAAGTGTCCTCATATAACCCCCTTGTAAAGCAATATCCCGCGTTACATTCCCGTTAGACCTAACTACTTACCTACTGAACTACTGGTTTCCCTGTTACTTAGCTTGGAACGCACGACTAGGCAGGAATTTTGCGCTTTCGCGATTTTGCAGGCGAACCCTGCATGCAGGTCCTGACAACCACTTCGAATACTGCGTGGAATTCCGAACACTAGCAGAACGTTACCAACCCCTTCCAGGAGTCTAAGAGATGCCCCCGCATCGCGCCATCCCTAGAACCCATGAGATTTCGACCCAGCGCGCATGACAAAGCGGTCCCACAATTACCGGCAGTGATATGGAGAAGAGCCAGATTAAAATAAAGCGGGTGACGTTCCTGGCTTAAGGGAACGTCACCCGCCGCTGAGGATTCCCAAAGGGGTGGAGATCCTCAGCAACTATCCATCGTTGTGATGGGAGCGCCAGACAGATGGATGTCCAACGCTTTAGGCTTCTGAAGTAGAGTAAACCGATCACCGTTCACGAACTATCCCTAGAACGCCTGAGATGCTGCTGAATTGCACCACTGGCGCCGCCCCCGATTTCCCGCAGAAGGGAGTTTTAGGCCGGTCCGTATCATTATTTGCTAATACTTTCGTCGAAAACGACTCTAGTCCGGTAGTATGACTCTGCCGATCTTATATACTCTGGTTTAAAGTCGCAGGGCCGGCTGGAAACTGCAAAGCCGGTTGGAAAAAAAGGAGGGTTCGTGGCTCAAGTGTCCTTGATTCTGCTGGCAGTCCTGACATTCGTGGGGCTGTACGTGATCTTTGGGAGCTTCTTCACCGTCGAAACGGCCGAGGTCGCGGTGATCACGAGATTTGGTAAATTCCTGCGGATCGCGGACGCGGGGCTGAACTGGAAATCTCCGTTCTTCGACACGGTGTCGGGCAGAGTCAGTCTGCGGGTGGTTCAGATTACGCTGACCATGGAAACAAAGACCAAGGACAATGTTTTTGTCACGATTCCTATTTCTGTCCAGAATCGAGTCCGTCCAGAAAAGGTTTTCGACGCCTACTATAAGCTGGCCGACCCGGTGGCGCAGATCAAGTCCTATGTCGAGCAGGTAATTCTCGGGCATGTTCCGGGAATGACGCTGGACGAAGTCTTCGCGAGTCAGTCCAGTATCGCTGCGGCGGTAAAGCAGGAGCTGGACGCCGATATGGCAGGGTTCGGCTATGAAATAGTCAACGTGCTGGTCACCGACATCGTTCCCGATTCCAAGGTGAAGTCGGCCATGAACGACATCAACGCGGCGCAGCGCGAGCAAGTTGCCGCCAACGCTAGGGGCGAAGCGGAGAAGATCCTGGTGGTGAAAAAAGCCGAAGCTGAAGCGGAGAGCAAGGCGCTCCAAGGGCAGGGCATCGCCAATCAGAGGAAGGCCATCATCGAAGGGCTACAGGTCTCGATCGAACAATTCCAAAAAGTTGTCGAAGGCGCGTCGGCGAAAGAGGTCATGCAGTTGGTGATGGTCACGCAGTACTTCGACACTCTGAAATCGATCGGCGAAAGCGATAGAACCAACACGTTGTTCCTGACTCACTCGCCCGCGGCTGTTAAAGAAGTTTCGGATCAGATTCTGCAGTCCATGCTGGTCGCGGAACGCGCGAATCCGTAGCTGCCGTTATACGGACGAACTAGCCGCCTGTAGTGCACGTGGATTCTCGGCCCCCGGCCCAAGATTTCGAAGCAGTCTATTGAGCGGCTCCGAATAGAAGCGCGCGGCCACAGCTCCCAACGCGCCAGAGATCGGAATCGCCGTCAGGAATAAGACCGGAACACCGGCCATGGGCTTTCCTAGGCTGACGAACAGGTTGAACAACGGAAACACGACGAACATGTGGAGCAGATAGACTTCGTAGCTATTGCGCCCTAGGCTAAGCACGGGGTTGAGAATCCGTGGACTCTTCCACTGCGTCTGCGCGGCGGCAATGATGACCATGCAGGTGCCGACGGCAAGGATCGTCATCTCCAGTCCGGCTCGCCCAATGACGGTGCTATAGATTCGATTTGAAAATCCCAGAACAAAAGTCACAATTGCCAGGCCGCTCGCTGTTAGGATCCGAAGCACGGGCGGAGAGAAGCGCGTTCTGGACGCGATCAACGCTGTGAGGCAACCCAACGCAATGGCATCCATGCTGCCAAGATATGACTTCTCACTCCATATCTCGTTCCCATGCGTGAATACGGTGCGACCGAGAGGCCCAAGAATGATGAAGCCAAAAAGAAACGCCACGAATAGCTTTCGTCCGCCGATGAGCCGGGAGACGATGGGGAAAAATAGGTAGAACATTTCTTCTACAGACAGTGACCACAGAACGTCCCAACTGCCCGGAAGGTAGCCCCGGTTCGCTTCCAGAACATTAATGTGAAACGTGAGCGCCGCCAAAAGAGCTCGGCCGAGCCCTCCCGTTTTCGACTTGACGATGAAGTCCTTGAAGTGCGCAGCATGAAGAACGCTCAGAACCACCAGCAAGAGGATGAAGAGCGGCGCGATGCGCGCAAAGCGCAGCCGGTAGAAATCGCGCACGTTTACGTTGGAGAGCGAGCCCCAGCGTCGAAGCGTCGTCGACGTAATCAGGAAGCCCGAAACTGCAAAGAAAATATTAACGGCGAATTGACCGTTCCATACCAGTGAAGGCACCAGCAGGGCAGGGATATTCGCAGTGTATGGGATCTTCGCGATAACCAACCGCATGTTGACGTGATTCATCAACACAAAGAAGATCGCGAGCCCGCGCAGCAAATCGACGCCATCGAGACGCTTCCAACCAGGCGCAGCGTATGAAGACTCCGGCGGAGGCACGTCTCATTTTGCAACAACCGCACCCTTCCGGCCAAGAAATCCGCGATGTATACTTTTATCCAACTGACTCGATCTTCGAAGGAGCTGCCCATGGACGCGAAAAAGCCTGGTCGAAGGAGATTCCTAAAAGGTGGCGCCGCGGCCGCCGGTTTAGCCATGGGGGCGGGGAAGGCCGCTGCCGCCGATGCGACGGCAAATGACCTGGCGTATTCGAAGAAGGATCTGATCGCCTATGGCGAGCGCTCCCACTACGTGACCTCGATACGCGAGCCGGTACCCGGAAGAATGTCGCCGGATGCCTTTGGACTGGTGTTTCACGTAACCACTCCTCTGCAGGATTCGGTAGGCATCATCACGCCTTCCTCGCTGCATTACGTGGCTACGCACCGCGGTTCCTTTGTTCCGGACATCGACCCCAAGAAACATACTTTTATGATTCATGGCATGGTGGACCGCCCGCTAGTCTTCACCATGGACGACCTGAAGCGCTTCCCTTACGTGACCCGTGTGCATTTTCTCGAGTGCCTCGGAAACCACGCGAGCGCCAAGGCTAAGACGGTCCAGGATACTCACGGGTTGACCAGTTGCAGCGAATGGACCGGCGTACCGCTGTCGACGTTGCTCAAGGAGTGCGGCGTGCAAAAAGGCGCATCCTGGATGGTGGCGGAAGGGGCGGAGGAAGTGAAAGGCGCGTCCAGCATTCCGCTTGCCAAGGGGCTCGACGACTGCTTAGTAGTCTACGCCCAGAATGGCGAGGCGCTGCGTCCCCAGCAGGGCTTCCCGCTCCGCCTGATCGTTCCCGGCTTTGAGGGAATTTATCAGACCAAGTATTTGCGGCGGATCAAGGTCGTGGACCGGTTCTACATGACCTATAACGATTACGGGCACATCAACCCGGATCCGAAGGTCACCGCGTTGACCGTCCAGTGGGGGCCGAAATCGGTCATCACATTTCCTTCCGGCGGGCAGCAGCTTTCCGGCCCCGGATTCTACGACATCAGTGGGCTGGCCTGGTCCGGCGGGGGCGCTGTCAAGCGAGTGGAAGTATCCACCGACGGCGGAAAGAAATGGCAGGACGCCGAGCTGCGGACGCCCGCCTATCGCATGGCGCATACCCGCTTTGGCCTCAACTGGAGGTGGGATGGAAAAGAATGCACGCTACTATCGCGCTGCACGGATGAGCTGGGCCAGGTGCAGCCGTCGGTAGCCGAAGCCGGCAAATTCTTTGGCGATGCGCCGGGAAAAGCTCGCGTGCGCGGAACCGACAATACCATTCAACCGTGGATCGTGGCCGCGGATGGGAGCGTACGCAATGGGCGCGCTTAGGTTTCCGCTGCTCGCATTGGCGCTGGGGGCTTGCACCGGATGGGCGCAGTCGCCGACCTATGGTTTGGGGAAGACTCCGAGCGCGGATGAAATTCGCGCCTGGGATATTTCGATTGGTCCCGAGGGAAAGGAACTGCCGCCGGGGCACGGTACCGCTGCCGAAGGCGCGAAGCTCTTTTTGACGAAAGGGTGCGGGGGATGCCACGGGCTGACCGGGATAGGAGCCCGAGCGCCTGCTTTGGTCAAAGGTGGCCCGGAAAGAGGCCAGCCCATACCGGAAGGCATGGAAGGCATGCACATGTCGCCGGATACGGGAATCATGGCGCTGCGCTCGCCCTATGCGCGTGACCATCTGGGATTACATCAACCGCGGCATGCCTCTTTTCAAAGAGGGAACGTTGAAGCCGGATGAAGTCTATGCGCTGACGGCCTTCCTGCTCGCTAAGAATGAAGTCATCAAGGAAAGCGAAGTCATGGACGCGCAGAGTTTGCCGAAAGTGAAGATGCCGAACGCGAATGGGTTCTCCGACGCTCCACCGTGGAAACACGGGCAGCGGAGGCTGGCGGGTTATCCATAGACGCTAGGTGGGAGCCGCAGCGCGCTTGCGACTCCCCACTGCGAATCGAACGACCCGATCCTACTTCATCGGTCCGCCGACAGTTGGCGATCCGGTTCCGCTGCAGCCCGTTGCCCCGTAGCGGATGAATTTTTGGATGCGCTTGCCGGTATCGACTTCAGCAGTATAGATGTTACCCTTGCTGTCCACGCTGACCTGATGCAGCCAGTGGAATTCACCCGGCATCTGGCCGCTGCGGCCGAGCCTGCCGAGCTCCTGCAGGTTACTTCGATTCAGCAGATAGATGGTCATGTTGGAGTTATCTCCCACATACAGGCAGCTCTGCGCTTTGTCGGTGGAGAAGTTGATCGAGACGGCGGTTCCGGAATGGTCGTGTTGGTGTGCTCGCTGATAAATTGCTCGGCGACGAAACCGCACTTGCCGGGCTGGCCGGTCGGATTGCTGCACTCTTTACCCAGCTCAGGACTGTTCTTGTCGAACACCTGAATGCGGTCGTTGCCGCGGTCGCAGACGTAAATCTTGCCGTCATTCGCCAGCTTCACGCAATGCACCGGGTTGCGGAAGAATGCGGGCTTGCGATTGCCTTTGGCATAATCCTGGATCCAGGTGCCAGCGGCTTTCGCGCCCGCGTCGTCTACCGGATTATTTCCGTACGCACCAAAGTGTCCGATGTACTTGCCGGTATCCGCGTCGACGATGAGGACGTGGCGATTGCCATACCCATCGGAAACATACAAACGATTCGTCGCGGGATCGACCACCATGTCGGTCGCCTGGAATAGCAGCGGAGTGCCGTTGATACCGCCGTGCATATCGTTGCTGTCCGGTCCCTTGGGCGTTCCGCCGATCCGCATCTTGAAATTGCCGTCCATGTCGAACTTCAGGACCAGGCCATCGCCGCCCCCCTTGTTGGTCGACCACGGCATGTCCGCCTTGCCGGCGACTCCAGAATTTCCGGAGATCCAGACGTTGTCTTTCTGGTCGACATAAATTCCGTGCTCGCTCTGCGGCCAGATGCAGCCGGCTTCTTCTTTACATTTACCGCCGATGAAACCGGGATCCGCAGGACCGCCCCAGGCCTTCAGCAGTTTGCCATCGGCGTCGAACTCGAGAATCGACGGAGCGGCTTTGCAGCAATCGGCGATGGCGCCATACACGCGCGGCTGGCCGATGCCGTCGATCGGTTGGCCCTTGTCATTCTTCGCGCCCGGCACCGCTTCTTCGAGGCCGGCCTCTTCGTTCGTCATGGTGCGCGGACGGTTGTAGACCCAGATGTGATCATGCTGATCGACGTAGAGTCCACCGAGCTGGCCCACCAGCCAGTTGTGCGGCAGCGGTTGCGGCCATGCAGGATCGGCGACAAACCCAGGCGTTTTTCCGGTGGGCGAGGCGTTATAAACACCCGATTGTTTGAACAACCGCTCGAGAGAGCCGCTGTTCTTCAGGATGTTGACATCGGGGTCGGCGGCTATCGCCAAACTGGTCAGCGCCAACGCCATCGCCGGCAGTGCGGCCATCATTTTAACGTGCTTCATAATTCTCCTTCGGGCCACACACTGCCCAAAAGGACGGTGCGGCGGGACTGATCTGCGACCGCAGATCAGGATAAAGTATACATCACTCAGGTGATACTCCGGTGGCGCGGGCGCATCACTTCGGTTTGGATGCTGAAATGCATCGTGTTGGACGCAGATTCTGGCAGGTTGCCGCGAATCGCCCAGCAAAAAGGAGAAAAGTGCATGCGCTATACCAGGTTGGCCTTGCTCACATTCAGCATTGGCGTAGCATCCGCAGCTTACGCCTTCGGACAATCTAAGACCGCGAATGCCGGCGCAGGCAAAGAGCTGTTCCGTCAACATTGCTCGTCGTGTCACGGCCTTGACGGGAAGGGTTCTGGCTCCATGTACGATCCCAACTCTGCGGATAAGTCGCGACGGGTACCGCCCGCTGATTTGACAGTTTTGAGTCGGCAAAATGCAGGTAAGTTTCCCGAGGACGGCGTAAGAGAAGCAATCTATAACAAGAAGCCGGTACCGGGGCATGGAACTCCGGATATGCCTGCATGGGGGAATGTGTTCTACAACCAGAAATCCAATCCGAAGCGTCTCGAAGATCGAGTGCGCGACTTGACCGCGTTTATCGAATCGCTACAGGTGAAGGGAAAGTAGGCTTTAGGCCTCACGCGGCGGCGGGCTGGGCGAATCCGCGCAACGGATTCGGGCTGGTTGTGGAACACGCCCCACCAGGGGGCGGCAGCGATCCCCTACTTTCCGTTGAACAGTTCGGTGAGTTCGGTCACTTCCGCGCGGATGGCGCCTTTGAGCGTCGGCTCACGGTCGGGCGCCCATTCGGGCGAGTGCGGAGCCGGTCCTGGGATGCCAGTCCTCTGGATTTCCGCGAACTTTTCTGCGTTCACGGCGCCGATGTGCAGCAACGCGGAGGGGACGTGGCCGATGATCCAGTATTGACCGAAATCCTCCGACGTCATCTTCGCCGGCATGGGGACGACTTTATCGCCCAGGCCAACTTTAAGCGCGGCGGCCAGCCGCGCGACCAGTGCCGGGTCATTGAAGACGATCGGTTCGCCTGCTTCGTCGCCTCGTGTAATGACATCCGGCTCGCGTGGCGCTCCCGCGGCCATCGCTTCGCCTTTAGCGATGCGGCGAATAGCGGCTAGAGTTTTGTGCCGGACTTCGGGAGTGTAAGTCCGCACCGAGAGTTGCAGCCGCACTTCATCTGGAATCACGTTGCCGGTAGTGCCGCCGTGAATCGAGCCCACCGTGATAACCACCGGATCAATGGGATTGTTCTCCCGCGAAACGATGGTCTGCAGTGCCAGCACGATGCGCGAAGCCAGGACGATCGGGTCCACCGTGTTCATGGGCATCGCGGCATGTCCGCCGCGGCCGTGCACTATGATCGTGACGCCATCCGACATCGAGCGAAAAGGACCAGCGTGATAGCCGATGGTTCCGGCGGGCATGGTGTCGTCATCATGCAGGGACAAGGCAAAATCGGGACGCGGGAAGCGCGTAAACAGGCCGTCCTTCAACATCGCGGTAGCTCCACCAGTGCCGCTTTCTTCGGCCGGCTGACCGATAAGCATCAGTGTGCCGTGCCAGCGGTCTTTGTGCTCCGCCATCCAACGCGCGGTGCCCGCCCACGCGGACATGTGGATGTCGTGCCCGCAGGCGTGCATCACCGGAGTCGTTTGGCCGGCGGCGTTCTTCGCGATGACGGTGCTCGCGAAGGGCAGTCCCGTTTTCTCTTCCACTGGCAGTGCGTCCATCTCGGTCCGCAGCATCACGGTGGGGCCCGGCCCGTTTTTCATCACTGCCACGATGCCGGTTTTGCCGACGCCGGTAGTGACGTCATAGCCCAGCGCCTTGGTGAACTCCGCGAGCTTGCCTGAGGTCCGCACTTCCTGGAACGCCAGCTCGGGATTGCGGTGAAGATCGATATAAAAAGTTTCGATGGCCGGATAAATGGCGTCGACTTCGGCCTGGGTGGGCGTCACGGCGGCGGTCTGGCCCGCTCCATTTACTGCGAAAGCGAGTAGCACGGCGGTGGCGGCAGCGGGGTATTTCATGGTACTGCCATTTTATCCTGCCGCTGCACTACTGATTTTCGGTACTGTTTGAAAGTTGCTTTGTAGAACTGCTGGCTCGAGATTTCAGGCTAGAATTGGCTGAGTGCATCACCACAAGCACAGGCCGCCGAAGGCCATCATCGACCTTTCTCTATTTTTGCTTTCCTGAGGCGGGGAAGGGATAAATATCAAGGGTTCGCGTTAATTGTGCTCTTGCTAATAGTTGCCGGAGTGACCCTCTCAGGATCACGCACTTATTACAGCCTTAGTCGACCCCCTGTTTACACCACCTTCGCCGTAATCATTGGCCTGGGACTCCTGTGGGCGTTAATAGCGGCGCGGAAAAAACCAGAGGCGAACAATCCTAAGATCACGCCGCAGGATCTGAAGCATAGCGGTTAGAACTCGCCAACGCCGTATCAGGGTTACTGATATTTCGCGAGTTCGCTTTCCCTGGCGATCAGGCCGAGTCCCGGCAACTCCGGCACCTTAATGAAGCCGCGGTCGAACTCCAGCTTGTTTTCGAATAGCGGATCGAGATCGGCCCGCTCGCCAGGAAACTCCTGCCGCCGGGCTGCGTTTGAGCAAGAAGCCGCGAAGTGAATCACCGCGGAGGTGGCAACCGTAGGCGTCGTGTTGTGAACGACGACGTGCTTGTTATACGCCAGCGCCAACGTGGCGATCTTCTTGGCCTGCGTGAGGCCGCCGCACTTGCTGACGTCCGGGCTGCACGATGGAGATTCCGCTCTGTGTGATCAGATCTTTAAATTGCCAGAGCGTGTACTCATTTTCTCCGGCGCTGATCGGTATGTCGAGCGCGGTCGCGACTTCTTTCATCGCGGCATAGTCGTACTGCGGCGTCGGCTCTTCGAACCATGCGATGTTGTATTTTTCCGAAAATTTCCGGCCGATCATGATTGCCCGCTTAGGGGAATACCCGTTGTTCGCGTCGAACGCCACGTCCACCTTGTCGCCCACGGCTTTGCGGATTGCCGATATGAAACTTTCCGCAGGATCGTCGGGAGCATCTAATACCTGGCTGCCGAAATCCATGCGGATCTTTACGCCAGTGAAGCCGCGCTCGACGGCCTGCGCCATCAGCTTGGACACGCTTTCCGGAGTATCGGTCTTTGCGCCTCCGCGGCCGTAGCTGAAATACACCGGCTGCCGGTCACGATACTTGCCGCCCAGCAGTTTGTATACCGGTACGCCGAGGATCTTGCCCTTCAGATCCCATAGAGCCATATCCACACCGGCGATCGATTCGGAAATGGCGCCAGTGGGGCCGAGCTTGAAGTTCGGGTACAGCATTTCGTCGTAGAGCGGATCGGTCTGGAACGGGATCTTTGCCCATCAGGTGCGGCTTCAACAAAGTTTGAACATTCGAAGCCAGCACGGTCATGTTCATCGGCGAGCATTCGCCCAGGCCGAACATCCCGTTGGAAGCCTTCACGATCACGAAAAGCGTCCGCCCCTTGACGATCAACGGGCGCACTTCGGTGATTCGGATGTCGCTTGGCGCGTCGGCTTGCAGCGGCAATCTCTGTGCTACCGCAGCCACGGCAGCGGCACCTGTCCAGCGAAGCAGGGAACGTCGCGTAGTAGTCATGTTGTGTTTCTGGGTTGGAGTATACAACAGGCAAAAGACCCAGATGCCAGGCTGGCGAGAAAGTAAAAGATCGGGACGAGCGGAACCGGGCCCGGGCCGAGCGGCTTTAGGCTACCTTGGCGCTTCCCTGCTCGATCAGTTTTTGGCGGCCGGGTTCGGGCATGAACGATTGCGATTCCATTTCATCAAAACCCGCAACCGTAATACTGTAGCGCCCGTTGTCGGTGCGCTGGATGAAGTTCTTCCCTTTCAGGTACCACAGAGCGGCTTGCAGATGCTCGCGGGGGCAGCCCAGAATTTCTTCAAATTCGATGGCTGTCATACCTGAGCGCTCTATGTCGTGCGCGGCCTTGGCATAGAGCAGGCCGAGAATACCTCTGCGCTTGGCCTTTTCGGCTTCGGGTCCGAGCGACGCCTCGGCCTGGTCAAAGATCTTCCACTGCAGTTGCCTGCTGGCATGATACCGGGCGTCATATTTCGCGCGGCGTTCCGGGTCGCTTAAGATCTGCGCCGCGGCCGTAACCCGCATGAACATTTCCGCGTTGCCGGTGTCCGGCGTATCGGGATGATAGCGCTGGGCCAGCATCCGATGCACGCGATGGATGGTATCTGGGGTGGCCTTCGGACTCAACTGCATGATTTCGTAGCAATCCAGTTGCTCGGGGTCCTCGGTGAACGGTGTGGAATCGATGGGCGGCGGTTCCGCCTCCCGCCGGTCACTTTTGGCGCGCCCCCCTTGGCCTTTCGACAGTTCCAGACCAACCTGATAAACGCCGCCGCTGGTCTCGTTGCACCACTTTACATCGGCCTGCAGTTGCGCGTCGGTCCGGCTGTCGCCGAAATTTCCACGGATCACCACCATGGTGCCCACTTCGAGAGGCGTCATCAGAGAAAGGCCGACGCCTTCCTCGGTGATATCGCGAAGATATGCGGTGGCCCAACGTGCGTTCCCTGTCTGATCCTTTAAGCGGACCCGGACGACACTGGGATCGGTTCGCTTCCGATCTGCCTGCCTGCGCTGCACTCCCATGCTCACAGCAAACTCCTAGCGGAAACCGTAACGCATTGGAACCAATCCAAAGCGTTCGATAAAGCGGCGCGGCTTTTCGGGTCCTGATTGACGGTCCAGCAGCATCTTGGCAAACTTCTGCACGCTGGTTGCGAGCTTCGGCGCGGGCCGGCCCGCTCGAATGGCCGCGGTCACATCGGCGTAGTCGCCCGGGAACGAAGCGAACACCGGCAATCCGACGGTCTTCTCGATTTCAGGCAGGCTCAGCAGCATTTGGCCCGACATCCGGTTTAGCAGGAGCGAAACTTTGTCCAGCAGATCCAGCTTCCGCAGCAACAGGACCTTCAGATGCGCCAGCCGCAAAGCCGGCAATTCCGGAGTCGTCACCAGCAGAATCTTATTGGCATCCCGCAGCACGGCGAGCGTGGTTTCATCGAAGGTGTCCGGCAAGTCGGCGCTGACGATGTTGTAATTACGCCGGGCAAACTCAATGAGCTGGCCCACCTGCACGCGCGGAATCCCTTCACCGACTCGCGGGGCGCCGGACAATAGCAGGTCAGTGTTGCCCACAGTCTTGATCAGACTTCTCCATGCCTGGTCGTCGAGTTGCTTGCCATGCTCCGTCACATCCGCAAGATTGCGGTCGTGAGAAGTATTAAACATAAACTCGATCACTCCCGAGGCCATGTCGAAATCGGCCAGCAAGACGCTGGAGTTTTCCATCTGGCTGAACGCCCAGGTAGTGTTTGCGGCGATCGTGGAAGCTCCCACGCCGGCTTTCGCGGGAATAAATGCGAAGAAACGGTCGGTCGAATCGATCACCACCGGGCGAACTTCAAGATCTCGTTCCAACTGATCCAAAACCTGGCCGACTTCGGCGTTTTCGAACGGCGAAGACAAAAGCTGGGTCATGCGCAACTGGAGAACGCACCGCAGCACTGCGATATCTTGCGAAGCGTGGATGGCAACACGCTGAATGGCCGGGAATTCGTTTTCCAACTGGCGGGCGATCGGCTCGGCTCTTTCCACGCTCTCAATGCTGAGAAAAACAACTTCGGGAGCCCACGCCCGAATCACTCTGCTGAGGTCCGGCGCCGAAGGGTATTCGTCGAGTGTCCGCGAAATAGTTAACATCCAATGCGGAGCAATTGCTTGCTCGAACTCTTTTCGAAGGCCTTCGCCCGGGCAGATGAGGATAGCTCGCATGAACTGAATATAATGAATCTACGCTAGTACGCGGAATCAGTCGTTAGTCCTATTTCTAAGGTGCTTTCGTACTAGTCTGAAGGGATTGGCATTTAGGCCAATCTAAGGGTATTTCCGGCTGGCGTCAGCCGATTCTCTTATACTGCGGCGTCGCGGCCGTGTTTTTCGAGTAACTTACCAAGATGCTGGCATTTCGCGGAATCTAAGGGTATGCTGCATCGGCGTCAGCCGATTCTCTTAGACGACAGCGTCGCCGCGATGATTTTCCAGGAAGTTATCATCGATCGGCTTGCGTCCGGCGAAGCCTTCCTCCATCCCGTGCCAGAAGTGGATGCCCTCTTCGCCGAGTTTCCAGCATAGGCACACTTCTCTGCCTTGGTAGAGGGAGAGGAAATCGATCAGGCCAATGTCCAGATCCTTGATAAGGACGCCCATTCTCTCAATCTTTTCAAAGATCCCGCGGAGTGCCACGGTGCTGGCGTCGCGGCGGGCGCGAGTCGCCAGGATGGGTCCGGGGTTCACGCGCGAGCCGCCGGCCATGCGGATGCCCTGCATGGTGGCATTCAGTTCCCCGTCCGCGGCTTGGTATTCGGCCTTGTGAAACAGGGCGTCGCGCACAGCGCGGTCCACTTCAGGCAGCATACGCTCGGCTTCGGTCAAAGTGAAATGGCGGGGCATCGGTTATCCGGGCGAATGCTCTTGCGCGGACGGTTTTTCCGGCGGGGCTTCCTGTTGCGCCGTTTCCGGTCTCCAAAGCCTTTCGAGAGCCGGCTTGTACCGCGAATATAAATACGATACCAGCAGCAGCAAGCCGCCCAGGGCCAGGAAGGCCGTGATGCGGAAGCCGCGGCTGAGCGACCATACGTCCAGCAGATACAACTTCAAGATCACCACCGCGAACAGCCCCAAGCCCAGGATGCGGTTTAGAGACGAGCGCAGTACGACCCCAGCCACAACCAGCGCCGATGCGTAAATCGCCATCAAAATGGAAATCCCGGCAGAGACTACGTTCGCCACATCTTGCGGATCACTAGTGCGTCCGGCCCATCCAGCCACTTCCAATCCCAGGGCCCACAGCGCGACCAAGTGGCCGGTGCCGTAAGCAATACATTGCGATTCGCGCGTGCGGGCAAACCGGGATGCGATCCAAAGGCAGCCGGCGGCCATCGCGAAGGTGAGGAAGCGCAGGTTCGCGAACGCCGTATAAAAGTGGTCGATCCGATACATTTCGGAATCCAAGGTGACCAGCCTGACTAGCACCAAGGCGAATACCAGCGACGCTGACGTTTGCAGTCTCGGCCGTTCGAAGCGGGCGCCCGCCCAGGTGAGCGCCGCGGCTTCCAGCGACCACAGCATCGTAATGCGGAATCCGGCGAACTGGATAGGGATGGCCAGCGTGAGCAGGACTCCCGCCATCGCCGCCGCCAATTCCGCTAGACGGCGATGGTTGTCCCAAACGACTTTCGCTAGAAGCGCGTGCAGGACTGCCAGCGTAAGAGTGAAAGCGCCCATGGAGCTGTGATACGGATGATCCAGTAAGTCGTAAGTTCCAAAGAAGTAGGCGGCTGTGTTCAGCGCCAGCAACCAAAGCTCTGCACCCGCGATGCTGGCCGCGAAAAACAATCCGAAGCTGAGCGATAGCCAGCCCCATGCAGCAAGGCGGGTTTCGTCATCCAGCCACTGCGAGGCCCATCCCCAAAACAGAAAAGCCGTTGCGGGCCAAGCGAGATACTCCAGCCCGGGCCAGCGCTTCACGCGGGCGATCGCCAGCGCTCCCAGATTCAGCATGGAAGTGTAGCCGGCCAGGACCCACATATGGTTCTCGCCGGTCGATAGCAGAATCGGTGTGAGGTAGCCTCCGGCGAGACCCAGCAAAGCGACGGCCTGGGAATCGTAATGCAGCGCCAGCATCGCGGCGGCGGCGGTGGTCAGGCACATCAGCAGGAAGGCGGTGGTTTGCGGGAGCAAATGATAGAATCCAAACCCCGCGTAGAAAGATAGGTAGAGCAGCGCCAGGCCGAGTCCCGTCAATCCGCGGGCAAAAGTTTTCTGGCCGCGTAGCGAAATCCATTCGCCGATACACAGCGAGACCGTGGCTGCGGCGATTCCCAGCGCGACGCGCATTGCGGGACCAATCCACTGGCTATCGACTGCGTATTTAAATAAGAATCCGACGCCGAAGATGAGCGTCACCACGGCCACGCGGTTCAGCCAGCCTAGTCCGAAAGTGGTTTCGAGAGCGGGTTCGGGCGGTGCCGTGTTGACTTGGGGCAGAGGCGGTGGCGTTCGCGGCAACGGCGTCGGCGGTAGAACCGGCACGGCAGCCATAGGTTCCGGCTCAGGAGCGACCGCTGTAGACGGAAGTACGGGAGCGAGTCCCATAGCCGTTTCGATCCGCAGCAGCCGCTGGTCCAATTGTTCCTGGCGCTGTGCGGTTTCGTCCTGGCGCTTCGCAAGGCGCGCAAGCGCGCCGGAGATGGCGTCCATTCTCTCCTTGTCGGGGCTAACGGGCTCTTCCGGCGCAGGCATTCCATTCCAAACTACACTAAGAATAAAGCTCATGAGCGATTCCGATTTTCCGTTACCGCCCCCTACTTTTGAGTTTCTCGTTTTCTCGCTGAAGACCCAGGCGGAGATGCAACTCGGTTTGTTCCAGTTTGGAGAACCATCCGAGGAGCCCGCCCAACCTGCCGGCGGCGCGCCACGCCATCGACCTGCTAGCCATGATCGCGGAAAAAACGCGCGGCAATTTGGCGCTGGAAGAACAGCGTATGATCGAAAACTCCCTGACCGAGCTGCGCTTCCGTTTCGTGCAGGTCGCGGAACAAAAGCCGCCAGCCGTTGCAGACAAGCCCGCAGAGAAATCCGTCGAATCGGGGGACGCGCCCGCGTCGTCCTAATGCCGGAGACATTGCGCATCACGGTGCTCGGCTCGGGCACCAGCTCGGGCGTGCCGACCATCGGCTGCACCTGCGCTACCTGCGCTTCCACAGATCCGCGCGATAACCGGCTGCGGCCCTCGGTGCTCATGCAGTACGGCGGGAAAAATGTTTTGATCGATACTACTCCGGACTTTCGCGCGCAGGCGCTGCGGGCGGGTATTGGACGCGTGGATGCGATTCTTTACACCCACGCGCACGCCGATCACATCCTGGGGCTCGACGATGTGCGCCCGTTGAACTATCACCAGAAGATGTCGATTCCGGCGTATGGCGCCGAAGCGACCTTGGATACCGTTCGCCGAGTTTTCCGATACGCGTTCGACGCGGAGCCGTCGCAATCGTCGGCGCCTCGTGTGGACCTGCACGCCATTACTGAAGAGCCGTTCGATCTGTTTGGACTGCGCGTGACCCCAATTCCTCTAATGCACGGCCGCGGCGCGACCCTCGGCTTTCGCTTCGGTGACGCCGCTTATCTCACCGACCACAGCGACATTCCGGAAAGTTCAAAAGCTCTACTGCGGAATTTGGATGTGCTATTTCTCGACGCCCTGCGGCACCGCCCGCATCCTACGCATTCGACCGTGGAGCAGAGTCTGGCGTCGGTTCGTGAGCTGGCGCCCCAGCGCGCGTTCTTCACGCACATTTGCCACGACCTGCCGCATGCGCAGACCGAAGCCGCCTTCCCATCCAACGTGCGCCTGGCGTACGATGGCTTGCAGCTCGAGGTTGCACTTCCACCGCCCGGAGTTCCAAAGTAAATGCGAGTCGCCCGCTCCTTAGAGGAAGCCGCCGCGTTTGAGCCGGTGGCAGTGACCATCGGCAACTTCGACGGCGTTCACACCGGCCACCACGAATTGCTGCGCGAAGTTGCCCGCGCCGCCCGGGAGAAGGGATTGCATCCTGCGGTGCTGACCTTCGATCCGCATCCCGCGTCGATTGTCGCGCCGCAACGCGCAACGCGCTTGCTCACTACCCAAGCGGAACGCTGCGCGGTACTGGCGCGCGAAGGAATTGAGTATGTGCTGGTGCTTCCGTTCACGCGCGATGTGGCGCATTGGGCCCCCGAAGAGTTCGTCGAACGGGTGCTGGTGAAAGCCTTGCGTGCAGGCGCCGTCATTGTCGGCGACAACTTCCGGTTTGGGCATGGCCAAGCGGGCGATGTGAACGTGTTGGCGCGGCTGGGCGAGCGCTACGGTTTCGAGACTCGCGGAGTCACGCCGGTAAAGTGGCGCGGTCGGCCCGTGTCATCGAGCGAAGTCCGGCGCGCGGTGGAGGCAGGTAAAGTGGCGCTCGCGGCGCGGCTCCTGGGACGACCCTATGCAACCGCCGGCGAGGTAGTTACGGGGCACGGAATCGGTTCCAAGCAAACCGTACCCACGCTGAATCTGCGCACGCATGCGCAGGTGCTGCCTGCGACCGGCGTCTATCTGACACGAACCTTCGACGAGGCGTCCTCCCGCAATTGGAATTCGATTACAAACGTTGGTTATCGCCCTACCTTCACGGGTTCGACCAGCGGTGAGGAACTCAGCATCGAAACTTTCCTGCTGGAGCCTTTCGATCCGCCCACTCCGCAGCGTATTCGCGTGGAATTTTTGCGCCGCGTGCGCGAGGAACGCAAGTTCGAAACGCCAGAGGCTCTGAAGGCGCAGATCATGCTCGATGTAGCCCGGGCGCAGGCGTTTTTCCGCCGGGTGACAAAATGGGTCCGCCGCCCTTTAGAATAAACTTATGGCTCTTTCCGCTGGAAAAACAAAATACATGAAGAAGCTGTCCAATAAGGACGGCATTATCTCCGCCGCTGCGATGGATCAACGCGGCAGCTTGCAGAAATCGCTTGCGACCGCCAAGGGCGTGGATCAGAAAGCGATCACCCCGGACATGATGTCGGAGTTCAAAACCGCCGTGACGCGCATCCTGACGCCGCACGCTTCGGCCATCCTGCTCGATCCCGAGTTCGGCCTGGACGCCGCCAAGGCGCGCTCCTCGAACGCCGGCCTGCTGCTGGCGTATGAAGAAATCCGGTTACGACAACACCCAGCCCGGCCGCCTGCCCGATCTGCTGCCGCACGTTTCCGTGAAGCGCATCGTCGATTGGGGCGCGGACGCGGTGAAGATCCTGATTTACTACTCGCCCGTTCGACGACGGGTCCGTCAACGATATCAAGCACGCCTTCATCGAGCGCATCGGCGCGGAATGCGAGAACCAGGAGATCCCGTTCTTCCTCGAATTCGTCGGCTACGATCCCAAGGGCGGCAATGAAAAGGGCCTCGAGTACGCCAAGATCAAGCCCAGAGTGGTGATCGGCTGCATGGAGGAGTTCACCAAGCCGCAATACAAAGTGGATGTGCTGAAAGTGGAAGTGCCCATCAACGCCGAGTTCGTCGAAGGCAGCTCGGTATACAAAGGCGAGAAGGCGCACTCGATGTCGGAAGCGCTGGACCTTTTCCGCAAGGCCGCGGCAGTGGCGACCAAGCCGTTCATTTATCTGAGCGCCGGCGTGGGCAACGCGCAGTTCGTGGAAAGTCTGCGCATGGCCACCGAAGCGGGCACGGATTATTCCGGCGTGCTGTGCGGCCGCGCCACTTGGAAAGACGGCATGCCGATTTACGCCACCAAGGGTCTGGCGGCGCTGGAAGATTTCCTGTCGACCAAGGGCGTCGAGAACATCAACGCCGTGAATGCGGCGCTCAACGGCGCAACACCGTGGTACAAGAAACTGGGCGTAGCAGCAACCGCCTAGTCTCTTCTTGTAAGTATATGATCGTAAAGCACCTGGCCGGGCTCGCCGAGTTCTCTTCCCAGAAAATGGCGAAGACGACGATCGCGCGCGGCGAAACTCTGTTCGCCGGTCTCAACTGTTTCGAGCCCGGACAGGAGCACGCGGCGCACGCGCACGCCGGCCAGGACAAACTTTACGTGGTGCTGGAAGGCGACGCTGAAATCCAAGTTGGCGACGATACGCAACTGGTTTCAGCAGGCGGCGGCGCCTTCGCTCCCGCAGGCGTCGTTCACTCCGTGCGCAATCGCGGAGAAAAGCGGTTGGTGGTGCTGGCGGTACTCGCTCCGCCGCCGGCGCAATGAGCGATCAGCCGCCCCACTGCAGCTTCTCACGCAGCACGTCGAAGAACCCCACACCACTGGCGCGAATCAACTGCACCGTCTGCTCCGACCGCCGGCAAATCACGCGATCGCCCTTATGCAGTTGCTCGCCGACTTGGCCGTCCACGGTTAGGAACGTAGTACTGTCGCCGCTCATCGTGATCTGAATGACGGCTTCATCCGGAACGATCACCGGACGGTTGGTCAGCATGTGCGGACAGATCGGCGTGATGCAAAGCGCGGCGACTTCCGGAACCATGATGGGTCCGCCGGCAGAGAGCGAATACGCAGTGGAGCCGGTGGGCGTGGAAATAATCAGTCCGTCCGCCTTGTACAGGCACATGAAATGGTCGTCCACCTGCACTTCCAGATCGATGATGCGCGCGATGTCGGCCTTGGCGAGAGTGATGTCGTTGAGCGCTTCGTAGCTACAGGCGCAGCTGCCCGCCGCGCCACACTTCGGTGTGCAGCATGCGGCGGCGGCTCACGGCGTATTCGCTCGTGAGCACGCGCTCCAATTGCGGATAGAGTTCTTCGACGGTGATGGCCGTCAGAAATCCCAGGTTGCCCAAATTGACGGCGAAGAGCGGAATGTCGCGGCCCTTCAGAGCCCGCGCCGCCGATAGCAGCGTCCCGTCGCCGCCCAACACGATGAGCAGTTGTGTGCCCTCGGGCACGGCTTCGCGGGGTAGTCCCGCGCTGCTCGCCAGAAACGCGGCGGTTTCGACATCGCAGCGGACTCCCACGCCGCGGTCCGCGAGCCACTTCACCAGAGCAGGCGCAACTGTAGCGGCCTTCTCGCTATGCGGCTTGGAGATGATGCCGGCGGTCGAGATCTTATGGATGGGATTCGCGGCTGGCATAAAGCAAGAATTCCCGGTTACCCTCGGCGCCCAGGATCGGACTCTCGATGATATCAGTCCTAAACCCCTGCGCTTCGACGGCGGTTCGAACGCGATCGCAAGCGGCTTGATGCAATGCAGGTTCGCGCACGATTCCACCTTTGCCGACCTGGCCCCGCTCCACTTCAAACTGCGGCTTGACCAACAGAATCATCTTGCCATTCGCGACCAGCAAAGGAGCGATCGCGGGAATCAATAGAGTCAGGGAGATGAAGCTGGCGTCGCACACCGCGAGGTCGAACTTCTGAGCGAAGTCCGCCGGGGTCAGATAACGCGCGTTGACGCCTTCTTGCACGACTACTCGCGCGTCGCTACGGAATTTCCAGTCGATTTGGCCGTGGCCGACATCGATGGCCCAGACCTTCGCGGCGCCACGCTGCAGCAGGCAATCCGTGAAACCGCCGGTGGACGCGCCCACGTCCAGGCAGATCATTCCCGTGACATCCAGCGCCCAGTGATCCAACGCGCCCGCGAGTTTGTAGCCGCCGCGGCTGACGTAGGGCATGCGCTCTAGAACTTCGACGCGCGAATCCGCAGCCACGCTGTGACCAGGCTTGAGCGCCTTCTGTCCGTTCACCACCACTTCACCGGCGATGATCAGAGCCTGCGCTTTTTCACGCGACTCGGCCAGCCCGCGTTCGACCAGCAGTTGATCGATACGGGTTTTCGTAGGTGACGCCATGGCCGTCATGCCTGCCGCCGCACGACCAGATCCGCCAATTCCTTCAGCCGCTGCGCGCGATCGTCGAAAGGCTGCAAGGCCAGGTGCGCGGCGAGCCGCTCCTCCTCCGCCATTTCACGCGAACGCTCGATGCCGTAGACCGCCGGGAAAGTTATCTTCTTCTGCGCGGCGTCTTTGCCGGCAGTTTTGCCGAGAGCTTCCGACGATTGCTCCACGTCGAGGATGTCATCCACGATTTGGAACGCCAGGCCGATGTGTTCGCCGAAACTGCTGAGCGCCGCGAGCTGCTCGGAGGATGCGCCCGCGTAGATCGCGCCCATGCGAACGCTGGCGCGCAATAACGCTCCAGTTTTGGCGCGGTGAATCGATTCCAGCAAGTGCGCCGTCGGATGCTTGCCTTCGCCTTCAATGTCGTTGACCTGGCCGCCAATCATGCCGCCCACGGTGCCTGACGCGGTCGCCAACTCGCGGACCAGGTCGATGCGCTTAGAAGCATCCGCATGTTCCATCTTCGCCAGGACTTCGAACGCCAGCGTCAGCAGCGAATCGCCTGCCAGAATTGCCATGGCATCGCCGTAGACTTTGTGGCAAGTGGGACGGCCGCGGCGGAAGTCGTCGTTATCCAGCGCCGGCAAGTCGTCATGGATCAGCGAATAGGTATGGATCATCTCCAGCGCACAGGCGCAGGATTCGATACCCACAGGTGCGTCGGAAACCGTCTGCGCCGCGGCAATCGCCAGCAACGGACGAATACGTTTGCCGCCCGCAAACAAGCTGTAGCGCATGGCGCTGTGAATGGTGACAGGATTCTCGTCCTTGGGCGGAACCCAGCGGTCGAGCGCGGCGTCGACAGCCTTCTGCTGCGCCGCCATGTATTCGGCGAGCGTCATGCTTTGTTCGGGCGGAGCGGTTCGGGCTGAACCTCGCCCGCGCGCTTCATCAGCACTTCAACGCGAGTTTCGGCTTCTTCCAATTGTTTGCGGCAGGCGTCACTGAGCTTCATGCCGCGCTCGAACAGTTCCAGGGCGCGTTCCAGCGGAAGCTCGCCACTTTCCATTTCTTTGACGATGGTTTCCAGTTGCTGGAGTCCAGTCTCGAAGCTGAGGGGTGCGTCTTTAGGCGGCACGGGCTCGGGCATGAGTAGATCCATTCTAGCGAATGCCGGCGCGCGGACCGCGGCTTGAATTTCGTTGACGATGTTCGGCAAACGCAAGCATGGTTTATAATGAGCATTCCAGCCGCAATACGGGCGCGTAGCTCAGTTGGTTAGAGCGCCTGCTTCACACGCAGGAGGTCCGGGGTTCGAGTCCCTGCGCGCCCACCATGAAAATCAATAACTTACTGGGCGGCGCCGGGCCGTCTCTTGCTGCATGCCCACACGAATGCCCGCACGGAGCGAAAACGGCTCGCACTCCGGCCCCGAAATGACACCACCCCAGCACTCGATCGAACACCGTGTAATCGAGTCGCTAAACGCCGTCAGGCCCGAAGGATGGAAAATTTCGAAAATGGGAAAGTGAAAAAATAGCATTTGCGTTGGATTGCGGCCTAAAGCGATCGTTGATGTCTGGTACTAATGGCTCGATTAACGACAGATTGAGCCTTGACCGATGTCGACTTTTCGGTTTACGCTTGGGCACGCGGGTGCAAACGGCTAATCCTTGATTGTGGGACTTTGCCCTTCTTTTAATGAGCATCAGCATCTGGAAGGGTAGCGCATGGAAGCAACCACGTTGAACCAAAAATTATTCCGCTCGTTCTTGATGATTTTGCTCTCCTCCGCGTTGTTCATCCAACCGGCGATGGCAGATGGAATTTTGTTTAGCGACTTGGGACCTCCTGGCGACGTATACGATTCCGGCGCATGGATTACTGGCGGCTTGGGAGTCGGCCCCGGCCCCGCCCCGTCCTCCCTTTCCCAGGCGCAACTATTCACAGTTTCTGGGAGTGGCAGTATTGCGGTTTCGCAGATCGATCTCGCTATTGGCAATTCATACGGCCCCAATACCTTCGAAGCTTCCATTTGGACAAACAGCGGCAACAGCCCTGGAACCCAGGTGGCCGGCGCTGAATGGAGCCTGTCCACCAATAATCATTTCGGAGTCTGTTGTGATCTAGTTTCCGTTACTGGTATTTCGGGGGTTACCCTGACCGGCGGCCAACAATACTTCATGATCGTCGGCCCATTGGACCGTTCCATCAATAGCGAGAACGACTGGCAGTTCAACAGCCAGAATGTAACCGGCCTGGACCTTTATTCGGTTGATGGAGGAGCCAACTGGATAAGCTCGGGATCCACATCTCTGCTTAGCGCTTTCGATGTGTTGAGTACACCCGAGCCGGGATCAATGGTGCTACTCGGCACAGGTCTGCTAATGCTTGGCATAGTGCGGATGCGTGTCATTCAACGCGGTAACAAAGCAACCCTCAGGAACACGAAGCAATAGACGCTCGTCTTGCCGGTGCACTACCCACGAAACGGCGCTTCGGACATTACTTTGATTCCGAAGGATGCTGCTCCGGCGTTCCAGACAAGCGGTAAACCTCGATCGGATAGGGCGCCCCGGTGCGCGGATACCGTCCCAGGAGCTTCCACCTGTCTGGGAATTCCGCGACCATGCTTCTGACCTTAGCTTGATGCTCCTTCGATGGCCGGACGCCGTCGAGAATCAGAATCCGATCCGGACCTTGATCGAAGAAATGCATCATCTCCGCGACGGTAGTAAAGCGCGCCCGATACCGGTCGCCCATGAACGATTCCGCCGCCAAGAGCTTGGAGCCACGCTCAATGGTGTGCCCGGGGCGCGGCTCCCGAACCGCTACCTCCGAAATGAACACACCTTCTCCCAGAGGATCCGAGACAATTAAGAAGCGTGAGTTCCGGTAATCCGGTGCGGTTGCCAGATCGGACGCGACTCGATCGATTCCAAGATGGATCTTCGGCGGCATGATCAGTACATTGTGAATCGCGGTCGCGCAAAAAGCCGCAACTGCCAGCGCCGCAGCGGCAACCCGGAAGCGGGGCATGGCGCTCTGTATCCACGTGAGACCATCGCACATGAAAAACATCAGCGGCGGAATCGTCGCAAGTAGATACTCAATTTCCCAAGGGCCCAGGATCACCCGTAAGACGATGGTGACCGGTAAGAACACCAGAAGCGAAACCCAAAAAAGACTGCGTTCGGTCCCGGCCACGGCAGCGCGCGCGCGCCGCAGGAATCCCAAGGCGGCCAGGCTCGCGCCAGCAATACCGACGCAAAATACCCAATAGAGGAGCGTTTCAGGAATGCGCACCCAGCGGGATTTCAGCCCGGCGAACAGCCCCACGCTTTGATGTAGCCCATCCGGCGCCAGCGTGAACCACAACATCGCCGGCGCGCCGGCCAAAATCAAGGGGAGCCAGAAGTATCCGCTGCGCAAAATCTTCCAGCGCCGGGTCAGCGCGACAACCAGTAGCGGGAGCGGCGCCAACGCGATTCCGGTTCCTTTTGTGAATATTGCCGCCAGCGCTGCGAAGCTGAACCAGGCCGTTGTCCGCAGGCCCGGCCGCTCCAGATAGCGCCCCAGAGCCCACAACGCAGCCAGGCTGAACAAGGCGGTGGGAACCTCCAACATCACCATCCGGCTGTTGAGTTGGAAGTTTGGCGACGTAGCGATTAGGACCACGGACGCCGCCGCCATCCACGCCGGGAAATACGAGCGCAGCAGTGCGTATGTGCACGTCAGGAGCAACCCTCCGAGGACGGCCATCAACAGCAGCAGGGAAGTCCGCGACGGCCCGAAGAGCAAGGTCCACGCCGGTTGCAAGATGTAAAACACGGGCGGCCAGTGACCGATCGCCACTTTCGGATAGTGTTCGTAATAGCTCCTGGCGTAAGGCAAAGGCATAGCGGGGAAGCCGGCGCGGATGTAGTCGCGCACCATCAGCCCGGTGACGTAGTGGGCGGGTTCATCCTCGGAACCGGTCCATTCAGATTGATAAGCCTGCCCGCGCCATTGCAGGCCAATCGTCAGAGCAACCGAGGCGCAGAATACCGGCAGCAGACAGAATGCGGCCCGGATTTTAGGGGAGCCAATGCTCATGTGACATCCGCGGCTGCACGGAAGCTATGATACCGCCGCTCGGGGTCATTCCCTGCGCAACGTTACTGTGCCTCTTGCCCAACATCCGCGCGTGTCCGTGGAATCCCGGAGGCAGAAGTCACAAGGGACGATTTTGGCAGGATCGTGCGCCATACGTATAGTCCGGCGCCTAATACAAAAGAGACTCCGCTATAGATGCAATAGAGAATGTACATCGAGACCGCGAACAGAGAGAACAGCGGACCCTTCAGCGAAACGAAGAATCGGAAGAGTCCACGGTTCAATAAGCAGATGCCCATCAGACTTGCCAGGATTCCGGCCGCTCCCACGGATTCCGGCAGCCGTCCTTGGCCCACCATGAGTTGCCGGACCTCAAAACCGCCTAGAAGAACCAGCAGCATCGACAAGACCGCGGAGATTCGCTGACTCCACCGTAAATTTAAATCGTTCGGAAGATAGTGCGTGCGGAAGATCAACTCCGTCCACGGAATCCCTCGCTGCAGAATATCGGTGCGCACTAGATTCCAAAGTGTCCAGACTTTCAGGTGCTTACATCGAATAGATGGATCAAGTGCCAGCTTGTGGCCGGAATGCATCATCCGGAAACCAAATTCGATGTCCTCGACCGACGAGCGTCTATAGGATTCGTCCAGCCCGCCCAGTTCCAGATAGACTGACCGCTTCACTGCCCCGCACCCGCACCAGAAGGTAGATGCCTGGCGATTTCCCTGCCGGTGCACGAACGCATGCATCAAATTCTTAAATTGCGAAACGAAGCTTGGATCGGCGGGGGAATCGTCATAAGCGCCGATCAACGCATCCAGCTCAGTATCTGTTTCGAATCTCTCCGCGATCCGTCCGAGGGTGTCCTTGTGCACGGAGACATCGGCATCGACAAATAGAAGAAGATCTCCGGTAGCGTGACGGGCTCCCAAGTTCCGGGCTACGGCGGGACCGCATCGCCCTCCTGTAGAGAGCATCCTTGCACCAAACCGCTCGGCGACTGCGGCGGACCCGTCGGTGGATCCGTCATCGATGACGATGCATTCAGCGGCCGGGTATTCGGAGTCCGCCAGTGCCTGCAAACAGAGAGGCAGCGTGCCTGCACTATTGAAGACGGGAATAACTACGGTAATTCGCACGAGCCTCCGATAGACATCACTTTCAGATGTGTCTATTGGAACAGAATACCCCCTTTTGCCTGGAACATGACCGCTGCGAGCGCTCGTTTAGTACCAGTACTCACTGGTTTGGGTTGAGATTGGCGAGTCCATCCAGACCGCATGACGGATCGGCGTGTTTCCGGCGTGATCTGGGTTACTGGTCGGGCGATTTGCCCGACCCAATCATTCAGCTCTTGCTTCGGCAAGGCTTCCGCGTTGCGCGCGTCCACTCGGTTTGAGCAGCGCTGTGCATTTCCGCGAAGTGTTCTTTTGAGCTTCGCAGAATCACGGCGGGGAGTTGCCAGTTCGCCACCGCTAGCAAACGGCAGCAATCCTCGCCGTAACTTACTTGCAGGACCCGCCCTTCGGCGGCGAAGCGGTGAATCCGGTCGAGAACCGGCTTCGGCAGAGCACTGTTTGAGCCGGATTGCGCTTTGGGCAACACGTTTTAATATCGGCGGATTCAAGCGATTCAAGTAGGCTAGCCTTGCCGCACTGCATGTTCGCACGGTCTCGCGACCGGCGAAATTCCAGCGGCCAGTGTCAAGATTTTGCCCATAAAACCCGGTTAAAGCCGCGGAGAACCTTGATACGGCGGACCGGCAGGTTGGTTCTCTGATTGCTATTAGTAATCTAGGAGCTGCCGGTGTCTTCACACTCAACCGTCCATACAGACTTAACCAACTTCGCCGATGAAGCGGCGAAGCGAACCCCTGCGGACAGATGGATCCTGGCGGGCATTGCAATCGCGGTTACGACGATCATCGCGGGAATCGCCTCCACCGGGGTGAACCTCCGCTATTTCCTGCAACCGACCGCTGCGTGGATCGTCATAGGCGGTACGTTGGGAGTCACGTTGATCACGTCGCCGCGGAGTTCGCTGCTGCATGCGGTTCAGCGGGTGTACGGACTGCTCCGCCAGCCGGCCACCAATCGCGAAGAATTGATGGACGAAATCGTCGCCTGTGTGAGAACCGCCCGCGTGCAGGGAATGCTCGCGGTGGAACCGAGAATCGGGCAGATCAATAATGCCTTTCTGCGCGAGATGCTGGGGCTGGCGATCGATGTGAAGAGCCGGAGTGAATTTCAAGCTACTCTCGAAACGAAACTGCGATTACGCGAGCGGCAAGGCGATGCAGATGCAAAGGTTCTTGAAGTAGCCGGTGGATTCGCGCCCGCCATCGGGGTCATTGGCACGGTGGTCGGATTGATCGATGTGCTCCGCCAGTTCTCGAATATGAACTCGGTGGCTTTCGGCATAGGAACCGCTTTCGTCTCGACGATGTACGGTCTGGCGCTGGCCAATCTGTTCCTGCTTCCGGCGGCGCACCGCATTCGGGCGAGCGTCGCGGAAACCTTCGAGATCGAGGAAATGATCGTCGAAGGTGGGCTCTGTCTGATCGACGGCACGCATCCGTCCCTGGTTCGCGAACGGTTGAAGTGCTTCTTGCGCCAGGCGCCGGGCAAATGAAACCGGCGTACTATCAAAACCAGCACGGCGGCCGCGATCGCTGGATGGTGAGCTATTTGGATGTATTGACCATCCTGCTGATCCTGTTCGTGGCGATGGCGGCGCAGACACTGCAAGATTCCCAAAAGAAACCAGCGCCCGCGCCGGTAGCCGCGCCCGCACCTGTGCCAGCGGGGGTGCCGAAAGTGCCCGAGCCCAACGCCGCGTTGGCCGCGATTAAAGATGATCTGGAAAAAAGCCATCTGGATGTCCAGGTCGATTCCCGAGGTGTGGTTGTCAGCCTGTCGCAGGCCCTGCTGTTCCAGCCCGGCGAGGACAAGATCAACGCCGACGCCCTGCCCACAGTGGAGGCGATCGGCGACGTGCTCAATAAGATTCCCAACAGTGTGAGCCTGGTGGGACACACCGATGCGACCCCCATTCACAACCGGCGCTTCGCGAACAACTGGGAGTTGGCGGCAGCGCGCGGTCTGCGTTTGCTGGAGCTGTTAAGCAGCCGCTACGGCGTGGAAGAATCGCGGCTATCCGTGGCAAGCTTCGGTTCGTATGATCCGAAGAGCTCGAATGACACTCCGGATGGGCGCGCCAGCAATCGCCGCGTGGAGATTGTGATTCTAGATAACGCACCGGGCAGCAAGCCGTAGCTTGCTCCCGACTACTTTTACAGCTAGTCCTGCTCCGGTCCTACGCTCGCATCCCATAGTAGTTTGCAGCCGAGGTGATGTCCGGACCGTGCTCGCTGCGCAGCAGGCTAAGCAGATCCAGCGGCCGTGTCGGATCGGACCGCAAGCCAATCGCGGATGGATTCAACACTCGGCGAAGACGCCCCGACTCCACTACGTATTGCTGACCATCGGCGCCTTGCAATAGCTCGCCTTCCTTGGCACCCACTTCAGCGCTCAAGCGGTCAAACGATGTCCCATATCCGTCCATGATTCCGGTATCGAAGCCCTGCAACCCTCCAGTCGGCATTTCGTTGCGATGGATGCGCCAAAGGAGTTCTTCGCGGGCCGCCACTGCGCTCTCCCAAGTCAGGCTTTCCGCCATCGCGCGACCGTTGCGCGCTAGCCGCTCCCGAAGTTCAGGAATACGAACCAACCCATCCAGTGCGACGATGAAGTCCGATACCACGCGGGGCCGGGCTACGATCGCGGTATGGCCGTCGATCGCATAACCTTCAGTCCCATATGGAGTGGTGATCACGGCAGTGCCGCAGGCCATCGCTTCAATAGGAGGGAGAGGAAAACTCTCATACCAGGACGGGCAGAGAACGATATCGCTTTCGGCGTAGAGCCGGCTCAAATCGTCGTGACCGAGAGCTCCATGGAACTTGTACGGAGCGAGTTCATTCTCGGGACCAATAACCGGGTGCGGGAAGCCGTAAACATGCCAGGCGATCTTGTTCGGATAGCGCCGCATGAGCTCTCCCATCGCCGGAGCCGCGTCCTGGAAGCCCTTCCATTTTTCCGGGCGGCAATACGTCACTACTCGGATGACGCCGTCTTCAGCACTTAATTTGGGCCGCAGATGGAACCTGCCCGCGTCGATTCCGTGCTGCACCACCGGGACTGTTTCGCCGAACCGGCGGCGAAATTCCCCGGCCAGCCAACCCGAGTTGGCGATTCTGTAGACCGGCATCTGGAAGGCGTTGCGGCACAGCATCTTTATCAAAGGATTCCCTTGCAGCCCGGCGGATGGAGCCGAATCCGAAGTAAAAAATACTTCGTCGTAGTGCTGCGGGAAATGTACTGGTTTCCCCTTCCCGGATTGCCAGGCTGGAAGAACGCTTTCCCAATTCGCGGCGATGATGAGGTCGGCCTGCGGGATGGCTGGCGTGAGGAGATGCGTATAGGCCAAAAAGAATCGCAGTTCACCCAAAAAGTCGCGCGGCGTTTTGTTCAGGAAATGATAGGGCAGGTGCTCGCGCAGGGCCGTGGCGTCGTAGTGTATGGGGAGTGCGAAATCGAGGCCCGGAAATGGCTCTGCCTCCGGCCACAGAAACTTCGGCCAGGTAGTAAGAGAGACGTCGTGTCCCAGCTCCTGGAAGCGCCGTGCGTATTCCAAAATACAAGCGGCGCCACCCGTGCGGACGCGGGCTGTGGGTCCAAGCAGAAAGTTCATCGACAGACGCGGGGTCGATTTCATGGTTGAGAATCCTTTAGTGTCAGTTTTGTGGAACTGCTGCGCTTCTTTCGTCCGCACGATCGAGAACCAGAAGTGCTGTGCGGGGCGGCGTGAATATCATGCTGCCTCCTCGGAGTAGGGAAATGAGTTGTAGCGTTGGTTCACGCGATCCGGTTGCTGAAGCGTAGTTTCGGAGCGCCCAAGGAGGATGCGGTCAACCACCTCTACGCCCTGCATGAATGAATGGTCCTGATTGCTGACCTCATATTTCCAAGCGCCAAATCGTCCGCGCGAATAAATCTCGCGATCTTCCAGTGCCGGCAGAACTTGGCCTAGGATCGAATCCCGCTCCAGCGAAGGAGTGGGATAACCCGGCGCCAACACCGTGCTCCACCGGCTTAAGATCGCATCGCGGTCTGGAATCAGCCCAATCGATACCATCTGGTTAACAACATCGTCGACTAGACATTCGCGATTTCGCGGAAGATGGGCGGTCTCGGAGACTTCCGCCATGAGCGACCAAGTTGATCCAGGAGAGGGAACATTGTACGGGCTGTAGTTGCTGAAGACAGTGACCCGGTAAAAGCCGCAGTTAGCGTCCGGGAAATACATCCAACATTTTTTTCGGATCGACTCCGGCGGTTGGCCGCGCATTCCGATCCCAATCACATGTACTGTCGACGATTTGAGGCGCTTCGCTGCCGATAAGGCGGGATCGCCAATCGTCTTACAGAACCATTGGAGCGGGGCGGTATTGATCAGCGCTCATAGCGCAGCTCTCCGCCATCCGCAAAAGTGATCAGGCGCCGGGCTGCGTCGATGGACTCAACGCGGGAGGACATTTTCAGATGAGCTTGCGGAATCCGCTGCCCCAACGATCGCCAAATTGCGCCGGTTCCTCCGCGAAGAGGAAAGCGAAAACGCCGGTTCGGCCCCCACGAAATCTGATCCTCTTGCAGGCAGATGGCCCGGAGCGCTTCATCCAGCGATGGGGTGGCAACGCGTTCGCCCACCCAGCGGTAATCCAGTTCTTCCAGCGGATGCGCCCAGACTTTGAAGTTATAAGGGAACAGGAACAGGTCCGCGATTCCGGGGCCAAAGGTCGCCAGAATCCAATCGCGGAAATTGGCGGGCCGTTGACGCTGCGGATTACGCTGAGTATCCAGCAGCCCTTGGATCGCCCTCCACTGATCCGCCGGATCAAGACGATGCAAGTTGCTCTGAAATGGATAAGGGATGAATCGATCTCCCCGCCAGATCCAACTTTCACGCTCGTGCCAAAGCCAGCCTTCAGCCGGAAATGCCAGGTCCATGTACTCGTCGAATTTTTGGTAGTGCGAGAACTGGACGTGACCTCCCAGATCCCAAGTAAAGCCCTGCGAATCGCGATGCGACGATGCTAAGCCGCCTGGCGTTTCGGCCGAGTCGATCAGGAAAAAATCCTTGTAGCCCAGTTCGAGCAGACGCAGCGCCGCGCCGATTCCGGTGGGCCCAGCTCCCAGGATGGCGATACCGGTTTTCAATACGCCTCCTGCAACTGATACGTTTCCACTATTCCACTGGAATGAAATTGATCTCCCGCCAACACCCGCTCCCAAAGCTCGACGTTCTTTTCGATATTCCGGTGCGTCAACACCCAATCGCGCTGCTCGCGATGCAACTTGGTCCGGTCTGCCTGCAAGACCTCTTCCAGCCTCCGCTTCCACGATTCGCGATTGTTTTTCGCAGTGATCGGGACTTCTGTGGAATACGGCACTACATGTGACGCCAACGTGACCGCACCTGACATTGCATATTCGTAGTACTTGATACAGCTCTTGTGGCGATTGAAGGGGTCGTCGACCAGAGGCGCGATGCCGATGTCCAGTTTCAAATCACAAACTTTTTGCGGATGCTCTTCGAGCGGGACGTTTGGATGGAACTCGTAGCGGATGCCGGAGAGCTTGCTCATGAAGTGCTTGATGGATCTGCCCAACGGCGTTTTGAACAGCGCTTGACCCCAGCGGGTTTCAAGTACCGCCACCAATTCGTCGAGACTCGACTCCTGGCAAATTCCTTGCAATACAAACGTAAACGGAATCCTTTTCTGCACCTCGCGAATGGCGTCCAAAGCCACTGCCAGATCCACAAAGTGAGTGGGGCTCCCAGTCCATCCGATGCGGGCCTCTCCGTTTCTAGGCTCGCAGGTCCATTCATCCGGGTCGATGCTGTTCGGAATCACGGTGACTTGCGAGTTCCACTTGCGGAGGTGGCTTGCAAGAGTGTCCGTCGTAGTGGTCACGACATCCGCCGAACGCAGCAAGAATTCATACAGCGGCAGCCGCGATTGCACGGCTTTGTAGTTAAGATTCTCCGGCGGAACCAAATCCAGCGCGTCATCTGTATCGAAGACGATTCGTATGCGGTTCTTCTTGCACCACTCGACAATTTTCACCGCTTGCGGATAGTGCGCGCGGTAAAGAACCACAACATCCGGCGCATCATACTGCGTCTCATTCGAGAGAATCTGGACCTGGTGCCCGCGCTTGCTTAGATATTTCGCCGGGATCGCGCCGCGCCATTTATAGCAGCCGCTTTGAGTTTCCGTCACCAGACAGATTTTCACGTGAAGCTCTCCTGACTCTCGGCGTTCGAACGCGCCCAGTTTGAGATGTAGGATTCAGCGGCGGTGTTTTCGATCTCGCGATCGCTCAAGTACGTCCAGGCCTTCTTGCGCTTGTCCCTGAGATTCTCCAAAATCTTGCAGTCCTTGCGGACTTTCAGCAGACGCTTCCGCTGCTCTGCAATCTGGTTTTCAAGGTTCTTCCGCGCTGCCAGCAACGAGATCTTTTCACTGCGGATGCGCAACTGAAACGCCGACAATGCTCGAAACTCGCTGGCTTCCACTAAAGGCCGGCCCAACAAATTCATCTCCGCGTTCAACTGCGCGGCGGTCAGCGCATTTTCGCGATGCAGCACTTCCGCGAGCTGGTTTTGGACGGTCGAAAGCTTTTCCTCCTCCGTCCGCATTTGCAATTCCCGGTATTCGAGAACCCGCTGGAGAGGAAAATGAAAGCTCTTCACGAAAGCTCCTTGGCGAGGGTGAACAGGCGTTCGCGTGTCTCATCGAGCGGGGCATAAGCCTCCGCATCCTGGCGCAGGAACTCAAGAATCTGCGGCCGCAGGCGGATGCTGCGATCCAGATTCGGGTTTGCGCCCTGCACATGCGCGCCCAACTGAATTAGATCGGCCGACTGTTGGTAGGTAGACAAAGCTTCGCGGACCCGGCGATTCGCCGCGAGTTCCTCTGCCGTGATCACTTTGTTGGACAGCCGGCTGACGGAATTAAGAATGTCGATGGCCGGATAGTGCCCCGATGAAGCCAGATCTCGCGACAGAATGAAATGCCCGTCCAGAATCCCGCGGGCCGCATCGCAAATAGGTTCGTTGAAATCGTCGCCTTCCACCAACACCGTGAAGAAGCCGGTGATCGATCCCGTCCCGAAATTGCCAGCGCGCTCAAAGATCTTCGGCAGAAGCGCGAACACGGAAGGCGTATAGCCCTTCTGACTGGGAGGCTCTCCAGCGGCCAGGCCGATCTCGCGCTGCGCCATCGCCAGGCGCGTTACCGAATCCATTACCAGCAACACGTCGGCGCCTTGATCGCGAAAATATTCCGCCGCTGCCAGCGCCACGAAAGCGGCGCGAATGCGCAGCGGTGCGGGACGGTCGGATGTAGCGACGACCACCACCGAGCGCTTCATGCCCTCCGGCCCCAGTTCGTTTTCGAGAAACGCTTTGACCTCGCGATTGCGCTCGCCGATCAGTGCGATCACGCTCACTTGCGCCGAATTCTTCCGCGACATCGCGCCCAGCAAAGTGCTTTTGCCGACGCCGCTGCCGCCGAAGAGTCCGATTCGCTGTCCCTTTCCGCAGGCCAGCAGACTATCGATCGAACGCACGCCCGTCACCAGACGGTCCGTGATATGTTTCCGCTGCAGAGGATTCGGAGGCGGCGCGTACAGAGGATACGTGTTGGTCGATTCTATCGGCGGACCACCGTCCATGGGCTGGCCGAATCCATCGAGCACTCGCCCCAGAAGTCCCGGCCCCACGGCCAGCCGGGCGTCTTGCGAGCGGGCGATGACGGGGCTGCCTAACTGGAGGCCATCGGGCTCATCCAGCGGCATCGCGAGCACGCGTCCGTTCCGAAATCCAATCACCTGTGTACGGATGTTCTGCCCGTTGGCCGCGCGAATTTCGCAGAAGTCTCCAATCGCCGCCGCCGGACCTTGCGATTCGATCAACAGCCCGACTGTGGCAGTCACCTGGCCGCTCCACGGCAATAGGTCGATCTGATCCAAGCCCGCGATGAACGGCGTGAGGTCGACTCTTTCAGAGAGTTCCATGTTTTAAGCGATCCTGCCTATCGATCCTGTGGCAGCCGGCGCAAACGGTCCGCCAAGCCGCGCTCGATTTCGCCAAGCTGCGCTTCGATGGAGGCATCCAAATTTCCATGCGCCGTTTCAAACAACACGTCGCCGCATTGCAGCGAGGCGTCGGTTACCAGTTCTACCTTTTGCGAATTCGCGAATCGCTCCAGCGACTTTCGAATGGCCTGTTCCTGGTCCGGATGAACCCGCACGCGGCACAGCTCGCGGGATTGCAGCTTTTCGAGTGCAACTCGAATCAAGCCTTCAATCGATTCCGGATCCAGCGTCAATTCGCGATGCAGCACGCGCCGGGCAATGGAAATCGCCAGCTTGAGAAGATCCCCTTCGGCGTCTTCTCGAATGCGCGACCGCAGCCCCGCCAGACTCGCGAGACTTTTTCCTAATTGATCGAGAACCGGATTGCAGCTCGGCTCCGGCCTGTTGCCGTCCCACGGCTTTTCCTTCGGTGAATCCGCGCTGATAAGCTTCCTGCTCGATGCGCGCGTGCTCTTGCTGTGCGTTGGGCTCGCGCTCGGTGGCGCTCCGCTCCAATGCAACTTCCTTCGCGTCAATGGCGCTGGTTCTCGCTCTGGCCGGCGCTGCCGCGACGGTAGTGCGCCACGAAATCGGGGTGACGACGGCCTGCTCGGCGTCGCGGAGGATTCTAGACGACGTACTGGTCATCGCCGCCGCCTCCCTTCAGGCTAAGGACGCCCTCGGTTTCCAACTGCCGCAAGACGCCGATCAGCCCCTGCTGTGCAGCCTCCACTTCGCGGATTTTGACTGGGCCCAAGGCCTCCATGTCTTCGAGCAACATCGCGGCGCCGCGCTGCGACATTCCTTTTAAGAGGTGTTGCCGCAATTCTTCGTTGGTTCCCTTGAGCGCGGTGGTGAGCTGGCGGCGATCGGCTCTTGACAGAAGCTCCTTGACGCCGTTGGCATCCAGCGCCATCAGATCGTCGAATACGAACATTTTTTGACGGATAGAATCCACCAGCTCCGGGCTCTGATCCCCGATCTGAGTCAGAATTTCGTTGCTCAGTTCACCGTCGAGCTGATTGAAAATCTCCGCCACCGCTCGTAGGCCGCCGGAAGGCTGCCGCTTCACTTCTCCAAGCGACTTGAGCTTTTGTCCGATCACCGCGGAAATCTTCGCGATCACTGCCGGCGAAACCTTGTCCAACTTCGCGATGCGGAAAGCGATGTCCGCCCGCGCCGGCGGTTCCATCGAAGCCAAAATGCTCGCGGACTGCGCCGGATTCAGTTGCGAAAGAACAATCGCCACCGTCTGCGGATGTTCACTCTTCACAAAGCGCGCAAGCAATTGCGGCTCCACGCTTTGCAGTTGCCGTGGCCCTCCCATTTCGCCGCGCGTTCCGGGCAACAGTTCCAGATGTTTCTTGCTTCCTTCCGGACCGAAAGCGCTGGTGAGAATCTTCTTGGCATAAGCGATGCCGCCCGGGCCCACGCGAGCCACGTCCGCGGTCGCATCCCGAAACTCTTGCAGAACCGCTTCTGCTTCAGCCGAAGAAACCGAGGATAGATCTGCAATCGCGGCGCTGACCGCCTGCACTTGCTCTTCGCTAAGCTGATTCATCAAACTCGCCGACGCCTGATCGCCCAGAGCAATCATCAGAACGGCAGCTTTTTGCGCGCCGGTCAGGGTCCCGGAGCCGCTAGGGGTCGCCATCGCGAACTAGACCTGCCCTTCTTTGAGCCAGCCGCGCAGGACTCCGGCGCAAATCTCCGCGTCTTTTTGAGCGGTGTCGCGGAGCTGCGTGGTGAGAGCCTCCAGCCGTGCCGGTGGCAGGCTTGTGCCTTTATTCGAAGAGGAGGACGGCGCCCACGTGTCTTGCGCTGCCGTCGCCGCTTGCGCTAACTCTTGGGTATTGCGAGCGGCAGAACCTTCCGGCAACGCCTGCGCCACTTGGACTTGGGCCACGCCAGCCGACTTTTTCTTCATGCGCATGAATAGGAAGCCGGATCCTGCCAGCAGCACAACCACCACTGCCCCTGCAATCGCCAGCAGTTTCGGATTGGCTTTCACCTGTTCGAGAGGCGAACGCTTGGAATTCGCACCGCCCGCTGGCGGAAGCGCGGTCAGCGGCGGATCCAGATTGAGAGTGGACTCAAAAGGCAGCGCCTCGACGAACAACACATCGCCGCGTTCCATGTTGAAGCCAGCGGTAGCCGCCACCAGGTCGTGAATCACTTTCATGCGCTCCGGAGACGGCGGCACCAATACGCGCTTTGCGTTAGCGCCAGCGCCCTCCCAGTGTGCTTCGTGATCGATGAGCACCGATACCGAAAGCCGCTTGATGGACCCCTGCGGAAGAACGGTCCGCTTCACGGTGCGGCTGGTTTGATAGCTGACGCTTTCGGTTTTGCGAGAGGTTCCGCCGCCGGTGACCGCGGGCCGCGGAGCCGCATCCGGAAGATTGGAAGCCGTTCCCGGAATCCCGGCGATGGCGCGAGTCGGAGTCGAAGTGTCTTCGGTGGTCTGCGAACTCACCATGGCGGATTTGGTGGGATCGAAACTCTCTTCGCTCTGCTCGCCGCTGGTTAAATCGGTATCCGCGGAGACGGAAGCGCGGATACCGGCCGGCGCCTACCAACGGCTCCAGCGTGGCATCCAATTTGGATGTCAGATCCTGCTCTACTTTGTGGCGATATTCCAGTGCGGCTTCCGAAGAATCGTCGCCGCCGGAGCTGCCCGCGCGCTTGGCGCGATTCAGTAAGTTGCCGCGCATATCCAACACCGATACCGATTCCGGGGCCAGGCCCTCGACGGCGCTGGAGATCAGATGCGTGATCGCGGGAATCGCGGTTTCGGGCAACGCCGCGCCGGCCCGGATTTTGATCAGCACGCTGGCTTTCGCCGGCTGCTGCGCTTCGCTGAAGACGGATTCTTTCGGGAACGTAATGTGGACGCGCGCTTGTTCCACTTCGGCAATCGCCATGACGGAGCGTTCGAGCTCTCCTTCGACGGCGCGCCGATAGTTGATGTGCTCGGCGAAATCGGTCATGCCGAAATTGGTTTTGTCGAAAATCTCGAAGCCGATTCGTCCGCTCTTGGGCACACCGGCGGCGGCCAATTCCAGGCGCAGCTCAGCCACTTTGTCTTCCGGCACCGAAACGGTGGTTCCGTTGTTGGACAAGCGGTATTCCGTGCTGCCCTCTTTCAGTTTCTGAATTACCACCGCCGCGTCTTCCGGCGCGAGCGTGGTGTACAAGCGGGCGGAAATTGCTTTCCTTCTCCCAATGGACCAGGCTGTAAAGGCCAGCCGGAAATCAAGACCGCCGCAACCAGGATGGTCCAGCGTTGCGAGGTCGACAGCGATGCTAAAAGTCGTTTGAGTTGTTCCATGAACGGATTCGATCAGGTGAGAACTTACATCGGCATTTTCATGATTTCCTGATACGCGGAAACCACTTTGTTGCGAACTTGCATGAACATTTGAAACTCGAGCTCGGCGCGCTGCGTGGCCAGAATCGTGGTATGCAGGTCTTCGCCGTCTTCCGGAAAGAAACTGCTCCACGCTCTTGGCGGCATCTGCTGCGCGAATTTTCCACTTCGCCGATCGCGCTGTTCAAAATATCTCTTGAACGAAGCTCCCGCCATCGCCCGCCGCGGGCGCCGGCGACATCGGTTTGTGATTTGGCTAAGAGGATGAAATTCCAGAAATGTTCAGCGACATGGCGGGGCTCTACTTGAACAGATCCAGGGAACGTTGAATCATATCTTTTACCGCGGACACGGCCGAGACGTTGGCCTGATAGCCGCGCGACGCGCCCAGCAGATCGACCATATCTTCGGCGGGATTCATGCGCGGATACGCCACGTAGCCGTCTTTATCGGCGTCGGGATGCCCCGGCAGATAGCGCTTCTCAGGATCGCGCGTGATCGGTGACCACTTCGGAAACCCGCACGCCCGAATGCAGCCGTACCCATTTCGGATTCAAACATCGAGGAAAAATCTCGCCGCCGATGGATCCGAGACGAACACCGCATCCTTGCGCCGGTAGGGGCCGCCTTCCGGCGTCCGCGTGGTATCGGAGTTCGCCAGATTTTCCACCAGCAGCTCGGTGCGCTGCCTCTGCGCCGACATTCCGGAAGCGCTGATCGATAGAGCGGATAAGCAGGCTCATACGCTATTTGCTTTCCTGAATCGCGGTCTTCACCGAATTCAGCTCGGAGCGGGCAAAGTTCGAGGCGATGGAGAACCGCAGGGCATTTTCCGCCAGCAAGCGGGCCTCGCGATCGATGTTGACGTTGTTGCCGTCCGGTTTGGCAGCCAGATCCCTCCGGCTCGATCACCGCGGCGTCTGGCCTCGCCATTGCATTTTCAAATTCGGCTTGAAAATTAATGTCCTGCGTATGATAGCCGGGAGTATCGGCGTTGGCGATGTTGGAAGCGACCAGTTTCTGACGGGCGCTCAACAAACTCATGTAGTGTTCGGAGTTCAGAGCCATACCTTGGAACATGGTGCACTCTGAATTGCACGCCGTGTTCCAAACTGCAAGCTGCTGATTTTGCTGAGGGCTGGAGGAGCGAAAATAGCAGAGAATCCGACGGTGTCGTCGGATCTTTGACGGGTTACGCGTTCAGATTCACAACATCGGTGTTGCGGATGCTGGGCGTGTAGGCGCTCTCGCGGCGCAACAGGATCAGCTTGTGCTGCGTATGCGAGCGGGCGGCCAGTGTCGTCGTACGGGCCCACTCAAAAACGTCGTCCACTTCCGTGGCGATGGCCAGCCGTTCGCCGTCGGATGTGGCCGCGTTCCATGACGTTTCCACCTCGCGGCGGTACATTTCGAGAAGCTGTTCGGCCTCTGAAAATGCCTCCGCGGACACCGCCTTGCGAAATAGATCAACTGCCCTGGTTGGCGATTGCATTCTGAGCCTCGAACAGTTGCGTCATGAAGGTGCTCTGCGATTGCAGAGTCGAAAGCAACGCATCTGCCGCCGACATCTGGGCCGTGAGCTGAGTCTGCATGGTGTTGATGCGGTCTTGCGTGTCCGAGATCTCCTGGTTATCCGCTAGAATCCGATTCTCAATGGTGGCCTGCTGCGATACAAAGAGGCCGCTGGTTGAATCGTTGAGTCCGCTGAGTGTGCCGGCTGCCGAAGCCAGGAAGCCGCTTCCGGTGCCGTTGCCCAGGAAAGCCGCCAAGTCGCCGGGGTCGGATGCCGCGACGCTCGCAAACTGAGACTGGTTGAAAACCAGATGACCAGTTCCGTCAAACGTGATCCCCAGGTTGGCGATGTTTGTGACCGAGCCGCTTCCGCCCGAATAATTTGTGATGTCGTGAAGAGCTTGCTGCAAGGAGAAAACGATGCTTTGCCCGGTGAGTGCCCCGCCGGCGGTACCGCGATTGCTAGTCAGTTCGTCAACCGTTTGGTTGTAGGCGGATACAAGAGATGAGATAGCACTGGTTGCGGCTGTCGGGTCGTCCGCTACGGTAACGGTGGTTTGCCCAGTCCCCAGAAGATTCACTGTCAGGCCGGGTGCGAGTGTAACCGAGCTGCTGTCCGACGAGATCGGCGTGGAAGGCTGCCCATTCACCTGATATTGCGCCTGTACGCCAGTCGAAAGAGTGGTGAGCAGGTCCTGGCTGCCGTCGTTGAGTTGAATCGGAATGTTGCCCAGCGCGCTGCTCTGTAAAGAAAGATGGTAGTCCGGCGCGGACGGGGAACCCAGATTCAAGACGGTGGCGCTGACGCCCGCACCCGACGAGTTGATCGCCTGCGCGAGGGCATTCAGGGAATTCGTTGTGGGAGTAATCGTGAAGCTGGAGCCGTTAACGGTGAGGGTGTAATTTCCTGAGGTGCTGATGGATGTCGCCGACGGATCGGAGACCGCGGGTAAGCTGGCATTGCTGACGCTGGTGGTGGGCGAACCCGTGTTGATCACGTTCAGCGTGTAAGTCCCGGCCGTGACGGACGCGCTCGAATCCAGCGTCGCCGTGGCGATGGTATTGTCGCCGGTGGACGCCGAAAGACTTCCGCCAGTAGAAGCCGTGGTGAGGCCCTGGATGGCGGTTTGAATGAGGTTGAAGCCGTTTTGCAAATAACCGAGCTCTGTCGATTGGCCCTGCAGCGTCGTGACGTTGGAGTTCAACTGATTCAGCGGAATGGAGGCGACCGTCACGGCCCGCGTGATCACTTGCTGAAGATCCGCGCCGTAAGTGCTGGTGGGGTTGAAAGTGATTGCCGAGCTTCCCATAAATCTTGCTTCTCCTACCCGCCTTGTCTCGCCCGACGCTTCTTCAAACGAAACTGGGCCGTTCTCGGTTAAGAATCGGCCCAGTTCGAGCTAAACATTAGCGCCGCAATTCTTGCAGCGACGATTTACTGCAGCAGCTTCAGCAGCGCTTGCGGAGACGCATTGGCCTGCGCCAAGGCAGCCACCGAGGATTGCTCCAACACTTGCGACTTGGTAAGGTTCGATGCTTCCGTCGCGATATTCGCGTCACGAATGCTCGACTCAGACGCCGAATCGTTGACGATCTGCGACTGGGCCAGGCTGACGGCGTAGTTCAGAGCGTTTTCGCCGGTACCCACCGCGCCCTGTGTCAGGCCGAGACTTTGCACAGCGGAGGTGATATCCGTGATGGCCTGCAGTGCGTGCGCCTGCGTGTCGACGCTGTCGAGGCCGATGCCCAGACCGCCGGAGTTGACCACGTTGGCGCTACCGCTCAGATCGATGGTGACCTGGGCATTCGCCTGCGTGCTGCCACCGCCAATGTAGACCGTGATGCTGGCGTTGTAAGCGGCGCTGGAGCCGGTGCCGGTGCCCAGGCCGATGTTGGCAGCCTGGCGGTCAATTTCGCCCAGCAGCGTGGTGAATTCCTGATTCAAGGTCGCGCGATTACCCGAGAAGGTGCCCGAAGCGGACTGGGTAGCCAGGCTCTTCAACTGATCCAAGATGTTCGAGATGTTGTTCAAGCCGCCGTCGATGGTCTGTAAGATGTTGGTGCCGTCCGTGGCGTTGCGCACACCCTGGGACAACTCATTGACGGTGCTGCGCAGCCCGTTTGCGACGGCGAGGCCCGCGGCATCGTCGCCGGAAGAATTGATGCGGTAGCCGGAAGTCAACTGGTTGATGGTCTGCGACTGGAAGTTGCTGTTCACCTGCAGGTTGTTTTCGGCCGTTAACGCGGTTACGTTAGTTTGAAACGAAAGTGACATGTTGTTCTCTATCCTTTTGTTCTAAAAGTTCCGGCGTCTAGCCGAACCCGACTGTTTTCTCAGCGGTGATACTCATTTCGCAGCGGCTCGGGGAAATTCTAGTTTTTTCCACAATTTTTTTTGTGCCGTCCTTATGGGAGGAATTAGTCGCCCTTTTCCATTAATTATTAGAAGACGTCCGGGCTTTCTCGATATGGCCCGTGAGACTTATAAATGACTTCCACACAACCATTAACCGCCTCCGAGCGATATGCGCGGCTCGTTCTCAGCGCCTGGAATAAGAGAGAATTCGTGGAATTAGAGACGGCCATTACGGAATTACCCTCCAAACAGGCCGGAAATTTGCCGGCCGCGGAGCGTGAACGGATGGATCTGATTCAGGACCTCGGGCGGGACCTTCTGATATGTTCTGGACCGGCCGCGAAGGGCGCAGACCGCGACGCAGCCCTCGCCTTGGTGCGCCATCTGGCCCGGTGCGAATAGGCCCGGCGTCAGCTTCCCTGTATCGAGAGCATCTCTTCTACCTGAAACGCCCGCTTCTGCCCGGTGCGCAAAATGTGTCCCGTAAGGGAGGGATCGCCGTTCACAACCGCCCGAACCAGTGCATCCAAACCGTGATCCAGCTTGACCACTTGCCCTTTCTGCAGAGCCAGAAAATCCCGGAATGCGAGCCGCGGACCTTCCAGACGGACTTCCAGCTCGACTTGGGCATCCTCCAGCAGGCGTGCATTCCGCTCCACGTCAGCGCTGGATGCGGCATCCTTCGCGATCTCTTGGGGAAGGGAGGCCGCAGCCGCGGCAGCGAAGAAAGAGTTCGGGACCGCTATCTCAAACTGGCCAAATTGACCTGCGATCTCCATATCGAAAGACACTCGCAGGTCAGACCTGTTGGGATCGGGGCAAGCCATCATCCCCGGGTCGCTGCCCATCGATTCGACGACAAATTCAACCGGCTTAATAATTTGCCAGCTCTCTCCCAGAGAACGCAGGATGGTCCGGGAGATCTCTTCGAGAAGGCTCCATTCGATTTCTGTCAATTCGCGCGCGTCCGGAATCGGTGTACCGGTGCCGCCCAGAAGCAGGTCCAGCAGAGTCAGCGCCGTCACGGATTCCAGGTACAGCGTCATGGTTTCCGTTCCCGGATGCAGCCGCAGCAGAATCAGGCAACTCGGATTCGGAACCCCCTTCTGAAACTCGCCGGCGGTCGTGAGGCGGATCCCGGCCAGCCTGGTTTGAATTTCGGACTGCAAGAACGTAGAGAGCGCATTCGAAACCGCCCGCGCGAACGCTTCGTGGATGCTATGGAGCATCCGGAACTGGGGCGTCGAGGTCTCCTGATGGCTCAGATCCAAAGGCTGCGGCAGATGGTCTTCTTGGCGGGAACCGGCGCTGCGTAAATTCATGCTCAGCAAGAAGATCGTCTGCTTAAGGGAGATCCTTTAGGGACCAATCTAAGGCCAAATTCGCATAAACTATGCCGGTTTTTCTTCGATATGGACTCTGCCCCGCGGTCCGCTGAGGAGGCGCAACGCATGATCAGAATAACCAGGCTTAACCGTACCCCGCTGATTCTCAATTCAGACTTGATCGAACACATCGAGATGACGCCGGATACCGTGATCGCGCTTACCTCGGGCCAGAAATACATGGTTCTGGAGACCACCGAGGAAATCATCGAGAGGGTTGTCAGTTTCCGGCAGTCGCTCATCCGCAATCAGCCCGTTCAATCCACGCCGGGCTCGGCCGCGAGTCCGGCCGTGAGTATTGCAATAGGAGCTCCGCTGTCCAATGGCTGAGAAATCCCCAGCCAAGTCGAATTTGCGATCGGCCCGCCCGGACATTGCCAGTATTTTGGGGCTGGTGGTCGCATTCGGCGGCATTATCGGCGGATTGGTGATGGAGGGCGGCAAGGTTTCCGACGTCACCCAGGTCACGGCCGCGATTGTTGTGCTGGGCGGAACGCTGGGAGCTGTCATGGTGACGTCTCCCATGACGGCGCTCATCGGCGCAGCCAAGAGCTTGAAGAAAGTTTTCTTCGAGGAGACCGTTGACCTGGAAGCCGCCGTCGAGGAAATCATCGGTTACGCCACCAAAGCGCGCAAGAGCAGCATCATCTCTCTCGAAGAAGATCTCGACAAGATAGCCGATCCCTTCCTCCGCAAAGCGCTTTCATTGGCAGTGGACGGCACCGACCTGCAAGAACTTCGGAACATGATGGAAATGGAACTTACCCAGGCCGAGCAGCACGCCGAAGCGAACGCGAAGGTGTTCGAGGCCGCCGGCGGCTATTCCCCAACCATCGGCATCATTGGCGCGGTGATGGGTTTGATCCAGGTGATGAAACACCTGGAGAATATCGAGGAAGTGGGCCGCGGAATCGCGGTCGCGTTCGTGGCCACGGTTTATGGTGTGGCCGTGGCGAATCTGTTTTTCCTCCCCGCCGCCAGCAAGATCAAAGCCCGCATCCATAACGACGTTTCTGCCAAGGAACTCATGCTCGAAGGCGTGATCAGCATTCTTGAAGGCATGAATCCCAAACTGATTCGCGTCAAGCTGGAGGCATTCCTTCACGAGAACAGGCGCCGCGAAAAAGGCCAAGGCCGGTTCCGGCGCGGCGGAGGCAAGGCAAGCCGTCCCGGCCGGTTAACCAAAATGGCCAGGCGGAAAAAACAGCGGCTCACGAGAATCACGAACGGTGGCTGGTCTCCTACGCAGACTTCATCACGCTTCTGTTTGCGTTCTTCGTGGTCATGTTCGCTTCTTCGCAGACGGATAAGTCCCGCGCCAAGCAAATCTCCCAGGCCGTGGAAAAGGCGCTGGCGGATGGAAAAACCCTGGGGGTTCCGCCGGAGGTAGCTAAGATTCTGGGCGGTACCATCGACGACCGGGGCCAGGGCAACGCGCAAATGAGCGGGCCGGGCGGCGCGCAAAAAGCCGCGAAGGAAGCCCCGCCCGAAAATCTGATTGAGTTGACCCCCTCGATGAAGCAGCTGACCAGCGAGTTGGAGAAGGAAATCAAGGCCGGCTCGGTAGAAGTCAATCTTGAACCTCGCGGCTTGGTGGTCAGCCTGAAACAGACGGCGTTTTTCCCTTCCGGCACCGACGCCATCGATCCTTCCACCTACTCCGATCCTCGAAAAAGTCGCGGACGCTCTGAACGCCGTCTCGAACCCGTTGCGAATCGAAGGCCACACCGATTCCGTGCCCATCCACACCGCGCGTTTCCGCAGCAACTGGGAACTATCCGCCGCGCGCAGTATTTCGATGATGGAAGTGATGGCGGCCCGCTTCAACGTGGACCGGCAGAGAGTGGCGATCGTGGGTTTCGCCGACACCGCGCCGCAGACTTCGAATGACACCGAGGAGGGCCGCGCACGCAACCGCCGCGTGGATATCGTGATTCAGAATAACTATATGGCTGAGTGAGCGGCCGCTGGCGCGAAGGCGGCGCCGCAGCCTGGTTCAGCTCCCGGATCAAGTAGTCAAATAGGCTGCTTTTGCGGCATCGCCGACTCCGCCTCGATGGCCGCCTGGTAGCTGGCCTGTTCCTGCGTCATCGCGACGCTCGCCGCGGCCACGTCGGTGTCCTTCAGCCGCTGAGCGCCGTCTGATCCTGCAACTGGAATTTCTGCGCCACGTCCTGGGCGTTCGAGACCTGATTCTGCACGCCGCCGTAGAACGCCAGTTGCTGCGACAGATAATCCTGCGCCGTCTGCAGGGAGTCATGGCCGCGTTGATTCCCGCCGGTATCGTTGTTCGCCAGAGCGACTCGCAAGCTATTGACCGCGGCAAAAATATTGTCGCTGGCCAGGGTGTCGTCGGGATTGCGATTGTCGAAAATATCCTGCGCGGTCTTCGAGACCGCGAAAGTAATTCCCGAGGCATCCTGAATCAGAGCCGTCGACTGCGTGGTCACCAAACGGTCCACGCCGTTCGGATTATTGAGATCCACCTGGTAGGAAGGCGTCGTCGGCTGATCGCCGCCGAAAACATAAGCCCCGTTGAATTGCGTCTGGCTGACGCCCACCAGCGAAGACAAGATCTGCCCGACCTGCTGCGAATATGTGGCGCGGGTAGCCGCGGAAGCCGTGGTTCCTAGCCCCTTGTGACGCGATGCTCGACACCTGATCCAGCATCTGCGTAGCGGTCTCGAGCGCGGACTCCGCGCTGTTCACTTGCGCCTGAAACCAGGTTCAGATTGCTGGTGACCTGGTTCACGCGTCCCAGGTCGGATTCCAGCTGCAGAACGTCGCCCACCGCATTCGGCGCATCCGAAGCCTGGCTGATCTTGCTGCCGGAAGAAATCTGCTGCTGGGTTTGGGCCATCTGCTGTTGCAGCAACTGTAGATTGGTCAGGAATTGCTGGCTGATCGGCGCCTGGAATTTTGAATCATGGATTAGCCTCTTTCTTCCGCTAGGTCATGTTGAGCAGCGCATCGGACAGCGTATTGATGACGCTGACCATTTTGCCCGCTGCCTGATAGCCCTGCTGCAACTGCAATACCTGCGCTGCTTCGGCGTCGAGCGAAACTCCCGACACCTGCGTTTGCAAAGACCGCGATTGCGCCAGTAACTGCGCGTGCAGGTTGCTTCCGGTTTGTGCGTCGGAAGCGCTCTGGCCGGCTTGGGTCGCCATGCTGCTCAAGAACTGCAGAATGGTTTGTCCGGAGATTTGGTCAGCCGGGGCCGTGGAAGTTGCCGAGATCTGCTAACTGCAGCGCGGCGCCGTTCGAGACCAGCGGCGGTCCTGGATTCACCGGCGCGAGCGTAGCGGCCGTGATGTTCGGATCGAGCGTCAGCGTCTGCGCGATATCGGCCGGGCTCGCCGCGTTATAAGCGAACAGCGGACTTCCCGCCTGCCCACCCGAGGTCTGCGCGGAGGTCAGGATCGAATTCACGCGGTCCGCGACCTGCTGCGCCAGTTGATTGAGAGCGCCCTGCTGCTGCCCATCCCCTTGCAGCGACGGCAGCACGGTGTTGCGGACGTTCAATAGTCCGCCCAAACTTCCTTGCGAAATTTGAGAGGTGATGTCCTGCCCGTTCGAATCCAGAATGCGCGCGTCCGGCGTGGCGTTCGGAATGGTCGGAGTGCCGGTGGGCGCAAAGCTGGCCTGGATGGTGTACTGCTGGGCTCCGATCACCAGCGGCGTTTGTCCGCCGAGCAGCACCGTCGCCGTGCCATTGGGTTGGAACGAAACCGTGATATCCGCAACCTGCGAAAGCGACTCCAAGCGACGCGTGCAGATTGGCGTCCAGTCCAGCGTCCGGAGTGGTGTCGTTTTGAATCGCAATATTCGCTTGCTGAATCGCCGCTGTCAGCGTATTGATCTGGCTCACGTTGGAGCTGATCTGCTGATTCACGCTGGTGGTGATCTGCGAAAGGCTGGCGGCCGCCGATTGAAAACTCTGCGCCACGGACTGCGCCTGGCTCAGAACCGCCTGCGCGGTAGTGGTGTTGGGTGTCGCGGCCCACGCCGAAAAACTTTGAAACAAATTATTGAGCGCGCCGGTCACTCCCGTTTGCCCGGTAACATCGAACAAGGATTGAATCGATGCTAGCGGGTTCGATTCGCCCGTAAAGTACCCTTGCGCCGAGAGCTGCGTGCGCACCGCCTGGTTGCGCGTATTCATCTTGCGTGCTCTGCGTGCCCGCCGAATTGCACGCCGCCGGTCAGGCCGGCCGGAAGATTGAATGCCTGCGCAGCCAGCAAAGCAATTTGGCGCGCATACCCTGGCGTGTTCGCGTTG
>CAWCAP010000021.1:0-9645 GCA_963793395.1 Bryobacterales bacterium | reverse complement strand
CGCGCCCGCGTGGAGCGCCTGCTATCGGATGCGCGCCAGCGGCAACGCGCTCTCGAACTTGACCGCGAGTTGCTGGAGACTTCCAGATTTGAAGGCATGATCGGCCACAGCCCCGTCATGTGGGAATTGTTCGCGCGGATTCGCCGGGTGGCTCGCCATTACCGTTCCGCTTTGATCATCGGGCCTACAGGGACTGGCAAGGATCTGGTGGCGCGCGCGCTGCATAACTTGAGTCCGGCGAGCGGCGGCCGTTTCGTCACCTGCAACTGCTCGGCGGTGGTTGAGACATTATTTGAGAGTGAACTGTTTGGCTACGTGAAAGGCGCCTTTACCGGCGCTACCGCCGACAAGATGGGCCTGTTCGAATTTGCCCACGGGGGCACGCTATTCCTGGATGAGATCGGCGACATGCCGCTCGCCACGCAAGCGAAACTACTGCGCGTGTTGCAAAACCAGGAAGTGACGCGGGTCGGATCGGTAACTCCGCGCAAGGTCGATGTGCGAGTAGTGGCCGCGACCAATCGCGACGTGCAAGAGATGATCGCCGGGAAGCAATTTCGTGAAGATCTGTATTACCGCCTGGCCATGGTCGAATTGAGAACGCCCTCGCTCGCGGAGCGCAGGGAGGACCTGCCGCTTCTCGAAAAATTTCTTTTGGAACGTTTCGCGGTGCAATTCGACAAGCCCATTCACGGGCTCACGCGGCGGGCCCAGATTGTTCTGGCGCACCACGCCTGGCCGGGCAACGTTCGTGAACTCGAAAACGTATTGGGCCACGCGGCCATGATGACGATGAGCGATACCTTGGACGTCGAGGACCTGCCCGAATCCATCCGGCGGCCGGAGAATTGGCGGGCGGAAGCAGCGGCGGCATCCGTGGCGCCGGACACCGAGGCATCGTTTGAAGATCACGAGCGCGAGTTGCTGACCGACGCCCTGCAGCGGGCCGGCGGAAACCAATCCGAGGCCGCGCGCATTTTGCGCATCAGCCGTGATCGCATGCGCTACAAGATGGGCAAATACAATTTGCGTTGAGGGGCCGGGCCACCGCGCCTTCGCGATGTATACTGGCCAATTGACTTCAGGCGTCGTAGTCATGGGTGTCGCGGGGAGCGGCAAATCCACACTGGGCGCGGCGGTTGCGGAGCGCATGGGTTGGCCGATGATCGAAGGCGACGATTTTCACAGCGACGAGAATAAAGCCCGCATGCGCGCCGGTGTGCCGCTGACCGACGCGAACCGCGAGGGTTGGTTGCACAGTTTGGCGCGAGAGCTGCAGCGGCGCCCGGATGGCGTGGTCCTTACATGCTCGGCCTTGAAGCGTTCTTACCGCGATCTCCTGCGCACCGCGTCGCCGGGTCTTGCGTTTGTCTTTTTGGATGTCACGCAGGACGAGGCGCTGCGTCGTGTGCGCGCTCGCGGCCAGCATTTCTTTTCACCGCAACTCATGCAAAGCCAGTTTGAAACTCTGGAAGCGCCAGTCGATGAGGCGCGTGTTCTGCACTTGGACGCAGGACTTTCTATGGAGAATCTGGCGGATCAAACGGTGGCTTGGCTCACAAGAACTTCCAGGGCTCCCGCATGACCGGCGCCGGGATTCCGAAACTTCGCTGGCGCATCGGCAGCGTGCTGGGCGCGGGAGTGCTGATCAATTATTTCGATCGCATCAGTCTCTCGGTCGCGGGTCCGCAATTGCAGCAGACCCTGGGACTCAGCTCCACCGAACTCGGCTGGCTGTTCAGCGGATTCTTCTGGACCTACGCGCTCTCGCAAATTCCAGCGGGAATGATTTTGGATCGCTTGGGGCGTCACCCGCGTCGGGCGCTGGAGCGCTTTTCTGTGGGGCGTAGCCTCCGCCGTCACCGCCGTGTCGAGCGGATTCGTTGGCATCTTCGCCGCACGCGCGCTGCTGGGCATCGCCGAAGCTCCCAGTTTCCCGGCAAATTCCAAAGCGACGGGCTATTGGTTTCCGCGGCAGGAGCGGGCGTCGTCGACGGCGCTGTTTGATGCGGCGGCGAAATTCTCCAACGTGATCGGCGTGCCTTTGGTCGCGCTGGCAGTGGTGCACCTCGGCTGGCGCTGGGGCTTTGGGCTGGTGGCGGCATTCAGTTTCGTATACTTCGCAGCGTTCTACCTTATTTATCGCGATCCCAGCGCGCATCCGCAACTTTCGACGCGCGAGCGGGAATACATCGCAGCGGGCGGTGGATCGCCGGAGGGACAGATCTCGACCAGCCCCGCTGGAATGCTCGGCCATTTGTTGCGCAGCCGGAAAGTGTGGGGCCTGTCGATCGGCTTTGCGGCATACGGATATTGTTTCTACCTTTTCTTGACGTGGCTGCCGGGCTACCTGGTGCAGACCATGCACATGAGTATTCTAAAGTCGGCGGCGTTCGCGGCGATTCCTTGGATGTGCGCGACGGTGTCGGATCTCGCGGTGGGAGGATGGCTGATCGATCATTTGATTGCGCGCGGCCGCGATGAGACGCGCGTGCGCAAAGCGGTGCTGCTGGTAGGAATGTGTTTTGGGTTGGCGGTCTTCGGAGCGACTACGACTACTGATCCGGTGCTCGCGATCGTATGGATTTCAGTGGCCCTGAGCGGGCTCGCCGCAGCCGCGCCGGTGGGCTGGTCATTGCCTTCGCTGATCGCACCGCGCGGCGGAGTCGGAACGGTCGGCAGCATCATGAATTTCGCGAATAATGTAATGGGAGCGGTAGCGCCTATCGTCACCGGCATGATCGTGGGCAGTACGCATTCGTTTACGAATGCTTTTCTGGTGGCGGGCGTGGTTTTACTCACCGGCGTTGCGTCCTTCGTGTTCCTGTTGGGCCGCATCGAGCCGGTTCCGGAACCCTTAGGGAAATTACCGCTCCCGGTTTCGCTTCCAGAAGTGCGTTAGGTGAGCACGAACGTTTGACAGGTTCGTGGGGCGCGGGTGAAAATTTCCCGCTTAAGACGTTGCCGCGTGGGCCTGCTGCGCGGCGGAGTTGATCATGCTGTTAGAGACACTCCAAATGGTGACGACGGAATTTCCACTCACGACGAAGAGACCCGCCGCGGCTAACACCACGAAGGCGAGTAGAAGGGCATACTCGGTCATGTCCTGTCCCTGCTGGTCGATCCAGAAGCGTTGCGTAATGTCCCTCACGAGAGTCCTAATCCTTTCTCTGTCCGCGCTTCAACCACATTCCAGGGTTCGTCCCAAACCATAATGCGAGCACCAAGGTTTTGGGCTCGACACAAGTAATTTGTATAGAAGTATAGCCCCAAACGGTATCGAAAGATAGGTCTGTTATTGGAGCAAAAGGTAACAAAAATGCTAAATCGATAGTTTGGGTAGTACCAGTTAGTACGCGGCCGCTCCGCATAACCGGTTTCAACGCGGACGATTACGCCTTGTGCTGGAACATGTCGAACGGTTGGAAGTCGCCGTTTAGGAGTTCGGTCGTGTCGCGGTGGCCCAGCCAGCCGGAGATCATGGTCGCGTAAACGCGACGGAAATCGGTGGTGTGGATCAGGTTATCGCCTTCGTCTAGTTTGGTCAGGCTGGGGATCTGACCGTACTGGCCTCCCTTGACTTTGTTGCCGGCTACGAACATCAGGTTGGCGGAGCCGTGGTCCGTGCCCAGGCTGACGTTTTCGGGAACGCGGCGGCCGAATTCTGAAAATGCCATCACGACGACGTCGTCCGCACGGCCGATGCGTTTCAGGTCTTGCATGAACGCGGCGAGAGGCGTCAGACGCGTATGTGAGCAGGCGCTGGTGGACATCGTTTTGGAATACGTGGGTGTCGAAGGCGTTGTTGCGATACGCGGTGTAATAGAGGCGCGTGGGCATTCCGGCTTCAATTAGCGCGGCGACCTTGGGAAGATCTAGGCCGACGATTCCGTAGTCGACGGGCGAATGATATTTTGCCCAGGCTTCCTGCACTAGCGCCGAGGCGTCTCTTGGCGCTGCGGGCGGTGTCGAGAAGAAACTGGCGGGACGGGTTCGCTGACTTTGCCGGCGTCCGGCGCAGACTTCGAAGACTTCGGTTTCGTCGTAGAAGCTTTCGCGCGAGAATTTGTTGGGATCGTCGAAGACCACCGGGACGTGCCGGCGGCTGCGCACTGCTAGCGACTGGTGCGAGTCGATATTGACGAGAAAATTCGGCGGCGCTTCGGGGGCGATGGTGTCGGCCAGACGGCCCGACCCAGCCGTATTGCTCGCCGCTGTTGGGGGCCGCGGTGTGCCAGTAGGCCATCGATGAGAAGTGCGAGAAGGATGGGTTGTCGTAACCGCAGCCGTGAACGATGGCTAGCTTGCCATCCTTATATAAGGCGCTCGAAGCCGACCATGCCGCGATTGAAACCGAAGTGGTCGTCGATGGGGCGGAGGCTTTTCTTCGGGAGGCCGATTTTCGGGCGGTGCTTGTAATAGGCGTCGTCGCCGTAGGGGACCAGCGTGTTGAGGCCGTCGTTGCCGCCGGAGAGTTCGAGCACCACCAGAATCTTCCCGTTGGATTCCGCTTCGGCTGCCAGAGCGGCGGCGGCGCGGCCGAAGACTCCGACGCGAAGCGCGGTGCTCGCGGTCATGCTGAGGCCGGAGATGCCGGCTTTCGAAGAATGTCTCGACGATTGAGTTTCATAGTTCTAACCTCTTAACTTAACTGATACTCGGGCTGGCTCATGATTAAGTGCAGAACCAGGCGCAACGGTTCTTCGAGATAAGTCTTCGCCGGCGAGATGTCGGAGGTGCCTAGCTCGCGATCGAGGAAGGCGACCAGTTCATGGCGCACGTCGTCGCTGGGCGGCACGCGCATGAAGCGGCGAATCAGGTAATCGACCACCTGCGTGGTGTTCTGCGGATTCTCCGCCAGCACCATCTTGGCCAGGTGTAGTTGCGCGGTGTCGCGCGGGATGGGCTTCACTCGTTCGAGCGCCAACTGCGAGCCGCGGAAACTGCCGTAGCGGGTGTTGAAGTCCTCATCGCGATCGGCGGACATGTTGGATTCGGCCATTTCGCCGCTCTTGGTATCGGGGATGGTGGCGGTGGTGATGTCCATGCCTTGGCGGATGCGGTCGGCTACGCGGCGCACTTCTTCGCTGGCGGCGACGCGATCGGGCGCAACGAAATTGATGTCGGGGAAGAGCACGTCACGCGCGAAGTTGCCGCGTTCGAGCAAGAGGCCGGGGGTGATCCAACTGCGGCCTCCGGCCCAGCCGGCCACCGTGGGCGGCGAGAACAGGCGCTGGCCTAAAGCTGCCGTTGCATTGTTGAAATCCGGCACGCCGGGAACGTTCTCGAGGCCCAGCTTCTTATAAGTGGATACGGCCAGCTCGACCGGGCTCTTGATTTGCGTGCCGACGGAAGCGGGGCTGTAGAAATCGCGCGACAGGAACATGGCTTCGAGCAGCGGAGCGATTTCGTAATGATGGTCGCGCAGCACGGCGCCCAATTTCTTTTGCAACTCCGGAGACAGGTTCTCGCGGACGAAGAAGCGATAGAGTTTGCCGGCGATGTAATCGGCGGTCACCGGCTGCTGCATGATGATGTCGATGATTTGGACGCCATCGAAATTGCCGGTCTTGCCGAGGAAGGTTTTCACGCCGTCGTCGTGCTGATCTTTATTGACGACGAATTTCAGATCGACGTAATTCCAGCCGGTGAAGGCGCGGGCGGCTTCGCGGATATCCTTTTCGCTATAGTTGCCGACGCCCATGGTGAACATTTCCATGATTTCGCGCGCGAAATTTTCGTTGGGCGCGCCTTTGACGTTGACGCCGGCGTCGAGGAAAGTGAGCATGCCGGGGTCCTGCGCCATCGCGACCATGAGGTCACGGAAATTGCCGGTGCCGTGGTTTTCGTAGAGCTGCAATTCGGCGAGGAGCTTGCGGTAATCGCGGACCTTGGGCTCATTGGCGGCGTAATGGCCGTGCCAGAAGAGCGCCATCTTTTCCTCGAGCGGCCGCGGGCTGGTGAGCATGCGATTCGCCCACCAATAGGCGACGCGATTGGTTTCGAGAACGCTCGCGCGGAGCCAATAGAAAAATTCGTCGACGATGGGCTGCAGGCGGCGATTGCCGGTGGGCTTGACCTTGATGCCGAGCGCTTCGCCGTTCTTCTTCGCCAGATCGGTTACGGCGGGACGGCTGGGCGGAAACGGTTCGAGGCCGGGGTCGTGAATGCCGGATTCGTCGAAGGCGGGCATGTGGCTGATGTCGGTGCCTTGATAGCGGACCAGGCGGGCGATGGCCTGCTGCGGCGTCATCTTCGCGAGCGCGTCGATTTCAGCGGGCGTGCCTCCGAATCCGGCGCGTTCGAGGAGGTGCGCGGCGAGGTCGCGATTCCAGTCTTTGGCGGTGATGGGCGTGAGATCGTTCTGCCAGGCGGCGGGTCCGGCGGTTTGGGCGAGCAGGGGAGCGGGAGAGATCGCGATCGCGGCGGCGACGGCTAGGATTAGCAGCCAGGGAATCCACTCTTCGCATGTGTTCCAACTCCTTTAGATTGGGCTATAGAAGATGTTCCCACGAATTGGGGAGGGATGCCACTGCGGGATGGCGGGGTGGGGCCCAAGGACTTAGCCCGGAATATTTGGAACTATGGCAGGTCCCCTAATAGCGGCAATGCGGTCCGCGATCGCGTGTTCGATGTAGGGAGTGGCGTGAGCCGGGAAGTTATCGCCAGACCCCTCGCCGAAGTTCTGGAGGGCTGCCAACAAACCCGTATTCCCGCACTCGATCAAATCCAAAATGTGAATGCTCTTGTCGGGATATCGCTCCGCGATAGAGACGACCAAGTGCAAATTTGCTTCTACGAGACGTTTGCTGGCGGATTCGGCCTGCTGATCGCGGGCCCGAAGATGCTGAATACAGCAGATCTCTTCATCGGGGCTTAGCGGCGGAACCTTCGCAACCAAGTCAAGATAGAGTCCCTTGGGGTCATCCACAAACTTCAGATGGTCATCCGGCGGTTCTGTTTCTTTGCCGTTGACCCGCTTCGGGTCCATGTCACTTTTCTACACCTAAAGTTTCAGCCGGCCAAGGACAATGTGGACTGCGGCACGTGTTCGTGAGCTTGCTTCGTATCCGTGGCGATCCCGAGGTGGGCTGTGAAATGAAACGAACTGCCGATGCTAGGCTTGCTTTCCACCCAGATTCTTCCGCCCAACAGTTCGACGAGGCGGCGCGAGATGCTGAGTCCGAGACCGGTTCCGCCATACTTGCGAGTGATCGAGTTGTCGGCCTGGGTGAAAGAGGAAAAGATTTCCTTTTGCATCTCGATCGGAATGCCAATCCCGGTATCGGTGACGGAGAACCTTATGATCGCGTGCGCCGGGTCTTGAGCTTCTCTTTGAACCAGCAACGTGACGCCGCCGGAGTTGGTGAATTTGATGGCGTTGCCAATCAGGTTTACGATAATCTGGCGCAGGCGGACCGGATCGCCCGCGACCAGGTCGGCAACTTCGGAATCCACTCTGAGGACCAGATCCAAACCCTTCTCTTGCGCTGCGCGCCGTAGAGTCTTAACTGTTTTCTCCAAGCTCTCACGGAGGCTGAAGGCGACGTTTTCGAGATCCAACTTTCCGGCTTCGATCTTTGAAAAATCCAGGATGTCGTTGATCAGCGTCAACAGCCCTTCGCCGGATGCCTTTGCGGTTTCGAGACAATCGCGCTGTTCGGCATCCAGGGAAGTATCCAGCGTCAGCGCGACCATGCCGAGAATACCGTTCATGGGCGTCCGGATCTCATGACTCATGTTCGCCAGGAACGCACTCTTGGCGCGATTCGCCGCCTGCGCTTCCTCCTCCGCCTGCCGCCGTTCGACCATTTCTCGTTCCAGTTTTTGGTTGACGGCGCGCAGAGCCTCGCGCTGGAGATGGGCTTTCAACGCCAGGTAAACCAGGATGCCGCAGAGGATGGCGCTGGATAATCCACCGAACAACGTCAGGTTGGTTAACCAGTCCGGCCTGTTTTGGTTGCGGGCGGCGAAAGCCTGCCACAATCCGATGCGGAAGGTGGCTACAAATAGGCCGGCGCCAGTCGATATCCACAAAGGCTCGCGCAGGCCGAGATGGGGTACGTCAAACTCCACGATTGCAAGACCGATTCCCAGCAGCACGAAGCCGAGTCCGGTGTGGATTGCCATGCGGTTTAGATTGCCCCAAGCAAAGGCGTCACTGGTTCCGGCAAGCATGCCGATGGAACACGTGACACCGATCGCGGCAAGCAGCAGGCCGGTAAGCCCCAGCACCGCGGATCTGCATTTAGACAAGCCGGGCTGGCGCCGGCTGATCTGGGCGAACACGGCGCCAGCGATAAAAATAACGAAACAAAGAGCGGTGGTTGGCGCCATGCGTCCGTGATCGGGGGAGCGGGTGGTGATAAATGCGGTACCGAAAAGTCCGTCGATTCCGAGACTGGCATGCAGCACGTACTCGAGGATCGAACCCATGGATAGAGCGGCCGCGGTGATGGACGCGATCCATGTGGGCAATGTCTTCCCGGTCGCGATTCCGAGGAGCGCGATCCCGCACAGTGCAAAGCTGATGGCGGTGTTGCGCTGCATGGGCGCCAGGTCCGGCGCGATTTGGATGAGAAAAGTGGAGTGAATCGCCCATCCCAGCAGCACTGCCGACCCCAGCAATATTGCGAGGGCGCCGCAAGCCGCGCCGGTCATTTGGGGCCAGGACAGAACGGGCCAAAATTGACGAAGCGTGTTTACGCGGTTTCGCATGAGATTTTCAAGTCTTCATATCGGCCTATGTGATACAAAGCTTTAGTATTTATGCGGCGGAATGAAGAATTGGCCCACAGATGGACACGGATATCCGCTGTTACTGCTGGATTATGAGCCAGCTTGCCGGTTCTCAAGCAGCGTACGACCGAGCGGAGTGACCGTTACCACGCTGCGGCCGTTGACTTCATTCCGCATGACGAGTCCACGATCATTTGCGTCTTCCCAAACCGGCAGCTTGGGGCAGGAGGTGCGCCATGCGTCCATTACTTCTTCGTAGGTCCTTTCCCGCTTTGCGATCCACTCCAGCAGGTCGAAGATCAAGGATTCTACGACGACGTCGGTCATACAGAGCTGCGTTATAGCAGTTCCGATGCTGCGAAGAAGAAGGGGATTTCGACGGCGGCGGTTTCGGGGGCGTCGGAGCCGTGGACGCAGTTGCGCTCGATCGAAGCCGCGAACAGCTTGCGGATGGTGCCTTCGGCGGCGTTGGCGGGGTTGGTCGCGCCCATGGTGTCGCGCCACTTCTTGATGGCGTCCTCGGCTTCGAGCACCAGGACCACGACGGGTCCTTCGGTCATGAACTTGACCAGCGATGCGAAGAAGGGGCGCTCGCGGTGCACGCCGTAGAAGTTTTCGGCTTCGATCTGGCTGAGGCGCTTCTGCTTCATGCCGGCGACGCGGAAGCCTGCCTTCTGAATGATGGCGAGGATCTGGCCGGATTGGTTGGCGGCTACGGCGTCGGGTTTGATGATGGCGAATGTGCGTTGCATAATTTATGATTTAGATCTGTTTTAACTTTCTCGCCGATGTCGGCGGGCGTGGGGCATACGATGATTCCGGCGGCTGTCATGGCCGCCATTTTGTCTTCGGCTTCGCCGCTGCCTCCGGAGATGATCGCGCTCCGGCGTGGCCCATGCGGCGGCC
>CAWCAP010000020.1:0-28939 GCA_963793395.1 Bryobacterales bacterium | reverse complement strand
GGATTATCCAAACGAAACGATTCTAAAGCTGCGTCAGGGAACAACATGACGTAGAGCGGTGCGACACCCAAAATCACCAGATAATAAACAATGAACAGGGTTTTAGGTTCCAGAAATTCAAATTTGCCACTCTCAATATCCAAAATAAATGGCACGAGGGAGACTAGAAATATACCGCCAATGGCGATATAAGCCCAAGAGAGGTCCCGCGTGGGATCCGGCATAAAAGCCGTTAGCAACCCGAGGAATACGCTTGCCACAAGGCCGGCGGTTACAATCGGCAACGAGTTTGATCGCATCCATCCAGAATCACTCATCACTGTTTTCATCGTTATTCCCGGGCCAATGGATTATGTAGATAACGCGACATTTGGAATACTCTTCGCAGACTACGTTTTGCAAATCCCCTCGCCGACTCGCTGCTCCAGTTCGGGGCGAAAAACAATTCGCCAAACATTTTTCAATATCGTTGACTTGAATTTCATTCGGGTAAAGTGATGCAGGTCGGATGGTAAACGAGATCGTACCCCTCCACTTCAGGATCGTCAGAAACTGTTCTGGGTGGTTTCTAACGAGTTGGTTCCAATCGTCAAACTGAGTACGCCATTTCATAAATAAATAGGAGACTTCCGGAATAGGCACTCTCTCTTTTTCAGGGAATAAGGCAACTGTGCCGATACGTTTCACATAATGCACGTGGGCGGGATCGGGCATCAATAGCTCACGTTCGGCTGCTGGAGTCTCGATATATCCAGGGCTGTCATGCCACTCGTTGCAACTCGGCTATCGCTCTCGGTAGCAAGCCCACGGGAATGTGTTCTAAAACATGCCGAGCAATAACGAAATCGAAGGACTTGTCCGCAAATGGTAAGTCCGCTATATCTCCAGAAACCAGCCGCTCATCAACAACGGCCATCGCCATGCGGTGTTTGGTATCGTCAATATAGCGTTCACACACGATATCTGCTCGGGGATGGGGTGAATTCCCCCCTCCTACGTCGAGGACTAGTCCTCGATGACCCATTCCTAAGCTCAACCAATTAACAATTCGCGCAATTTCGCTCATTTTGACTCCGAGAGACGGGACGCCTCTCGCTCAGAACCGCAACTCTTCAACGAAGTCATTCCGGGTTATTTGTCTAGAATGATCAACAACATCGACAAAAGAAAGCAGAAACAACCGAGCGCGCAGGCACTATCCACGAGATTTTTCATTTCTTCAACCGCTGACCCGGGAATTGAGATAAATCGCGTTAACCTGCCAAGGGCATTTTCGGAAATGGCGGATCCATTTCGGAGGTCTCAATATAACTGGTAAGTCTTTTAACATCTTAAGCTTCCATCCGTTTTGGCCGAGAAACTCATGAATGTCCCAAAACAAAGGCTGTTGCAGATAAAGAGGTTTAAACGACACTTCGACAAACAGAATCTTAGCTAGTCGTAGGGTTTTTTCAGCTCCGTGAAGCGCCATAAGTTCTGCCCCTTGAAGGTCCATCCAAATCAAATCAGGTGGATTGTGCCCTTCCTGACAATAGTCGTCAAGGGTACTGACGGGAACTCGAATCTGCGTCTGAACATATTTCTCTGCCGGGTATTCTGGATTGGCCCGGAAAAGTGAAGACGCCCCGATGTTGCCGTCCTTATATGGTGTTCGGGTACGCGCGGAATCGATCGGAAAGAAATCCATTTCTCCAGAACGTTGCCGTGGACACAATGGAATCCGCTCTGCTCGAATCCCTGCCGGGTTTTCAAAAGCGGGTGAACTGGTTCATCGCGAACCGTCCGGACCTGTGCCAGAATCTGGCGCCCCTCATGCGGCACGGCGTGGAGCAGCGCCATTTGTTGAGCCTGGTGGGAACGACGCGCCTCCGCTGCGTGCTCGAGAAACTGCTGAGTGAGGCCGAGTTCCTGTCGCCCCACGGCATCCGCTCGGTATCCAAATTTCATCAGGACCATCCTTACCAGCTTCAAGTGGACGGGCAGACGTATCGTGTCGCGTACGAACCGGCGGAGTCGCAAACCGGATTGTTCGGAGGCAACTCCAACTGGCGCGGCCCGGTATGGTTCCCGATCAACTATCTGCTGATCGAATCTCTGCAGCGTTTCCACTTCTATTTGGGCGAAGACTTTAAAGTGGAATTTCCCACCGGCTCCGGCCAGCAGATTCACCTGGGAGAAGTTGCGGCCCAGCTTTCGCGCCGTCTGTCGCGGCTATTCCTGCGCGACGATCAAGGCCGCCGCCCGGTTTTCGGCGGAAACGAAAAGTTTCAGACCGATCCGAACTTCCGCGACTACCCGTTGTTCTACGAGTATTTCCACGGCGATAACGGCGCAGGCTTGGGCGCCAGTCATCAGACTGGATGGACCGCGTTGGTCGCCAAGTTGCTCCAGCAAAGCGGCGAATAAAGAACTTCACACTACTCGCCGATCTAACAGGAGACCGCCTCCGACACCACCGTGCCCAAAATCGCCACTCCCCTGCCGCCAGATTCCGTTATTCTGAATGGAGTTTCCGTGACTCCCTCCACCACTGAGCAAAAGCGCCGCTCGCTGTTGATGATCGTGGTCTTCACGGTACTGTCCGCGGCCGCCCAGGTGCTGCTAAAATTTGGGACCATCCAACTCAAGCTAAACCCGTCGTTCACCGGCCTTCTGACCAACTTTCCATTGCTCGGCGGCTTGGCGCTCTACGGAATCGGCGCCGCGCTGATGGTGCTCGCGCTGCGTCATGGCGAACTCTCGGTGCTCTATCCGCTGATCTCGCTCAGCTACGTTTGGGTAGCGATCCTCTCGGTAGTGGTCTTCGGCGAAATGATGAACGTGTACAAAATCGCCGGCATCTGCGCCATCATGACCGGCGTTGCGGTGCTGGGAAGCGGAGCCCACAAATGACCACGCCCCCTTCCTCCATCGCACTGGTGAGCTTTGGGTCATTTATCGGCAGCTTTAGCGCCCTGGGACTCAAGGCCGGCTCCGCACGGCTGACCAGCTTGTGGTCGTTGTTCACGAATTGGCCGTTGATCGCGGGGATCGCGGGCTACCTGTTGTCCTCGGTATTCTTCATCATCGGATTGAAAAATGGCGAGCTCAGTATTCTCTTTCCGATGGTCTCGACCGGCTACATCTGGACCATGGTCTGGTCCCGCCTGTTTTTCAAGGAACCCTTCACGCGCGGCAAGATTTTGGGCCTGGCCCTGATCCTGGCCGGATGCGTGCTACTTGGCCTTGGCACTCGGCAGCCGGGCTAAATCCTCGAACGGCATGTTGCCGCCGCACAGCACCAGCACTACGTGGTGCTCCTTCGAAAATTGATCCTTCAGCCGATCCGCCGCCGCCAGTGTGCACGACGCGGCAGGTTCCGTCAGCACTTTCAAACGCTCCAGCAGGAACCGCAGCGCCGCCAAAGCTTCGGCGTCGGACACAACCGTCACGTTTTCGAGCAGGCTCTTCGCCATCGCCAGCGTCATCTCGGAAGGCGCCGGCGCGCCCAGAGTGCGGGCAATCGACGTGATCGCATCCAGCGTGACGATCCTGCCCAGCCGCGAGCGACTTCGACATGCAATCCGCGCCTTCCGTCTCTACGCCCCATACGCGCACCGTCGGCTTGAGCGAACGCACCGCAGTGGCGATGCCGCCGATCAGTCCGCCGCCGCCCACGCTGACGACGATGTCGGTGACCTGCGGCACGTCGTCCAGAATTTCGAGGCCGATGGTCCCTTGCCCCGCGATCACTACCGGGTCGTCGAAGGGATGAATGTAAGCCCAGCCTTGGCGCTCGATACTCCGCCACCTCGGCGAAAGCCGCTCCAACATTGGCGGCGAACTTAATCTCCGCGCCGTAGCCGCGCGTGGCGTCGACGTAATTTGCCGGCGTCGTCTCCGGCATCAGGACCACGGATTTCAACGCCAACGTCCGCGCCGCGTAAGCCACCGCCTGCGCGTGATTCCCTCCGCTGACGGCGACGATTCCCTGCCCCCGCTCCTCCGGCGTCAGTCCCAAAGCCTTGTTGAACGCGCCGCGCACTTTGAAGGAGCCGGTCTTCTGAAACAACTCCAGCTTCACGTAAACGTTGGTCCTGAGGCGCTCGCTCAAAGCCGCGCTGGCCGTAAGCGGAGTCCGGCGGACGCAGGGCGCGATGCGCTGCCGGGCATTCTGAATATGCGCGAGCGTCACAACTTCAGTCATGGCAAGGTCACCGTGTAACGTGTGCTATTGGTGGAGGAATGAATCCCGCGCCTCCCACTATCATCCAGTATGCCGGTGACGAATTCTTTATCGCCACCACCGCCAGCGGCCACGCCATCGCCGTCGATGTGAAGGGGGGCCGCAGAGCCGCACCCGGGCCCCTGGAACTTTTCATCACCGGTTTGGGAAGCTGCACCGCGGCCGACGTCATTTCGATCCTCCAGAAAAAGCGCGAACAAGTGACCGCTTACCACGTCGAGATTCGTACCCAGCGGCGCGAAGAACATCCGCGCGCCTTCGAGCGCTTCGAACTCAAGCACATCATCCGCGGCCATAATATATCGGCGGAAGCGGTGGAGCGCGCCATAGCTTTGTCTACCGATAAGTACTGTAGCGCGGTCGCAACGGTGCGCCCAACTGCCGAAGTTGTAACTACTTACGAGATCCAACCGGAGGCATCACTTATAAATCCCTGAACCGGAACTAAAGTATTCGCCCGATTCCCTCGTAATACGTTCGGAGTCAGTATTGGGTATGGGCCCGGTGATTGAACGCGACCTTCTTGGTGAACTCTCCAGCGCCGTCGCCGCGTATCTTTCCACCATGGGCGTGGCCGCGGATTGCCTGGAGCGGAGCTTCCCGGAAGTCGGCGGTCCTTACCGCAAACGCATTCACAGCCTGCTCGCCCGCGTGTCTTTTGAAGCTTCCCGGAAAGCGATCGCCGAGAGCGCGCATGTCCTCCAGCAAGACCTGAAAGAATACGCCACCGTCGCCAACGAAATCCGGCTGCAGCGCAGCCTGGAACTGGAGCGCGGGGTCTTGGCCCTGGGCGATATCGTCGATGACCTGACCCGCCGCCAGGAGTTCTTCCGCAGCCGCCTGCGCACCTTCGCGGAACACATGGAAAAGTCCACGTATCCCACAGACGCTGAAAGCTTCCGCGAAGTGATGGCGCTGCAGGCCGAGGCCCTGCGTGGACTGGCCGACAATGTGAGCCAGGAGGCGAGCGCCGCCGCGGCGAAGATGCTGGAACAGATGATCGATCTCGACCAGCGTCTCGCGGGCGCCGCCAGCACCGATCCCGTCAGCGGCGTTATCAATCGCCAGGAGATGGACCGCCAGATCCAAGCTCACACCTCGCACGGTGCGGTATTTTCGGTTTTGATTTTCCATCTGGAAGGCCCCATCGGCGATGAAGTCTTGCGCATCGCGGCGGATAAACTCTCGACGCTCTTTCGTTATCGCGACCGCGTAGGCCGCTGGGACGCCAAGGAATTCGCCGTGCTCTTCCTGGGTGACAACGAATTGGCGCGGGTCCGCGGCATGGAGGCAGCTTCGCTGCTCAGCGGGCGGTTTCTACTCGACAACGGCGAGACGGTTCTCATTGACGCGCAGGCGCGTCTACTGCTCCCCGAACCCGTAGCCCTCTAAACTTTTCCCAGACGTTTGTGCGACCGCGCCGGTTTTGTACTAACGTGATGTTGTGCACTCTTTCAAGACTGTCCCGGTTCTGGTGACCGGGGCTGGGCGCGGTATCGGCAAACGTCTGGCGATGGGTTTCGCTACCAGCGGCGCTCGCGTGGGTTTACTGGCGCGCAGCAAGCCGGAACTCGACCTGTGCCAGCTCGAAATCGAACACGCCGGAGGCAACGCGCTGCGCATCCGCGCGGATGTTTCGGATTACGAACAAGTGTCCGCGTCGGTTGAACGCATGCGGGTTCAATTCGGCAGTCCGGTGCAGGTCTTGGTGTGCGCGGCGGCGATCCAGGGCCCCATCGGGCCGTTCGCCGATACCAATCCGAAGCTGTGGACTGAAGTGATGGACACCAATCTACTCGGTGTCATGAATATGTGCCGCGCAGTGCTGCCCGGAATGGTCCAGCGGCGCAGCGGCAAGATCATCGTGCTCACCAGCGGCGCCGGCTCGCAGGCCCGTCCCAACTTGGCGCTGTACGCCGCGACAAAGGCCGCCGTCGTCAGTCTGGTTGAGAGCGTCGCCGAGGAAGTTCGGGACCACAACGTGCAGATCAACTGCATGGCGCCGGGGATCAGCTACACCCACATGACGGATCAGATTCTCGCCGCGGGAGAGCGCGCCGGATGGCGTGAGCTCGAAGAAGCCCAGCAGATCCGCCTCACCGGCGGCACCACGGCGGACAAACAAATCGAACTGGCATTGTTCTTGGCTTCCGAGCAGTCGAACCACATCAGCGGCCGCCTGATCCATGTGGGGGACGATTGGAAAAAATTGCGCGAAGGGTCCTTGAAGCCGGATCAATACATGCTGCGGCGGATTCAAAAGGCCTGAGCGGAGCCGTTATCCGTCGTCCAGCTCGAACGGCTGCACCGCAGCGGCCAACTTGCTAAAATCGGAAACTATGAAACTCACCTGGTTCCGTGTTTTCGCATTCGCCGCCCTGTCGTTCGCGGCAGGCTCCTGGCTCACTGCCCGCTTCATTGCGCTCCCTAAGGTCGAAGCCCAAAGCAATCAAGTTTACGAACTGCGCGTGTATCACACGCTCCCCGGCCGTCTGCCGGCGCTGTTGTCGCGTTTCCGCGACCACACCGTCACCATCTTCAACCGGCACGACATGAAGAGCGTGGCCTACTGGACGCCTGAAGACGCGCCGCTCAAGGACAACGAATTGATCTACATCCTGGCCCACCCCAGCCGCGAAGCCGCCACCAAAAACTGGGACGCTTTCCGCAACGATCCCGAATGGCAGAAGGTATCCAAAGCCTCCGAGATGGATGGCAAGATCGTCGAGAAAGTGGATTCAACTTTCATGGATCCTACCGATTTCTCGAAGTTGAAATAGTCAACCAACTGGCTGTAAACCGCCGGCTGAACAATGTTTTAGCGCCGTTCCCGCACCTTGGGAGCGGCGCTCTCATTTGACGACCTCCGTTACACTAGTCTTAGGAATGCCCGATTCGACCCAGGCCGTCGACCTCCCCGCGGTTCCCGCCAGTGTGGGCCAAGTTGTGGCCGGAGCCGAAACTGCGGCCGCAATAACGGATCAAGTCAGCCCGCTTTACGTCGAGTTGGAGCGGCGGGTCCATGCTCTGCGGCCGAACGAAGACCTGACCGCGCTCCGCAAAGCCTTCGAGTTCGCATCCGCGCGTCATCTCGGCCAGAAGCGCGTTTCGGGCGAGGCCTTCATGGTCCACCCGCTGATGGTGACCCTGCAACTTGCTGACATGCACATGGACTTGGTGTGCCTGGAAACCGGCCTGCTCCACGATGTAGTCGAGGACACCACCGCCACCCTCGCCGAAGTGAAGAAAGAATTCGGCGACGATGTGGCCCGCGTGGTCGACGGCGTCACCAAACTGAGCAAACTGAATCTCGCCTCGCGCGAAGAGCGGCAGGCCGAGAGCGTCCGCAAGATGCTGCTCGCTATGGTGAACGACATCCGCGTCATCATGGTGAAGCTGGCGGATCGCCTGCACAACATGCGCACCATCGGGTCGCTTTCGCCCGAACGGCAGGAGCGCATCGCGGCCGAGACCATGGAGATTTACGCGCCCATCGCGCACCGTCTTGGAATGGGAAAAATCCGCGCTGAGTTAGAGGATCTGTCATTCCGCGTGCTGGAACCGGAAGCCTCCAGCGGTCTGCTGAAAGAATTCGAAGCCGCGCATGTCGAGAATGAGGGCTTCCTCAAAGAGATCAAGCACACGGTGGAGCAACTGCTCGCGCGCGAAAACATTCCAGCTCGCGTCGAGGGCCGCCTGAAGCGAGCCTATTCGGTGTTCCAGAAATTGAAGCGGCAGAAAATCGGGCTCGACCAGGTCTACGATCTGCTCGCCGTGCGCATCGTGACCGACTCGGTAAAGAACTGTTACGCCGCGCTAGGCGTGATCCACAACGAATGGCATCCCATCCCGGGCCGCATCAAGGATTTCATCGCCATCCCGCGTCCCAACCTGTATCAGTCGCTCCATACGTCGCGTGATGGGTCCGGGCGGGCGCCACTTCGAAGTGCAGATCCGCACCGAGGAAATGCACCGCGTGGCCGAGGAAGGCATCGCCGCGCACTGGAAATACAAGGAAGGCCGGCGCGGCGCCGAGGACGACCAGCGCATCACCTGGTTGCGCCAGTTAGTCGAGTGGCAGCGCGAAATGCACGACCCCGGCGAGTTCATGTCCACCCTGAAAGTCGATCTGTATCCCGAAGAAGTATATACCTTTACACCCAAGGGCCGCGTCATCACCCTGCCCCGCGACGCCACTCCGATCGACTTCGCCTACGCCATCCATTCCGACGTCGGCAACACCTGCACCGGCGCGAAAGTGAACGGCCGGATCGTGCAGTTGAAGTACGGTCTGCGCAACGGCGATGTGGTCGAGATCCTCACCCAATCCGGCCACCTGCCGAGCAAAGATTGGCTGGCGCTGGTCAAGACTTCGCGCGCCCGCAACAAGATCAAGCATGTCATCAACACCACCGAACGGGTCAAGGCCATCGAGATCGGCCAGAAGTACCTGGAACGCGAGGCCCGCCGTTTCGGTGTAGCCCTAAGCCGGATCACGGAAGCACAGATGGATGCGGTGGCGTCGGAATACGGCGTCAGCAAGATCGAAGATCTGCACGCCGCGCTCGGCTACGGCAAATATTCCGCGCGCCAGGTGCTGCAGAAGTTGGCGCCGGACAAAGTGACGCTGGAGAATCCGCAGACCGCGCCGGTCGCAGAGCCGTCTACCGGAGCCGCTCCCGTGCAGCGCCAGCCCGGCGACGATAAGGACTTAATCATCAAGGTCAAAGGCATCGACGACCTTCTGGTGTATCGCGCGAAGTGCTGCAATCCGATTCGCGGCGAAGCCATCGTGGGCTACGTGACTCGCGGCAAGGGCGTGGCGGTGCATTCGCTCAGTTGCACCAACGTCCAGAACCTGATGTACGAAGTGGAGCGCAAGATCGACGTGGAGTGGGCGCGCGCCGTAACCGAGACGTTCCAGGTGAAACTTCTGATCCATACTGAAGACCGTCCTGGCATTCTCAACCAACTGACGCAGGCGCTCTTTGGCGAACAGATCAACATCCGCAGCCTGGAAGCCCGCGGCGACGACGAACGCGCGACCGATGGCGCGATCATCGACGTGACAGTCGAAGTTCGCGACAAGAAGCAACTGGAGCGCGTAGTTTCCGCCGTGCGCCGCATCTCCGGCGTGCGCGATATAGAGAGAATCAATCAGTGAGTTTACGCCCTTGAGTAACCCCTCCAACGAGCCCGAGCACATCGCGATTTCCAAGTCCAAAGGCATTAAGATCGACTGGAAGGACCAGCATCATAGCGAGTACGGCGTAGCCTACCTGCGCGACGAATGCCCCTGCGCCACCTGCACCGGAGCCCATGGCACCCCGCCGCAGAAAACCAACTACGAAGGCGGCGAACTGTTTCCCATGTACAAACCCAAGCTGAAGATGAACGAAGTGGAAGCCGTTGGCAGCTACGCGATTCGCATCGACTGGTCAGATGGCCACAAGACCGGCATCTATTCGTTCGACCACTTCCGCCGGATCTGCCCCTGCGACGAATGCCGCGCCGCGCGAAATTCGTAAACAAGAATCACAACTGATCCGCCGGCTCGATCTGCTTGGAATCCCTTGCAAGTTTTTCTTCCATCGCGTCTGACACGAATCGATGCAGCGAGATCCCGAGTTCCGCGGCCCTAGGCTTGACCTGCCGAATCGCTTCGTCGGGCTATCGTCCCATGCACGCGAGCAGGCGGCTAAACCTACACTTGCCAGACGATCTTGCCGTTCACAATCGTCGCCACCGGGCCGCCGCGGAAAGTCTCTCCGTCGAACGGCGAGTTGCGGCTCTTGGAGAGCGACTTGTTCACGTCGTAGGTCCACTCGCGGTCAGTGGAGAAGATCGTCACGTCAGCCGGCAGCGCCGGCCGCGAGCGTCCCGCGCGGGATGCTCAAGAATCCGCGCCGGATTGACGGTGAACAGCTCGACCAGGCGCGTCGATGCTGATCTTTCCGCTGATGCACCAGATGCTCGAGCGCGATGCCCAGCGCCGTTTCCAGGCCGATGATGCCGAACGGGCACTTCTCGAACTCCTGCATTTTTTCGCTGCCCGCGATGCGGCGCGTGATCGGTGGCGATGGCGTCGATGGCTCCGCTTGACGACGCCTTCGACCACCGCGTCCACGTCGCCAGCCGAGCGCAGCGGCGGCTTCATCTTGTAGTTGCTGTCGTAAGGGACGCATGTCGGCGTCGGTGAGCGCGAAATGATGCGGCGTCGCTTCCGCAGGTGACCGCAAGCCCTTCGAGCTTCGCGAACGCCACCATCGCCACCGAATGCCGCGAGGAAATGTGCGCCACGTGATAGCGCGCGCCGGTCACTTCGGCCAGCAGAATATCGCGCGCCACCATCACGTCTTCCGAAGCAGCCGGGAATGCCGCGCAAGCCCAGGCGCACGGATTCCAGCGCCCTCATGCATGTCGCCGCCGGCGCTCAGGTGCAGATCCTCGCAATGGTCGATCACCGGCATGTCGAAGCTGCGCGCGAACTCCATGGCGCGGCGCATCACGCGCGCGTTCATCACCGGACGCCCGTCGTCGGAGATCGCCACGGCGCCGGCGCTTGCGCATGGAGCCGATGGCGGCCAGTTCCTCGCCCTCGCTGCCTTTGGTGATGGCGCCGATGGGAAACACGTTGACCACCGCGTGCCGCCGGGCCTTCTCGACGATGTAGCTGGTGACGGTGGCGCTGTCGTTCACCGGCGACGTGTTCGGCATGGGGCAGATGGACGTGAATCCGCCCGCCGCCGCGGCGCGCGCGCCGGTCTCGATGGTTTCGGCGTGCTCGAAGCCAGGCTCGCGCAGATGCACGTGCATGTCGATGAAGCCGGGCGCGACGATCAGCCCGGTGGCATCGAACACTTCCGCGTCCCGCGGCCGATAGAGTTCGCGCCGACGCCCTCGATGACGCCGTCTTCGATCAACACGTCGGCGATGGCATCGTGCCGCGACGCCGGATCGATCACGCGGCCGTTCTTAATGAGCAGCGCCGGCATTGGCATCTCCACCCAAGACTCGTTCGAGCACCGCCATGCGCACCGCGATCCCGTTCTCCACCTGATTCAGAATCACCGAGCGCTGCGAATCCGCGACTTCCGACGAAATCTCGCGGCCGCGATTGATCGGGCCGGGATGCATCACGATCACGTCCGGCTTGGCCAGCCGCAGATGCTCCAGCCGCAGGCCGTAGAACTGAAAATATTCGCTCGCGGGAAAGGCCGCTTCGTGCTGCCGCTCCAGTTGCACGCGCAGCATCATGATGACGTCGGCATCGCGAATCGCTTCGTTCATATCGGTGGTCAGCGTCACGCCCGGCGCGAGCTGCGCCAGCTCCTGCGGCAGCAGCGACGCCGGCCCGCACAGCACGATGTCGGCGCCGAACTTGCGAAAGCAGATACACGTTCGAGCGCGCCACGCGGCTGTGCGCGATGTCGCCGATGATGGCCACGCGCAGCCCTTCGAGCGACTTGCCGCGATCGAGAATGGTGCGCGCGTCGAGCAGCGCCTGGGTGGGATGCTCATGCGTGCCGTCGCCCGCATTGATGATGGGAATCTCCAGATGGCGCTGCAGAAAATGCGGCGCGCCGGAAGCCGCGTGGCGCATGATGATCGCGTCCGGCCGCATGGCCGCCAGCGTGTTCAGCGTGTCCACCAGCGATTCGCCTTTCGACACGCTGGAGGCCTGCGCGGTGATCGAAACCGCGTCGGCGCCCAGGCCGTTTCGCGGCGATTTCAAAGCTGGTGCGGGTGCGAGTGGAGGCTCTCGAAGAACAGATTCACGATCATCCGCCCGTTCAGCATATCGAGTTTGCGGAAGCGCTGCTCCGGGACCGGCTGAAAATCGCGGCGCGCGGTCCAGAATGGCCTGGATCTCGTCGCGCGTCAGACTCTTCGATGCCCAGCAGGCCCGTCATGGCGCGCTTCTAATCGCACTCTTTCCACTAGCAGCACTTTCTCCATGCCGTCGATTTCCTGAAACTTCACTTCGATGATTTCGTTGTCGGTGGTCTGCACCATGCGGCCGACGTACCGCGCTTCGATCGGCAATTCGCGATGGCCGCGGTCGATCAGCACCAGCAGTTGCACGCGCGCCGGGCGGCCCTGATCGAACAGCGCGTCGAGCGCGGCGCGGATGGTGCGGCCGGTGTAGAGCACGTCGTCCATCAGGATGATGTCCTTGCCGGTGACGGAGAACGGAATGTCGGTGGCGTTCAGCACCGGCTGGTGCGAGACCGTCGACAGATCGTCGCGATAGAGATTGATGTCGAGAATGCCCACCGGGATCTTGCGATGCTCCAGCGCTTCGATCTTCTGCGCCAGGCGCTGCGCCAGCGGCACGCCGCGGCGGCGGATGCCGATGAACGCCAGCTTATCCAGGTTTTCCGTGCGCTCCAGAATTTCGTGCGCCAGGCGGACCAGCGTGCGGTCGATTTCGGACGCGCTCATCAGTTGGGATTTTTCGCGAGTGACAGCCATAGTAGGGTAAACGCTCCAAGATAACACACCATTCGTCAATGACGCGCAAGTAACGTACGGTGCATCCCCTACAATAATACAAACCGCATGACTCGCATTCGCGCTGGCATGATGCTGCTTTTGTTCTCCGCGATTCCCGCGTGGGCCGCGGAATTGGAGTTGCGCTATGCCGCGATCGAACGTGTGATCGCCGACCAGCTCTTTTCGCAAGATGGCCGCCTGTATGTTCGCGGCAACAAGTCCACCCGATGCAAGTTCGCCTATCTGGAATCTCCCCACGTCGGCGCCATCGATGGGCGTCTGCGCGTTTCGGCCCGCTTCAGCGGGCGCACCGCGCTCGACATGATGGGAGCCTGTGTCGGTCTGGGCGATTCCTTCGATTTGACGATGATCGCGTCGCCCATCGTGAAAAACGGCGCGCTGGCCTTCAAAGACGTCAGTGTTTCCACGCCGCGAGATTCGTTCTATATCCGCCGCGTCCGCCAGGCGCTTACCGGCAGCTTTTCTCGCGATTTCAAGATCGATGTCCGGGACCGGGCGCGTCTCCTTTTAGAGCAGCCGCTGGGGCCGCTTTCGACCAAGCCTCTGTATCAGCGGGAGCTGGCCAGCTTCGATTTGCGCGACGTGCGGGTGCAGCCCGACGCCGTCGTACTGGTGATGGATTTCCGCTTAGTGGTCAAATAGAAAGAACCCCTTATGCAGCCAGTGAATCTAGGAGTCATCGGACTCGGCAACGTCGGCTCCGGTACGCTCGATATCCTCGCGGAAAACGCCGAACAAATCGCGCTCAAGCTGGGCTTCCCGCTGCGCGTGGCCGCGGTGTGCAGCCGCCATGTGAGCGCCAAGAAGCTTCCGGCGGCGTTCGGCTCTCCGTTGCAAACTACGAACTGGCGCGAGGTGGTGGAGCATCCCGATATCCAGATCGTCGCCGAACTCATTGGCGGAACCACGGTCGCCCGGGAGGTGATCGAAGCCGCGGCCGCCGCGGGCAAATCCGTGGTGACCGCGAATAAAGAATTGATGGCGCTGCACGGCGCCGAGTTGTGGGACCGCGCCATCGCGTCCGGCATCAACCTGGCGATGGAAGCCAGCGTCGCCGGCGGCATTCCGATCCACGCCGTGCTGCGCGAAGGCATCTCGGGCGATCGCATCACCACGCTCTACGGCATTTTGAACGGCACGTGCAACTACATCCTCACCGAGATCGAACAGCGCGGCGCGGATTTCGCGAAAGTCCTGGCGGAGGCGCAAGCCGCCGGGTATGCGGAGGCCGACCCTTCCGCCGATGTCGACGGCTTGGACGCGCGTTCCAAACTGGCGATCCTTTCCGCGCTGGCGTTCGGCGAGCGCATCGTGCCCTCGGACATCTTCACCGAAGGAATCCGCCGCATTGAGCCGATCGATTTTGGCTACGCGCACATGCTGCATCACACGATTCGACTGGTGTGCCTGGCACGTCAAACGCCCGAGGGACTGCTGCTCTCGGTGCGTCCGTCGCTGATCCCGCAATCGACCATCCTCGCGAGCGTGCGCGGCGCCTACAACGCCGTCTGGGTGCGCGGAAAATACGGCGCGGATACTTTCTACTACGGGCGCGGCGCCGGCGCGCACCCGACCGGCGTCGCCGTAGTCAGCGACTTGATGCGCGTAGCGCGCGAGATCCGGTCGGGCAGTCCGGAGCGCGTTTCTCCCTTCGCGCACGCCCGGCTCGGAGAATATTGCCCGATTCCGATCGCGCTGAATCGCTCGGCTTACTATCTGCGCTTCCGGGTGAAGGATCGTCCCGGGATCATCGCGGAACTGGCGGCGGCGCTGGCGGCGGAGAAGATCTCGATCGAAGCCGTGCTGCAATTGCCGGATGAGGACGCCACGAATCTGCCCTTCGTGATTACGGTAGAGCCAGCGAGTGAATCCGCTATCCGCGCGGCGCTGGACCGCATGGAAAAGCTCAACTTCTTGATCGAGCCGCCGCTGGCCATGCCGATGGAAGTCTCGCTGTAGCGGCTAATACTGGAACAAATCTATAGGTTCCAGCGTCGCGATCTTCCACTGTTTGCCGTGCCGCTCGACAGTGCACTTCACGATTTGCCGCCGCGTCTGCTGCGGGCTATTGGTGGCGTCTTTTTGCTTGAGGATCAGAAGCCAGTCCAGCTCAACCGTTCGCTTTTGGTCATCCCCAGCGTCGCTGATCACTTCGATGGTCGCGCCCACGTCATAGGCAGCCAGCAACCCTGTGACATTGTTCTGCAGCTCCGCGTACCCCGGCATGTTGCGATCAAAACTTTCCAGGAACAACGTGGCATCGTCATTGATCAGCGCTTCCGCAGCCGAGGTAAAGACGTTCAACACGTCCGCCGCGGAATCCGCCAGAACAAACGTTGCGATGAGCAATAAGAGAGCGCTAAGCCGCATCATGTCCGGTAACTGGCGTTAATACGGATGTAACCCTCGGTGAAGTCACAAGTCCAGAAACGCGCCCGCCCCTTGCCGCCGCCACGGATGGCGAAGCGAATCGAGCAGTCCGACTGATCGAGCTTACGCTTCAATTCGACCTCGTCAAAATCGGCGTCGAGCCCCCCGCGGCACACCGCCATGCCCTGCATGTCGATGTCGGCCTTGCGAGGATCGAACGCCACCCCTGCATAACCCGCCGCACAAAGAATGCGGCCCCAGTTGGGGTCGGACCCCGCAATCGCCGTCTTCACCAGCGGCGAATTCGCGATGGTGCGCGCGATCTTCTCCGCCGCCTTCTCGTTCGCCGCGCCCTCAACGTCGATCGTGACCAGCTTGCGCGCGCCCTCGCCATCGCGGGCGATCTGCTTGCGCCAGCGATTCCAGCACGCTCGTCAGCGCCGCCTCGAAAGCCTTGGGAGCCGGCTTAACGCCCGACGCTCCGTTCGCCAACACCGCGACCGTATCGTTGGTCGACGTGTCGCCATCCACGGAAATGCGGTTGTAACTGCGATCGATCGCTCGCTTCAGCGCCGAGCGCAGCACCGCCGGCGAGACCACGGCGTCCGTGATCACGAAGCCCAGCGTCGTCGCCATATGCGGCTGGATCATGCCGGAGCCCTTGGTCATCCCCGCGATGTGCGCGATCTTGCGGCCGCTCTTGATCTCCGCGAACGCAGTCTTGGGCACCAGATCGGTGGTCAGAATCGCCCCCGCTACCGCTTCAAATCTGGCCGCGTCGAGACCCGCCACCAGTCCTGGCAGCGCCACCACGATTTTCCCGCCGTCCATCTCGACGCCGATCACGCCGGTGGACGCCGGCAGCACTTCTTCCGGCTTCACGCCGAGGGCCTTCGCCGCCGCGCGCACAGTCGCGAGCGCCACCTTGATCGCCGGTCCGCGTGGCGCAGTTCGCGTTGCCCGCGTTCACCAGAATCGCAGCGCTTTCCCGCGCGACGCCCGCACATTCTTGCGCGCCAATACCACCGGCGCCGCCACCACGCGATTCTGCGTGAACACGGCCGCCGCCACCGCGGGCGTGTCGGACACGATCAGCGCCAGGTCGTCTTTCTTGACCTTGCGAATCCCCGCATAACCCGCCGCGTAGCGAAACCCCAGCGGCAGGCTCACAGGAGCACCTCCTCACCGCTCATCGGAAACCCGTTCAGAAACGCCGCCGCCGCCATTCGCTTCTTCCCCTCCAACTGAACTTCCAGCAACTCGATCGATTCCCCGCCCCCGCATCCCGCATACAGTTTGCGATTCACACAGCGCAGTGCGCCCACAGGCAACTGTTGATCGCCGATCGCCGCACTCCAAATTTGAAACCGCTGGCCGCGCAGAAATCCGTAGCCGCCCGGCCAAGGCTCAAAGCCGCGCACCCGATTCAAAATCTCGCGAGCCGGCAGCGTCCAATCGATCTGGCCGTCTTCGTGCTTCAGTATCGGCGCGAACGTGGCCTGCGCATCATCCTGCGGCTCCGGCACGATCGCGGGCAGTTCGGCCAGCGTCCGTACCAGCAAATCCGCGCCCGCCACGGCCAGGCGCGCGCCCAACTCGAGGGCGTTCTCCTCCGGGCCGATCTCGGTCTCCCACTTCAGCAGCATGTCGCCCGTATCGAGCCCCGCGTCGATCCTCATGGTGGTGACGCCGGTCGTTTTTTCGCCGCGCGCGATGGCCCACTGAATGGGCGCCGCGCCGCGATATTTCGGCAGCAGCGACGCATGCACATTGATGATGCCCTGCGGAGGAATATCCAGAATCGCCTTGCGGAATGATCTGCCCGTAACCCACCACCACCATCGCCTCCGGCGCCATCGCGCGCAGTTGCTCGACGACTTCGGGCCGCCGCACTCGTTCCGGCTGATGGACCGCCAGCCCCAGCCGCAGCGCCGCTTCCTTCACCGGCGACATCGCGTCCTTCTGCCCGCGTCCCTTCGGCCGGTCCGGCTGCGTGAACACCGCGACCACCTCATGTCCCGCCTCAACGATGCGCTCCAGCGTGGAACCGCGAACGCGGGCGTGCCCAGAAACACCAGTTTCATCGGACCCGGCCTCGCCAGGCCTCTGGCCCCGCGCCGCTGGCCGCTCGCCCCATGTGTCATTCCCACTCGCCGACTTTTTGCAGTTTGCGAATCTTGCGCCGGATCAGGTCGCGCTTCAGAGGACTCATGTGGCTGATGTACAGCGTGCCGTTCAGATGATCCGTCTCATGCTGAAACGCGCGGGCCAGAAGATCCTCGCCGGTCATCTCGAACTCTTTCCCTGTCGCGTCCTGCGCGCGCACGGTCACCTTTTGCGCGCGCGTCACCGGCTCGCGAAACGTGGGCATGCTCAGGCAGCCCTCTTCGCCGGTCTGCGATCCTTCGCGTCTCACGATCTCGGGTTGATCAGCACGATCTTCTGCGCCGGATCCTCGCCAGTGGTCATGTCGATCACCGCGATCCGCTTGCCGACGCCGATCTGCGGCGCGGCCAAGCCGACGCCGTGCGCCGCGTACATCGACTCGAACATGTCGTCGACCAGCTTGTGCAGTTCCGGCGTGTCGAATTCAGTAATCGCCTCGGCGCGCTGCTCGAGCACCGGCTGGCCATACTTCACGATCGGATAAATCATCCCTGTTAAGCCGCCCTAAAATTCTTCACCTGTTCCAAATATCCTTCGATAATTGCGCTTCGTCTCCCCCAGCGAATCGCCGCCGAACTTCTCGATCACCGCGCCTGCCAGCACCATCGCCACCATCGCCTCGCCGATCACTCCAGCCGCCGGCACCACCGCGACATCGCTGCGTTCGTAAGCCGCCAGCGCCGGTTCGCGCGTCGCCAAGTCCACGCTTTCGAGCGGACGGCGCAGCGTCGAAATCGGCTTCAGCATTCCGCGCACCACCATGTCCTGGCCGTTGGTCATGCCGCCTTCCAAGCCCGCCCGCGCGATTCGCGCCGCGCGTAAATTGCCGCTGCTCGCGATCGTAATGGATCGTGTCCTGCACCTTCGACCCGAACGCCGCCGCGCCTTCCGCCGCGAATCCAACCTCCACGCCCTTCACCGCCTGCATCGAGACGATCGCCTGCGCCAGCTTCCCGTCCAGCCGCGTATCCCAGGCGATATGCGAACCCAGTCCCGGAGGCACTCCGTGCGCGACCACTTCGAAAACGCCGCCGACCGTGTCGCCGGTCTGATAAGCCTGATCCACCACCGCCTTCATGCGCTGCTCCGCTTCCGCATCGACGCAACCCAGCAGAACTTCGTCGCGCTGGCTGAGTGCTACCAGTTCTTCCCAGGCCGCGGCACGCTCCAACTTGGCCTCGCCCACCGCGATCACGTGGCTCAGCACGCCGATCCCCAATTCCGCGAGGAGCGCCTTCGCCAGCGCGCCCACCGCGACCCGCGCCGTCGTCTCGCGCGCACTGGCGCGCTCCAAAATATAGCGCGCATCCTGGAAATTGTACTTGATCGCGCCCGCCAGATCCGCATGGCCCGGCCGCGGGCGCGTGACCGGTTTCTTGTGGTCGTCGGAGCCCTCCATATCCTCCACCGGCAACGCTTCCGTCCAGTTCTTCCAATCCTTGTTCTCGATCAGGATCGCGATCGGCGAGCCGATAGTTTGCGAATGCCGCACGCCGCTGACGATGTGCGCGCGATCCGTCTCGATCTTCATGCGCCCGCCGCGCCCGAAGCCCTGCTGGCGGCGCCACAGCTCGCGGTCGATGCGCCGCCAGCGAAATGGGAATGCCCGCGGGCAGCCCCGTCAGCGTGGCGACCAGGCACTCCCCGTGAGATTCTCCTGCTGTTTCAAAGCGAAGCATGGAATCTCTTATGGTAGCAACAACCGAGCGAAATCCTCAGCATTTCGCGGCCCGATTCGCGGCTGGCCGGCTGCTCTGATCGCGGCCCGATCCACCGCCGGATTCGAGCCGGACTCGGGCTCCCGGCCGCCGGCCGTTTGAAATTCCTGCCCGGAAGCCGCCATACTAGTAGTAGACATGTACCTCTCCGAAGAATTCCGCCTCAAGGTTGGCTTGGCCGAGATGCTGAAGGGCGGCGTCATCATGGACGTCACCAACGCCGAGCAGGCCATGATCGCGGAAAAAGCGGGCGCCTGCGCGGTGATGGCGCTGGAGCGCGTGCCCTCCGATATCCGCAAAGAGGGCGGCGTGGCGCGCATGGCGACCATCAGCATCATCCGCGAGATCATGGACACGGTCACCATTCCGGTGATGGCGAAGGCGCGCATCGGCCACTTCACCGAAGCGCGGATTCTGGAAGCGCTGGGCGTCGATTACATCGACGAAAGCGAAGTGCTGACGCCCGCCGATGAAGAGCATCACATCGACAAGACACGACTTCAAAGTGCCGTTCGTCTGCGGCGCGCGCAATCTGGGCGAAGCGCTGCGGCGCATCGCCGAAGGCGCGGCCATGATCCGCACCAAGGGCGAAGCGGGCTCGGGCAACATCGTCGAAGCCGTGCGCCACATCCGCACCATCGTCAAGGAAATGAAGCAGCTCACCGTGCTGGGCAAGGAAGAACTGGTGCATGAAGCCAAGAATCTGGGAGCGCCGCTGGAACTGGTCGAGTGGGTGGCGGAGCAACGGCAAGCTGCCGGTGCCGAATTTCTCGGCGGGCGGAATCGCCACTCCGGCCGATGCGGCGCTGGTGATGCAACTGGGCGCGGAGGCGGTGTTCGTCGGCAGCGGCATTTTCAAGATCGAGGACCCGGACAGCGCGCGCCCGCGCCATCGTCAAGGCGGCGACCTACTACAACGATCCCGTCAAGCTGCTCGAAGCCAGCGAGGAGCTGGGCGAGGCCATGCGCGGCCTGGACATCTCGAAGCTCCCCGAAGGCGAGCTGCTGCAGACGCGTGGCTGGTAACGCGCAAAAGACTGCGGGGGTTCTGGCGCTGCAGGGCGATTTCGAAGCGCATTGCAAAGCGATCGAGCGCGCCGGCGGCCACGCCATCGAAGTCCGCACGGTTGCCGACTTGGACCGCTGCGACGGCCTGATCATCCCCGGCGGCGAGAGCACCACCATGCTGAAGCTGCTGGATGAGGAGGGCTTGACCGAGCCGCTCAAGCGCTTCAATGAGCACAAGCCGGTCTACGGCAGTTGCGCCGGAGCGATCCTGCTGGCCCGCGAAGTAACGCACCCCGCGCAGGCGAGCCTAGGCCTGATGGATCTCACCGTCGAACGCAACGCCTACGGGCGCCAAATCGACAGCCGCATCGCCAGCATCCCCATGCCGGAGGGCAGCGACTTAGAAGCGGTGTTTATCCGCGCGCCGATCATCCGCCGCTTAGGCCCCGGAAGCACCGTACTGGCGCAGTATAACGGCGACCCGGTGTGGGTGGAACAAGGCCGCAACATGGTGACAACATTCCATCCGGAATTGACCGGAGACCTCCGTGTTCACCGCCGCTTCCTCGATAGGTTGTAAAAGCCAAGCTGTAAAAAGGAAAAGGCCAGCCAGGGCCATATCGGCGCCGGGCTGGCCTGCGTTTATAGTTTCCGTTACTGTTCGTTCGTGATACCGCCGGCGGTCTTCTTTTCCGCCTTCTCCTGCTTGGCCTTCTTGGTATCGAGCGCCTTCTGGAGCCAGGTATCGGCCTCCTCCACCTGCTTTTTGTAGGCGTCCTTGTCGTCGGCTAAGTCGGCGCGTTCGCGGATCAGCAGGTTCATATATGCCATCGCGTCGTCGCTCTCCGGGTCGATCTCCAGGGCTTTCTGCAGATTCTTAACCCCGTCGTCAATCACCGGCGAGTACTTTGCGGCCAATTCCGCCTTGGCTTTCTTGTCTTTCAGCGGACCGGGTTCGTCGGGCTTCATGTTGGCGTCCACGCGGGCCGTCATCAGGGCCGGATAAAACTTCTTCTGCGCGATTGCGCCCAAGCTGTAATAGCCGTCGCGATTCTTGGGATCCGCGGTGACCAACTTCGTGTACCAGCCGGCAGCTTCATCCAGCTTCGCCATCTTCTGATCCAGCGGAAGCGGATCGGCTTCGTTAAACGCCAGCGACGCCAGCGATGCCAGCGCCACGGAATTATTGGCGTCCTGGCTCAGAACCTTGCCGAATTCGTCCTTGGCTTTGGTCGCGAACTGGACGTTTTCCGGCGATACGGCGCCGGGAATCCACTGCATCATATACGCGGTGGCCAAATACACGCGGGCGTTGGGATTCTTCGGATCCAGATCAGTGGCTTCCTGGAAGAAACCCACGGCGTCGGAGTACTTCGCGTTCTTGTACGCCGAGACGCCTTTATTCAAATCGTCGCGCGACCTCAACTGATTGCATCCGGTGCCGAGCAGAGTCAGCGTGCCGACCGCTAGTGCAGCCCCGAGGAGAGTAGCTTTCCGTAACATTGACGTCATTCCCCTTTTCGCTTACTGGCCGGCTTCGGCCTTGGGCGTCATCAAACCGACCTTATCCATGTCCGCGCCCTTGGCGATATCGATCGCATGCGCCACCGTTTGGAAATCCAGGTCCGGATCGCCCTTCACAAACACCACTCGTTCCGCGCGCGTCTTGAAGACCTCCATCAGACGGTCGCCCAACTGGTTCTCTTCGATCGGATCCTGGTTGAGCTTCATCGATCCATCCTTATCGATGACGATCACCACGGTGCGGTCCTGATCCGGCGGTGGCGGCGGCGCGTTCGGCGGCGGCGGCTGCGGCGCGAGAGCCTCCAGGCCATGCGGCGTCAGGGGCGTGATCACCATGAAGATGATCAAAAGCACCAACAGCACGTCGATCAGAGGCGTCATGTTGATGTCGGACTTCGGACCGCCACCTGCCCCACCCACTGCCATTGCCATAAAAAATTCTCCTTATTACGATTGCTTGCGAAACCAAAATAAATAAAAACCTACCGGGCCAGAACCTTACTGGCCTGCCGGTGCTGGCGCTGCTGCTTTCTTCTTTTCGCCGCCGGCCAATTCCGTCAACAACCCCAATCTGATCCACGCCCGCGGCGCGAAGATTATCCACCACGTCTTCCACCCTCTCGTACTTGGCGCGCTTGTCCGCCTTGATATAGACCGTCTTGTCCAGCCGGTTGGTCAGCAGATCGCGAACCTTGCCGGGCAGATCGTCCGCGTGCATGCTGCTTGTTGCCCGGGCTCAAGAACACTTCGCCGTCGCGCGTGACCGCCACCAGAATGGCGTCTTCCTTGTCGGCGTCCTGCATGGCGATGGGGTTCTTGGCCTTCACCATTTCCACCGGCGCGCCCTTGGTCAACATGGGCGTGATCACCATGAAGATGATCAGCAGCACCAGCATCACGTCCACCATGGGCGTAACGTTGATGTCGGACGTACCGCCGGCGATTTTGTGCTTTCATAATCGCTCCTTCTCGCATTACGGGCCAACTGCATGCTGACAACCTGTCCAGCGCGATGATCCTGGCGGGCGCCGCCCGCACTCGATGAGCCGGGCGGCGCCGCCAGATTTCAACTCGCGAAAAGTACCGCTAACTTACTTGCCGGCGCCGGCTTTTTGCGTCCGCTTCAGGAAGTAATCGATCAGCTCGGAACTGGAGTTGCCCATCTCGACGTCGAACGCTTCGATGCGGTCGGTGAAGTAGTTGTACACCCAGACGGCCGGAATAGCCACGAACAGACCGACGGCGGTGGTGACCAGGGCTTCGGAAATACCGCCCGCCACCGCGCCCAGACCGGTCGACTTCTCGGTCGAAATTCCCTTGAACGCGTTGATGATGCCGACCACCGTTCCGAACAGTCCGACGAACGGAGCCGGTGGAACCGATGGTTGCCAGCGTCGAAACGCCGCGCTTCAGTTCGGCGTGCACGATGGCTTCGGCGCGTTCCAGAGCGCGCTTGGAAGCTTCGATCTCTTCACCCGAAATATCCGAGCTCATCTGGTGAGCCCGGAATTCCTGCAAACCAGCCACCACTACCTTGGCCAAGTGGCTCTTGCCGATAACGGTCGGCGATCTTGATCGCCTCGTCCAGCTTGCCTTCGCGCAACGCGCCGGCCACGGCCGGAGCGAACTGCCGCGATCTGCTGCGCGCGCCGTTGTAGGCGATGACACGGTCGATCATGACGCCGATCGACCACGCCGACATGATGAACAGAATGATCACGACGAGCTTGCGCCAGCCAGCCCATCTGTTCCACATCGAGCGAGGATCGAAACTGATCGCGCTCGCCGCCGCCTTCCTGAAGAAGCATCAACGCCCAAACCTGCAACTGTAAAACCATGATTTTCTCCTGCGAGTTGAAATTTGAAAGCGGGCACCCGCGAGATGCCCGCTTCGGACTTACTGGCTCAAAGTGAAATTCACGTCAATCTGAGTGACCACTTCCACCGGCTCACCGTTCAGTAACGTCGGCCTGTAAACCCATTGCTTCACCGCATCGGTCGCCGACGGCACCAGCATCGGATGACCGCTGACCATTTGAAGATTCTGAATGGTGCCATCCTTGCCGATGATGGCCGTGAACCGCACCGTGCCCTGAATACGCGCCTGCTTGGCCAGCGGCGGATAAACCGGCGTAACCTTCTTGATCAGGTTCGCCGCTTGCACGTTGCCGCCGACCCGCAACGGCCCGGTATTGCGTCGGCAACCTGCTTCACCGGAGGAGGCGGAGGCGGAGGCGGAGCGCTACACCGATGCCACCCAATCCACCCAGACCACCCGGGATGCCGCCGGGGATGCCACCGCTCACCTGCGACGCGCTGGGCAGGGCGGCGTTCGGATCTTCGACGATGATCGCGACATTTTTCGGAATCTTCACGCGGCGCCATCAGACGTCCGGCGTCGAACTGGCGCGGAGCCACTTTGACTACTTTACTACCGGTGTGCGGGGGCGGAGGCGGAGGAGGCGGCGGAGGCGGCGGCGGAGCCGTCAACATGCTGGTCAACTGCGCCTTCGGCAGCACGTCAGTGTAGATCAGCGGGATCAGAATCAGGACCGCTACGATCAGGAACTGCACCCCGAACGAAAGCACCACGGTCCAACCTTTATTAGTCTTGCCTTCGCCATCCACGAAGGTTTGTTCAAACATTGCCATAGAATTCGTTCCTTTCCACGCCGCCGCTTATTGCTTTATCCGTATCCCTTATCCGCGCACTGCCTTGCGATTCCCCGCTGTCCGCTGCGGAACTTCTCTTACCGGCCTGGCCGGAGGCACCGGAGCCTTCGATCCTCGCGAATCCAGGAAGTTCTGCCAGAATACCAGGATTGGACTCGCAATGAAAATCGACGAGTACGTTCCCACAATAATTCCTACCACCAGAGCGAAAGAGAAGCTGTTCAGCACCTGGCCGCCGAACAAGAACAGCGACAGCGCCGTCAGGAATGTCAGACCGCTGGTCAGCACCGTCCGGCTCAAGGTCTGGTTCACGCTGATGTTGATCAGATTCGTCGAGCGACTCGCGCCGCACGAGCTTCAAATTCTCGCGGATGCGGTCGAACACCACGATGGTGTCGTTCATCGAATAACCGACCAGGGTCAGCAGCGCCGCCACCACGGTCAGCGAAATCTCTTTGTTGAACAGCGAGAACAATCCGATGGTGATGATGGTGTCGTGGAACACCGCGATCACCGCCGCCACGCCATAAATCCATTCGAAGCGGAAAGCGATGTACACCAGCATCCCGCCCAGCGCGTACAGCGTCGCCAGAATCGCCTGCTTCTGCAGATCCTTGCCGATCTTCGGCCCCACCACTTCGGCCGACAGAATCGTGAACGGACCCAGCGCGCACTGCTGCTTTCACGGCAGCCAGAACCTGCGGCGTAACGCCCGGAGACGCCCGAAAGTTGATCGAGAGAGCTCAAGAGCCCGCCTTTGGTGGCCCGGAATTCCTCGATATTCTTGACCACATCCTGCAATTCCTGCTCGGAGAGTGCCACACCGCCTTGCAGCAGGGGCTCGCGCAGCTTGTCCGCCAAGCTGATCGGCGGCGGAGTTGTTCAAATCCAGCTTGCCGTCGGCAGCGCCGAACGTGGCGCGCAGGGTATCCTCTATGATCTGGCGGTTGGCGTTCAGCTCCTTTTCGTCGCGGATCTCGGTGCCGACCAGAACTTCCGGCTGCCCGGTGATCTGCTGCACCGAAATTTCGCCCGTAACCTTGCTCTCCAGCGCCGAGCGGATCTTCTGCACCGGCGGCTCCTGATTGAAACGCAGGTAGATGAGCGCGCCGCCTTTGAAGTCGATACCGTAGTTCGGCCCGCCATTCACGGCCAGACTGACCAATCCGGCCGCCGTCAGAACCAGCGAGCCAATGATGAACGGCCACTTCTTGCCGAGGAAATCGTAATTTGTGTTCTTAAATAATTCCATTCGAACCGTACTACCGGCTAGGCGACTTCTTCGCTCAGCCCTCAATAGACACCGCGCCGAGCGCAAAAAGTTCCCTGCGCCAACCGCAACGGCTTTCCAAGTTACCACAAATCCATCAAAAACTTCAAAGCGCCTCAAATGCTGAGCGCTCCACCGTGCTTCTGCCGTCCCAGTTCCCAGTCGAAAATGGTCCGGGAAACGAAGACCGCCGTGAAAACATTGGCGATCAAACCGATCACCAGCGTCACGGCGAATCCCTTCACCGGGCCGGTGCCGAACAGGAACAGGAACGCGCACGAAACCACCGTGGTCACGTGGGTATCGATGATGGTCAGAAAGGCTTTGCTGAATCCCGCATCCACCGCCGCGATCACCGCCTTGCCGGCCCGCAGCTCTTCGCGAATACGCTCGAAAATCAGCACGTTGGAATCGACCGCCATACCGATGGTCAGAATCACGCCGGCGATTCCCGGCAGCGTCAACACCGCGTCGAAATAGCTCAGCGCCGCGATCAGAATCACCGCGTTCAGGATCAGCGCCAGCGTCGCGTTGATGCCGCTCTTCTTGTAATAGACCAGCATCACCAGCACCACCGCGATCACGCCGGCGATGCCCGCATACAGTCCCGCCCGGATCGAATCGGCGCCCAGCGACGGCCCGACCGTGCGCTCTTCCAGATACTCGACGCCCGCCGGCAGCGAGCCCGCGCGCAGATTCAGCGCCAGATCGGCCGCGTCGTCGTGCGTGCCGATACCAGTAATGACACCGCTATCGCTGATCTTGGCCTGAATGGTGGGCGCGCTCAGGACGTTCTTATCCAGCACGATGGCCAGCGGCTTCCCGATATTCGCTCCGGTGAAGCGCTCAAAGCGCTTGGCCGCGTCCTGGTCAGCACGAAAACGCGTCTCCCAGCGGCCGTTCTGATCCTGCCCGGGGCTGGCGTCGCGCAGATCGCGCCCGGTGACCACCGGCGTCCGCGACAAGATGTAGACCTCGGACGGAGCGCCGCCGCGAGCCGCGCTGCCCAGAATCTGGCTGTTCAGCGGCAGAACGCCGCCGTGCTTGGCCTGCGCCTCTTCGCGCGAGGCAAACGGTCCGCCGAGCACTTCATACAGTTCCAGCATCGCCGCCGTCTTCAGAATCTGCTTCACGCGAGCCGGATCGTCCACGCCCGGCAACTGCACCAGAATCTCGGCTTCGGTCGTGCTGCCGCCGCGCTGCTGCACGCTCGATTCCGCCAGTCCCAGACGCATTGATCTTTTTCTCGATGGTGTTCATGCTCTGAATCAGCGTGTCCTCGCGCAGCTTGAGCGCCTCGGTGGGCTTCATGGTCAGCCGGTAATCGGTCGGGTTGACCGTGATCAGATTCCAGATGCCGCCGAAGTTATCGTTGACGATGGCCCGGAAATCGCCCGCCGAGTGGCCGGGACACCTTTGATATCGATCGCAATGGTATCGGCCGCCTGGATGGTGGGCGGATCGTTGCGGCTCATGTCCGCGTAGGCGATTCCCTTGGCGCCGAGCTGGTCCTTTAACCGCTGGATCACGGTGTCGGCTTCCGCCTTGAAGGCGTCCTGGATCTGGACCTGCAGCACCAACTGGCTGCCGCCCTTGAGATCCAGGCCCAGGTGGATGTTCTTGTGCCAGTTGTCGACCAACTCTGCGTGGAGGTCGGCAAGCCGATAATCCCGTAGATACACGCCAGAATGACGACGACGATCACCAGGATCTTGATTTTGAGATTGCTTGTCATATGAGTTACGCCCGTGGATTAAGCCTGTGTGATTTTCAGCTCGTGTTTACTTCTTTTCCTCAATCGCCGATTCCTGCCGGACCAGGCTGGCCACGGCGGCTCGCGAAATCTGCAGCTTGATGTTATCAGGCTTCACGCGCACGATCAGCATGTCGCCGGTAATGCTGACGATGGTTCCGACGATGCCGCCGGTGGTGAGCACTTCGGTGCCGGTCTGCAGGTCCGCCAGCATCTGCGCCTGCGCTTCTTCTGCTTCTGCATGGGCATGAAGACCAGGAAGTAGAAAATCGCCACGATAGCGATCAGCGGCAAAAAACTGGCCACCGGACTGGCGGCCGTCTGCACAAAGATAATGAAGCCGAGAAAACTCATTTGGAATTTACAGCGATCTTGGACTTAGCCGGACGCGTCTACCTGGTTCTGCCGGGCGGCCTTCAGGTACTCAGGGACCTTCCCGAATAGTATAGCCTGCCTGATCTCCCGCATGATGTCAAGGTAGCGTTGCAGATTGTGAAGCGTGGCCAGGGTGGAGAAAGTGATCTCGCTCGGCCAGAAATAAGTGGCGCAGATAGGCGCGCGAAAAGTTGCGGCAAGTATAACAAGGACAAGCCTCATCGATGGGCCGCGCATCCTCTTTATATTGGGCCTGCTTGATGACCACGCGCCCGAAAGTAGTGAACAAGTACCCGTTACGAGCATTGCGCGACGGTAGTACGCAATCCATCATGTCGACGCCGCGCGCGACGTATTCGGGCAGCTCTTCGGGCATCCCGACGCCCATCACGTAGCGCGGACGGTCCGCCGGGAGCAGCGGCGTGGTGATTTCGGTCATCTCTAGACTGAGCGCCCGCGGCTCGCCGACGGAGAGGCCGCCGATCGCGTAGCCGTCGGCGTTGAGTTCGAGAAGCTGCTCGGCGCAGGCGCGGCGGAGGTCGGGATACATCGATCCTTGGACGATGGGGAAGCAGGCTCGGTTGCCGTCATCTCCGTGTTGGCGATAGTGTGCATACGCGGCGCGGGCCCAGCGGATCGTCCGCTCCATCGACACGCGCGCGGCTTCGTGGCGTCGCCGGATATTCCAGGCACTCGTCGAGCACCATCATGATGTCGCTGCCGAGGGCGAGTTGGACATCGATGGTCGACTCCGGCGTGAACATGTGGCGGTCGCCGTTGAGATGCGACTGGAACATCACGCCCTCTTCGGTGATCTTGCGCAGCCCGCTCAAGCTGAAGACCTGGAAGCCTCCGGAATCGGTGAGGATGGCCCGCGGCCAGTTCATGAACTTGTGCAGCCCGCCGAGCTGGCGGATGGTCTCGTGCCCCGGCCGCAGATATAGATGATAGGTGTTGCCGAGAATGATCTTGGCGTCGAGGTCGTCGATCAGATCGCGCGGCAGCAGGCCTTTGACGGTGGCCTGCGTGCCGACCGGCATGAAGACGGGGGTCTCGATGTCGCCATGCGCGGTATGCAAAATCCCCGCCCGCGCCCCGGTATGCGGGCAGGTGGCCTGAATTTCAAAACTGAACACTGAGAACTATTGTAGGGGTGACTGCACGATTGACGGTCTCACCATTGACTGTATTGGTCAAGGGGGCAGAAGGAAGTTCACCGCAACCTTTATTCCCACGGTAACGGGCACGCCTTCCTTCATACCCGGACGAAAACTCCATTGGCGGGCCGCTTCGATGGCCTTCTCGTCCAGACCGTAACCCAGGCCCTTCACCACGATCAC
>CAWCAP010000019.1:0-71000 GCA_963793395.1 Bryobacterales bacterium | reverse complement strand
ATGTACTTCACATTCAACATGATTCAAGTTTTCAGGAAATTGTGTATTTTTTATAAAGATACACAATGTATCTTTATAAAAATGTTGTGTTTTGTGTATTTTTTGGTTGATTGATTGAAGTTAAAATTGAGCTTGCAAAATGATGGACATGCGATGTGACATCAATCTTCTCCGCCTGACTATTCATATTCGTATTAGTTTAGTGAGTGTTAACTATAAATTGTAAAACTGTTACTAGCGGAACTGATATATCCATCGTATGTGCGTGTTTTTTGGGATCTCGTTGTAGCCAAGCTGTTTCAGCTGTGCACTGTGGGGTCATCTGAGTGCACTGGTTGGCAGACTATTGCATTTGAAGACGATATAATGTGGGCGCTAGAGCAGTTATGGCATATTGCACACGCCTTGCTGCTAAACTGGGCCCCAAATAGAAGGAAATTCGGTTGAAATTGTGTCTGGTAATTGAGTAAACGTTGCCTTTTAGACTGACCTTTTAGATTGGCCAGACTTATCGAATTGAACTCAAAATCTCTGGGTAATTTCTCATTATAAGTTGATCATACAATCATCCTCCACATTTTCTGTGCGCAGATTTTTCGTGTCGGCCTACAAACCAGATTTTCTCTGTACAGAAAATGCGTATTATGTACTTGTTAGTGCAGTCTAATCAACAATTCAGGCAGGGTAGCCTGACGAGGTGCAGCGTTGTCATTCTGAGAAAAACGGCTCACACATGTATTTATGCCGACAACATCTGCGCGCGTCAAATATTAAGCATTCCAGGACCGGGCATTCTGAAAACTTGGTCAAAGGATTAATCCATTTTTGAGCCGAGTACGTGCAATCTTTATTTATAAATTTCTAATTATTTGGGCAATAAATAAAATTTAATTTAATAACATTCATTTAATTGTTTGTATGTTTTTTTGGCTTTATTTGTTGTCCTGCTGTCATTGATTTGACGAAATAAACACAAAATATATAAATAGCCGTTAAGCTCTTTTCTCGCTCAGGTCACATAATCGTATGTATCTTGTATAAGGTGTCTTGTTTAAATGGTATGTATCAGCCTAAATCAGCAGTCAGGTGGTGCTCGTTTTGCGAAATACGTACGATGCAATGTCTCGGTTGACTCAGTCGATCGACTCAAATATATCGTAGGACAAAATTACCATGTAAGGTGTATGGCTAACCTATACGATTAGCGAGCGACCTGTTTAGGTAGCGTGGGCAATATCAGATAATAATGCTTTTGCCATCGTCACCAAACTATATCTGAATAGACCCTTCCTGGTTATACGTATGTAATATCGAAGTAGATAATTACAGTGTTCAACGGTACTGTTTCACTTTCAGGCTTCAACCAACTGAGTAATGAATGACCCAGTACTGTATTTGTGTAATTAGGACTAGCATGCCATTGTGCATAATATCCACATGACAGGGTATATTCACCCGTTTGAATGTGTGCTCATCTATCTATATATCCTTGACTGACACGCCCGTCAATGCCAATATTGCCCGGGCAAGTTTATGTCAATTTAACTCGCTGGCGCCTAGAACACCTAACTAGGTCCTGTGGGCTTTGTGTAAGGTCAAGCTGAGTACGTTGGCATTAATAATTGCAGTAATCAACAACTACCAGCCAATATCGTTGAAGCGCAACAGCTTGAATGCAATGGAAAGTTGATTTGTAAAGCCGGCGGCGTAACCAGTTTTTCAGATCAGGGGGAAGAAGAAAGCCAGAAATCTAAAATATACTAACGACCCTGGGAGAGGGAAGTGATGACTTAAATTGTCCGATTGGATGACAACCAGGTTTTAAGAAAAAGAACCGAAAGAAGGCGTAGCGATTGAAAACTTCCAATGTTTTAGCAAACGAGTATGGTTTTGTATTATTGAAGTGTGACCAGTGAGAATGGTTTTAAAAATTATTGACCGGCATTCCAAAATCAGAGCTGAAGCAAATCTTCAAGCGCTTTTACCGTGTCTCCGGGCCGTTCGCCACGCGCGTCAAGGGAACGGGGCTGGGTCTTTTCATCGTCCGCTCCGTCGCCAAGCGCCACCGCGGCAGGGTGTGGGCGGAGAGCGAAGGTCCCGGGCACGGCAGCACTTTTGTGCTGCAGCTTCCGATTGCGAAATGAGCCAGCCAGATCGCATTCTGATCGTCGAAGACGAGCAGCATATCGCTGAAGGACTGCGCTTCAATCTGGAAGCCGAAGGCTATCAAGTGCAGGCCGTCGAGACCGGCGAGGCGGCGCTGCAGTTGCTCATCCCGCAGGCCGATGACGCAATCCAGCCCAGCTTCGATCTGGTCGTGTTGGACGTCATGCTCCCCGTGAAAGACGGATTCACTGTCGTATCCGAGATGCGCGACGCCGGGCAGTTCGTGCCGACGCTGATGTTGACGGCACGCGGCCGTCCCGAAGACGTTCTCGAAGGCTTCGCGGCCGGGGCCGACGATTATCTGCCCAAACCTTTCGAGCTGTCCATTTTGATTGCGCGGATTCGGAGCCTGCTACGCAGGAAGCAGTGGCTGCGGTCGACGGCGCCCGCGGCTGGCGCGACCAAGACCGCGAAGGACTCCTATGCATTCGGTGAGAAATCCGTGCACTTCGATCTTCTGGAAGTACATGCCGGCGGCAAGGTCTATCCGCTAACGCTGATGGAAGCCAGCATTCTGCGCTTCCTGATCGATCACGAAGGTAAAGCTGTCTCCCGCAAAAGCATGTTGCAGGAAGTGTGGGGCCTCCGCGAGGACACCGACACCCGCGCCATCGACAACTTCATTGTGCGGCTGCGGCGATATGTCGAAGATGATCCCGCGCACCCCCGCCATTTGGTGACGGTGCGCGGGATCGGATACCGCTTCGTTGCTTCTCCGGAAGGCTGAGACGCCTGTTACTTCGTAATCGTCCCGCAGGCGATACGCGCACCGGCATTGCCTGCCGGATCGGTCTTCATATCGTCCTTCGCGGCGTGGATAACCAGCGCCGTGCCGCCATTGGTAAACACTGAATGAGCGCCATTGTCGAGCGTCACGCGGGTGTTGACGAGCGTCACGCTGGCCTTCCCTTTTTTGCCAACCGTGAAGTTCGCCATGTCTCCGGCGTGCGGACCGTTCTCGCTATCCAGGCCGTGCATCTTCATTTCCGGATTGAAATGTCCGCCAGCGGAAGTGAACGCCGGGCCTTCGCACTTGGCATTCGTGTGAATGTGCGCCGCGTGCTCGCCGGGAGGCAACCCCATCAACTTCATATGAATCACCACGCCGCCGGTCTTGGCTTCGCTGATCATGGCGGTGCCCACCGGTTTCCCCATCGCATCCTTGAGGTCCACCTTTACGGGAGCGGCAGCCAAAGTGGCGACGGCGAAAAGCGCGGCAATAACTGTGTTCTGGATCATGTATCCTCTTTCCTCCTTAAGATCGTCGCACGAAACCGGCGGGAGGTGTTAGTGTCGCCGGTGGATTAAAAAATGATCAGAATTCGTATTGGATGCCGCCGTTTACGGTCCGCCGCGGGGTGCGGAATCCGTTTTCAAAATAGTTCTGGTTCAAGAGGTTTTCGGCGCGCACGAAGAACCGGGCAGCCCGGAATTCGCCGAGCGGCAACCGGTAGCTGGCGCCCGCGTTCACGCGGCGGAGTCCATCGAAGCTGTAGGCTCGCGTGGTGAAAGCCGTCACGAAATCCGGAAACACCGGCGCGAGATAGTTCGAGGCGTCCAGCGTGTCAAAAGTGAACATCATGCGTTTCCCGGCACGCCAAGCCGCCGTCGCCGAAAACTGGTGGCGTGGGATTTCGAGCGTTTGCTGAATGCCGGGTATCGACGGACTGCGCTCGATGGCGTTCACGAACGTGTAGCTCGCCGAAATATTCAACGCTGCGAGGGGTGACACAGCGACTTTCGTCTCCACGCCGCGTGAGATTCCGCCCCGCGAATTGTAATATCCGAGGAACCGGCCGAACGGGTCCGGCGGACCGGTCAACGTCGCGAACGCGATGATTTGTTGCAAGGTCGTGTAGAAATAGGTGGCCGAAGCGCGCACGTGGCCTTTGGCAAACGTTTGGTCGATGCCCGAGTCGAACGAGATCGAATGCTCCGGCGCCAGCCGCGGGTCGCCATAGGTGGTATACCCAAACGTCGAATCGAAGCCTGACCCGAAGCGTTCATAGAGCGAAGGAACGCGATAGCCGCGTCCGACGTGCCCGCGTAGCTTGGTATTGGTCTTGCGAAAGAAGTACGCAATCGACCCATCGCCCGTATAAGCCGCCGGCGGCGAATTAATCGCGACGCCTTGATAAGGAGCCGACGCCAAGGGCAGCAGCACCGGCCGGTCGAGCGTAAAATATTGCGCGCGAAATCCTCCGGTCACCAGCAGCCGCCCGCCGAACCAGCGGGTTTGATCCTGCAGGAACAGGGCGTTGCTCTTCTGGGTCGCATTCACGCCCGAGGCCGCGCCGGAATCGCTCGCGTCCTTGAAATCGAAAGCATAATTCTCGCTCTCGAATTCATAGCCGCCGGTGATCAGGTGCGCCGCGCTGGGCTGATAGTGAACTTGCCCATTCACCGTTTGAATGTGTCCGTCATACACTGAACGCTGGTTCCCGAAAGGTTGATATCCGGTGCCGCCCGGCCCATCGTTGTAACGGCGGCTAGAGTCGAGCGTCTGAAATGACAACGAATAATTCAGCTTGGCCGAAGGTTGTCCTTCCAGACTCAGTGCTCCGTTGACGAAGCGGCCGGCGCGTCTGCTATCGGGATCATCGGCGCCCGGCAGAAACGTGACGAAAGGTACCGCGTTGATGATTCCGTTCGCCGGAATGTTCGCCGTCTGCAAAGGACTGGAGTTATTTTTCGCGAACGAATCGTCGCCAAACAAACGCGCACGCACGGCCAGCGTGTTCGACAAACGGTAGCTCAGGCTGCCTTGTACGCCGGCGTCGCGAAAAGGATCGTCGCCATCGACGCCTTCGGTCACGTCGGTATATGCAAGTCCGGCGCTGTATTGCAGACGGTCGTTCAACGCTCCGCCCGCCACTTGCGCCCGCCCGCGCATGGTGCCGAGCGACCCGCCTTCGGCAAGGACACTGCCGCGCGTCCGCCCGCCGCCGTCGTCGGTGACGATGTTCACCACGCCGCCGATCGCGCTGGTGCCATAGAGCGATGATCCGGCGCCATTCAGCACCTCGACGCGGCTGGGATTGACGGCTAAAAGATCTTCGATCAATCCGGTGGCGTCGCCATGCAGGATCGCCGCGTCGCGCAGCCGCATCCCGTCGACCACGCACCGCAGTGTCGATGATCGCGCATCCCGCGGATGTGGATCGCGGCTTCCTGCCCCGGTCCGCCGAGCGTCTGCACGCGCACCGCGGGCGCGAGCTCGACCGCGCCGGATGAGAGGAAACACGTCCCGCTGTTCTGTTCAGAGCGATCAATTACCGTCACGCTTTTCGAGACCTCATCGGCGGATTGCGACGTGCCTGAAGCTGTCACCACCACTTGCTCGCGGACTCCCGCCAATGCCAGGCGAAATATCGCGCGTCAGTGGCCCATCGACATGAAGCCGTTGCTCGAGGATACACGGCGAACCCAGGGGACTCGGCGCGAAGCAGATATTCGCCGGGCGCGACTTCTTCGAAACGATACCCGCCTTGAGCGTTACTGGTGGTCGCCGCGGCGGTATTGCTGCTGCGGGAAAACAAGCTGACTGCCGCGCCCGCGCACGGGGCGCCCTTGGGGATCTTTCACGGAACCGCTCACAGACGGAGCTTCGCCCGCAATCGCCACGGCCATGGCCGAGACATAAAACAACACGAGTAGTTTGGTCGTCATAAGACGAGGTAACGCGCCTCCTTGACCAAGGCAGGTCTCCTGACTGACAGGTCATCGCAAACCGGCGGCCTTCCCATTTCCGAAGAAACAGTGGCTACAACTTGCCGGTCCGCTCGCTGCTCACAGTGGCGCGACCGTGCGGGATTCACACCCGCTTCCCTTTTCACCCGCCCCCGAAAGGACGAGAACCTTGGAATAGTCTATGGGTACCATAACGGGGTTACGAGGTCAACGAAATTCTGCGGGATACAACTTTATCGGCGCTAACGTCCTCAAGATTCGAAAGATTCAGCCGAAGAGAATCCCACGGCGGGATATGATGCGCCGGCTGGAGAGAGGGTCTGTGCCATTGGATCCCTGCAGGCTGTTGGTGGTCGACGATGATTCCGAGAATCGGGATTTGCTGTTGCTCTGCTTGGAGCGCAGCGGTTACGAAGTCGAAATCGCCGAGACGGGTGCGGATGCGCTCGAGAAAATCAATCACGCGCATTACGATTTGGTGTTGCTCGACCAGATGATGCCGGGGATGACGGGGCTCGACCTGCTGCGCCTGCTGCGCGCAACCTATTCGCCCAGTCAACTTCCGGTCATCATGGTGAGTGCAATCGACGACAGCAGCGCCATCGTAAGCGCGCTGGGTCAGGGGGCCAACGACTATGTGGTTAAGCCCGTAGACCTCCCGGTGATGGACGCGCGCATCCAGACGCAGCTTTTGCGCTCCCATGCTGATCGGCAAGACCGGCTGCGGGACCCGCTTACCGGCCTGGGAAACCGGGCCATGTTCCTGGGTGAACTGAAGCAAGCGCTTGCCCGGTATAATCCTGGGGAATCGCTGACTGTATTGTTGCTCGACCTGGACGGCTTCCAGAATCTGAACGACAATTTGGGACATGAAGCCGGCGATCAGGCTTTGATCGAAGCCGCCGCCCGCTTCCGCCGGATCATCACGGAATCCGCGATCCATCCGTCGGGAGCACTGGCGCGCGTGGGGAGCGACGAGTTCGCTTTCCTGCTGGATGCCACACCGGCCGAGCAGGCGGAGGCTCTCGCCAAGACTCTGCTGTCGTCTCTATCGCGGCCCTTCAGTCTGGGAGATTCACAAGTTTCGATCAGCGCCTGTGCCGGGATCGCCCGCTGCGCCAGCCCCCAAACCATTGCAACCGAACTCTTGCGCGATGCCCGGGTCGCGATGTTCGAGGCCCGCCGCGAAGGCCGCAGCCGCTGGGAAACATTCGATCCGCAGTTGCGCCATCGGGCTCATATCCGTATGGCCATGGCAATCGACCTCCATCAGGCCCTCGAACGGAATCAGATGGAAGTGTTTTACCAGCCCATCGTCGATTTGCGAACCCGCTGCGCGGTCGGCTTCGAGGCTCTGCTGCGCTGGCGTCACCCGCAATACGGCCTGATCCAGCCGTTGGAGTTCATCCCTATCGCCGAGGATACCGGCCTGATCGTCCCCTTGGGAAACTGGATTTTGCGGCAGGCGGCAATACAGCTCAGGACCTGGCAGACTCAGTTCCCGCGTCCCAGGCCGTTGTCGATGAATGTCAATGTATCCGTCAAGCAACTGGCGGGCCGGCAGCTTCCGGAAGCCGTGGAAGGCGCGCTCGCCGAAACGGGAATTGCGCCGGAGACGCTCAAGTTAGAAATCACGGAAAGTGCGCTCATTCCGGAACTCGATTCTGTCCAGAAGATCCTCTCGGATCTTCGGGCCCTGCATGTGGGCCTCAAGCTGGACGACTTCGGTACGGGATATTCCTCGCTGAGCTGCCTGCGCACACTGCGCTTCGATTCGCTCAAGATCGACCGCTCCTTCATTCAGCGCCTGAACGTGGACCACGAGAGCCGCGTCATCGTCGAAACCATCCTTAGTCTGGCTGGCAGTCTGCATATGACGGTGGTTGCCGAAGGCGTACAGGACGAAGAACAGCGATCCACTTTGCTCAAGCTTGGCTGTCAGACGGGCCAAGGCTACTTGTTTTCCAAACCCGTAGCGGCCGCTGCCGCCGAATGCGCGCTCGCCTCCGAGATCTCCGCCGCTAAGCTTGCGCTCGCCTAGCGGGTATCCTGGAGGCATGAGGCTCCCAGTGGCGGAAGGTCGAGCGGTTGCGCCCGGCGCCACGGCGCCCTCTAGCGACCAAGTCACGGCCCCGCAACGCCGCTTTGTCGCGTTCGCCTGGGGAGTTCTCGCCTACAACGTTGCGGTGATCCTGTGGGGCGCGCTGGTGCGGGCTACCGGCTCCGGTGCCGGATGCGGCGGGCACTGGCCCCTTTGCAACGGTGCGGTTCTCCCTAACGTTTCGCAAATCGCCACGGTGATCGAGCTCACTCATCGCGCGATGAGCGGCATTGCGCTACTCGTGGTCGTTGCCATGTTTCTATGGGCTCGGCGAGCGTTCGAGCCCCGCCACGCGGCGCGGCGCTGGGCTGGATGGGCGCTGGTGTTCATCCTCACCGAAGCACTGCTGGGAGCGTCTCTGGTTTTACTGGGACATGTTGCCCGCAATGAATCCGTGGGGCGGGTCTATTCGCTGGCCACGCATCTGATCAACACATTCCTGCTGCTGGCCTCGCTTGCTCTTGCCGCCCGTTTCGCCACGCAGTCCACTGCGCGCAGGGGCCGGTTGCCGGTCTCACTTTTGGCTCCTTTGATCGCTCTGGTCCTGGTTGCCGTGGCCGGAGTCATCACCGCTCTGGGTGACACGCTGTTCCCTTCGCACAGCTTGGCCGCGGGCATGCGCGAAGATTTTTCATCCACCGCCAGTTTCCTGATCCGGTTGCGGATCATCCATCCGTTCCTCGCCGTGGCTGCGGGATTCGTAGTGGCGCTGGTCGCGCTCCCGGAGTATCGCGCGCGGCACACAGCCCGGCTGCGTGCTCTATCGGGATGGCTTCTAGCGCTTTTCGCCGCGCAATTCGCGGTGGGAGCATCGAGCATTATGCTGCAAGCTCCGCTTCCCATTCAGCTCCTTCACTTGCTTCTTGCGGACGCTCTATGGATAACCCTGGTTCTATTCACGGCGGAGCGCGGAACGCGCAGTTAGGGCTTAGCCGGATACTTCTGTTTCATTTGCTGTATGAACTCAGCGTTCAACTTCTGAATATCCGGCATCATTTCGGCGATCACCTGTTGCATTCGCTTCATGGTGTTGCCAACCAGTAGAGGCATCTTATCGACATAAGCTTGCCCGGCCGGGGACTTAAAGAACACCACCAGCGGCTGCAATTCGTCTGCCGTGAAGGTTTCATCGTACATGGCCACGTATATCGGCTTCATGGTTTGCCACGACATGTGGGCCGCGGTCAAGGCCATGAGGCGGCGCTCGAAATCCTGGATATCGGCTCCCAGGCTTCGTCTCTTCTCTGCGTCTTCCGGGCTGCCGTCACCCACGTTTTTCATTTGGGAATCCACGATTTGCTTGATCTGGCTCTGCATGTTCGCGTTGATCGTTTGCATCATTTGCTGCGAATTCTGTTCCGCTTTAAGGGCCACGATCAATTCCTCGATCAACGCGGCCTTGGCCGGATCGGGCGCCTTAGCGGTCTGCGCCGTGACATGAGGAACAAAGAGGAGCGGGATCAAACAGGCAGCGCAAATCCGAATCATGCGTCCACGATACCTCAATAAAGCGAGAGCGGGAGGGAGCGGCAAGTTCGACCGCGGAAATAGAAAAAGGGCAGCATCCCGAAGGACGCCGCCCTGCTTCCGATCTCGAACTTCGATCCTGGTTAGTAGCGATTGTTGCGGCGCTGACCGCCAAAACCACCACCGCCGCCTTTGCCGCGGCCACCACCACCGCCGCCGCCGAAACCACGATCCTCTTTTGGACGGGCTTCGTTGACGTTCAACGCACGGCCATCGAGTTCGCGGCCATTCAGCTCGGCAATCGCCCGGTCGCCTTCGGCGTTGTTCGCCATTTCGACGAATCCAAAGCCGCGGGCCTGCCCGGTGTCCCGGTCGGTGACTACGCTGACGCGATCAACCGTACCGTACGCTTCAAACATGGAGCGAATCGCATCTTCGGTAGCACCGAAGCTGAGATTTCCAACAAAAATGTTTTTCATTTAAGACTTCTTTCTGCAGTTGCAGAACAGCGAATCACGGGCAGGATCGGACAATGGGCGGCGGACCGGACAAAGTTAAAGATGCCTGTATCAGCGAACTGACAAACTACGCCTTACTGTAACACGGCTGCCGCCGGCGCACCCGAGCCGCGGCAAGCTGTGCGTTAGCGCCGCCAGCCTAGCGCTTCCAGTTGTTGCTCCAGGAAGGTGAGCCCATCGCTGAGAGTCTTGCGATAGCGGCCGTCATTGCATTTTTCCAGGTCCGAGAGGACGCGCGTGCGATGCAGCAGCAAGCTATCGCGCTTTCGCTGCGCTTCCAATTGTTCGGGCGTGAGCGTTAGCTTGCCCTCTCCCCGGCGCTGGTCTGCCGATTCGATCTGCGCTTCGACCGATTTGCTCTCCCAGCCCCGTGCCACGCCTCATTATACGTCGCGGGTATGTTCGCGAATCCCTGCGGCTGGCTGGCTTCAGCGCGGCGCCGGTGGCCGGTTGGAGGTTGTTCCCGTTTTGCCCCGAAACGCGAGGGATGCACACCGCTCGCATTCATCGCCCTCCAGAGTGTTGATCTGTTTCCAGCTATGCGGGCGCGTCACCACGCATCCGCACAAAGTGAGAGAATCACCCGAGGATTCGTAGGTCGCCGATAGATGATGCTTGATGCCCTTCGTGATCAGCTTCATGTAAGTCATCTGCCGAACCTCACGGGACCGTTCGTTTGCGGCCGCCTTGCCGAGCGGGCGCCGAGGGGTACGATTGGTATTCCAGGCCAGAAGCGCTCCAAGCTGCCGGGCCGTCGAGCCGCGATCTTCGCCGCGAGCTCGACTGCTGGCTTAAAAGTATGCGGCGCACTTTTCCGGGAGTCTAACGCAGTGTGCTCCCGCTGATGGGGCGCATTCGCTTCTGGCATTCAGCTTGACCCGCTCACTTATTTAGATGGCGACGCATGTTATCCAGAGATTCTTGCATGGAATCGTCAGCGGGCCAGAGATCCTGGTCGACGCTGGCTTGCAGTTCCATCTCGGCGAATAGCGGAATGAGTTCGGGATCGCGCCAGCCCCGCTGCGATTCTTCGAGCATGATCTCGAGCGCATAGCTGTGGGAAAACGCGGGCTTGTAGGAACGCGCCGTGGTGAGCGCGTCATAAATATCGGCCACCTGCAGAACCCGCGCCAGCAGCGGAATATCCTCGCCCTTCAAGCCATCCGGATAGCCTGTGCCATCCCAGCGTTCGTGGTGGCTGCGAATGATGGGAAGAACCGGCGCCAGGGTCTTCATCGGCCGGCAGATTTCCTCGCCGCGAATGGTGTGCATGCGCATCACTTCCCACTCTTCCTCGCTCAGCATTCCTTTGTTGAAGAGAATGGAGTCGGGAATTCCGATCTTGCCAATGTCATGCAAATAGCCGCCGCGGTAGAGAGCTAGTTGCTCGGCTCGCGAGAGGCCCAGCGCCTGTCCCAGCCGGACGCTATAGGCTGCCAGCCGCTCGCAATGCATTCCGGTATAGTTGTCGCGGGCTTCGACCGATTTCGCCAGCGCGAAGAGGATGGTCTCGGCTTCATCCAGCGAATCGATGAGCGCCTTGCTGCGCAGCATTCCACGGACCCGGGTTCGCACCACCGCGGGCTGCAAAGGCTTCACCAGAAATTCGTCGGCGCCGGATTCGATGCCGGCGATCTCGTTTTCCGTGCCCTGCACACCGGTGATCACCAGTAACGGGATGAGCTGAGTGTGGCGATCGGCTTTCAGCGCGCGGCAGAAGTCCGGCCCGCTCATTCCGGGCATGACCATATCCATCACCACAAGATCGACCTTCTCGGTTTCTAACAGCTTTAGCGCCAACGAAGGCCGCTTCGCTTCCAGGATGCGATACGATTCAGTTTTTAAAATGGCTTTGAACAGGCGCCGGTTGAGGTCCAGATCATCGACGATCAGGATGGTTGGCGCTTGCGCGGCATCTTCAAGAGCGTTGTCCCAGCGGGGAAGACGCTTCTCGCCGAGCATGGAGCCCAGTTCTTTCGCCGCGTGTTTAACAACCGCCATGTTCCTAGAGAGCCTCTAAAGCATGTATCGGTAAAGCCCTAGAAAATCATTAGGCGGAGGTAGCCGGTACTAAGGTGGGCTCAGGTCTAAACTTGACAAAACTATAGCGGTTCCCACAGCGGCCCGATAAGTGCGTATGATAGATCGATTGCCATGAGCCGCTCTTCATGAGTTTCGCCTATGCGCTGTTAGCCCTCAACCTGCTCGCCAGCCGCCAGTTGCCACCTGGCGCTCAGTTTCACATTCGCCTGACCACGCCGATTTCTTCCTACGCAAGCCATTCAGGAGACCCGGTGAATGCAGTCCTGATCGCCCCTGTCGTTTCGAACGGAGAGATCGTGTATCCCGCGGGAAGCCTGGTTTCGGGAAAGCTGAAATCGGTGCAAAAAGTAGGCTTCGGTTTGGTTCATGAATTGGCCGGCTTCGATCTAGAGTTTTCCGGCATTGTGACACCCGACGGTCAGCGCTTTTCTCTGCCGTCGCGAGTACAAGAGGTTGAGAATGGCCGCGAGCGCCTGACCCGCGAAGGCGGTATTCGCGGGGACCGTCCCACCGGCAGCCTGGCGTATCGCACTGGCGGCTACATCCGCGCCGCGATTACCTGGGATATCCACGCGGCTCTGGCCGTTTGGGCGGTCAAGACTCTGCTTCTGCAGGTTCCCGAGCCAGAGATTTACTATCCCGCTGGGGTGGAACTTACGTTGGCCTCGACGGGCCCCATGCTGACGCCGGAACCGCAAGCAGCGCCAACGCCATCGTTAGAAGGCGATGAGCGCTCGCGAATGGACGCACTGCTGGCAGTGGTGCCGATGCGTACCTATGCAGCGTATTCGAACCGCCCGTCGGATCTCACAAACGTGATGTTCATCGGGTCCCGCGACGATATCGCCACAGCCTTCGAAGCGGCCGGGTGGATTCAGCCCCAGCAACCTTCGCTGCGCACGCATATCCGCACGATCCGCGCGGTTGCCGACGGGCACGGCGATAGCACCGCCCCTATGTCTGATTTACTGGTGGAAGATCAAAAAGCGGACATGTCCTGGCAAAAGAGTTTCAACGATTTGTCCAAACGCCATCACATTCGGATCTGGAAGCAGCCCACCACCTGGAACGGCCGCGAAGTTTGGATTGGCGCCGCCACCCATGACGTCGACTTCGCGTACTGGCGTCCCGGAACAGCGATGACTCACAAAATCGCGGAGAACGTGGACCAGGAGCGCGACAAGGTGGTGAACGATTTGGTCTTCACCTCCTGCGCCAGCGTCCTCGATACCCCTGAGCGTTTCGAAATTCCCACGTTTACGCGGAACGCCACCGGCGATTCCATGCGGACGGATACCCGCCTGGCAATCCTGCAGGTGAATGCGTGCTCGGCGCCAGCCAGTTCCCTGCAATTCACCAACGCCGCCCTCCCCCTGCACGGAAGCAAGGCGCAGCGCTTTGCGCGCCGCGAAATTCTCAGCCTGCGCAGTGACGTGATTCGCGAAAATATCTACTGGCGCGGTTATGAAGGTGTGCGCTGGATGATTACCGCCTATCTCGGCCGCGGCGGACGGGCACAGGAAAACGATTCCCGCTCCCTCGCCAAAGACGAGCCGAAGCAGGGGACTGATCGCGCGGCTTTTATAAAAGACATATTCCGCTAGTCCCGCGCGCCCTCTCCAGAGTTCGAGACTGACCCGTTACACTAAGAGATTCATGAACGAAACCGTTTCGCCCGCAAAGTCCATTGAGGGCGTCATTACTCTACCCGGCGACAAGTCCATTTCCCACCGCTACGGAATGTTGGGAGGCATCGCCGAAGGGATCACGACCATCCACAATTATTCGACCGGCGCGGATTGCCAGTCGACGCTGGGCTGCATGGCGGCTCTGGGCGCGCGCGTCGAGCGCAGCGATGGCAAAGTCATCATCCATGGCGGCGCATTGCGCGAACCCGCTGGGCAGCTCGACGCCGGCAATTCCGGGTCCACCATCCGCATGCTCTCCGGAATCCTGGCGGCGCAACCATTCAACACGCGCATCGGCGGTGACGAATCGCTCTCCGTGCGGCCCATGGATCGCATCATCCGGCCGCTCGCGGAAATGGGCGCGCATATCGAAGGACGCCAGATTTCGGGGCGTAACGGAAGTTTTCCGCCGCTGACGATTCACGGGCGGCATCTGCATGGCATCGACTACACGCTGCCCATGGCCAGCGCGCAGGTGAAAAGCTGCGTGCTGCTCGCCGGACTCTTCGCGGAGGGCGACACCATCGTCCGCGAGCCGGTGCGCACGCGCGATCACACTGAAATCGCTCTGGCGGAATTCGGCGCCGATATCGAAGTTCACCAGCGCGTGATCAAGCTGGCGTCCGGCGCGCGGCTCACGGGCCGCGAATTGGTGGTCCCCGGCGATCTGTCGTCCGCGACCTTCTTCCTGGTGGCCGCGCTGCTGATGCCCGAAGCCAGCCTGGTGATTCACAACGTCGGGCTGAACCCGACCCGCTCGGCTCTGCTGGATTTTCTGGCTGGCGTGGGCGCGTCCATCAAGGTCATCGACGTGAAACAAAGCGGCGGCGAATTGATTGGCAGCCTGCGCGTGCGGGCATCGAAGATTAAAGGCGGCGTGATCGAAGGCGCTCTGACCGCCGCGCTGATCGATGAGATCCCCGCGCTGGCCGTTCTGGGCGCGGCCAGCGAAGGCGGCTTGATGGTGCGCGACGCCGCCGAATTGCGGGTCAAGGAAACCGACCGCATCGCGACCATCGAATCGAATTTAAGGCGCATGGGCGTGGCGATCGAAACTACGCCCGACGGTTTTCATGTTCCCGGAGGCCAGCACTTTCACGCCGCCGAAATCGATTCCGTGGGCGATCACCGCATCGCCATGGCTTTCTCCGTGGCCGCGCTGGCCGCGGACGGCCCCTCCACCATTCAAGGCGCGGAGTCCGCGGGCGTATCCTTCCCCGAGTTTTTTAGTACACTGCGGGAAATCGCCAAATAGATCATGGACCCTCTTCTCGATCTCGCTCTGCCCGGCCTGATCCACGATCTGAATAACGTTTTCCAAACCTTGATGGATTCCGCCGACACGCTATCCGGCGACCCGCGCTGGGCGCATTTGTCCGCGGCGATTTTTCGCAGCGTCGAGCGCGGCCGCGAAATCACGCAAAGCATGCAGGCTATCGACCAGCCTTCGCTGCCCTTTGACACCGTACTGCAGAATGCGCGGACGCTGATGGAAGACTCGATGATGTCCCGGCCGGGTCCTAAGATTCAGTTCGACTGCCGCACCGAGCCTGGGCTGGTGCTGCGGCATGCCTGGGCGTGGCAGCGGGTTCTCATCAATTTGTTTTGTAACGCGGTGCAGGCGATGCCCCAGGGCGGAACCATTTTCGTGGATGCTCGGCGTAAGCACAATAAGATTCAAATCGTGGTGGCCGACGAAGGCTCCGGGATCGCGCCTGAGCTGCTCGCGGTAATCTTCGATCCGCGCGTTTCCACCAAGACGTTGGGCGGACTCGGCCTGCACGTGGTACACAGCATCGTGAAGCAGGAAGCCGGCGAGGTGCGCGCCGCCAATCGGAGACGGGCGCGGCGCTGAATTCACGATCACGCTTCCGGCCCAGCCGGTAGCCGCACGGGTTGTTGGCGCGTAGCATTATCGGTGGTCTGCTACTGGTTGCGCTTGGCGCTCCGGCGCAGCAACCCGCGCTCGATCCTCTCGAAATCGTCCGCCGCTCCGTCGAACGCGATTGGACCGACTTCGAGAGCCGTAAAAACTACACCTATCAAGAGCACTCCGAGTTCCGTCAATATGGGCGCAACGGGAAGACCGCCAGCGTCCGCAGCGAAACTAACGAAATTCTGATTTTAGGCGGCCGTCCCTATGAGCGGCTCACCGCGCGCGATGACAAGCCGTTGTCCGCGCGCGAGGAGCGCCGGGAGCAGGCGAAGCTCGATAAAGAACTCGCCAAGCGCCAACACGAGTCCGCGGCCGAACGAGCCCGTTACGAAAAAGAGCGCACCGAAGAACGCGCGTTCATTCGCGAAATCCCCGATGCTTTCACTTTTCGTCTGGTGAAGACCGATACCGTCAGCAACCAGCCCGCATGGGTGATTGAAGCCCAGCCTAAGCCCGGATATCATGCGCTGCATGCGCAGGCGAGAGACTTCGCGAAGGTGCGCGCGACCATCTGGATCGAACAGGCGACCTATCACTGGGTGAAGGTAGACGCCGATGTGTTGAGCACGATTTCGGTGGGCTTCGGGCTGCTGCGCGTCGCACCCGGCAGTAGCATGCACTTCGAGCAGACCCGCGTGAACGACGAAATCTGGCTGCCATCGAGCATGTTGGTGCGCTTCCAGGCCCGCCTGGCGTTACTCAAAGTGCTGCGCGGCGAATACGATATTCGCTACAGCGGCTATCGAAAGTTTCAGACCGACTCAAAGATCGTTGAAGGGCAGTAGAGCGTCTCTATTTGACAAGATAGTAACCATGGCTCCGCTGCGCATCCTGGTAACCAACGACGATGGCTGGGATGCACCGGGACTGGCGATCCTCAAGTCTTTAGCCGCGGAGTTGGGCGAGGTGTATATGTTGGCTCCGCGCGATCCCCACTCCTATGCCAGCCACCGTGTCACCGAAGATTCGCCGCTTCTGTTGGCCGAGATCTCGCCCCGCGAATTCACTCTCGCCGGAACCCCAGCCGATTGCGTTCGGGTGGCGCTGACCACAGTCTTTCAAGATATCGATTGGGTGTTTTCCGGGATCAATCGCGGAGGAAATCTGGGCTCGGATCTGTTTACTTCGGGCACCGTGGCCGCGGCGCGCGAGGCGGCGTTTCTGGGCAAGCCCGCGATCGCTATTTCGCAATACATCCGCAAGGGCGTCCCGCTCGAATGGGATCGCTCGCGCGAACTCGCGCGGCCCGTCCTGGCTCAATTGCTCGCGCAGGGCTGCTCGCCCAAGAATTACCTGAACGTGAATCTTCCACACACGCAGAACGGCGATGTTCCGGCGATGATGACCTGCGATCCCGATAACCAGCCGCTAGACGTGCGCTTCCACCGCGAAGGCGACGCCTTGCGCTTCGCCGGCTCCTATCAGGCGCGTCCGCGCACCCTCGGTCGCGACACGGACTTGTGCTTCCAGGGCGCGATTACCGTGAGCCGTCTGCAATTGTGAAGGCATCCAACCACTGTGGCATTCCGTTTGAGCGTCCTTGATCAATCGCCCATCCCCGCCGGTTCGACCGCAGGCGACGCGCTTCGCAACACGCTGGAGTTGGCGCGCTTGGCCGACCGCTTAGGCTACCACCGCTATTGGCTGGCCGAGCATCACGGCACGCCTGGGCTGGCGTGCAACAGTCCCGAAGTAATGATCGGCCCGGTGGCGGCCGCCACATCGAACATTCGTGTGGGCAGCGGTGGCATTATGCTGCCGCACTATAGTCCGCTCAAGGTATTCGAATCGTTTTCCATGTTGAGCGCCCTTTACCCGGGCCGCATCGACCTGGGTCTGGGACGCGCTCCCGGAACCAGCTCGCGCGTCGCACACGCTCTGCAGCGGGATCGCCGGCAACCTCTCCCGGATGACTTTCGCGAACAACTGGATGAGCTCTTGGGGTACATCAAGAGTGGTGAACCAGCGCCTTACCTGTTGGGATCGTCGCCGCAGAGCGCCGTATGGGCGGCAGAGTTGGGCCTTCCCTACGTCTTCGCCGATTTCATCAACCCAGCGGGTGAGCCTTACGCCGCCTTCTACCGCGACCACTTCGTGCCTTCTGCCCGGACGCATGCGCCGCGCGAACCTCAGGTCGCAGTGTGCGCCTGGGCGGTGTGTGCCGAAACCACCGAGGAAGCGATGCGCCTCTCTGCGAGTGCCCGCATGATGATGCTGCAACTTTTTCGCGGCCGGTTGATAGCAGTACCGCCGGTGGAAGAAGCGCTTGAGTTTCTGTCTCATGAAGGCACTCCGCTGGAGACTCTGCCAGCGCACCGGCGCGTGATTGCCGGCGATCCGGCCGCGGTCCGCGCCGCATTGGAAACTTTGGCTGAGGATTACCACGCGGACGAGGTTTTCGTCGTCAATATTTTGTATAGCCATGCCGCACGCCTTCGCTCCTATGAACTTCTGGCCGATGCATTCCGGTAACGAAGATCGCCAGGGGGGCGTCTGTACGTGAGTAGACGCTCATGCGTAGCACTTTTATTCTTCTTTCGATCTTGGCCGCGATAGCATTGCCCGCCGGGGCTACGTTAGGTGGCTCCGCTGAATCGGTGGTGACGGACCAATCCAAATTGCACGCCAGACGTGCGGTAGTGGAGAGGCAAGACTACACGGTCCACGAGATTTCCGCCGATGACGGAACTGTGATCCGCGAATATGTCACGCCCGCCGGCAAAGTATTTGGAGTGTCCTGGACCGGACCGACCATCCCCGATCTCACGCAACTGCTTGGCACGTATAACGCCGAATTTCAATCTGCGGTGCACACCAAGCGCGGCCGCCGCAGCAGCGCGGTGGTCCGCAACTCCGATTTAGTCGTCGAAAGCAGTGGGCATATGCGTTCGTTTCACGGCCGTGCTTACGTTAATTCCATGCTGCCGAGCGGCGTAACCGAGGATGTCGTGCAGTGAAGCTCATCCGGTATTCCGATTCGGCCAAGGCTGCGGGTGTAGCGATTCTGCTGCTGACTCTCAGTGCCTGCAGCTCAGGCAGCAGTAGCAGCGCGAGCAGCGGCACCGGTGTGACCACCACAACACCGACTCCCGTCAACAATGTTCAGCCCGTTTTGATGGATTACGGTCCCATCGTGAATGGCCAGTACGTGGGTTTCAATAATACGCTTTATACGACCGTGATCATTTGTGTGCCAGGAACCTCCACCTGCCAGAGCATCGATCATGTTCTGGTCGATACCGGTTCCACTGGACTTCGCATCCCGGCATCTTTGGTGACGCTGAGTCTGCCCTTCGTGACGGACGCCAGCAATAATGCGATCGGGAACTGTGTTCAATACGCGGACACCACTTACCAATGGGGACCGATGGTAAAAGTGGACGTCCAAATGGCGGGTGAAATCGCTTCATCCGTGCCCATTCAGATCGTCGGCCCCACTGGTTTCGTCGCCGCTCCTTCGTCGTGCAGCGCCGGGGGGATCCCCGCGCAAACTGTGGCTGACCTGGGCGCCAATGGAATCCTCGGTGTCGGTCTTTTCCGGCAGGACTGCGGCTCCGCCTGCGCAGCCGCGTCGCCTCCCGCAGTGTATTTCACTTGCCCGGCGTCGGTTTGCGCCGCAGTCTCCGTGCCCTAGCCGCCCAGTTGCAGAATCCGGTTTGGATGTTCCCGCAGGATAACAATGGCCTCTCGATCGTTCTTCCGCAGGTGGGAACGGCCGGAGCAGTGTCGCTTTCGGGTTCCATGATTTTTGGGATTGGCACGCAGTCTGACAATGCCTTGGGCGCGGCGCAGGCGCAGGGCGCGGACGGCGAGGGAACCTTTACAGCCACATTCAACGGCGTGGCCTATCCCGGCAGCTACATCGACAGCGGTTCGAGCGGCTACTACTTTCTGGATTCAGCCCACACCGGCCTGCCCAATTGCGCCACCAACAGCGATGCCGATGGCTTCTATTGCCCCGCAAATCCCGTTAGTTTCACCGCAATAAATAGCGGACCGAATCCCAAGGGAACGGGTGTTCCAGTTTCAACCAACGTTGCGTTCTCGATCTCCAATGCGTTGCCTCTCATCGATTCGCCGTCAGTCGTATTTAACAACTTGGGTGGACCGAACCCATTCATCCTGGATTGGGGCATCCCGTTTTTCCTGGGGCGCACGGTGTTCATCGGGATCGAAGGCCAGAGCTCTGCGGCCGGTACCGGCCCCTACTGGGCCTACTAGGCAGTTCACCCGAATTCCCCGCCTATTACCCCCGCAAATCAATTTATCCTTGCGCCATCGCGCGGCCATCGGTCATAGTAAGTGATGTGGAACCCGGCAGTAGAACATCAGGCAGTAGATGGCGGAACAATTCCTCTTCCTTACCGAGCTATTCGGCCTCAAGGTCTATGACCTTAAGGGGCGCAGCCTCGGTGCGGTCAAAGACGCCGCCATCGTGCCGTTGGTCGACCCGGTCCGCGTCGACCGCTTCCTGATCGGCGGCGACGGAACGTTACTGACCGTTCGTTACGATCAGGTTAAAACCATTTCCCTCGAAGGAATTCATTTACGGGATGAAAACCTCACCCCGTACCACTCCGACGAATATATGCTGCGGCTCACGCGCGATTTGCTGGACCAGCAGATTGTCGACGCGCAGGGCCGCAAGGTGGTTCGTGTCAACGACATCACTTTCGAGTTACGCGAGGAGCATCACTCGCAAGTTTTGTGGGTGCTGGAAGTAGACATCGGCATTCGCAGCATTTTCCGCCGTCTGCTGCGCGGCATCGTGCCTTCGCTATGGATCCGCCGGCTGCAGGGGCGCATTCCGCCGCATTCCATCCGCTGGGAGTTCTGCAATATCCTGGAGCCCGATCCGCAGCGCCGTCTGCGCCTGAATATTTCCAACCGTTTGCTCGAAAACATGCACCCGGCCGACCTCGCCGATATCGTCGAGTCACTGGGCCCCGAAGACCGTGAAGCTATTTTCGAAAATATCGATAGCGAAGTAGCGGCGGACGCGCTGTCCGAGGTCGATCCCGATATCCAGGTCAGCATTCTGGAGTCTCTGGAAACCGAAAAGGCCGCTGAAATCGTCGAGGAAATGTCTCCCGACGAAGCTGCCGACGTCCTCGCGGAGCTGGAAGAAGAAACCAGCGACGAGATTCTGGAAGAAATGGAGCACGCGCCCAAGCAAGAGGTGGAAGAGCTGCTCGAGTTCGACGAGGATTCCGCCGGCGGCCTCATGAATACCGAGTACGTGGCGCTGCCGAAAGACGCCACCGTAGCCGACGCTCTGGAGGCGCTGAAGAATAACGAAGATCTGCTCGAAACGCTGAATACCCTGTTCCTGGTGGACGAACAGGAGCGGCTGATCGGCGTGGTACCGCTGGCGCGCTTGTTCCTGCACCAAGGCGCTCAGTTGCTGTCGACACTCGCGGCGGAAACGCTGATTCAAGTGCCGGTCAACGAACGGCAGGATCGCGTCACCGAACTCTTCGACAAGTACAACCTACTGGCGCTACCCGTGGTCGACAAACACCAGAAGCTCACCGGCGTGATCACGGCGGACGACATCATTTCCGTGCTGCGCCAAAAATAGGGACAGAGCGGCCCGCTGCTTCGCGCATGCGGGACAATAGAAGTTCATGGTGGAAACAATTGAATGGACTGCCAACGGCGTGGTCATGATCGATCAGCGTCTGCTCCCGCGCCAGCAGGTGTTTGTGACCTGCCGCACCTACCAGGAAGTCGCCGAGGCGATCAAGACCATGGTGATTCGCGGGGCCCCTGCCATTGGCGTCGCCGCCGCCATGGGCGTGGCACTGGGCGTCCAGCAGAATGCCGATTTCGAGACCGTCTGTAGCACCCTCGCGGCCACCCGCCCCACAGCCGTAAATCTTTTTTGGGCGATCGATCGCATGCGCCGTCTGCGAACAAGCCTGGTGGGCGAATCCGCCCAGGCAATCGTGAGCCGCATGGTTGAAGAAGCGCAGCAGGTGCGTCAGGAAGATATCGCGCTCTGCATGGCTATCGGACGCCACGGCGCCGCGCTGGTGCCGGACGGCAAAACCGTGCTCACGCACTGCAACGCAGGAGCGCTGGCCACCGCCGGGTATGGAACCGCGCTGGGAGTCATCCGCGCGGCGGTCGAAGCTGGCAAGAAGATCGACGTGTTCGCCGACGAAACCCGCCCGTTTCTGCAAGGCGCGCGGCTGACCGCCTGGGAATTGCAGCAGGACGGCATACCCACCACTCTGATCACCGACAACATGGCGGGCCACTTCCTGCGCTCCGGCCGGATCGGCTGCGTGATGGTCGGCGCGGACCGCATCGCCGCCAATGGCGACGTCGCGAACAAGATCGGAACCTACTCGGTGGCGGTGCTGGCCAAAGAAAATGGCGTGCCGTTTTACGTAGCGGCGCCGGTCTCCACCTTCGATCTAACGCTCGCCTCCGGCGACCAGATTCCCATCGAGCAGCGCCCGGCGAGTGAGGTCACGCATATGTTCGGAGTCCCCGTAGCGCCCGAAAATATCGCCGTCCAGAATCCCGCTTTCGACGTCACGCCAGCGCGCTACGTGACCGCGATTATCTGTGAGCACGGCATCGCCCGCGCGCCCTATAAAGAATCGCTGCGCGCCTTGGCATCCAAAACCTCGCTCGCGGCAGTCTAAAATCTTCCCTATGAAAATGCAAAAACTAGCAATTTTCCTGGCAGCGACAGCCATCATCCTGGGCCAAGGCCCGGGCCAAAACCTCTCCGGCCGCCGCGCGCCGAGTTTCTCTTTGCCGGACTCCAGCATGAAGGCCTACGACATCCTGGATTATCGCGGGCAATGGCTACTGCTGGATTACATGAAGACCGACGCGCGCGCCTCCAAACCCTTGAGCAAGGAATTGGGCCAGTTGAAGGCGCGCTTGGGCGCGAAGGTAGCGATATTGCAAATTGTTTTGCCGCCGGATAATACCGCGACCGTCGCGAAGTATCTTACCGAGACCAAGACCACGCTGCCGGTCCTGTTCGATTCCGGCCAGTCCGGCATGTGGTATTTCAGAGTCACTCCCGAACATCCGCAATTCGATTCGCCCCACTTATTCGCCATCAATCCGCAAGGGATGATCGTGCGCGATTGGAGTCAACTGGCGATCGAAAAAGGGGATTACATGCCGCAGGTGGAAGCGCTGATTTCAGGTGGCGCCGCAGGCAGCGCAGCAACCAAGAAGTAAGGTCGACTAGGCCGTCTTTAGTACTAAAGGGAGAGCCTTACTATGCCGATTCCTCCTTAAGAGTGCAAAATGCACAGCTATCCCCTGAATTAGCCGACGCGGCGGACGTTCTCAGCGATCAGTTACGCGTGCATTTGCATCGCCTTGCGGTGCTGCTGGAGCCGCACGCCGACAACATCGACCGGAAATTCCTCAGCCGCCTGCGCCAGCTTTCCTTCGAGCCTAAGCAGAGATCCGCCTTGGCGCAGATCACGCCCGGAGCCGCCTCACGCATTCTGGCGCAGGGAAAAGCCCCACTGCATTTCATTGAGCAAGTTGAATATAACGGACGCCGTCTCGCCAAACTGAACCTGCCGCCTAGCGCGATTCTTGAAGCCCTCCAGGAATACGACCGTCTGCTTTCACCCTTGCTGGTATCGCTATTGCCGGAGGAACACGCGAACTTCCAGTGGGTCCGCGAACAGCTTCATTTCTGCGTCATCCTGACCCTGAATAACGCCTATTATCAGGTCCGCGAGGCGGAAACGCAGGCGTTCTACGAGCTGTTCCGCATCGAGCTGGAATCCCGCAATCTGGAAGAACTCCTGCGGCGCTTCCTGGAATCGCTGGTACACGTCTGCCAGGCCGACGCTGGGCGCTTGTACATGCTGAACGAGGACGGCACGGCGTGGGTGCTGCAGGCCGGAGTTCCGCAGTCTGCCGGCGCGTCGGTCCCCAACCAGCCCGGTCTGGTTCGTAAGCTCTCCAGGCTACGCTATACGGACGGCAGCCGCCCGGTGGATTTCCTCCTCGACGACCAGTGGCACAGCCGCTATGCGTCTTGCTGGTCGATTCCCCTGGCCACCGACGGACGCACCGCCGGCGTCATGCAATTTGGATTCACCAAGTTGTATGAATGGCTGCCGCGGGAACAGGAGTTGCTGGCGGCCGCCGCGGAACGCTGTTTGATGGCGGCGGAGAAGGCCCGCCTGATGGAAGATCTCGCGCAGCGCGAAGAGCAGGTCCGGCGGCTGGCTGAGCACATGCTGCACGTCGAGGAAATGGAGCGCCGCCGCATCAGCCGCGAGCTCCACGACGAAGCCGGACAGAGCCTGCTGTGTATCCGCCTCCAGATGGAACTGATTGAGCAGGCGCTGCCGGAGAGCGAATCGGAGCTAAGGGCAAAGCTGGGGGAAGCCCGCGATCTTACCGAACGAACCATTCTGGAAATGCGGCGCCTGATCGCCGCTCTAAGCCCCGCCGTCCTGGAACAACTAGGGCTGGGAGCGGCTTTGCGTCAATTGATCAACCGCTTCCAGCGGCTCCATCCCTGCCGGGTAAAGCTGCAGCTTGCCAAGATGGGGGCCCTGCCGCAGCAGACCGAGGTGATCACCTACCGCCTTGTGCAGGAATGCTTTAACAACATCGGCAAGCACGCGGCTGCACGCCTTGTAAACATTTCCCTGGCTTCAGCCGATGGACTTCTGAAGCTGATCGTGGAAGATAACGGCGTTGGTTTCAATGTGGAAGAAGCGTTTCAAAAGCGCGAATCCTTCGGGATGTCGGGTATGCGGGAGCGGGTTGCCCTGCTCGGCGGGATGTTTTTGGCCGAGAGCCGCACCGAAGGACCTAAACGGGGTACAAAGATTTCCATCGAACTGCCGATAGCTAAGTAAGGCGTTTGCTTAAGCGCGGTAGGGAAGACAACGGAGATGGCATAAACATGGCGAAGATTCGAATCATGCTGGCGGACGATCATACTTTGTTCCGCCAAGGAATCCGGACGCTGATTTCCGCGGAAGCGGACATGGAAGTGGTCGGTGAAGCCCCCAACGGCGGCGATGCCGTCGAAAAAGCCAACGAAGTGCGCCCGGACGTGGTGCTCATGGACATCGGCATGCCCGGCCTAAGTAGTTTTGAGGCCACCCGCCAGATCAAGAAGAACCGGCCCGAAACTAAGGTCCTGTTCCTCACCATGTACGACGACGAAGATTATCTGGTCGAAGGCATGGAAGTCGGCGCCAGCGGTTATGTTCTCAAGGACAGCCCCAGCCAGCAATTGGTGGCCGCGGTGCGCGACATTTGCCGCGGCGGCAGCTACCTGAGCCCGCGCATGCTATCCCAACTGGTGGACGATTTCCGCAGCCGCATCAAGTCCGCCAACCGCCTGCCCCGTTTCGCCACTCTGACGACCCGCGAACGCGAAGTCCTCAAGATGCTGGCCGAAGGCAACTCCGTAAAAGAAATCGCTTGCGACTTGAACCTCAGCGTGAAAACGGTCGAAGCCCACAAGTTCAACCTGATGCGTAAACTGGACATCCACAATAAAGCGCAGTTGGTCCAGTATGCGATTCAGAAGAAGATCATCAAGATTCCCAATCTCGCGTAACTGCGACGCCTCCGATTTGTCCTCTTGGCCTCCCGCAAGGGAGGCCCTTTTTATTTCCGGCCCGCTTTATTTCAAGCCTTCCGTTCCCTGCAGAAATTCCGCCGCGACTTCCGCCACCGGCCGATGTCTGCCGTCCACTTGGTAATTCAATTCCTGCATTTTGCGATCGCTGAATTTACCTGACAATTCCGCGAGGGCCGCTTGCAGACCCGGGACCGCAGTCAGCCGGTCCTCGCGCGCGGCGATACACAATTCGTAAGGCGGGAATGCGTGCTTGTCGTCGTCAAGCGCTTTCACGTCCAGCTTCGAAAGCAAGCCATCGGTGGCGTTCGCGGCGATCATGGTCACTTGCCCGTCTTCGAGTGCCCGGTAAAGCAGCCCCAAGTCCATGGTCTTGATGTCGCTCGAGCGCAGCGCGTAAGTTTGCTGCAAAGCCTTAAGCCCATCGACGCGCTGCTCGAATTCGTAACCCACGCCTAGCGCCCACGGCTTTGAACTCCGCGCGGCGTTGCTGAGGGTTTCGAGTTTCTTGTTCTCGCCACTCACCACCATCGCAAAACCGTTGTTGATACCCAGCGAATCCAGCCACGCCACATGGAAGCGGGTTGCATACTCAGCCCGCACCAAACCCAGTACGGCCGCGGGATCGGTTTGGATCGGCTCTTTCAAAACCGCTACCAGTGCGGTGCCGGTGTATTCCGGATACAAATCGATCTCACCAGCGAGCAGCGCCTGGTGCGCCAGCAGCGTCCCGCCCAGGTTCAGCTTGCGTTCTACTTTTTGATGCAGGCGATGTTCCAGATGTTGCGCGATGATCTCGCCCAGCACCACCTGCTCGGTGAAGTTCTTCGACCCGACGCGCAGCGCGCGCCGTCCGCGAAGCGGAGCAGCCCGCCAAGCACAGTGCAGCCGCCGCTACGCCCGCGATAATTTTCGTTCCACCCATCCCAATCCCCCATCCGCCGCCAGCGCGATCAGCGCGGCCGGAACCGCACCGGCCAGAATCTGCGCCGTATCGACAGACGCCACGCCGCGAAAAATGAACACGCCTAGCCCGCCTCCTCCAATCGCGGCCGCGATGGTTGCGGTGCCGATGGTGGTGACGGTCGCCACGCGAATGCCCGCCAGAATCGTCGGCGCCGCCAGCGGCAATTGCACTTGCCGCAGCATTTGCCCGCTGGTCATCCCCATCGCTACAGCCGATTCGCACACCGCCGCGTCCACGCTCATAATGCCAACGAATGTGTTGCGCAGGATCGGCAGTAGCGCATACAGCACCAGCGCAATAATCACCGTGCGTTTTCCGATGCCGCCGATGAACGGAATCGGAATTAGAAATCCGAACAATGCCAGGCTGGGGATGGTCTGCATCACGCTGGCGAAACCCAGCAGCCACCGCCGCAGGCCTTCCCGGCGCGTGAGCAAAATTCCCAAGGGAACGCCGATCAGCATCGCCGCGGCCATGGCGCTCAGCACCAGCACCAGGTGCTCGCCGGTGAGCTGGATCAGATCATTCACTAAGTCGGGACGCATCAGGCCTCAATCCAGACTACCCAGAAACGCCAGCGCCTCTTCGGTGCGCGCGTTGCGGAACTCCTGCGGGTCAGCGGCCACTTCCAGCCGTCCGCGCGTGAGTAAACCGATTCGCGTCCCCAGTCGCAGCGCCTCGCGCACATCGTGCGTCACGAATATCGAAGTCTTCCGCAAATCGCGGCGTAAGTCCAGAAACTGTCTCTGCAATTCGACACGCGTCACCGGGTCCAGCGCGCCGAAGGGTTCGTCGAACAGAAGCAGTGGAGGGTCCGCCGCCAGCGCGCGCGCAACGCCCACTCTCTGCCGCTGTCCACCCGAAAGCTGCCGCGGATAGCGGCGCAGATATTCCGTGGGAGGCAATCCCATATCGCCAAGCAAGCGCTCGACGCGCTGTTCGACATCCGCCTTCGGCCACCCTTCAAGCGTCGGAACCAGCCCGACGTTTTCCGCCACTGTGAAGTGCGGAAACAACCCGACCTCCTGGATCACATATCCTATATGGCGCTTCAGACGAATCGGATCCCACTCGGTTGTCGCCTTTCCTTCCACCAGCACTTCGCCGCGCGTCGGGAACAACATTCCGTTGGTCATCTTCAGAGCCGTGGTTTTCCCGGACCCGCTGCGTCCGAGTAAAACCAGCGTCTCACCGGCCTCAACGGTAAGGTTTACATCCGATAGAATCTGCCGCCCGCCCACCTCGTAACACACATTCCGGAACTCCACCAGGGGCATGACCCGCATTATTCCACGTTACGGGACGCCTCCGTTGCAACCTGCATCACCCGGGCGCCATCTAAACTGCTACCTTGGCATTGAGCGTGCACTAGCCTGGGAAGGACGAACGTGCTGATTGCGCACAACCCGGTGGCAAGTTCTGGCGAACTCTTGAAGCGTTCTGCAGACGCGCGCGCTGAATCTGACCGCCTTTTTGCGATCATCCGCCCGGATTCGCTGTACGAACGCCCCATCGCGGACCGTCACCGCATCGTATTTTACCTGGGCCATCTGGAAGCCTTCGAGGGAAATTTGTTTCGGGATCGTGTCGGCCTGCCGTCATTTCGTCCGGAGTTCGACCGGCTCTTCGCCTTCGGCATCGATCCGGTGGGAACAGCGCTCCCCAGTGATCTTCCCGAAGACTGGCCTTCGCTCGAAGAAGTCCGCGATTACAACCAGCGCCTCCGCGACCAGATTGACGCGCGCGCGATCACGGACGCGCAGCTTTTGAACGTGGCTATCGAGCACCGCCTGATGCACTGCGAGACGCTCGCCTATATGTTGCACCGCCTGCCGCTGGAGCAAAAGTTGAAACCCGCGGGCGCGCCGCTCGCTTTCTCTAGCCAGTCTCTTCAGCCGGCGATGATCGAAATCCCCGCAGGCCCTGCGGCGTTGGGCCTGGCATCGAGCAGCGGCGACTTTCGGCTGGGACAACGAGTTCGAAGCCCACACGGTTGTGGTCCCCTCCTTCGCCATCGACAAATACAAAGTCACCAACGCAGAGTACCTGGAATTTATGCAGGCGGGTGGCTACGAAAATCGCGAATGGTGGACCGCCGCCGATTGGGATTGGAAGACCACCAACAAAGTCGCCCATCCAGCGTTCTGGCACCGTAGCGGCGACGCCTGGCGATATCGCGGCATGTTCGACGAAATCTCCCTGCCACCGGACTGGCCGGTTTATGTCAGTCACGCCGAAGCCAGCGCCTATGCACGCTCGGTAGGCAAGAAGTTGCCGACGGAAACACAATGGCAGCGAGCGGCGCAAGGCGCGCGGCTGGCGGGAAACGCCGATTTCAAGAGCTGGGATCCAACACCCGTCAACGCATTTCCCGAAAGCAGCAGCGCCTTCGGAGCCGTGGAAATGTCCGGCAACGGATGGGAATGGACTTCCACAGTCTTCGCCCCGTTCGCGGGCTTTGAACCGTTTCCGTTCTATCCCGGCTACTCCGCGAATTTCTTCGACGGCAAGCATTACGTGATGAAAGGCGGATCGCCGCGCACTGCCGCCTGTATGTTGCGGTCATCTTTCCGCAACTGGTTTCAGCCCCACTATCCCTACGTGTACGCAGGTTTCCGCTGCGTCGATAGCTAAACCCAAAGACTCCACAAGAGAGGAATTCTCACCCCATGATCGTTTCAACGGAACTATCTATCTTTGAACAAGCCTTCGCAGCCGACGTTCAGACCGGGCTCACCAAGCGGGGTCAAAAAGAGCTCCCCTCAAAATATCTTTACGATACCGTTGGCTCGCGCTTATTCGACGTCATCACCGCGCTTCCCGAATATGGATTGACGCGCGCCGAGGATCGCATCCTGCGCCAGCACGCGGCGGAAATCGTGGAGCGTTTGCATACGCCCCTTACCGTCGCCGAACTGGGCAGCGGCAGCGGCCAGAAGACGCGCGGGCTCCTCGAAGCCTTGTGCGTCCGCGATCCCACTTTTTACTACCCCATCGAAATCTCGCCCGCCGCGTTGGCGATGTGCAAGCGCGAAGTCGCCGACATCCAGGCCATCAGCATTCTGGGTTTGGAGCGGGATTACCTGGATGGCCTGGCGGAAGTTGCCGCGTCCCGCAACGGCAAGCCGTTGCTGGTTTTGTTCCTGGGCAGTACGATCGGAAATTTCGATCCGCCTGCAGCGGCGAACTTTCTGCAGGAAGTGCGCGGTTTGCTGCAGCCGGGTGACTCGCTGCTCCTGGGAACCGACCTCGCCAAACCGGCGCCGGTGCTGCTCGCGGCTTATGACGACCCCATCGGCGTCACCGCAGCTTTCAACTTAAACCTGCTCGGCCGCATCAATCGCGAATTAGACGGCCACTTCGATCTCGCTGACTTCGAACATGTGGCCCGGTACGATAGCGACGCGTGCCGCGTCGAAATGCATCTGCGATCGAAACGCAGACAGCGGATTGCCATCGAAAAAGCAGATCTGTCGGTAGTCTTCGAAGAAGGCGAGACCATCTGGACCGAAAGCAGCCACAAATACACCCCGGCGGATGTGCTGCGTATGGCTCAATCCAGCGGCTTCCGCTGCGAAGCGCAGTGGGTCGACCACGAATGGCGCTTCGCCGAAAATCTGTGGATCGCGGAGTAGCAGCCGCTACTGCGCGGCCATGCCTTTGTAATTCCAGCGCAGGACGCGGCGGCCGTTGTTGACTTCGCCAATGTAGATGTTGCCCTTGGAATCCGTCACGGCGCTGTGGATGTGGAAGAAATCGCCCACTCCATGGCCGCCATGCCCGCCGAAGAATCCCACGATCTCCAGCGTTTGGCGGTTTACGATATCGACTTTCTTGTTGCTGCCATCCGGCACGTAGAAGAATTGCTGCTGTTTGTCGGGAGAGAACGCGATATCGAACGCGGAGCCTTCCGCTCCTGAGGTCTTGCGTTCGATGTAGCTCTCTTTGACGAACGTGCCGTCCAACTGGAAAACCTGAATGCGATTGTTGACGCGGTCGCCCACATACACTAGGCCATCGTTGGAAATGCGGATGCCGTGCACCAGGTTGAATTGCGGCGAACCCGGCCCTTCATAGACGCGTGTGCGCGGTGCGCTATCGTCGGGCTTTTTCCCGTAGGCGCCCCAGTGCCGCTTGTAAGCCCCGGTCTCGGCGTCGAACACGATCACGCGCCGGTTCCCGTAGCCATCGGCCACGAAAACTTCATTGCCGTACACCACAACGCCTGCGGGACGCCCCATGTTTTCGGTATCGTTGCTGCCGCCGCTCTTGCCGTGATGGCCGATCTGCAGCAGAAACTTCCCGTCCTTGGTGAACTTCAGAATCTGCGCGTCTTTATCGCCGTTGCCGGTGATCCACACGTTGTCTTTGGAATCGACGAAAATTCCGTGCTCGTTATCGGGCCACTCGTAGCTCTGCGTAGTGCCCGCCTTAGAGGGGCCGCCCCACGCTTGCACCACATTCCCGGCTTGATCGAACTCAATCACCGCAGGCGCGGTAACGCAGCAGTCGCCTTTACCGGTCTCGCCGTAGCGATCGTGCTCTTCCATGGTGCGCGGACGATGCAGTACCCAGATGTGATCGTGCGAATCGACCGACGTGCCGGAGACTTGCCCCAGCATCCAGTTATTCGGCAGCGGCTTCGGCCAGTAAGGATCCGGCTCGAACTTAGGGATCTGAGCAGCCGATAAAACGAAACTGAGCGCGATCGCGCCGCCCGCGAGTTTGTAGCGCATCATTGATAGCTATTTCTCGGGGATCGCTATTTCTCGGGCGTGTCGCCAGGCGCGCCGGTTCCCGAGGAACCCAGGAACAGCTTCTTGCCGTCGGGGAATGTCACATCGCGGCCGTTGGCTTTATTCGAACCGTCCTTCGACTGATACCCTTCGACGATAATCTCCATGCCCACAGTCACCGAATTCTTGGTGACGCCGCGCCGCAGCAACGTATTGGGACTGCCGCATTCCACCATCCAGTTGGTGACTTTGCCATCGGCGTCCTTCGCGTCGATATGAATCCAGGCGTGCGGATTAATCCATTCCATCTTGGTGACCGTGCCGCGCAGCTTCACCGGCTTATTGCCGTCGAATTCCGCCGTGAACGCGTGATGCGCCCATAGCGGAGCCGAAAACAACAACGCCGCACCCATTGCCAGACCGATTTTCATTGATCGCATAAAAGCTCCTTCTATTTCGCGGCCGCCCCGTTCTTTTCTTCCGCGCGCGCTCCCGTCAGTATCCCCGTCATCGCGTAGTTTCCCTCATGGCACGCGTATTCGTACACCTGGCTATCGGATTTCGCCATGGTCACCTGCGCGGTCCAGGGCTTGGTCCACGTGTCCGGATCATTCACAGTGTACTCATAAAGAATGGTATCCGGATCGGTGCGCGTGAAGCGTTCCGTCAGGCGCATGTTTTCGCTGGCACCGCGAAATCTGGTTTTACCTGTGAAATTGGTGGTTTCGACCACCAGCGTATTGCCTTCCCAATGGCCTCGCGAATCGCCCAGCCATTGGCGCACGTTCGACGGCAGATGCGGGCGCGCGTCCAACGGAATAATCCGCACATCGTGAATCATCTCCACCACGATTGCCACATATCCCGGTGTTTGAAAGATCTGATAGTTGTCGTTATAAGGACCCGGCATCATGGGAGGCCCCGCTGTTGCCCACAGAATGCAGCGCTCGGCAAGACTTCGGTTCTCCGGTCCGTCGGCGGGATGCAATCTCCGTTGCTCGGCCAGTGCGGCTGCTCGCCGTTCACCGTCTGCCGTTAGCGCCGGTAGTTTGCCATCGGCCGGATCGACAATCAACGACGTCCGCAAGCGTTTTCACAACATGCGTTCCGCGATCCCACCAAGCTTCGTTATAGGCGAGCCCTACGTCCTGCGCGATGTCGGTCCGGCGCCGGTCCACATTAGCGTTTTCCACCACTCGCTTTTCGTAAGCCGCCGCTTCGGATGGCGTGAAGGATGCCGTCGCCGCCAGCTCCGCGGGCCGCTCCAGAGGCGTGATCGTTGCGTTGGTCCATACGCCTTGCAAGTCCGGTTGGCCGTCGGCCGTGCGCGGCGGTGTCCAGGATTTCTTAACCGCGAGTCCCTGTCCGGCGCACATCGACGCCGCCAGAACACCAACCAGAGCGCATGGCAGCTTCATAGGATCACTTCCCAGCTTCCTGAGCGCGCGCCCCGCCGAGAATTCCGGGAACCGAATAATTCCCCTCATGGCACGCATACTCGTAAATCGGCCCAGCCGACTTCGTCATCGGAACCGAGCCGGACCACGGCTTCGAAAAAGTCGGCCGGATCCTCCACCGTGAAATCGTAAGTGAGCGTGTTCGCGTCGGTACGCGTGAAGCGCTCGATCACGCGCATGTTCTCGGTGGCCCCGCGGAAGCGCGACTTATCCGTCAAGTTGGTGGTTTCGACCACAAGCGTGTTGCCCTCCCAGTGCCCGCGCGAATCACCGAGCCATTGCCGAACATTACTTGGCAAATGAGGACGCCGATCCAGCGGAATGATGCGGACCTCGTGGATCATCTCGATCAGAATCGTCACGTAGCCCGGCGTCTGGAAGATCTGATAGTTGCTGTTATAAGGACCCGGCAGCATGGGTGGTCCCGCCGTGCCCCACAACAGGCATCGATCCGTCAACGCGAGATCTTCCGGACCATCGGCCGGATGCAGGCGCGCGTACTCGGCCGCCGCGGCCAACCGCTTTTGCCCCTCCGCGCTATAAGGAATTCTTCCGTCTGGGGGATCGACGATCAACGATGTCCGCATGGTGGACACCACCTTCGTGCCGCGATCGAACCACGCCTGATTGTACGCGCCCGCAACGTCCGATGCGCCGTCGTTCCCTCTGCGATCACGATTATTCGCGTCCGCAAATTGCTTTTCGTAGGCGACGGCTTCCGCCGGCGTGAAGACCGCTTTGCCCGCAAGTTGCGGCGGCCGCTCCAGCGGCGTAATGGTCGAGTTGTTCCACACGCCCTGAATATCCGGTTGCCCGTCAGGAGTGCGGGCGGGCGGCGCAGCGTGACCCGCGACCGCCATACACGCGGCACCGATCAACGCCGCCATCCACAAGCGCTTTGCCAAGGAACTCTCCTGCTTATTTCGCGGCCTTCTTGCGATACTGCCCGTACATCAATTCTTCCACGAATTCCACGCACTTGAATTCCATCAGTTGCACGTTCTTTTCCACGCGCCGGTAAATCGGCATGCTGATCTTCCACGGGCGCGTGAACACGTTCTTATCCTCGATGGTGGCCTCATACATCAGCGTATCCGGCCTGTGCGAGCGTGTAGCGCTCCACCACATGCAGCGCGTCGCTGTGAAAATTGCCCGCGCGGTCGAACCAGGTTTGATCGTTCAAACCGGTCACGTCCACCACCAGCGTATCGCCTTCCCAATGGCCCACCGACTGCCCCATCCAGCTATCGCACCGGCGCCGGGCCCGGGTCTTTCATATAGATTGTCCGCGCGGCGTTCGCGTATTCGTAGGTGATCAGAATATAATCTTGCGGATCTGCACGATCTGAAACGGGAACGGCATGTAGGTGGCGCGCGGCACGCCCGGCAGATAGCATTTCACTTCCGGATCGAGCTTCAGGCGGTTGGCGAAATTCTGCTTTCTTGGTCGCCAGCGCTTCGGGTTTATAGGGAATCTCTTCGCCTTCGACCACGCCCTGCCCAGGCGGCATCGCGCCGATTGCGCCCAACGGAATCATCGGACCGGCAGCCGCGGCGTGGCCTTGCAGATCCCAGTTAGCCTCGGTCAGGACCTGCCAGATCCCGTTGAGATTCGGCTTGCCGTCCGCCGTGCGCGGACCCCTGGAGTTGGCCGTTTGCGCCACAACCGGCAGCGCCGCCAGTAAGAGAACGCTCGCGACGGCCGCCGCGGCTATCATTGAGTTCAGTTTTTCTCTCAAACCAACCCTCCTGGTACTCCGCGCGCTCTCGCCGTGGCAGAGAACTTGATCGTACATTCGGGCCAATTCTAAGTCAACTGACGACGCCCCGTAGCGCTCGCGCTAATTCGGCAGCCGGTACGCGATCAGTTCGCCGGGGAATCCCGGTCCACCGATCGAAATCACGATGTATTGTTTGCCGTCCGCCATGTAGGTCATGGGCGAACCGGTCTGCCCCATCGGCATGTACACCGCGCCCGCGTCTTTACCAGTGGCTTTGTCGTACGCGCGAAGCAACGCGCCAACTTTGCCCGACGCGTCGGTGAAAGTTCCGCGCTCGCCCGCGATCACCAAGGATTTAGTTGTCAAGACACCAACTAACCCGCCGCGTCCGGTGCGCGGAATCGTCAAGCCCTTCAGCACGGGACTGTTTCGAATATTATCGGGAGTCTCGCCATGCGCGATCGACCACGCGATCTCGCCCTTGTCCATATTGATCGCGACGATCGAACCATAGGGCGGCTTGAAGAGCGGCAATCCCTCAACGGTCAACCCGCGCGGAAAACCCTCACCTGCGGGATCGCGAGGTCCGCCGGCAGCAGCCAGCCGGGCGCGCCACGCCAGAGACATAATTCATGTCGGACGCTCCGGGAGCCGGAGGCACCAACCCAAGCGACGTCACGTTTGCCCAAGTGAACGTGTAGAGCATGTGCGTCTCAGGATCATAAGATCCGCCCGGCCATCCGGTTCCACCCTGGCAGCATCCAAACACCAGTGTGCCCAGCGGGCCTTCCGCTTTGCTCACGGTGGGCGGCGTGAAGATCGGGCCCATCTTGTAACGCGAGGCCACTTTGATCGCTTCCGCTCGCAGCTCGGGAGTGAAGTCAATCAACTCGTCGACCGACGTTCCCGTGCGGCCATACGCCGGCGGCTTGGTCGGCATGGGCTGCGTGGGCGAGTACTTCTCTCCCGGCACGTCTCCCTGCGGCACGGGCTTCTCTTCAATCGGCCAGATCGGCTTACCGGTGGCGCGATCGAAAACGTACAGGATCGATTGCTTGGTCGGCTGGGCCACCGCTTTCACCGTACGGCCGTTGAGCGTGAAGTCGACCAGCATCGGGCGCGCACGGAATGTCCCAATCCCAAATGCCGTGGTGAACCAGTTGGTAATGCCATTTCCGCGCGCCCGTCTTGAGGTCCACCGCAACGATGCTCTCACCGAACAGGCCGTTGCCAGGGCGATGGCCGCCATAGTAATCGCCGGTCGGCAATTCAACTGGAAGGTATGCCAATCCCAGATCCTCGTCGACGCTCATCTGGCCCCACGAACCGGTGTTCCCGGTATAGTCGGCGGAATCTTTTTCCCACGTGTCGTAGCCGAATTCGCCAGGTTTCGGGATGGTGTGGAAGATCCATAGGCGCTTGCCGGTCTTAATGTCGAATCCGCGCACATAGCCCTTCACGTTGCTCTTGGTTTTCGGATTGCCACCCGCCAAGTGCGCCGCGCCAACGATAATTGTGTTGCCAGCGACAACGGGCGCCGAGTGCAGCCCCACTTCGCCAGTGACGAGATCGATATCCTGATCGTCCTGAAGTTTCAGATCCACTTCGCCGCCGTTGCCGAAGGATGGAATCCGGTTACCAGTCTTCGCATCCAGCGCAATCAAGCGGTAGCCTGGCGTGACATAGAGGATGCGCTGTTCGCGGCCATCCGTCCAGTAAGAAAGACCGCGGCCCGAAAGCCTTCTGGGCGCGTCATCGCCGCGCAGGCCCTCGTTTTCGCCATGCACCCACAACAGCTCGCCGTTAGTCGCGTCGAGCGCCACCACGTCGCGCCTACCACCGGCCACCGAGTAAACCACTCCGCCAACCATGAGAGGCGTGGCCTCCAGGTTGTACTCCGGACGCGGACCCAGATTCGCCGTGCTGAAGCGCCAGGCGACTTGCAGCTTGTTAAAGTTCGCCGCGTTGACCTGATCCAGCGCCGAGTAGCGCGTGTTTCCGAGATCGCCTCCATAGGTCGGCCATTCCCCGTTCTTCGCGCCGGTCTGTGCGCTCGCAGACGTGATCAGCAATCCCGCACAAAAGACACCCGCCCACAGTTTCGACATCGATTTTCTCCATTCTTTACACGACATGGTCCCGGAGGAACGTGGAACTGGATTTTAAGCGCTACCAGTCTATATCAACTTGCTCACAAACAAATCCGGGAGAGCCAGATTGCGCCCTCCCGGATTTCACTTCGATGTTCAAATTTTTGCAGGCGCTGCCGCCCGCAAAATACTACTTCTTTTCCGCGTAGGGGCCGACTTCAACTTTGCCCTGGGTGTTCTTCAACGGTCCCAGTTCATCGCCCACGCCCTTCGCGATGGCAGCCAGTTCGCTGCCAGCCTGGAAGCAGGTGAAGTCCGGACGATCGCGCCATGCGTACGGTCCGCACAACCGCTTGCCAGCCGAAATCGCGGCGTCGTGCACGGTGTTGATCAAGCGCTCGTAATCCGGCGTTCCCTGCTTGTAGCCCGAGAAGTTGCCCAGATCGCCGCTAGCGGCGAAGACCGCGGTCACGCCCGGAACTTTGGCGATCTTGTACGCGTCTTTCACGCCGTCCACCGTCTCGATCATGAGGATCAGAACGATGTTGTCATTGGCAGTCTGGCGATAGCCGCCGGGGACGTTCCCCCACATCGCGGGATCGAAGCCGGTGCCGCCGCCGAGGCTACGCTTGCCGAGTGGCGGGAAGAAGGTCCAGTCGCGCGCTTCAATCGCTTCCGCTTCCGAGCGAACAGTCGGAACCACGACCACCAGAGCGCCGGCGTCGGTGGCATGCTGAATCTCACGCTCGTTGGCGAAAGCTACGCGCGCACCGGGAACGGCCTTCGCGTGCGGGCAATGACCCCACATCTTCGAAACCTGATCCCAATCGTGCGTGGAGTGCTGCATTTCGGTCCAGATGAAATCGTAACCGGCATTCGCCATCGCGCAATAGGTGGTGCCGATCGGTGGCGCTGAAAACCGTGCCGCCGGTGACTTTTCCGCCGGCCTTCATCTTGGCCATAACCGGATTCCAGATCTGCGAGCCTGACGGCGCGCTGAAGTCCGGACCGTACTTCCAGGTCTTCTCATCCGGCAGTCCGGTGTTGGTGGCGCCGGGGAGCGCCTTGTGCATGGCATCGCTGTCCTTGCCTGCGGGCGCGGCCAGCGGGAACTTCATCTGTCCCGCAGCGGCGTTGTTTGCGTAGGGATCGGCGGAGGCCGGTGGTGCGTTTTGGGCCTGGGCCGCCACCGCTCCTAAAGCAGCCGACAAGGCTACCGTGTATAACAAGCGTTTCATTTCAATTCTCCTTAACGTGCGGTGGGTTCGCTCGCGGAGATCGTGTCCCCTACAATCGCCTTAACCGCCGAATATCTCAATATGCAAGTCGAGGCTCGACCTGACTCGCAGCGCAAGCAGTCTACCAGAATAAAGATGAGAGTGTCAACCCGGAAGGAGCCGATCAAGGCCCTGCCAAATGGGCAGGTTTCGCCGATTATTAAAGGGGGAAATCGCTTTCCGATCGCCTCGCCGGACGCCGCGCACGAGGTCGGGGCGTCGTCGCCGTGGAGCGCCTTATTTGACCTCGACAAGCTCCAGCGCCTCGCGGCCAGGACCTTCGATCATCACCGCCCGTGCATCGCCCAGTTTGTATATTTTGGTCAAAAACTTGATGTGCTCGGCGCGCAGCTTGACCATCCAGGCGTCCAGATCCGCGACGCTCAGCCCAATGTGATCGTAAAGCTGTCCCCGAGTCGGCGCCAGCGGCCGGCTGTCCTGTTGAATGTGGAAACTGAGCGCAACGTTACTGAAGGTAACTCCACCGGGCATGCGGAACATGCCTGCGCGATCGAGGGAAGGCCAGGAAAGTTCCGGCTTAGCCGCATGGCAATTCGCCTCGGTGTAACCGGCTCGTTTGGAGGCAGCGGAGAGCGGGGCATTGAGATGCTGGTGATACCACAGCTCCGCGCAATAAGGATCTTTTTGAAACATGTGAACGTGATTGAAGCGCTCGGCCGGCATGTCTCCCTGATATTCGATGATGGCGCGATCCGGAGCTTCGAGGTACGCGAACCCAGCGCCGTGCGTGGGCTGTATGCCTTTGGCGATCGCATCCGCGATTTCCGTCTTAGTGCGGCCCAGTGACCCGTTAGCCCCAGGCCAGGTATCGCTGCTGACGAACACCGATCCGCCTTCATCCGTCGTGTACAGCGGCAGCAGTTTTACTCCGCGCTGCTGATAGAGCGCCAGGTTTTTATGCGCGTCGACGACGTGCCAGCCGAAGTGCCAGATCGCAGTCTGCGGCTGGGTGGGCGGCGGCGTTTTCACCTTCGTGAACAGCACCCAGACCGGGCCCGACTTAAGTGCGGGCGCTCCCGCGTACGTTGCTCTGGCTGTGCTGGGAAACTGGCGAGTATAAAATTCGATGGCCGCGTCCGGGTCCACCGAGTTGAGATGTAGATGATGAAAGCCAGGAGCGGGAAGAGTCTGCGCGCCGCACAGCGCGGCCAGAGCCGCCAGCAAAAAGAAGCACGATTTCATATGTGTCGCCGCTTCAGCTCTTCAGCGTCACGTGCAGCATTTCGAGCAGATATTTTCGGTGGGCGTCCATGTCTTGCTCCACCGTCCCTTCCCCCGGTCGGGGGGCGTCGAAATCAAGCGTAACCCAACCCGCGTATTTCTTCTCGCGCAAGACCGCGAAGAAGGCTGGAAAATCCACGCCTCCGCTGCCCAGGCGCTTATAGAGGTTGACGCGATTATGCTCCTCTTCGCTGGGGGCCGGGCCTTTCCAGCCATTGCCCGCGCTATATTTCGCTTCGCAATCTTTAAGATGGATCGCCGCCATGCGCGAATAATAGTCGCGCAGCGCTTTCACCGGATCGATGCCGCCCAGACTCGCATGCCCGGTATCCAGAATCAGGAACACATACCGGGGATCCGTCAGCTCCATCATCTTGTCGAGTTCCGGCTGCCGCTCCACCAGCGTCCAGCAGTGCGGATGAAATGCGAACTTGACGCCTGTCTCGCCCAGCGTGCGCTTTCCGATCTCGTTTAGCGTTCGGGCAATTGCCGCCGCGTTCTCGCCGCTCAGATTCGCGCGGCCGTCGCCGGGCCGCCGGCTCAGATTGACTTTCAAGTGTTCGCAGCCGAAATGTGCGATGTAGCGGCACCGCGCGACGTTGCTGGCGATGGTCTCCGGAACCTTGGCCATATCCAGATATTGCCCACCGCTCCCGACGGTGCACAGCGCCAAGCCGGAGGCGTCCAGAACATCCTTGAGCGCCGCCGGAGGCTTATCCAAATACATCGCGATATCTTCCTGGAACGGTTCCAATCCGTGATAGCCGTAGCGCGCCGCCATCTGGATGCCCGCCTCGGGATGCGGCGGCGTGTGGCGAAACTCGTGGCCGCTCATGGCATACCGCATTCGGTCCTGCGGCATGGCGTGCAAGGCCGCCGCAGTGGCGAGGCCTGCCCCAAAAAACTCGCGCCGGTTGAGCATGATCCACTTCCTCCGTGAGGAAGTATACATCGGTTTTCGCCGCTGGGGCATCGCCAGGATCGGCAACGTCACGGGCCGGGCGCGCCCTGCAAAACCAATGGGCCGAAGGGAGAGGGGGAGCACCCATTCGGAAGAATTAGCGCTCCCTCTCCTAGGGGACACATCGGAGGAAGTGTCCGTCCCGCTTTTGATTATAGACGCAATATTAAAAAAGCCGGTGCAATTTAAGGAATAATTCGGCAATACAGCGAGGCTTTACCAGCAACGTACCCCGAATATTCCAGAGCGGGCGTTTGAGGGCCGTCGAGCGGCGCCGGTTAAGCCGGACTGAGGGACGTCATCTCCAAGCCGGGCAGCACCTCTTCGAGCGTCGTCTTCAACAATTGCGACAACCCCGAAGTCCCCATCGCGACTTCGACAAGGTCGATCCCAGTGTGAAAGAAGCGCCGTTCGGGGAGGGATTCAGCCGGCGTATCCGGGTCAGACCATATTTTATTGCGGGCGAAAGACGGCCTCGACAGATTGGGCCATTCTTCGGAATGAGCGATGAACCCGTATAGTATGCTGTCCGCGATATCCACTCGGACCATAGTGCCAGAGGGGATCGGGATTGGCAGAACTACGCCGAGCCCGGACCTCGAAATATCGTTGGCTTCTCCTGAAGCCGAGATCTCAGGGTTGGTCACTACCGTAACGCAAGCCTGAAAAGCGACTGGAACACGGTCATGAATTCTGCGGTCCCTCATGTAATGGCCTTCCTCCTTTGTTATCGGCAGCTTCGTCGGGAGACTTTACAAAACTCGGGTCTCATGTTTTCCCAACCGCTGAAACCTTCGACAAATTTACGGCAAAGCTTTAGTGGCAATTGGGGTCTTTACCTGAGAATCGCCCCGTCGCGGGAAATTAGCTCGGCCGCGCCGCCCCAGCCGGAGGGGCTAGGCTTGCGCCTCGCCCCGGCTCAACACCCGCGTAGGGTAGACTGGATCTCGATCCGGCACTTAACCTGAAGGGAATTCTTTATGCGATCAGCCATCCTTTCGACTGCTTTGCTATGCGTCGCCCTGGGGACCACTACCCGGCCTGCCGCGGCGCAGACATTTCCCTATGACCACCTGCATCTGAATGTGCCCGATCCGGCTGCGGCCGCCGCCTGGTACGAGAAGTATTTCGGCGCGCGCCGGGTCCCGGAGGGCCCCGACAGGCTGATGTTCGGCAGCACGCGCTTCCTCTTCATGCGTAAAGCGGATGCGAAACCCAGCAGCGGGAGCGTCGTCGATCACCTGGGCTTCTCGTTCCCGGACCTGGCTGCGAAGATGAAGGAATTCGAAGCGGCCGGCATCAAGATCGTCACCCCATTGCGCGATGTGCCTGGACTTTTCAAACTGGCTTTCGTCGAAGACCCCTGGGGCACGCGCATCGAAGTCGTGCAGGATCCGGAATTGCTCGGGCTGCACCACATCCATATGCGTGCGCCGGATCCGGATGAGGTTTTCACCTGGATGCTGGCGAAATTCGGCGGAGAGCGCACGAAACTAAAAGGCCGCATCGACGGAATCAAATACAGCTCTGCCCGGCTTCAGCAGCATGTGGATTCTGGTACAGCGCGGCGACGTCGGAGCCCAGCGAAGGACACGCCATCGACCATATCGGCTTCCGCTCCACGGGACCGCTGGCGAAGACCATCGACGGCCTGCGCGCCAAGGGCGTGACGGTCACCAGCGAACCGCATCCGCTCGCGCTCGCGAACGGCCCGACGTCAATTTCTCTTATGTCGCCGGGCCGGACGGAGCGAAGATCGAGATCGTCGAGCGTCCTGGGCTGAAGCCAGGGGAGTAATCGCTACTTCGCCAGCGCCGGCAGAGTCGTATAGGTATGAGCGTCCCGGTGGGAATGCGGATGCCCAGCGCGCCGATCTGAGCGCCAGCCGGCGTGTCGAATTCGATGGTGCCGCGAATGTTGGCGGTCGCCGGATATTTGTCCGTCACCAGGGTGAACGCATAGTGCCCGTTCGCGGCCAGGTTCAGAGTGTCGGTCGCGATTGATTGCCGGTGTCGTCGCGAACCACCACCGGAATGTTCACGGCCTGCGCCGATACGGTATTCACCGCGATGCCGGTAGCCGTGCCGTTGGTGTTGTCGAAAGCCATGATGTAGCCGTTGGCGTTGCGGCTCTCCAGCGGCACCACCGCTTCCTGGCCGTTGTTGTGCGGAAAATCACAAACCCGCTCACGTTTCCGGTGGTGGTGAGCTGCGCCGAGCCGGTGAGAAGCTTGCGCGCCCCGCTCTGCACGATGTCAGGGTCGCCCCGGCGGCCAGCGTTCGGCGTGTACGGAAGACCGACATCGTGGTGCCGGGACCGGTTTGCGGGAATGACAGCGGCAGCGGCAGAGGAGCGTCCGGTTTGATCGGCGAAGAAGTTGAGCGTGGACCTGCGCCGCGCTGGTCCCGGTGTTGACCAGCACGAATGTGGTCTGCCAGCCGTCGCCGCCCGAAGCCAGGTGCGCGATGCTGCCGCCGCTGGTGCCGACGTTGGCCAGCGCCGGAATCGTGGTCAGCGCATTGTTGCGGCGGCGTGAAGCGCAATGCCCAGCACGCTGATCTGCCCGCCGGCGGGCGTATCGAATTCGATGGTGCCGCGGATGTTCGCCGTGACCGGGAATCTGCGTCGGACAGACACGAACGACGTGTGGCCGCTGGCCACCCAGCGAAATGCGGTCCCGGTCCCGATCTGACGCCCCGGTATCGTCGCGAATGACCACCGAGATGGCCGCGCTCTGCGCGGAAACGTTCGCCACCGCCACGCCCAGCACCACGCCGCTGGTGTTATCGAACGCCAGCAGGTAGGAACTTGCATTGCGCGTTTCCATCGGCACCACGGCTTCCTGCAGCCGTCGGAATCTGATGGAAAATCGCGAAGCCATCCACTGCTCCCGTCGCCGCCAGTTGCGCCGAGCCCACCAGCACCGGCGGAGTCTGCGGACCCGCCGTGGTCGACAATCAAGGACGCGTTCGCGGCGATGGTCCTGTCGAACGACGCCGCCAGCAATGGCGCGTGCGGCGGCCTGCTGCGGGAACGTCAAGGGCAGCATCAGCGGACCGTTGCCCGTGGGTCGAGCGCATCGCCGAAAAACTCAATCGCGATGTGACCGGCGCCGCGCCCTTGTTGACCAAGGTGAAAGTGGTGGTCCAGTTCTCCTCCGCCGCGAGATGCGCCATCGTGCCGATAACGCTTAATCCGGAGATCGAGACGGCCTCTTGCTCGACGGTGTAGGAAAGACCGTTGCCGGTGAGGATAATGGAACGGTCGCCGCCCGCATTGGACCCAACTTGATAGGTGACGGTCCCACTGCCGCCGCCCGTTGGAACGCCGGTAACGACGATCCAAGTTGGCAGATTGGAAATCGTCCACACGCAGCCTGTTCCGGCCGTGATATTGACGCTGCCGTTTCCGCCGGCCGCCGGGAACGCCTGCCCGCCGGAGCTCAGCGAATAAGTGCACGCGGGCGGACCGGAGGCCAGCGACACGATTTCTTGCACGCGATTATTATTGATGTCGCCGATATACAAGTTGCCTAACGGATCCAGCGCCAACGCAAACGGGTTGTTGAATTGCGCCGACCTCGGGGGACCGCCATCTCCGCCGCTACCGGTGGTTCCGGGAACACCGGCCACCGTGGAAATGATTCCCGCCGCGCTCACTTCGCGAACCACCTCATTTGCCGAGTCCACAATAAACAGATTGCCGGCGGAATCCATAGCGGTCTCGCCCGGATAGTTCAGGCTGGCCGAGGTGGCGAGTCCGTTATCGCCTGCAAATGTCCCGGTTCCATTGCCTGCGAAGGTGGTGATGACGCCGTTGGTATCGATTTTCCGGATCCGGTGGTTGAACTGGTCGCTCACATACATGTTCCCCGCGGAATCGAAGGAAGCAGCCGTGGGATTATTCATCAGAGCCGCCGCCGCCGGCCCGTTGTCGCCGGAGAAACCTGGTGTATTGTTGACGCCCGCGAAGGTGCTGATCACGCCCGCTGGAGTCACCTTGCGGATTGCATAAGCGCCCTGGTCCACGATGTATAAGTTGCCGCCCGAATCCACGGCGCAACGAATCGGGATGTTCATCCCCGCCGCAGTGGCCTGTCCGCCGTCGCCAAAGCTCAACGCCGATCCGCTGCCCGCGACTGTCGTAATAATTCCGCTGCCGGCTGCGATTTTACGCACCCGGTGATTGCCCAGATCGTTTACAAAAACATCGCCCGAAGGCCCAACGCACACTCCCGTAGGCCCGCTAAGAGTAGCCGCAGTTGCCTGTCCGGTATCTCCGCTAAAGCTCGCAGCGCCGGTTCCCGCGAATGTGGTGATGACGCCGCTGGTATCCACCTTGCGCACTACATTGTTGTTCTGATCCGCCAGGTAGATGTTCCCCGACGCGTCCGACGCCAGCCCCACCACGCGATTGATCTCCGCCTGCGAGGCTGGACCGTGGTCCCCCTGATATCCAGCGAGGCCGGTGCCCGCGAATGTGGTAATTGTTTGACCGGACGCCGCCGCCACCAGCAGCAGCGGCATTAAAAATCTAACGCGCATCTAAAACCTCCTCCGAGATCAGATGGTCATAGTGTAACCTTGCCTGCATGGCCCCTGGGCTTGAGTACGGTTCAAGCGAGGTGCGAGAGTCCGCACGATCGAAAGAATTCGGGCGAGTATAGGCGGCGGGGGCTGTGAGGAGATTCCTGAAAGTTATTGGAAGCGCGGATCGGAGTCGAACCGATGAATAAAGGCTTTGGTCCCGCGCCTCAAGCCGTTCGCCCACTCAGCCCGCGCAGAATGTCCATCTAACTTACCCCGGCTACGACTATTTCCACGGGGCTTATATTAGAAACGTGCTGGCCAGGGCCCCGAGAACGCTAGGAATCGTACCGAGCACGACCGCCGCGGCGGTCCACTTCGCCGCCGTCTTGTTCAGAGCGGCGGACGCCTTCGTGGCAGCCAGCGTCGCGTTCAGCTGATCTTCCAGGGCTAGCTCACGAATGACCGGCTCTATCGGTTTGAGTTTCTCGGTGGAAGGTTGCGGCCCCGATCTCCACAACCGGGGTCGATTTCGATGCTGCTCGCCTGCCACCAATAGACTGCGGCCCGTACGCCCACGAAGCAAGCTGCTACCGCAAAAACGAAGCTGACACAGTTCAAGTTCGGCATATGGCCCTCATCCTAAACTCGACCGCGCGATTCCCACAAGAGGGGGTGTAGGGGCAGAGAGGGGCCGAGGACTTCAGTCCGTCGAACCTGTTGCAGCTTTGTCGTGAGACAGCCGATACACGGGTATGCATCTAGGTCGTGCAGTTCGAGGCCTGTTACTTGCTGTCATTGCTTTTCCACTGATCAGCTGCGGCCATCGAATCTCTGGAAACTTCTCGGTCACGTTTTCAAATGGATTCTACTGGCTGCAATTGGTGCAAACGTCCTCGGATGTGTTATCGGGACAATTGGAGACTTTCATCGTAGTCGCAGATAGCGGAAACTGCCATAACATATGGCTACCGGACCCGAGTGGCTACGGGAACAAAATAACGCAATGGTGCGGTTGGAAAGTTCAGCACGACACCGTACCACTTGTCGGAAGCGTTGACGGGGAGAATCTTCTCTGCGGTCGACCGTCACGCCGGGAATCTCATTGAGCGGCATTCTCAAGGAAAACCAGGTCGATCTGACGGGCTGGACCCCTAGTTCTATAGAGATGAAAAGCACAGAGTTCAAAACCTATCAACAGCAAGTTGACCGCTGGGCTTTACTCACTCAAGCAAAAAATACAAGTACGTTTCCGAAAGGACTGCACCGATGTGCAGGAATCTCGGATACGGACTGCATTTCTTATTTCTGAGGCTTTCTCCTCCGATGCGCCGAGAGCCACCGACCGTCTTCAGTCCTTGACTTCCCTTGGTCGGAGGACCCGGCACCGCTCACCTCCGGCCCTCCGTTTCCGGTCCACTCGTCCACTATCGGGATGATCTAAGACCAGGTTTTCACGAATCGAGGAAAAGGTCCCTAAGCCTTTGCGGGGCAACAGGAAATCCTTTGAAATTATTGGAGGCGCGGATCGGAGTCGAACCGACGAATAAAGGTTTTGCAGACCTCTGCCTTACCACTTGGCTACCGCGCCCTGCGTGCTTCGTAGCTATCCCACAGATACCGTGCCCGGACCCGCAATGTCAACCTGTGCCGCAGCGGCCGGGAACTTCGCCCGCTCACGCGCCGCGCGTTCTTCGCCGCGTTTGCTAAACTGTTCGCTTATGCCTCGCTTCGCCGCCAATCTCAGCTTTCAGTTCCAGGACGTCCCGTTCCTGGAACGTTTTGCCGCCGCTGCCGCCGCCGGTTTCCGCGCCGTCGAGTTCATGTTCCCTTACGAACATCCTGCGGAAGTGGTCGCCGAAACCCTCAAAGCATCGAATCTTGAAAATGTTCTGATCAATATGCCAGCCGGAGATTGGGCCGCCGGCGAGCGCGGCATCGCCTGCATCCCGGGACGCGAAGAAGAATTCCGCAAAGGCGTCGCCACCGCGATCACTTACGCCCGCGCATTGAAAACCCCGCGCGTGCACGCCATGGCGGGACTGGTCCCGGCCGGTTCGACGCGCGCTGCTTGCAGGGAAACCTATATCGCCAACTTGCGCTACGCCGCCGAACAGCTTGCGGCCGTCGGGATCATCCTGGTGATCGAACCCATTAACACCCGCGACATTCCTGGCTTCTTCCTCAACACCCAGGCCGAAGCTGCCGAATTCTGCGCGGCCGTCGGACCGCAACCTGAGAATGCAGATGGACTGCTATCACATCCAGGTCACCGAGGGCGACATCACCACCAAGCTGAAGAAATACGCCGACCTCTGCGAGCACATCCAGATCGCCGGCGTCCCTGCGCGCAATGAACCCGATACCGGCGAGGTCAACTATACGTATTTGTTCAAAGTCCTCGACGATCTCGGCTACAAAGGCTGGATCGGTTGCGAGTATCGCCCCGCCGGAAAGACAGTGGATGGTCTCGGCTGGTTCAAACCCTGGGCCGCAAGCAAGTAAGCGCCGGCCTTTCCCGGTCAGGGCTGCGGCGCAGCCGCTGCTGGCGGAGCCGCTCTTTTTTCCGCCTGCCGCCGCTGCAGTTCCTGCCATTGCTCATTGCTCAGGATGGTGCGCAGCCGCAATGTCATCTGCGAAAGCGTGCGCGTCAATTCGCCGCGCGCGGTGGCTAGCCGTTCAATCGCTTCGTTGGCCTTGCGCTGGTCGACGGGGCTCTCGTTCAGGGCAATTTCAAGGTCGTTATCGGCGCGCTGCACCGATTCCCGCAGGTCCAGCAAGTGGCCGCGGTATTGCCGCACCGTGCCGCGAATGTCTCTACGCTGCGTCTCGCTCAGATCCATGTTCTGAACGATAGGGCTGTTCCACCACGAGCCCTCCCATAGTGCCGGACCTTTACGCGAGGCCGGCTGCGGTGCGCTCTGCGCCAGCAGCACCGCTGGCAATACAGCGAGTGCCAGGAGACACTTAAGCATCGCTATTGCTGCTCCTCGAACAACGCGCGAACCGGGCCCGCCGCAGCAGGTTCCGGAGTCTCTTCCATGGAATAAATATCGCGGAACAATTGGGTATCGCTGATCTCGGCAGGCTTGCTCGGCGGCTGCGATTGCGGAGCCGGATGGTAAACGAAAATTCCCACCGCCAGCGCACACGCCGCCGCTAACCCCGGCGCCAGCAGCCAATACTTGCGCGATGGCCGTTCGATGCGTTCGTAGATTTTCCGGCGCTGGGCAGCTAGAAACTCGCCCGGGATTTCGATGCTCTCCGCCAAGGCAGCACGCTTCTCCTGCCATGCGTGCAAGCGCTGCGCGCAATCCGCGCACGCGCGCAGATGCGTTTCCGCATCGTTGCCGGCGATCCCATAAACTGCGTCTAGCAGCGTATCTTCACTTAAATGTTCGTGCCCGCTCATGGTGCCTTCCCTCATATAAGTCCCGCAAATCCACGCGCAGTTTATTTACCGCGCGGAACATGTGGGCTTTAACCGTGCCCACATCCAGGCCCAGAATCTGTCCAATCTCTTCCAGGCTCATTTCTTCATAATGCCGCAGCGTGAAAACCACCCGCTGCCGCTCGGAAAGCTGGGCCAGCGCCGCCGCCAGCCGCCCGCTGATTTGGCCGGCGAAGTACCGGTCCTCGGATTCCGGAGCTCGCGAAGCCGTCATCGACAAGATGATCGCTTCGTCTTCCGGAGCCGGTCTTCGCCGCCAGATCTGCCACTTCTTCGAACGCAGCCGGTCAAGGCAGGTGTTCACCGCGATTTTCGACAGCCAGCGCGTCGGGTCGTCCAAGACCTTGCCATCCGCCCCACGCTCTTCTTCCCGCAGTAGCGCTTGGTAGGCCTTCAGAAAGACGTCTTGGGTCGCGGAGTCCGCTTCGTCGGGGTCGTGGAGCAAGCGCCGGCACAGCGCGTTCACGCGCCGTTGCTCCGCCGTCATCCAAGTGCCGAAATCCCGTAGCAAACCTGTGTCAACCCGTCCGGCTACCAGAGGCTCGGCCACCAGCCTCATCATACTCTTCAGGACGGGAAAAGCTTCTCGGGGATTACACCGGCGCCAGGCCCGCGGCCTGCCACTCGCGGCTATTGCGCGCCAAAGGCCGTCGCGTGGTGGGTAAGTAGAGCCGTTTCTATTACTTCTGGCTCCATCGTATCTGGACCAATGGTTTGCAGTTCCATCGTTTCCGGAGCCATGGTCTCCGGGAGCAGCGTCTCCCGAACCAGCGTTTCCCGAACCATTGTTTCCCGATCGATCGTTTCCCGAACCGGCCCCTCCAGATTCGTGACGGGCCTCCGCGCCGGCACCATCGCCTGAGTGAAGGCTGGCAGCGGCTTGTGGTCGGCGCCCCTTACTTCCTGGAGGAGCCTGGCGATCGCCAAAGGCGTCTCAACCGTCGTCGGCAGCGCCGCCTGGGTTAAGGACGCTTCCGCGCTCAGTTGCCGCAGTTCCGGGCCACTTTCGATCACCATCTCGCGATCGATCCAATTGGAAAGCGGGATGTTACGGAAGTAAATCCGCTCCTGCATCACCATGATTCTCTTGGAGGTATTGCGCGTCCTGCTCTCACGCACGTAGCTGCGCTCTTCCGTGCGGATCTCATGCATGAACTCATCCAGCGCCTGCCGCTTGGCCGACTCCGCGGTGGCTTTTACACGCTCATCGAGGGTGACCTTGTGCGAGTTGATCGCCGCCCGCGCTTCCGCCAGCGACTCGCGCTCTTTTGCCAGCGCCACGTCCATCCGCGCCTGCATCACAAAGTAGGACAGCAACGCGCTTCCGCCGGCCACGAACACCGGCAGGAACAGCCACAAGAAAGCTTCCATTTGCATAACGATAAGTCCTGCTATGAGACCTATCGGACGCCCATGGGAAAAAAGTTAGCAGCTTAAGCAAAAAACCTTAGGCGAAATAGGGTAAACCGAATCCTAGGAGGGCTATTGGGCTTGCGAGCCGACTTTTTTTCCGCTCGCCACAGCCGCCAGCAGCGCGAAGTCGAAGCGCGTCAAGGCGCTGAACATCGCCGCCATGCGGAAGCCGAATCCCGCCAGGAAACCGTCGTGCTTACTGAGCAGCGCGGCCGCGCCCACAATGCGGTCGGATTTGTGGATGGTATCGTTCGGAGCCGCCTCCGGCGCATGCCAAGTCGCGCGGATCGCGGGATACATCTCCAACTTACGCCCCGCTTTTCGGACCTTGATCGCCAGATCAGCATCGGCCCAGTATTCGCCGAACCGTTCATCGAAGTAGTTCATGCCGGCAACGAACTGCTTGCGGATCATCAGGGCCTCGCGCCCCGGATACGACACTGTGGACCGCTCCACCGCCAGCGTCCCTTCGGGGATCGCGATCCACTCTATTTCGCCGCCTCCGCAAACCTCCGCCAGCGACTGCCGATCCGGAAATGCCCGCGTGCGCATCACCGGCTTCCCGTCTCCGTCCATCAGCAAGGGACAAGCGCCGGTGACGCTCGGCTCGGCGTCCAACTTTTCAGCCAGGCGGGCGACCGTATCCGGAGCCACTTCCACATCCGGAGACAGCAGAAGCAGGTATTCGGCGCGGGCCGTGCGCGTGGCGATGTTCAGGGCTTTCGTTGCGCCAAAGTTTTCCGGCAGCCGCTGCATGGTAATTCCCGGGAGCTCGTCGGCTATCTCCGCCGTCGAATCGTCACTCGCGCAATCGACGACTAGAATCTCAAGTTGCTCGCGGTGCTCTGATCTTTCGAGCGCGGCAAGCGACCGCTGCAACTCCGCGGCTTGATTGTGCACGATGAGAATCGCCGCGACTTTCGGAGTGACGGGCGTTACAACGTCGTTAGCGGGATTCATGCGAGTTCATCTGCGGCCTCATGCTAGCTTACCCTTTGCGGCCGCTTCCGTGAACCGCGACGCCAACGCCGCGCCATGCTACGCTTACCCAGAAAGGAAATACCTATGAATAAACCGATGCTGCTCAGTTTCGCGTTGTTCACTTTAGGATCCTCGCTCGCGCTCGCCCAGGGGAAGCAGGCGCAACAGCCCATGAGTTTCTTCGTCACCAGTTCGGGTTCGGGCAAAGGAGCCGATCTAGGCGGACTCGCCGGCGCGGATCAGCGCTGTCAGACGCTCGCTGCTGCCGCCGGCAGCACCTTCACTTGGCACGCCTACTTGAGCACGCAGGCCAAAGGCGGACAACCGGCCGTGAATGCGCGCGACCGCATCGGCGAAGGCCCGTGGTTCAACGCCAAGGGGCAGCGCGTGGCGCAGAATCTTTCCGACCTCCACGGCGACACGCTGGAGCAGGCACGCGTTGGCAATAGTCTGACTAAAGCGACCGTGCTAACCGAGAAGGGCGAACCGGTGAAGGGCTTCGGCGACAACCCCAACCAGCACGACATGCTCACCGGCTCAACCCCCGACGGCCGCGCCTACACCGACGCCGCGGATCACACCTGTAACAACTGGACCAGCAGCACCGACGGTACCGCGATGCTCGGGCACGAGGACCGCACTGGCGGCCCGAACACATCGTGGAACGCCGCGCATCCCAGCCGCGGCTGCAGCCAGGAAGGTCTCATCAGCACCGGGGGCGCGGGACTGTTCTATTGCTTCGCGATTAACGCTCCCAAGCCGTAGATCGATTCGGGGACTTTCGGGGACACTTCGTGAAGTCTCCCCAGCTCGGTCTGCAATTCACGTCCGCGCTCGATTTCCGCTAGCAGGTCCGCGATATCACGAGTGGGAAATGAATATTCCACGGCCTTGCGGATGGCTTCGAGCTTCGCTTCGGCATCGGGCTGGGGCTGGCTCGCACTTGGGTTCGTCTTAATAGACCGGAGCCGGGTCCCCTTGCCCCGCCACAATCCGTTCTATACTGAATACGGACTGTGCATCATGCCTTTTGCGTGGTGAGCGGTTCAAAGTGAACTCACCGCGTTGCCCCTGTGTGGCTTTGCGGCGCGTTTAGCTCGCTCCCTAATGTATGGATTCTAGAATCCGTGTGCTGGTGGCAAAACCCGGCCTGGACGGACATGATCGCGGCGCCAAGGTAATCGCCCGGGCGCTGCGCGACGCTGGCATGGAGGTGGTCTATACCGGACTCCGCCAAACGCCAGAGATGATCGTCAACGCCGCGCTCCAGGAAGACGTGCAGGTCATCGGCCTGTCCATTCTTTCCGGCGCGCACAACGCCATCGTGCCCGCGCGTGATGGAGTTGCTCAAGGAAAAAGGATGACTGATGTTGTGGTCATCGTCGGAGGCATCGTTCCGGATGAAGATGCCGCCGAACTCAAACGCCAGGGCGTGGGCGCCGTGTTTCAACCCGGCTCCTCGCTCGGAAGCATTGTGGAATTCATCCGCGGCGCGGTGAAGCAGCCGGCATCGCTCACCTGAAGTTAGAACTCAAAGAAAGAACGCACCGCGTTGAGCGAGTGCAGGAGTAAGAATGCAAGAAAAATTGAATATCGCGGTGTTTGTCGATTACGACAACATCGAGATTGGATTGAAATCCACGTTGCGGCGGGAATTTGACGTCTCGCTCGCGCTGGATGCGCTCAAGGAGCGCGGCGACATCGTCGCCAAATTCGCTTATGCCAACTGGGGGCGCCAGGATGGCGCCACCCGGCAGATGGCCGAAAACGCCGTGCAAATGGTCCAGCGAATCCCCTCGCCTCGCGGCGATAAGAACGGAGCCGACATCAACCTGGCGCTCGACGCCCTGGAGATGGCCTTCACGCATACGCATGTGAATGCCTTCGCCATCGTCAGCGGCGATAGCGACTTCATCCCGCTGGTGAACAAGCTCAAGGAATACGGCAAGACGGTATTCGTGGTGGGCGGCAAGGCGTTTACCTCGACCATCCTGCAGCAGAATTGCCACGAGTTCATCAGCTTTGAATCGCTGCTGTCCGATACTTCCGTGCCGGCCAGCGTGGCCGCGCTCGAAGTGCGCGCGATTCATCAGCAACGCCCGCGCAGCGATCGGCCGGAACGTGGCGATCGTCCGCAAGGGGACCGTCCGCCGCAAGGCGATCGCCAGCAAGGCGACCGTGGTGGACGCCGCGAGCGTCCCGCGCCGCTCGATCTGGCGCAGGCCATGCCGCTGGTGGAACGCGCTCTGCAAGTGCTGGAACGCCGCGGTGTGCAGCCGCAGTTGGGACTGCTGAAGTCCACCATGCTGCAGCTTGATTCCGCATTCAACGAGCGCGCCTACGGCGGGTCCAGCTTTTCCGATTTCGTCGAGAAGCTCAAGCGTGCCGATCTGGTCAACGTCTCCGGCACCGGCGGGCGTTATGTCATCGAGCGCAAGGGCTCGGCATCGAGCGAGCATCCCTCGCTCAAGCATGAGGATCTGTTGCCGCCGCTGCGGGACGTTCTGGAGAATCATCGTCTCGAAATCGAGAATGGTTGCCCGGTGGAAGATCTGGCTGGATGGTTTAAAACCGAACAGCCCAACTTCGACGTGGCCGCCTATGGCTTCCAGCAATTCACCGAGTTTCTGAATTACGCGCAGGACAAGACCGTGGTTCGACTGGAGCCGCACGAGGATCAAGGCACCGTGCTGGTATATCTCGGCGCGGAATTCTATCCGCCCGCCGAACCGCCTAAGCCCGAACCGGAAGCCGCCGTCGAAGAAGAAATCGAAGAGGACGAGCCGCAGCCTTACGTCGAAGGCCAGCCGACTATCTTCGAGCCCAATCCACCGCCGGCTAAACCCAAGCGCGCCCCGGCTCGCAAGCGCATTTCCAAACCCGCAGCCGGCGGGGGTGGCGGGCAACGCCGTCCCGTGCGCCGCAAGAAGACCGACAAGTAATTCAGCGCGGTAGTTCGCGGAATTGAGGCGCGGCATTGAAAACCGCGCCTTCTCCGTTATTCGAGCGATTCCTGGAAGCTCACCTGTCCCACATGGTGCAGCTTGATCAAGTTCGCGCTGCCCGACATCCCGAAAGGGCGCGCCCGCCACCAGAATGACGCTGTCGCCGATGCGCGACCATGCTTCGCCCAGCAGCTTCATATCGCACACGCGCAGCATTTCTTCGATCGAATCCACGCTCACCGGCGCCACCGGATGCACGCCGTAAACCACCGCCAGTTCGCGCGCGACGGCTTCGGTTTCGCAGAACGCGAAAATCGGAACGTGCGGCCGGAAGCGGGCGATCAGGCGTGCCGTCTCACCCGACGTGGTGAACGCCAGCAGCGCCTTCACGCTGGCCGAAAGTCCGGCGTGATACGCGGCTTCCGTAATGATTTGCGCGTCAGAGGGGTTGACGCGCCTGCGGCGGCTCCGGGAAGTGCCGGTCTTTCTGGTAAGCTTCCGCCTCGACCGCGATGGTCGCCATCATCGAAACTGCCTCGCGCGGATACTGGCCGCTGGCGGTCTCGGCCGAGAGCATCACCGCATCGGTGCCATCGAAAATCGCGTTCGCGACGTCGGTGACTTCAGCCCGGGTTGGCGTGGATTTCGCGTAACCATGGACTCCAGCATCTGCGTCGCCGTGATCACGAACTTGCCGCGCATGCGCGCACGCTCGATGATGGTTTTCTGCGCGCCCGGCACGCGGGCCAGCGTCATTTCCACGCCCAGATCGCCGCGCGCCACCATCACGCCGTCGGATTCCGTGAGAATTCCTTCCAGGTTATCCAGCGCCTCCGGCTTTTCGATCTTCGCGATCACCGGAATCTTGCGCCCGTGGTTCTTGAGACGCCGCTTCAGGCCCGCCACATCCTCGCCGGTGCGGACAAACGACAGCGCCACCATATCCACGTTCTGCGCTAAGCCGAATTCCAGATCCGCGCAGTCCTTTTCCGTCATGGAAGGGATGCTCACGCGCACGCCTGGCAAATTGATGCCCTGCTTGTCGCGAATGGTTCCGCCCGATACGACGGTGAAGTCCACGGTCACGCCGTTGGTTGCCAGCGCGCGTAGTTCCACGCAACCGTCAGCCAAGCAGCACGCGATCGCCGGCGGTGACGTCCCGCGCCAGCGCCTTATAGCTGGTGGGCGCGAGCTTCGCGTTGCCGACTACATCCTCCACCGTGATGCTGAAACGCGCTCCGGTTTCAAGCGTGGCCTCGCCGCCGTCGAACTTGCCTAGGCGGATCTTGGGTCCTTGCAGATCCAGCAGAATTCCCGCGGTGGCGCCGCAGTCCGCGGCAATTTCACGAATGAGGTGGATCACTCCGGCGTGTTCGCCGTAAACGCCATGCGATGCGTTGATGCGGAACACATCCACGCCGGCCTTCAGCAGCGCGCGCAGCATTTCGGGAGAGCGCGAGGCAGGCCCAATCGTGGCGACAATCTTCGTATTGCGCATATACAATCTTATAGGTTTGCGTCCGTATTTTGGGCGCGGACCGTACGCCGCGCTTACGATCGGCCGTCGCTCAGAAGCGCGTGGGTGCCGACCCGGTCAACATTCAGGATCATGTTTCCGCTTCCGTCGATCTCGAAGGCGGGTTGGAATTTCGCTTGCCAAGTCAATTCGTCGTAGCGGTAGGAATAGCGCGCATGAACCGTCTGGCTAAAGGTGTCGTCGAAGGCTTTGATCAGAATGACAAACTCGGCTTGCAGCCTCGCCAGATCTTCAGCGGTCTTCCCGAATAGGGGGCTGGTTTCATCTAGCGGGTGCACGATGGTCCATGTGAGCGCCAGAAAATAAATCGTGTCGCGTTCCAGTTTGAGGGGTTGAAAACGCCGCTTCAGGTCACCCGGGGAACCTTCCACCGTCATCAGAACCAGATTGGCTTCCAGTTCCATCAAGATGTTAGGCCGCATGTTGACGATGCGGAGTTGTAGGCTGCCTTGTCCCTGGTAAGGCGCCATCAGAATGTTATCGCTGAAAGCGATTTTCGCCGAGGGCCGCGAGAAACGGCCGAACATCAAACCCGTCCCCAGGGCCACCGCCATCAACCCCGCGATGGCTTCCAGCGAAGCCAGAATATTCGTAACCAGGGACGCCGGAACCATGTTCCCATAGCCGACCGTGGTCAGCGTATGCGTGCTGAAAAAGAAATCGTTGAGGAAACGGTCGACTTCGGAAGCGCCGTCGGCGCCTTGCAAATGCCCCCGTCCTAGCGCGAAGTAGGCGAGCGCAAATAACAAGTTGAGCAGCAGATAGCCGCCTAGTATGGTCGCGAAGAATTGCGGCCAGCTCATGCTGAGCATCTGCAAATAAGGGTGATAGTCGCGCCAGCTCCCGCCGCGGCGGAAGACATTAAAACTGCCGTCCTTGTTGATGCTGCGCCGCAGGGCGCCGGTGTATTGCTGTGTTAAGCCGGGATCAAATGTGGGCTTTTCCATATCCAGATGGTAGGTCAAGGCCCTGGCGCTATGCGCGGCCCCAGAAGGCGAACACTACGGCTCCGAAGAGGCAGACCACCGACAGCGCGTAATTCCAGCGCAGGTCTTCGCCCAGATAGAAATAGGCAAACACCACGAAGACCACTAAAGTGATGGCCTCCTGAATAATCTTCAACTGATATCCGGTGAAGCGGCCATAGCCAAAACGATTAGCCGGGACCTGGAAACAATATTCGCCCAGCGCGATCAGCCAGCTAAAAATGATGGCTTGCAGCAGGCTCCACGACCGGTGCTTCAGATGGCCGTACCAGGCGAAGGTCATGAAAGTATTTGAAATCAGAAGCAGGATGACGGTCAGCATTTAGCGTCATCCTAGCACTGCTGCGTGGGTGTTCAGAACCGCAAAAAGGCGCTCCCTGTAGCGGCCCGAGGCCACTACGGGGCACTCCCAGCCCCCGGCGCGGTACAATTTAGTGTTAAATGCTGGATCTGATCAAGAAGCTCCAGGACGAGATTGCGGTGCTCGAAAACGAGTTCCGCGTCGAGCTTCCGCGGGAGATTCTGAAAGCCCGGGCCCACGGCGATCTCAGTGAAAACGCTGAGTATCATGCCGCCAAGGAGCGCCAGGCCTTCGTCAACGCACGCCTCGGGCAATTGCACGCCCGCCTGCGCGACATTTCGATGATCGATATGTCGAAGATCCCGCATGACCGTATTGGATTGGGATCTGTCGTCATCGTGCTGGATGTCGACAAGGACGAAAAGGTACGTTACAAACTGGTAACCAGCGAAGACGTGGATGTTGCCAACGGTCTGATCTCCACCGTCTCGCCGATCGGCCGCGGACTCCTGGGCAAGCAAGTGGGCGACACCGTTCGCATCACCATTCCCGGCGGCGTACGCGAGATGGAAGTGATCGAGCTCACCACCATTCACCAGGTAGCGGAAAAGCTTAAGGCCGCTGCCCCCGCGGCTGAGGGTGATAAATGACGATCACTCACGCCATCGGAATCGGCAGCAACAAAATCATCCGGCTGATTGTGCGCGGGCTGGCGCTATCGCGAATTCATCCCAACGTGCTCACGTTCCTGGGACTGGTGATCAATATGGTCGCCGCGTGGATGCTGGCGGTGGGGCAGTTCCGCTGGGGAGCGGCGGTAATCATCGGCGCGGGTCTCTTCGATATGGTGGATGGCCGGGTGGCGCGCGAGACCAATCGTGTGACGCGCTTCGGCGGGTTCTTCGATTCGGTGCTGGACCGCTACTCGGATTGCGCGCTGCTGGTGGGTTTGCTGGTGTGGTACGGGTCCATCAACCGGCCTTTTTACGTGGTTCTGACGGCGATCGCGATGGCAGCATCGATCATGATCAGCTACACGCGGGCGAGGGCGGAAAACTCCATCCCGATGTGCAAGGTCGGCTTTATGGAGCGGCCGGAGCGCGTGGTGCTGGTTATCATCGGCGCGCTTTTCGACGTAATGGCCCCCGTGTTGTGGGTGATCGCGGTACTGGGGAATCTGACGGTGGTGCACCGCATGATCTTCACCTGGCAGGAAGCCAAGCGCTTGGAAGAGGCCCAGCTCAAGGCGGCTCCCACCGCGCGCGCGGCCAGCAAAGTATAGCTAAGTCTCGCGCAGCGCCAGCTCTTCGCCGTTGATGGCGCGGAACCCCGCGAGACGCACGCGATCGCTATCGCGAAAAGAGACCAGAGGCATCAAGCCCCGGTCGATCAGCGACAAAACCTGGGTTTCCGTCATCCAAATCTCCGAGCACGGCGTCATCTGTAGCTCGCCTTCATGCTCGTAAGTGTGGAGCGGGACGCCCTCCAGGTTGAGCACTCCGCCTACGGTCAGCAGCGTGAGAAACGCCAGGGCCGGACTGCCCCATAGGAAGTGCTCGTGAACGGGCGTGCCGGGCATTTCGTCAAACGCAAACGATTCGATAGCGTTATTCGTTGGGCCGTAAGGCAGGCGCAAAAGAAAACGGGGTAGCGCCAGACCCAAGTACGACGCCTCTGGAATGGTACGCAATTGCTCCCATTGATCGCCCATCTCGAGCGAGCCTTCCGCGATGAAAGGCGCATCGATGTTCGCCACCATGCGCGCGACGCGGTGCAGGAATTCGATATCTTCCGCGTCAGGACCAAACGCGTAAAGCCCGATTACGGCGCGCCATTTGCGAGCGCCGAACAGCGCGTGTATGTGGGCGCCGGGCACGTCGAGCAGATCGCCTGCGGCTTCGGCCTTGGGAAGGTGAGCGATCCAAATGCGCACGCCGGGGTCGGCGCCGGAATCGCTGTGAATAACGAAATCCAGCCCGCGCCAAGCGGCTTCGATGGCTTGGAATCGCGGGTCATGCAGGACACCACGCATGCGTTCGCCGGCCGCAGCGGGGTCGAGATCCCCAAACGAGTCGAGATTGCGAATCAGGCGATCGGGATGGAAATCTCTCAATTCACGGAAAGGCATGCCGTCCAGAGTGACCTGGAGTTTCGCCATGACCGAATTTAGGTTATTGCGGTCAATGACCAGCGGTTCCATCGCCCGGCCGCCGAAATCACCCAGGATCAGATAGTCCGCAGGCTCTTCTTCGGCGATGATGGCGGACTTACGCTTGGGCTCAACGCCCAGTTCGATCATGGCTGATTATAAGATTTCCCGAGCGGTCGTTTCGATACCACCAAGCGGGCGGAATTAACGTGGTGGAACCGTAATCGAGAATCAATGCCGGACCGGCGGCGCGGCGCGGGGAGACCTGAGCGCGGGGCAGCGCCGGGATCTTGCGCCATGCCCCTTCCACCCATACGCGGCGGATTTCTGCGGCCTGCTTACGGTATGGCCCCCGCGCGAGTTTGGGTTTGGGCAGGCGCTGGCGAACCCGCACACGAATGGTCACGATTTCTATCTCGCGATCCGGTGTGGCGTAGCCATAGATCCGCGCATGTTCGCGATGGAAAGCCTCCGCCGCGGTGGTCCAGGGCACGTTTAGCTCATAGCTCTGGCCGCGATACCGCAAATCGGCAGTGCGTTGGATTTCGGACGCGGGCGATTCACGGCGCGCGCGGCGCTCCAGTATCGCGAATTGTTTTTCGAGATCGCTGCGGCCCAACGCGCCCACAGCATAATCGCGCACCGCATCGGCCATCAACATACCCAGAGCCGAGAGAGCGCCTGCATGTTCCGGTACGATCACGGTTCGCATACCCAGCTCACGTGCAATTTCGCATGCGTGCAAACCGCCGGACCCGCCGAAGGCGACCAAGGCAAAGTCGCGAGGATCATAGCCGCGCTCGACGGAGACCACGCGAATCGCCCGCTCCATATTGGCATTCGCGACCCGCAGTATGCCGGCGGCAGCGGCGATGCAATCCAGCTTCATCGCACGCGCGAGACGATCGACGGCGGCACTCGCACGCTCGACGTCGATGGACATGGCGCCGCCCAACAACTGCGCCGCGCTGATACGTCCGAGGACTACGTGCGCATCTGTGACCGTCGCTTCGGTTCCGCTTCCGTAGCACGCCGGTCCCGGATCGGCTCCGGCGCTTTCCGGCCCGACGCGCAGCAAGCCGCCCGCGTCGACACGCGCGATAGAGCCGCCGCCCGCGCCAACGGTGTGGATATCGAGCATCGGCACGCGGATCGGAAAGCCGGCGACCATGGATTCCGTGGTCTCGCGCGGTGCACCGTCCGCTAGGCTGACATCGGTGGAGGTGCCGCCCATGTCGAAGCCCAGCACGCGCTTGAAGCCGCTGGGGCGCGCAGTCTCCAGCGCTCCGACGATTCCGCCCGCCGGACCTGAAAGCACGGTACGCACCGCGTGTTTCGCGGCTTGCTGCGCGGAGAGAAAACCGCCGTTCGATTGCATGATGGCAATGCGGTAGCGGCGCGCCCGCGACAGTTCGGTCAAATACGTCTGCATCAACGGGCCGACATAGGCGTTGATAAAGGTAGTGGAGCCGCGTTCATACTCGCGAAATTCGGGACTGATTTCGTGCGACGTGCACAGATAAAAGTCCTCGCGGTTGAGCCCGGCTGCGACCGCGCGCTCATTCGCCGGATTCCGATAGGAGTGCAGAAAGCAGATGGCCACCGATTTCACGCGCGCGCGCCGCAGCTTGGCCGCGAGACGTCTCAACTCAGCGGCCGCGGGACGCAGGGCAATGGCGCCATCATAATGAGTCCGCTCGCGGATGCCGAAGCAGAGCTCACGATCCGCCAGCAACCGCCGGGGTGCAGGCGTCAAATTGTAGAGTTCAGCGCGATTCTGACGGCCGATTTCGAGGAGATCCTCGAAACCCGCGGTGGTCACGAACGCCGTGCGCGCGCCCTTATGTTCGAGCAGTGCGTTGGTCGCGACCGTGGAACCGTGAACTACGTCTACAACCGGTCGAGCGACACCGGCGCAAGCCCGCGCCAGCCCCGCCAGAATCACCTTTGCCGGTTCCCGCGGGTGCGAACGCAGCTTGAAGGTCTCCATGCGCCCGTCGTCGTGCAGCACGACGAAATCGGTGAAAGTGCCCCCGGCGTCCACCCCGATGCGCATCGATTCCCTATTCTACACGCGCGATATTCGCGTCTTTCCGGACCCTGCGTCATCATATTAGTAGGTGATTCATCTCCGCGGTGTTTCCAAGCAGTTTGACGGCAAGCGCAAAGTGACCGCGCTCGAACGCCTGGACCTCGATATCGCCCGCGGTGAGATGGTGTCGATCGTCGGGCCATCCGGATCGGGAAAATCGACGCTGCTGAATCTGATCGGCGGACTGGACCGGCCTACTCGACGGTGAAATTGAGATCGATGGCGCGACGCTTTCGCCACTCAGCGACGACGAGCTGACGCGCGTGCGCCGCGACAAGATCGGATTCATTTTCCAGTTCTTCAACCTGCTGCCCACGCTTACCTGCCTCGAAAACGTGTCCCTGCCGCTGCATTTGCGCGGATGGCCGCGCAAAAAGATCGATGAGCGGGCGCGGGAACTGCTGCAGCTGGTGCAACTGACGGCGCGTCTGGATCATTTGCCGGACGAACTCTCGGGCGGCGAGCGCCAGCGCGTTGCCATCGCGCGCGCGCTGAGCATTTATCCGCCGATCCTGCTGGCCGATGAACCCACCGGCAATCTGGACACGCGCACCGGCGCGGAAATCCTGAAGCTGATTCACGACCTGCACGATCGCCTGGGCGCGACGGTACTGATCGTCACGCACGATCACACGGTGGCGGAAAGCTGTCCGCGGACCATCAGTCTGCGCGACGGACGCATTGTTGCGGACGTGCGTCAGGAAGTCTCCCGCGCATGATGCTGCTGCGCCTCATCAGTTGGCCGTACGCGCGCAAGCACCTGCTGCGCTGGCTGCTGACGACGGCGGGGATCGTGCTCGGCGTCGGCGTGTTCGTCGGCATGCACACCGCGAACCAGAGCGTGCTCGCAGCGTTCCGCGAAACCATCGACAAATCGCCGGGAGCCACGCAGCTGCAGGTCACCGCCGGCGAACCGGGCTTCGAGGAAGACGTGCTGGAGAAGGTCCAAAGCCTTCCGGAAGTGCGCGCGGCCGCACCCGTGATCGAAGCGACCGTCTCCACCGGCAAAGGCAACCTTCTGATTCTCGGCGTGGACATGCTGGGCGACCGCAGCCTGCGCACTTACGATCTGGAAGGACACCGACGAAGCCATCGACGATCCGCTGGTGTTTCTGGCGCAGGCCGATTCGCTGATCGTCACCAAGACGCTTCGCCGAAAAGAATGGTTTGAAGATCAACAGCCACATTCCCATGCGCACCATGCAGGGCGATCTGGTGTTCACCGTGCGCGGCATCATGAAACCCGGCGGCTTGGCGAGCGCCTTCGGCGGCGATCTCGCCATCATGGATATCTACGCCGCGCAGAAGTTCTTTGGCCGCGGACGCAAGTTCGACCGCATCGATCTGGCGCTGCACGACGGCGTGACGCTCGCCCAAGGCACGGCGAAATTACGCGCGCTGCTGGGGCCGGGATATCGAAGTGGATCCGCCCAGTTCGCGCGGCGAGCAGTTCGAACCGACCTCGCGCATCTATTCGCTGGCATCCAACATCACCAGCATGTTTGCGCTGTTCATAGGGATGTTCATCATCTACAACACCTTCGCGATCGCCGTGACGCAGCGCCGCTCGGAGATCGGAATCCTGCGCGCGCTAGGAGCGACGCGCTCGCAGATCCGCACGCTGTTTCTAGTCGAAAGCGCTGATCGCGGGGACCTTCGGCTCGGCTCTCGGCGTGCTGTTCGGCATCGGCATGGCGCAAGCGATGGCGGGCTATATCGGCGGCATCCTGACCGACGTTTACGGAGTCGCGCAACGCGCCGATGGCCTGGAACTCAACCCGTGGCTGCTGGGCGGCGCCTTGGCGATGGGCATCGTCACCAGCCTGTTCGCCGCCGTGATCCCAGCGCGCGCCGCGGCGTCGGTCGATCCGGTGAAGGCCTTGCAAAAGGGCCGCAATCAAGCGCTGGGCGAAGGCGAGAGCCGCGCGCGGCGCTGGGCGCGCTCGCCTGCGCGGCGGCATCGGCGATCGCACTGATCTTCAGCCGCAACACGATCATTTTCTACGCCGGCTTCCTGCTCGCGGTGATCACAGCGGTGCTGCTAGCGCCCGCGCTGACGCTGTGGCTCTCGCGCGTGCTGCGGCCCGTGCTGGCGTGGGTGCGGCCGGTGGAAGGAACGCTAGCCGCCGACAGCCTGATTCAAGGCCCGCGGCGGACCTCCGGCACTGTCGCCGCGCTGATGTTGTCGCTGGCGCTGGTGATCGCGCTGGGCGGCCTGGCGCGCTCCAGCTACAATTCGCTCTCCGACTGGATGCGCATCGCGCTCAACCCCGATCTTTTCGTCACCACCGCGCAGAACCTCACCGCGCGAAATTTCGTTTTCCCGGCGTCGCTGGGCGATGGGCTCCGCGCGCATTCCAGGCGTGGCTGAAGTGCAGCTAGTCCGCAGCGTCCGCGTCCAGGTGAAAGGCGGCCCCGTCATGCTAGTAGCCCTCGACGTAGCCTCGGTCGAGCGCCGCGCGAAACTGCCGCCAGTAGAAGGCGATCAGGCCGACATGTACCGCCGCACGCGAACGCGGCGAAGCCGTGTTGGCGTCCGAAAACTTCGCCCGCCTGCATGGCGGCAAGCTGGGCGAGACCCTGGAAATTCCCGCCCCCGGCGGCACGCTGCGCCTACCCATCGCCGGAATCGTGCGCGATTTTTCCGATCAACAAGGCAGCCTGCTGATCTCGCGCGACGCCTACATCCGCGCCTGGCATGACGATTCCGTCAACGTCTTCCGCCTCTATCTCGCCCCCGGCGCGAACTCCGCGGAAGTCCGCCAGCGCATCCTGGACGCCTTTGGAAAACAGCAGCGCCTGTTCGTGCTCACCAACAAAGACGTCCGCGATTACGTAACCCGCCTAACCGACCAATGGTTCGGACTCACCTACGTGCAAATCGCCGTCGCGGTGCTTGGTCGCCGTGCTAGGCATCGTCAACGCCCTGACAGTTTCCATCACCGACCGCCGCCGCGAGCTCGGCGTCCTCCAAGCCGTAGGCGGTCTGCGCCAGCAAATCCGCCACACAGTATGGATGGAAGCCGCCGCCATCGGCCTCATCGGGCTCGCGCTGGGACTGCTGCTGGGAGCCGTCGAACTCTACTACGCGATCGAAATTTCGCGCCGCGATTTGGTCGGCATCGACATCGGCTACTCCTACCCCTTCGCCACCGCCCTGGCGCTGGCCCCCGTGATCCTGGGCGCAGCGTTCCTAGCCGCGCTAGGACCGGCCGAGAGCGCCGTGCGCGGCTCGCTAGTCGAGGCCCTCGAATATGAGTAAGGCTCCTCGCCGCTCTTCCTACTCGCAGCGTCTTTCGCCGCCGCGCAAGACCCGCGCCAGATCATGGAAGAAGTCGCAGCGCCGCGCGCGCTCCGAATCGCAGCACTACGAAGGCACGCTCGAAGTAATCGGCAGCGGCAGCCGCATCGCCACCAAACGCTGGGTGTTCGACCGCCTCGGAGCCTTCGGCAACAGCAAAGGCATGCTGCGCTTCACCGTGCCCGCCGAAGTCAAAGGCGTCGGACTGCTGATCGTCAACCACACCGACCGCGCCAGCGATCAATGGCTGTGGCGTCCCAACATCGGCCGCGAGCAGCGCATCGCCTTGCAGGACCGCTCCACCCGCTTCTTCGGCACCGATTTCAGCTTCGAGGATCTGGAAGAACGCGACGTAGCGCAGTTCGACTACAAACTCCTGGGCGACGAGAAAGACACTTGGAAACTAGAATCCACGCCGCGCAAATCGTCGCAATACACTTACGGATATTTGTGGGTCAAGAAAGACAACTACACCGTCGTCAAAGTGGAATCGTATAACAAGAAGGGCTTAGTTCGCGTGATCGACTATCGCGATTTCGAGCTGGCCAAAGGCATCTGGACCGCGCGCACCATCGAAGTCACGGACGTGACCCGCAACAGCCGGACCACGCTCAAGTACGACAAGCTCGAATATAATCTGCCGATGAAAGACGACGACTTCACGCTGGACGCGCTGCGGCGAGGACCATGACCGGGCTGCTGCTCCTTGCGTCTGCTCGCGCAGAATTTCGAACAGCGCGGCTTCATCGAAAACCAGGCACTGTTCTATCCGCAAACTGCGCCCAACGATAGCGCGCAAGTCGTCGATCAGGCGGCGATCCGCTGGGAGGCATCCTACAAAGTTGCGCCGTGGTTGAAATTGAGCGGGGCCCTCGATGCCCGCGCCGATACGCACCGGCAAGTGGATCGCACGCGCGCAACTGAATCTGGACGACCGCACCACCCAGCGGCCCGCGCTCTCGCTACGCGAACTCAACGCCACGATTCACAAAGGCAAAGTGACCGCCGAGATCGGCCGCCAGATCATTCGCTGGGGCAAGACCGATATTCTCACCCCCACCGACCGCTTCGCCCCCAAGGACTACTTGAGCAGCGTGGTCGACAGCGATTTTCTCGCCGTGCCCGCGGCCCGCGTCACCATCGCCGGCGCCAATGACTCGCTCGATGCGATCTGGCAGCCGTGGTTCACTCCCAGCCGCATGCCGTTGCTCGATCAGCGCTGGACCGCGCTGCCGCCGGAGCTAAACGGCATCACGATTGTCGATGCGGGCGCGCGCTATCCCGGCCGCAGCCAATTCGGCCTCCGCTGGAATCACATCGCGCCGCGCTACGAGTATTCGCTTTCCTATTTCGACGGCTTTAACAATCTGCCGTTGTTCAATGCGAGTTTCGATCCGGCAACCGCTCACGGCACGCGCGCAGCGCTTCTACCCCAGCATGCGCATGTACGGCGCCGACGCGGCGATTCCATTGCCCTGGCTCACAGTGAAGGGCGAAGCCGGATACTTCACCTCCACCACGCCCGGTGAACAGGATTACGTCCTCTACGTGATTCAAGTGGAGCGGCAGGTGAAGGAATGGTCGCTCGTCGGCGGTTACGCGGGCGAAGCCGTGACCGGAGGCGCAGCCAATCCCCTGAGCTTCACCCCGGACCGTGGCTTCGCGAAATCCTTCGTCGGCCACGCCACGCTCACCATCGACGTGAACCGCAGCCTGACCGTGGAAACCGCCGTGCGCGCCGCCGGGTCCTTCGTGCGCGTCGAGTACTCGCAAGCCTTCGGCCAACACTGGCGCGTCACGCCCGGAATGGCCTGGATTCGCGGCGACATGACGGATTTTCTGGGCCAATATCACCGCAATTCCTATGCGTCGCTCGCCGTCCGCTATAGTTTTTAGATAGGTGCCCGCCAGGTGAGAGTCTTCTTCGCCCTGCTGTTCGCAACGCCGCCGTCTTCGCCCAGGACTTCAGCCACATGGAAGTCCAGCGCGTCGTCGCAGGATCTCCATTTCGCCGAAGGCCCGGTGTGGTCCTATGACGGCTTTCTGCTGTTCAGCGACACAGTCGTGGACAAACTCCTCAAGGTAACTCCAGGCTCTGGCGATGAGGTTTTCGCCGAACGCGCGGGCGGCGCCATCGGCAACGCGTATGACACGGAAGGCCGCCTCTACACCTGCGAATTTCGCGAGCGCCGCGTGACCCGCACCTTGAAGAACGGCAAGATCGAAGTCCTCGCCGCGCGCTTCGAAGGCAAACGCTTCAACGCCCCCAACGACATCGTGGTGCGCCGCGACGGTCACGTCTATTTCACAGACCCGGCGTTTGGAGCCCAGCAAGATACCCGCGAAATAGATTTCTACGGCGTTTATCACATCACGCCCAAAGGCGAATTGGAGGTCATCGCGAAATGGAAAACGCGCCCCAACGGCATCGCGCTTTCGCCCAACGGCCGCACGCTCTACGTTTCCGATTCCGACGCAGCGCAGCGTTCGCGCGTACGATCTCGATGGCAAAGGCGTGGCGTCCAAAGAACGCGTCGTCGTCGATAAAATCGCCGGCGTCCCCGACGGCCTGCGCACCGACGAAAAAGGCAACTTGTACGTGGCCGCGAAAGAGTGTACGTCTACGCGCTATCGAATGGCCCCGCGAAACTGTTAGGCGAAATTCCGCTCGCGGAGACCCCGTCGAATCTGGCGTTCGGCGACCCCGACATGGAATCGCTTTACATCACGGCGCGCACTTCGGTCTATCGCGTGCGCCTGGGCGTGAAGGGACTGCCGTTAAAACGCCTTATGAGCCGCCAATATCCGCAACATCCGCTGCTCGGCGTGGGCGCGATCATCTTCGACGGCGATTCCGTGCTGCTGGTCGAGCGCGCCGGCGAGCCGCTGAAAGGCTGGTGGTCGCATCCCCGGCGGCCTGCTTGAAACCGGCGAGATACTCGAAGACGCCGTAAGCCGCGAAGTATCTCGAAGAAACCGGACTGGTAGTCGAAATCCTCTACCGCTTCGACATCTTCGAGCGCATCATGCGCGACGCCGAGGGCCGCGCCGAATACCACTACGTGCTGGTGGATTACGTCTGCAAAGTGGTCGGCGGCGCACTCGTTGCCGGCGACGACGTGAGCCGCGTCGAGTGGGTGCGCTGCGCGAGCTTGCGCGATTACAAAGTGACCAGCGGAACCATAGAAGCAGTGGAGCGAGCCTACGCGAATGAACTCAGAACCCGTTCTTGAATTCGAAGCCCTGCGCGCCCTGCTAGGCCGCTACGTGCGCAGCGCCCTAGGACGCGGCGAGCTGGAACAAGTCGCGCCCTCGAGCGATCGGCATGCGATCGAGACTGCGCTCGCCGAAACCGCCGAAGGTATCGAATACCTGCGCGCCGCATCGCAACCGCAAACGGCCTCGCGCGGCGCGGCCATCCGCATCAGCTTTACCGATATTGCCGATCCCGCCGGCGCCGTGGCCCGCCTGCGCATCGAAGGCGCGACGCTCGAAGCCGCAGGAAATCTACGAGCTCACGCGGCTGCTCGACCTCGCCGCCGAAGCGCGCGGAGTCTTGGTCGCCGCCGGCCAACGCTTCCCGCGCCTGGCCGCCCACGGCGCCGCGATCGCCGATCTGCGCGAGCTCGCGCACGAACTCAGCGGCAAGATTCTGCCCGGCGGCATGCTGGCCGACCACGCCAGCGTCGCCCTGGGCCGCCTCCGCCGCGAAATCGAAAAGCAGCGCCAGGCCATCCAGCATTCGCTCGAACGCTTCCTGCGCGCGCATCAAGCGGACGGCACGCTGCAGGAAGATTTCGTCACCATCCGCAATGACCGCTTCGTGGTCCCCGTAGTCACCGGACGCGAGCGCCGCGTCGACGGCGTGATCCACGGAGCCAGCGGCAGCGGCCACACGCTCTTCGTCGAGCCGCTCGAAACCATCGAACTCAACAACGAACTGGTGCGCCTGACGCGAAGAAGAAGCTCGCGAAGTCCACCGCATCCTGCGCGAGTTCACCGCGCGCCTGCGCACGCACGCGCCCGCGATCGCGTCCACCATGAAGGCCCTGGCGCGCCTGGAACTGATCTTCGCCAAGGCCGAATTCGCGCAGACTTTCAACTGCGTCGTCCCGCGCATCAGCCCCGACGATCGCCGCCGCCTCATCCTGCGCGAGGCCCGCCATCCGCTGCTCGAAGACATCCTACGCAAGCAGCAAAAAGCCGTCGTGCCGATCACTTTCGATCTGGACCATGAACAGCGCACGCTACTGATCAGCGGCCCCAACACCGGCGGCAAAACAGTAACGCTGAAAACCGCCGGGCTGCTGGCGCTGATGGCCCACGCCGGCCTGCCCGTGCCCGCCGCCGAAGCCGAGTTCCCCTTATTCGACGAAGTGCTGGCCGACATCGGCGATCACCAATCGATTCAAGAAAGCCTCAGCACTTTCTCGGCGCACATCGTGTCGATCCGCTCGATGCTGGAGCGCGCCACGCCGGATTCGCTAGTGCTGATCGACGAACTAGGCCGCGCGACCGATCCGGAAGAAGGCGGCGCGCTAGGCGTAGCCGTGCTGGACGCCTTCCGCGTCCGCGGAGCATTCACCGTGGCCTCCACGCATCTGCTGGCGCTCAAGCTCTACGGCGCGTCAACGGCGGGAGTCCGCAACGGCTCCATGGGCTTCGACGACGCCACGCTCGAGCCCACTTATGTTTTGCGCCTGGGCGCACCCGGAAAATCCGCGGGACTCGACATCGCCAGCCGCCTGGGTCTCGATCCCGCGCTGATCCAAGACGCCCGCGCCCGCATGACCACTACCGAGCGTGACATCGCCCACTTCCTGAACGAGATGCATCAGCGCCTGGACGCGCTCGAGAAAGAACGAAGCTGCGGTAGCCGAACGCGAACGCACGCTAGCCGCCCGCGAGCAATCGCTGGAACAAAACTGGGAAAAGAAATACGCCGTCGAAAATTCGCGAGCTGGAACAGCGCGCCGTCCGACCTCTCCGCGCAATTCGAAAAACAAGCCCAGGAAACCATCGGCGACCTCAGCCAGAAAGCCCGCGTCAAAATCGCGAAAACCCGCCGCGAATTTCAGGAGGCCGTCGAATCCGCCATCGATGCGAGGTCCGCGTCGCGCACCCCTCCGCCACGCCACTGAAGCTAACCGAAGGCGCGCGCGTCCGCCTCAAAAACATCCGCCAGCCCGCCACCGTGCGCCGCATCCTCTCGAACGGCCTGCTCGAAGTGGACGCCGGCTTCCTCCGCATGCAAGTAGCCGCGTCAGACGTCGAAGAAGTGCTGCCGCCCGCCAACGCCCGCCGCCGCGCGCCCTCCGGTATCCTTCCGCCAAGGCCCCAGTTTCGACGGCAACTTCCGCGAGATCAACCTCATCGGCCAGCGCGCCGAAGAAGCTTGCCAGCAAGTAGACAAGCTCCTCGACAGCGCCGCCCTTGCCGAAGTAGATCGCATTCGCATCATCCACGGCCACGGCATGGGCATCCTCAAACGAGCCATTGCCGATCTCCTCGCCCGCCACCCCCATGTAGAGAAATTTTACGTAGCTCCGCCCGAAGAAGGCGGCGCCGGAGCGACTATCGTGGAGTTGAAAACATGAGCCGCGAATGGATTCGCAACTATTGCATGTCGCTCCCGCACACCACCGAACACTTCCTCTGGAAAATCGACTTGGTGTTCAAGATCGGCGGCAAGATGTACGCCACGCTAGTGCTCGAACCGCACCCCGTCTGCTTGGCCTTCAAATGCACGCCCGAAGACTTCGAAGAGTTGATCGAGCGCCCCGGCATCATCCCCGCCCCCTACTCGGCGCGCTCCAAATGGGTAGCGTTAGAATCCTTCGACGCCATGCAGCGCAAAGAATTACAACCGCGTCTCCAGCAAGCCTACGAATTGATTTTTGCGAAACTACCAAAGAAAACGCAGCGCGAATTAGGCTAGGCCGCTTTCGCAGGCTCGGCCGCCGCAGCCAGTGCCTGCTGCCGCTGCCACGCCAGCTTGCCCTGGTATTCTTCCCACAGCGTGCTGAAGCCCGCCCAGTAATACCCGCCCACGAACAGCAACTGGAACGGCACCGCCAGGTAATTGAAGGATTCAATCGCGAACGCCGTCATCCCCAGAAAGTAGGTGCCCAGCGGCCAGTTCCGCGTACGGCAGCCAGCCGCTGCGCCGGCGGTACTGAATGTTCTCCAGCTTCACCTTCTGCGTCCCGCCGATCGCGTACTTAGGAGTGCGCGCAAAGCTAGTCTGATACCCGAACAGCGCCTCCAGCACCGATCGCGAATTGATGATGGTCAGCGCCACGCCCGCCGCCATCAGCGCCGGCAGAAACAGAAACGCGCGCTTCCACGTCTTCGGAAAAATCTCGCGATGCGCCACCACGTAGAACGCGGAAATCGACCAGAACGACGCGATGATCAGCGGCAGGTCGATGGTCACCATCTGGAACCAGCCCATGTAAAAGCGCACGATCATCACCGGCAGCATCAGCGCGCTCACCACGATCATCAGCGGATAGGAAATGTTCGGCGTCAGATGGAAGATCGCCTCAATCTTCACCTTGCGCGGCAGCGTCCGATTTCAGAATCGTCGGCAGCAGCTTCATCGCCACCTGCGTCAGTCCCTTGGCCCAGCGCGATTGCTGCACCTGGAAGCCGTAAGTTTCGACCGGCAGCTCCGACAGGCACTCGATCGACGGCACGTACACGAACTTCCAGCCCTTCAACTGCGCGCGATAGCTCAGATCGGAATCTTCCGTCAGCGTGTCATGCTGCCACCCGCCCGCATCGTCGATCATCGACCGCCGCAGAATCCCCGCCGTCCCGTTGAAGTTGAAAAACCGCCCGCCGCCCGACCGCGCCACATGCTCCAGCACGAAATGGCCGTCGAGCAGCATCGCCTGCACTTCGGTCAGCAAGTTGTAATGCCGGTTCAGATAACCCCAGCGCGTCTGCACCATCCCGACCTTCGGATCGGCAAAGAAATCGACGGTCCGCCGCAGGAAATCCACCGGCGGAATGAAATCGGCGTCGAAAATCGCCACGATCTCGCCGGTAGCCGTCTCCAAACCGTTTTGCAGCGCCCCGGCCTTGTAGCCGTGCCGATGGGTCCGATGAATGTATTCGATAGGCAGCCCGGCCGCCTGATACTCCGCCACCAAGCGCCCGCGTGAACGGATCAGTCTCATCGGTAGAATCGTCCAGCACCTGAATCTGCAGCAGTTCGTGCGGATAATCGATCTTGCTGGTCTCCTCCAGCAGCCGCTCCACCACGTATTGCTCGTTATACAGGGGCAAGCTGAATCGTCACCCGCGGCAGCTGCGCGAACTTTTGCGGAGCCTCCGTCGGCATCTGCTTGCGGTACTTCACGTACCCGCGAATCATGTGATAGCGATGCAGCCCGTACAGCGACAAGCACGATCAGCACCGCGAAATACGGCACCAGGATCGCGTAATCGAACGGCTGCAGCCGGTAAATGATCGGTAAAAGTATCGTCGAAAAGGGCGTTGACCAGCTTGCCGGCACCAGAGAATAGACTGCTAGCCAGCAGCAATGCAGGGGTGCTAAAAAGGTCGGCATGAGGCGCGTCGACTAACTTCTATCTTAGCAATTTTGCGGCCCCGCCGAGGGCGCACGCTGGAATGGTGCCCGGGGTGGGACTT
>CAWCAP010000018.1:0-83257 GCA_963793395.1 Bryobacterales bacterium | reverse complement strand
GGTAGGCATTCCAACGGGGTTGAGAGGGCAGACCGAGACGGGCGGAGCGCGCCCTCCTCATCAGACCGTCCTCGTCGTCGAGGATGACGAGGAGCTGCGAGTATTGATGGCGCAACAACTCACCAAGGCAGGTTATCTGGTCCTCACCGCGGGCGATGGGCCTACGATGTTCGCGGCCCTCAATGCGCACGGTGTTGATTTGATTGTGCTGGACTTGAACCTGCCGGGAGAGGACGGCTTGTCCCTGTGTCGCAGTACGCGCACGCGCCGCAACATTCCCATCATCATGGTGACCGCCCGCAGCGAAGCCGTAGATCGCGTCATCGGGCTGGAAGTCGGCGCCGACGATTACATCTCCAAGCCGTTCGACCCCAGAGAGTTCCTGGCCCGGGTGCGCAGTGTCCTGAGGCGCACCTGCGCCGCACCCGGCCCGCACGAGGCGGCTCCGCCGAAGCGGGCCTTTTTTCGCGGCTGGACGCTCGATTTCACCAATCGAAGGCTAACCGATGCCAAAGGTCGCGCTGTCATATTGTCGGGTGCCGAATTCAGTCTGCTCAAATTCCTCGTCGAACATGCCAATCAGATCCTGACGCGAGAGCAGCTTCTCGTCCGAGACTTCACGTAGCGCTCCGTAGATTGTCTTCTCATACGTGATCAGCGCCTCGCGCTGCTGCGCTTCGGTGAGCCGCACGCCGGCGCGAAGTCCCGCGTGGAAAATAGGAATCAACGCCGATGGGCCGATGCTGGCGATGCGGGCTGGCCCGGTGAACAGATCGGTGAGTGCGCGGCTTTGTCCCCCAAACATTCCGGTCAGCGAGATCTGCGGAAATAGGAGTGCCCGCGCCGCTCCAATTTGCGCGTTCGCCGCGATCAGATTCTGTTCCGCCTGGCGAATGTCGGGGCGCCGCTCGAGGAGCGCGGAAGGCAGTCCAGCCGGAAGCTGCGGCGGCGCGGCAATTTGATCGAGCGCTTTTCCTCGCGGAACGTCGCTGGGTGCGTTCCCCAATAGCAGGCTCAGCGCATCTTCGCTTTCCCCGATCGCGCGCTGCGAACTGGCGACCTGCGCTGTAGCGGTATACAGGAATTGCTCGGCCTGGTGCACGTCCAGAGCATTGGCCGCGCCTTGATCGTGCCGCAAATTAATCAAACGTAAATTGTCGTTCGCAATATCGCCGGTCTGGCGGCTGATGGCGAGTTCCAGATCCTGCTCGCGCAGCGCGAAATAGGTGTTCATTACGTCGCCCACCAGCGTGAGCTTCACGCCGTTGCGCGCTTCTTCCGTCGCCAGATATTGGGCGCGGGCGGATTCGTTCAGCCGGCGCAGGCGTCCCCACAGATCCAGCTCCCAATTGAGATCGAAGTTCGCTTGCGTATAACTCGTGCTGAGGTTGGCTCCCGCGGGAACGAAGTTGTTGGCTCCGATCGATGAACTGCGAGTGGCGTTGAACTGCGCCTGTCCATCCAGCGTAGGGAATAGATTTCCGCGCACGATCCCGTACTGGGCGCGTGCTTCGAGGACACGTTCGGCTGCAATGCGCAGATCGAAGTTTTTCTCCAGCGCACCGGTTACGAGTTGCTTCACGGTATCGTCGTGGAACAAATCGAACCACTTGGTTTCCGCTAGCGAATCGGGTGTGGCGGCAGCGGCGGTAGTGTCGCCAGCGGGTGCGCCCCGGAACTGCGGCGGAGTCGCCACCGCGGGACGTTTATAGTTCGGGCCCACCATGCAGCCCGTCAAACCCAGGCCGAAGGCTGCCAGAACAAGTGCGGTACGTCTCATTCGGCAAACTCCGGGGCTGTGCCGGTAATCGGCTTGGGACCCATGCCTGCGCCAGGCTTGGGAGCAGCACCGGTGTCGGGCGCGCCGCCCTTGCGCCCTTCGACCAAGGTCTCGATCACGTAGTATTGAACCGGAACCAGAAAGACCGCGATCAAAGTTGCCGCGAGCATTCCGCCAAACACTGCCGTCCCCAGAGAGCGCCGCGAGGCCGAACTAGCGCCGTACGGCTGTTACCAGCGGCACCACGCCCAGGATGAATGCGAAGGACGTCATCAGAATCGGCCGCAGCCGGAGCTTCGCGGCGTCCATCGCCGCATTCGCGGAACGACATGAGTTCCTGCTCGTGACTGTCCTTGGCGAACTCGACGATCAGAATCGCGTTCTTCGCCGAAAGACCGATCAGCGTGACGATGCCGATCTGCGTGTAAATGTCGTACGGGTAGTCGCGCATGTACACAGCCAGCAGCGCGCCGAACATTCCCAGCGGCAGCGCCAACAGCACCGCGAACGGAACCGACCAGCTCTCATACAGCGCGGCGAGGAACAGAAACACCAGCACCGCCGCGAATCCGAAGATGAAGCCCTCGTTGCCCTGCGCCTGCTTCTGCTGATAGGTGGTTCCGGTCCATTCATAAGCATAGCCGGCGGGCAAGGTCGTCGCCGCCACCTCCTCCATGGCATCCACCGCTTCGCCGCTGCTGTATCCCGGCGCGGGCCGCCCAGAATCTGGACCGCGCGGAACCGGTTATAGCGGATAAATCACGTCCGGCCCAGTGGTGGGCTTGATCGTAACCACCGTGCCCAGCGGCACCATGGTGCCATCGTCGGCGCCGGACATAGAAACGGTTGATGTCGGAAGGCTGATCGCGAAACTCCGGTCTCCGCCTGGACAATCACCTGCCAGGTATGACCGAACAAGTTGAAGTCGTTCACGTAGAGGCCGCCGAGAAATGTCTGCAACGCGTTGTAGGCGTCAGTGACTGGCACGCCCAGAGTCTGCAACTTTGTCGACGTCCATCTTGAGATTGTATGCCGGGACATTGGCACGGAACGTGCTCAGCACGTTGGCGAGATTCGGCCGTTCTGCCGGGTGGCGTCGACTAAGCTGTCGGCCACTTGGCCGAGTGTGCTGAATACTGCCGCCGGCGCGGTCTTCCAACATGAACTGGAAGCCGCCGGTAGGCTCAAGCCGAGAATGGGAGGCAAGCCGAATGCGAAGGTGAACGCCTCCGGAACCTGGCTCAAGCCGCGTCCGGCTGCCGCGAGGATCGCCGGTAGTTGCTCATTGGGCGCCTTTCGTTCGTCCCACGGCTTAAGCGTCACGATGATCGTCGCGACGTTCGAGCTGCTGGTTTGCGTGGCGATATCCGTGCCGCCCAGAAGAAAGTAGTGGTCCACGCCCGGCAGCTTCGAGCACCACCTCTTCGATCTTCGCCGTGGCCAGCGACGTTGCGATCGATGGAAGCGCCATCAGGCAAGTCGCACCGAAACGAAGAACGCCCCCTGATCTTCATCCGGCAGGAAGCCGGTCGGCAGTTTCTTGAATAACCAGCCGGCGGAAACCCAGAATACGGCAAGGCATCAGCAGCGCTACCGCGGAGCGCCGGATCAGCATTCCGACACCAGCCAAATATTTATTCGTGGTCCATTCGAAAGCCCGGTTGAAGTGTCCGAAGAACCAAGCCAGTGGACCGCGGGAAGTTTCATTCTGCGGACGCAAAAGCAGCGTGGCGAGCGCCGGACTCAGCGATAACGCGCTAAACGCGGAAATGCAGCACGGACGCCGCAATGGTCAGCGCGAACTGCCGGTAGATCTGGCCGCTGATGCCGCCCAGGAAACGCCACCGGAATAAACACCGCCGCCAGAATGCACGCGATCGCCACGACCGGGGCCGACACCTCATCCATCGCGCTGCATGGTCGCTTCGCGCGGCGGCATGCCGTCGTCGATATTGCGTTGCACCGCTTCCACCACCACGATCGCGTCGTCCACCACGATGCCGATTGCCAGCACCAGGCCGAACATGCTGGTGATATTGATGCGAAACCCAGCAGCGGGAAGAGCGCAAAAGTTCCCACCACGGCCACCGGCACGGTTAGCAGCGGAATCAGCGTGGCGCGCCAGTTCTGCAGGAAGATGAAGACCACCAGAATCACCAGGCCGACTGCTTCGAGCAGCGTGATCACCACGTCAGTGATTGCAGTCGTCACGAACATCGTGGAATCGTACGGGATAACGTAGTCCACACCAGGCGGGAAGCTCTTCTTGGCTTCCTCCATGAAAGCCTTGATACTCTTTCCGGTCTCAACAGCGTTGGCTCCAGGCGACAAATAAACGATGGTGTTGCCGAACGGCTTGCCGTCCAGGCGGCTGAAGCCGGCATAGTTTTGGGCGCCTAGCTCCACGCGTCCAACGTCACGAATCCGCAGCAGCGAAGCGTCCGGCAACGCGCGCACAATGATGTCGCCGAATTGCGACGGATCCGTCAACCGGCCCGGCGCGTTCACCGCATATTGGAAATCGGTGCCGGGCGGCGCCGGCGCTTGCCCCGTAGCGCCTGCCGGATTTTGCCGGTTCTGCGCAGTGATCGCGTTGTTGATGTCGGTGGCGGTGACACCGAGTTTCGACATCTTATCGGGATCCACCCATACCCGCATCGAATAGACCAGCTGCGAGGCCAGCCGCGTGTCGCCCACGCCCGGCAAGCTGCCGATCTGGTTGACCAAATTGATCTGGGCGTAGTTATTGAGGAACAGCGAGTCATAACGGCCATCCGGCGACACCAGACCCACCGCCATGAGAAACGCACTGGATACTTTCTTAACCACGACCCCCTGACGCTGCACTTCCGGAGGCAGGCGTGGCAGGGCGATGTTCACTTTGTTCTGGGTCTGAACCGATGCGATGTCCGGATTCGTCCCCAGCTTGAAAGTAACCAGGATGGTGATGGTGCCGTTGTTCGCGCTACTGGACAGGAAGTAGAGCATGCCGTCCAGGCCGGCGAGTTGCTCTTCGATCGGCTGAGCCACCGTCTTTTCGAGGTCGAGAGCGTTGCTGCCCAGGTAGCTCGCCGTGATCTGAACCACGGGCGGCACTACTTCAGGGAAACTGGCGATGGGAAGATTCGGGATCGCGACACCGCCCAGGATCACGATCACGATCGCGATGACGATTGCGAATACCGGACGGTCGATAAAAAATCGGGCCATCGAAGGTCAGCCTCCCCGCTTCGCGCTAGCCGGGTCGACGTACGGACTGGGATGAACGGTCATGCCCGGGCGGACCTTGAGTTGTCCTTCCACGATCACGCGCTCTCCCGCACTCAGCCCTTGCTCGACCACCCAAGCGTCGCCTACCCGGTCGGAGGTAGTGATGGTCTTGAGCTGCACCTTGTCATCGGAACCCACGGTCAGGATGGTTTGCGTACTCTGCAACTGTTGGATCGCGCGCTGCGGAACCAGGACCACATCTTTGCGCACGTTGGTCTCGAAACGCACTTTGCCGAATTGGCCGGGGAGCAGCACGTGCTGCGGACTGGAGAACCGTGCCTGCAACTCGAGAGTCCCAGTCTTTGGATCAACCTGATTCACTGAATTTTCGACCAAACCTTTGTTCGGAAATTCGCTGCCGTCGGCCAAGACCAGCGTGAGTACTGATCGGGTCAGGTTGCCGCGCTTCTTGAAATCGAGGTACTCGGTTTCCGTCACTTTGAAGCGGACCCAGATGGGATCGAGCGGAACAATCGTCGTCAGCGGTTGCGGCGAAGCTGCGTTCACCAGGCCGCCCACCGGCACCTGCGTGTCTCCAATCAGGCCGCTGATCGGCGCCTGGATGGTCGCGTATTCGAGATTGAGCTGAGCCGTACGCACCGCGCCGCGCAGCGCATCCACTTTGCCTTGCATTGATGCGATCTGGGTTCTGGTGGAGAGCCGGGCTTGGTCGACGTTCGCTTTATTGGCGTTTACGGTAGCCTGGCCAGCGCCCAGCGCGGCCACAGCGGCGTCCAAATCCTGCTTTGAAGCAGCGTCGGCCTTCACGAGCGGCTTCAGACGATCGACGTCCTGCTGCGCTTTAACCAGGTTCGCCTGCGCGACCGCCAAATTAGCTTCCGCTTGCAGCAGTGCTACCTGCTTCTGGGCGAAATCCAGATCGGCTTCGCTTTGCGCCAGATTGCCCTTTGCCTGGTCCAGCGCAGCCTCGTATGGGCGCTTGTCTAACACGTAAAAGTCTCGCCCGCCTGCACTTCCTGGCCCGGGCCGGTAACTGCCATTTTTCGATATATCCATCCACCCGCGCCCGGACGTCAACCGTATTGCGGGCGTAAGTTTGCGCCGGGTACTCCGAAAAAATCGGCACGTCTCCGGAGTGCGCCGTGGTCACTAACACCGTCGGGGGCGGTGGCGCTGCGTTCTGGCTTCGTGCCTCGGAACCGCAGCCTGAAATCAGGATCCAAGGAAGCGTAGATCGATCGCAACCAAGGCTGCTGATTTGGCGGATGAAAAATTCGATCGATGCATAAACCTTTTGAAAACTTGGCCTTCCGAAACGCGTGGGCCTTCGAGTCTTACGTGGTTGGATGCAGGCGGCGGCCAAGTGGATGCTCCTATTATCGCTGGTTTGGCGGCGGGACGGAAATGGCCATTTGCGACCCGTTCGCGGCCATAAAACCATGCGATTCTTAAAACGATGTCTTCCCTCGATTCTTTGACGCCGGTGCCGCTCACCTTGGAGGGTGTCGAGCCTGCTGCATCAGATGCTGCGCGTGCGCTGGCCCGAATGGCGTGCCCTTCGCGCCGGTGCGCCGGGACGAAATTTTGAGTCAAGCCGCCGCCGCGCATGCAGCAGATGGAAGGGCAGGGCAGCGCGCTCTTCTCCCTGCTGGGCCACAAAGGCGATCTGATGCTGGTTCACTTCCGGCAGAATTTCGACCAGTTGGGAGAAGCGGAACGCGCGCTGCAAAAATTGGCATTGTGGGATTTTCTGGAGCAGACCTCGTCGTACTTATCGGTGGTCGAGCTGGGATTGTATGAATCCACCGCGAAAGTCTACAGCGGGCTGGCCGAGCGTGGAGTCGAGCCGCACACCCCGCGCGTGGGACGCGGAAATTCAAGAGACGCTCGCCCGCCAGCGCCAGGCCATGCATCCGCGATTGTTTCCGGAGATGCCGGCGCACAAGTACATTTGTTTTTATCCCGATGGACCGCCGGCGCGGCGAGGACAAGAACTGGTATCAGCTTCCGCTCGGGGAGCGGCAGCGGCAGATGGACGATCACGGCATGATCGGCCGGCGCTACGCGGGGCAGGTGAAGCAGATCATTTCCGGCTCCATCGGTTTCGACGATTGGGAATGGGGCGTCGACCTATTCGCCGAAGACCCGCTGGTATTCAAGAAGCTGATCTACGAAATGCGCTTCGACGAAGTGAGTGCGGTGTACGCGCTGTTCGGCGCCTTCTATGTGGGCCAGCGCACGCCAGCGGCAGAAATCGGAAAGCTGCTCGGCTTGTAACGCGCCACCTCATTTTTTCGCGGTCAGCTCCTGCGCTTTGGCTTCATCCGCGCCGCCGCCCGTTTTGTCGCCTGCCGCATTTCTGACGACGCTGCGGTTGTGATACGCGTTCGCGTAAGCGGGGTTAAGGCGGATAGCAACGTCGAGATCCGCCAACGCGTGGGCGGTGTCGTGAATCATGTGATAGGCGAAGCCGCGCGCGTTATAGGCGAGCGCTAGGTCCGGTTGGGCTTCGATCGCTGCCGTCAGTTCGTCGATGGCCTGCGGATAGTGGCCTTGATTCAGCAACTCGCGCCCACGCTGGTTGTGTAGAGCTGCTGATTTCGGATCTCCATGCCGGAGAGCGTTCGCCGATGGCCGTGGAACCGATTCAGCTCTCGCCACCATCACTGTAGGTGGCTCCGGCGGCGCCGGGCGCCAGGGCAACGTCCTTCGCTACTTCGACCGCGGCTTTCGCTTCCACTACAGGAGCCGGCTCGAGTTCCCGCTTCGCCTTAGCCAATACGTCGCGGGCTTCCTCGTAACCGGGCTTGAGGCGAAGCGCTTGTTCCAGATCGCGGGCCGCTTTTTCGTATTCTCCCAACAGAAAATAGGCGCTGCCGCGAGCACACCAGGCTTCCGCGTAGTCGGGCTTCAAACGGATCGCCGCCGTACGATCGGCGAGCCCTTGCGCGTGCATGCCCAGCGCGTGATAGCTACCGCCGCGCGCAAGCAGCGCCTCCGCCGAATCCGGCAGCAGGCGCACGGCGATCTCGCGATCGGCCAAAGCTTCGCGATTCTTGTCTTCGGCGGCGTAGACCGTGGCGCGCGCCAAGTGAAGCTGCGCGTCGTTCGGAGTCAGCTCCAGCGCGCGGCTGAAATCCTCGATTGCTTTCTCCGGGACACCGAGCTTCGCGTATGCCGCGCCGCGCAGCACCAAAGCTCTGGAGTTCGACGGCTCCATCCGCAGGCTGCGCCTCAGGTCCTCGACTGCGGAAGAAAAATCGCCGGCTTCTCCGTAAGCGAAGCCGCGCTCGATCAGCGGATCTGCAGCGCCAGGTTGAAGGCGCACTACCTCATCGAAATCTTCGATGGCGTCGCGATAGCGGCCGAGCATTGCCAGCGCTCTGCCGCGTCCCAGCCAGGCGTCCGGATTATCCAGGCGGAGTTTTATGGCCTGCGTGTAGTACGGCAGCGCTTCTTGAACATGTCCGGTTTGAACCAGTTCGGCAGCCCGTTGCAGAGCGTCGCGAGACGTGACGGGGTCCGCCGCCAGCAATCCGAGAAGCATCAGGACCAGAGCACCCATACAGCCAGTATCGGTCAAAAAAAACCGGACTATTAGGACGTGCTCTTCCGCTGCAGCCGGCGGCGAACAGGATTCGTGAAGGCTCGGATCGCCATATCGACATCGTGCACGCCGAGAGCCCGGCACATCCCGTAGAAGACGACCAGTCCCAGGGGCATCGAGATCGCGAGATCGGCCAGTCGAGCGAGTTGCGAAACGCCCAGCCAGCTTTCCATGCCGTGGCTGGAGAGGGCGGTGACGCCCGCCATGACAAGCGACGCGATCAGCACTTTGCCAATTCCGCCGCAAGCTCGCGCCCATGGACGCCGCCGATGCGCCGGCGCAGAATTTCGAACAGCAGGAAGAAGCCGAACAGCGCGACGGCCGAGGTCGAAAGCGCCAGACCGGCGTGGCCCAGGCCCGCGACACGGATCATGGTGGTCGCGATGGCGAAGTTGACCACGATGGAACCCAGGCTCACCAGCATGGGCGTGCGCGCGTCGCCCAACGCATAAAACGCGGGGTTCAATACTTTCAGCGCCGCGTAGCCGGCGAGTCCGATCGCATAGCAGGAGAGCGCGAGCGCGGTTTGCTGGGTGTCGTAAAGCTGGAAGCGGCCGCCTTGATAGATCGCGCCGATGATGGACTTTCCCAGCACAGCCAAACCCACCGACGACGGCAGCGTCAGCAGAAACACCATGCCCAGCGATTTCGAGAGCGTGCGCCGGAATTCATCCATGTTGCCGGCCGCGGCGCTGCGTGAGATGGATGGCAGAGTTGCCGACGCCATCGCCACGCCGAACAGTCCCAGCGGAAGCTGCATGAAGCGGAACGCGTAGCTCAGCCAACTCACCGGGCCGTCCATGCCGCGCACCGGATCGAAGATGGTGGAAGCGAAATTGGTGTTCACCATCACGTTGATCTGCACGGCGGCGTTGCCCAAGATCGCCGGGACCATCAGGCGGAAGATACGCACTAACCCGGGATGCTTCCAATCGAACGCCACGCGAAAGCGGAATCCCAGGCGATAGAGACTGGGCAACTGCCACACCAATTGCAACGCGCCGCCCAGCACCACGCCGACGGCCATGCCTTCGATGCGCGTCAAGTGCAGTGACGGCCCCAGCCAGATTCCCAGCACCACGCCGAAGCCCACCGAGCCGATATTGAAGAACGTCGACGCCATGGCCGGCACGCCGAATTTATTCGAGGCGTTCAGCACTCCCATGGCCTGCGCCGCCAGCGCGACCAGCAGCAGGAACGGGAACATGATGCGCGTCATGCTGACGGCTAGTTCGAATTTGCCGGGGACGGCGGCATAGCCCGGCGCCATCAGATGCACCAATTGCGGAGCGAAGATCACTCCCAGCGCGCATACAGCGCCCACCACCATAATCAGCGCCGTGGCCACCAAGTTCACGAGGCGCGCAGCCGCTTCCTTGCCGCGATTGGTCAGGTATTCGGTGAAGGTGGGGACGAACGCGCTCGAGAGAGCGCCTTCGGCAAACAGGTCGCGCGTCAGGTTGGGAATGCGGAATCCCAACTGGAACGCGTCATAGATCAGCCCGGCGCCGAACAGGCGCGCCATCACGCTTTCGCGCAGCAGGCCGGTGACGCGGCTCATCAACACCGCGATCGAAACTACGCCTGCCGAACGGACGACGCTTTCGCTCTGACTGCGCGAGCCTCCCGCGGATGAGGCGCGGTTCGGCAGCAGTCACAGCTCGCAGCGGCTGCGTCACTGTCCGTATTGTTCGAAGAAAGTGGGCAATGGTCATGATCCCGGCGTAATAGTTCGCCACTTTGTACTTCTCGTTGGGCGAATGCAATCCATCGTCGGGAAGGCCGAAGCCCATGAGGATGGTGGGAATCCCCAGGTGTTTCGCGAAATCCCCCACGATGGGAATCGAGCCGCCGCTGCGAATAAAAACGGTTTCTTTCCCCAGGATATCGCGAAAAGCGCTGGCCGCTACGTGAATCGCGGGATGATCCGGGTTCACCATAATGGCGGGCCCGCAGCTCAGCACGCGCACTTCGGTCTGAATCCCGGCGGGCGTGTTGTCGGCGACGAATTTCTTATAGGCGGCGATGATTTTCTCGGGATTCTGGTTGGGCACCATCCGCATGCTGACCTTCGCGGTGGCGCGCGCCGGAATCACGGTCTTCGCGCCGGCGCCGGTGAAGCCGCCGGCGATGCCGTGGACTTCGAGCGTCGGCCGCGCCCAGGTGCGCTCGAAAACCGAATACCCCGGCTCGCCGGTAAGCTGCGTGGAGCCTACTTCGTTCTTCAGGAACTCCTTTTCGTCGAACGGAAGTGCTCCCAACTGTGTTTTTCTTCGGGCGTCGGAGGCGTGACGTCGTCGTACATGCCGGGGATCTGGATTTTGCCGTTGGCGTCCTTCATCTTCGCAAGCAACTCGACCAAGCCGAAGACGGCGTTGGGCGCGGCGCCGCCGTACATGCCGGAGTGCAGATCGCGTGACGGCCCGCGAGCTTCGATCTCGGTATAGATCAGGCCGCGCAGGCCGATGCACAGCGTCGGCAAGCCCTCGGCGAAAAGCTCGGTGTCGGAGACCAGCGCAACGTCGGCCTTTAGCTTGGCGGGATTTTCGGCGACGAACTTGGCGACCGACTCGCCGCCGACTTCCTCTTCGCCTTCGATCAGGAACTTCAAATTGACGGGCAATGTCCCGTGACGTCGCGAGCAGCGCCTCGACGGCCTTGATGTGCATGTACATCTGGCCCTTGTCGTCGGCCGAACCGCGCGCGTAAAGATTGCCGTCGCGCACCGTGGGTTCGAAGGGCGGCGAGATCCACTCGTCCAACGGATCGGGCGGCTGGACGTCGTAGTGGCCGTAACACAGCACCGTGGGCTTGCCCGGCGCATGCAGCCAATCCGCGTAAACCAGCGGATGCCTCGCGGTGGGAATGATCTCGATGTTCTCGAGGCCGGCGGTTTTCATGCTGTCGGCGACGAATTGCGCGGCGCGCCGCACGTCCGGAAAGTGATCGGGCAGAGTGCTGACGCTGGGGATGCGCAGGAAGGTTTTCAGCTCGTCGAGTAGACGGGATTTATTTTGCTCTACGAAGAGGTCGGTGGCTTGGGACACACACCATTATAAAGCGATTGAACGTTAGGGACTAGTGGAACTCTTCTTGCCGGCCAACGCGATCGCGGCTCCCGCTCCACCGCCGGCGACTACAACAATGATGCCGATCTTGGCGCCGGTTGACATGCCACCCTTGGGAGTGGGAGCCGGCGCCTTGGCGGGCGCGGCTGCCGGCTGATTCGGCGTGGTCCCGGCAACGGGGTTGGTCACTTCGGTCTGCGCGTCTAACGCCGCAGCTACACTCAGGCAACCGCCGGTTCCCTGCAGCGTCACGGAACTTGCGTTCAACAGGCCGCTGGCGATCGGTAGTGCAGGACGCAGCGCACTGGTGGCTCCGGTAATGCTCACGCGGTTGCCCACTTGCTGGGTCAGATTGTCGCCCCTGATTTCCAAAACTTCCTGGGTGTTCTCATCCTGCAACAGGAACTTGCCGTCCTTGTAGAGCAAACAGCCGCTGCGCGTGACGACGCCCGCCGCGGCTTGCAGCGCGAAGTCCATGCGGCGGCCCGCCGGGATCGATGCCAATAACAGCCCCGTGCGGCTCGCCACTCGCGCCGCGCCGCTGAGAGCCGTAACTTCCACTGCTCCACCCGCCAGCCACGATACCCGAACACGGCTCTCGCCCGACGCCGAGCGAATTGCGAGACCACCTGCAGTAACTTGATAGTCTTCGGTCGCCGACACTTGGCCGGTGCCTTTGATTAAAGTCAATTGACTTTCACCGACGGTTGCGCTCGACGCCGACGCCAGTTGAATCTTCACGCCGTTGCGCAGCGCCGCTTCCGAGGACGCTGTGCGGGTCTCGATCTTTCCGCCATCGAATAGCGTTGCATTGCCCCAGACCTCTGAGCGGTCCAAGATAAAATGCCCGCTTGCTGTAACCACGCCGATCGCGTGTGATTTAGCGACATCGGGCGTCGCGGCAAAACTATCCGCGCTCAAGTAAGTGACTGTGAGAACTGAAGTCAGAATCGACGTGATCGCTCGCGCTCTGGTATGCACTGCACCAAGTATACTTTTGGTTCGCACGTTCATCAAGGGAAATAAAAGTAATTCAGGTGTATTACGCGCGTCGCATTTTCGTAGTCGCAGCGTTGTTCGTGTTGGGCGCCGCTGCTGTCTATTCCATTCAACTGGCGCTCGCGGACGCGGCGTTTCGTCAGCATACTCCGCGGTCAGTGGCTCGTGCGTTGAAGATTCTGCCGGAACATGCCGGTTATCTGTTGTTCAGGGCGCAGCAAATGGATTACGACGGTGAAGATTCAACCGCTCTGCTGGAGCGCGCGGCTCGCTTGAATCCGCTGTCGTCGGCGCCTCGAATACGCCTCGGGCTGGCGGCCGAAGCTCACGGAGATTTTTCGGGAGCTGAAAAATGGTTGCTGGACGCGGCTCGTGTAGATCATCAATTCGAGCCGCGCTGGACGCTTGCAAACTTTTATTTCCGCCGTGAACGCCCCGCCGATTTCTGGAAGTGGATCAGAGCGGCGTTGGAGGCCTCTTACGGCGATCGCAGATTGGCTTTCGATCTGTGCTGGCGCATGTCGCAGAATGCGCAGGAAATTTTGACGCAAGCCATTCCGGATCGTCACGAGGTCCTGGCTGCGTACTTGTATTACGCCATGGACGCGCATCGTCAAGCTGTAGGAGCGGTGGCGCTTGAACTGGCGCAGTTGCGTGACCAATCCGACTCACCTGAACTGGCAACCGCGTGCGATCTGCTCATCGATAACGGAGAATTCACGGTGGCGCCCGAACTCTGGCGAACTATGGGGCACTCTCAGTCCGGGTTGATCGCCGATGGCGATTTCGCGACGGCTCCGAGCGGACACGGTTTCGACTGGCGTCCATCAGCGGTCGAGGGTCTTACCGATGTTGCACTGCCGGGCTCGTACCGAATCGTGTTCTCCGGGAAGCAACCGGAATCGACCGAACTCCTGCGTCAGTTTGTCGCGCTGGAGCCGGGCAAGACGTATTCGCTGCGTTGGGAAGCACGAACCCAAGGTTTCGCATCGCCGTCCGGCATCGAGTGGACTGCTGGCCCAACCCACGGTGCGCTCGAACCGGCGCAGGACTGGCGCGCTGCGACTCTCGACTTCAAAGCTCAGTCCGCGGTCTTGCCGATTGCGCTGCTCTATCGCAGGCCTACAGGTCAAGCGCGTGCTGAAGGCTCCGTCGAAATTCGCACTGTTACCTTGGTTGCGAAATAGCTAGTTCACGAATCCGGACTGTTGCAGCGAGGGCTGCGGTTCGGGGGCGTCGAAGTGCGTCAGTATACTCTTGACGCGTCCGTTATCCAGCACCACTCCGTAAGGCGGCGACGTGAACACAAACAATTTGCGCAGCAGCGCCGAGTCTGTCGAAGTCTTCGCCACCAGCTTGGTGTCGTGCAAGAAGGATGCGGCCCACTGCGGATCGTTCGTGGGCAGTCCAATTACCGTTACGTCGCTCTTCCAGCCGTAGGTCGCCATGTGACGCGCCGCTTCTTCGCAATGGCTGCATGCGGGATCGTAAAAGAATAGGAAGATGTTGCCTTGGCGAATATTGAACGGCTTCCCGTCCACCGTGATCGTCTCGGGCACCTGGATGCCGCTCTGATGCATGGTGTTGTACGCCCAGGCCCACGCCCGCGAGGACCGAGATCGCCAGCCAGCGCAATGATCGGGAAGCGCAGGCTGCCCGGCTTGCGCGAGAACCACCCGGCGATGAGCGCAACCGCCAGTATCGCTGCGTCCTCCGGAAAAAAAGCCGGCTTCACGGCCCGCTTGAGCCACGGAAAACAACTGCAATCGCGCCCGACTAGCGCCTGATAGCGCAGGCCGATATATCCCATGAACACGACCAGCAGCAGCGGCAATCAACCAGCGCCCCATAGCGGCGATAGCGCGGCATCAACACCAACATCCCCCCCAGCGCTTCGCAGATCGCGAGCCCGATCACCAGCGGCATGCTCGCCCACACTCGGCACCAGCAATTGCTCGAACATGGTCTGGACCTGGTAAGGCATCACCGATTTTGACGATCCCGGTGGCTAGAAATATGATGGCGACGGCGACCGCTGCGATATGGCCGGCGATGTTTTTCCACGCCGGTAGTTCGAGGCTGCTGTTCGTGGAAATTAGCGGATGTGGTCGCGCTCATATCTGCAATTCTAGCCGGATTCTAGGGCCTGTGTGGCGAAATACGTGTCAGAATAGCTGTTTGACCTTTCGCAAATTACGGGTTCCCGCATCCAGTGCCAATCTCGGACCCGCCTTCGATGCGCTGGCACTGGCTTTGGGCGTTTATCTGGAATGCCGCTTCCGCCCCGCAGACCAACTCTCCATTCATGCAGACGGCCGCGATGCGGAGTCGATCTCCAGCGGCGAAGACAATTTGATCTGGCACACGGCGGTGCGCATTGCCGGCGACATGGAACGCACCATGCCGCCGATCGAGCTTGCACATCGATAACGCCATCCCGCTGGGCAAAGGACTCGGTTCGAGCGCCGCCGCTCTGACCGCCGGCGTCGTGATCGCCGATGCCATGCTCGGTCTGCGCTGGTCGCGCGGGCGCGTGCTGGATGAAGCCGCTCGAATCGAAGGGCATCCTGACAACGTCGCCGCTTGCGTCCACGGTTCGATTGTCGCCAGCGCCACCGATGCGCAGGGATGTCACCCATGCGGTCCGCCTCGAATTGCATCCGCGCTTCGGCATCGCCGTGGTCGTGCCGGATTTCCTGCTGCCGACCGTCGGAAGCCCGCCGCGTTCTTCCCGAAACCTATTCGCGCGCCGACGTGATCTTCAACGTTCAGCGCAGTGCGTTGCTGATCACGGCGCTGGCCACTGGAGTCACCGATGCTTTTCCCACCGCGCTCGAAGACCGCCTGCATCAGCCCTACCGCGCCGCGTTGGTGCCGGGGCTCGACGAGATCATTGCGCTGCGCATGAAAGGACTGCTGGGCTGCGCGCTCAGCGGCGCCGGTCCGTCGATTCTGGTTTTCTACCAGCGCGGGTACGAACATGTGTGCCAGTCCGTGCAGCATATTTTCACGGCGCATGGAAAAGATTCCGAAGTGATGTTGACGGAGCTGGCGATCAAAGGTTACGAACTTAGCTAAAGATATCATGGCGTCCCCCAACCGGCTGGCTCACGAAAAAAGCCCGTACCTTCTGCAGCACGCCCACAACCCCGTGGATTGGTTCCCTTGGGGCGAGGAAGCCTTCGAAAAAGCCCGCCGCGAAAATCAAGCCCATTTTTCTTGTCGGTCGGTTATTCGACCTGCCACTGGTGCCACGTGATGGAGCGCGAATCGTTCGAGAACGAAGCGATCGCGCAAGTCTTAAACCAGAACTTCGTTTCGATCAAAGTGGACCGCGAAGAGCGCCCCGACGTGGATCGCATGTACATGCTGTTCGTACAAGCCTCCACCGGCAGCGGCGGCTGGCCGATGTCGGTATGGCTCACGCCGGAGCGCAAGCCCTTCTTCGGCGGCACTTATTTCCCGCCCGACAATCGTTACGGCCGTCCCGGATTCCGGCCGTGCTAGAGCGGCTGTCGGAAGCCTGGCAGCGCGACCGCGCGCGAGTAGAAGAATCCGGCGACAAAGTGATCGAGCAGCTTCGCGAATACGCGAGTCTCTCGCCCGGCACAACGACGCCCGGACGCGAAGTGCTGGATCGCGCGTTCCAGTCGTTCCGCCGCGTGTTCGACTCGCAACTCGGCGGATTCGGCAGAGCGCCGAAATTTCCGCGCCCCAGCATCCACAATTTCCTGGTGCGCTATTACGCCGAAACGGGACATGAAGAAGCGCTGGAGATGGTGCTCACCACCTTGCGCGAGATGGTCAAAGGCGGGATGAACGACCAGATCGGCGGCGGTTTTCATCGCTACTCGGTCGATGAGCGCTGGTTCGTTCCGCACTTCGAAAAGATGCTGTATGACCAGGCACAGCTTGCCGTGTCGTATCTCGAAGCCTTCCAGATCACGCGCGACGGGCAGTATGCGGCGGCGGCTCGCGACATCTTCACTTACCTATTGCGCGACATGACCGATCCCGGCGGCGGCTTCTATTCGGCGGAGGATGCCGATAGCGCGAGCGATCCCGCGCATCCGCACGAGAAGGGCGAGGGAGCGTTTTACATTTGGCGCAAGCAGGAAATCGACGACGCGCTGGAGCCAGGCCGCTGCCGCGATGTTCTGCTATCGCTACGGCGTCGAACCCAACGGCAATGTCGAGGAGGATCCGCAGGACGAATTTCGCGGCGCGCAACATCCTCTATCAGGCGCACACTCTCGAAGACACCGCCGCTCACTTCGGAACTACCTCTGATGCGGTTCGCGCGGAATTACAGCGAACGTCGGCCAAACTGCTCGAGATCCGCGCCCGCCGTCCGCGGCCCTTGCGCGACGACAAGGTTCTGGCGTCCTGGAACGGCATGATGATTTCGGCTTTCGCCAAAGGTGCCCAGATATCTGAATGACACCCGCTACGCCGAAACTGCGCGTGCCGCGGCGGATTTCCTGCAACGGCATTTGTGGGACGACGGCCGCCAGATTCTGCAGCGCCGACATCGGGGCGGGGAATCGGCCATCGACGGATTCCTCGACGACTACGCCTTTTGCGGACTAGCCTTGCTCGATCTCTACGAGACCACCTTCGAAGCGCGCGATTTCGAATGGGCGGTGCGTCTCGCCGAACGCGCGATCGAATTATTTGCCGACACCGAGAACGGTGGCTTCTTCAGCACCGCCGGCGACGACTCCGCGGACGCGCTCCTGCGCCTCAAAGACGATTACGATGGCGCCGAGCCTTCCGGCAACTCCGGCATGGCGCTGCTGCTGCTGCGCCTCACTCGCATGACTGATCGCGCCGATTTCCGCGCCGCCGCCGACCACACGTTACGCGCCTTCGCCTCGCGCATGGAAGAATCTGGAACCGGCGTGCCGCAGATGCTGGTGGCTCACTCGTTCGCTCTCGGCCGCCCCAGGGAGATCGTGCTGGCCGGCCCGCGCAACGATCCCGCCATGCTGGAAATGCTCGCGATCGATCCGGCGGCGCTTTCTGCCCAACGCCGTGGTGATGCGCAGCGAACAGAGTTCCCTGCCGATGACCGCGCTCAAAGGCGCTCCCACCGCCTACGTCTGCGAGAATTTCGCCTGCAAACTTCCGGTTACCGATGCGTCCGCGCTCGACGTGTTGCTAGAATAGCCGCTATGGAAAGATCAGCGGCAACTACTCTAAAAGGCAACCCCATGACGGTTCTGGGGCCGGAATTGAAAGTCGGCGACAAGGCTCCCGACTTTGAAGCCGTAGACAACGGATTGAAAGCGGTGACGCTCGGCGACCACCGGCAACGGCGTGCGCATTTTCAGCGTGATTCCATCGCTCGACACGCCGGTTTGCGACGCTCAAACCAAGCGCTTCGAGGAAGAGACCGGCAAGCTGCCCAACGTCAGCATTTACACCTTCAGCATGGACCTGCCCTTCGCCCAGAAGCGCTGGTGCGGTGCGTTCGGCGTGGATCACGTGAAGATGGTCTCGGATCACAAGACCGGTTCCTTCGGCCAGGCCTACGGCACGCTGATCAAAGATCTGCGCATCCATAGCCGGGCGATTTTCGTGGTGGGCAAAGACAACACCATCAAATACGTCGAATACGTGAAGGAAGTGGGCGATCATCCCAACTACGAAGCGGCGCTCGCGGCCGCTAAGGCCATCGCCTAGCGCGTATCTGGAGACAGCCGTCATTCTTTATCCGTGGCGTCTGAACGGCGGCTGTTCTCCTCTTTCCCATGCTCCGCATCGCCTATGTCTGCGAGTTCCTGCTAGCGCTGCTGGCGATCTCGGTAGTGTGGGGCCAAATCGGCGGCCAGGATCATTTGGACCTGATGCCCTGGTACGACAAGTTCGTGTTGATCTTCTCGCTGGCGCTGGTTACGGTCGTCGGAACCGTCGCCGCGGTCTCGCGGGAGCGCGCCTGGAACGGAATGACGATTGCCTGCCTGGCGCTGGCCGTGCTCATTTTGTGCGCCATGGGCGCGGTAACATACTACTATCACGTTCACGAAGATCAGGATCAGGATACCGATAGCGCGGCAGGTGTCGCCTATACCGGCACGCAGCTTCCGGGGAGGCCGTGAGCGTGGCTGACACGAAATTCGGAACCTGGACGGTCGCGGAAAGCCCGGTCGAAGTCGAGTACTCGCTGGTGGTCATCGATGAAATTCGCCAGGTAGTGGCGGATGGTTTCCAGCGCCTGCAGCGCGGCGGGATCGAAGTCGGCGGCGTGCTTTACGGCACGCGCGAAGACCGCACCGTTCGCATTCTGGCGATGCGCGAAATCGCCTGCGAACACGCGCGCGGGCCCACCTTTCATCTTTCCGATAACGACCGTGCGGCCTTGACCGCGCAGCTTGCCCGCGATAAAGAAGACATGCGCCTTGAGGGCATGCTGGTGGTGGGCTGGTTCCTGTCACACACCCGCAGCGACGTCACGTTGCAGCAATCCGATCTGGATACATACAGTGCGTTTTTTCCGGAGCCGTGGCAGGTGACCATGGTGGTGCATCCTGGCCGCGCGGGTCTCATGCGCGCTGGATTCTTTGTGCGCGAGCCTGATGGCTCGGTGAAGGGCGAACGCAGTTATCAGGAATTCAATTTCCCGGAACGCATGGCCGGAGTCCTGGACCGCGGGCCCCGCGAGAGGCGTCCGCTCATGGACCCGCCGCCAGCCGACCGGCTCCCTTCCGCCGCTCGTTACCCCGTGCAGCCGGATACCATCGGCACCCGCGAGGCCGGTCCGCGCGAGCCAGGTGCGCGCGACGCAATAGACCCGCGTGAGCCCATCGATGAGCCCGCGCCGCGTTTCGACACACCCTTATTCGGGCAGGCGCCGGGCTCGATTCCGCAATATGCTCCCTATCCGCACACTCGGCGCAAGATCCCGTGGGCCATCATCGGCGTCGTAGTGGCAGCGCTGCTTGCAGCGGTCGCCGGATTGAAGTATTTGGGTCCGCAATCCAACGAAGAGCCGCTCTCGCTGGGAATGATCGAACAGAATGGCCAGTTGCAGATTCAATGGAACCGCGCGTCGCACACCATTTTGAACGCAACCGGGGGAACCCTGCAAATCGTGGACGGCCAAGACAAGCGCGACGTTCCAATGAGTCGCAGTGAACTGGCGCAAGGCAGTTTCACATACGCGCGGGAGAGTGGAGACGTACAAGTGCGCCTCACGGTGACGGGTTCGAGCGGGCAGCCCATGGTGGAGGCTTCCAGGTTTTTAGGCGCCGCCCCGGCGCAGGCCACCAGCAATGAGTCGGACGAACTCAAAGTGGAGCGCGATGCTCTGCAGGACGAAGTCACCCGCTTACGCCAGCAATCCGGCGCGCAAGCCGCGCGCATCCAGCAATTGGAGCGAACGCTGGTGATCCTGCAAAGCCGCCTGGGAATCACTGCGGGCCGCTAACGGGCGGCGCGGCGCGGAGCTGCTCCCGGGAACGAACGTTCCAGATCCTGTTCGGGGACGGTCAGAAGCTACGCGCATCACGGGTCCGTCCGCGCTGACCTGCGCGTTTTGCAGCGCCGCCGCTGGAGTCCCCTTCACCATGCCGGAGACCAGCTTTAACATTCCCGCTAACCCCTGCGCTTCGCTGGCGGAATGCGTTAGCGCCTCCGCCGAAAGGGTCAGGCCATTGATATCGAAATGCGCGCCCACCCAGCTTTCCATCACGCTCTGCAAAAGAGCCGCCGGGTTAAAGCCGGCTGTAGGAGCGGCGGGTATCAGATCCGTGAGTGGAGTAACGGTCGCGACCCACGCGTCGTGAGTTGCGCTGGCGTCCATGGCCTTTTGAAACAACGGCCCTGCGAAAACAGCCAGGGCGGAGTGCCTGTCGATCGCGCTGCGAACCGCGGGCTCGCCGCCGATGGCTACTGTCGAGGCGTCCAGAAATGCAAACACGTGTGGGTCACGCTGTTGCGGCGGCGTAATCACGGACACGCCGCGGTAGTCGGAAACTTTTGCGCCCATCACGGTGGCGAGCGCTAGAACTTTGTCGGGTGCGAAAGTCCCACTGGCCAGCACCAAGGCATCCGAACCATCGCCGAAGGGTCCCGTAGTGGGGCTTGCCACCAGGATCTCGCGCAGATCGCGCTGCAGTTCGAATCCGGTTGCCGCCTGGAAGCGAATCATGACATCGTTCTGCGGCAAATGCGAGATTGCAAATTGCCCGAAGGGAGACGACAGGGTTTGCTGAACCTGGACGCCGTAGAGCACTTTGGCATCGGGCATGACCAGTCCCAGTAAATTGGGATCGACGGCAGCGCCGGCCGTGGCCGACACCAAAAACATCAGTGCCGGAACGATTGTGTAACGATTCATTCGGGCCTCCTGTACCATTCTACGGGGCGAAGGGACAAAGAGTTCCAGAAACTGGCAATCCGGCCGCCAAACAACGCTAATCGACGGCTCCGAAAGTGCCGATCAACGTCCGTGAACGGCCAGCCGCTGCCTAAAAGTGGCGGCCGCGGAGGCCTCCTGCCGCCGCCCAAACCGTGTAAACTATAGTTAACTGTCTTGTTGAAAGCGGAGCTATCATCGAGCGCCTCCCTCCCGGAAGTTCACGGCAGCGTCCAAACCACGCACGCCTCCGTGTTCCGCCGCATGCTGGCGTTCGCCGGTCCAGCTTATTTGGTGAGCGTCGGCTACATGGACCCCGGCAACTGGGCTACCGACCTCGAAGGTGGCGCCCGTTTCGGCTACCGTCTTCTGTGGGTACTGGTGGTGTCGAACCTGATGGCGATTCTGCTGCAGACCTTGGCCGCACGCCTGGGGATCGTCGCCGGACGTGACCTGGCGCAAGCCTGCCGCGAGTCGTATTCGCGCCGGGTCTGTAACGCGCTGTGGGTGTTGTGCGAGATTGCCATCGCCGCCTGCGATCTGGCCGAAGTTCTCGGCGCTGCCATCGCTCTGCGGCTCCTGTTTGGATTGCCGCTCATCGCAGGCGTGCTAGTGACGGCCCTCGATACGCTGCTGGTGTTGTGGCTGGCGCGCTACGGCATCCGCTTGATAGAGGCGGTAATTTTGAGCCTGATCGCCATCGTGACCGGCTGTTTCCTGGTGGAGTTGGTGTGGGCTCAGCCCGCGTGGCGCGAAATGGCGGCCGGTCTGCTGCCGCGCATCAACAACAGCAGTCTATATGTTGCCATCGGCATTCTAGGCGCCACCGTGATGCCGCACAATTTGTATCTTCATTCAGCGCTGGTACAGACCCGCCGCCTGGGGCGCACCGTTGCCGAACGCCGCGAGGCCTGCCGGTTCAATCTGTTCGACTCGGTGCTGGCGTTGAACGGTGCGCTAATCGTAAATGCGGCGATCCTGGTGCTCGCCGCAGCGGTGTTCTTCAAACACGGCATCCTGGTCACTCAGATCGAGCAGGCTCAATTGTTGTTGACGCCGCTGTTAGGAACGGCGCTGGCCGGCGGACTCTTCGCCGTGGCGTTGCTGGCGAGCGGACAGTCGTCCACTCTTACGGGAACCTTCGCGGGACAAATCGTGATGGAAGGCTTCCTCAACCTGCGTCTGCGTCCCTGGCTGCGGCGCCTGGTGACGCGAGCGTTGGCCATCATCCCGGCGGTGCTGACGATTTATTATTTCGGGGACGGCGGGACTTTCAAACTCCTCATCCTGAGCCAGGTGATCCTCAGCATGCAGCTTCCGTTCGCCGTCATCCCGTTGATCCGCTTCACCAACGATTCGCGGCGCATGGGCGAGTTCGCGAATCGCGCCTGGGTGCGAATACTAGCCTGGAGCGCCGCCGCGCTGATCGTCGGCCTTAACCTGTGGCTGGTCGCAACCACCATCGGGCCGTGGATGACAGAGACCGCCTGGCATGGCTGGCTGGTGGGACCGCCGATGCTGGCGATCCTTGCTCTCCTGGCGTATGTTTCGTTCGGAGGGACTGCAGCTCCCGTTGCCCGCGTTCCCGCCGAGGGAGCGCAGAATAGCGGACTCGCAGTGGCGGCTGCGCTCCCAGTGCCGCACTATCGCAGTATCCTGGTGCCGCTCGATCACTCCGCTCGCGACCGCACCGCGTTGGCTCACGCCGTCGCCATGGCGCGTTCGCACGGGGCCTCACTGCACTTGCTGCACGTTGAAGAAGGCGTCACCAGCCAGCTTTTCGGCGAGCTTTCTTCGACGGAAGAAATTCTTACGGGCGAGCAGTACTTTGGCGCTATCGTACAGTCGCTCGCGGCTGCAGGTGTTTCTGCCGAATTGACGATTCAACATGGCATCAGTCCAACTGACGCGATTGTCCAGAAGGCGCGCGAAATTCATCCCGATCTAATCGTCATGGGAGCGCACGGACACCGCGGATTCAAGGATCTGGTCTTCGGAAACACCATCAACGTGGTACGCCACCAGGTCTCGGCTCCGGTGCTGGTAGTGGGCGCCGAGCCGGTCCAGAGTTAAAGCGTTTCCAGCTCAATCGCCCCTTCGGAAAATTTGACGGCGCGTCCCGCGATCGAAACCCTGTCTCCGCGAAGCTCGCACCACAGCTCACCGCCGCGCCGTGATCGCTGCCGCGCAAACAACTTGGTTTTGCCGAGCCGCGCCGCCCAGTAAGGAATGAGCGTGCAGTGAGCCGACCCGGTTACCGGATCCTCATCCACGCCCTTTGCCGGCGCAAAGAAACGCGACGCGAAATCGCAGTCCTTGCCCGGAGCCGTCACGATCACCGCGAAGCAGTCGAGCGCAGCCAGCTTTGCCATGTCCGGCTTCAGCGCCAGCACTTCATCTTCGCTCCCAAAAACGCACAAGTAATCGCGCGCCTTGAGGACTTGCTGCGGGACTGCACCCAGCGCCTCCTCCAAAGCCGGAGAGGCTGGCACTGGCTGCGGCGGCCGGGAAGGGAAGTCCAGCGCATAAATAACGTGTCCTCCCTCCGACATTCTCTCCACCCCGAGTTCGCCGCTCTTGGATTGAAAGCGGACTCGCTTGCCCTCCACTTCGTGGCGCAGATCGAAGATCACGTGGGCGGAAGCCACCGTCGCGTGGCCGCAGAGGTCTACTTCGACTGCTGGGGTAAACCACCGCAGCTCGTAGTGCGTACCGCGCGCGACGTAGTAAGCGGTCTCAGAAAGATTATGCTCGCCTGCGATGGCTTGCAGCGTGGCATCCGGGAGCCAAGCTTCCAGCGGGCAGATCGCCGCCGGATTCCCTTTGAACGGCTGGCTGGCGAAGGCGTCGACATGGTAAACCGGGATCTTCATCCCTACACTTTACTAATTCCGGTTTACCGAAGCCGGCTCACGCAGCGTCAAACAGGCATTGCTGCTCAAAACGCCGCGGCCCAAAACGTTCGAGTTCAGAGGGGAAGCGCCGCCGCAATTCCTTGGGAGCCGCCGCCACCTGGCCATTTATCAACGACTGCAATTGCAGTGCGTTCACCACGCTCTTCGCCGCGGCGTCGTTGTTGAACACGACGAAGGTAGCTTCCGCGTAGCGATTGATACGCTCGATCCGCTTGTTCCACTCTTCGAGTTCCGCTTCCGAGTACAGATAATCGTGCTGCCGCAGCCGGGCCAGGAGACTGGCGGTCAAAAGCCCCCAGCGAGTTCTTCGGATTCCGCCCATGCAAGCGGACGTAGCCGATGCCGCTGGTCAGATAACGCCGTCGGCGGCATCGCGCTGGTGTATTCCGGCTGATCGATGTTGCAGAAGCCGATGTGATAGTCGAGGAAAGTTCCGATGGCTTCCTCCGCCAGCCAACTGGCATGCCGCATCTCGGCCACCAGCGGAAATTCGTGAAACGCCCGGCGCAGGCGGATCAGGAACTCGCGGTTCTCCGGCGTGAACCGGAAAGCCCAGGGGAACTGCATCAAAATCGCCCCCAGTTTACGCGCGCGAAGCAGCGGCCACATACCTTCTTTGAATTCCGCGATTGCCGGCTCTTCCAGAGCGCGCCCGTGAGTGAATCCCTGATGCAATTTGGCCGTGAACTGAAAGTCCGGATTCGCTTGAACCTTCCTCATCCACAGCTTGACTACTTCAGGCTTAAGAGGCTGATAAAAAGAACTGTTGATTTCGACCGTATTCAGCCGGCGGGCCAGAAATTCCAGGGGATGAAACCCCGGAGGATAGGTCTTGGGGTAGACCACCCCTTTCCAGTGTTGGTACGACCAGCCGGCTGTTCCAATGCGAGGGGAGGTAGACATGGGAGAATCTCCGTATTCGCTATTTCTTCGCTAACCAAATAGTAGCGAATAAATGGAGAAGATGTCAATAGAATATTCGCTATTTATTCGCCTCACGAAAACGCCGTACCAGGGCGGCACAGAACTGCCATGCAGCCGATCTTATTGACAAGACTCCCGTTGCATGCGAAAATCCAACCGCATGTTGAGTTGTACTGTCCGTGTCAGACAGCTTCGGTTCTGGTCGGCTTGCGCGTTGTTCGCTTGCATTGCCCTCCCGGCTCTTGCTGCCCGGCCGGTCTTGGCGCAGTCGCAGCGTTGTGAAGATCTGAATCACCTGTCGCTACCCGGGATCGCGGTCCGCTCCGCGACGGTGGTTCCCTCTGGCAACTTCGGCGCTGGCGGGATCGCTCCACGCTCGGTTCCGGCATTCTGCCGCGTCGTCGGCACAGTTCTTCCGGAACTCGGCTTTGAAGTCTGGTTGCCCGCGCAGTGGAACCATAAATATGTTGGAGTCGGCAACGGCGGCCTGGCCGGCAAGATCGTCTATAGTGCGATGTTCAATCCGGTGAATCGTGGATACGCGGTGAGCAGCACCGATACCGGCCACGTCTCCAACAGTCCTAACGACGGAAGCTGGGCGCTGGGCCACATGGATCGCGTCATCAACTATGGCCAGCGCGGAGTGCACGAAATGGCGCTCGCCAGCAAGGCGATCATCCAGGCGTATTACAGCGCGGCGCCGGCGCATTCGTATTTCCAGGGATGTTCCTTTGGAGGTCAGCAGGCGCTGACCGAAGTGCAGCGTTATCCCACCGATTTTGATGGCGTCGTAGCGGGCGATCCGGCCAATTGGTACACCCGTCACTACACCGGCGGACACATCTGGATCGCGGATGCGGTCGAGGGCGACGGCTGGCTGCCTCCGCATAAAGTACAAATGTTAGCCGACGTGGTCAATGCCGCTTGCGACGTGCTCGATGGCGTGAAAGACGGGGTCTTGAACGATCCGCGGCGCTGCCATTTCGATCCCGTTCTTTTGCAATGCAAAGCTGGGGATTCACCCAACTGTTTGACGGGTGCACAAGTGGCGGCCGTGCGAAAGATCTGGGCTGGTCCACACGACGCCGGCGGAGAACAGCTTTATCCCGGCCTGGCGCCTGGCGGCGAAGCAGGGCCCGGCGGCTGGGTGCAGTGGGTGACGGGACCCGCTCCAGATCAGGGAGCACACATCGAGCTGGGATTGCCCTTCATGCGGAATGTGGTCTTCGATAATCCGCAATGGAACTTCCGTACATTTCACTTCGACCCGCCTGCGCCTGGTCTGGAGAGCGACGTTACCTATGTGGACGATAAAATCGGCCGGATTTTCAACGCGATCGACCCCGACCTGCGCGCGTTTCGCAACCATGGCGGAAAGCTGATTCAATATCACGGCTGGTCCGATCCCGACATCCCGCCTTACAACAGCATCAATTATTACGAGAGCGTGGTGCGCAGAACCGGCCGCAGCAGCGCCAATGCACTTCACGACACCAAAGAGTTCTACCGCCTGTTCATGGTGCCGGGAATGCAGCATTGCACCGGAGGTCCGGGCACGCCGCGCTTCGACGCGCTGACGGCGCTCGAACAATGGGTGGAGCAGAACAAGGCGCCGGAACAGATCCTCGCGTCGCACGCCACCAACGGTTTGATTGACCGCACGCGTCCGCTCTGCGCCTATCCGCAAGAGGCTAAATATAAGGGTTCAGGCAGCACCGACGACGCCGCGAATTTCGTCTGTGCGTTGCCCTAAAACTCGCCATGGCCACGACGTTTCCTAGCCGGCATGTCCTGGTATGGGTGGATGCTGAGTTCCTGGAATCCGAAGGCATGCTGCACATCCTGCAGGAATCCGGCGCCATCACTGGCGGTGAACAGGACTGGGAGAAACTAGTGGCCGCGGCCGAGGACTCCGGTGGATTTGCGCTCGGCGGGATGCTGGTCGAATCCAATCACGGCGCCGGTATCTGGATCTCGCCGGCCAAAACTCCGGGACTCGAGATCATGATTCCGTGGCATTTTGTGCGCAGCGTAGTCACGGCCTCGGAACACCTGCAAGATAAGATGTTCGGGCTGGCCCGATCCGGCGCGAAGCTGAGTCCAGCCGAATAGCCTCTGCGTTACGCCCGTGTGATGAATGACGTCACCGCTTCCGGGCGAAGAACACCCGTTTTGTGGTATTTTAGCAATCCCATGCCGCTTAGCTTGTGGTTCGTTTTAATCATTATTACTGGTCTCTGTTTTACTGGCTTGGTGATGATCTTGCGCGGAGCCCGCCGGGAGTCGAAGTTGCGCCGCCGGAAAGCCAGCGTTCGGAAGTGGGTGCGATCGGAAACCGTCGCGCGCCCATTGAGGTTCAGGAAAGACGGCGGGTAGTTGATGCGAACGCCGCGATTGTTTCAGCTCGCGCGTCGCCGGAATTTGTTCAGAAGTCCGAAGGTGGTGTCCATCAGCGAGGACTCCTGTTGGCCGCCGCTCAACTTTCGCGCCAAGGCCAAGCAGCCTTCGCCAAACGGGCTATCGGTTGCCACCAGCCGCGATTCGACGATCGCATCCCGGATACGCGCGTAGTCGTTGGGCAGCGCGGCAAAGATTGCATGGCCCAATATCTCCTCGATCTCCTGCACAGGCAATCCGCGGCGCTCTTGGCGATTCAGAATAATGTGGACCCGGTCGGCCGCGACGCCGTATTCCTCCAGTTCCGCCAATCGCTGGATGGTCATCCGCAGGGAAGGGACCTCCGGCGTGCAGACCAGGAAAACGCCGCGCGCGCAACGCGCCACTTCCGCCGAAGCCGGGTTGACCACCTCCGGCAAATCGGCGAGAACAAAATCGTATTTCTTCTGTATGAAATGCAGAAGCTGATAGTAGTCGGCCCACCCCGGTTGGGTTTTGCGCCCGCCCGCTTCGGCCAGCAGGAGATGCACGCCGAACGCCTCCACGTACTGCTGTTGCCAGGAGAGTGTGGTCAGGCTGGCGGCGCTGTTTAAGGCTTGCGGAAGACCGCGATGCCGTTCCAGGTTCAGCATGATCGCCAGCGGCCCCGAGCGGCGGTCTGCTTCGAGCAGCAGGACCTTTTTCTGTAGCTGGTTGGCCAGGGCTGCGGCCGTGTTCATCGTGATCACCGAGCATCCCGCGCCCGCTTTGGCCGGCAGAAAAGCCAGAATGTTTTGGTTGCTCACCGGGTGTTTGCGGTGCAGCGACTCGTAAACAGTTTTCTCTAGTTCCAGCGGGGAAAACGGCAAGGGCAGCAGATCGTCGATGCCGGCGGCTTTAAATACCTCCTGCTGGGCGGTGCTAGAAGAAGCCACAAAACCGATGACCACCGCGCGCAAGTCGGATTCCTGAAGGAAGCTGGCGAGCTCAGCCGGTCCGCTGGGATGCTCTTCGGAAGTAGGCCTGCCCCATTCCGTCAAATCCAGCAAAACCACGTCCGGATCCAGCCGCTTCAGCGCCGGAAATAGATCTCCTGCCGGCAAATCCGGTCTGCCCTTAATCGCCAGATTGTACTGGTTGGATTCGTGCACCAACTGCTCGATGCAAAATTCGTTATCGGGATTCTCGGTGTATAGAGCGACGCTCAACATAGATAGATTGCTCGCCCAGCCCTAAGGCTAAATAGTGATGGCGATGCAATAGTTGTATCGGTAGCCGCGGCCAATCTCGATAGGGGCAATCCGGGGCGCGGCCTTACCAGTACGACTCAAGCCACATCCTTAACGTGGCGTCGTGCTGGTCTTCGCGGGACAAGAGGTTGGGGCGGACTTCCTTGTAATAACGTTCGTGCAGGATTTCCGGCCTGAGATGGCCCGCTCGCGCGAGCTGCTGGATGTCGTCCCGATCTTTGTCGAAATTACGCTCCAGCTTGGAGAGGGCCAAGTCGTGGGCTTCCAACGCGTAAAGCCGAAGGTGTGCCCACGCCCCGGGGAAGATCGGAATCAGCCTTTCCTGATAATCCTCGGGTGGCGTGCTTACCGCCACAAACTCCAGGTAGACTCTGTGCTTCCGGTGCAGAAGTGAGCCTTTTCCAGCGAGTTCGGTCAGAATGCCGGAGGGGTACGGCACCACTCCCAGGAAATCCACATCGTTGGTGGTGCGTGCGACCCCGTAACACTGGGTGGCGACGAACCCACCGCAGCAGTGCAGGTGAACCTCCGCACTCAGGTGGGAATCTACTTCAGCGAAGAAAGACCGCCAAGGTTCGGGCGGATTTGGTTCGCTGTTCGTCACACCCAACTTTAACATTCCCTTAGAGTTCCGGCGGCCCGACTATTTCGGCTTTCAAAATATAGCTAAATATGCTATATTTGTGCTGGAGCAAGTTTCGCCATGACTGCCGAACAATGGAAGACCGGGCGTGAGAACGCGGGTTTAACCCAAGTTGTGGCCGCGCGCTCTCTGGACGTGTCGCAGCCATACTTGTCACAGCTCGAACAAGGGCTGAGAGTATCCAGCGAAGACCTGGCTCGCAGGGCCGCGAAACTTTACAAGCTTCCGGCGGCGCTCCCTTTACCCGCGCCATCTGAAGTCCACAAGTTTTCCGCGGATGACCTGCAGCGAAAGCTCGCGTCTCTGGGCTATCCCGGTTTCGAGCACGTCCGTTCCAGGGCAGTGCGCAATCCCGCCGAAGTAGTCCTCAGTGCAGTCTTGAAGCCGGACTTGGATACACGCCTGGTGGAAGCTCTACCGTGGGTGTTGAGCACCTATACCGATCTGGATTGGGAATGGCTGCGCGACCGCGCCAAATTGCACAACGCTCAAAACAAGCTGGGCTACCTGGTGCATCTAGCCGGGCAAACCGCCGGCGACTCACCGCGGCGGCAAGTCTTGTCTAAATGGGAACAGGAGCTGGAACGGGCGCGTCTGGCGCACGAAGGAACTCTGTGCCGTGACTCGATGCCGGAGCCCGAACGCAAATGGCTAAAAGCAAATCGTCCGGAAGCAGCGGCGCATTGGAGCTTACTAACCAGTCTCTCGGCGGAGCAGTTGTCTTATGGCGCGCATTGATCTTTGACGGCGGGGTTGTGGCGAACAGACTCATCGGGTAGGCTGATATCTTGTCTATCCACTCTAAGTTTTCACTGCCCGCCCTTTTGTCCTTGCTGGCGGCTCCCTTCGCAATAGCGCAGCAGGATCACAGCAAATGGACGAACTACGGAGGCGGCCCCGATTCGTCGCACTACGTCACGCTCAACCAAATCAACAAATCCAACGTAAATCAACTGAAAGTCGCGTGGATCTATCCCACCGGCGACGACAACACTTATCTGTTCAATCCCATCGTGGTCGACAAAGTGATGTACGTGCTGGCGAAGAACAGTTCTCTGGTCGCCCTGGACGCGTCTACCGGAAAAGAGATTTGGATTCATGCCCGCCTGCCCGGCCTGAGTACCCGCGGCATCGCGTATTGGGAAAGCAAAGACCGTAAGGACCGGCGCCTGATCTTCGCGATCAACGGCTACCTGGAAGAGATCGACGCCCGCACCGGCAAATCAATTTTGCAGTTCGGAAACGATGGACTGGTCAACTTAAGAGAAGGACTGGGCCGCGACCCCAAAACCATCATTCGCATTCAGCCCAACACCCCGGGACGCGTATTCGAGAACCTGATCATCTTGGGATCAGCCACCGGCGAAGCTTATCTTTCCCCTCCGGGCGATATTCGCGCCTTCAACGTGATCACCGGCAAAATGGTCTGGACCTTTCACACGATCCCGCATCCGGGCGAATTCGGTTACGACACCTGGCCCAAAGACGCCTGGAAATATTCGGGCGGCACCAATAACTGGGGCGAAATCACGATGGATGAAAACGCGGGCATCGCCTACTTCCCCACCGGATCGCCCACTTACGATTATTATGGCGCCGACCGGCTCAGGCACGAATTGTTTGCCAATTGCCTGTTGGCGCTGGATGCGCGCACCGGGAAACGGCTGTGGCATTTTCAGATGGTCCACCACGATCTGTGGGATTACGATGCCACCACCGCCCCGCAACTCCTGACCGTGCGCCACGAGGGCAAAATGGTCGACGCGGTGGCGCAATCGTCCAAACAAGGTTTCCTGTATGTGTTCGATCGCGTGACCGGCAAGCCGCTCTGGCCCATCGAAGAGCGTCCAGTGCCCAAGAGCGACATGCCCGGAGAACAGTCCTGGCCAACGCAGCCATTCCCCACCGCTCCGCCGCCCTTCGCCCGCCAATCCATGACGGCGGACGATGTGAATCCCTATATCCTGTCGGCCCAGGAACGCGCCAGTTGGAAAAACAGAATCTCCCGTGTGCGGAAGAAGGGGCTATTTACTCCGCCCTCGACCGTGGAGACGCTTTCGATACCAGGCGCCCGCGGAGGGTCCAATTGGGGCACCGCGGCGTCAAATCCGTCCCAGGGAATGGTGTACCTGACTACTCAGGATTGGCCCACGATTTATCAACTGAGCACTGAAGATCCCTTTGCTTCGCCTACGCGCACCGTCAGGCCGGGCGAGTCCGCGGGTCAGGCCGAATATGAACAACGGTGCCAGTCCTGCCATGGTCCGAACGGAGCGGGCTCGACCGTTGGCCCACCAAGGCTCGCAGCCATAAATACACGGCTCGATCTTGACTCTTTCCACCAAGTAGTCGTTTCCGGAAGGGGCGACATGCCAGCGTTCCAGGATCTGGACGATGTAGCGCTCCAGGAACTCTTCACATTCCTCTCCGGTCCGGAAAGCGCAACCGTGAAAAACATATTGCCGCCGGGACCCGTGGTGGCCTCCGGAGGCGCACCGGGTGGACTCGGTATCACGGTCAAAGGACCGCGCTACAGCACACTCGGCGGCCCTCCCTATCCCGCTGGCGTCGACGCGCCGTTCCGGCGTTACTACACGGATTGGGGGCTCTATCCCAACGAACCGTATGTGATCGGACCACCCTGGTCCTCGCTGGTTGCTTACGACCTGAATAGTGGAACCATCAAGTGGAAGGTGCCGCTAGGCCAGGACGCAAAGGCCGCCGCGGAAGGCGCGACCAATACCGGCGTCTTCATGGCAGAACACCACGGGATCGTCATCACGTCGACTGGATTGCTGTTCGTCGCCACCACCGACGGCAAAGTTCGCGCGCACGATACCGACACGGGCAAGGTGTTGTGGACCGGAGATCTGCCAACCGGTTCCGAAGGCATGCCGTCCATGTATGAGGTGAACGGACGGCAATTCCTGATAGTGCCGGCGTCTTCAGGTATCAACTCCGGGGGAGGGCATGGCGGGCCGGGTGGCGCTCCGCCAGCCACAGGAGCTAAGAGTTACGTGGCGTTCGCGCTGCCGGATAAAGCTTCGAAGTGAGCGCTGTGAGCTACTGAAAAACTGGAGCTGGCGGAGGGAGTTGAACCCCCGACCCTCTGATTACAAATCAGATGCTCTACCAACTGAGCTACGCCAGCCCACTTGAACAATCGTAACATCTCGGGAGCGTCTTGCTCCCTAACATTACTGAATTAGCCTCGTTAGACCAGGTGTTTTCCCTAAACCTCGCCTTCAAAGGACTGATTGTGAAGGCATTTTCAATGCCTTATCCACAGGCATATACGCCCCTCCCAGCAATGTCCTAAAGCAATCAGCTTAAATCACGCTGGTACATTCGTTTTCAAGATTCAGTCCTTTTCCTGATGGTACCCCCCATTCGTGCACCCTACACTTGAACTCGAAGGGCAAGGCAAACGTGCAGTTGGCTTTACCTTTTCTAACAACAACGTCGGTACCGGATGAAATTTTCCAGTTACACCGACAAATAGCTGTAAGAAGCGGGAACCTTGCTAAAACGCTTGAAAGCTATTTTGGGAGATACGCGCGGCCTCATGGGCGGTGTCGCCGGGCCTTTGCGAGTAGATGACTGGGTGACCTATAAGGGGAAGCCATACCGTATCGCAGTTTGCCAAGCGAACGATTGGTTTGTCTTAGCGGATCATGAGGGCGAAACAATTGTGGAGTGCCTCCCTGGGCTCAGGCGGGATCTCTTCCTAACGAAGATGATGGACGCCGTTGACTGAGCATAGCTGGCATTTCTACCGCCCGACGATTCTTTCCCGCTACTCTCTGCACTCGCTCATGAATGGGGGCAGTTTGGGATAGCGGCGCATAAGGATTACAAATCAGATGCTCTACCAACTGAGCTACGCCAGCTCACTTGCTTGGTATTAGCATGCAGGCCCCGCGTCACAATTCCAAATTGCCGTGGTAAAGCATGTCGTGCAGCGTGAATTTGCACTTCACTTCCAGCGGACCCACCTTGGTGACGAACGTCACTTGCTTGTCTTCCGCGGCGATCGGAAGCACCCGCGAAAAGTAGTACAACGTTCCCGAGGGCGAGAGCGGCGTGCGCGGCGCAATTTTCACTTGTTGCAATTCGAGCGGATCGTCCCTGCGCTCCAGCCGGGTGCTTTCCTTTAAGACATCCATTTTCTGCTGGCGCTCGGCTGCGCTATCGTCGTCCGAGGGCACGCTCGCGCCGGGAATGTCGCCCACCAGAGCGATGATGTAGTTCTCATTCATCTCGACGGTTTTGCTGGCCTTCATGGCGTCTCGAACCGGCAGGGCGGACTCCCATCGCACCGTCGCCCGCCAGCCTTGCAAACCCGCCACAGTCGGGAGCGATTTTCCGTCCGGGGCATCGTAGCGGCGGCGGCCATACGCTCCTCCGGCCCGCGGGGCGGACGCGACTCCCTTGTGGGCCGCGCTATCGAAGATGGATGCGTCTTTGGCCCAGGGCGATTTCGTCAGCATCTGCTGAACTTCGTCCTCGGTCCAGTCGGATGGCTTTTTGTCGGTCCAGAAATCCTTGGCCCAGCCGTAGGCAGCGGCGGCGAATCCCAAGCCAGTTACGAAGGCTCTGCGGCTTATGCGCTGGTTGATCATCCCTGATTTCGACGAAGAATGCGAGCTAGGGGTTACGCCGCGACTAGCGTGCGCACCCGCGGCTATTTGAAAATGTCTTTGAGGCGGCCGAAGAAGCTGCGCGATTTCTTGGCGGGCTCGGGCTGCGGTGGCGTGGCCGGTATGATCGAAATACTGGTCACGGGCGTGGGAGCCGCCGATCTCCCGTTTTCCGCTACCACTGGATTCCGCTCGGTTGCCGCGGGCGCCACCGGGTCCCAGCCAGACACCTGCGTGCGGGCGCCGCCGTGCAGCTTGCAGGCTTCCACCGGCTGCGTCCCGGCGATAAATACTTCGCTGCGTATTTTGGGACAACCGGGGGTTGCCAATAAGCCGTTATCCGCGTCGATATCCGCCGTCACCACGCCCTCGGGCGCTTCGAATTCGTGAACGTTGCGATATTGACGATGCTGGTGCGCGCGCTTCATGAACTCGGTCCAGATCGGCAGGGCACTGCGCGCGCCTTCCAGCTTGAAGTCGCGATTGTCGTCGAAGCCCACCCATACCACGCAGATCAGCTTGGATGTGAAACCCGCAAACCAGCCGTCGCGCGATGTGCCAGTCTTGCCAGCCGCCGGCAGCACTGAATCCGCGCCCGCGCACGGCGGCCGCCGTCCCGGAGCGCAGGACCTCTTCCATCATGTTCGTCATCAGATACGCGACGCGCGGATCGATGGCCGGTTTATCCTGCGGCTGATTCTGGTAAACCGTGCGGCCCTGCTGGTCGCGAATGGAATCGATGTAACCGGGCTTTTTCAAAATCCCCGCGTTGGGAAAGACCGTGTACGCGCCTGCGATCTCAGTCGGCATCACTTCGTACGCGCCTAACGCGATGGCGGGCGTAGGCTTGATATCCAGATTCAGCCCCACCGCGCGCGCCGTCGCCGCCACTTTGTCATAACCGATCATCTCGGCGACTTTCACGGCTGGAATATTCAGCGAATGCGCCAGCGCGCGGCGCAGCGTCACCGACCCCGGCATATTCGTTGCCGAAATCCGCCGGCTCGTACGGCTTGTCGTCGAACATGAAAGTGGTGGGCTCGTCGACCACGGTGGTCGCCGGCGTGATCACTTGCCCGCCTTCTTTGAGCGATTCCGTGAACGCCGCCGTATAGACGAACGGCTTGAAGGACGAACCAGGCTGCCGCTTGGCGACGGCGTGATCCAACTGGCTGGTGCCGTAACTGCGTCCGCCCACCAGCGCTTTCACTTTGCCGGTTTCGGAATCCAGCACCACCAGCGCCACCTGCGCCAGCGGCATTTCGTCGGTGCCGTATTTCTTGCTGCGATGCTTCCACTGCGTGTCGGTTTCCTGAATTCCGATGCGCACCGCCTCCACCGCGTCGCGCTGCAGATTCATATCCAGCGTGGTGTAGACGCGGAACGAATTGTTCTGGAAATCGTGATCCTGAAAACGGTTCTGCAGGGTGTCGTTGACCAGATCGACGAAATACGGAGCATCCGTCGATTCCGACGCCCCTTGCACCACATGCAACGGCGAGGCAGCCGCGTCCTGATATTCCTGCTCCGTGAGGTAACCGTTTTCGCGCATGGCCTTGAGCACGATGTTGCGGCGGTTGCGCGCCCGGTCGGGATAGTGGAAGGGATTGCGGCCCACCGGCGCCTGAATCAGCCCCGCCAGCAGCGCGGCATCGGCTGCATTTACGTCGGCCAGATCTTTGCCCAGGTAGACGTTCGCGGCTTCGCCGAAACCGTGGATGGCGAAGCTGCCCTGATGTCCCAGGTCGATGGCGTTGGCGTAATCCTCAAAGATTTGTTGTTTGGTGAGCTGCTGCTCCAGGTGCAGAGTGATCAGCGTTTCGGGAATCTTGCGGCGCCATCCGCGTTCCGGCCCCAGCCACAGCGTGCGCGCCAGTTGCTGCGTGATGGTCGACGCGCCCTGCATCCCGCGGCGGCCCTCCACGTCCACCAGAATCGCGCGCGCGATGCCAATGGGATCGAATCCGGCGTGCTGAAAGAAATGTTTGTCTTCGGCCGAGAGCGCCGCGTTCACCATCACCTTCGGGATGTCGGCGAAGCGCACCAGACGCCGCTTCTCGCGCTTCTGGTCGAACAGATTGGTGATGGGTTCCGGCTCCAGATCGTACTCGTTCCGCTGGGTGTGATCGCGAAGCGAAATAATCTGCGTCACTTTGCCGTGATCGATTTTAATCACCGCACCTTCGTTATCGTAAGCCTCCGGCCCGGGATTGATCTCGACGGCATCCGGGCGCTCGTGATACCAGCCCAGACGGTTCCGGTTCGACTCCGTATACCCAGTGCGCCGCAGATAATCGACGATTTCTTCGGATTGGGTCTGATCTCCCACCATCACCGGCTGCGGAGCCGCGTAGAGCATGGAGGTATTCGCAAACGGGCCGTTGCGCAGTTTCTCCTCAATGATCGTCGCGTACTTGTGATAGTAGTACGTGAAAACCCCCACCGATACCGAGCTGGTCACCAGAAACGCAATCAGGAACGCGCGCCCCCACGGATTCGTCAGGAAACGAACCAGAAGGGAACGCTTTAAAGGCGGGGGCTTAGTGGCCACTGAGGTTTCCGGTCTTAATACAACTGATCGCGTCGCTCATCGCTTGGTTTCTTCGAGGGAGTACAGTTCTTTCCAGATGTCTTCGTTGGGCTTCCAGTCGGGATTCTGGTGGCCGGTGATTTGGAGTTCGTCCACCTTTAGGGTACCGTGCCCGTAGAGGCAAATGTACTCCGTCTTGGGCGCACCGAAGAGCACGTGGGTCCAGGAACCGGTGTGCACCGGCATCCGCAAGCGGCGGAGGCAGGCCCGGCAGCGATAGCGCTGATCGAGCAGGATCAGCCACAGCAACCCGGCCCCGAATAGCCAGAAGACCAGCATGATGAAGGTGTAGTTGAGGTCGGTGACGAAGGGATCTCGGAACCGCATGTGCATGAACGTATCCGGCGCCGGCATCACCGCCGCCATCAGTCTGCGCGTGCCCCAGAGGATTCCCGCGCCAGCTACCAGCTTCGCAACCAGGTAGGCCCAGTACCTCATATGCTCCTCTCTAAGTTTGGCACATTCGCGCGCCAGGATCGAAGCCACTTTATAAGACGCGGATCAACGGGGAATGTTCCATCACGCTCAACTACCGGTAAGCGTCCTTGCGATCCAGCACACGGAGAATCTCTAGGTAATCGCCGCGGTCCCGGAAGAAGACGCGGTGCTGCTGCGCGCGCAACCGCAGCAGCGGCGGCTCGATTCCCCGAAGCTGCTTAATATTGCCTTCGCCGATGAGTGCATAGCGAGCAAGGGTCTTCAATATTTGTAGGGCAGTCTGCTGCTCGATTAATCGGAGGTCCGCCTTTGCCTGGCTAGTCCAGACGAGGCGCTTGGCCATGCCGCTAGCGCTTCACGCGCCGCGTTTCTTCTGGTGAAGGCTCAGCGGCCATCTTCTCCCAGTCGGCCATAGTCAGGCCGAACTCGGCTAGAATTTCCTCGTGCGGGATCGGTTGATTGTGTTTTAACCATTCGTCGGCTTCGGTAATTGCCTTGCGTTCGGAATCGCTCAGAGTGTCGCGCTCTTCTACCAAGAAGCTTTCAAGCAGACTTACGACCGCGGCGAGCTGGCTGGGACCCAGCATGTCGAGCAACTCCGCGGCGTGTTGTTTGTCACTCATTTTAAATGTTCCTGCAGCCCTCAGGCTCGGCCGGTTACCCAGATGGTGTGCTCGCTCAACAGTATATCTAAAGACGCATTCTGTGGGAAATCGCCGCCCAGAAGATCGCAGCATTATGGATTGCGGCCCAAGGAACGGCCGATGGTCCCTTGGGCCGCAATCCGGCTGCTTAAGCCGTAGTCTTAATGTTTCGGACTCTATTGAAGTACTCGTTGGTCTGATCGGCGAGTGCCCGATAGGTGGTGCCTGCTGAATCCTTCACGCCGCCAGCCGTGGAAAACTTTCCGTTTGCCCGAACTTTCCCGCAGACCCCTTCCCACTGCTTTCCTCGGGCCCAATCTACACCGTTCAAGATTTCCAGAATCTGATTAACCTGGATCTTTCGGTCTTCCCCGGTGACATTGATTATCTGATGGCCGAGCGCTCCAAGTGCGGCCAGAACTGCGGGCGTCGTGATCACCGTGTTTCAGGCGGTCTTCCATGATTGGCCCAAACTTCTTGACCAACGCCCCGTAGAACTCCGTGGCTGCCTCTTGTATGACCGGAATACGCTCCTCAGCGATAGGCACCGGCTTATTGCCGTATTGGACGCCGCCAATCCCCTCGGCAAAGCAGACCACCGACGCTCGAAGAACTGAAAATGTTGTGATCCCATTGTCTTTCTTGGAAAGCTGCCGGTCAGTTTTCACACGGCCAGCAAAAAACGGGAGATCCGCTATGAAGCGCGTCACGTGCGTTAGCGGGTCCCTCATGTCCATCGCGACCGCGGTCGCCGCATTAGGCCGGACAGATAAAACATTCAAATCATGAAATGCTTGGCGCGCCCAATCCGTGGGCCGGTCATGGCAAATCTTGACATCGACCAGCATATCCGCCGTTTTCGGGTTCTTCTTTAGCGCCTCGAATCGGGCGGCGAGCTGGGTCTCGCCATCAATTGCGACTAATTCCACTGACCACGGGAGTTGTAGCAATGGGAGAGACTCGGTGGTCGTGGGGGCTTTTTCCAATCGCTGGCTTGTCCACAACACAATGCTAGGTGTAATGCCGTCGGCACCTTCGTAAAGGCGACAGATATAGTCGGCGTACGGTTCAACGTTTTTCGCTTTGGCGGAATTGGCGAACTCACGTTGAACCTGCTTGCGAATGTCGTAAATGGCCTGGATGGAAGCGTCGTCAGTCCGAAGCTTTTGATCTTCCGTTTTACGCGGGTCCAGCGTCATCTTCATAAGAAGACTGGCTGGCATCGTTGCTACAAACTCATGTCCGGGCACCTTTTCCGTGCCAAGCACCTTCATGGTCATGTTGTCGTTCATTACAAATTCTCCTGATGGATTTACTAACTGAACAGGAGTACTATGGGGGTGTCTAAACCTGAGCCAAGTTCTACTGGTTCAACTAGTGGCCCCGGAATCCCTTGGGAACCGGGGCTTCTTATTTTTACTATAACTGCGGCGCTACTGTCAATTATTTTTCTGATCCGCAGTTTCGTATTTGCCAACTGCGGTTGTTAAATTACGAATCTGTGAGTGCGGAATCTTGTCATGGCTGATAATCTCCACGATTTTTCGAAGTATAAGTGTCACCGGCCCATCTCAAGCACGTTGGTGGTTTTCAACCAGACGACGTGAACTAACGATGCGCTAACTCCTTACGGATCAATGCCCTCCGTTTGGCACCACGCTTGCCATAGGAGAGTCGAATCGTGGATGCCATGAGACGGCTCACTACACCAGTCGCCCTTCTGACGCTCAGCCTGACGGCTGGGCTTCTGGCATTGGCGCAGCCGTATCCGCAGGGGCAGTATCCGCCGCCGCAGGGCCAGCAGGGGCCGCCGCCCCAAGGTCAGGGGCAAGATGATCCCGCCGATGCCGCCGAGCATGGCGTCGGCCGCCTGAGCTTGATCAACGGCTCCGTCAGCCTGACCCGCGGCGATTCCGGCGAGTCCATCAACGCCAACATCAACGAACCGCTGGTTACCACCGACCGCGTCGTCACCGGCCAAGGTTCGCGCGCCGAAATCCAGTTCGACCCCGGTAGCATGATTCGCCTCGGCGCCAACACCGAGGTCCGCATGGGCGACCTTCAATATCATCATTACCTGGTGCAAATCAGCGAGGGAACCACCCTCTTCCGCGTTCTGCAAGATACGGATGCGCGCATCGAGATCAGCACGCCCAGCGTTTCCGTGGCGCCGCTACGGGCCGGCATCTATCGTGTCACCGTTCGTCCCGATGGATCGAGCGAGATCACAGTGCGCGCGGGCGAAGCCGAGCTAAATTCTCCTTCCGGTTCGGAGCGCCTGCCTGCCGGCCAGACCATGTACTCGCGCGGCCCGATCGATAACCCTGAGTTCCGCAGCGCGGCCGCGATTCCCTTCGATGAGTGGGATCGCTGGAACGCCGATCGCGATCGTTTCTTCGAGCGTGCTCCGGAAGTCTCGCGCTACGCCGGTTCGGATATTGAGGGCGCGCAGGAACTCGCCAACTATGGCCGCTGGGTTTCGGACCCGCAGTATGGAAACGTCTGGGTGCCGAATAACGAGCCGCCGGATTGGGCTCCGTATCGCGACGGCCGCTGGGAAGATGTCGATTACTACGGATGGAGCTGGGTCGGCTATGAGCCGTGGGGCTGGGCGCCGTATCATTACGGCAATTGGTATCACGCCTCGTTCGGATGGGCCTGGTATCCGGGCGCCATCGGGCCGCGCCATTATTGGAGGCCCGCCATGGTCGGTTTCTTCGGATTCGGTGAGCCCGGCTTCGGAGTCAGCGTTGGCTTTGGTTATGGAAACGTGGGATGGGTGCCGCTCGCTCCGTTTGAACGCTATCGTCCTTGGTACGGACGTGGGTTTGCCGGTGGACGTAACGTAGCCATCATCAACAACGCCAACATTACGAATGTTTACCGGAATGCCCGGTTCAACGGAGCCGTCACCGGTCTGCGCGCTGCCGATTTCGGACGCGCCGGGGTAGGCCGCAATTCTTTCGTGCGCCCGAACTCGGCGGATCTGGCTCGCGCTGGAGTGGTGAGCGGCGGGACGCCGTTCGCTCCCGCGCGGAACACTTCTGCCCGAGGCTTTAGCTCCGCCGGTGCCGCGCGGTTTAACAATCCCAGACCTAATAATGTCATTCGGCTGGACGGCCCCGCGAATAACAGCGGCTGGCGGCGTCTCGAATCGCAGCCTGGTGCGCCAGCGGTGGGCGGCAACCGCCCCGACGTGCGCTCGTTTTCGCCGCAGCGGTCTGCGCCGCAGCCGGTACGGATCAGCCCTCCGATTGTGAACAACCGTTTTGAGTCGCAGTCCAATGGCAGAGAATTCGGTGGCGGCGGAAATTTCGGTGGACCACGGCCCGGCGGTTTTGGTGCGCCTCCCCCGCAGCAGGCGGCTCCGGCGTACAACGCGCCGCGCGGAAATCCCGGATTTAATCGCGGTCCGCAAGGCGGTGGCGGTGGCGCGCCCCACGGCGGTGGTGGTGGACCCCATGGAGGCGGCGGTGCGCCGCACGGTGGCGGTGGATCCCACGGCGGAGGCCAACACCGTTAGCTGAAACCAGCGTGCGGCTGCTCTGACGGCAGCGCACTGAATAACGATCTTCCCTCGGCCCGGTAGAGCAACATTTTCTACCGGGCCTATTTTCATCATCACCTGTTCTGGCCACATTGCGCGCCGGGCCGGCAACGATTTCGGCTCCACCCGCATCGCCGTCCTGCGCTTCTGATATAACTAAAGGTCGAATTCGCCAGGAGATCCCATGAAAACTAGCGCCCTGCTTGCCCTTGTTTTCGGAGCCGCCTTGATACGCGCCGCCGATTACCCGGCCCCGGTCGAAGGCGACTGGGTGGCCCGCGACTTCCGCTTTCACACCGGCGAAACGCTGCCCGAGCTGCGCCAGCACTACATCACTATTGGTGCGCGGAGCGGCGAGCCAGTATTGATTCTGCACGGCACCAACGGCACCGGCCGCGCATTTCTGCGTCCCGATTTCGCCGGCGAACTGTTCGGACCCGGCCAGCCGCTCGACGCCGCCACCCACTTCATTATTCTGCCGGATGCCGTCGGAGCAGGGAAGTCGTCAAAGCCCTCCGATGGCCTGCGCACGCGCTTCCCGCAATACGACTACGACGACATGGTGCAAGCGCAGTATCGCTTGCTGAGGGAAGGCCTGGGTGTCGGCCATGTGAGCTTGGTCCTCGGCACGTCCATGGGAGGCATGATGGTCTGGGTGTGGGGCGAGAAATATCCGGACTTCATGGACGCTCTGGTCCCCACCGCTGCGGAGCCCACCGCGATGTCAGGCAGAAATTGGATGATGCGCCGCATGGTGGTCGATTTCATCCGCAACGATCCCGAATGGAATGGCGGCAATTACACCCAACAGCCTCGCAGCCTGAAGCTGGCGCAGACATATTTCGGTCTCGCCACCAGCGGTGGAACGCAGGCGATTTACCGCGCCGCACCCACGCGCGAAAAGGCCGATCAGATCGTCGACCAGCGGCTCGCCCAAGCCTCCAACGCCGATGCCAATGATGTCATCTATCAGATGGAAGCTTCGCGCGACTACGATCCCGCGCCTCTACTCGAAAGCATTCAGGCGCGCTTGCTGGCCATGAACTCGGCCGACGATGAACGCAATCCCGCCGAGCTCGGCATCATGGAACGCGAAATCAAGCGCGTGAAGCAGGGACGCTATGTGTTGATCCCCACAGGCCCTGAAACGCGCGGCCACGGGACCATGGGGATCGCGAAATTGTGGAAGCAGTATTTGGCGGAGTTCATGCAGCCGCCGGTGCAGGCGTCGAAGTGAGTTAAGCCACTGCCGTCATCATGCGCGGCCGGGCGGATTTTACTTCGCGGCGCTGCGGAAGCGATTCCTCAACCAGCGCGACTACAGTTTCGGCTAACGCCTCGGCCAGCTCGACCGACGCTTCCCTATAGTGAGCCGCAAAGCGCCGGTGCATCGGGGCGCAGGCGCTATTGGGATAAATCTGCACGAACAACTGAGCGATCATCTTGCCGGGGAGCCCTTTGCAAACCGCAGCCAAGTTCCGCGCGGAGTCGGCGGTGCAAGTCTCGCAGGTGAGTCCGACTTCCGAACAGATCTGGGGGATATTGTCGTTGCTCAGCGGGTTCATGTTAGAAACTATTATGCCCTCGACCTATTCCTAGGCCTAGAGAATCTAAGGGGGTTGGTACAACCTCTTTTGCGGGTATTGGCGTAGCCCCGGCCAGCTTCCCATGCGCTGCTATCCTGAAACTTCCTATGGATCAAAACCATTTGCGTGCGCTCCTCGAAGAAGTGCGCGCTGGAGCCCTGGACATCGACGCCGCGCTCGACCGCCTGCGTCACCTGCCCTTCGAAGACCTGGGCTTCGCAAAAGTCGATCATCATCGCGCGCTGCGTCACGGCATGCCGGAGGTGATCTTCGGACCCGGCAAAACCGCCGATCAAATCTCGGCGATCGCCGCGGCCCTCCTGGCGAAAGCCCGCAATGTTCTGGTGACCCGCATTCCTCCCGAAGTCGCCGAGCGCCTGCAGCGCGAGCACTCTGAAGCCGAATACTTCACGGCTTCCCGGTCGCTACGTGTATGGCGCGACCGCACTCTCCACGGCAAAGGAAAGATCGCCGTAGTGTGCGCCGGAACCAGCGACCTGCCGGTAGCCGAAGAAGCGCAAGTCACCGCAGAAGTTATGGGCAACGAAGTCGACGCCATCCACGACATTGGAGTCGCCGGAATCCATCGCCTGATGCATCATCGCGAACGCCTGGCCGAGGCCCGCGTGGTGATCGTATGCGCCGGGATGGAAGGCGCGCTGCCCAGCGTAGTGGGCGGATTGGTGATGGCTCCGGTGATTGCCGTGCCCACCAGTGTCGGCTACGGAGCCAGCTTTCAGGGCTTGGCGGCGCTGTTAGGCATGCTGAATAGCTGCGCCAGCAACGTCACGGTGGTGAATATCGACAACGGTTTCGGAGCCGGCTACGCCGCGAGCCTGATTAATCGGCTTTGAATTAAGCCGCGCCCGCCACGCGCGCACGCAGTTCCTCGCCTGAAATCGAAAACGCAAAGACCGGCTTTTGCATGGCGTTGTCCCAGCGGTTCACGCTCCAGTGAACCCGCAGGAAGCGCGTTTCGGGCTCGCCGTTCAAATCCATTAGCAAGGAATACGTGCCACAGTAGGATTTCTTGGGAAACGCGGCCAGGCGTTGCCACATCGAACCATCCCGGGAGCCATGGATCGACACCTCAAGCGTTTCGCGCTCCAGAACGCGAGTGATTCCCAGGGTGAGCATTAACATTCGTCCCGAGGAAGCCGCAAGTACGATTTCCCGGCTGTGGCCGTCTTCGCGAACCACCGTCTCGGGGAGGACAAATACCGGAGTCATGGCACCTCCTTCTCAGCACGGCTGAAATCGATCTGCTTCAGAGTCGCACGTTTTTTTCCGAAAGGGAAGCAGTAGCAACTAAAAATATCGGTTCAGAAAAAGCGGTTCTCTCAAATGTGATAAAACTCAGAACACGGCACGAAAGCGAACGAAAAAATGAACCCAGCACAAGCCATCGACCTCTCAAAGGACGCGACGAAAGCGCCCTTAATCCGCGAGCTGCGCGTGCGCACCTTGCGCGTCCCGCTACCCGAGCCGCATCGAACCGCCAGCGGCATCGTCGCGGAATCGCCTCTCGTGCTTATAGACGCGGTCACCGAGGAAGGTGTTACCGGCCATGCCGTGGTTTTCACCTACACGCCCGCGGCACTACGCCCTACGGCTGAGTTGATCGTCAATATCGAGCCGTTCATTAAGGGCGAGCCGCTCGCACCCTCCGTGATCGCGGATAAATTGGCTGCGCGTTTTCGCCTTTTGGGCACGCAGGGTTTAGTTGGCATGGCGCTCGGTGGGATCGATATGGCTCTCTGGGATGCGCTGGCCCGGGTTCACGGAGTCCCGCTCGCTCGCCTGTTCGGAGCCGCCATCAAACCTATCCCTGCTTATGGCGCCGTGGGCCACGACGGACCCATCGGCTCCGCGCGCACCGCGGAAGATTGGGTCAAGGAAGGCTTCGGCGGAGTGAAAGCGAAGATCGGTTATCCCACCGTCGCCGAAGATATCGAAGTCGTGCGATCCATGCGCAGCGCCATCGGGCCCGATATCGCGATCATGGTCGATTACAACCAGTGCCTCACTCCAGCCGCGGCCATTCAACGTTTGCACGCGCTCGAAGAATACGAACTCGCCTGGGTGGAGGAGCCCACGCTAGCCCACGATTTTCAAGGCCACGCACAAATCGCCCGCGAGATCCGCACGCCGATTCAATGCGGCGAAAACTGGTGGGGCCCTCTCGACATGCGGCACGCGCTGGACGCGCACGCGTCGGATTACGTGATGCCTGAAGTGATGAAAATGTATGGCGTCACCGGTTGGCGCCGCGCCGCCGCGATGGCAGAGGCGCGAGGCGTTCCCATTTCGACTCATCTGTGGCCGGAGATCAGTGCACAGCTTCTGAGTGCTTCGCCAATGGCGCACTGGCTCGAATACGCGAACTGGTGGAATCCGATCATGGCAGAGCCATTACGTGTGGAGCGCGGCATGGCATTGCCTTCGGAAGCACCTGGAAGCGGCGTGGCGTGGAACGAGGATGCGGTCAGCAGGTATTTGGCTTAAGCGGATGGTTTTGGTATACGAATAAGCGCTGCTTCGACGGGATTGTTTTTACGCCGGTCCGTGATACATGTGGGCGTAATCATAAGGTGACTTGGGATTCACTCGAACCTCAATATCGCGGAAGCTCTCGACCACGATTTGAGCGGGAAATGCGCTGAGGTGACCATAGCCCAGGCCCCAACTCTTTCTGTCACACGGACCGAGAGAACTGCGCTTCGCCCTCGTCTGCACACGGCCTACGACCGTCACCCAGATCTCTAAACGTTTACCTGTGGCTTTTGCTTCGGACTCAACTTCGCGCTCCGCCTTAGCCAGATCTGCCCAAGTCGCGTCATCAGCTCCTTCAAGGTTGATGAACGACGGCCACAGACCACTCGTGCATTTCTGGGGGCATTCTTGTCTAAGGCCGTCGTAGTAAACTCCGCGCACCGCCACAACTTTGCCTCGAAAGGCCGGGAAATCTTTCGAAAGCTCGCATACTGACATGGCACTCGACGCGGGCATAATATCTGAGGTAACCAGTATGGTGAGTAGCAAGAAAATACCCGGGCGACCCATATTGCTAGAATGGCCGTCGGACGTTAAACGATGCGAATGTTAACAGTCGACACGCCGGTCAGCCAGAAAACTTAGCCGCGGGCTTAAACCAGCGCAGCGATCTGCACTTTGATGTCAAGTTTCCCGCGCAGCGTGTTCATCATAATGCAGCCGCGGTCGGCGATCTCGACTAATTTCTCGAACTGTTCGCGATCCGAATATTTCGCCGTGACGTTGAGTTCAACCGCCTCGAAGCGGGCAGGGGATTCGGCAAGCACTCCAATCACTTCTGTCTGCACGCCCGAAACATCGGCTTGCCGGCCTTTGATCGCCGCCAGCAGGTTGCTCATGAAGCAGCCGCCGATCGCGGCGAGAAACAGTTCACCGCCCATCGGGCCTTGATCTTCGCCGCCCTTTGCCGCTGGTCTGTCGATCGCTACCTTGTGTTGCCGGATCGCAGCTTCCGAAGTAGAAGCCGACGTCTGTCGAATCGCAATCTTTATCTCGTTTGCCATATTCCTCACGCATCCGGAGCGGGCGACGCATCCACCGAGACGCTAATAACATGCTCGCCGCCGCCCAGCGCGACGCCCTTTACCGGCGTCACGTCGTAGTAATCGCGGCCCCAAGCCAGCGTAACATGCCGGCCGCCCGGCATCGTGTTATTGGTGGGGTCGAAGCCCTGCCAGCCGAGCATCGGGCACCACACTGAAACCCATGCATGCGACGCCTCCGCGCCCGTCAGATTCACATCGTTGCGCAGATACCCGCTCACGTAGCGCGCCGGCAGATCCAGCGAACGCACGCACGCGATCATCAGATGCGCGAAATCCTGGCACACGCCGTGACGGGTTTCGAGCACCTCATCGATCGGCGTCGAAATGGTCGTCGCGCGCTTGTCATACTCGAAGTCTTCGTAGATCCGGCGCGAAAGATCGTTGGCTGCGTCCAGTACCGGGCGCCCCGGCGTGAAGGATGGAGCGGCATAGTCGGCGAACGGCTTTCCTACCTTCACCAGCGGCGATTCGAACACAAACTGCGAAGCCTCGAAGTCGTCTTTAAACGCGCGCTCGCGCACCTGCTCCCAGGGCGGCGATATCTGCAACTTGGGCGCGCCTGAGGGCGCCAGATCGACCAGGCAACGGGATTGAATGGTGAGTTCGCGATGCGGCTGGCTGATCGAGAACATCGTTACAGGGTTCCCGAAATAATCCATGCCGCTGGTGGAAAAATCCGGTGCGGGATCGATGTTCAGATCGCAATCCAGCAACGTCTGTCCGGGACTCACCCGCGGCGTCAAATGCGCCTCCGAGTGGCAAGTGGAAACAACATCGCTATACAGGTAGCGCGTGGTGTGACTGATCTGCAGCTTCATGGCTTCAGGATGCCGCCAACTGCCGCGATTGCGGCGAATGGCTGAAGTAGGCTCGCGTCAACGCTTCGGAAAGCTTCACCAAATCTTTGATCAGCCGTGCGAAAAGCGGCTCCAGCGGAATGGAGCCTGCGACGCCGTCTCGCACCAGTTCGCGGACGTCGGCAAGCTGCACGCCGGTAAGCAGCGCCAGCGCCATGCGCGCCTCGGCCGGACGCCGGATCGAAGTGTGGCTGGCGGGAAGCTGGTCAATGTCTTCTTTCAACCGCGCCAGTTGAAACGCGATGGACCGCGGGTTGGCTTCGTCCGCCAACAGCAAATCCAGCACCAGATCGGTTTGCAGCGAAGTCAGATAGCGCGAGCGATAAGTGATGGAGCTATCCGCGATTTCGAGCACTGCTTCGAGGACCCCGATATCCGGAGCTTCCTCGCCGCCCAAACTGTTGCGCAGTAGTTCGGCCATTTGCAGCGCGCGTTCCAGGCGCCGCCCGATGTCGAGAAAACGCCAGCCGTCGCCGCGCGTCATGCCTTCCATAACCAAACCGGAGAACGCTGAAAGCGTGATGATGGCGTGATTCAAGCGGTCCTGCGCCGCTCCCACTTGCATCGTTTCCGCCGAAGCGCGCGTCGAAAATTGCTGGTCGAGCTGATTCAGGATTAGCCACGCGTCCACCGAAATACGATCGCGCAACAAGCCCGCCACTTGCCGGACCTGATGAATACTCGACGCCAGGCCGGCCGGATCGTACATCATCGCCATCAAATCGTTTTCCGGCGTATTCTCCCCGCTGCGCTCGGCCATGAATCCCGTGGCCTGCAAAACATGCAAGCCCAGGTTCAATCCTGCGGCACGCGCGGTGTCGCCTTCCTGGAAAACGCGGCCCAACGTGGCGCGAGTCAGGCGCACGACGGCTTCTACACGCTCCGTGTATCGCCCCAGCCAGAACAAATTGTCCGCCACGCGGCTCGGCAGATCGAAGGTTGCGCGGCTGACTTCCAGCGGATGCGCCGGCGGACGCAGCAAACTGAACTCCGGCGCCGGACCGTCGCCCAGCACCCAGGTGTCCTTGCTGCCGCCGCCGCGCTGCATCGAGACCACCATGTTGCTCAACGATGCTGAAATGCGGCTCAGCCCTCCCGGCATCACTAAATAGCTGGAGCCGGTGCTCACGGCGAATACGCGCATGACCAGATGCCGCGGCTGCAGCGCTCCGTCTTCCCAGACTGGAACCGTCGAGAGATCCACGTGCTCTTGGGCGACGTACCGGTCCGGCCGCGCGCGCATTTTTGCGATCAACCGCTCGCGTTCCGCCGCGCTGAGGTCTTCGCCAAAAATCGGATCTCCGCCGGTGCCGGGGAAGGACGGCTTGATCACCAGTTCTTCCAGATGATCGACGGCGTATTTCAGTGGCTTTTCCTGGCCGCACCACCAGGTCGCCACCGTCGGCATTTTCAACTCCTCGCCCAGTAACTGCTTGCACAGCCCCGGCAAAAACGCCGCGTACGCGGGAGACTCGGCCAATCCCGATCCCAACGCGTTCGCCACCGACACCGTTCCCGACCGCACCGCCTGCACCAGCCCCGGAACGCCCAGCATGGAATCGCCGCGCAGTTCCAGCGGATCGCAGAAATGATCGTCCTGCCGCCGCACGATCACGTCCACCGGCAGCAGCCCGCCCAGCGTTTTCAGAAAACACGTGGTTCTCGCGCACCGTAAGATCCCCGCCTTCGACCAAGGTGTAGCCCAGGTAGCGCGCCAGAAACGCGTGCTCAAAATAAGTTTCGTTATAAGGACCCGGCGTCAGCACCACGATGCGCGGATTCTCGCGGTTCACCGGCACCATGCGCTGCAGCGCGTTGCGGTACGCCTGAAAGTAACTGGCCAGGCGCCGCACGTGCGAGGCGCGGAAGACATCCGGCATCACGCGCGTGGTCACCAGCCGGTTTTCGAGCGCGTAGCCCGCCCCCGACGGCGCCTGCGTGCGATCCGCCAGCACCCACCACTGCCCGTCCGGCGAGCGCGCCAGATCCGCCGAATACATGTGCAGGAAGACGCCGCCCTGCGGCATGATGCCCCAGCAGGATCGCAGGAAAGCGGGATTCGGAAACACCAGTTCGCGCGGCAGCAGATCCTCGCGAAGCAGCCGCTGCGGCCCGTAGAGATCCGCCAGGATGGTGTTGAACAGCATCGCGCGCTGCGTGATCCCGGCCTCAATGGCTTTCCATTCTTCCGGATCCATCACCAGCGGAATGGGATCCAGTTGCCACGGCCGCGCGTTGTTCTGCGGGTCGCTATAGATGTTGTAGGTGATGCCGTTGTCGTGAATCAGGCGGCGGCCGTCGTGCCAGCGCCGCGCCAGGCCGGCATGTCCCATCGCGGCCAGCGATTCGGTCAGCTTCCGCCAGTGCGGGCGAACCTCGCCGCTCGCGCCCAGGACTTCGTCGTAAAAGCCCTCGCTTGCCGCGTAAGGCCACGCCGGATCCAGCTTTGCCTGAGCCTCGGTCTTCGCGCGATTCATTGCAACATTTCCACCGCTAGACGTTTCATCTAGTGTGCCACACTAAACCTAAAATCCACCAGCCGCTCTAAAATCCTTCCGCCGCGAAATATCCCGGTTTGTTCTCAGGCGCGGGACGCCGCAGATCCAGCGTGAGCGGAAAATCCGCATCTTCTTCGGCTGCGGGGACCGTCATGGGCCCCGGCGTATGCCCGAACTCGAAGAACCGCGAAGCCCGCCGCGCCTCGGCTTCATTGGCGTTCACCGGGAACGTTTCGAAACTGCGTCCGCCCGGATGCGAAACATGATACGAGCACCCGCCCATGGAGCGCCCGGTCCAGGTATCCACGATGTCGAAAATCAACGGCGCATGCACCGGAATCGTCGGATGCAGGCAAGACGGCGGCTGCCACGCCCGATACCTCACCCCCGCCACGTACTCCGCCTGCCGGCCCGTGAAGTGCAGCGGCAGCCGGCGCCTGTTGCAAGTGACGATGTAGCGCGAACTCGTCAGACCCTTCACCTTCACCTGCACCCGCTCGACCGAAGAATCCACATACCGCGCCGTGCCGCCAGGGCTGCCTTCCTCGCCCAGCACGTACCACGGCTCCGTGGCCTGCCGGATTTCCAGGTCGATCCCAGCATGATGCGCTCGCCCCAACATCGGATAGCGAAACTCAAAATGCGGCGCGAACCATTCCGCTTCGAACGGATAACCCGCGCGCCTCAAATCCTCCAGCACTTCGCCGAAATCGCGGCTCGATAAAGTGCGGCAGCATGAAGCGGTCATGCAACTGCGTGCCCCACGCGATCGGCTGCTCCTTGTAAGGCTCCTTCCAGAACCAAGCGATCAACGCCCGCACCAGCAATTGCTGCGTCAAGCTCATGCGCGAATGCGGAGGCATTTCAAACCCGCGCAACTCCAGCAGCCCCAGCCGCCCTGTAGCCGAATCCGGCGAATACAGTTTGTCGATGCAGAATTCGCTGCGATGCGTGTTCCCCGTCAGATCCACCAATATGTGGCGGAAGATGCGGTCGACCAGCCACGGCGGACACTCGCCTTCGCCGGGATTCGGAATCAGCCCGAACGCGATTTCCAATTCGTACAAGCTATCCGCCCGCGTCTCGTCCACGCGCGGCGCCTGGCTGGTGGGCCCGATGAACATGCTCGAAAACAAGTACGACAGCGACGGATGATTCAGCCAATATCCGATCATGCTGCGCAACAAATCCGGACGCCGCAGGAACGGACTATCCGCCGGCGTCGCCCCGCCCAGCACGAAATGGTTGCCGCCGCCGGTGCCGGTGTGCCGTCCATCGAGCATGAATTTCTCGGTGCCCAGCCGCAGCCGGGCGCCTCTTCGTAAACGGCGGTGGTGTTATCCACCAGCTCCCGCCAATTGCTGGCCGGATGAACGTTCACCTCGATCACGCCCGGATCGGGAGTCACCTTGATGTGCTCGATGCGCGCATCATGCGGAGGCGTGTACCCCTCAATCACCACCGGCATCTCGAGATGCGCCGCAGTGTCCTCCAGCGCGGCCAGCAGTTCCACGTAATCTTCAGCCCCATCCACCGGCGGCATGAAAATATGCAAACGCCCGTCACGCGGCTCGACGCACAACGCCCGGCGCACGATCCACGGCGCCGATTCCCCCACCTTCGGTTTACGGTCGCGCTCCGTCGGCCTTCCGCGTCGTCCGCCGGCGGCGGACGATCGCGACTCCCCGCGCGGGAACCGGCAGCGGCGCACGCAGCACGATCGGATCCGGCTCATGCACCTCAGGCACATCTTTCGACGCCACCCACGGCAAACTCGGCAGCGGCAGCCGCAGCCCACCGGCGAATCCCCCGGCAGCAAATATAAATGTTGCCCGCGCAGCATCCACAATCCGGTTTGCCATTCCGGGCCGGACTTTCCGACGCCGCGCTGCAGCGGCAGCACCACGCCCACCGGCGTATCCAGACCTCGCTCGAATACTTTGCGGATCCGCTCCCGCTCCAACGGATCTGCCAGTTGATTCTTCACCGGCTCGACGTTGATCGGCAGTTGCCGCTCTTGATGCAGATGGTAGAACGGATCTTCAAACGCAGGCGTGACGTAATCCGGATCCACACCCAGGCGCATGGCCAGCGTCCTGGCGAATCGCTCTGCATCGGCGACGCCAAAGTTGGAAGCCACTTCATCCCGCGCCAGCAATTCGCGATCCTTCCACAGCGGCACGCCGTCCGTCCGCCAGTAACAAGCCAGAGCCCAGCGCGGCAACGGCTCGCCCGGATACCATTTGCCTTGCCCGTAATGCAGCAGCCCGCCAGTCGCGAACCGCTCCGCGCAGACGGTCGAGCAATCGCCCCGCCAGCAGCCGCTTCTCCGGGCCCAGCGCCGCGGTGTTCCACTCCTCGCCCTCCATGTTGTCGATCGAGACGAAGGTCGGCTCGCCGCCCATGGTCAGGCGGATGTCACCGCTGCAAATCTCGCGATCCACCTGGCACCCAGCGCCAGAATGCGCTCCCATTGCTGGTCCGTGTAAGGCAGCGTGACGCGCGGATCTTCGAGCACCCGCCACACCGCCATCTCATGATGGAATGTAACCTCGCACGGGTCGACTGCACCCGAAACCGGCGCGGCGGAGGACGGCTCCGGCGTGGCCGCAAGCGGAATGTGTCCTTCGCCCGCGAATAATCCGGAGGTCGGGTCCATGCCCACCCAGCCCGCGCCCGGCAGATAGACTTCAGTCCACGCGTGCAGATCCGTGAAGTCGCTGTCCGCTCCCACCGGGCCATCGAGCGATTTGATATCCGGCTTGAGCTGAATCAAAAATCCCGACACGAAGCGCGCCGCCAATCCCAGGTGCCGCAGCACCTCGCACCAGCAGCCAAGCGGAATCGCGGCAGGAACCGCTCGCCAATTTCAACGTTTCTTCGCTCGACTGAACGCCGGGCTCCATGCGGATCACATATTTGATCGCGTGCTGCAGCTTTTGATTGATGCCGACCAGAAAATCGATCGTCGTCCTGCGGCGTAAGGTCGATGCGTCTTGAGCAACGCGGCCAGCTGCAGGTCCGGCCGGCCTCGACCGCCAGGAACGGAGTCAATTCATGCTGCCAGCCCAGCCTCATAGCGGAAGGGAAATTTTTCCGCGTAAGGCTCCAGGAAGAAATCGAACGGATTGATCACGGTCATCTCCGCCACCAGATCCACTTCCACCGTGAAGTTGCGAACGCGCTCCGGGAAGACCACTCGCGCCAGATAATTGCTATGCGGATCCTGCTGCCAGTTGAGGAAGTGAGGCTTGGGTTCAATTTTCAGCGAATACGCCGTAACCGGCGTGCGGCTGTGCGGCGCGGGCCGCAAGCGCACCACCTGCGGCGAAAGTTGAACCAGGCGATCGTAGGTATAAGTAGTCTTGTGGTGTAGCGCGACGCGGATGGGCATGCCGGAATCAGTCCGCGTGCGCCCCCGCCACCTGGCTCTGCGGCAGCGGCGTAGCAAAATCGTTGAGGATGCACGAATCGACTGTGTTCATTTTCTCCTGTAAAGAATCCAAATATTCGTGCAGCCCGCCGGCCAGGATACGCTCCACCGGAGTGAAATCCAGTTCCGCCCGCAGCAGTCCCATCACTTGTTCGGAGCGGTACATGAAAGATCCCATGGGGCTGCCCGTGATCGCGTGCAGCGATTCGTCGGCGCTATGGACGCAGAAGCGGATGGAGCGCGGAAACTCGCGGTCCATCAGCAGGAAATCGACGATATCGCGGGGCACGATCCGGCCATGTTTTTTGCGGTACATCTCGAATCCGCTCACCGACTTCAGAACCGCCGACCAGTGGATGTCGTCGTAAGGCGTTCCCACCACGCGCGCTGAAGGCAGCAGGATGAAGTATTTGACGTCCAGAATGCGCGAAGTCTTGTCGGCGCGCTCCAGCTTTCTCCCCAGCCGCGCGAAATGCCACGCTTCGCTGTGCGACATGGTGGCATCCGTGATGCCCTGAAACAGGTGGCAGCCCAAGCGGATCGAGCGCAGGATTTCGTGCAGCTGCCGCGGGTCCGGCACGCGCCGCTGCATTTGCATGTCCAGGTACATGCTGTTGACCTGCTGTCCACATCTCCGACGAGATGGTCTCGCGAACCGAGCGGGCGTTTTCGCGAGCGGACCGCAGGCAGGAAGCGATGGAGTTGGTATTCGCCAAGTCGTACGTCAGGAACTCGATGACGGTCGCCTGAGTGGCTTCGCCAAAACGTTTCTTGAATTCTTCGGTATCGCCGCTGGTATCGATCAGCGGCTGCCATTGCTGAGTGGGCTCCATCGGCAGATCCAGTTGCAGATTCAGATTCACGCCGATATAGCGCGCCACATTTTCGGCGCGTTCAATGTACCGCGCCATCCAATAGACGGAATCGGCCACGCGGCTCAGGAGGGGCGGGTTCTCAGGCATTAGTCTCCCTCCCCCGTGGCGGCCGCCAGAACCCAGGTGTCTTTGCTCCCGCCGCCCTGCGATGAATTCACCACCAGCGATCCTCTGCGCAGCGCCACGCGCGTCAGTCCGCCCGGCAGCACCTTGATGTCTTTGCCGTAGAGAATATAAGGCCGCAGATCGACATGCCTCCCTTCGAAGTGATCCTCGATGACAGTAGGCACGCGCGATAATGCCAGCGTCGGTTGCGCGATATAGTTGCGCGGATTCGCGTTAATCCGCGCCGCGAATTCCTTGCGCTCCTCGGCCGTAGAATGCGGACCCACCAGCATCCCATAGCCGCCCGCTTCGTTCGCCGCCTTCACCACCAGCTTGTCCAGATTCTCCAGCACATGCTGACGATCCTTATCCCGCCAGCAGAGGAAAGTCGGCACGTTATATAAGATCGCCTCTTCGCCCATGTAGTAGCGAATCATATCGGGGACGTAAGCGTAGACCACCTTGTCATCCGCCACTCCGTTGCCCGGCGCATTCGCCAGCGCGACTTTGCCCGCGCGATAGGCGTCCATCAATCCCGGCACGCCCAGCAGCGAATCTGCGCGGAAAGCCGTCGGGTCCATGAAATCGTCATCGATGCGGCGATAGATCACGTCCACCTTGCGAAGGCCTTTGGTGGTGCGCATCCACACCGTATCGTCCTGCACCGCCAGATCCCGCCCTTCGACGAGCTGAATGCCCATCTGCTGCGCCAGGAAACTGTGCTCGAAATAGGCGGAATTGTACATGCCCGGCGTCAACAGAACCACCGTGGGTTTTTCCGAGGCCCCCGGCGGCGCGATCGATTCCAGCATCTCCAGCAAGTTGCTGGGATAATCGTCCACCGGACGCACGCGCAAGCCTTCGAACACCTGCGGAAAAGTGCGCTTCATCAGGTCGCGGTTTTCGAGCACGTAGGAAACGCCGGAAGGCACGCGCAGATTGTCTTCCAGCACGTAGATGTTGCCGTCGCCGTGGCGCACCAGGTCGGTGCCGGTGATGTGGCACCAGATCCGCCGCGGCGGATTGATCCCGGCGCATTGCGGCCGGTAGAAAGTAGCCGAGTAGATCACCTCTTCCGGAATGATTTTATCCTTCAGGATTTTCTGATCGTGATAAATATCGTGGATGAACTCGTTGAGCGCATGGATGCGCTGCTTGAGGCCGCGCTCGATCCACTCCCACTCTTCCGCGCGTACGATGCGCGGAATCAGGTCGAAGGGGAAAATGCGTTCGGCGCCGGCGGAGTCTCCATAGACGTTGAAGGTGATCCCCAGTCTGCAGCAGCAGGCGTTCCGCGGCCCGCTGGCATTGCAGCAGTTGCCCTTCTTCAAGCGATTCGATGGTGTCCAGCAGCAGGCGCGCTTCAGGACGCACGACTCCGGCGTCGTCGAACATCTCGTCCCGGAACCCTTGGGTTTGATAAGCATCAAACCGCATCTAAGGACCTCCTCTTTGCGATCCGCTCGAGGCCACCCGGCGCTCACGGCCGGAAAACAGGAGGCCGGCCGCGGCTGACTAGCGTGGCGAAAGCGTCCGCTCTAATACCGCGTCGTGCGGACAAAACAGGGTCCTTCCGTCTGCTTGGACTGGAGTTCACATTATAACCGATGAAGCGCCGGCTTAAGACGCTGCGGCTTCCACCAGAGCGGCTTAGGCCTGCGGTCCCAGCCCTGCTGACGGGCGAACGCGCGCCGGTTTGCGAGGGGATTCCTCCGCCACAATACCCGTGTTCCCGATTCCGGCGATGGCGTGCTGCCAGGCCTCCACAGCGGCGAGAACTCGGGCTGCGCTGTCCTCCGGAGTTTCGCGATAGGTGGGACACACGATCTCAGGCGCCAGAGGCGGCTCGTAGGGATCGTCTAACCCGGTGACATTTTGAAGCAGCCGGGCGCGCGCCTTGAGGTAAATGCCCTTGACGTCGCGCTCCTCGCACACCTCCAGCGGAGCGTGAACGTAAACCTCCATGAAATTTCCGATTCGCCGCCGCATCTCATCGCGCAGCGCCCGGTAAGGGGAAATCGCCGAAACCAGCACGATCACTCCGTTACGCGTCAATAGCTCTGCTACGAAACCGATCCGGCGGATATTCTCCTCGCGATCGTTCTTGGTGAAGCCGAGACCCGCGCTTAAGTAGAGACGCACCGCGTCGCCATCCAGCCATTCCACTCGTTGTCCGCGAGCCTGCAGCGTCCGATGGACCGCACGGCTGATGGTGCTTTTTCCCGCCGAACTCAGGCCCGTCAACCACACCGTCAAGCCCGGCGTGCCAGCACACGTTGCGGTCACGGGTGGATTCCTTGCGCTACCAGTGGCTGCGTCTCGATATCGGGCGACGCACTTGCCTGCAACTGCGCGCAGCGCGCCCGGAATTCCGTCAGCCTGCGTTCGGATTGCGGCACCAGTGCGAAGCGCCGCCCGATTTCTTTTTGCGCTCGCCGGAATAATTCGAGGTCAAGCTGGTTCAGCCGCAGCAAGTCTTCGTAAAGATCGCCACCCCACGAGTCCACCAGCCGCTCCTGCCGATCGCGCGCACTCGCCGAAACCACCGCCGCGCCGGGACGGCTGACATTTCTCGCGGCGCATTCCAGTTTCACGCCGGGAAATGCCGGCCGCATAAAATATTCGGCCGCAACCAGGCTCTGGTCGAACATCTCGACTAGTCCCGGAATCGCCATGTCGCTCAGTGTGGCGGACGCTTGTTCCAGATCCTGCGCATGCGCCGGCCTGGTGAATTCCCCCGCGCGTGCCAGTTGCGCCACTTGTACGTCGCTCACCATGTGCGGGGATTCATCTGCCAGATAGCGAAAATATTCCCGCGCACTCATCTGCTTCGCGGGATAACTCACGGCATTCAGCGGGGCGATGGTCCGCAGATAATGGTAGACCGAATCCAGCCGCTCCAGCGGATGGCGCAGAAAGCAGCAGTCGAACACGATGATGTCCCGGATCGCCGGCTTGGGATAGCGCAGATGATGGCTGGATATCGCGCAAATATGCGAATGCCGCCGCAGAAAAGTGGCGACGTGCCGGCCGTTCAAGGTCGCTGAGATATTGCTATCGTGCAGCGTCGCAAATCTGTCCCCGAACTCCCGTTCCAGGATCGCTTCAATCGTGCTTCCACCATTTTTGAAGATATGGTAGTGGACGATCACGAACCTCGGATTCGTCGAGGTCAAAGTAGCATCCAGCCGCATCGCAAGCCCTGGCACTACCGCAGTCCAGAAAACAGTGGAATGCGGTATTAATTTGCCAAGACGAATCCGCCGGAGCAATGATTACACGGCACCGCAAAATATGGACGGATCGCCGTACTACCTTGACGAACGGCATAGTGTGAGTTCTCGATAATGCTCTTAATTGTGCCGTAAAAGCCCCGCTATTTATCGCGATAACCTGTGTGCATCGATGCTGAGCGTGGCCTCCTTGTAACTTTTCCACCCTCGATCGCCTCTAACAGTTTTGAGGCGCTCCGGCCAATCATTGTTTGTAGCTGTAAGGCGTTAAATCAGGTCGACACGGCCGTCAGAGTTGTAGTGCAATAGAGCAAGAGATAAACGCGACTGTTCTCTTCGTGGGGACGCGCAAGGCAAAGCCAGGTTGTCGTTGGGGCAAAGGCCGTTGAGGTAAAGCAATGCTTCGGAGGCAGTCCGAAATTTTATTGATCGGTCTCTTTCTAGGGGCCTCAACCGCACGCGCCGACATGGCGCTTCTGCTCGAAGAACCATTTGGCCAATTCGGCGGCATGACTCCCACCGGACACGCCGCCATCTATCTCTCGCGAGTGTGCGCCGCCTCGCCCGTCACCTTGCGCCGCTGCAACAAGGGCGAGTTGGGAGCCGTCATCAGCCGCTATCATCGCGTCGGCGGATATGATTGGCTCGCGATTCCGGTGATCCCATACCTATACGCCGTTGATCGAGTCGAGCAAATTCCGCGCGAAGTCGGCGACGGGGATGTCGCATCCCTGCGCGACGACTACCGGCGGCGGCACCTGGAAAAGATCGCGCCGGACACCAGCGATGGCATGGCGCCCGAAGGAGATTGGATTCAACTCGTCGGCTCCGCCTATGACCGGACCATGTATACCTATGAGATTCGCACCTCAGAAGAGCAAGACGAGAAGTTCATCCAACTGTTGAATGCCCGGACGAACAAAACCGATTTCAGTCTGCTGTCGCACAACTGCGCCGATTTCGCTCGCGAGGCGATCAACTTCTACTACCCCAAGGCTGTTCATCGCAGCTTGATTGCCGACGTTGGCATCATGACCCCGAAGCAGGCAGCCAAGTCTCTGGCGCACTATGCGAAGCGGCATCCCGCACTCGAGCTATCGGGTTTCGAAATCCCGCAAGTTCCCGGCACCGTGGAACGCAGCCGTCCGGTGCGCGGCGTTCTGGAAGCCCTGGTCAAGACCAAGAAGTACATCTTGCCGCTCGCGCCGCTGGCGCTTATGCATCCTTACTTCGGCGGAAGCTTGGTGGTCGCCTGGATACAGGGCGGACACTTTAATCCGCGCAGCATCGTCGGCAATCTGGGCCCCGAAGAGGAGCCTGGGGTCATCGCCCGGTTTCAGCGATCGCAAGACACCGAGTCCCAGGCGGACGCTGCGGCGGAGTGACCGGCGCACTGCGCTTGCCTGTTCCGGAATTGATCCGAGCTTCCGTTATCCTACTCCTGCGCGCCGGCAAATGGTTCACGATTTCCGGCCCAATAGAGACACTCCGCTCCTGCATTGAAGTCATGTAAAGTCAGTCGAACCGTGGTGTGCCAAAAGGCAGTGTCAAGCCACGTAAGAAGATGGCACAACTAAAGAAACTGTTTGGACGAATGCTTCTTCGGTCTCGCGAATCATCTAAGAAGTTACAGCACCAAGGGTATTTACCTGTAATCTTAGCCCCTATAGAATCGTCTATAAAAAAACACTTTCGCGGGGTCACGTGTGCACGAAAGACTAAACGCTTGGACATGTGGAGGATAGAACATTCATGAACATTCTTGTGTTGGGGGGAGACGGGTATTGTGGGTGGGCGACAGCCTTATATCTGTCTGCCAAAGGGCATAAAGTATCGACTGTAGACAACTTCATTCGCCGCCAATGGGATCACGAACTTGGCGTTCAGACTCTCACCCCGATCCGGCCTCTCGCCGAACGGCTCAAGGCCTGGAACGATCTCACCGGCCGGAACATCGAGCTCCTGGTTGGCGACGTGACCGACTATGATTTCCTGGCCTCCGCCATCGAGACCAGCCAGCCCGATGCCGTGATCCATTTCGCCGAGCAGCGGTCCGCGCCGTATTCGATGATCGACCGCAAGCATGCGGTTTCCACCCAGGTCAATAACGTCGTCGGCACTTTGAATCTGCTGTTCGCCATCCGCGAACTGCGGCCCGACTGCCACCTGATCAAGCTCGGAACCATGGGCGAATACGGCACTCCGAATATCGACATCGAGGAAGGCTACATCGAGATCGAACACAACGGCCGCAAGGATACGCTTCCGTTTCCCAAGCAGCCGCCTTCGTTCTATCACCTCTCGAAGGTCCACGACAGCCACAACATTACGTTCGCCTGCAAGATCTGGGGTATTCGCGCCACGGATCTAAATCAAGGCGTGGTGTACGGAACCTTGACCGACGAAGTGGAGCTCGACGAGGCTCTCATCAACCGTTTCGATTACGACGAAGTCTTCGGCACCGTGCTGAATCGCTTCTGCGCCCAGGCGGCCGTCGGGCACCCGCTCACGGTTTACGGCAAGGGCGGACAGACCCGCGGTTTTCTGGACATTCGCGACACCGTGCGCTGCCTCGAGATTGCCTGTATGAATCCGGCGGCGCGGGGCGAATGCCGCGTATACAATCAGTTCACGGAACAGTTCTCGGTGCTGGAACTGGCGCGCATGGTGCAAGCGGCCGCGCGCAAGATGGGCATGCCGGTCGAAATCGACTTCCTGCCGCCGCCGCGCGTCGAAGCCGAATAGCACTACTACAACGCCAAGCATTCCAAGCTGGTCGATCTCGGCCTGCAGCCGCATAACCTTTCCGATTCGCTGCTCGATTCGCTGATGAATATCGCCATCAAGTACAGCGATCGTATCGATTCGTCGCTATTCCTGCCGCAGGTGGAATGGCGCAATCCGCGCAACCAGCGGCGTCAGGGCTCGCGTTCGCTGGCCGCCGTTTCTACGGGTGAAAGCGTCGTTTAGGCGCCGGACAACGCTCGCCGCCTGGCTGGGCAATGAACATAATCTCGACCATGTCGCCGTACTGGTTTCTCGGAGTGGCCGCGATTCCGTTCATCTACTATCTGATCGTCATCTATAGTTCCTGGCGGTATTTTCGCGCCGCCAAACGCTCCGCCGCGTCCCCGGCTTTCACTCCACCCGTCAGCATCCTGAAACCCATGCGCGGCCAGGATCCCGGCGCCTACGAAAACCTCGCCAGCTTTTGCCGCCAGGATTATCCGCAGTACGAGATTCTCCTTTGCGTCGATCCCGACGACCAGACCGTGCAGCCCATCGTCGAGCGTCTGCGCCGCAATTTTCCGGAACGGACCATTCGCATTCTCTATGGTTCGGGCCGCATCGCCACCAATGACAAAGTGGCTAAGCTGGCGCGCATGGTGAACGAAGCCCAGCACGAATTTGTGGTGATCAGCGATAGCGACGTTCGCGTCCGCCCCGACTACCTGCGCCAGGTCACAGCACCGCTAGCCCGTCCCAGCGTGGGCGCAGTGACGTGCTTTTATGTTTCGGTGGAGGACAGCAGCTTCACCGATCGCCTGCAGACCATCGGGATGATGTCGGATTTCTATCCCGGCATTCTGGTCGCCTGGCAGTTGGATGGAATCAAGTTTGCGCTGGGCCCAACCATCGCTACCACGCGGACCCGCCTTGCCGGATTCGGCGGCTATGCCGCGATCGAGAACCGCCCTGCCGATGATCTTCTCGTCGGCCGCTTGATTGCCGAACAGGGATGTGAGGTACTGCTGCTTCCGTATACGATCGACACCGTGGCCGACTACGGTTCGTTCAGCGAACTGCTGCACAAACGCCTGCGTTGGATCGTGGTGATGCGCAACCTGCGCCCGGCGGGCCACTTCGGCTTGATCTTTACGCTAGGACTGGCCTGGACACTGGCCGCGATTGCCGTTCATCCCACCGCGCCAGTGATACTGGGGTTCGTCAGCGCGTATCTTGCGTTGCGCTTGGTAATGACCGCAATCATCGCAAGCTGGGGTCTGAACCAAACCAGCTCGCTCAAAAACGTCTGGCTGATTCCGGTGTGGGATGCCGTCGCGAGTGCGATTTGGCTGGTCAGTTTCACGCGCAATAGCATTCGCTGGCGCGGCGCCGACTATTACATTCGCGAGGGACAACTGGTTCCAGTTGCTGCGCCGCCCGAGAACCACAGAGCGGCCGCTTAGCGCGCCAGCAGCACGATCCCGGCCAGCACCACCAATGACCCGGCCGCCCGTCTTGCCCCAACGTGTTCCTTGAGGACAACCTTCGCCAGGACGGTCTCAAGGATAAAGCTCCCCGCCGATGCCGGCACCGCGAAGCTCAGTGGCGCGGTTTGCACCAGCGCCATAAAACTGAAGAACGAGACCGCGAGGCACGCGATGGAAAGAATCAGATAGCGCCGCCGCGCGATGGTCTTGAGTAGACTCGCGAGCCCGCGCCCGTCCACCGGCTGCGGCTCCAGCCGCTTCATTTCGTAGCTCTGGAGCAGATCGCTGGCAGCCGTTGCCGCGATCACGATCGACAATAACAGCCAGGTCATTTCGATTCTCCGCGCGTTGTATCTTGCGGCGTTGTACCAACTACCGCGACTCCGAGGAAGATCAACGCCGTTCCCACCCAACGCTCGGGAGTCACATCCTCATGAAGAATGAACTTGCCCAGCAGCGCCGCGAACACGTATCCCACCGCCGTGAGCGGCAACACGAAGCTCAAATCCGCTACGCCCAAGATCGCCATGCGCAGGAGCATCGCCAGAATCAACATCGCGATACCTAACGCCACCAGCGGACTCACCATCGCCCGCAGATACGAGAGCGGATTTCCGGCCAGCGTCTCGGGAAAGTGTTTGGTGCCCCAAGCCAGTGACAAATTTCCAAACGCGCGCAGGAGCACAAAAACACCGAGCAGCGAATATGTTCTATAGGCCATGTGGCGTGGTGTCCGCGTTGTAGTGGTGCGACGGTCAACTCGCCCTGCAGCCATCCTCACATTGTAAAGCCCGAGCTATCGCCGGCTGCGATTCGCGAGTGAATTGGCCGAACGGCAAAGGTCCCGCCTGCTTCCCGCCTTTTATAATGAAAGAAAATGTGGATTGTTAGAATCGCCCTGGACCGGCCCTACACGTTTGTCGTGCTGACGCTGCTGATCCTGCTGATCAGCCCGCTGGTGATCCAACGGACCCCCGTCGATATTTTCCCTAACGTGAATATTCCCAGTGGTGGCGGTGCTGTGGAATTACACCGGCCTCAGCGCGGAAGAGATGGAGGAGCGCATCTCGACCGTCTTTGAGCGCAACCTCACCACCACCGTCAACGACATCGAGCACACCGAATCGCAGACCGTACAACGGCAAGAGCATCATCAAGATCTTCTTCCACCCCAACGTGAAAATCGAGATGGCGGTGGCGCAGATCACCGCGCAGGGAGCCTCCGCGGTGCGCTCAGTTGCCGCCCGGCACCACGCCTCCGTTCATCCTCGTCTACAACGCGTCGAGCGTTCCCATTGTGCAACTCGCGCTTTCCGGCAAAGGACTCTCCGAGCAGCAGCTCTTCGACTTCGCCATCAACAACATCCGCACGGCGCTCGCCACCGTGCAGGGCGCCGCCGATCCCTTATCCCTACGGCGGCAAGCAGCGCCAGGTGATGATCGATATCCGGCCCGATCTGCTGCAAGCCAAGGGACTGTCGCCCGCCGACGTAGTGAATGCGGTGAGTGTGCAGAACCTGATCCTGCCGTCGGGAACTTCGAAAATCGGGCCGTTCGAATACGATGTCGATCTGAACAGCAGCCCGACGCGCGTGCAGGAGATCAACGATCTGCCGATCAAGGCGGTGAACAACACCACGCATCTATATTCACGATGTGGCGAACGTGCGCGACGGCTTTTCGCCGCAAACCAACATCGTGCTGCGCGACGGCCAGCGCGGCGTCTTGATGACCGTCATGAAGGCCGGCCAGACTTCCACTCTGGAGATCGTGAAGCAGGTGCGCGAAGCGCTGCCCGCCATCGCCGCTACGTCTTCCGAAGGAGCTGAAGATCGAACCGATCGCCGACCAATCCATCTTCGTGCGCGCGGCCGTCAGCGGCGTCATTCGCGAGGCGATCATCGCCGCCTGCCTGACCGCGGCCATGATCCTGCTGTTCCTGGGAAGCTGGCGCAGCACCATCATCATTGCGGTTTCGATTCCGCTCTCGATTCTGGTTTCCATCTGCGTGATGAGCGCCCTCGGCGAAACGATCAACATCATGACGCTCGGCGGACTGGCGCTGGCGGTCGGCATCCTGGTCGACGACGCGACGGTGGAAATCGAAAACATCCATCGCAACCTGGTGACACATTCCGGAAGTAGTGCCGGCGATTCTGGAAGGCGCGCGCCAGATTGCGGTGCCGGCGCTGGTTTCGACGCTTGTGCATCTGCATCGTGTTCCTGCCGATGTTCCTGCTGACCGGCGTGGCGCGCTATCTGTTCATTCCGCTGGCCGAAGCGGTGGTGTTCGCGATGCTGGCGTCCTATCTGCTTTCGCGAACGCTGGTTCCCACGCATGGCCATGTATCTGTTCAAGCCGCACGTGCACGAGGAGCGCGCAGCCCGCGGCATGGAACCTCCCGGCGCGTTTCCAACTGGCGTTCGAGAGGACTGCTGGAAGGAATGCGCAATTCATTTCGCGGGATGCTGGCCGCCTGCATCGCGCATCGCGGCCATGTTCATCCCGCTTTTCCTGGCGGCCTGCGCGGTCGACGTTTCTTCTTAGTGCCGTGGCTGGGCCAGGATTTCTTCCCCAGCACCGACGCCGGACGCTTCAACCTGCACATGCGCACCAAGACTGCGACGCGCATTGAAGAATCCGCCCGCACCAGCAGCGAAGTGGAGGCGGCGATTCGCGGATGTCGTTCCGGCCAACGAGATCGCCAGCCTGATCAACAACATCGGACTTCCCTACAGCTCCATCAACATGTCCTACAGCACCTCGGCGCCGATCGGGACCATGGATACCGATATTCTGGTGACGCTTGACCGAGAAGCATCGGCCCACCGACGATTACGTCCGCGAACTGCGCGAACGTCTGCCGCGCGAATTTCCGGGCGTGCTGTTCTACTTCACGCCGGCCGATATCGTCACCCAAATTCTGAATTTCGGACTTGCCGGCGCCGATCGATATTCAAGTGGCGAGCCAGGATTCGGAGGCGAGCCGGCAGCTTCGCCACCAACCTTCTGGCGACAGCTCAAGTCCGTGCCCGGGCACCGCCGACCTGCGCATGCATCAGCCGTTCGATCAGCCCAAGATTCATATCGACGTCGATCGGACCAAGGCCGTGGAGAGCGGGTTCACGCAGCTCGACGTCGCCAACAGCACGCTGGTTTCGCTGAGCGGCAGCTACCAGACGACGCCCGAATTCTGGCTGGATCCGCGCAGCGGCGTCAGCTACAGCATCACGACCCAGACGCCCCAGTTCGCAATCGCCTCGCTCAGCGATTTGCGAAATATTCCGATCACTCGTCCGGGTCGGCGAAATCGGCAGCGCCGGCGCGGCCGGAAATTCTGGGCGATGTCGCCACCGATGAATCGCGGCGCCGGGCCTGGCCGTGGTTTCGCACTACAACATCCGGCGGGTGGTGGATATTTTCGGCTCGGTGCAGGACCGCGATCTGGGCGCGGTGGGCCGCGATATCACCAAGATCGTCGACGCCAATCGCAAGAACCTGCCGCGCGGCATGACGGTCATGATCCGCGGGCAGTATGAAACCATGCAAAGCTCGTTCACCGGATTGCTGGGCGGCCTGGCGCTGGCCATCGTGCTGGTGTATGCGCTGATCGTGGTCAATTTCCAATCCTGGCTGGATCCGTTCATCATCATTACCGCACTGCCGGCGGCATTGGCGGGAATTGTTCTGTTCCTTTTTGCCACCCACACCACCATCAGCGTCCCGGCGTTGATGGGCGCCATCATGAGCGTGGGCGTCGCCACGTCGAACAGCATCCTGGTGGTAAGCTTCGCGAAGGAACGATTGGAAGCCGGCGAGACCCCGGAGCAAGCCGCGTTGGACGCCGGCTTCGTTCGCTTCCGGCCGGTGCTGATGACGGCGCTGGCGATGATCATCGGCATGGTTCCCATGGCGCTCGGCTTGGGCGAGGGCGGCGAGCAGAACGCGCCGCTGGGCCGCGCGGTGATCGGCGGCCTGATTTTCGCAACGGCTGCCACGCTGTTCTTTGTGCCCACAGTTTTCAGCTTCATGCACCGCCGCCGTTTGAGTTGACTCCGGAAATTAATAATGCTTCGTACCTTTAAGATAATTCTCATCGTCATCATCGTCGTCCTCGCTCGCGGGCACCGTCGTGGTCCGCGGCATACACTCGCGCGATCAATGCGGCGGCCGTGATTCGCGAAAGGACGCGTGGAACAGGCGATCCCGTCGGTATCGGTGATCCATCCCAAGCGCGGCAAATCCGAAGGACGAGATCGCACTCCCTGGAAATATTCAGGCGTTTGTCGACGCGCCGGTATATGCGCGAACCAGCGGCTATTTGAAAAAGTGGTACACCGATATCGGCACGCGTGTGAAGGCCGGGGATCTACTGGCCGAGATTGAATCGCCTGAAGTCGATCAGCAACTTTCACAAGCCCGCGCCGATCTCGCCACCGCGCAGGCCAATGTGAAACTGGCCGAGATCACCATGAATCGCGACCTGGCGCTGATAAAGACGGATGCGATCGCCAATCAGGATGTGGATAACGCCGTGGGCGCGTATGAGGCCGATAAGGCAACCGTCGCGTCGCAGACGGCCAATGTGAAGCATCTGGAACAACTGGTGGCGTTCGAGAAAGTGTTTGCGCCGTTCGACGGCATCATCACGGCGCGCAATACCGATATCGGCCAGCTTGTCAATGCCGGCAACGGCGGCGCGGCGCAAGAGCTGTTTCGCATTTCGTCGGTGGACAAGCTGCGTATTTTCGTCAGCGTTCCGCAGATGTACTCGCGCGCCGCAGTCGAGGGCGTCAATGCCGGCATCACGCTCATCGAAGCGCCGGGCCGCCATTTTGCGGGCAAAGTTGCGCGAAACACCGGCGCGATCGATCCCGCCACCCGCACGCTGCTCACCGAAGTGGATGTCGATAATTCATCGCATCAGCTGATGCCGGGAGCCTATGCCGAAGTTCATTTGAAGCTCCCGGCGGCGACTCGCGCGCTGGTGGTGCCGGTGACGGCGCTGATTTTTCGTTCCGAAGGATTGCAGGTCGCGGTGGTCGCGCGGCGATACGGCGGAAATGGTTCATGTCACCCAAGGCCGCGATTTCGGAACCGAAGTGGAGATCACCAGCGGCATCACGGCCGGGATTTGGTCATCATCAATACTCCGGATTCGTTAGCGGCGGGCGCGAAGGTCCACGCCGTATTAACCGGCGTGACTACCGTGCCGCGTTAGCAGCGTTCGCCAGCTTGATCGGCTGTACCATCGCGCCGTTCCCGGCCGAGTCCCAAGCCGCGAAGCGCACCCACTTTTTTCCATCCGTCGAAAACGGAATCTGAAAGTGGTGGCTACCAAACGGGGGCAGGCCGGTGGCGGAAATAATTTGCCGGTCGGTATGCTGCCCGTCGCCCCAGACCACTTCTACGAACTCCAACGGAAACGTCCACTGCACATCGGCCACGATCGTCCGATGGCTTCCCGTTCCTTCAACGGAATACGAAGGAATCAACACCTCGCCAGACGTCACGAAATACTCGCCGTGCTCCATTGCATTCACGATTGGGCCCCACTCGCCCGGCGGCGGCAGCGCATCGATCTTTATGTAGTTGACCGGATTGTTCGCGTAGATGTCGTCGCCATATCCCTGCTGATAAACTTCCGAGATGGCTTGAATGTATTTAGGCGGCGTCGGCTTGTCGGCCACCCAGTTGTTCATGTCATCCAGCAGCGGTAGGCAGCGATATTCGCACAGCCGTTGCTCCGATCCATCCAGCCCCATGCCCCAGCGGAATCCCAGCCCGCGATAGTTCGCATCCAGAAAGTGCGCCGTATCCTTAATGCCATCCGGAAAGCCCGCCGAGCCCTTGGAACGCGGATGCGGAATGTAAACCAGCATGTTTTCGCGATGCGCCATCTCCATCATGTCAGCAGTGTTGGCCAGATGATAAATCTTGCCGTATTTCGGATCGTTCTCGACCAGCGGCTGTCCCGCCGCGCGCCCTTGCGCCCAGAACGTGGGGTGCGAAACCAACACATCCGAATGTCCGCCGAGTGACCGCGACACATCGCCGCGCAGCATCTCCGCATTCGGCATCACCACGAAGTCTTGATTCGACTGCAGCCGCGCCGTCTCGTAATAAGTCGCCATCGCCTGGAAAGGATCGGCACTCGCTTTCTTCTTGCCCGCGCCGCCTCCTTCTTCACCCTCGCTCGGTCCCATTTCGCCCCCGGGCGCTGCGCCCAACCCGCGAGTCCACTGGAACCACTTTGGATCGTCCACTCCAGCGGAACCTGGAACATTCCCGCCGCCGTCAATCGGCGCAACAATCTTGATTCCCGCCGCCTTCATCACTTCGAGGTCGGGAACTTTCGCGTCGAGTCCGCCCGCTTGCCGCGCCCGCCTGACCAGCCCCATGTGGAAATGCGTCGCCATCACCTGATATCCCGGCAGCGCCTTGAAGTGGTCCCCGCGCGTGAACGCCAGTGCCGAATCAATCGCGCGCGGAGCCGCCTCCGCACTCGCATAAAAATACACCGGCATCCGCTGCCATGTTCCAGGACGCGCACTCAGCAGCGCGAAGTTCTGGCTGCGATCCTCGGCGCCGCGGTTTTCCTGCGCTACGCTTTCTTCGCGCTCCGCTTGCCGGATGCCGAATGAGTAGGACGACTTGCTGTCCTTGCGATACCAGTTGTAGCCCAAGTTGTAATCGACCTCGCGCGCCCAGAAATAAGTGTGCGGGGCGGGGAACACCGCGATCGATCCGCCGGCTCCTGCGGCAGCCAGCACGCGGTTGTTCGTTTTCAACGTAACGGCGTCACCGGCGGCCGCGTCGCCCAAACCCAATTCTTGCGGAGAATTCTTGAGGTCGCGCCAGGCGATTTTCGTGGCCGGCTGCAGCTCCAATCCTGTGACGCCCGCATCATATTTATAAGCGACTGACGGCTCGTTGGTCTTCGCAATGATTTCCTGGCGAATCAGATTGGTCCCCTTATAGACCGTGTATTGCAGGCGGCCATCAAACACGCCGAGCTTTACTCCGGGGAACGAAACCTCGATCCGCGCACCATTGGTCGCGATCTCGCAGCCTTGCGAATGATACACCGCCGCGTCCCGCCGGACTTCCTCCGGTTTGCGCGGCAGTCCAGGTTGATTGAGGACGCCCCGCTGCGGGGGAGTCGTATTGTTGTGCGCCGATTCGCCGCCCGGAATATTCAGCGGCGCATCCCAGAACGCCTCCCATTTTTCGTGATCCACTACTTCTTGAGTGATCTTCACGCCCAGCCCCGCCAGCGGATCAAGTTGCTGATTTGTGATGCGCCGCAGTCCCGACACCACTCGAAACTCGGGAGCCGCATGGCTCAATAGCGTGGTCCACGCTCCGCCCTGGCCTTTGCTGTGCCCAACGTGGATCGCCAGTTCTTGAATCGTAGGAGTCCCGCCATTGATCACCAGCCGCAGCCGCAGTTCCTGGTGATTGTCGCCGTCCCAAGTAATCGTCGCAGCATTGTCCGCAACCGCAGCAGTCAGCCCCGGCGAAGCCTTATAGTGGACCACACTGCATGTCAACGGATCGGCATACAGCGCGGAAGCAACGACGAACCAGCACGCAAAGTTACGCAGCATCATCTTCCATTCTGCACCGCCGCCGGTCCCAGCACCACTTTGCCCGGGAGCGCGTTGGTCATCTTGCCCTCTTCAATCACCGGCACGCCGTTCACCAGCACAAACCGCATCCCGTCGGAAAGCTGGTTCGGATTGTCGAAGGTAGCCGTATCGCGAATCGTCTCCGGATCGAACACCACGATATCCGCCCACATCCCTTGCTTCAAAACACCGCGATCCGCCAGCCGCATCTTCTGCGCCGACAACGCGCTGAACTTGCGGATCGCATCTTCGAGCGTCAGCGTCTTGTCTTCGCGCACATACTTCCGCAGCACATGCGGAAACGTTCCGTAAGCCCGCGGATGCGGATGCTCTTTCCCCAGCAATCCGCCCGGCGCCGTCCCCTGCGAGTCGTTGCAAATCGAAACCCACGGCTGCCGCAGCGCCAGCGCGACATCCGGCTCCGCCATCGTAAACATTGCGACGGACGTGAACGCGGAATCTTCAATCAATAGGTCGAAGACGGTATCGATCGGATCCTTGCCCCACAGCTTCGCGATTTCGGCGATGGTCTTGCCCTGAATCGGCAGCAGCTTCGGATTCTGCACCGCGCCGATAATGATCGACCCCGGCCCCGTCACCTGTTGCCATTCGTTATTCCAATCGCCGCCCGTGCTCTCCATCTCTTTGCGGATTCGCGCGCGCGCCACCGGGTCCTTCAGCCGCTCGATCAGGCTGCCGTCGCCGCCATCGTGCGCCCACGGCGGAATGATGGCCGAAAAAGTATTGAAGCTCGCAGTGTAGGCGTAAGTGTCCGCCCCGATATCGACGCCCGACTTCCGCGCCTGCTCGATGCGCGCGACGATCTCCGGCATCCGGCCCCAGTTGGCTTTACCGGCGGCCTTCAGGTGCCAGATCTCGACCGGCAGATGGCCTTCGCGTCCGATCTGAATCGCTTCATCGAGCGCCGGCAGAATCGCCGTCGCCCTCGTCCCGAATATGCGACGCATAGATTCCGCCCAGCTTGCCCGCCTCCGCCGCCAGCGCGATCAGTTCTTCCGTCTTCGCATACGTCGCCGGCGCATATTGCAGCGATGTCGACACGCCCACCGCCCCGTCGTGCATGGCATCGCGGACCAGCGCCTTCATCCGTTCGAGTTCGGCCGCCGTAGGCGCGCGATTGTCGTCGCCGATCACCACCCGCCGGACTTGCGTCGCCCCGACATAAGTCGCCAGATTGATCCCCATCCCCTGCTTGCGCAGCCGGGCGAAATATTCGCGCAGCGTGCGCCAGTTGGGCTGGATGCCGTAATGCTCATAGGTGACGCGATCCGCCTTCACCAGGTCGTCAGTGATCGGCGCGATGGTGCTGCCTTCGCCGGTGATCTCGGTGGTGATGCCCTGATAAATCTTGGAAGGCAGATGCGGATTCGACCAGGATCGTCAGTTCCGACTGCCCCAGCATGTCGATGAATCCGGGCGCGACCACCATGCCGCGCGCGTCGATGGTGCGCTTCGCGGAAGCCCCGTCGAGCTTACCGAGCGCGGCGATTCTTCCTCCGCGAATCGCGATGTCGCCCGAGTACCACGGCGACCCGGTGCCATCGATGATGTGGCCGTTGCGAATGACGACGTCGTAGGGAACGGCCTGAGCGTGCGCGGCCGGAGCCAGCAGCAGAATCGCGAGCAGAAACCGCATACAGGCAGTATATGCCGATTTTATTTCGTGACCGTGAGCCCCTGCCGCCAGGATGAGTAAAGCGCCATCGAAGCCACCAGCAGATTCGCGACCACCACCGGCATCGCGTTAATCATCAATCCGTAGATCACCCACAGCATCGCCGCTCCGCCCTGCACCCGGCGCAGCACCACGTGATGCTTAAACAGATACGAACTCGCGAATACCGCCGTCGCGATCCAGCCGATCCAACTCACGCTCATTGGATTCCCGCTTCCGAGCTCGCGGGCGGAGTTGACGTTCGAAATTCGCAGCGAATCCGTGCGTACCTTGTCCCACTCCTGCAGCAACAATCCGTGCGATTCGAATAACGCGCGTATGCGCGTCGAATCCCATCCCAGAATGTCTTCCAGAATCGGAATCAGCACGCTCAAGGCGTCGTCGCTCAGAATGGTTCGCCGCGCAATCTGCGTGATGTATTTGTTCTCCGACACGGCGATGGTCAGCCCGTCCAGCCGGTTCACATGCAGCATCACGTGAACGTCGGAACTGCCGTCGCCCACATACACGATGCGATTGTGACCGATGGGAAGCTGCGCGCGCAGTTCTTCCAGCACCGCCACTTTCCCGTAGCCCGCCGGCACGCGCACGATCGATTCGATCTCGCCCGTCGCCTCGTCATACCGGAAGCGCGTTCCAAAGATGTGATCCTCCGGAACAATCCCCTCCAGCGCCGACTTGATCACTTCCTCCGGCGCCGCCGATACCACGTAATAACGAAAAATGGTGCCCATCCAGATCCTCCAGCATCCGCGACAGCAGCTGAATGTTCGGCTTCAGGCGGATCCGCTTGCCCGCCTCGATCAGATGATGTTTGCGCACGCGCCGGAATTCGGGATCGTGCTGCAGCAGATACGCGAGTTCGCCGCCCTGCTGCACCAGATGAATCTGCGACAGCCCGTTGATCTTTTCCAGAAACCCGGTGATGCCGAGCATCTCGCTCAGCACCAACCCCGAATCGTGAAAGCTCAACGTCTGGTCGAAATCGCTGATCAACAGGTATTGCTTCAAACTTGGTTCTTTGTCCTGTAACATTTGTCCGTCTCCTTGTTCTATGGATAGAGTAGCGATGTAACGTGACAATTCGCCTACTAATTGTTTTAAGGAAAGCGGCAGACGCTGCCGGCCGTGGGATTCCCGTTCGTGGGACTACTACTTGCTTAGATGCATTTGGTGCATCCGTTGTTACTTCTAAATCACAACCAACCTGGATTGAGCGATTTAGCCAAGCTCTTCCAAAGCTGTGCGTGCAGTATCATGACTCAATGCGTCTACCTCTTATCGGCCAAATCATGTGGCTTCTTTATGCCGCTCTGTTTCTGGCGGCCACGGCTTACGCCGCCGAAGTAACCGTGTTCGTGGGCACATACACAAATGCGCAGAGCAAAGGCATCTATAGCATGCAGTTCGACGAAGCCTCCGGAAAGCTCTCCGCGCCTACGCTTGCCGCTGAATCGGAGAGCCCTTCCTTCCTGACGATGCACCCCAACGGCCGCTACCTGTACGCGGCGAATGAACATCCTTCCGGCCCTGCGAATGCGCCCGGCACCATCAGCGCTTTTGCGGTGGATGGCAGCAAGTTGAAGTTGATCAACATCGTATCCTCGCGTGGCGCGGGTCCGTGCCACGTTGCCGTCGATCGCACTGGACACTGGTTGTTCGCCGCCAACTATACCGGCGGAAGCATCGCTGCTTTTCCCATTCAGGCCAACGGCGCGTTGGGCGAAGCCTCCAGTTTTTTTCAGCACACCCTCACCAGCGTCGACCCGCGCCAGAAAGAAGCGCACGCGCACATGGTGGTTCTCTCTCCCGACAATCGCTTTCTGCTGGTCGCCGATCTCGGCGGCGACCGCGTGTTCGTCTACCGCTTCGACGAACGCACCGGCAAGTTGACGCTGAACGATCCTCCCGGCGGAATCCTGCCGCCCGGCTCCGGCCCGCGCCACATTGCATTTTCCCACGACGGAAAACTTCTCTACGTGCTCAGCGAACTCAAGGACAACGTCACCACTTTCCGCTGGGACGCGGCTAAGGGCACTCTCGAAAGCACGGATTCTCTCTCGGCGCTGCCCTCCGGATACGCCGGCCCCAAGAGCGGCGCCGAGATCGCGGTGCATCCCACCGGCAAATTTCTTTACACCTCCAACCGCGGTCACGATAGCATCGCCATGTTCGCGATTGGCGCCGATGGCAAGCTGACGGCCGCCGGTCACCAGTCCACCAGAGGCAAGACGCCGCGCAATTTCACTATCGATCCGACGGGCAAATTCCTGCTCGCCGCGAATCAGGATTCGTCTTCCATCGCCGTCTTTCGCATCGACGAGAAGACCGGAAAGCTAGCGCCCATCGGCGATCCCGTGGCCGTTCCGACCCCGGTCGCCATCTTGTTCCCGGCACGCCGGTGAAGCCGTGATACGATGCACCGCATGGCTAGAAAACGCCGCGTAACCCGCACTCATGTGGTCGCCAACCTGCCCAATTCTGTCGAGCTGACCAAACTCAACAGCCGCAACTCCATGACGGTCGAAATCCGCACCGGAGATCTGCTTCTAGGAACTCTCGTTATGGGACGCGGCAGCGTGCAGTGGTGGCCGCGCGGGAATAGCGTCCATGCCCTCAAAAAATCCTGGAAAACGTTCGCCGCCATGCTCGACGAACACATGTAAGTGCAGTCACGCGGCTGGCCAGGCTGGGATCTCACGCGCCTGCCTCACATCGCAGATTGACCCCCGCCCCTTAGCGCACAACGCTGCTTATTGTGTGGACGTGAGAGTCGGGTCCGCCCACTGGTGAGCCCGGCCGCAAGTGTGCGGGAGTCTCGAGCTCCCCCGTCGTTGCAAGATCAGTGGGAGGTCGCGGAGTCACCGCAACTCCGCCCCCCTCGGTAACGGCCGTACGGGTCGTGGATCACGGGATGTGGTCTCAGGGGTTAATGCCGGCTTAGGGCGCGCCCATTAGTAATTGAGGTAACGAGGAAAACAAGACATCGCGAGCATCAATTCAGCACCAAGCGCATCTCGTTGGTAGCTTCGAAGCCAGCCGATTCGTACAGGTGGCGTCCGTCTTTACTGGCGTGCAGGATCACCACGTCTACGCCATTCGCGCGGCACCAATCCAGAGCCGTGTTCAATAGTCGCCGCGCCAGCCCCTGCTTGCGATGCGCCACCTCCGTGTAGACATTGATGATGTTGCCGCGCCGTAAACCTGCGCCGATCACATGCGGCGGCCAATCCATCAGCCATAGCCCCAACCCCGCCGCCACCGATTTATCCTCGGCGATCGCGAGCCAGCCTAAATATTCACCCGCGGACATTTTCGATTCCAGCCACGGCCGGTAAGCATTCGCCATCGCCTCCAGCTTTTGCGGATCGTGTTTGCCGATATCCAGAAACATTCGGTGCCGGTGCCGAGTGATGATTCCGGCGTCGTCCAACGTGGCGGGTCGAATCGAATACACGTCAAGCTCCCAGCGCAGCGAGCTCCCGCAGATCCAGCCGGCCCGTGTAAATTGCCATGCCCAAAGCGGCGTGTACGTTCATCGCCTGCAACTCGCGAATGTCATCCATCGTCGTGATGCCCCCGGCCGCCGTGATCTCGTGTTTCGTCGCCGCGCGCAGCCGCCGGAACCATTCGAGATCCGTGCCTTGCATCATGCCTTCTTTGTCCACATACGTGCACAGAAATCCGCCGCAGAAAGGCTCCAGCCGTTGGATCACTTCTTCCGCCGTGAAGTCCGTCGCCTCCTGCCAGCCCTTCACCACGATCTTTCCGTGCTTCGAATCGAGCGCAATCAGAATTCGTTCCGGCCCCACCGCCGCCGCGATTTCTTCGATCACCGGAGTAAACGCCGCCGTGCCCACCATGATCCGATGCGCCCCTTGCTCGATCAATCGCCGCGCCCGATCCGCAGTGCGCACGCCGCCGCCGACGCGGCACTTCGCGCGCGAAGCCAAGCAGTTCGACCAGCGAGGAGTTCTCGCCGCGCCCCATCGCCGCGTCCAGATCGATCACCTGAATCTCCGGAAACGCCGCGAATCTCCGCAGCATTTCCAGCGGCGCATCGCCTTCCAGCGCTTTCTCGCGCCCCTGCACCAGTTGCACAACTTTACCGTCCATCAAGTCGATGCAGGGAAGAATCACTGGCGCACCTCGACTCCATGCTCGGCCAGAAATGTTTTCAAGTCGCCGACCGTGTAAGTCCCGTAGTGAAAAATGGACGCTGCCAGAGCCGCATCCGCGCCTGCGAGCACTTCAACGAAATCCTCCGGCTTTCCCGCGCCCCCGGAAGCGATCACCGGAATTCGCGTCGCATTCGCGCACCGCCGTCGTCAGCGCGCAATCGAATCCCGTCTGCACGCCGTCGGTATCCATCGACGTCAGCAGGATCTCGCCCGCACCCAGCTCCTCGCCGCGTGCAGCCCATTCGACCGCGTCGATCCCTTCGTCATGCCGCCCGCCCTTGGTGAACACGTTCCACCCGCCGTCGGTACGTTTACGCGCGTCGATCGCCAGCACCACTGCCTGCGCGCCGAATTCCTGCGACAGTTCGCCGATCAATTCCGGCCGCCGCACCGCCGCCGTGTTGACGCTCACCTTGTCCGCCCCCGCATGCAGAATCCTCCGCGCATCGTCTACCGTGCGAATCCCTCCGCCGACCGTCAACGGAATAAAAACCTCGCGCGCCGTACGCGCGACTACGTCGACCATGGTGTCGCGATCGTCGCTCGACGCCGTGATGTCCAGAAACACCAGTTCGTCCGCGCCCTGCTCGTTGTAGCGCGCGGCGAGTTCCACCGGATCGCCCGCGTCGCGCAAGTTGACGAAGTTGACGCCCTTGACCACGCGCCCGCCGGTCACATCCAGACACGGAATGATTCTTTTTGCGAGCACCTAACTCTCCACGAAATTGCGCACGATCTTCAATCCCAAGTCGCCCGATTTCTCCGGATGAAACTGCACCCCACAAACGTTGTCTTGCTCCAGCACGGCCGTGTACGGCACCGAATATTCGCAGGTCGCCGCCGTAGCCGGGACCACCGGCGCATAGTAACTGTGCGCGAAATAAACGTAGGGCTTGTCGCCGGTATCGCGCAGCAGCTTCGACTCACGCACGCGTTCCAGCTGATTCCAGCCCATGTGCGGAATGCGCATGTCGCCCTGGAAACGCTTGACCTCGCCCGGATAAATTCCCAAGCCGCGCTCTTCCGGAGCTTCCTCGCCCGACGTGAACAGCGCCTGCAGGCCCAGACAGATTCCCAGAAACGGCACGCCGCCGCGGATACTTTCGACCAACGCCCCGCGCACGTCGAGCTCGTCCAGCGCGCGCATCATCTGCCCATAGTGCCCGACGCCGGGCAGGATGATCTTGGTCGCTTTGCGAATCCCCGCCGCATCGCGGATCAGTTCGTATTCCGCGCCGATCGCCCCAAGCGTATTCTGCACCGAGCGCAAATTCCCCGCGCCGTAATCGAAAATCGAAATCACAACAGTCCCTTGGTCGACGGCAACTGATCCTTCAACCGCTGATCCGTCGAGCACGCATACCGCATCGCGCGTGCGAAACACTTAAAGATAGCCTCGATCTTGTGATGATTCGACCGTCCATATAAAACCTTCGCGTGCAGATTCGCACCGGCGTGATTCACGAACCCGCCGAAAAAGTCTTCTACCAACTCGGTCTGTAGATCGCCCACCAGCCGCACGCGGACTCGATCTTGATACACCAAAGCCGGCCGCCCACCGAGATCCACAGCGACGACCGCCAGCGTCTCGTCCATAGGCAGGACGAAATAGCCCGCGCGATTGATCCCCTTGCGATCCCCCAGCGCCTTTGCGAACAATTGTCCCAGCGCAATCCCGACGTCCTCGACCGTGTGGTGCTGGTCCACATCCAGATCGCCCGTGGCTTTCAGCTTCAAGTCAAACCCACCGTGCTTGGCGAACAACTCCAACATGTGATCAAAAAAGCGGATGCCCGTGGAAATCTGGTAAGTTCCCTGGCCGTCAATCGTGAGGCTGCCGCGAATCTGCGTCTCTTTTGTAATGCGCTCCACCGACGCTTTGCGGATTTTCATAGCGCTCCCTCAATCTCGTTGATGTTTTCGAGAATCGCCGCTGCGTTCTCCTCCTGAAACAGCCGGATCAATTCATGGCGCTTGGTATGTGTATGCGCCGCGATGCCGACGAACGGCACCCCCGCCGCGCGGGCGCAGCGCGCGTCATCCACCGTGTCGCCGACGTACCAGAGCTTCGCGTTCGCCTTGCGCTTCTGGATGGTCAACAACCCCTCCGGCGCTGGTTTCGCGTTAGTCACGTCATCCGCGCAAATCATAGGGTCGAACTTCACCATCGGGGCGAAGCGCCGCAACGTGATGTCGGCTTCATAGCGCAGCCGACCGGTGAATAAGGACAGGCCGTAGCTATCACCCAACCGCTCCAGCAAACCCGGTTGCGGGAACCAACTCTCGCGCGTTATCAGTCCATTCCCGTTCTCGCCCAGAAAGTATTCGTTGAACTTCTCGATCACGGTGTCGTAATCGATCTGCATGCCGAAATCCGCCGCGATCTTCTGCGAGAGCGCCCAGTCATTGTTCCATCCGCCCTGGTTCTTGTAATCCTGAATCGCATCGCGCGCAACCGTCTTGCCGGTGAAGTAGCGGACCGTCTGAACAATCGATTCACGATACGACTCGGTGACCTCCGCCAGAACCCCGTCCATGTCGAACACGATTACCGAGTCCACAGAGCCTCCAACTCGCTGAGAAAGCGTTCGATCTGCGTACGATTGCCGATCGTGACGCGGACACATCCCGGGATCTCGTAACTACGATCGCGGACGAGAACCCCTCGCTCGCGCAACGCGTCGCGAATCGGGATGGCTCGGTCTCCGGCGCGGAACAGCACGAAATTCGCTTGGCTGTGATAGAACGGAATGCCCAGCTTGCGCAGACCCTCATAAACCATCTCCCGCGCCGCCACAACCTCTTTTACGTAGTTCGCAACATACTCGCGATCTTGTATCGCCGCGCGCGCCGCCAGCGCCGCGAGCATGTTGACGCTATACGGCGACTGCGCCTTATGCATCCAGCGAACATTCTCGACGGAAGAAAACAAGCATCCGCAACGCATCGCCGCCATCCCGAAGACTTTCGAGAACGTACGACTCACAAATAGATTCGGATACTGCCGCACCAAGGGCAGGGCAGTGACACCACAGAATTCGAAGTAGGCTTCGTCGATCAAAACCGCAGCCTGCGGCGCGGCGTCGAGAATGCGGCGGATCGCATCGAGATCGATGCCAGTACCGGTCGGATTATTGGGATTCGCAATCAGAATCGCTTTTGTATCGGGCCGGATCGCGCCTACGAAGTCGTCGAGAGGAAATGACAGATCGTGCGGAGCGTATTCCATCTCGCGTACGCCCGCCCCAGCGAGTTCCGCGTAGAACTTATACATCGCGTACGACGGCTTCAGCATCAACACGTCATCGCCGTCGTCGACAAAGGTATTGATCAATACCTGAATGGCTTCGTCGGTGCCGTTTGAGAGCAACAGTTCGCCGGGCGCGACCGCGAAGTAGGCGGCTAATTCGCGCATCGCGTCTACGTATTCCGGATACACGGTCAGCGCGTCCGCCGACAGGCTCTGCTTCAGATATTCGATCACCTTCGGCGAGCAGCCAACGGTGTTCTCGTTGAAATCCAGGCGCAGCTTGCCTTGCCGTCCCCCGGTGGGCGGATGATACGGCGCCATCTTCTGCGACGGCGGGGCGGGGCGTCAGACTTTTACTCACCGCGCACCTCCGCGGAGCGCGCGTGCGCTTCCAATCCCTCGGCTCGGGCCAACGCCGCGATCGCAGGCGTCAATTTCGCAAGTCCCTCGCGGCTGAGTTCCTGCACGGCAATAACCTTGACGAAATCGGCAGCTGATAGCCCGCCGCGCTGCCGCGCCGCGCCCGAAGTCGGCAACACATGATTGGGACCCGAAGCATAGTCACCCGCCGACTCCGGACTCGCCGCACCCACGAATACCGCTCCGGCGTGGCGGATCTTCGCAAGCAAGCTTCCGTCGTGCAGCGCCAAGTGTTCCGGCGCCAGCGCGTTCGACATCTCGACCGCCTGATCCAAGCTATCCAGCACCACAATCGCGCCGTTGTTTTCGATGGAGGGCCGCGCTACCGCGGAGGTCGGCAGCGTCGCCAGTTGCACTTCCACTTCTTTCGCGACAGCCTCCGCCAACGAGCGAGAAGTCGTCAGCAAGATCGCGGACGCATCCACATCGTGCTCCGCCTGCGCCAGCATATCGGCAGCAATCCAGCGCGCATTGCCATCGGCCGCGATGATCACGATCTCAGTTGGCCCGGCGACGAAGTCGATCCCAGTCTCGCCCGCGATCAGCTTCTTCGCCGCCGCAACATATATATTGCCTGGACCCACGATGCGGTCGACCTTCGGAACCGTCTCAGTGCCATACGCCAGTGCAGCGATTGCCTGCGCGCCGCCCATGCGGAATATGTGTGTAATTCCCAGCCACCGTGCGATGCCCATAATCTCCGGGCTCGGATTCGGACACGCCACGCAGATAGTCGGGACACCGGCCACCTGCGCTGGGATCACCGTCATCAGCAGAGTCGAGGGCAGCGGATAGCGGCCCGCCGGAACATAAGCGCCCATGGCATCGAGCGGACGCACGATCTGCCCAAGTCGGCGCCCATCCGGGAAATCTTTGAACCACTCGCGCGGCAGTTGCAGTTCCGCATACTCGCGGATATTCTTCGCTGCGGTTTCAACCGCTTTCGCAAACGCCGGCTGCAAGGTTCCGCGGACTTCTATGCGGACGCTGGAGCCTTCGAAGCCGTCGAATTTGCGTGCGTATTCGAGCAGCGCCGCGTCGCCACGCTTGCGCACGGCGGCGAGAATCGGCGCGACAATGCGCTCGGCTTCCTCAAGGCGCACGGCCTTGCGCTCAATGAGCGACGCGGCTTCGTTAGCTGTAAGTATCCGAATCATTACATTACGATCTTGTTCAGCGGATATTCCACGATTCCCTGCGCGCCCGCCTCCTTCAGGCGCGGGATAATCGTGCGCACAGTGACTCTTCGAGAATCGTATTCACCGCCAGCCATTCGTCTTCGCTCAGCGTCGAAATCGTCGGGCTCTTGAGCGCGGGCAGCACCGCCAGCACGCTTCAGATTCGTCTTCTCCACGTTGAGCATCAGCCCGACCTTGCCCAGCGCGTTGATCGCGCCCTCGAGCAGCATCCGCATGTCCTCCAGCTTGGCGTTTCTCCGGGTCCTTCCAGGAAGTCGACGTTGGCGATCAATTGCGTGTTCGATTCAAGCACGGTCTCGATAATGCGCAGCTTGTTGGCGCGCAGCGAAGAGCCGGTTTCAGTCACCTCGACGATGGCGTCGGCCAGTTCCGGAGGCTTCACCTCGGTCGCGCCCCAACTGAATTCGACTTTCGCGTTGACGCCGTTGCGTTCCAGATAACGCTTCGTCGCCGCCACCAGCTCCGTCGCGATGATCTTGCCTTCCAGATCCTTCACGGATTTGTAACGGCGAAGCCTCGGGCACGGCCAGCACCCAGCGCACTTTGCCGAAGCTCTGCTTCGCGTAGATCAGGTCGGCGACGGTTTCGACCTGCGCTTCGTTCTCTTCCACCCAGTCGCGGCCGGTCAGCCCCGCGTCCAGCACGCCGTCTTCGACGTAGCGGGCCATTTCCTGCGCGCGGATCAGCATGCACTCGATTTCCGGGATCGTCAATCGCCGGAAAATACGAGCGGCTGCTGGTAGTGATCTGGAATCCGGCGCGGCGGAACAGCTCCACCGTGGCGTTTTCGAGACTCCCTTTCGGAATTCCGAGTTTAGTTTCATGATTTGTAGACCGCGGCCGGATCGTAGGTCGCGCTCCTCGCTAACCTTCCACTCGCCGTCTTCCAGCCGGCGGAAAAAGCAGCTCTGATAGCCTTCGTGGCACACGCCCGGACCGAGCGCCTCCACCTTGACCAGCACAGCATCGAGGTCGCAGTCAGTCGAAATCTCCTTGACCACCAGGCGATGCCCGGAGCTCTCGCCCTTCAGCCACAGCTTATTGCGCGAGCGGCTGTAAAAGGTCGCGAAGCCGGTCTCGACCGTCTTCCGGAAGGCTTCTTCATTCATGAAGCCGACCATCAGGACGCGCCCGGTCTGATGATCCTGAATCACCGCCGGCAACGAGTCCGTCAAGTTTTTTGAAATCGAGTTGCATAATTTTACCCCAAAAAGAAAGCCCGCCAGGATCAACCGGGCGGGCTCTCGAAACGATCTGAAATCGGTTTGTGATTACGAATGAGCCCGCCGCGGCATGGGATGCCCGTGATGATGATGGGGTCCGTGATGATGGCGGCGAGCGACGAACATGAAATCACAATATAGCACAGGTGCCGTTGCGTTATCCGCGTTCCTGCGGGGCCACTTTGCGCAGCAACGGCTGAATGGTCAAGCCCTGCAAAAAAATGGAGGATGCGACCACGGCAAAGCTGACCGTGATGATCTCCTGGCGGAGCGGCATCCCGGAAGGAAGTCCCAGGGCCAGCGCGAGCGCCAGCGCGCCGCGCAAACCGCCCCAAAACAGAAGATTTTGATGCTCCCACGCGACGCGCGATGCGGACCGCGAAAACAGCCAGCAGATCGGATAGACCGCAAGAGCGCGTCCGAAAATAACAATGACGATAGCGGCCGTCGCAGGGAGCCACAGCGCGGAAAACCTCTGCTGCGCCAGTTGCAATCCCAGCAAGAGGAAGATCAGGGAGTTGGCCACGAACGCAGCGTATTCCCAGAATGCTTCCACCGCTTCTCTTCCTTTGCTGGTGATGGTGCCCAGCAAGCCAAGGTTGCCGAGCATGATCCCCGTCGTCACCGTCGCCAGAATGCCGGAGAGATGGAAGTGCTCCGCCAACAAGAATGATCCGTATGCGGCGACGGTGGTGAACGTAAGCTCTATGAGATGATCTTCGGTCCTGCCGATGAGCAACAAAATGCCGCCTCCGACCAACGCGCCCGACGCAATGCCGCCTCCCACGGTGACCAGCAACGATCTGGCGATTTCAAACGCGGAGGACTGTTGGCCGATCGCCAAAGCCACCGCGATACCAAAGCCGACGGCCGCGGTTCCGTCGTTGAACAGGCTCTCGGCTTCCATCAGAACGCGTAGCCGTCCGTGGATTCCGGATTCCTTGAAGGCGGCGATCACCGCTACCGGGTCAGTGGCGGCGATGAGAACTCCAAATACCAGAGCCGCAAGCCAGGGCCATCCAGCGGCGTAATGCATTCCCACGGCAGTGAGCGCCGCGGCCAGCAGAACGCCAACGGTCGCGAGAAGCAGAATCACCGGAAGATCGCGCCGCAGCGGCTTCCACGGAAGCTGGAATGCGGCTTCGAACACCAACGGCGGGAGTAGCGTGTCGAAGATCAGCTCGCGCGTCAGCGGCAGGCCCGCCGAAAACGGCACGAAGGCCAGGGCGATGCCGGCCAGAACCAAGCCGACACTATAAGGGATGCGCAGGCGCCGGGCGAGCACGCCCACGATCGCGGCGACCAACAGCAGGAACTCCGTGATTTCGATGGTGTGTCCCACAGCAGGCTCGCGCGCCTAACGTTTATCGGATCAGTGCTTGGTCGAGATCGGCGATGATATCTTCGATCGCCTCGATGCCGGTCGAGATGCGTACCAGATTATCGCCAATGCCCGAGCGTTCACGATGCTTCGGTGAAATCTCGCGATGCGAGGACATGGCGGGGTAGAGCATCATGGTGTGGACGTCGCCCAGCGAGGTCGCGCACACGATCATCTTCAGTTTCTCCATGAAAGCGAAGACCTCGGCTTTGCCGGCGTCCTTCAGCTCCATCGTCACCATCGCGCCGAAGAGATCCGGCGGCAGCAGGCGCTTGATATTCGCGGCATCGGGATGCGCCGGGTCGTCCGGAAAATATACCCGCTTGATCCTGGGATGCGCGGCGAGCCACGCCGCTAACTGGCGTGCATTGGAGCATTGCTTCTCCATGCGCAGCGCCAGCGTCTTGATACCCCGCATCGTCAGATACGCTTCAAAGGGCCCCAGATTGGGCCCCAGGACCCGCAGCAGCGTGTTCAACGCCTGAAAATTCTCAGCGTCGGAAATCACCAGGCCGCCCAGCACATCGCCGTGCCCCGCCAGATATTTGGTCGCGCTGTGGATCACGATGCTGGCGCCGAGTTCAAGCGGCCGCATCAGCATGGATGTCGCAAAAGTATTATCGACGATCAGCGGCGCACCAGCGGCGCTTGCCATCGCTGCGATTTTATCGAGCGCGCAAACGCGGAGCAGGGGATTCGTGATCGATTCGATCACCACCGCGCCCGGCTTCGTAGCCTTAATGGCAGCTTCGAACGCCGCCGGATCGGACGCATCGGCGAAAGTAGTCTCGACGCCCAGCGCGCCGAAGACGGTCATCAACATGTTGGTGGTAGCGCCGTAGAGCACATGGCCCGCGACCACCC
>CAWCAP010000017.1:0-48600 GCA_963793395.1 Bryobacterales bacterium | reverse complement strand
CCGGGCGGCGCGGTTTGGCCGGCGATGAAACCGATCACGGGCTTCTTCACATGTTCCTTGATATATGCCGCGGCCGGTCTCTTCGGCGTTGCCGCCGATTTCGCCGATCATCACGATGGCGTGGGTATCGGGATCTTCGTTGAAAAGCTGGATCGCGTCGGTGTGCGTGGTCCCGATGATGGGATCGCCTCCGATGCCGATGCAGGTGGATTGGCCGATCTCAGATTCGTCAACTGGCCCACGGCTTCATAGGTCAGCGTGCCGGAGCGCGAGACTACGCCCACGTGCCCTGCAGATGAATGTGCCCGGGCATGATGCCGATCTTGCACTGGCCAGGAGTAATGATGCCGGGGCAGTTGGGTCCGATCAGGCGCGTGGCCGGGTGCGACTTCAGGTATTCCCAGGCCTTGACCATGTCGTTGATCGGAATGCCTTCGGTGATGCAGACGACCAATGCGAGCCCGCGTCGGCGGCTTCCATGATGGCGTCGGCGGCGTAGGGCGGCGGCACGAAAATCACGGAGGCATTGGCGCCGGTGGCCTTCACGCCTTCGGCGACGGTGTCGAATACCGGCCGGTTGAGATGCTTCTGCCCGCCTTTGCCGGGAGTGATGCCGCCGACTACATTGGTGCCGTAGGCGATGGCCTGCTGGGCGTGGAAGGTTCCTTCCTTGCCGGTGAATCCCTGGACCAGGACGCGGGTGTTGTTGTTGACAAGGACGCTCATGCTGCTAACTCCACGACTTTTTTCGCGCCGTCGAGCATGTCTTCGGCGATGGTGAAGTTCAATCCCGAGTCCTTGAGAATGCGGCGGCCGAGTTCGACGTTGGTGCCCTCCATGCGGACAACAATCGGATGCGTCACATTAAGTTCGCGGGCCGCGGCGACGACGCCGATGGCTAACGTGTCACATCGCAAAATACCACCGAAAATATTGATAAATACAGCCTTGACTGATTTGTCAGACAAAAGTATACGGAAGGCGTTGCGTATTTGATCGGCATTGGCTCCGCCGCCGACGTCGAGGAAGTTGGCCGGGCTACCGCCGGCGTACTTAATGATGTCCATGGTGGCCATGGCGAGTCCCGCGCCATTGACCATGCAGGCGACAGTGCCGTCCAGTTTGATGTAGTTGAGTCCGAACTTTGAAGCTTCTACTTCAAGGGGATCTTCTTCGTTGAGATCGCGGAGTTCGAGGAGATCTTTGTGGCGGAAGAGGGCGTTGTCGTCGAGCGTGAGTTTGGCGTCGAGGGCGTAAACGTGGCCGTCCTTCGTCAGGATGAAGGGGTTGATTTCGGCGAGCGTGGCGTCGAGGTCTACACTCGCGTGAGCCAGGGCCATCATCGCTTTCGCTGCGGCGCCGGCCATGGGTCCGGGAACGCCAATCCCGAAAGCCAGCTTGCGCGCCTGGAAGGGTTGGAGGCCGAGGCCGGGCTCGATGGATTCCTTCAGGATGCGCTCGGGAGTTTTCGCAGCCACCTCTTCGATCTCCATGCCGCCGTCGGCGGACGCCATGAAGGTGTTCTTGCCGGTGGCGCGGTCGAGGACGATGCCGAGGTAGAGTTCGCGCTCGATGGGGAGTCCCTCTTCAATGAGAAGGCGCTGCACGACGCGGCCTTCGGGACCGGTCTGATGGGTGACCAGTGTGCGGCCTAGGATCTGGTCGGCGGCGATGCGGGCTTGCTCCGGGTTCTTGACGACCTTGACGCCTCCGCCTTTACCGCGTCCACCAGCGTGGATTTGGGCTTTGACGACGACAGTGCCTCCGAGCCTTTGCGCCGCCAATTCGGCATCGGGAACGGTGTGAACCACTTCGCCGCGGGGCACTGGCACGCCGTAGCGCGCAAGCAAGGCTTTGGCCTGGTATTCGTGGATCTTCATGTGGATGTGTGGAACGGAAATTCCAATATAGCGCACGCGGCCGGGACCAGGAGGAGCTAAATGGGATGGTGTCCAGAAGGGATGAGGATCACGCGAAAATAGTTGGCATGCCGCGCGTGCGATTGTTTCACTGGAAATCGAAAGAAGCAGGACTGCTGATTGCGAAGCTGCGGGCGGCGGGATATGAGGTGATGCACAACGCGGAGACGCAATCGCCATCGGTCCGGGAGCTCAAGGAGTCGGGTGTGGTAGCCGTCGTAGTGGATTTGTCGCGGCTGCCTTCGCATGGCAAATACGTGGGCGCGTGGCTGCGAGGATCGAAGAGCACTCAGCACATTCCGCTGGTATTCGCAGGGGGCGAGGCGGAGAAAGTCGCGGCGATCAAGAAGCAGATGCCGGATGCGGTGTATGCGTCATTGGCGGGCGTCGGTGCTGCGCTGAAGAAGGCGATTCGAAATCCGCCCAGCGATCCGGTGGTGCCGCGGCAGATGATGGAGACGGCTCCGGGGCGGACGGCGGCGCAGAAGATGGGCATTCGTGAGGGGAACGCGGTGGGGCTGATCGATCCGCCTGCAGACTACTTGAAGGTGATCGGGGAACTGCCGGAGGGCGCGGTGCTGGAGGAAGACTCGCGCCAGGCGTGCCCGGTCACGATCTGGTTCGTGCACGATGTGGGCGAGTACGAGGCGGCGCTCCCATCGCGGAGGGCGCTGGCGGCGCGCAGCCGGTTGTGGATCGTATGGCAGAAGGGGCGGCGTGACGGACTTAACGGAAACTTCGTGCGGGAGCGTGCGCTGGCAATGGGGCTGGTGGATTACAAGATTTGTTCGCTCGACGGCGTGTGGAGCGGGATGGTGTTCACTGTGAAGAAGGCGCGGGCATAGAGGCGGGCTTAAAACGTGTGGCGAGCCGGATTCAAATGCGTGTCCTTGAACCGGGTCGGGTATTTCAGGCCGTATCCGAGCATACGGTCGAAGCCAATGTGAGCGATCCAGATGAGGGAGAGTGGGAACAATACCTGGTGAGCGCTTGCGAAAGAATAACCGGCTAGGGCGAGCGGACCGATATATGTGTGGACGGTGTTATATGCGATAGCTCCGATGCGAGTGCTGACGAGGTAGCCGAGCATGGACACGTCCGGGAGCAGAAACAACAGTGCGAATTGCAGCCAACTGGCGTGATTCCAGTGATACGCGAAAATACTGAGCGCGAAGACGGCGGCGCCTTCGAGATGCAGTAGCGGGCGCGGGGTCATAGCGTCACGCTAGCAGACTTGCGGGGCGGTTGACTCGGCTAGCGGCGTTCTTCGAGATGGCGCAAGCGCGCGTCGAGGACTTCTTCCACGCGGCGGAGTTCGGCGCGCCACAGATCTCGCATATCGTCGAAGCGGCGGTTGATGGCGTCGAAGCGGGCATTGATGTGCGTGGTGAAAAGGGCCACGACAATACCGAGCATGGCGGCGTTGAATACCATCGGAACGCCGATCGCGAGGTATAGCTGCTGGTTAGTCACCACAGTTAGTGCGCTCCGCCTGGCTTTATTCTCGCATGAACGTGAGTGCGCGATGATAGAAGATCCATGTCGCTAGTGCCCTATCTCCATCGCGTGGCTGCGGGCTCCGATCTCACTTCTGCCGAGGCTCACGAGGCTATGACGCTGCTGCTCGAAGGCGGCATGCACGATGCTGCGGTGGGCGCGTTTTTGGTCGCGCTACGAGTGAAGGGCGAGACGGCGTCCGAGCTCGCCGGGTTCGCGCGGGCCATGCGGGAGCACATGGTTACTGTCGACGCCGGGCCGGGAGTAATCGACATCGTCGGCACTGGCGGCGACGAAGCGGGGACATTCAATATTTCGACCATCGCGGCGCTGGTGTTGGCGGGTGCGGGCGCGCGGGTGGCGAAGCATGGCAATCGCGCCATCTCCGGGAAGGTGGGTAGCGCCGATGTGCTTGAAGCGTTAGGCGTGCGCATCGCCATGACGCCGGAGGAAGCGGCTGGCGCGGTGCGCGAGATCGGGCTGGGCTTTATGTTCGCCCCCAACCTGCATCCTGCGATGAAAAACGTGCAAGGCGTGCGGCGGGAATTGAAAATGCGCACGGTTTTCAATTTGCTGGGGCCGCTAACAAATCCGGCGGCGGCGCAGACGCAGGTAATTGGAGCGCCGTCGGTTGCATCCGCCAAAATCATGGCGGAGGCGCTAGCCGAGTTGGGGACGGGACATTCGTTTGTCGTTCACGGCGTGCTCACGGGAGGCGGCGGGTTGGATGAGGTGAGTACCACGGGCTCCACCGAAGTCTTCGAGGTGTGGACGGGCCGGGTCGAGAAGCGCGTCTGGGTGCCCGAGGATTTCGGCGTGCCGAAGGTCGGGCTCGATGCGCTCGCCGGCGGGGATGCGGCGGAGAACGCGAAGATCGCCGTGGAGCTGCTGGGCGGGATGAAAGGTCCGCGGCGGGAGATCGTGCTGGTGAATGCGGCGGCCGGGCTAATGGCTGCCGGATTGGCTGCGACGCCTCGCGAAGGGATGGTATTGGCCGCGGATGCCATTGATTCAGGGCGCGCGATGGCGGTGCTAAAGCAATTGCAACGCGAGTTTCCTACGACCCTATAACGATTGCGTTAGCGTGGCTGTATGTTCTTCACCGAGTGAATCGAGCCCGAGGATCCTCGAGCCTTGGCCGTGGCCCCAGCCGAGGGCGGACATGCGGTCGGGATTCGCCGATAAAACAATTTGCAGGGAACTGTTTTGATCCGGAGCGGCGGCGCGGGCGCCCGCGCGCGATGACACGAGTGCCAGATAAGTGAGAAGCGCGTGGATGTCGCCTTCGGCGGGCGAGGCCATATCGAAATCCTGGGTGACGAGGCGGACACGATGGCCGGTTTCACTCAGGCGGTACGCCACGAAGGCGGCGCATTCGACCGCGGTTTCAAACCAGGCGCGCTGATCGGGCGTGGCGTCGAGATCGAGAAAGATGACGATCATCTGATCTTCGTCGCGGGCGAATTCGCGAACCTGCAGCGAGCGCGTGTGGGCGGTGGCTTTCCAATCGACGTGGCGCGCGCTTTCGAGAACTTCATAGGGACGGATGCGGTAGAAATCGTGACCGGGACCGCGACGCCAGGCTTCGATCTCGCCGGCTATGGAATCGGCGAGCGACTGGAAGCTGGGGCGCGGATCGAGGCAGGGGTAGACGATGACGTCGTGGCGCAGCGTGACGGTCTCGCGACGCTCGGCGAAACCGAAGGGGAAGCCGGTGGTGAGCTGAAAGGTGCGCTCGCTGTGGCGGCCGCGAGTCGGGAAGCGGAGTTCGATGGGCTCCTCGACCGTGACCGCGCCGGGGATGACGGGGAAGAAGAGCGCGCCTTCGTAGCCGCTTGGGCTGACGTTGCTGTGAGCGGCGATGCGGCTGGGAGGGGCTCCGGTGACGCGGATGCTGAAGGATGGCATCCAGCGCTTGAGATTTTTGAGGCGTACCGTGGCGCGGATGGTGCGGCGCGCGGAGATGTGCGGGGGCAAGAGCAAGTCAATTTCGAGGCCGGCGAGTGTGAGCTTGCTGACGAAGCCGGAGATGGCGAGGATCGACAGCATCGCGGCGAGGATCAGGAACAGAAGATTGTTGGCGGAGAGGACGGCGGCGAGGGTGACGATGACGATGGCTCCGCTGTAGGCGAGTCCGGTGCGGGTGACTTGCTGGCGGAGCGCGCCGGGCCAGAGGGTGCGGAGGTTTTGCCACCAGTGCATGCGGGGGTTAGTGGCAGTCGGGGTGTTTGAAGGTGATCGTGACGCCGGTACGCTGGCCTGGATGGTTAGGATCTTGAGGTTCGTGGATTCTTACATGTTCGTATTCGGTGAACCGCTCGGAAAGCCTGCCAGAAGCTGCGAAAGACTCATTTACTTCTTTGCCGCGCACCGATGGCGGGACTAGTTCGTCGATAACTTCATCCACCTGCTGTTTGGTTGCGAAGTGCGGAGGAATTTCCCCAACAATGTTCATGTAGCTGCCAGGCGGCAGGTCGATTTCGCAGACTTGATGGCCAGTTCCATAGTTCACGACGGCTTCGATGTTGGGGCGGACCTGGAAGGTTTCACGAGCCAGCGGCTCTCCATATTTGGCGCGGAGCGTGGAGGTGTCCATTTGGCCGAAGGCGGTGCAGCAGACCACGAATATGGTGAGTTTGGCAGTCATGCTTCATGATACTGATTCGGGTTTGTGGTGGGTGACAGTCTGGGCGGTTGAAGCTTATGGTGACACCGGAGCGCCTATCGGGTCGATCGAGATCGTAGGGTTCAGAGATGATAACGTGCTCATACATATCGAGACGCCTAACATTTCCACCGCCGCGTGCTAGGATACGTGGGCCAGATATTCTCCGACCGCGCGCCGATACGGGTGCCAGTTCCTCGATCAACTCATCCAATTGTCGATAGCTATTGGCGCCGGGCACTTCGACCTTGCATACTTTTCGGTCCGGTCCGTAATTGACTATCATTTCCAGGCCGGGACGGATGTGAAAAGTTTCCCGCGCGAGCGGTTCCCCATATTTCAATCGCAGGGTGGTGGCATCTAACTCAAGGGCCATGCTTCAGGATACTGATTCTGGTTTGATCGATGCCTGCGCTATGCGACCGATGGCATTGACTAGCTTGCGATAGGGGATCTTCGAGGGCCACTCGATGTCGATCCATTCGCCGTCACGCCAACTGGAGGTGTGCCAGCGGGTGAGGATCGCTAAGTGTTCGAGGTTGGGCGCGCCATGCGGCTCGATGGCGGCGACCAAGTCGCGCACGCGGCGGTCCATCGATTGGCCGGCGCCGTCCGCTTCCGAGAGAAGCAGGCGGCGCGGGGTTTGCCAGCGGCTTCCGATCAAGAACCACAGGTCGATGGCATCGGGGATGGAGGAGGGAACGACCGCGACTCCGGCTAGGCGGTCGAGGGTTCGTGGCAGTTCGCCGGCGGCGGCTTGTACTTCGGCGATGCGGGCGGTGCGCTGGTGGAGACGCTCGGCTTCCTCGAATTGCATTTCGGCGCTGGCGCGGTCGCGGGCTTGCTCGGAGGGGTCCTTGAGAGATGCGCCGCCGGTGCGCAGGAATTGTTCTACGCGGTCGGCTTCGTGCGCGGTATTCCTCGATCGACACGACGGTCTGGCAGGGGCGGAGGCAGCGGTTCATTTCGCCATAGATGCAGCCGGGGTGGGCGGGCGAAGGCTGGAGATTTTCTTCGCAGCGGCGGATCTGGAAGAGATCGAGCAGCTCGGTGTTGAAGTGCTCGGCGGCGGTGCGGGTGGCGAAGGGCCCGTAGTAGAGGCCGCGGCCGAGGCGCGTCGTCACCATGGTGCGCGGGAACTGGTTGTCGAGCGTGAGGCGCAGGAATGCTGGGCGGGCGGAGGCGGACAATGCGCGGCCAGTCGTCCGGAAAAAACTTTTGAGCGAGTTCGAGATGCGTGAGTGAGGACTCGAGCTGCGAGCCGGTGAGCCAGTATTCGATGCGCTCGACTACGCCGCGTAGGTTGAGGACGCGCGAGGTGCGGTCGCGTTCGGAGAGCAGGCGGCGGAGGCGGCGGCGGAGGAGTGCCGTGCGGGCGAGGTAGGGCGCGCCTTCGCTGGCCCATAGCAGGAAGACGGCGGGGCGATCGGGGATGGAATCGAGATCGGATGGACTCGCGGTGCGAGGGTCCCGCATGAGTTTATTGTCGCGAAGCGGAGGTCATGAAAGCTACAATCAAACCGTAAATGGATAATCGAGCGATCGCGCGCATGTTGTCGGAGACGGCCGACTTGATGGAGATTTCTTCCGAAGACCCGTTCCGCATTCGGAGTTACCGGACGGCGGCGGGAGTGATCGAGGGGCATCCGGAGCAGCTCGCGGCGATTCTGAAAGATCCGGAGAAGAAGCTTACCGATATTCCGGGAATCGGCAAGGGGATTGCGGCGGTGGTGGCGGAGATCGAAGAGCGGGGGGGCTTCGAGCGGCGCGATGAGATGTTGGGCAAGTATCCGGCGTCGCTGCTGGAGTTGCTGAGCATTCAGGGGCTGGGTCCGAAGAGCATACGGCTGCTGTATGACACCTATAAAGTGCAGTCGGTGGATGATCTGGAGCGGGTGTGCAAGGAGCAGAAACTGCGAGAGCTGCCGCGCATGGGCGCGAAGCTCGAAGAGAAAGTGCTGCGGTCGATCGCGTCGTATCGGCAGCGCGCGGGGCGGTTCCTGTTGTCGTTTGCGGAGCGCGCGGCGGAGGAATTGGTTGCGTACTTAAGTGCCGTGCCGGGAGTCGAAAAAGTGACGCCGGCGGGGAGTTTGCGGCGCGCGCAAGGAAACCGTGGGGGATCTGGATTTGCTGGTGACGGGACCAGGGGCGGCGGAGGCGCTGGAGAAATTCGTAGTGCATCCGCGGGCACAGGAGGTGTTGGGGAAGGGTCCGAACAAGGCCAGCATCAAGTTTGGGCTGGAGGGGTTGCAGGTGGATCTGCGCGCGCTGGCGACGGAGAGTTATGGCGCGGCGCTGCTGTATTTCACGGGGAGCAAGGAGCACAATATCGTGCTGCGGTCGCGGGCGCAGAAGATGGGCTTGACGCTGAACGAATATGCGCTGGTGCGGCTGGAGGATGAGTCGCCGGTGGCGAGCGCGACTGAAGACGAGATCTACAAAGTGCTGGGACTGGATTGGATTCCGCCGGAGCTGCGCGAGAATTCGGGCGAAATCGACGCTGCTGCCGAGCATCGGTTGCCGAAATTAGTGGAATTGAGCCAGATGCGCGGCGATCTCCACATGCACACGACCGAAAGCGACGGGCGGGCGACGCTCGCGGAGATGGCAGCGGCGGCTCGCGAGCGAGGGCTCGACTACATCGCCATCACGGATCATTCGAAATCTTTGGCGATGACCAATGGGCTGGATGAGAAGCGGGCGGTGGCGTTTGCGCATCAGGTCCGCGAGATGAATCAGAAAGAATTGGGACTGCGCGTTTTCTCGGGGCTCGAATGCGACATTATGCGCGACGGTGCGATGGACTTGTCGAACGACGCGTTGGCGGAGCTCGATTGGGTGGTCGGGAGCGTCCACAGCTACATGAATCTGGAGCCGGCGGAGATGACGGACCGGCTGCTGCGCGCGCTGGAGTGTCCGTCCTTGCGCGCGATCGGGCATCCGACGGGCCGGATACTGCTGCATCGCGATCCGTTTCCGTTTGACTTTGAAGCGGTGGCGGCGGAGGCGGCGCGACGGAATGTGTATCTAGAGATCAATGCGAGTCCGGAGCGGCTGGATCTTTCGGCGACACTGATCCGCACGGCGAAGGCCAAGGGCTGCAAGTTTGTCATTTCGACGGACGCGCATCATCCGAAGCATCTGGCGAACATGAGCTACGGCGTACGCATGGCTCGGCGGGGATGGTTGGAAGCGGGTGACATTCTGAACACGGGATCGGCGGATGAGTTTGCGAAGGCTATTCGAAAATGAAACTAATCTCTTCGAAAGAAATCACTAAGAATCGGATCTTCACGGTTACGCAGGACCACGCCGTGGACGATGATGGGTTTGAAATTGAGCGCGCCATCGTGCATCATCGCGGCTCGGCGGTGATGATGCCGGTGGATGAGAAGGGGCGCATCCTTCTGGTTCGCCAATATCGTTTGCCTGCTGGTCAGTTTCTGTGGGAGCTGCCGGCGGGGACGGTGGACCCGGGTGAGAAACCGCTGCAGACTGCTCGGCGGGAGCTGGTAGAGGAGACGGGATACCGCGCCAAGAAGTGGACCAAGCTGGCGGAGTTCTATCCCAGTCCAGGGTTCTTGACGGAGAAGATGACGATATATCTCGCGACCGGGCTCACGGCGGGCGAGCCTAAGCCAATGGACGACGAACGCATCGCAACGCGTTGGTTCACTGCGAAGGATCTGGACGAAATGATCCGCACGGGCAAGATCAAAGACGCCAAAACCAACGTGGGCTTTCTCAGGTGGAAGCGGTATTTCGCAGGTAAGTAAACATGGCGGCGAGCGCCTGGGCGCGGTGGCTCACCTGCATCTTTTGTTCGATGGCGGCTTGGCCGAAAGTGCAGCCGAAGGGCTCGTGGTAGAAGAGTGGATCGTAACCGAAGCCGCCGGCCCCGCGGGCTTCGTCAATGATGCTACCTTCGACGGCACCGCGGAAGGTCTTCACTAACTTGCCGTCTTTAACCAGTGCAATGACGCAAACAAATCGCGCCGATCGATTCTCGACGCCGCGCAGGCGTTCGAGAAGCAGAGCGTTATTGGCTGCATCGGTCGCGTGGTCTCCGGCATAGCGCGCTGAATGAACGCCGGGCGCGCCATTGAGGGCGTCGACTTCCAGGCCCGAGTCATCGGCGAACAGATAGCCGTCGATGTGTTGTCCGTAGGCAGTGGCTTTCTCGATGGAGTTGGCTTCGAAGGTGTCGCCGGTTTCGTCCGGCGGCGGGACGGACTTCGGAAGCGCACGCACATCGAAATCAGGAGCGGCCAATTGAAACTCGCGCAGCTTGCCAGGGTTGCTGGTGGCGCAGTAGATGATCATGCGGCTTCGATAGATTTTTGAACCAGGATCAACTCGGCGATACCAACGCGGGCCAGCGCGATGAGCGAAGCTAGTTGCTCGTCATCGAAGGCGGTCTTTTCGGCTGTGGCTTGCAGTTCGACGAATTTGCCGGAGCCGGTCATGACAACATTCATGTCGACTTCGGCTTGGGAGTCCTCTTGATAACAGAGGTCCAGCATGGGGACGCCGCCGACTACGCCGACACTGGTGGCGGCGACGTAATCGCGAATGGGATTGCGCTTGAGTGTTCCGAACTTCAGGAGCTTGCGGATGGCCACCGACAGGGCGATATACGCGCCGGTGATGGCCGCGGTGCGGGTACCCCCGTCCGCCTGCAACACATCGCAATCGAGAATAATGCTGCGCTCACCGAGCGCTTCGAGATCGACGATCGAACGTAATGACCGGCCGATCAAGCGCTGGATTTCCATGGTGCGTCCTGACGCTCGCCCCTTCGAGACTTCGCGCGGCGTGCGTGTGGCGGTGGCGCGGGGCAGCATCGAATATTCGGCGGTGACCCAGCCTTTACCTGAGTTACGCAGGAAGTGTGGGACGGTGTCCTCGATGGAAGCCGCGCAGAGCACTTGCGTGTTGCCGACTTCGATTAGAACTGAGCCTTCGGCTGTGAGCAGGTAGTCCTTCGTGATCTTGAGCGGGCGCAGTTGATTGGGCTTGCGTTGATCGATTCGCATGGGTGTCTTTAACTGGATTTAAGCAGCTCGTAGAACAGCAACGAGACGATCGCGACGCCTGCAAGGATGAGCAGCAAGCAGGGGATTGCAACGGCGTTGGATCGCGTGGCGGGGGCTTTGCGCGAACCGGCCGCTTTGAATTTTGCCATGGGAGAGTGACTTCCATAGGTTTAACACAACGGGATGTAGCACAATGAAGCTATGAACCCGAGCGGCGCGACCGTGGCTCCACGCATCGTGAACCGGTTCTTCGAGTTCTCCCTGCTGGGGATGCTGGCGGCGGGATATTTCGCGGTGCTGGGGTCGGGTTATCTGGGTTGGCCGACTGCGTTACTTACACTGCTGGGGCTGTGTGCGCGTGCGCTGGCGGTGGGCGGAGTGGTCAAGATTGAACTGCCTCCACGAGTAACGGCGGCGCTGGCAATCGCTTACATCGGGTTCTTCCCGGTGGACTATCGATACATCTCTGGAACATTTCTCGCATCCACCGTGCACATGGTGTTTTTCCTGGCGGTGCTGAAGCTGCTCACCGCGAAGACGCCGCGCGACTTCGGATATCTGAAGGCGATTGCGGGACTGGAGCTGATTGCGGCGGCCGTCCTTTCCGAAGGATTGAGTTTCCTGGCGTATCTCGCGGTCTTCGTGCTATTTGCGATTGCAACGTTCGCGAGCGGGGAAGTTCGCCGGGCGGCGGGGACGGAAGTGGTGGTGTCGCGCGGCGGACTGGCGGCGTTTTCGCGGCGGTTGGGAGTGGTATCGGCGTGCCTGTTCGGCGGCATTCTGTTCATGACCGTGTGCTTTTTCTTCGGGTTCCCGCGTTTCTCGCGAGCCGTTTTCGAGCGTTTCGGGCCGGCACGCTTCCGGCTGACGGGTTTCTCGAACAACGTCACGCTAGGGGAAATCGGCAAGATTAAGCAAAGCAGCGCGCCGGTCATGCATGTGCGGTCGTACCAAGGCGAAGGATTTCTGCCCGTGAAGTGGCGTGGCGCGGCGCTGGCGGAGTTTGATGGCAAGCGTTGGTTCAACCCGACGGGTCAGGATCAGGCAATCCAAGTTGAAAATGGCGAGGTGGTAGTGCGCTCGGCGACAGAGGGCGCGAGCCGCGGGCCTAATCTGATTTATCAGGTTCACCTGGAGCCGCTGATCGCGGATACTCTGTTTTTCGCCGGGACCGTCGAAACCATCAAGATTGACGTGAGGTATCTGCGGTATTCGCGCGGCGGCGGTTTTCATGTGTCGCCGCGGTATGGAAATCGCGGCTTGAATTACAGCGCGTACGGGTTCTTGCCGAATGAGTGGGCTCCGGGGCGGTACTCCGCGCAGCTTCCGGCGGGCATTCAGCGCGAGTACCTGACCCTTCCTCCGACCGACCCGCGGATTTTCGAATTGGCGCGGCAAATGACGGCGGGAGCCGAGACGCGGGCGCAAAAGGCGCGAGCGATCGAAGCGCACCTGCGGCAGGATTACGGATATACGTTGGAACTGCTGTCGAAGCCGGTGGACGATCCGTTGGCATACTTTCTATTCGTGCGCAAAAAAGGACACTGCGAATATTTTGCGTCGTCGATGGCGGTGATGCTGCGGACGCTGGGGATTCCATCGCGCGTGGTCACGGGGTTTCAAAGTGGTGTCTACAACCCGATGACGGGCTGGCAGGTGATTCGAGCATCCGACGCCCATAGCTGGGTGGAGGCGTGGATCGAAGGGCGCGGCTGGACCACGTTCGATCCGACGCCGTTCGATACGTCCGGGGGCGAGACGGGTTTGATGAGCCGGCTGGCGCTGCTGTCGGACGCGGCTTCACAAGTCCTGAACGACTGGGTGATGAATTACGATCAGGGTCATCAGATAGAGCTATTGGCCCGCGCCCAGGATGCCCGGCGGCGTTTCCGGCTGCCGGATTTCGACGAGATCGCGGCGGGGTTCGCGGATGCGGGTCGCGTAAGTTGGCGGTATCTGCCAGCAGTTGGCGGTGGTATTGCGATCGTGGTTCTATGGCTGCTGTTCGGGCCCGCGGCGTTGAAGTGGTGGAAGCAGCGGGCGCATGCGCGCAAAGTCGAGCGCGGCGTGAGCGAGCCGTCCGACGCCACGATTCTCTATCAACAGATGCTCGAATTGCTGGCGAAGCGCGGGATCCAGAAGCCGCCATGGTTCACTCCGTTGGAATTTGCGCGAGTGGTAAGGACTCCGCAAATGGCGACGCTGGTGGAAGAGGCGACGTCGGCTTATAACGAATTACGCTATGGCGGCAGGAACGACGCGGCGCCGCGGATGCTGCGGGTAATCGAGCAAATCCGGCAACTATAATCGACCTGTGACCGAATACAGCGTTCGAGAGCAGCGCGGCTGGTATCTCTACGATTGGGCGAATTCGGCGTTCGTCACTACCGGTGTCGCGCTGTTTCTGGGCCCTTACTTGACGGCACTGGCGAAGGCGGCGGCGGATTCCAATGGCCTGGTGCATCCGCTGGGCATTCCGGTAGACGCACGCAGCTACTGGAGCTACCTCGTAAGCCTGTCGGTGATCCTGCAGGTGCTGGTGCTGCCGATTGTAGGAGCGGGCGCCGACTACGGGCATCGCAAAAAACAATATCTGGCGGTGACGGCGTATGCGGGTGCTGCGGCGGCCACCGCCATGTTCTGGCTGCAGGGGAGCGCGTATTTGTGGGGCGGGGCGCTTTTCATTTTCGCGAACGTGTCCTTTGGTGCGTCGGTGGTGGTCTACAACTCGTTCCTGCCGGAGATCGCTCCGCCGGAGCAACGCGACGCGGTGTCGTCGCGCGGGTGGGGAATCGGATACATCGGCGGAGGCGTGCTGCTGGCGCTCAACCTGCTGCTTTTTCTGAACGCGAAAAAGGTCGGCATAACAGAGGGCATGGCGGTGCGCATCAGCTTGAGCTCGTCCGGAGTCTGGTGGGCGGTGTTCACGATACCGACGCTGCTGACGCTGCGCAATCGCGGGCCGGCGCATGCACTGCCGGGGGGAAAGCGCGCGGTGGGAGCGGTGTTGGGGCAACTGCGCCATACATTGGCTGACATACGGCGCTATCCGCAGAGCATGATGTTTCTGATCGCGTATCTCCTATACAACGACGCAATTCAGGCGGTGCTGGCGTTGGCTTCGCAGTTCGGCAATGACGAGTTGAAGATTCCGGTGTCGTCGCTGACGATGGCGATTTTGATGGTGCAATTTGTGGGCTTCTTCGGCGCCATCGGATTTCAATGGGTGGCGGCGGCCATGGACGCCAAGCGGGCCATCATGGTGACGCTGGTATTGTGGACGGCCACGTTGATTTATTTATTTGCCTGGGTCTACACGACGCGGGACTTCTTCATCGCGGCGGCAGCGGTGGCGATCGTGATGGGCGGGAGCCAGGCGCTGAGCCGGTCGCTATTCGCACAGTTGATTCCGAAGGGCAAGGAAGCGGAGTATTTCAGCATTTACGAGGTGAGCGACAAGGGGACAAGTTGGATTAGTCCGCTGGTTTTCGGGCTAGCGTTGCAGATGACGCATAGCTACCGGCAGGCAATTTTGTCGCTGATTATATTTTTTATCGCTGGACTCGCGGTGTTGGCGAGAGGTGGACGTGAAGCGCGGTGAGCTTGATGCTCAGCGCATGTGAGTAAGGAGTGTGGTCGAATCGTGTCCGTCGGGCAGGACGACCGAATGGACGACGTGTCCGCCGCGGCCGAATGCTCCCACGTATGCAGCGTGGATGCGATCGGTGCCCAGGAGCACCAGCGTGAAAGCGCGGTCGGGATAACGCAGCAAGTAAAAGGCTCGGCCGTCGGACGTGGGACGCGAGCGGGTGGATTCCGGGTAACCGATGCGGCTCACTACGGATTCGTAGTCATCATTCGCGGTGAAGGGCAGAGCGAGACGGCTGACCGGTCCTAAGAAGCGGGCGCGTGCGCCAGCGGTGGCGTCGCGGAAGATCACCATCCCGACCACACAGGTGAGAATTCCGGCAGCGACGGCGCCCAGGATCTTGCGGCTGGTTTGCGATTCGGCGGTGTCTTCGACGCGAATGCCGACCACGGGGGCGAGCTGTCCGGGTTCCGGCGGCACATTCAGCCACGGGCGGGGGACGTCGTTCGCGGCGAGCGGCATCTGGATCACGCGACGCACATGCGGGACTACGATGCCTTCGCGGTATTCCAACTCTTTGATTAATCCGACGATGACCACCGGCTCTTCGATGCTGGATACGCCGCTTAGGAAGCCGCGCGGAATCCATAGTTCCTGAAGCGACTTGGTATTCATCACCTGGATTTCATCGGGATGCGCACGGCGGAATTGCCACTCGTTGTGCTGGATATTGCGGATGGCGGGGTAGAACGAGAAGGGACGATTTCCCAATTGTTCAAGCGGCGTCGGAATGTGCGGCGCAGGCACTTGATTGTATTTTACGCGGTCTGCGGTGGGCGATTCGAGAGGACACAGCTCAGATACAATGGCTACCAGTGAGATTCGCGGCCCTGCTCTTGAGTTGCGTCATCGGTCTGCGCGCGGAATCTCCGGTAGCCTACGATTGTCCGCCGGAGGATATCGAACAATTCGGCTTGACCTGCAGCGAGGAAGAGCCTTGCACAGTGCTGCTGGAATTGGCGGCGGCTGAGGCGGTGGGCAGTCGCATCATTGTTACTGGCAATCTTCACACTCGCAATGCGACACTGCTCAGCCTGCTGCTGGTGAGCGAAGACGGCGGCGTTACCTGGACGGAGCCGGTAATCCGAATGCGCAACGCGGCGTTCGAGCAGATCGAATTCTGGGACGGGCAGACGGGATGGGTGAGCGGGGAATCCATTAATCCTTTGGCGCGGAATCCATTTCTGATGTTGACGAACGATGGTGGGCGGACGTGGCGGCCGAAGCTGATCGTAGACGATGAAAAATTCGGGACCATTGCACAGTTTCATTTCTCGTCGATTAGCGGCGGCGAGGCGGTGATCGATAGCAGCAGCGCGAAGTCCGTTCATCAGGAGCTTTACGAAACCCAGACTGGCGGCGAAAGCTGGGAGCTGAAGGAAACTGCCAACCAGCCGTTCCATTTGAAAGGCACGCGGATGCCGAATCAGGCTGGGTATCGAGTGCGCGCCGATGCGGCTGGCGGCGCGTTTTTGCTGGAACGCGGCGGCGGCAAGACTTGGGACAAGGTGACGAGTTTCCCCATTCATGTCGCGGATTGTCACTGATGGGCGCGCCTGCGAAAGCGATCGAGCTCGAACTGTTCCGGCATCTGCTGACATCGATTGCGGAGGAGATGGGCATCGTCCTGCGCAAGACCGCGTATTCGGCCAATATCAAAGAGCGGCGGGACTATTCGTGCGCAGTCTACGATGCGCGCGGCGAGACGGTGGCCATGGGCGATCACATGCCGGTGCATCTCGGCGCGATGCCGCTGTCGGTGCAGGCGGTTCGCGAAGCGTTCGAGTTGGGGCCGGGCGACGTGGCGCTAGTGAACGATCCGTTTCGCGGAGGGACGCACTTGCCGGATATTACGGCGGTGGCTCCAGTGTTTACGCGCGGAAAGAAGCCGTCCTTTTATTTGGCGAACCGCGCGCATCATGCGGATGTGGGCGGAATGAGTCCGGGATCGATGCCGCTGGCTCGCGAGATCTATCAGGAGGGCTTGAGGATTCCGCCGGTGCTGATCCAACGCGCAGGGAAGATCGATCGCGAGCTGCTGGGGCTGGTGCTCGCGAATGTGCGGACTCCAGTGGAGCGCGAAGGCGATCTGATGGCGCAGTTGATGTCGATTAAGCGCGGGGAAGCGCGCCTGCGGGAATTGGTGGGAAAGTATGGCGAGGGTGCAGTCGTGCGCAATATGCACGGGTTGCAGGATTATAGCGAACGCATGATGCGGGCGACCCTGCGCGAGTTGCCATCGGGAACATATCGCTTCGAAGATGTTTTGGAGGGTGAACGCAACGGCGAGTTCTTTCCGGTGCGGGTGGCGGTGACCCTCGCGGGCGACACGGCGGTGGTAGATTTCACAGGATCATCGGCGCAGGTGGACGGCCCGGTGAACGCGAATCTGGCGGTGACGACGGCGGCGACGATGTATGTGTTCCGCTGCCTGGTGCGGGAGGAGATTCCGTTCACGTCTGGCATCGCGCGGCCGATTCGGATCGTGGCTCCGGGGGGCAGCATTGTGAACGCGCGGCCTCCGGCGGCAATGGCGGCCGGGAATGTGGAGACGTCGCAGCGGATCACGGACGTCATTCTGGGCGCGCTGGCGAAGGCGGCGCCAGAACGCATTCCTGCGGCTAGTTCTGGGACAATGAACAACTTGAGCTTCGGCGGGAAACTCGTTGATCGGACGCCATTTGCGTATTACGAGACCATAGCCGGCGGGATGGGAGCTTCGGCGAAAGGCGGCGGGTATAGCGCCACGCATACGCACATGACCAATAGCTGGAACACTCCGGTGGAGGCGTTCGAGCACCAGTATCCCGTGCGCATCGAGAGCTATCGCGTGCGCAAAAACTCGGGTGGGCGGGGAAAGCATCGCGGGGGCGACGGGATCGTGCGCGAGTTTCGCTTTCTGAGACCGGCGGAGGTCACGATTCTTTCCGATCGGCGGGTGCGTGGGGCTTACGGATTGGGGGGCGGCGAGGCGGGGAAGCCGGGGCGGAATACTTTGCTTAAGGCGGGTCGGAAGCCGCAGACGCTACCGGCCAAGACGCGATTCGAAATCGCGGCGGACGATGTGTTACGGATCGAGACGCCGGGCGGGGGCGGGTGGGGGACCTCAGTGCAGCCGGGCGGCAAGAAATGACACAAGATCGCGTGCGCCATGCACGACTGCGATGACCTGGATTGGTTTTGTCTGCCACTCATAGCACACGACATATGAATAGAAGTTCCAGAAGCGGTGTCGTCGGTCCAGCAATTCTTCGTGATAGTGGCCGATTCCAGGCGAGTGGCCCAGGCGCTGAAACGCATGGAAAATCTCGGACCGCAGCCGTTCTGCAATTTCAGGGTTGTCGTCAGCTACGTCGAGCAGGATCTCTCTGATGTCGGATTTAGCTTCCGGCGTCAGCAGAAAGCGCCGCTTCACCGGCGGCTGGGCTTCTTCTTCACCCGGGCACGCTGCTGGATGAGTTCGCGCAGTTCTTCAAATACTGCATCGCCGTCCAGTAGTTCTCCGCGTGCAGCCTGGGCCGCGCCGCGTTCCAATTTAGCCTTCAATTCCTGAAAAGCCTGCGCACGATCCCGCTCCTGCCTTTCCAGGAGCCGCAAGGCCTCGCGAACGACTTCGCTGGTGGTCTGATACCGGCCGGATTTCACCCTGCTCTGCAGGAACGCGCCGAGTTGCGGAGTGAGGGAGATGTTGACGGTCGTACGTGTCGCCATACACGAGGAATACCGCGTGTAGCACATTGTGTCAAGTTGTGACACTCGAACGTGGGCAACCACTGCGCGAGACGAAACAAAGCGAAGATACGCTCATTCAGACGGGAACTCGGCCCTGCTTACCTTTTGAGGTACTTGCCTTCAAACCACATCAGGCGCCAGCCATCATCGAAGTGACGAAAGGTCGCTTTGTCTTCTCCTTGAATGGACCCATCAGGAAAACAATCCTTCAAGGCTTGCGAAGCGTCTTTATTCGGCCATGCAACCTCGAATTTCCAGGTGTACTCAACCAGTTTTGTACTCGGTGTATCTGCGTCGGCGATGCCGGTGACGGTATTAAAATATTGCGACTGTAGCTTCGCGGTATAGGGAGAGCCTAACCGTTCCGCTGCGGGCAACTCGAATCCGAAACGAAAACCAGCGAGATCGCCTTTCGGTGTGATGATGACTCCGGAGTGCGGTTCACCTACGTATTTCCATAAACCGGATCTAAGACCGCATTGAAACGTCTCATCGCCGAACACCGCTGGCCGAATGACAAGCGATCGCCAGTTATTAAGCTGAGTGGCTGCATCGTCCCTGGTCAGGTCGCCCCTAGACGGATACTTAGAGCAAACCCACACTCAGTATCGAAAGCAGCGGTAGTAAATGAAGTGAACGAAGCATAACATGGCTGTCAGCAAGGTTGACTCTGCCCGGTTGTAGTCAGGGTTGCGCCGACTCTTCGACCTCCACCTTAGAGGCGTTGTCCCAAGCTGTCTCAATGTATTGCCTTAGCATGGCGATTATCGGTTGGTCTTGCAGTTTACTAAGGAGGAATGCTCGTGTACCAGCATCTTTTATCGAAGCACCGACGTGGTAATAGTCGGTTTCATCAACGACAATAAATCGATCGTGGAAGTCTTCGGCCGTTCGTATTTCTACCTTCCGTTTCGGGAACTGCGCGGTGAACTTTTGTGCTTCAAGGATTAAATCTTCTTTTGGGCTTTGTTTCTTGTAAGGACTTTAACGGCGAGTTTTTGCGGGCAGGCGGCGTCCTGGATAGCGGGTCGGAACGCTCGAATTCTCGTTAGGTGTGACGCCCAAGTCTTTGCGTCAAGTTCAGGCCATTTCACCGGAACTCCAGTGGAGTCGATTATCGTCTGGACCAGATCAGAATCGTTTGCTCCGAATAGGATTGCCGAAATCGGACCCCACGGATCGTATTTGTTTAGATTTGCAGACATACGTCTCGCAAAAGATTTTTGTGCGGGTCGGAGCCGAGTTTATCACACGACTGGTGGGCGTCGATTGTCGTACTGACAGAGAAAAGGATCGGGCGAAGAGTCGATACCTGCGCTCCTACTTCGCCGACTGAATCTTTACCAGCGGCTGCGTGGTCTGTTCCGGCATTCCGCTTTTGAGGGTCTGCGGGGCGCGGAAGAAATCGAAGTACGACACGTAGTGCACGCAGCTTACGGTGCAGTACGGCGCGCAGGATTTTTCGGTCAGATATTCGCGGCGGATGTCCGCGACCGTGTATTGTTCGAGCGGCGTGCCCGGATAGCCGCGCTGCTGCGAGCAGTAGTGCACCAGCCCGTCCTCGCAGATATACATGTAGCGCGCGCCGGCGCGGCAGCGCCAATCGTTCGGCTTGCCCTGCGCGATGGCGTCCTGGAAATAGTTGAGCTGCGCGAAGTGGCGATTCTCCAGCGCCTTCATCTCGTGATACACGGCGCGCTCGCGGTCGCCCAGCGGACGAAGCTGGCCGTCGCCATCGTGAATGATGCCGACCGTCGCCGAGAATCCCAGCTCGATCGCGCGGCGGCCCACCACCAGAGCGTCGTTCGGGATCGTGAATCCCTCCGCCCACCACCGAGTTGATGTTGACGTGAAATTCGGCGTGCTCGGCCAGCATCTGGAGCTTCTTGTCCAGCACCTTCAGGCTCTTCTTCGAGACGTCGTCCGGCTTCACGTTGTCGATCGAAATCTGCATGTGATCCAGGCCGGCGCGGTTCAGGCGCTGGATGCGGTCGGGCATCAGCAGGTAGCCGTTGGTGATCATGCCGGCGATGACGCCGCGGCGGCGCATGGCGGCGATGATCTCGTCCAGATCCGGGTGCAGCAGCGGCTCGCCGCCGGAAAGCGTGATGATGCTGGTGCCCAGGTCGGCCAGCTTGTTGATGCGGCTGATCACGACGTCGGTCGGGACGGGCGGGAAAAATCGTCGTATTCGTTGCAATAGGTGCAGGATAGGTTGCAGCGGCGGATCGGAATGATGTGCGCCATGATGGGGTGGCGCGTGGACAGCGCCCCATGGGCGATCAGCCGCAACTCACGCATTCGGCGGGTGAAAGCTTTCCAACTGCGCTCGGGGCGGAACGGCCTGGCTGCCATACGGGATTAAGAACTCCTACTATTAGAACACAATAGGGTTAAAATGCTACGGATTTTGGGCTGGATGGGAGTTTGGAGAATTACAGCGCCTGCGTCTTGATTTAAACGGCAGTGGAGAGAATGTTGGGGCGTTGTGCACTCCATTGTCGTGATCCGAAAAGACGTCATCCGAAAAGCTGGGGCCCTAACGCTGGCTGTCATGCTGGCGGGGGGGCTGGCTTGGGGCGCGGATGCGCCTTCGATTCTGACGATACGGGTGGCCGAGGGCGACGGCGCCGTCTACTCCCTTGGCTCACGCGCGACCCGTGGAGTAACCGTGCTGGTGACGGATGAAGCCGGGCGTCCCGTCGAAGGTGCGACCGTCAGTTTCACTTTGCCAGGAGAGGGTCCTGGGGGAGCGTTCAGCACCGGTGGACGAACCGAGATCGCTGCCACCCATGCCGATGGGCGAGCGGCCGTGTGGGGCATGCAGTGGAATCGCACGGCGGGGCCGTTCGAGATCCGCATCACCGCAGTGAAGGGGCAAGCGCGCGCGAGTGTGGTGAGTTCACAGTCCTTGAGCAACTCGCCAGAAGCCCGGGCTGTGGCTCCAGAGAGGACTCCGGTGGTGCGCGGCGGGCACAAACTCTTGTGGATCTCGCTGATCGTGGCGGGGGCTGCCGCGGCCGGCGTGGCGGGTGTGGCTGCGCGAAAATCCGGCGGCGCATCGACCGCCGCTAGTTCGGTGACGACTCCGTTGAAGATCGGCACGCCGACCATCAGTTTGGGGTCGCAATGAAGGTTTTCTTATTCAGCTTGATGACGGCGTGCGCATGGGGGCAGATCGAGATCCCGCAAATCGGGGTCATGCTGGACGTGCATGGACGCGCGCGACCTGTTTTGGGGGCGGCTGCCGCGGCGGTCGCCGGGGCCCCGTGGTTCGACGGAGCCGTGATTTCGCTTGCGTGCTCGGCGCAGGGATGCCTCGCGAAGACGGAGTCGGCTTTGTTCACTCCTGCTGGTGTCGTGGTGGATGCGCCGCCGGGTGCGGCGATCATTGCGCTCGATGCTTTTTCGCCCGGCGCTGCCTATGTGTATTTCGTCGAGAGCGGGAAGCTTGCACGCTGGACCGGGGCGCAATTGATTGCGATGGACTTCGCTCCAGGCGGCGACGTGCTTTCGCTTCGCGCAGTTGCCGGAGGTTTCGAATACGCCGTGGAACGCGACGGCGAAGTCTGGTCCGGCGGCAAGAGTTTGGGCGCGGCGAATTCGGTCCGGTTGTTGGAGGGCGGAGGTACGTTGTTGGCGAACGACGGCCAGGTGCGCCTGCTGCGGAGCGATGGGACGGAGTTGGACTTCGCGATGACAGGCGTGGGCGGGTTCATCCGTATGGGCGATCAGTATGTGCAGGTGATTACCGATACCGGGATGTGGGCACTTGATATCGAGCCGGGCCACGAACAAATGTTTTTGCTGCCGGGAGTATCGCATTGAAGGCGCGATTGGTGTGCCTGCTGGCGCTGGCGCCGGTTTTGCTCGAAGCACAGGTTGTGCTCTATTCGTTGAACGGTATCGCGCCATCGCCGCTGGGATCGGTCTACGGCTACGGGCAGGTGGCCGCGGGCGATTCGATGATTGTGCGTTTTCGCGCGCTGAATACGGGTGCTGCGTCCGTCACCATTACGTGTTTGAGTATTAACAACACGACGGGTGCAGGATTTTCGATCGTCAATAGTTCTTCGACACCCTTCGTGGTCGCGGCCGGCCAACCGATGGACTTCTTCGTGGGGTTCTCGGCCACCGCCATCACCAGCTATGCTGCAACTTTACAGGTGGGAACCGGAACCTCCACCGATGCGTGCGGCGGCACCATTGAGAGCGCGATTCTGCTGGCCACAGTGGTGCCGGCTCCGATATTGAGTGTGGCAGCGCCGTGTACCGGTCCCGACGTCAACAAGAATATCAGCTTCGGACGCATTACACAGGGCTCGCAGGAAGCCTGCACGGTCTCGATACTGAATCCGTTTCCGCAGGATCTCACGGTGTCGCCGTTGCTTATGACGGGCGCGGCGTTTACTACAACATCGGGAAATGCCGTCACTATTCCGGCGGGGCAATCGGCTTCCTTCACGATTCAATTCAACCCGGCAACGGGCTCCGCGTTCACCGGGACACTCACGGTTGGCACACGGATTTATGCACTGGCCGGCACCGGATTCTCTCCGCCGCTTTCGTCCTTAGTCTGGAACTTCGACAGCACCAAGATCGGGAGCGGGGAACAGCATACTCTCACCTTGCAGCTTTCCGCTCCGGCCACGGTTACGGCCGCGGGCACGGTGACTCTCACTTTCAGTCCGTCGGTAACAAACGTGACGGACGACGCCGCGGTCCGGTTCGTCGCCACGTCGTCGCGGATCGCTTCTTTCGCGGTGAATATCGGCGCGACCGCCATCACTCTCAACGCGCTGCCGAACATCGTGTTTTCGACAGGCACCACGGCGGGGACCATCACCTTCACGCTGGATTCCGGGATCTATGGGATCTCCGGCAGCCCGTCGACCTCCGTAACGACGGCTCCGGCGCCGGTTGCGCTTTCGTCGTCAGCCGCCACCAGCCGGGCGAATGAATTGGATGTGGTGATCTCGGGATTCGACAATACCTATTCCGTCGGCGGCATGTCGTTCGCTTTTGTGGATCGCAGCGGCGCAGCGATCACGACCATTCCGGCGGATTTCAGCGCGAGCTTCCAAACTTTCTTTAAAGGACAGACCGGGAGTTCGTTCCTCATGCGCGCGTCCTTTCCGGTCACGGGCGACGTCAGTCAGGTGGGTGGGGTCACGGTGGTGCTGAATAATTCCGCGGGTGTCGTGACTACGCCAGGTTTGAAGTTTCCCTAGACTGAAATGGATGACTCCCGTAGCGCTGACTATCGCGGGCTCAGACCCGAGCGGTGGCGCGGGCCTCCAAGCCGACCTTAAAACATTTCACCGCTTTGGTGTGTATGGCGAAGCGGTGGCAACGCTGATCACGGTGCAAAATACCCGCGGAGTGACGCGGGTGTCGATGCTCGATCCAGAGTTGGTGGCGGAGCAAATCCGAGCCGTAGTCGAAGACATTCCTCCGCAGGCGGCGAAGGTGGGAGCGCTGGGCTCGCGCGAAGTAGTGGAAGCCGTCGCCCGGGAGGCGGAGCGGTTTGCCTTTCCGTTGGTCATCGATCCGGTGATGATCAGCAAGCATGGGGCGCGTTTGATCGATACGGATGCAGTGCGAGCTTTGGTCGACCGCTTGATCCCGCGGGCGTTCCTGCTGACTCCGAATCTGGATGAGGCGGCGGCGCTGGTGGGATTTCCGGTGGAAGATCGCCGCGCCATGCTGCGCGCGGCTGAGAAACTGGCGGCGTTGGGAGCGGTGAACGTGCTGGTGAAGGGCGGACACCTGCGCGGGGATGCGCTGGACGTGCTCCGGCTGGCAAGCGGCGAGGTCCGGGAATACACCGCGCCGCGTATCGAAACCCGGCACACCCACGGCAGCGGCTGCACCTATTCGGCGGCGATCACGGCGGAGCTAGCCAAAGGAACGCCGCTCGCCGAAGCAGTGGCTCGCGCCAAAGCCTTCATCACGGAAGCCATCCGCACCGCGCCGGGCCTCGGCGGAGGCGAGGGTCCGCTAAATCATCACGCATAAACTGAGATTGTGGGCGGCGGTGGACTACTAGTTCATCAGTGACGCCCCAGGCCGTCGATCATTTCGTCTTGTGGTGGGTAGCGCCCTTGGCGGCGATTTTCCTGGTGAGTGGCCTGGACGATCTGGCTGTCGATATTGCATGGCTCTGCGCATGGGTGGCCGATCGCGATGCCCGCCGTCTTCCGGAAGTTGCTCCGCGGCCCATTGCGATCCTGGTGCCGTTGTGGCACGAGCACGCCGTCATTACGCGGATGCTGGAACACAATCTGGCGGCGATCCGCTATCCCAGTTATCACATCTTCGCCGGCATTTACGCGAATGACGCGCTCACGGAGGAAGCTGTCGCTGCGGTGTCCGAGCGGTTTTCCAACGTCCACCTCGCGGTGTGCCCGCATGACGGGCCGACATCGAAGGCCGATTGTCTCAACTGGATCTATCAGCACGTCGGACTCTATGAAGAGCAAAACGAGATCGTCTTCGACATCATCGTCACGCACGACGCGGAGGATTTAATTCACCCCGAAGAACTGCGCTGGATCAACGCCTACGCCAAGCGCTTCGACTTCATCCAGATCCCGGTGCTGGCCTTGGCAACGCCTTTCTGGTCTCTCACCCACGGCGTCTACTGCGACGAATTCGCGGAAAACCACTTGCGAGATATGGTGGTGCGCTCGACTTTCGGCTGTTTTGTTCCCGGCGCGGGAGTGGGAACGGGATACCGGCGCGAGGCGCTGGAGGCGTTGGCTCGGGTGTCGTCGAATCGCGTATTCGAACCAGCAGCGCTCACCGAAGATTACGAAAGCGGGTTGCGGCTTCACCGGCTGGGATGCCGGCAGGTGTTCGTACCGATCACACGCCTCGGTACGGGAGGGCGCGATTTCATGGCGGTGCGCGAATTCTTCCCGAAACAGTGGGGGACAGCCCTGCGCCAGAGGACGCGCTGGGTGACGGGGATCGCACTGCAGGGCTGGGAGCGGTTTGGATGGTCTGGAAACTATAGCGAGGTGTATTGGTTCTGGCGCGACCGCAAGGGTCTGGTCAGCAATCCTCTCGGATTCATCGCCAACGCCGTGTTTATTTACGGCATAGCGACTCGGATGTGGACTCGGCTGACGCCGCTCGCGCTCGAGCTCACGTCGATTACACTGGCGTTTCAGATTTTGCGAATGGCGGTGCGCATGACATGTGTCGCGCGCGTCTACGGGATCGTGTTCGCGCTGGGAGTGCCGCTGCGCTTGCCCTACGCCAATCTTTTGAACGCGGCGGCGACAGTGAGAGCCGTCGCGCAGTATGTCCATGCCCGGATTCGTAAGATTCCTCTGCGCTGGGTGAAGACGGAACATTCGTATCCCACCCGTTCAGCATTGTTAGCCCATAAACGGCCGCTGGGCGAAATTCTCGTTGGGTCCGGGCACTTGGATGCCATTGCTCTGCGCGACGCGTTGGCCGCATGTCCGCAGGGCACTCGTCTCGGCGAATTTCTGATAGCGAGCGGCGCGATCAACGAAGAAACTTTGTATGAGGCACTCAGCTTGCAACAGGGATTGCCGGTCGCGCACGTGGAGGTTCATCAAGTCGCCCACCGCGTGGCGCGTGCTCTTCCCGAACGAATTGCACGCGAGTGGCGCGTGCTGCCGTTTCGAGTGGCAGAAGGCTCTCTTCTTGTTGCGAGCCCGGAGCTGCCGACGCCGCAGCGAACCGCCGCCATCCGCGCCTTTACAGCGCTCGAAATACGATTCCATCTGGTGACTCCGTCGGAGTACGAGCAACTGGTCGACGCGTTACTCTAACTTCTAAGAGACGTTATGAGTGATCCGTTGCAAGCCGCCGCTCTGGCGGCCCGTGAAAATGCGCATGCCCCGTATTCGAAATTCCGCGTGGGCGCGGCGCTCGAAGACGCAAGCGGCCGCGTGCACACGGGCTGCAATATCGAAAACGCCACCTATGGGCTCACACTCTGCGCCGAGCGGGTGGCCGTGTTCAAGGCGATTTCGGAAGGCGTGCGCGAGTTCCGGCGCATCGCGGTCGCGGCCGATACGGATACGCTCACGCCGCCTTGCGGAGCTTGCCGGCAGATCTTGTGGGAGTTCTGTGGCGATATTGAAATCATGCTGGTGAACCCAAGCGGCAAGAGCGAAACTCTGCGACTCAAAGAATTATTTCCGAGGGCTTTCGATGCGTCATTTTTGTAGTCTTCTTCTATTGCTGAGCGTTCCTGCGGCGTTCGCGCAAATGCCGGCGCAAACCACGCACGCCAGTGTCGACGCTATTTGGAGCGCTCGCTATGTCGTCACGATGGATGCGCAGCGGCGTGTGATCGAGAACGGCGCCGTCGCCATTGCAGGGGACCATATTGTTGATGTGGGTACGCGCGCCGATATCGACCGCCGTTACACGCGCAAAACAGCGGCTCGACCGCCCGGACGCGATCCTTGCGCCGGGCCTTATCAACACGCATACCCATGCGGCCATGTCGCTATTCCGCGGGATCGCGGACGATATGAACCTGCAGGAGTGGCTCACCAAATACATTTTTCCCGCGGAGGCCAAGAACGTCGACCGCGAGTTCGTGCGCTGGGGGACTCGTCTGGCGCTGCTCGAGATGGCGCTGTCCGGCACCACGACCTACACGGACATGTACTATTTCGAAGACACGGTGGCGGAGGTCACCAAGCAGGCCGGGATGCGCGGAGTGCTGGGCGAAACCGATCATTGGATTTCCCGGCTCCGGATTACAAGACGCCGCAGGCTTCGCTCGCCGCGACCGAACAGTTGTTCAAACAATATGCCAACGATCCGCTGATTGTACCGGCGGTCGCTCCGCACGCGATTTATACCGTTCCCAACGACGTCTTACAGGCGGCCCGTGCGCTGGCGAACCGGTATCAGAAGCCGCTCGAAATTCACGTTTCCGAGACCAAGACGGAAAATGACGAGGCGCTCGCGAAGCGCCACATGACGCCCACGGCGGCGCTGGAATCGCTAGGCGTGTTGAACGGCTGGACGCTGGCCGCGCATGGCGTGTGGCTGACCGATGCCGATATGGCGATTCTCAAACGCCGCGACACTGGGCTGGCGCACAACCCGTCGAGCAATATGAAGCTCGCGAGCGGAGTCGCGCGGGTGGGGAAGATATTGAGCCTCGGCATTCCGATGGGGCTGGGCACCGATGGCGTGGCGGGTTCCAATAACGACCACGACATGATGGAGGAGATGGACCTCGCGGCCAAGCTCCAAAAAGTGACGACGGGCGATCCGCGAGCGCTGCCGGCGATGCAGGCTGTCGAGATGGCTACCATCACGGGCGCGCGCGCGTTACATATGGATAAACTGATCGGCTCGCTCGAGAAGAACAAACGCGCCGACATGATCACCATCAGCCTGGCCGGGGCGCACGCGGTTCCGATCTATAACGTTTACTCGCAAATCGTCTACGCGTTGAAAGGTTCGGATATCACCGATGTCATGGTGAATGGCCGTTCCATCGTGCGTGACCGGCGGATGCTGACGCTGGATGCGCGTCCGATTATGCTCAAGGCGGCCGAGTATCAGGAGCGCGTTAAGAAGTCGTTAGGGATGAAGTGATGGCATCCAGGTCGGCGGTGGCGGGCAGGCTGCCCTGAGCGAGCGCCTGATTGCCGCCGCCTCGTCCGCCGGCTGCGGTGACTGCGGTTTTGATACGGTCCCCGGCGTGGACTCCGGAATCCGCTGAGGCTGCCAGTAACAGTGACGGCGGATCCTTCGAGACAGCCAGGAACACAGCGCGGCCCTGCGCTACGAAGGCTTGCGCGCGAGTACGCACCGCGTCATCGATGGCGCCCTTCTCGATACGTTCCACGGCGCTGCGGATGCCTTGCGCGTCAGGCGTAGCCGCGGCCCATAGCTCGCGGCCTTCGCGCTGCGCTAAGTCGGAGGCCAAACGTTGGTTGGCTTTTTCCAGCGTCTTGATGCGTTCGAGCTGCGCTGAAACCAGACCAGGTGCTTCACTGGCTGGGGCCGAGAGTTGCCGCGACAGTTCCTGCAAGGTTCGGAAATCGGTGCGGGCATGGCCGAGCGCACGCAGGCCGCAGACGAATTCCAGACGTGTGTTGCCGCGAATCTTTTCCGTCTTACGGATCAGCACCGGACCGATCTCGGCGGTGGTTCGCACATGCGTCCCGCCGCAAGCGCTGCGGTCGATGCCTTCGATCGCCACGACTCGCAACGTTCCAGTGCGTTGCGATTCCTTGCGCAGACCTAGATCGGAGGCCGCGTCCTCAAACGTGATCGCCAGGGGCCGGGCTTCGCCGACGATTTCCGCGCAGCGGTTCTCGGCTTGTTCCATCTGGGTTGGGGTAAGCGCAGCCGCGGCCACGTCGATGGTGCAGACCTCTGCTCCCATGATGAAAGCTCACGGTCGGGATCTTGAACATCTCTTCGAGGACCGCTGATAACAAGTGCTGTCCGGTATGCTGCTGCATGTGATCGAAGCGGCGGGACCAATCGATCTGAGCAGTGATTTCGCCCGTGGGAACGGGCGCGTCGAGAACGTGGGCCACGCGTCTCTTCCTCATCGATCACCTCGATGACGTTCGCGCCGCCGAGCGTGCCAGTGTCGAAGGGCTGGCCGCCGGAGGTGGGATAGAACGCCGTGCGATCCAAGTAGACGCGCCGGCCGTCGTCGCTCGCCTCGACCACGCGCGCGCGAAATTCCTGCAGATAACAGTCGCGGTAGTAAAGACGTTCGGTCACGGAGCAGGGGATGTGATTTCGACGGCGGCGCGGATGAACTGCCAATCCGGCAACTCGTAAATGCGGAGCTTGGTGGCGGCCGTGGCCGTGACATCCTTGAGTTCCTGCGGGCCAAGAGCCGGGACCTTGGCTTCGAACTCGGTGATCGGCGGATCGTCCGGTTTGGCGGCTGTAGTGACCAGCTTGATCTTCAGCGTGAGATCGCCGATATCGGCCTCCGAATGATTGACTACCGCGAGCTTGATGCTGAGCTTGCCGGGCGCGGTTTCCGTAATGCGGTACCCGGACAGTTCCAGGTACTTCGCCAGCGGATGCTTGTTCGTAATGACGGTGTCGGTGGCCTGAGGGGCGCCGGGCTGCTTGGTTTGCGATGCGTCAGGCGCCGGGCGCGGAGCATCCCGTCAAGACCCAAGTGCACGCTGCCAAATTAATTGCGACGAGAGCGAATCTCACAGTATCTAATGTTACACGTTGCCGGGTACACGCCGCCGCCGGAACCGTGATAATAGTCTAGAATGCCGGGACACATCCGCGAGCAGTTCGATACCGTATTCCGGCGCGATCCGGCGGCGCGGAGCGTGCTCGAAATCGTACTGTGCTATCCGGGGTTCCACGCGTCCTGCTGCATCGCGTGGCCCACGAATATATACGGAGCCGGTTGGTTCACGCTGGCGCGGGTGATTTCACAGATTTCACGCACCTTGACCGGCATCGAGATCCACCCCGGCGCGTGCATCGGGCGGCGCTTTTTCATCGACCACGGCATGGGCGTGGTGATCGGCGAGACCGCCGAAATCGGCGACGATGTGCTGCTCTACCAGGGCGTGACGCTGGGCGGCACCGGCAAGGACACCGGCAAGCGCCATCCGACCATTGGCGACGGAGTGGTGATCGGAACGGGCGCGACGATTCTAGGCAATATTCGCATTGGCGATCATGTCAAGATTGGCGCGGGCAGTGTGGTGGTGCGCTCGGTGCCGGATCATTCGACTGTGGTGGGCGTTCCGGGACGTGTGGTCGGCGACGATGAGGAATTCGAGCCGCTGGCGCACGGCGACCTGCCTGATCCGGAAGGCCGCGCCATCGACGAACTTTCTAAGCGCGTAGCTGAAATGGAGGCTGTGCTCAAGGCTCTGGCCGATGAAAAACTTTCTTCGAAGCGTTAGCCTCCTGGCCGGGTTGTCGCTCGCGACTGCTGTGGCTGCGCGTGCGGCCGACACTACTTTCTGGATTGAGCCGTGCAGTGTCATGATCGGCGGCTGCGATGCCGGCGATGCGGATCTGGCACGCTGGGCCCTGGAGGCGTGGGAGAAGGCCTCCGGCGGAAAGCTGCATTTTGTCGAGACCAAGGATCGGTCGAGTGCGCTGCTCCGCGTCCGGTGGGCGGATAAAAACAGCGGCCTTTACGGGGAAGCGGTACCGATTGAAGTCCACGGCCGCCCGGGTGCTGAACTCCATATTCTGATTGCCGAACCACCGGGCAATGATCGTCTGCTGCGGGATACCATCGTCTATCTGACCTGCTTGCATGAATCGGGTCACGCGTTGGGACTGACGCATACGCGGGCCTTCCCAGACATCATGTACAGCTTCCAATACGGCGGCGATATTGATGAATATTTTGGACGTTATCGCCGCAAGTTGACGACGCGAGAAGACATCCGCAAGAACTCTGGAATGTCACCGGCCGACCGCGACGCTCTCCTCGAAAGCATACCGAAAGGCGTTCCGCGCTAGCCCGGCAAGTTCGCTTTCAGTGAATCCGAACTCGCGCGCTGCCAATTCGTATTCGCTAGTGAGGGTGCAGCCGAAAAGTGCGGGGTCATCGGAATTGAGAACGATGGGCACTCCGGCGTCGTAGAGCCGCCGAACCGGATGCGCCGCCAGCGAGGCCACGGCCCCGGTGCGCAGGTTGCTCGTGATACAAACTTCGAGGGGAATGTTTTTGGCGGCCAGGTGCGCCACCAGCGCCGGATCTTCAATGGCGCGGATTCCATGGCCGATGCGTTCCGAACCGATTTCAAGGGCTTCCCATACGCTGGCCGGACCCGTAGTCTCGCCTGCGTGACAAGTCAGGCGCAGGCCTCGATCCCGCGCCTGGCGGTAAAGATCCGCGAACAGGCGGGCGGGCCCACGCTCTTCATCGCCGCCCAGCCCGATCGCGATCACTCCTTCACCAACACGCTCGGCTGCGAGATCGAAAACTGGTTTGGCTGGATCGGGGCCAAACTGACGGATAGCATCGAAAATCCAGCGAATGGTGAGGCGGCTGCGCGCGGCTTCCCTTGCGAGCGCGTCGTAGATCGCGGGAAGATTCTGCTCCTTCCACAAACACCACGCCGGCCGAAAGAATCACCTCCGCGTAGGTGACGCCTTCGCTCTCCAGACGCTCGAACAAGCGGCGGGCGACACGCGCGTAGTCCTCGGGAGTGCGCAGGCGTTTATTTACCCATACGAAGCTTTTAAGAAACCCGGCGAAATCGGTATATTCCGTGTTCGCCGCGATTTCTTCGCGGGTAAGTGATGGATCAATCTCCAGCAGCGTCTCTGGCTCGACCGAGCCATCCAGGTGAAGGTGCAATTCTGCTAACGGCGGCATCCAGTGCCATAATAGCGATGTGCAAGTAGCCCCCGTCGCCTCGACCTTGACGTCCTTCGATTTGCATTTGCATGCCGAGGGCACGCATCACGAGAGTTATCGCATGCTAGGCGCGCACGTGGTGCGCGAAGGAGAGACCCGCGGCGTTCGCTTTGCGTTGTGGGCGCCGAATGCCGACGATGTCAGCGTCATTGGCGACTTCAATCAGTGGAACCGCACCAATCATCCCATGCAGCGGCGCGATGGCGGGGTGTGGGAGCTGTTTATTCCGGTGCTGGGCGCGGGCACGCACTATAAGTATTCAGTACGGGCGCTATCGGGCGAGGTGCAAGAGAAATCGCGATCCGTATGCGTTCTTCGCCGAAGCTCCGCCGCGCACGGCTTCCATTGTGTGGGGACTGAACAACCACACCTGGTCGGATCAAGGCTGGATGGAAGAGCGGGGCCGCCGCAATCTGCAGCACGAAGCGGTCTCGATCTACGAAGTGCATCTGGAATCGTGGATGCGGAAGCCGTCGCATGAATCGTTGAGCTATCGCGAGCTGGCCGAGAAGCTGGTCAGTTACGTGCGCGATTTGGGCTACACGCATTTGGAATTGATGCCAGTGATGGAGCATCCGTTTTCCGGCTCCTGGGGCTATCAGGTGACAGGCTATTTCGCGCCCACTTCGCGATTCGGTACGCCGGATGACTTCCGCTATTTCATCGACTGCTGCCATCAGGCTGGTTTAGGCGTGATTCTGGATTGGGTGCCGGCACATTTTCCGCGCGACGCGCATGGTCTCTGGCGCTTCGATGGCACGGCCCTCTACGAACACGCCGATCCGCGGCAGGGCGAGCATCGTGAATGGGGCACGCTCATTTTCAACTACGGCCGCAATGAAGTGCGCAATTTCCTGCTCTCGAACGCGCTGTATTGGCTGCGCGAATTCCATATCGACGGTCTGCGCGTGGACGCGGTGGCGTCCATGCTGTACCTGGACTACGCGCGCGAGCAGGGCGAATGGATTCCCAACCGCTTCGGCGGCCGCGAGAATCTGGAGGCCATCGACTTCCTGAAGCGCTTCAACGAACTGGTGCATCAGGAGCCGGGCGCCATCACGCATCGCCGAAGAATCCACGGCGTGGCCGGGCGTTTCACGGCCGGTTTACACCGGCGGTTTGGGATTCACCATGAAGTGGAACATGGGCTGGATGCATGACATGTTCCAGTACTTCGCGAAGGACTCGGTGTTCCGCAAGTATCATCAGCAACTGATCACCTTCAGCATGCTGTATGCGTTCACGGAGAACTTCGTGCTGCCGGTTTCGCATGACGAGGTGGTTTACGGGAAACGGTCGCTGATTTCATAAGATGCCGGGCGACGAATGGCAGCGTTTCGCCAATACCCGCGCGTTCCTGGCGTACATGTTTGCGCATCCGGGCAAGAAGCTGTTGTTCATGGGGTGCGAGTTCGGACAGACCGGTGAGTGGAATCACGACACGCAGCTTGACTGGCGGCTGCTGGAATATCCGATCCACTCACAAATTGCAGACCATGGTGAAGGAGCTGAACTGGCTCTACCGCCGCGAGCCTGCGCTGTTTGAAGTGGACGATTCCTATCAAGGCTTCGAGTGGATCGATCTGCAGGATTCCGAGTCCTCGATCATTACGTTCATCCGCTTCGCGCGTAACCGCGAGGACTTCATCGTATTCGCGTGCAATTTCACGCCGGTACCGCGCGAAGGCTACCGTATTGGCGTTCCGAAGGCCGGGCTTTATCGCGAGCTGTTTAACACCGATTCCGAGCTGTTCGGCGGCGCGAACCTAGGCAACGCCGGCGCCGTTTGGGCGGATGAGATCCCGTTTCATGGGCGCCGCCGCCAGCTTGAATGTGACGCATTCCGCCGCTGGCGGTGGTGGCGTTTAAGCTTTAGGCAGATACCGAAGGCAGTTCGATGGACGTTCGAAAATCGATATTACCGGTTTGCATTCTTCTGGCGGGTTTCGCCGCAGCGCAAACAGCGCGAAAGCCGGACGTTGCCTACGTGCCCACCACCAACGATGCCGTGGAGGCGATGCTCAAGCTCGCCGATGTTACGAGTTCCGACACGGTCTACGATCTAGGCTGTGGCGACGGGCGCATCGTGGTTGCCGCGGCGAAGTTGCGCGGGGCGCGCGGCGTGGGCATCGATATCGATCCGGTACGGGTCACCGAGAGCCGGGCCAATGCGAAAAAGGCCGGTGTCGAAAAGCGGGTCCGCTTCGAGGAAAACGATGTATTCGACGCCGACATTCACGACGCGACGGTGGTGACGTTATTCCTTCTGCCGGAGCTCAACGTCAAGCTGCTTCCGAAACTCCTGCGGGATCTGAAGCCGGGTACGCGGATCATTTCGAACACCTTCGACATGGGCGATTGGCAGCCGGCCAAAGAAGTAACCGTCGGCGATCCCAATGAGGTTGGGCATCCGTTTAGTCACCGGCTATACCTGTGGATTGTTCCGCCACGCAGCGTCAACTAGTCAGATTCGACTAGAGCCGCACCTGTTCCTTCGAATACCGGTATGACCGGAAAGTGGTGTTCTGCGCGCCGGGTTGGAACTGCCGCGCTACGCCGGGATACTCGCCAAAAAACGGAATCACGTATTCCCACACGACCTCGCCCTTGGGAGTCACTTCGAACAGACGGCCGCTCGCGGCGTCGGTGATGTGGGTGTTTCCGTTCCACAAACGCTGCGCGTTGCCCATGAACGGGCAATAGAAAGACGAGTGGGGCGTGTCGGAGTATTGCCACTCGATGGCTTTCGTCGCAGGGTTGATTTCGACGATGCGCGTGTAAGATGTCGACACACCGGCGCGATAATTTCCGTTGTCGAAAACCAGTATGTTGCCGTTTGCGAGTTCGACGGGCGAGTGCTGGTGAGAAATGATTTCCGGTCCGATGTGATAGACGACGTCACCGGATTTCTTGTCCACCGCAATGATCCCCGAAGTGGTACGCAGGCTCATCAGGATGAGCCCTTTTTGCGTCTCCCATAGGCCGTTGATCAAGGGCCAATGGACACGTTCGAACAGAGGATTGATCGGGAAATCGGCTGGGTTCAGATGATCGGCCGCGCTCCATTTCCAGACCAACTCGCCTTTACGGTTAACCTCTTTTACGACGTCACCGTAAACGATGGATTCGCTCGGGCCGGCGACACGGGTCGCGATATCTTTCGGCAGCGGTTCGGCGGCGCCATAGAGCAGATTGCCATTCGCCAGCCACTCGGCGTCGTGATGGTGCGTGACGTCTTCAAATTCCCAGACAGTCTTTCCAGCGGGCGTGACCTCGGCAAAAGCGCCGCCGTGCCAGACGGACCACATCGGGTAAAGCATCGGCGAATTGGGATGAGAGCCGTTGTATCCGAGATTCCCGTTGGGTAGCAGCACGGCGTGCCGCCCGGGACGGTTTGGCATCTTCCAGCGGTGAGCGACTGCGCCGTCGATGTCGACCAGGTAGACGTTCCCGTCATCGGTCTGCGGCGTGAATAAAGTGTAGCCTCCCGCGGAACGTTTGTGATCTACAGCGATGAGGCCAATTCCGCGGCGGCGGCCGGTGACCGGGTCGACTTCTGATTTGCTCTTGAGTGGCGCGGCGCTCGCGGTGGGAAGTGCGCATGCAATCGAGGCTACAGCCAGACTCTTGCTGGTGGCGCTGAGAAATTCTCTACGGTGTTTCAAGTCGATCGCTCCTGGTGCTGGCATTCATCGACGCGGATTCATCGACCAGGATGATGACTGACCCTTATTATACGCGGCGCACGCGGCGGATTATTTTTCTGAGGCGATGTGAAAGCCTGTGTTGGCAGCCGGGACGCCCGCGTAAATCGCAACTTGCAAGAGCACTTCTTCCAGGTCCGTCAATTCGAGGCCGCCCGCCAGACCGGCGCGCAGGTGCAGACGGAATTCTTCCCAACGTCCGAGAGACGCAGTCATCGCCAGCACCAACAGACGGCGGATTTTCGGATCGAGTCCGGGGCGGGTCCACACCGTTCCCCAGGCGTAGCGTGTGATCAACTCCTGGAAGTCGCGCGTCAAATCGGTGGCATTGGCGATAGAGCGGTCGACATGGGCATCGCCGAGCATCGCGCGGCGCATTGCGAAACCAGCGGCCAACCGGTCATCGGGTTGCGGCGGTAAAAGAAAATCGAACAGCGCGTTGGTGAAAGCCGAGGGCAATTCCACGTTCGATAGGTGACCTGCTTCGAGCACTACTGAACGCGCACCGGGTATCGAGGCAGCCAGCAAATCGCCATGGCCTTCCCACGGTGTCGCGGTATCCAGAGTTCCGCCGATTGCCAACGTGGGCACGCCAATCCGGCCCAGCAGCGGGCGCTGATCCATATCGCGGATCGCCGCGCAGCAACCCGCATAGCCCACCGGAATCGCGGACAGCAACGCGGTTCGCGCAGTGGCCACCTGTGGACTCGACGAAGCCAGCACGCGGGGGCTGAAGAAGCGCTCCATTACTCCGGTCTCAACGGCCGTCATTCCACCTTCGAGCACCGCCTTGCGGCGCGCTTCGAATAATTCGGGCGCTCCGACGCGCGGGGACGTGTTGGCCAGCACCAAGTGCGAGATTCGGTTGGCGGCATTCGCTCCCAGCCATTGGCCGATCATCCCGCCTAGCGAGAGTCCGCAATACGCGAAGCTCTCTCGGTTCGCGGAATCGACGGCTGATAGGACATCGCGGCCGAGCTGCCCGATGGTGTAGTCGCCCGGCGGAGAATCCGACGCGCCATGGCCGCGCAGGTCCAGGCGCAGCACCTGAAAGTAGCGCAGGAGAGCGGACATCTGCGGATCCCATAGTCCGTGGTCGGAGCCTAACGAATGCACCAGCACGAACAAAGGCTTGTCCGGCGATCCCTCCAGACGATAAAAGATGCGGGCACCTTCAGAAATGGCGAACGGCATTCTACTTTTCCTCCTCCAGCAAGCGCAGGCGGAACGCTTCCGCGCTGCCTAGGTACGATTCTGGCGACCGCAGTCCGGGTAAGTCCGGGGGCGATCCGGTTTTCTGCAAAGCGTCTTCGACAACGCGCCGCGCCTCGTCCCGACCCATCGTCTCGGCCAGCAACATCATGGCCTTTTCGGCGAACACGGTTCCTTGAGTCGCTTCGATATTGCGGCGCATTCGCTGCGGGTCGACCTTCAAACCTTCCATCACTTCGGCCATCGACTCCACGGCGACGCCTGCCGCCTGTATCATCCCCTGAACCGTGACCCACTCCGATTGCCAGCCGCCGAGTGCGCGCTCGTGTTCCTGCAGCATTCCGTTCAGGAAATTCGCCATCAGTCCCGGAGTGCGTCTCGCGGCCGCGATGGTGAGCATGCAGGCAGTTGGGTTATGTTTGTGCGGCATGGCTGACGATCCGCCGCGTCCATTGCCGCCGGGTTCGGCGGCTTCGCTCACTTCATGCTGCATCAAAAGTGCGATATCGAGCGCAACTTTTCCCAGGCTTGCGGTGTAGATACTTAGCGCCGCCAGGAGTGCCGCGAGGCGATCCGGATAGGCGTGCCAGGGCGCATCGGGACACTTCAGTCCCAGTTCTTCCGCTAAAGCTACACTCACGGCGATACCGCGATCGCCCAATGCCGCAAGCGTTCCGCTGGCGCCTCCAAATTGCAGGTAAAGCGATTCGGTGAAGCGGCTATCTACGCGCCACCACCCGCGCCGCAGCGCTGCGAACCAGCCGGCGGCTTTCAATCCGAAAGTAACTGGTGGCGCTGGCTGCAACAGAGTGCGGCCGAGCATCACAGTCTCCGCATGCTCGTCGCTAAGGCGGCGCAGGGTGCGCTGCATGCGCTCGTGATCCGCGGTTAGCAGCACACGGCATTTCGAAAGCAGCAGAACCAGCGCGGTATCGACGACATCCTGACTAGTCGCGCCCCAATGAACGAAACCGGCGGCTGATGGGTCCTTGGCGCGAACCTTTTCCTTGAGTGCTTGGACTAGACGGAATCGCCGGAGTCCCGGCGCGCAGAGAGAGTCGCACGAGTTCCGCGACAGCAGAAGTGTCGAATCATTCGGCCCGCGCTACGGAGGCGATGGTCTCCGCCGCGCCGTGCGGGAATCACGCCGCAGCGAGCTTCCGCGCGCGCCAGCGCCACTTCGAAATCGAGCATCGCCTGAAGCACGCTGGCATCCGAGAAAACTTGCGAGAGCGCTTCAGTGGCGGCCAGGCTCTCCATCAATCGCGTGAACATTACCTGATGTTACACGTCCGGATCTTAGAGATCGAAGAACACCGTTTCCGCTTCGCCTTGCAGATGGATCTCAATGGCCCAGCGCTCGCAACCTGCCCGGCCACTGGCTTTGCCAGCAGCGTTTCCCGGCGTTCCGCGGGCACGAGAGACAACACCGGATCACCCGCATTCGCATGTTCGCCAGCAAAATAGACACGAGTACGAAGCGGTTTCCCCAGACCCCGCGCGAAAAGAGTGACGTTAATGTGCGGCGCTTGCGCGCTGCCGGCGGCGCTGGGTATACGGCCCGGCTTCACCGTCTCGAAGACGCAGACGCCGTTCGCATCCGTTTCCAGGCGGCCGAATCCACTGAAATTCTTATCGGCGGCGGCGAACTGTGGGTCGAAGGGATGCCGGTAACGCCCCTGCGAGTCTGCTTGCCACAACTCGATCATGGAATCGCCGGGTGTCGGGCAGCCCGTCACCGTCGATGACGCGGAAGATCAAAGTGATGTGCTCGCCCTCCGCACCGTCCGGCGCCATGATGCCGAGAGCGTGGTTTGTCGTCAGGCCAAAGTTGAAGAACGGCCCGACCGTTTGGGAAGCGCTCGGGATCAGTGTCATCGGGCGTTTTCTTCGAAGGGCGTGGCCGACCGCCCGCGCAGCACGATGTCGAAGCGGTAGCCCAAGGCCCATTCGGGCTCTGTGAGAGATAGATCGAAAGATGACACCAGCCGCTGCCGTGCGCTCGCGTCGGCGATCGAATCCAGGATCGGGTCGTTTGCCATCAAAGGATCGCCGGGAAAATACATCTGTGTCACCAGACGGCTTAACAGGCCAGATCCGAAGAGCGAGAAGTGAATATGTGCCGGTCTCCAGGCATTTGGATGATTGCGCCACGGATACGCGCCGGGCTTGATGGAAACGAAACGGTAATTGCCGGCGTCATCGGTGATCGCGCGGCCGGCACCCAGAAAATTTGGATCGAGCGGCGCTGGGTGGCTGTCTCGCGAGTGGCGATAACGGCCAGATGCATTGGCCTGCCATACTTCCACCAGCGCATTCGGGACCCCGCGGCCATCTTCATCGAGCACACGTCCGGCGACGATGATGCGTTCGCCAAGCGGAGCGTCCGCGAAGTGGCGCGTGAGATCGTTGTCGCTTTCGCCTATGGGGTTGTGGCCGTACAGCGGCCCGGTCAGTTCACTGAGCGTATGCGGCACCTGGATCAGCGGCTGCGACGGCGCGCGCCGTATAGAAGATCGGTAACCTTCATACAAATACTCGGGCTGCGTGCCGGGCTGGGTTCTTGGATACTCCTTCATTCGCACAATAGTATCGTGTAAGGCAGAGTCGTGGCGACATTACACACCAAAGTTGGCATCATTGGCGCGGGGCCCGCCGGTCTTCTGCTCTCGCACTTGCTCCACCTGGAAGGCATCGAGTCCATCGTAATCGAGGCGCAGACGCGCAAGTATGCGGAGGAGCGTATTCGCGCGGGCGTGCTGGAACAGGGCACGGTGGATCTGTTGAACGCATCCGGCGTGGGCGAGCGCTTGCGCCGCGAGGGACTGGTCCACCATGGCATCGAACTCCGCTTTAACCGGGAGAGCCACCGCATCGATATGCACGAACTGACCGGTGGGCGCGCGATTACGGTCTACGCGCAGCATGAGGTGGTGAAAGACCTCATCCAAGCGCGTCTGCACGCCGGCGGACAGATTTTGTTCGGGGCGAGTCAGGTCAGTGTGTGCGATTTCGACGGCGAGTCGCCGCGCATTACTTTCGATCGCAACGGCGAGCGGCATGAGGTCGTCTGCGATTTTATCGGCGGCTGCGACGGGTTTCATGGCGTCTGCCGACCTTCCATCCCCGCCAGCGCGTTGTGCGTTTACGAAAAAACTTATCCGTTTGGCTGGCTGGGTATTCTCGCGGAGGCGGTTCCTGCGTCCCACGAGCTTATTTATTCCAATCACGAACGTGGCTTTGCGCTGCTGAGTATGCGTTCTCCGACGATCACGCGCGCCTACCTGCAGTGCCGGCCCGACGAGGATCTAGCGGCGTGGCCTGACGATCGAATCTGGGAGGAACTCGACCGCCGCTTGGAGACACGCGAGGGCTTTCGACTGAACCGGGGCCCTATCGATCAGAAAGGCGTCACGCCGATGCGGAGTTTCGTGACCGAGCCCATGCAGTACGGACGTCTATTTCTAGCCGGGGATGCCGCGCATATCGTGCCGCCAACAGGAGCCAAGGGCCTCAACCTCGCTGTCGCGGATGTACGCATTCTATCGCGTGCCTTCGCTGCCTGGTATCGCGCTGGATCGGAGGATCTCTTGAAACGCTACTCCGATATTTGCCTACGCCGCGTTTGGCGCGCCCAACATTTCTCCTGGTGGATGACCTCCATGCTGCATCGTTTTGAAGGCAGTGACGGATTCGATCATCATCGCCAACTGGCCGAACTCGATCAGGTCATCACCTTGCGGGCTGCGGCGATCACCCTTGCGGAGAATTACACTGGATTGCCGTTCGATTTGCCGGGAGAGAATTTGTGATCCGTAACCGTCCGCCTTTTCGTGCCGACCACGTGGGCAGCCTGCTGCGTCCCCCGATACTCAAGAACGCCCGCGCGCGCCGCGAACGGGGTGAGATCTCCGATGAATATTTGCGCACGGTTGAAGACGCCGCGATCGAGCGTGCAATCGCGCGCCAAGCGGAAGTTGGTTTGCGCAGCGCCACCGATGGCGAATTCCGCCGCGCCATGTGGCACTTCGATTTTCTGGAGGGACTGGACGGCGTCGAATCCTTCCGCTCGGACCACGGCATCGCATTTAAGGGCGGCATCGAAACGCAGGCAAAAGGATTGCGCGTCACCGGCAAGATCGGATTTTCGACGCATCCGATGGTCGATCACTTCCGGTTTCTGCGCGACCATACCAGCGCGGCGCCGAAGATGACCATCCCATCGCCCTCGGTGCTGCATTTCCGCGGCGGGCGCAAGGCCGTGAGCACGGAAGTGTATCCGGGGATGCAGGAGTTCTACCGGGATCTGGGGCTCGCCTACCGTGATGCGGTCCAGGCGTTCGCTCATGCCGGCTGCCGTTATCTCCAGCTCGACGAAGTCAACCTGGCGTATCTTTGCGATCCGGAGCAGCGCCAGATCTTGCGCGATCGCGGCGACAATCCCGATCAACTGCCGCGCATCTATGCCGACATGATCAACACGGCGATCGCGAAGCCGTCCACCGGACATGGCGATCACGATGCATCTCTGCCGCGGAAACTTTCGGTCCAGTTGGATCGCGCAGGGCGGCTATGAGCCGGTCGCCGAACTATTGTTCAACCAAATCGGCGTCGACGGCTACTTCATGGAGTTCGATACCGAACGCGCAGGCGGCTTCGAACCGCTACGATTTGTTCCCAAAGGCAAGACTGTCGTGCTCGGCCTGGTGACCAGCAAAGCGGGTGCGCTGGAATCCGTCGACGAATTGGAGCGCCGCATCGCCGACGCCGCGAAGTATGTTCCGCTCGACCAGCTTTGCCTGAGCCCGCAGTGCGGCTTCGCGAGTACCGAGGAAGGGAACAGCCTTACCGAGGAAGAGCAGTGGGCGAAGCTGGCGCGTATCGTCGAGGTCGCGCGAAAGGTCTGGGGCGAGTGAGCACCACCATCGATGTCGGCGCCCTGCTCGACCACGGCCGGTGGACCGCGCAGCAGAAGCGCTGGACGATACTGGCTGCGCTCGCCATCATCTTCGATGGTTTCGACATTCAGATTCTGGGCTTCGCAATTCCGTCGCTGATTCGCGAGTGGCATGTGGCGCGTTCGGCTTTCGGTCCGGTGCTGGCGTTGGGTCTGGCGGGAATGGCGCTGGGGAGTCCACTCGCTGGATATATCGGTGATCGCTTCGGGCGCCGCACCGCCCTCATCGGTTGCGTAGGCTTGTTCGGTCTCGCAACCATCGCCAGCAGCTTCGTTGACGGAGTGGCGTGGCTGGCGGTATTGCGGGTCCTCACCGGAATGGGCGCGGGAGGTGCTTTACCCAATGCCGCCGCGCTGTCCGCGGAATTTGCACCGCTGCGGCGGCGCCCTGCCGCGGTATTGCTCACTCTTCTCTGTGTTCCTTTGGGCGGAATGGTGGGCGGAGTCATCGCGTCTCAAGTCTTGCCGGTACTCGGCTGGCGCGCGCTTTACGTGATTGGCGGCGCGACGCCGCTGGCGTTCGCGGTCCTGCTCTGGGTGGCGTTGCCCGAATCGCCGCGCTTTCTCGCACGGCATCCGGAGGAGCGCGAGCGTCTGACCGAACTCTTGAGGCGCATGGGACACGCGGTGGATCCCGACAGCACTTATGAGGACCGGACGAAAGTGATGGCGGACAGTCGCGCTCCGATCCGTACTTTGTTCGGGCCAGAACTGATACGCGACACCGTAGGTTTGTGGATCGCTTACTTCTTCTGCCTGGCGTCGATCTACCTGAACTTCGGCTGGCTCCCGACGTTGTTGACCTCGCAAGGCATCAGCCTTGCCACCGCGACCACTGGTTTAAGCGTGTATAACTTGGGTGGCGTCTGTGGCGTAGTGCTGTGGACCTTCATCATCAGCGCGTTCGGATCACGCGGGCCAATGCTGACGGCTGCTTTGGGCACGGCGGCGAGCGCGCTGGTAGTTCTGCTGATTCCTTTCCATGCGAATAGCAGCCCGGTTTTTCTACTCGCCGCGATTGGATTGAATGGCCTGCTCGCCAACGCGGTGCAGACTTCCATGTTCGCGTTGGGCGCCCATGTGTATCCCACCGCCGTTAGAGCGTCGGGCGTAGCGTACGCGGCGGCGATTGGCAGAGTTGGCGGCGTGATCAGTTCGTTGTTTGGCGCGGTCCTGATTCAGGCGGGACCGGTGGTCTTTTGGTGGGCGATGGCGGGGGCCATGGTGGCGGTCTTCGCGGGACTGGCCTCGGTGCGCAACCATTTCGCCGCCGCCGGTAAGCCGGAACCCGCGCAAGTGGCTGCTGCCTGATCGCCGTTACTTGCCGTAGTGCTTGCTGAATCCGTTGCGCGTGTTGGTGACGGTGAAGGTCCCATCTTTCGCCACGGAAATGCGAATCCACTTGAAGGAATCTGCAGGTTCCAGATTGGCGATGAAGTCATCCGGCGGGTTCGCGTCTTTACCGGCGTTGAGCGATTGGTGGAGTTGCCAGATGTCTTCGAGTCCGGGCGCCGATCGCAGCACCGGCCATGTCTGGGCGTCCGCGCCTTTTCTCGCGCCGTTGGCCTGAATGATCACGGGGGCGTGAAGAGCTCCGACGACTTCGGGCGCGATGCCTTTGAATTGGCCGTGCACGTTCACGTTGTAGACATCCACCGCGCCGATCAGATTCCGGGGGCAAACCAGATCGTGGCTATAGTGCGCTTCCAGATCGGCAAGATCGAGCATGCGGAATTTGCCTGATGCGATGAGCAGGCCGATCGACTGGTTGTCTTCAACGTCCGTTGCCAGGGCGTCTTGCTGCTTATAGGTTTCGCAGAGCGTATTGCGCGCGCCTGCGTCCGGAAGCGGCTTGGTGATCAATTGGCCGCCTGCCGATAACACTCGGATGTCGACACCCTTGATCGGAAGCTTGTCGCCCACGTGAAGAACTGTGTGTCCGATCTTGTCGCGCAATGCGGAGTAGGCCGCGAAGCGCTCGGCGGCTTGCGGATTGCTGGTGAGATACTCGCCGTGATCGAAGATGTGTTCGATAGGGACCTTCGCGGCCAAGAGCGGGACGTCACCGATGTGATCGACATCGAAGTGCGAGATGACCAGGAAGTCGATGCGTCGCAGACCTGCGGCTTCGACGGCTTCGGCAATGCGTTCTGTCGATGCCAACCGGTTATTGGCGGCAGGCCAACCGGCGTCGAACAGCATCGACTGACCGGAAGGCGAGACCAGCAGCACCGACTTGCCGCCTTCCACATCGATCACGTAAATCTCTAGGTTCGGCGCGGCGGTGAGGGAAGCCGCCAGCAGTGCCAGCAAGCAAGCGATTCGCGCCATGCTACTTTACCGAAAATGCCAGCAGCGCATTTCCGGCCATGCCCTGGCCGCCGTAGCCGGAGTTCACGTACAGCAAGCCATCGACGATCGTGGGACCCGTCGAACTGAAAGAGCCGCCGGTCGCAGGAATTCCGTTGGTTGTAGGGAACGACTGCGCTGCATCGAAATCCCAGATGATCTTGCCAGCTGGACATGTCGTAAGCGCGCAGGTGGCCGTCCATCGATCCCGAAAACACCGCACCTTCGATCGCGCTGGGCGGCGCAAGCTGAGCGGAGTTGCAGCCCGGCTTCGCCAAACATGCAGGCGTGGGAGGAGGCGTGTGCCACACGATCTTCCCGGTAGCCGCGTCAATAGCGAACATGCCACCGCCGGCGTCCGGCTTCTGGCGGTCGATATCGGACAGCGGAACGTAAGCGATTCCTTGATGTCCGGCAATCCCCCACAGGATTCCGCCCAGCGTGCTGCCTTTCCCGATGCGGGTCTGCCACACGATCTTGCCGTTCTGATCCGGATCAAACGCGTGGACCATTCCGGATTTCTGACCTGCAACCAGAACCTGCTTGCCGCCGCCGATATCGAACAGCACCGCTGATGAACCGAAATCGACATCGTCGCCGTGATTCGCGGGACAGTTGCCGCCACCGCCGCGCGGACCGCAATCCCAATTGAACATATCGGGGCTGCCTTGTTGCGACCAGCGAATTTCGCCCGTGGTCATGTCGATGGCTACGATAGCATCGGCGGTCTTGATATTGGGATCGGAGTAGCCGTTGCCGGTCATGATGTAGATTGCTTTACGCTTGAGGTCGAGCGTCGGAGAAGACCAGGTGGTCGCGCCGGAAGGCCCGTAGAACTGTACGCCGGTCTTGCTCACGCCGGTGGGTTTGGGCTCCGGCGAAGTATAGGCGCGCCAGATCACGGCGCCGGTCTTGGCGTCTATGGCGACCAGGTTGCCGCGAAACTTGCAGCACGGGTAAATCGGATTCGCTCCGGCATTTTCTTCCTGCGATGCAATCGGCACATACAGACGGCCGTTATAGAGTTTGGGTGTTCCTGTGATTCGAGCGAACGGCTGGTCGTCGGCTTTTTTCTGCCAGATCAGCTTGCCGGTTTCGGTATCCAGCGCGTACAGGTTCGCGTCCAGATCGCCAATGTAAGCGCGCTTGTCGGGACCAACCACCACGCCCGAGCGCACCATCGACTTCGCGCGATACATCCAGTAAAGGCATCCAGTCTGTGCGTCGATTGCATAGATGGTGCCGTCATTACTGCCGACAAAGACGCGACCGCCGACTACATTTGGTTGTCCATAAGCAGTCCGTGCGCCGGGAAAACCGAAGGCCCACTTCAATTTCAGATTTGGGATTTGACTCGCGGTGAGGCCCGCAGACGAAGCCGGCTGGAAGCGCGTGTTGAGATTGTCGACGCCCCATCCGTTCCAACTCGCCTTGGTGGCGGCGGGACGCGAGCCCGCGGGACAGAATCCACTGACTTGCGGCAATACCGGAGCGCCTCCAGCTTTGCCGAGGTAACGGGCGGCGGCGACGCGCTCCTCTTGCGTGAGGTTCTGTGCCTGAATTTTCATCGCCCCGGTTTCGAGCGTCTTCAGAATGTCTTGCCACGGAATCTGCGAGAGCGCCTCCTGCGAAGGAGCATGGCTCGCGCTCGCGGGCGAGTGGCATTCGATGCAATGCGATATGTAGACTTGCGACCCCTCCTGCCCGAAACATGAAAGCGCGGCGAGGGCGGCGAGACCGAGGCGAATCATTTTCATAATGGACGGCTAGCTTTCAGAGTGATCACGCTACCCGATTTGTCGCGGATCTGAATCTGGCCGCCTTCGAGCTTCACGTCGGCGACGCTTTCGAAGCCATCGGGCGCTTTGCTATAGAACAGCAAAAAACTCGCGTGGAGCTTGGCTTTCGCGGGGAGCCATTTGTAAGTGGGAGTGCTGAACATTTCGTGTGCGTCCACGGTTTCGCGATGCGAAACGTCGAAGGGTTGAGTGGAGAATTCAAATCCTCGCGCGGCGCGGGCATCGCCGCTATAGTTCATCCAGCTCATGATCCACGGAAACTCCTCGCGCCGGAATACATAGCCGAAGATCAGATGCTTGTCTGGACGGAGCACCGTGACATAGCCGTAGGTTCGGGACGGGTCGACGATGCAGGAGGCCAGATCCAGCGACGTTTCGTTCGACGGGACGATCGTCAGGTTCACAGTGCCGCCCTTGGTGAGCGGACCCATCGGCCATACGAAATCTTTTCCGTACGCCAGTTTTCCAGTGGAGCCGGCTTTCTGCGGACGCACACGGCATTTGGTCGCCGGGATGTCGATGATGGTTCGCCCGGGCGCGAGGAACGGTGGTCCGGTGGTGGCATGCTCAGCCCAGGAAATCGGGTGGTCGATCGCCAGCAGATTTTCCACTTCAGTATTTACGTAGACCACATTCTCACCGTCGACAAGCGTGATCGTTCGGGTGATGTCTTCTTGGGCCAGCGGCAACCGTGCTTTCAGCACGGTGCTTGTAAGACCTGGCCTTCCTAGTTCAGACCCGTTGAACTGCTGTTTACTGGCCTCGCCATGAAAAGGGATACCGGCGGCGGCTTCTTCGTCCGACGGAGCGCCGAAACCGTCGAGGCACAGAAAGTGGCCGATGGCACCCGCAAGCGGCGAAGGCAAGGGACCAGTCGGCTTCAGCGCGCGATCTGTGTTCCAGTAAGGACTGAGCTTGTCGGCATCGTCGCGAAGGATAAGGTTTGCGAGCGTCGCCCCGCGAGTCAGGACCGTCAACTCGATCTTGTCGTTCCGCAGAATAACGGCGGGCCTACCGTCGAAGTCTGCCGTTTGAGCCACTAGCAGCACAGTGGTCGCGAATGGCAACACGCTTCGCAGGAAAATCGAGGGCGGATTCACCTCAGAATCATACAACATGCGTTTCAGGATGATCGCCGCTTCGCTTCAGAAATCCCTATCGATGTGCTAAACTCGCCCCCGGCGGGGTAGTAAACGGCAACGTTTCAGAGCGCCAGTCCCCAGCCCAAGACCGGGAGGTACGGAATGAAATTTCTGAGCTACGCTGGGACGCATCCGGCTAGCGCGCTGCTGCTGGCGTCGGTGTTTTCATGCACCATTTCTACGGGCGCGGCGCAGACTTACCAGGATCTGTTGAAGCCAAACCCTAACAATTGGCTCCAGTATTCGGGCACGTACGACGCGCAGCGGCACAGTCTGCTGAACCAGATCAACACCAGCAATATCGCGAATTTGCAAGCCAGTTGGGTGTACCACATGACCGGCGCGGTAGATCTGGAAGCGGTGCCAATCGTGGTCGACGGCATCATGTACGTGTCGCAGTGGAACCGCGTCGAGGCGCTGGATGCCCGCGTGGGCCGGTTGATCTGGCAATACATGCGTCCTCCGCAGACCCGCGGCTGGCAGCGCGGCGTGGCGGTTTACGGAGGCAAGGTTTACGTCGGCACAGTGGATTCGGCACTGGTGGCGCTCGACGCCAAGACCGGCAACCTGGTTTGGGAAACCAAGGTCGAGGGCGAAGGCAGACGCATGCAGGGCGCGGCTCCGTTGATCGCCAAGGGCAAAGTGATCATGGGCGGCAGCGGCCGAAGCGGTGGCTGGATACAAGCCCTCGACGCCGACACCGGCAAGCATGCCTGGACCTGGAACGTCATTCCCAAGCCGGGCGAACAGGGGGTTGAAAGTTGGGAAGGCGATTCGTGGAAGCTGGGAGGCGGTCCGGTGTGGGCCATCGGCAGCTTCGATCCTGATTTGAATACGCTCTACTGGGGCACCGGTCAACCCGGCGTGGATTTCGTGGGCGACATCCGCAAGGGCGACAACCTCTACACGGATTGCATCGTGGCGCTCGACATCGATACCGGCAAGTTGAAATGGTATTTCCAGAACACGCCGCACGATACTCACGATTGGGATTCCGAAGAGGCGCTGGTGCTGGTGGATGCTCCCTTCAAAGGCCAGATGCGCAAGATGCTGGTGCAAGCCAATCGGAACGGTTACTTTTATCTGATTGACCGGACCAACGGAAAGTTTTTGCAGGGCACGCCGTTTGTCAGCAAGCTGACGTGGGCGAACGGGATGACTGAAGACGGACGTCCCATTGTTGTCCCGGGCAGTGAGCCAACGGTGGGAGGAAGCCGGGTCTGTCCATCCACTGCGGGGGGAACCAACTGGCCCGCGCCGACTTACGATCCCGATACCAAGCTGTTCTACCTGATTGTTCAGGAAGGCTGTGGGATCACGTACAAATCCAGCAGCAACTTCAAGGCGGGCATGCCGGGAAGCGGGACGGGCTACATGGAGAGCCCCGCGGATCAGGAAAACTGGCAGCTTTACGTGAAAGCACTCGACCTGAGCGGAAAACTGTATGGAGCTACATGCAGGTGGATTCGAACCACTATGGTCCGGGACTGCTGTCCACCGCCGGCGGGATCATCTTCGCAGGCGAACAGCAGGGGCAGTTCACGGCGCT
>CAWCAP010000016.1:0-263522 GCA_963793395.1 Bryobacterales bacterium | reverse complement strand
GGTAAGGCCGTCGCTATACCAGTTGAATCGAAACGCGCCTGGGAACGAATAGACAACTCTTGCGTTCTATCTCGGACCCAGAACGGCCTTGACGTAATATCGCAATCCGTGATATATGTATTGCAGATCGCAATATGACGCTGGGAGCCAAGCTTCGGTACCTGCGGGAAGTCGAGGGAACGCTGCGCGGACTCGAACGCGAGATGACGCAGCAGGAAATGGTCCGGTCCATCAAGAAGGAGCTGGGCCAGACCATCAGCCAGTCCTATCTCTCGCAAATCGAGAGCGGCGCCCGGCCGCACCTGACCAACTCGACGCGCATGCTGCTGGCGAAGTTCTTCAAGGTGCATCCCGGTTACCTGGTGGACGACCCGGAGGGTTATCAGACCGAGCTGATTTCGGATCTGGGGGCGCTGGAAGACAAGCTGGACCTGTGGCTGATCAACGGCGCGGAGCGTTTCCGCCGCGACGTGGAGCTGAACCAAGCTCTGCTTGCACAGTTGCGCGGCACGAGGATTCGCGCATGTGCCTGGTGCTGCTCGGCGCGATTCTGGAAAATCCCGGCTTGGCCGAGCGGCTGCTGCAGGTGCTGAAGCCAGCCGCCGCAGCCGAGAGGAGGATTCCGGCATGACCTGGACGGATTTCTATCTGATCTGCTTTCTGGTGGGCCTCGGCTCAGCTTTGTTTCCTTGCTGGCGGGAAGCGTGCATCTTCACTTGCCGCACTTCCATATTCACTTCGGCGCCAGCACGGGCATGCGCCCATGCGGGAGGCCATGGACACGGGCGCCGGGATCTCAACATCGGAACGATTGCTGCATTTCTGGCGTGGTTTGGCGGCACGGGCTACCTGCTGAGTCAATATCGACGTAGCGGACTGTTGCTCGCGCTCGGCGCCGCCGTCTTGAGCGGATTCCTCGGCGCGGCCATCGTGTTCTGGTTTCTCGCGAAGTTTCTGATGCGCGAGGACGAAGTCGCTGGACCCGGCCGACTACGACATGATCGGCGTGCTGGGCAAAGTCAGCAGCGCCATTCGCCCGGTCCGGCACCGGCGAAATGATTTTCTCGCAAATGGGGTCGCGCCGCTCTGCGCCGGCGCGCAGCGAGGATGGAGAAATTCCCAAGGGCGTCGAAGTGGTGGTCACCCGCTACGAGAGCGGCATCGCTTACGTGCGGCCGCTGGGAAGAACTCATCAGGCGACTAACGATAAGGAGACCTAAGTGAACTTTCAAGCAGACATAATCGTGATCGCGGGACTGATGGTTGTGGCCATCTTGTTCCTGATGGCGATGTTCGCCCAGTTGTATCGCAAGGCCGGCCCGCATGAAGCCCTGGTCGTCTATGGATTCCGCGGCACGCGCATCATCAAAGGCCGCGGCACCGTCATTTTGCCCATGGTGGAAAATTGCCGCCAGCTGTCGCTCGAGCTGATGTCGTTCGACGTCGCGCCGCAGCAGGATCTCTACACCCGGCAAGGCGTCGCCGTCACCGTCGAAGCCGTCGCGCAGATCAAAGTGAAGTCGGATCCCGGAATCCATCCAGACCGCCGCCGAGCAATTTCTCACCAAGACGCCGCAGGAGCGCGAAGGGCTGATCCGCCTGGTGATGGAAGGCCATCTGCGCGGCATCATCGGCCAGCTGACGGTGGAAGAAATCGTGAAGCAGCCGGAAATGGTGGGCGACCGCATGCGCTCCACCTGCGCCGACGACATGAACAAGATGGGCCTCGAAGTCATCTCGTTCACCATCAAGGAAGTTCGCGATAAGAACGAATACATCAGCAACATGGGCCGTCCCGATGTGGCGCGCATCAAGCGCGACGCCGATGTCGCCGCCGCCGAAGCCGAGCGCGACACCGCCATCAAGCGCGCCGAAGCCATGCGCGCCGCCGCCGTCGCCAAAGCGCAGGCCGATCAAGAACGCGTGCTCGCGGAAACGCTGTCGCAGGCCAAGCAGGCCGAGGCCACGCGCGATCTGGAAGATCAAGAAGGCCAACTATCCAGGAAACCGTCCAGAAGCAGAAGGCGCCGGCCGATAAGGCCTACGAGATCCAGACCAACATCATGCAGCAGCAGGTGATCGCGGAGCAGGTCAAGATCCAGCAGGTGGAAAAGGAAAGTCAAATCGCGGTGCAGGACGCCGAAATCCAGCGCCGCGAACGCGAGCTGATCGCCACCGTTCTGAAGCCGGCCGAAATCGAGCGCCAGCGCATCGAAACCCTCGCCGAGGCCGAAAAGCAGCGGCTGACATTTGAAGCCGAAGGCCACGCCGCCTCCACGCGCGCGACAGGGCGAAGCCGAAGCCGAGATCATTTTCAAGAAGGGCGAGGCCGAAGCCAAGGCGATGAACGTCAAGGCCGAGGCGTACCAGGAATACAACCAGGCCGCGGTCGTCGACAAGCTGCTCACCAATATGCCGGAGATCGTCAGCGCCCTGGCCGCGCCGCTGGCCAATGTCGACAAGATCACCATCGTCTCCACCGGCAACGGCCGACGGCTGGCATGAACAAGATCACCGGCGATATGACCGCCATGGCGGCGCAGATTCCGGCGCTTGTTTGAAACGCTTTCGGGCATGCAGATGTCGGAACTGCTCGCCAAGGTGAAATCGATTGGCGATCAAGACCGCCGAAATCGGGCGATTCGCCCAAGAGTTCAATAGGAGGTAATCATTATGGCATTATTGGAACGAGTATCGACTCTGATTCGGGCCAATCTGAACGATCTGATCGACCAGGCTGAAAATCCGGAAAAAATGATCAAGCAGGTGATTCTGGATATGCAGAATCAGCTCATGCAGGTCAAAACCCAGGTCGCCATCGCGATCGCCGACCAGCACCTCCTGGAGAAGAAACACAAGGAGAATCGGGAGCAAGCGAGGCGGAATGGATGCGCAAGGCGGAGCTGGCCGTCGACAAGAAGCAGGACGACCTGGCGCGCGCCGCGCTGGAGCGCTCGCTGAGCTGTCAGCAGATGGCGGACGGGCTTCGAGCAGCAGGTGGCCGATCAGAAAACGGAAGTGGAGAATCTGCAGACGGCCCTGCATAAGCTCGATCAGAAGCTGGCCGAAGCGGAGGCCAAGAGCGATCTGCTGATCGCCCAGCATCGCCGCGCGCGGGCGTTGTCTCGCGCCGAGCGACGCCGGCATGGCCGCCGGCGACCGCGGGAAGCTGCCACCTTCGATCGCATGAAGACTAAGGTCCAGCCACGCCGAAGCCACTCAGCCTCGCGAAATCCGGAATGCTCGCGCGACAATATGGACGAAAAGCTCGCCGCGCTCGACAAAGAAGATCAAATCGAGAAGCTTCTAGGGGAGCTCAAATCGCGGCAAGAAAGCCGGCTGAATTAAAGATAAAACCGTGTGAAAAAAGTATTTCACTTCGATTCACCTCGCGAGAAATATCAGTGCGACGGCGTGATTCTCTGGTGTTTCGACAATCGCTTCGAGCTGGGCTTTCGCAAATTCCTGAACCGGATCGGGATCTTCAGCTCGGACCCGGTCAAGATCGCCGGCGGCGCGAAATGCCTGGCCGCCCCGAACATGATCCCGACCGCGACTTCGTGCTCGGACCAGATCCGCAAGTCCATGCAGCTGCACGGAACCAGGCGCGTCGATCCTGATGCTGCACTCCGATTGCGGCGCTTACGGCGGCCTCGTGGGAGGATTTAGCGGTGATCAGCGGGCCGAAGCGGAGAACCATCACCGTGAACTCCGCCGCGCGGCCGCAAATCTGCGGAAGGCGATCCCGGAAATCGCCGTAAGCGCCTACTTCGTCGGACTTCGAAGGAGTATGGGAGGCGGAATTGGAGCCACCCGAACGGTGACTCCTTGCACCACGGGGTGACGATTCGGGCACGCGCTATAATGAGGCTTCCCCCGGAAAGAAACAGGACCCCCTATGGACGAAAAAGAACGCGCGCGCGCCTTGGGCGCCACCCTCAGCCAGATCGAGAAACAGTTCGGCAAAGGCTCGATCATCCGGCTGGGAGCGCAGCCGGTGCAGGCCGTTCCGTCGATCTCCACCGGCTCCATCTCGGTCGATTTCGCGCTGGGCATCGGCGGATTCCCGCGCGGCCGCATCTCGGAGATCTTCGGACCGGAATCGTCGGGCAAGACCACCATCGCGCTGCAGGTGGTCGCGGAAGCGCAGAAGATCGGCGGCATGGCGGCGTTCATCGACGTGGAACATGCGCTCGATCCGGCCTACGCGCGCAAGCTGGGCGTGGATGTCGACAATCTGCTGGTCTCGCAGCCGGATTACGGCGAGCAGGCGCTGGAAATCACCAACGCGCTGATCACTTCGGGTTCGATCGACGTGCTGGTGGTGGATTCGGTGGCGGCGCTGGTGCCGAAGGCCGAGCTCGACGGCGAGATGGGCGACAGCTTCATGGGCGTGCAGGCGCGGCTGATGTCGCAGGCGATGCGCAAGCTGACCGGCATCGTTTCGAAGTCCAATACCTGCCTGATTTTCATCAACCAGATTCGCGAGAAGATCGGCGTGATGTTCGGCAGTCCGGAAACCACCACCGGCGGCCGCGCGCTGAAGTTTTATTCGAGCGTGCGCGCCGACATCCGCCGCATCGCGGCGATCAAGGACGGCGAGGCGGTGATCGGCAACCGCACCAAGGTCAAGATCGTGAAGAACAAGCTGGCGCCGCCGTTCCGCGAGGCCGAGTTCGACATCATTTACGGCGAGGGCATCTCCAAGGAAGGCGATCTGATCGACCTGGGCGTGGCGCAGAACCTGGTGGAGAAAAGCGGCTCCTGGTACAGCTATAAGGGCGAGCGCATCGGGCAGGGCCGCGAGAACGCGCGGCAGTTTCTGAAGGACAATCCGGACGTGCGCAAGAAGCTGGACGTGGAACTGCGCAAGGCCTTGGGATTGACGCGTGGGGAAGTTGCGGCAGTCCCGCCTCCGCCTCCTGCGCCGACGGCAGTTCCGGCGGCAGCGAGCCGGGCGCGCGGGTAAACTGAACCGGCCAGGCTAGAATGGGGCTGTAGGAGGCTTTACGGAACGTTCTTTCGACGTTGTGATCGAGCGCGACGGAGAGGGCCTCTACCTCGCCTCCGTTCCGAGTCTTCCCGGATGCCACACACAGGCTCCGTCCCTTGACGATCTCATGGATCGCGTCAAGGAAGCGATCGAACTTTGCCTTGAAGTCGAAGGACTTCCCTCTACCAAGCTAGAGTTTGTCGGCGTACAGCGAGTCGTTGTTGCTGCATGAGTAAGCTGCCCCGCGTTACGGGCAAGCAACTGATCGCAACTCTGGCGAGAGTGGGCTTCAACGTCGTACGGATCAAGGGCAGTCATCATTTCTTGCGGCATTCCGATGGACGTACAACCGTTGTCCCGGTTCATCCTGGCGAGACCATCGGCCCGGGCCTGCCGACAAAAATCCTTCGCGATCTCGATCTCGGAGCCGAACGGTTGAATGAATTGCTCCGCTGATTTTTTCATACCTCTCTACCCGATCCCCAATTCATCCACTTGTTCGAGCGGCGTCCCGCAGCGGCGGCAGATCAGCGACGCACAATCGCCACAGGCTAACGGGTCGCTTACGGGCTGGCGGCAGCGGGCGCAATAATAGTCCGTTGCTGACGGGTTGGCCGCTGGCGCTTCGGCCGCTGAAATTTTTCCGCCAGGCGTGGATGAAGTTGGGTCCATACTGTTAGACTAGCGTTCAGAACGTCTGTGGTGATTTTTAGTTTTTCCGGCTCGCGCCGCGCCGCGCTGCTCCTGCTTGCATGCTGCGGCAGTCTTGCCTTCGTTTCCTGCCATTCCGCAACGCCCGGCACTTCGCAACTGCCGGTTATCGGCATCGCCTACGTCGGCCCGGTGAGCCTGAATTTGCGGCAGGATATTGCTGCGAAATCCCCCGGCGTCACTGAAGTCAAACACGGCGACCGGCTGGATATCATCGACGTCCGCCGCCGCCTGGTGCGCGTACGCACGGTGACTGGCACGGAGGGCTGGGTGGACGCCAACCTGCTGCTGAGCGCGCAGCAAATGGACGAACTCCGCAAGCTGGCCGAGGACTCCCGAAAGCTACCTTCGCAAGGCGCGGCCACCGTGTTCGAGGCGCTGAATATGCACACCGAGCCCAATCGCCCTTCGCCCAGCTTCCATCAGATTCCGGAAGGCGGCGCGGTCGAGGTGCTGGCTCATCGCGCTACGCCGCGGAGCGCGGTCCGCCCGAAAGGCGCCGCACTAGTGAAGGCGTCCACTCCCGTAAAGGCGTCGAAACCCAAGGCTTCAAAGAAAGGCGCCGCTGTTTACCTGCTCCCGCCGCCTGCGCCGCCCGCGCTGCCCGCCAATTGGGAAAAAATTTCGCGCCCGCGAGCATCCGATCTGCCGGGCTTCACGCCCCCTGAAGCGCCGCCGGTTTCACTGGATGACTGGGATCTGGTGCGCACCAAGGACGGCACGGTGGGCTGGGTGCTGGCGCGCAATTTATACATGGCGGTCCCGGACGACGTTGCGCAGTACGCCGAAGGCAAACGCATCACCGCTTACCTGGCGCTGGGTGATGTCCGCGACGGAGATGAAGTGAAGCATAACTGGCTCTGGACTACCGCGGACGCCAGCTTGAAAACCGCCGAATTCGACAGCTTCCGGGTATTTGTGTGGAGCAAGAGCCGGCATCGTTATGAGACTGCCTTCATCGAACGCAATGTGACCGGATTCTTTCCGGTAGAGCTAGCCGACGTGACCGCGGGGGAACCGCTCAAGAAAACCGGCGGCCGGAATCGAGATAGGGACCGGGATCAAGACGCGGATCAGGAAAAAGGCTTCTCCGTCATCGTTCAAGACAAGGACGGGGCGCTCTTCAAACGCATCTACGGATTCAGCGGATATCACGTGAGACTGATTTCGAAGACTCCCGTAACGCGCCGCGATACCTTGATTGCGATGAGCGATGCGCCGGTAGTGGATGCGGACTCCAGCGCGCCGCCGGAACTGGGCGGATGGTGGCAGAAGATGATGCGGCGTTGGCGCCGGCGTTAGTGCGCGCGAGCCGCCCGATTAATTTTTCTTCCAGTAATAGCGCAGACTCACGTAAGGTCCATACATGGTCTCGATAGTGTATTGGGCGGCTGTGGGATTAGTCTTGAAATGCAACCACCTGGCTCCGCCCAGCACTTCGAAGTGGCTTACGCGGAACGCAAGTTGCGCTTCGGCATCGACGATGTCTCCGCGGTGCAGAAGTCCGAAACCGGTACCGCGCGCTTCCCAGCGAAAATGCCGTGACAACGTGTGCTCCAGTCCTAGCCCGAATGTGGGCAGAAAGACGGACTGCGAAGCGATGATGGGATTGATGTTTACCAAGGCGCCGGTGGTGTCGACCTGGAAGTCGTCCACTTCACTGTTCACGCTGATGCGCTGGACCTCGTAAAGAGTCTTCAGGCGCAACTCCGAGTTTCCGCGCTTCCAGAAATAAGTTAAATAGTCGTAGGAGAGCTTGAAGCCTTCCAGGTCGGAGCTGGTGGCCAGGACGTCGCCGCCGGCGATGCCTTGAGCGAACAGATTCAGATTGCCCGGAGCCGAAGTGAGCCCGGTAAAGCTGTTTGCCTTGAAGTAAGAAAACCTGACCGTTCCGTTCTTCGATACTGGGATGCTTACCCTGGCACCGGGGCTGCGCTGGAGTTTGCCGGTGTAATTCAGACTGCCGGGGCTAGTAGCATTCTCTGACAGAGGTCCCGGAGAAGTCCCGGCTCCAGCCAGCCATGCGTCACCGGCGCGCAGCACCGGAATTCCTCTTACAAGCCAGTAGATCGGCTCGATCGAAAGCCCGTTTCCTGTGTTCACCGGCGAAGAAACTTCTGGCGTCCGCGTCGAGGTGGCCGCTGTAGCGGGCGTAGCGACTGTCGGAGTCGTGGCCGACGGCACGGTGCCCGATGGGGCGCTCTGGGCCGGCGCGGGCGCGGATGCGGCGGGGGCTGCTGGAGTCGGGTTCTGATCCTGAGCCGAGGCCGCCGCCACCGCCAGCAGAAGGCAAAGCAATACTCTGTTCAAACTTGACTTCACGAGTTCCTCATTCAGTTCAGATGTTGGCGCCCGGGAGGGGATCGCGGATGCTCCTACGACCGCTTCCGTACGCCGCCCCTAGTACGCACGGACAGCACGCGTCGGCACACCACCAGACCGCTATGGATGCGCTGGTTCTTCAGTTTAGCAGATGGCGCTCGCGTGAAAGAGGTTTCCTTAAAAGAACAGCGAAAGGCTTGGCTGGCACCGAAGTTCAGGGGCGTCCGCCGAGCTCACGCCGCAGATCGTCGAGCGCCCACTGCGCGGCTCGGGCGCGGATACCGTTACGGTCGCCGAACAGTAGGTAGCGTTTTGCCTGAGGCTCGCCGTCCGGTCCCGCGATGCCGATGATGACCGTCCCGACCGGCGCGCCGGTGGAACTCTCCGGCCCCGCCTCGCCCGTAACCGAGACTGCGAAGGTGGATCCGGTGCGGGCGCGCGCTCCGGCGGCCATGGCCTTGGCACACTCTTCACTGACGGCTGTGAAGCGATCGAGCAGTTGCGGATCCACGCCGAGCAGTTCGGTCTTCATAAGATCCGTATACACCAAAAATCCGCCGACGAAGTAGTTAGAGCTGCCGGCGACGGAAGTGATGCGGCCTCCGAGAAGTCCGGCACTACAACTTTCGGCGACGCTCAGAGTCGCGTTGCGGTCGCGGAGTTGCCCGCCGACGACGGCCTCAAGATCCGCGCCGTCTCGCGAATAAATACGATCGCCCAATAGTTCTTCGATGGCTGGACCAACGGCGGCCAGCAGCGCATCGGCTTCGGCGTCGGTCTCGCCGCGCGCTCGCAAATGAATCTGAATGTCGCCTGCACCGGCGAGGATCGTCGTTACCGGATTGGCGTAGGGTTTGTATACCGGCGAAATCAGTTGGTCCAGATCCGATTCACCCATGCCCGCGACGCGATAGAACAGCGTGCGAATCGCCTGTGGCGGCAAGTTCCGGCGTAGACGGGGCAAGCAGTCGCCGGTGAACATGGCCTTCAATTCATGCGGCGGGCCGGGCAGCAGCATAATCATTTTGCCGTCGTATTCGATCCATTGGCCGGGAGCGGTGCCCCGGGTGTTGGGCAGAGGCTCGGCGCCTTCGACGATGAAAGTCTGGCGCCGATTGTTGTCGGCCATCTTGCGCTGCAGGCGTTGGAATCTTTCGGTAAGGGCATCGAGTAGATCCTGCCGAAAAACCAAAGTGCGGCCTAGCGCTTGAGCAACAGCATCGCGGGTTACGTCATCTTCGGTTGGTCCCAAGCCGCCGCTCAGAATCACGATCCTCACGTGGGCGAGTGAATCTCGCACTGCCTCGGCGAGGAGTTCACGATCGTCGCCCACTACCAGCTTGCGCCGTACCTCAACACCCAGCGCATTCAGTTGGCCAGTGAGCCACAAGGAGTTGGTATCGACGCGGTCCGGCGTGAGAAGTTCCGAACCGATCGCGATGATTTCGGCGTCTGCCATTCGTGTAGAAAGAGTCTACGGCGCGCGGCGGCCGTCGATCCCGACCTGTACGCGATAGAGTGCGTTGCTGGTGGCCAGAATGAGATTCTTGCCGGGAGCAAAGGCCAGACCCACGATGCCCGGTCCGGAGAGGAACAACTCGGCATTTCTATCCGGCGTGATACGCGCCACACCGCGCCGTCCACGGAAAGAGGACGCGACGTAGAGATTGTCTTCGGCGTCGAAGGCCATGCCCTGCGGCCGGCCGAGTCCGCGATAAAACACTTCGACTTCTCCGGCGGGCGAAATGCGATGCACGCAATCGAAGCTGGAGGTGGTGGGTCCGGTCACGTAGAGATATTTGTCGGGGCCGAAGGCCAAATGGTACGCCGAGATCGACGACTCTAGCGTCGCGAACACGTAAATCTGGCGCTGGCGGCTTACCTTGAAGATGGTGCCGCTGCGGTCGCCGACGTAGAGGTTGCCATCCGGATCGAAGACGATGCCGGTGGCGACGCCCATGCCTTCAACATAGATCGCGCTGTTACCTGCGGAAGAGACGCGGTAGACGTTGCCTTCCTGGCGGCTGGAAACGTAGAGGACATCGTCATGGTCAATGGCGAGACCGCTGGCGTTCATCAGCTCGCTGACAAAGGGCGCGTTTTGGCCGGTGGCGGCGTCAACCTGAAAAACCGACACCGGAGTCTTCTGGCCGCGCGAGCCGCTGAAGGTCGCGTAAATGTTGCCGTGGCTGTCGACCGCAGGATTGGCGATGGGATGAAGCCCGTCGGCGATCTGCACGCCCACTTGGAGCAGACGGGGAGTGCTGATGTCGCCGTTCTGGCTCACCACCAACTGGCCGCCGACGCCATCATCGGGCACGCGCACGATGAGATAGGAATCCGAGCCCACCACGAGAGGCGCGGGAGCAGCTCCGATCGTGACCGAGGCCCGTCCCGCACCGGCAAAATTCTTGCCGTGCACCTGAAATTCGCCGCCGGGGATCGCGGCCGCGGGGGCTACTTCGAGAATCTGCGGACGGGAATCTGAGGATTTGCGAGAGGCCATAGGAACCGACAGGGGCAATTACGCTGCTAATAAAGATTGAACCATCCAGCCGCGAACAACACAAGCGCGCCGTAAACGCCGGCCATCGCGTCGTCGGCGACAATGCCGAGTCCGCCGGGCAAACGTTCTAGTTGCCGCACCGGCGGCGGCTTCCAGATATCGAACAGGCGGAAGAGCGCCAGCGCCAGCAGCCAGCTCTTCCAGTTGAGCGCGGTGGCGCCGGCGAGAGTCAACCACTGCCCGACGACTTCGTCCACTACTACGATCTGCGGATCTTCGAGGCCGCTGGAGCGCGCGACTACATCGGCAGCCCAAGTACCGGGAATCGCCAGCAGCAGCCCCAGGCAACCGAGTCCGACGGAAGAAACTCCGGCGTAAGTATGCAACAACCACGCGATCGCGAGTGCCGCCACCGATCCCGCCGTGCCTGGACCCTTGGGCGCATAGCCGCAACCGAACCATGTAGCAATGAGAAACGCCAGCCGCTTCAATCTTCGTCCTCGTCCTGGCCGGTGGAGTCGAGCGGACCGGGGATGACGTACTTCTCCGACGCCCAATTGCCCAGATCGATGATGCGGCACCGCTCGCTGCAGAAAGGCATCTCGGGATCGTCAAGCTTCACTTCTTTTTCGCAGATCGGGCACTTCATGCTTAAACAAGTTCAGCAATCTGAAACAAACCGTCCGCGGGCGCGCCTGACTCGGCCGGCGTGTCGATCAGTTCGCCTGTGAGCTCGTAATCGTGCGCTTCGATGATGCGCATGGTGCGGAAGTCGCCGGCTCGCAGCGGGCTTTCGCCGGGATCGGAGATGTAGCAGACGCCGTCGATATCGGGGGCCTGCGTCGAAAGGCGCGCCTCCCACACCAGTTCCGAATCCGCCGTGGGGCCTTCCACCAGCACGCGGAATTCGCGGCCGACCAGCGTGCGATTCTTGGCGCGCGAGATCTTGCGCTGCAGGCCATCAGGTGGCGCTTGCGGTTGTAGATGGTGCGGGCGTCCACCTTGGCGTCGAGCTCGAAACTCTTGCTGGTGTCTTCGTCGGAATAGGAGAACACGCCCAAGCCGGTCGAACTGCGCGGCCTGCACGAACTGGCAGAGCTCTTCGAAATCGCGATCGGTCTCGCCGGGGAAACCCACGATCATGCTGGTGCGGATGGCGACGCCCGGAATGGTCTTGCGGATGCGCTCGATCAGCTTGAGGAAAATGTCGCCGTTAGCTCCGCGCTTCATGCGCTTGAGCACTGGAGCGCTGGCGTGCTGCAACGGCATGTCGATGTACTTCACCAGCGCCTCGTGCTCGGCGATGGTGTCGAGCAACTTCTGCGTGACTTTGTTGGGATACGCATAGAGGAAACGAACCCATTTTTCGTGCGCCGTTTCGATTTGCGCGAGGCGCGCCAGCAACTGCGCCAACCCGTCCTTCAGTCCGAAGTCCTCGCCGTAACAGGTGGTGTCCTGGCCGATCAGGTTGATCTCGCGAACGCCTTGCGAGAACAGGCGCGTGGCTTCGGAGATCACCGATTCAAAGCGGCGGCTGCGGAACTCCCCGCGATACTGCGGAATCACGCAGAAGGTGCAGGGATGATCGCAGCCCTCGGCGATCTTGATGTAGGCGTAATGCCTGGGCGTGGCCAGCACGCGCGGCGTGAGGTCGTGATAGAGGTAGGCGTCGAGCGGATTGTCTTTGGGCTCCGACGCCTTCGCACAGCGCCGTGATGCGTTCCAGTTCGTTGGTGCCGATCACCGCGTCCACTTCCGGCATATCCTTCTGAATATCGCCGCGGTAGCGCTCCACCAGGCATCCGGCGACGATCAACTTCTGCGCGCGGCCGGTCTTCTTGTACTCCGCCATTTCAAGAATGGTGTCGATGGATTCCTGCTTGGCCGGATCGATGAAGCTGCAAGTGTTGACCACGATCACGTCGGCGTCGGACGGGTGCGGCGTCAGCTCATGGCCGCCGCGGTGAGCTGGCCCATCATCACCTCCGTATCGACGAGGTTCTTCGGGCATCCGAGACTGACGAAACCAATTTTCAAGGAGACTCTTTCCTCTAAATGTGGCAGTGCCAGAGGCCGCGCTTTTCCAGGTACTGCTGATGATACTCCTCGGCGCGGCCAGAAGGTCGGGCCGGCACGATCTGGGTCACGATGGGCCGGGAAAATCGGCCTGCGCGGCGTCGCGCGAGGCTTTCGCTTCGGCTTCCTGCTCGGGCGAATGAAAGAAAATGGCCGAGCGGTACTGCGATACCGCACGTCCGGTCCCTGGCGGTTCAGCGTGGTCGGGTTGTGGTTGTTCCAGAAGACTTCGAGCAGGTCGTGATAGCTGATGACCTTGGGATCGAAGGTCACCTCGACCACTTCGGCGTGGCCGGTGCGATCCGTGCAGACGTCTTCATAAGTCGGGTGATCCAGCTTGCCGCCGGCATAGCCGACCTGCGTGGACTTCACGCCCGCCAGACGGCGGAACGTGGCTTCGACGCCCCAGAAACAGCCTGCGCCAAATGTGGCCTTCTCCATGCTTCTCCATCTATAATGGGCTGCTTGAAACTGCGAGTCCGCAACCTGACGCAAGAACACGCTGCTGGCCGACCGCGCCGACATCGCCGACACCAGCGCGAACCGCCAACGGGGATTGCTGAAACACACGGGCTTGGCCGAAGGCGAAGGCCTGTGGATCGTGCCCTGCGAGGGCGTCCACAGCTTCTTCATGAAGTTCGCGATCGACGTGGTGTTCATCAACAAGAAGCGGGTGGTGACCAAGCTGCGGCCGAACATGGTCAAGAGCCGCATCGCCTTCAGCGTGCGCGCGCACTCGACGCTGGAACTGCCGGTGGGCATGATCCAGAAATCGCAGACGGCGGTAGGGGATCAGTTGGATCTGGAAAAATACGAGGTGTGAAAATGCGCAAGCTTGTTGTAATTTTTATCGCCGCGATTGCTTTAGCCCAATCGCCCGCTCCGTTCCAGCCGGTCGGGAACATGAGCCAGCTCATGATCGACGTGATCTATCCGACTTCCGACGCGATCTTCTACGTCGAGCGCACGCCGCCCAAGAACGAACAGGATTGGAGCGTCTTGCGCACCAATGCTCTGACGCTGGCCGAATCCGGCAATCTATTGATGATGAGCACACGCGCCCGCGATCAAGGCGACTGGATCAAGGACGCGAAGCTGCTGGTCGACGCGGGCAACGCCGCGTACAAAGCCGCTCGGGCGAAGGATCTAAACGCGGTGGTGGCGGTGAACGACCAACTTTATGCCGCCTGCGTCACTTGCCATCAGCAGTATCGGCCGAATTATCGGACGAGGCTGCCGGAAAAGAAGTAGTTCAGTGTTTGCCACGGCAACAAGATGGGCGATGTTCGAGCTCGTGATGTCGTTGAGCGCCGCTGCTCAGACGCCAAAGCAGACTGACATTCACGTCCCTCGTTTCGAGGATTATCTGGTAACAGATATTTTTCATGGAACGCCCGCCGCCCCTCGGTTGACCACGCCGACGGAGCGAATGTTTCGCACCCGAATTCGCGACGGCGTGGCGAAAGGGTTAGGCGTGATGCGGGAGGGAAAAGAACAACCGGGGCCGAACTTTGCGGGACAGTACGTAGTCATCGAATGGGGCTGCGGTTCGGAATGCGGAAGGATGGCGATTGTGGATGCCTTGACGGGCAAGGTCTACAGTCCGCCAATTTCTTCTGAGGGTTTCATACTGCCCTTGCTTCCGCGAAAAGTTTCCGGCGACCCGGATGCCTTTGTGCCCGGGGTGGCGGAGGTGGAATTTCGTATTAACAGCGGTCTGATGATCATCGAAGCCAATCCTGCCCTATCGAAAGGACGAATTAATTACACGCACTACTTCCTATGGCAGAACAATCACTGGAGCCTGCTGCGGCGAGTCCCTATGAAAGAAGTGACTCCGTAAGAGGCGCTCGCACTACAGCTTCAGCAGCGCCCTGAGTCGCTTGGTCTGCACCCGGCTCACCGGAATTTCCGTCTGCTTCTTGTCGTCCATGCGCAGCTGGAAGCTGGACTTGAACCAGGGAATCACTTCCTTGATGCGGTGGATGTTCACCAGATACGACCGGTGGACGCGCCAGAACGTATCCGGATCGAGATTGGATTGCAGTTCCTCAATCGTGCGGTAGTTGGATTGGCCTTCGAGGTTCGTCGCGACCACCGTGATCAGGCCGTCGTCGATGGTGGCGTAGACCACTTCCTGCGCGTCGACGATGAAGTTGCGGTGATTGCTCTTCACCAGCAGTTTCGTGCGCTGCAGAGATGGCTTGGCCGGCGGCGAATCCAGAACCCTGCCGCGCTGGCGGCCTTGGCCCGCTCGGCGATTCCCTTTCGCGCGCGCTCCACGGCCACCGCCAGGCGGTCCTTTTCCACCGGCTTGAGCAGATAATCCAGCGCCTCGCAGCCGGAATGCCTCTACCGCGTATTGATCGTAGGCGGTGGCCATGACGAAATAGGGCAGCGGCACGCCCTGCTCGCGCAGTTTCTCGGATCACGCCCATGCCATCCAGGCCCGGCATCTGCACGTCCAGGAAGACCAGGTCGGGCTCCAGATCCGCGATCAGCTTCACGGCTTCCAGGCCGTTCGCCGCAGTGGCGATCATCTCGACGTCCGGGAATTCCTTCAGCAGGTAGGCGAGCTCGTCGGATGCCAGCTTTTCGTCGTCCACCAGGACCGCGGAAATGGTTTGCGCCGGGCTCGCACCGACGGGCCGCTCCCGCTTTGGCTGCGGGATTATTGGGAGCACTCGGCGCTGCGCTGGTCGCGCGATTCACCATAAGTGCTAGTATATCTGCTAAGGATAAAGCGTCACACCTTCATTCCTCGCGGTCCTGCCTCGCGCTCGAAAATAACGCCGGCCGCCAGTGAGAACACATCCAGCTAAGGAGCACTACATTTTGCCCGCAAAAGATAACGTCCAGATTGCGCCCGCGGAAGGAAAACTCGGCGTCCTGATCCCCGGGATCGGCGCCGTTTCCACCACCTTCATCGCCGGCGTGGAAGCCATAAAGCGCGGCCTCGGAAGCCCGGTCGGATCGCTCACCCAGCTGGCCACCATCCGCCTGGGCAAGCGCACCGACGGCCGCTCGCCCATGATCAAGGATTTCGTGCCGCTGGCCGGCTTGAACGACCTGGTTTTCGGCGGCTGGGATATCTACGAAGACACCGCCTACGAAGCCGCCGTGAACGCCAAGGTGCTGGAGCCGGCCCTGCTCGAGCAACTGAAGGAGCCGCTTTCGGCGATCAAGCCGATGAAGGCGGTGTTCGATCCGCGAATACATCCGCCGCATCAACGGCCCCAACGTCAAGACCAAGGGCACCAAGATGGACAAGGCGCGAGATGCTGATGGACGATATCGAGCAGTTCCGGAAGAAGCCACCGGCGCTCAGCCGCCTGGTGATGATCTGGTGCGGCTCGACCGAAGTTTTCCACAAGCCGGCCGCGGTGCATCAGACGCTGAAGGATTTCGAGTGCGGGCTGATGCAAGAACGATCCCGAGATCTCGCCCAGCCAGATCTACGCCTATGCCGCGCTGAAGATGCGGCGTGCCGTATCGCCAACGGCGCGCCCAATCTGACCACGGATACGCCGGCGCTGCTGGAACTGGCGCGCGAGCGCAACATTCCGATCTGCGGCAAGGATTTCAAGACCGGCCAGACGTTCATGAAGACGCTGATCGCGCCGGGCTTGAAGTCGCGCATGCTGGGCTTGAACGGCTGGTTCTCCACCAATATTCTGGGCAATCGCGACGGCGAAGTGCTGGACGATCCGGGCTCGTTCAAGTCCAAGGAAGAAACCAAGCTGAGCGTGCTGGATCAGATCCTGCAGCCCGAGCTGTATCCGGATCTGTACAAGGACCTCTATCACACGGTGCGGATCAACTACTATCCGCCGCGCGGCGACGCCAAAGAAGGCTGGGACAACATCGACATCTTCGGATGGCTGGGCTATCCGATGCAGATCAAGATCGATTTCCTCTGCCGCGATTCGATTCTGGCCGCGCCGCTGGTGCTGGACCTGGTGCTGTTCATGGATCTGGCGCAGCGCGCGGCATGCGCGGCATTCAGGAATGGCTGTCGTTCTACTTCAAAGCGCCCATGACCGCGCCCGGGCCTCTATCCCGAGCACGACATCTTCATCCAGCTGATGAAGCTGAAGAATACGCTGCGCTGGATGCGGGGCGAAGATCTGATCACGCATCTGGGTCTCGAATACTACGACTAAACGCGAATGCGTTTAGACATGGAGATTGGGAACGGTTACCAATCTCGCCGTTGACCAGGGCTCGCGCCCAGGGAAACCATGCAGGCGAAAATGTTAGCGCGCCCAACTTTTCGCTCTATCGCATGAATTGCCTGGTCATCGGAGGAACGCAGTTCATCGGCCGCCACCTGGTGGCGGAACTGCTCAAGGCCGGCCACGCGGTCGCCGTTCTGCATCGCAAGCCGAAGCACGACTTGGGACGCAGGGTGAAGAACATGACGGCGGACCGCAACGATCCGAAGGCCATGAAGGCGGCGCTGGCTGGCAAGACGTTCGACGTGGTCTTCGATAACGTCTACGACTGGGAGCGCGGCACCACCGCCGCGCACGTCGAAGGCACCGTGCGCGCGATCAATGGTTCGCTCGACCGCTACATTTTCATGTCCAGCGTGGCGGCTTATGGCGATGGCCTGAATCATCACGAGGGCGACGCGCTGGCGCCGGACGACGCCGCCGATCTGTACGTCCGCAACAAAGCCATGAGCGAGCGGGCGCTGTTCCGGCTGCATCAGCGCATCGGGTTGCCGGTGGTCACGTTCCGTCCGCCGTTTATTTACGGCCCGGAGAATCCGTTCTATCGCGAGGCGTTTTTCTGGGACCGCCTGCGCGCCGGCCGCCCGATCATTCTTCCCGGCGATGGCCGCCGCCTGATGCAGTTCGTTTACGTGAAGGATCTGGTGCGCGCCGCCCTGCGCGCGATGGACGAAAAGTCCGCGGTGGGGCACGCGTTCAATATCGCGAACGCCCGGCCGGTGGCGCAGTCGGAATTCGTCGAAGCGCTGGCCAAGACCTGCCATAAACCCGCGAAGTTTGTGCGCATCCCGCGCGATTATCTGCTGCGCGCCGGCGGCCATCCCAAGGGCCCCAAGATGTACTTCGGAATTTATCTCGACATGCCTCCGATCACCCAGGTGACGGCGAAAGCGCAGCGCGTGCTGAAATTCAAGCCCACGGATTTCGCGACTGGTTTGCAGGAATCCTATAAATGGTACCTGCGCCACAAGGGCGCGAAGCAGGATTATGCTTTCGAAGACATGCTGCTGACGCACGCTCCAGTGCTGCCGCCGCCGAAGGCGTAAGGTTGTTCACATGGATGGGGACTGGATAAACGATCTCGATCTTTCCACACTGACCCCGGAGCAGTTTTCGACGTTCTTCTTCGACCGGCCCATCGTCGAAGGCCTCGACGCTAAGTATAAGCTGTTTCTTGGGGAATTTGAATGTTTTGCCATATCCCCATCCAATCCGGCAGCGTTCGTGACGAACGTTAAAGCGATGTGCCTAAATTTGGGTGATTTGGCGAAGACCTACTCGCCTGATCAGTTAGATCAGGGCCTCTGGACGATATTCGGGGGCGTCCTGCATTGCGAAGAGTATCTTTTCGACCCCACGATAGAACGCAGCCTGCGAGTTGACTGCGTGGAATCCATGTACCTGCCATTTAGGGATGTGGTCGCGAATCTAACTATCGACGTCAAGGAATCGTTCTATTGGATGTGGTGGGACATCGTCCTACACGGACTGTATCCAGTTTCCCAAGGAATATAAGTACGGTTATTTGACACTTACGAACGACCAATCGCAAATGATTGAGACCATTTTCCAGACGCTGTCAAAGATACTGGCCCTTGACCACCGCGGCTGTCAGATTTGCGCCCTCCACGGATTGGGGCATCTGTATCATCCGTCCTCGGAGCAGTTAGTGCAAAAGTATCTCGATAAGTACCGCGCTGAATTCAGTGATGAAGACGTGCAGTGGATCGAGTATTGCCGCGACAACTCCGTTCAGTAAGCTATTCGCTCGCCCGAACTCTCTTTAGCCGTTCGCGCAGAGCCTCGGGCAGCGAATTCTCGATCTCCGCCGTGATCAGACCCACCGAGTCCATATCCTGAATGTGAACCTGATCCCGCAAGCGAAAACTGGTGAGCTTCATACGCACTAGATCGGTCACCGGCGCGATGAGAATGCCTTCGGCCGTGCGCGTGGGTTCCGAGAAGCCGGGGACGGGCTCGCTATACTCGGGACGAACTTTTTCACCGGCAAACACCAGGTGAATGCCGCTGCTGGCTCGCGGCTCAGCATTGTCGAGCAGCATATCGACGCCCGCCACATGCCGGAACTGGAATCCGAATGGCTCGGCGACTGAAGCAATCCGTTTCACTTCTCCGCGGTTTACGGCCACGTCCACATCGCGAGTCAAGCGCGCTTTGCCGGGATCGCGCTGCGACACTTGCAGGTACACAGCCATGCCCCCGATGATCCGGTAGGCGATCCCAGCGCCCGACAGCGCAGCGTGCAGCCGCTTCATGCGGTCGAAGAGCTTCTCCACGTGAATATCATAGGCGGAAGCAGTAATCATTCTCTGTCGATTCTCGACCTGTCGTTTCTCGCTCTAGGCCGATTGTGGCACAACCGGGAACCAGCCGCGCGGGCCGCAAAATCTTCCAACAGATCGCGTTATTTCCGCTGGCGGTGCAGAACGTCAGGCAGGAATTCACGCACGATATTGAAACCGGCAGTAGTGATCAATGAAAGTCCCGCGTTCTCGGAAATATTTCCCAGGCCCTTCCAACTGGGTGGCCCATAAATGCTGGAAAGCGCGCTGGCGCCGATGATGCCCGATACCGCCGAGACAGAAAACGTTCGCCTGCCGTCGGGATGCTCCGCAACCACAGTGGCCAGCGCAGCGTAACCGGTCCGCGCCCAGAAACCATGCTTATGCGACGCGAAATACCGGTTGTCTTCGTGAAAGATCGCCGAGGTCCCGTAAGTAATGGTCTGGCGAATTCCGTTGTAGGCGAGGTTGGTGCCGAAGCGCTCTCCATATGCACCCCAACCTTGCCCCCATTCCTTGGGAGAATTTTCCCATTGGCTCACGCCGGCGCCGATCGCCTCGCCCAGGATCGGGATCGGACCGCCCGCGCTGAGCAGATATAAGTGGAAGCGCTTGGATTCGGTCATCTGGCTTGGTTCGTCCGGAGCGACCATGCCGAAAATCTTGTCCATGGTTGTCTCGTGTTCCGGAGCGGCGGCGGCAGGCGCTTGCGCGAAAACGGGTGCCGCGGGCAGAGAAAGCAAAAGGAGCAGCGGAATAAAACGCATTTAAGGCGATGGTAACAGAGGAGCGTTGATGCAAACCAGGCGCCGTCTAGGCTGCCTAGCGCCGTCCGAACACCCACATCACGAAACTGAGCAGCAAACTCAAAAGCAAGCTGGTCACCAGCGGGAAATAGAACGTGCTGTTTTTGCCGCGAATGACGATATCGCCGGGGAGGCGCCCCAGGCGGATCGGCAGCTTCTCGCCGAACGTCAGCAGGAGCCCGAAGGCCACCAGCACGATTCCGATGGCGATCAATCCGCGTCCCATATGCCCTCATCATAACCCCGGCCTTCCGGCCTTCGGTTCATAATAGTTTCGGAGGGGACCGCATGATCCTCGAAGCTGAGAAGCCCGCCGTGGTCGATGAGTTCAATCCGCTGCTCTCCGCCGAGGCGCGGTTCGATAACGCCGCCGAGCAGCTGGGGCTGGACGACGGCATGCACAAAGTGCTGCGCTCGCCGGCGCGCGAAATGACCGTCAACATTCCGGTGCTGCTCGACGACGGGCGCATCGAAGTGTTCACCGGCTATCGCGTGCAGCACTCCATCGCGCGCGGCCCGGCCAAGGGCGGCATCCGCTACGCGCCCGACGTGACGCTCGACGAAGTGCGCGCGCTGGCGTCGTGGATGACGTGGAAATGCGCGGTCGCCAACATCCCGTTCGGCGGCGGCAAAGGCGGCGTCATCTGCGATCCCACCCTGCTTTCGCCCGGCGAACTGGAGCGCATCACGCGGCGCTATACCGCGCAGCTCTATCGATTTCATCGGACCGGAGATCGACGTCCCCGCGCCGGACGTGAACACCAACGAACAGACCATGGCGTGGATCATGGACACCTACTCGATGCACGTCCGCGGCACACGCAGACGGCGGTGGTGACCGGCAAGCCCATCGATCTGGGCGGATCGCGCGGGCGCACGGAAGCCACCGGGCGCGGCTGCATGATCGTGACGCGAGCAGGCGCTGAAGCGATTCGGCCTGGAGCGCGGCAGACACGCGCGTGGTGATTCAGGGCTTCGGCAACGTCGGCGGCATGGCGGCGAAGCTGATGGCGCGCGCCGGGTTCAAGATCATCGCGATCGTCGAATACGACGGCGCGGTTTATAACGCCAAGGGCCTCGATATCGGCGCGCTGGCGGCGCACCGCAAAGAGACCGGCTCGATCGTCGATTTCGCCGGCGGCGAAGACATCGACAAGCGAAGAAGCGCTGTTCCTCGAACGCGACGTGCTGCTGCCCGCGGCGCGCGAGAACGTGATCACGTCGCAGAACGCGCATCGCCTGCGCACGCAAGATTCTGTGCGAAGGCGCCAACGGGCCGACCACGCATCTGGCCGACCAGATCCTGCGCGAAAAAGGGATCTTCGTGATCCCGGATATTCTGGCCAATGCCGGCGGCGTGACGGTTTCCTACTTCGAATGGGTGCAGGACCGCCAGGGTTACTTCTGGAACGAGCAGCTGGTCAACGACCGCCTGGAAGAAATCATGGTCAACAGCTTCAACGACGTGGTGGCGTACGCCGAAAAGCACGGCGTGGACAATCGCACGGCCGCGTATATGCTGGCGCTCGACCGGGTGGCGTTCGCGATCAAGCTGCGCGGGATTTACGCGTAAGCGCGGAGATGCCGTAAAGAACAGTTCCGCCCAGCATGGCTGCTCCGGTAATGAGCGCCTGTTGCCGTGAACTCCCGGTCAGCAGCCAAAGGCAGACGCACAAGCCCAGCGCCGGTATGGTCCAGCCGCCCGGCAGCGTGAATCCGCGCCCGTCGCCAGATTTCTTGCGGCGCAGTACCGGAATCGCAGCACACGTGGACGTATAGTAGAGCACGCGAGTCAGCGCGCCCAATTCCGCGAGCTGCCGGAAGCTGCCCGTGAGCGCGGCGCCCATCGCCACGGCAGAAAAAACCAGGGTGGATATCACCGGCGTGCGAAAGCGCGGGTCGAGCCTGGCGAATACCGCCGGCAGGTCACCGCTGCGTCCCAACGCGTACAACATGCGCGAGCCGATCAGAATCGAAGCGCTTGTGGTACCGGTAGTGGAAAAGATCGCGCCCACCGATAAAAGAACGCCGCCCGCCGGACCTAAAAACATCTGTGCGGCTTCGGCCAAGGGCGCGTGACTCGTGGCCAGCCCCGGCAGCGTTCTCATCGCGACCCAATGGATGGTGATATACAAGACCACCACTGCGCATACCGAAAAAACGATCACCCCCGGCAACGTACGGCGCGGCTGGATCACTTCCTCGCTGGGAATCGATGCAAATTCGAATCCTCCGAAGGCATAAATCAAGAGCAGCGCAGCTTGTTGCCAGGACGCGTAGGAAATGGGGGCAGGCTGCGGCATCGGTGCGTTGGAAAAGAAGAGCCCGATCAGACAAAACGAAACCAGTGGAATCAGTTTGCCGGCCGTAAGCAGATTGATGGCCCATACGCCGGGCTTGATTCCCAGGTAATTCACCAGCGTCAGTATTCCGAAAACGAAAGTGATGGCGGCGACGCGTCCCCAACCGTGGCCCATCACTGGAAACAAATAACCCATGTAGGCGGAGAACGCGTTGCTAATCGCAGCCGCGCCGGCCACTCGCGAAAGTGTTAACAGGATTCCGGCCTGGAATCCGACGAACCGGCCGAATGCCTCGCGCGCGTAGAGGTAAGGGCCGCCGGAACTTTCAAAAAGGCTGCTGGCTTCGGCAAAGCACAGAGCCACCAAGATCACTGCGGCCCCCGCCAGCACGTATCCGAATATGCTTTCGCCGCCTAACAACTGCGCGATATTGGCCGGCAGGATCAGAATTCCCGCGCCGATCATTCCATTGATACAGATGGCCGTCAGGCTTCGCCATCCAATTGCACGAACGGGCGCAGGAGCGCCGATATTTGCCATTGTCGCGAGTGTAGCATGCGTCATAATGAAGACTCCCGCATGTCATCCGAGCCTTCTGCGTCATCGGCGGTTGAGCCGACGCCAGCGTCAACATCTTCCTCGACACCCCCTTCTACACCCTTGATGCGCCAGTACCACGGCATCAAGCAGCAGGTGCCGAATACGCTGCTGATGTTCCGGCTGGGCGATTTCTACGAACTATTTTACGAAGACGCGGTCACGGCGGCGCGCGAGTTGGAGATCACGCTGACGGCGCGCAACAAGGAAAAGGGCCAGCCGATCCCGATGTGCGGCGTGCCGTATCATTCCGCCGAAGGTTACATCGCGCGGCTGACGCAGAAAGGCTATCGCGTCGCCATCTGCGATCAGATGGAGGCGCCCCAGCGCGCAACGAAACTGGTGCGGCGCGAAGTCACGCGCATCATCACTCCCGGCACGACGATGAACGCGTCGCTGCTGCGGTCGCACGAAAACAATTTCCTGGCAGCGGTGATGCCGGATGGCGCGCGAACCGGTTTTGCATTTGTCGATGTGACGACCGGCGAATTTCGCGCCACCGAAATCGAGCTAGCGGATGCCGCGGCGGCGCTCGAAACGCTGAGTGCCCGCGAAGTGCTGGCGCCCGCAGGGCTCGCCGCAGAAGTTTCCGTGCTTGAAGACCGACGTGGAATCGTGGGTCTTCGGAGCGGATTACGCGGCGCGCAGTTTGTGCGACCACTTCCATCTGCTCTCGCTCGACGGCTGCGGACTGGAGAGCGAGCCGCTGGCGACGGGAGCCGCGGCGGCGCTGCTGCATTACCTGCGCGAAACGCAGCGCGGCGCGCTCGATCATTTGGAGCCGCCGTCGTTTTATAGCCGCGCCGACGCGCTGGTGCTGGACGCGACCACGGTTCGCAATCTGGAACTGGTGGAGCCTCTGTTCGCGGGCGAATCGACAGGATTCGACGCTGCTCTCCGTGCTCGACCGCACGCGCACGGGGATGGGCGGACGCCTGCTGCGGCGGCGTTTGCTGGCGCCGTCGATCGACGCCGCCTGAGATCGAAGCGCGGCTGGATGCGGTGGAGGAATTGTACGCCGGCACGATCCTGCGGAGCGAACTCGCGAAGGATCTCGCGGTCGATTCTGGATCTGGAGCGGCTGCTGTCGAAGATCAGCCTGGCGAGCGCGGGCCCTCGGGATGTGGCAGCGCTGGCGCGGTCGCTGGCGGTAGTGCCGTCGCTGAAGCAGCGGCTCGCGGCGGTGAAGTCGGATCGCTTGCAAAATATCAACGGGCGGCTGGATGAAATCGCGGAGGTTCGCGATCGGGTTCTGACCGCGCTCGCCGATGAACCGCCGGTGAATCTTGCCGACGGCGGCGCGATTCGCGACGGCTTCGACGCGTTTGGACGAGCTGCGCGACATTTCGCAGAACAGCAAGACGCTATCTGGCGCAAATCGAGCAGCGCGAGCGCAGCCGCACCGGCATCGGGTCGCTGAAAGTCCGCTTCAACAATGTCTTCGGCTACTACCTCGAAATTTCGAAAGCCAACCTGCACCTTGCGCCCGCCGATTATGAGCGCAAACAGACGCTGGTCAACGCCGAACGCTTCACCACGCCGGAGTTGAAGGAGCTGGAAGTCAAGATTCTGGAGGCCGAAGAGAAAATGCTGGCGATTGAGCGCGAAATCTTCGAGGCGCTTCGCGCCCTGTGCGCCGCTCACGCGGCGCGGATTAAGGCGACTGCCGCGGCGATCGCCGAATTGGATGTCACCGTTGCCTTGGCGGAAGTCGCGGCCGAGAATCGCTACGCGCGGCCGCAGTTCGTTCCCGAGTCGGCGAAATGAAGCGTGGTTGGCGGCGCGGCATCCGGTGATCGAGAAACTGGCCGAGAAAGACGCCCAGCGGTTCATCCCCAACGATCTCTATTTTCATCCGGAGACGGAATTCATCGCCGTGATCACGGGCCCGAATATGGGCGGAAAATCGACCTATCTGCGGCAGGCCGCGCTGCTGGCGATCCTGGCGCAGATGGGTTCGTTCGTGCCCGCGAATCCGCGTGGCTGCCCATCGTCGATCGCGTGTTCACGCGCATCGGCGCGGCGGACAACCTGGCGCGCGGCCGCTCGACGTTCATGGTGGAGATGACGGAAACGGCGGTGATCCTGAATACCGCGACGGCGCGCAGCCTGATCGTGCTGGATGAGATCGGCCGCGGCACGTCGACCTATGATGGGCTGGCGCTGGCGTGGGCCGTGGTCGAGCACATTCACCGGAACATTCGCGCGAAAACGCTGTTCGCCACGCATTATCACGAACTGACGGAGTTGGCGTCGCAACTGGAGGGCGTGCGCAATCTGCATGTGTCGGTGAAAGAATCCGGCGACCAGATCCTGTTCCTGCGGCGCGTGGAGCCGGGCGCGGCGGACCAGCAGTTACGGGATCGAGGTCGCGCGGTTGGCCGCGTTGCCGATGAGTGTGATCGAGCGGGCCCGGCAGATTCTGGCGCTGCATGAATCGGCGGAACACACCGTTACCGAAGAGCTTTCGCCGAAGCCCGCGCCCGATGCAGATTCAGCTCTTCGAGCCGGTGAACGAACAGATCGCCGACCGGATCCGGAAGCTGAAGTTGGATGAACTGCGGCCGATCGAGGCGCTGCAATTGCTGGCCGAATTGCAGAGGGAGCTGAAATGAGAGCGCACAGGGCGCTCCGTCCGTGTGCGCGAACAACAGAGCGCCCGGGCGCCTTGTGCGCGGAGGCAAGATGATCGTCGCCGGCGTCATGAGCGGGACGTCGCTCGACGGGATCGACGTGGCGATTGTCGATATTCAAGGGAAGAAAATCGGGCCGCTGGCGTTTCGTTCCACGCCGTATCCGAAGCCGGTGCGCGAAGCGCTGCTCAGCGTCTCGAACGCGATGACGCACACCGCGACGATTGCGCGGCTGCACTTTCTGCTGGGCGAGCTGTACGCGGACGCCATGAAAAAGGCTTCGCGCCGCCATAAGCCGGCGTTGATCGGCATGCACGGGCAGACGATTTTTCATGAGGGCGCCCGTGGAATATCTGGGCATGCGCGTTGCGAGCACGCTGCAAATCGGCGAGGCCGGCGGTGGTCGCGGAACGGACCGGCATCCACACGATTTCGAATTTCCGCGAGCGCGATATCGCGGCGGGAGGGCAGGGCGCGCCGCTGGTTCCGTATGTCGACTATCTGCTGTTCCGCGCACGCAAGAGACGGGCGGTGGCGCTGAATATCGGCGGGATCGCGAACATCACGGTGATCCCGGCGGCAGCAAGCCGAAGACGTCATCGCGTTCGATACCGGGCCGGGGAACATGGTGATCGATGCGCTGGTCGCGCACATGACCGGCGGGCAAGCAGACGTTACGACCGCGATGGCAGCATCGCGCGGCGCGGCGACGTTCACGAGAACTGCTGGATCCGATGCTGAGCGATCCGTACTTCCGCTCGCAAGCCGCCGAAGACCGCGGGCGCGCGAACAGTTCGGGCAGCGAGTTCGTGAGCGGACCTGATTGCCACTGGGCTTCCACTGGCCGACTTGATCGCCACCGCGACGGAATTCACCGCGCGGTCGATCTGCGGCGCGATTTCAGCAGCGGATGAGAGCTGATTGTCGTCCGGCGGCGGAGTTCACAACCAGCAGATCATGCGGACGGCTGGCGAGTCGCTGCCGGATACGCCGTTGCGCAGCAGCGCCGATTTTGGCATCGACCCCGACGCCAAGGAAGCCATCGCCTTCGCGGTGCTCGCCTATGAGTTCGCGCGGCGCCGGCCGGGCAATCTGCCGTCGGCGACCGGCGCCCGCCAGCCGGTGTGCTTCTGGGAAACAAGCTCTTCCAGCGATCTCCCGCTCCTCGGCTTTCTGAGCTTGCTGGTCGAGTTGGCGGACGCGCTCTGCCGGATCTTTCGAGAGTTCCTGGTTGTCCAGATCGGCGGGCACGGCTGGCGCCGGCGCCGGATCGAGCTTCTTGGTCAGATCATCGAGCAGGTCACGAATGTACTTCTTCATGCCCGCAGTTTCCGCCGGCCCGCGTGTCAGGATGGCTGGATGAAATCAATATCGCTAGTTGAAAGCGCGCGGAAATGAATCGATCTATTGCTGTACGCCAGCGTGTTAATGGAGCCAACGCGCTTAGCTTCGTACGCCGCGATGGCGGCATCCTGCTTGAGCATGTAGCCCAGTTCGTCGACGCCTTCGAGCAGACAGTGCTTGGCGAAGGGGTCGATGGGAAATTCGACGTCGCGTTCCCCCGGCCGAGCGTCAGCGTCTGCGCCGCGAGATCGATCTTCGACTGTGTTCCCGGACGCATTGCAGCAACTCGGCTGTGAACGTCGGCCGGAACCACCATCGGCAGCAGGCCGTTCTTCAGCGAGTTGCCTTTGAAGATGTCGGCGAAAGAAGTGCTGATCACGGCGCGGAATCCGTACTGCGTCAGCGCCCACGGCGCGTGCTCGCGCGAACTGCCGCAGCCGAAGTTATCGCCGGCCAGCAGAATCTGCGCGCCTTTGGCTGTCCGGCTTGTTCAGGATGGAAACTCCGGGTTCGGCGTGCCGTCGGCGTTGTAGCGCCAGTCGAGAAACAGCCCTGTCGCCCAGACCTTCTTTCGAAATGGTCTTGAGAAAGCGCGCGGGGATGATCTGGTCGGTATCGATGTTGTCGATCGGGCAGAACGACGGTCTTGCTTTCGAGCGTGTCGAATTTCATTATGAGTCTCCTCACGTCGGTGACCACGCCGGTGATGGCGCTGGCGGCGGCGGTCAGCGGGCTGGCGAGGAACGTGCGGCCGCCCTTGCCCTGGCGGCCTTCGAAATTGCGATTGCTGGTGGAGACGCTGTATTCGCCGGGCTGCAGTTGATCGCCGTTCATGGCGATGCACATGGAGCAGCCGGCTTCGCGGAAATCGCGCCGGCCTCGCGGAAGATTTTGTCGAGCCCTTCGGCTTCCGCCTGCTGCTTCACCTGCTGCGAGCCCGGCACCACCATCATGCGCACGTTCGGGCTCACTTTGCGGCCCTTCATAATGGACGCGGCGGCGCGCAGATCGGAGATGCGCGAATTGGTGCAGCTTCCGATGAACACCACGTTGACGGGATGGCCCTGGAGCGGCTTGCCCGGCTTCGAGGTCCATGTACTTCAGAGCCTTGATCGAGGTCCGATCTTTTCGATGCGGATCGGAGATGGATGCCGGGTCGGGAATCATGCCGGTGATCGGAATGCCCATGCCGGGGTTGGTGCCGAAGGTGATCATGGGTTCGAGCGTACTCGGCGTCGAGCGTCAATTCCTTGGCGTAGGTCGCGCCTTCGTCGGTGGGCAACTGCTTCCAGCGCGCGACCGCGGCGTCCCAATCTGCGCCTTTGGGCGCGAACTCGCGGCCCGTGCGACGTATTGGTACGTAGTATCGTCGGGCGCGACCAGGCCGGCGCGCGCGCCGCCTTCGATCGACATGTTGCAGATGGTCATGCGCTCTTCCATCGACAAGGCCGCGAATGGCCGAGCCGGTGTATTCGAAGACGCACCCGGTGCCGCCGCCGATGCCGATGCGGGCGATCACGGCGAGGATGATGTCCTTCGCGGAGACGCCGGGCTGCAGCGTTCCCGTCGACGCGGATCGCGTAGGTTTCGGACGGCTGTCTGCAGCAGGCACTGCGTGGCCAGCACGTGCCCCACTTGGCTGGTGCCGATGCCGAATGCCAGCGCGCCGAACGCGCCGTGCGTGGCGGTGTGGCTGTCGCCGCAGACGACGGTCATGCCGGGCTGCGTCAAGCCCTGCTCGGGCCCGATCACGTGGACGATGCCCTGCTTGTCGCTGTGCAGATTGTAGAGACGGATGCCGAAGTCGGCGCAATTCTTTTCCATCTGCATCGAGCTGCGCCGTGCCGACTGTATCGAGAATGGGCAGGTTGCGCGGCGTGGTGGGCGTGGAGTGGTCCATGGTGGCGATGGTCAGATCCGGACGGCGCACCTTGAGGCCGCGCTCGCGCAGCGTCGGAACGCCTGCGGCGAGGTGACTTCGTGGCACAGGTGCAGATCGATGTAGATGCAGCGCGGGTGCGCCGGGCTGCTGCGGTGACGACGTGGTTGTCCCAGATTTTCTCGATGATGGTACGCGGTTTGACTGCTCATAATGCCTCACTGACTGCTTCGCCGACTTCGATCGGTGGTCGCCGGCTTGCCTTTCGGTCTCAAATCCGCGGTGACGCGGCCGGATGCCAGCACCTTGCCGACCGCCGCGTTCACGGCGTTGGCTTCCGTCATCAGGCCGAAACGTGTATTCGAGCATCGCCGCGACGGTGCCGATGGCTCCAGCGGATTGGCCTTGTTCTGGCCGGCGATGTCGGGCGCGGAGCCATGCACCGGCTCGTACAATCCCTTGGTCCGCTGGGGTTCGCCCAGCGATGCCGAAGGCAGCATGCCGATGGACCCGGCCAGAATGCCGCCGACGTCGCTGAAAATATCGCCGAAAGTATTCTCGGTCAGCATCACGTCGAACTGCGTGGGACGCAGCACCATCTGCATGGCGGCGTTGTCCACCAACATGTGTTCCAGCTTGACTTCGGGATACTGCGCGGACACTTCATCACCACTCTGCGCCAGAGCTGCGAGACTTCCAGCACGTTGGATTTGTCGACGCTGGTGACTTTCTTGCGGCGGTTGCGCGCCAGCTGGAACGCCGACGTGCGCGACGCGCTCGATCTTCGGCGCGCGTGTACGACATGGTGTTGAAGCCGCGGTCGCCCTCGATGCCGCGCGGCGGGCCGTAATACAGGCCGCCGGTGAGCTCGCGCACGATGATCATGTCGGTGCCTTCGACCAGCTGATTCTTGAGCGGCGAAGATTCGATCAGCGCCGGATAAGTGCGCACGGGGCGCAGATTGGCGAAAACGTCCCATGGCCGCGCGAATGCCGAGCAGGCCCTTCTCGGGACGCTTATCCGGGCGGGGCGTTATCGAATTCCGGAAGGCCGACGGCGCCCATCAACGTGGCGTCGGCAGCCAGAGCTTTATCGAGCGTCTCTTTCGGAAGCGGCGAGCCGGTTTTATGAATGGCGATGCCGCCGAGGAGGCCTTCGGTCAACTCAAGCGTGTGTCCGAATTTCTTGGCCACGGCTGCAGGACCTCTACAGCCGCACTGGTCACTTCGGCGCCGATTCCGTCGCCGGGTAAAAGTAGGATTTTAAGATTCATTATTCGTGTGGTCGTAGCTGGCGCGCGCGGACTTTGGCTCTCTTCGAGCACCTCCTGCGCCAGCGCCGAGATTTCGTCGTTCCGCAGGCCCTTCTTGCGGTCCGCCAGGGCGGTGAAGCGCTGGTACACCATGTCGAGCTGCTCGCGGTCGAGAGCGAAGCCCAGATCCTCGCAGCGCTTGGCCAGCGCGTGCCGGCCGCTGTGCTTGCCCAGCACCAGCTTGCTCTCCGGGCACGCCGACGCTCTGCGGATCCATGATCTCGTAGGTGGTGCGTTCTTTCAGGAAACCGTCCTGATGGATGCCGGCTTCATGCGCGAAAGCGTTTTCGCCCACGATGGCCTTGTTCGGCTGCGGACCGAACGTGATGATGGACGTCAGCATCTGGCTGGCGGGGAACAGATGCTCGGTGACGATCTTGCGTTTCGTAAGGGCAGGCGGTCGCGGCGGGTGTTGATCGCCATCACGACTTCTTCCAGCGCGGCGTTGCCGGCGCGCTCGCCGATGCCGTTGATGGTGCACTCGATCTGGCGCGCGCCGTCCTGCACGGCGGCCAGCGAATTCGCGACGGCCAGGCCCAGATCGTCGTGGCAATGTACGCTGACGACGGCGGTATCGCCCAGCGCCTTGACCATCCGCCCGATCATCGCGCCGTATTCTTCCGGCACCGAGAACCCGACGGTGTCCGGCAGATTGACGGTGCGCGCGCCCGCGGCGACTACGGCTCGCGATACCTCTTCCAGATAATCCCAATCCGTGCGCGTGGCGTCTTCGGCCGAAAATTCGACGTCATCGCAATACTCGCGCGCCAGCGTTACCGCGGCGACGGCTTCATCCAGCACCTGCTGGCGCGACTTCTTCAGCTTGTACTTCAGATGGATGTCGCTGGTGGCGATGAAGGTGTGGATGCGCGGACGCTTGGCGTTCTTGCAGCGACTTCGCGGCGCGCTCGACATCCAGCTTGTTGGCGCGCGCGAGCGCCGCCACGTTCGCCCACGGAAATTCGCGGCCACCGCGTCCACCGCTTCGGAATCGCCCTCCGAGGCGATGGGGAAACCGGCTTCGAGGATGTCCACGCCCAGTTCCACCAGCTTCGCGGCCATCCGGAGTTTCTCGGGCACGGTCATGCTGCAGCCGGGCGACTGCTCGCCGTCGCGAAGAGTGGTGTCGAAGATGTAGACTCGATCAGCCATGTGAATCCCTCTATCTCGATTATGCCGCCGGGGCTCGAATTTAGCAAATTTATAATATTCGAATTTTGTATAATAATCGTTTATGGAAATGCACCCACTCCGCGTCTTCCTGACCGTCGCCACCGAGAAGAGTTTCTCCCGCGCCGCCGAAAAACTGCTGCGCACGCAGCCAGCGATCTCGCTGTCGATCCAGCGGCTTGAAACCGAGCTGGGCGAGAAGCTGATCGACCGTTCGGCCAAGGATCTGCTGCTGACCGACGCCGGGAAGATCGTGCTGGAATACGCGCGCCGCTTCGAAAATCTGCAAGGCGACCTGGAAAACGCGCTGGCCGAGCTGCGCGACAAATCGGCCGGGCGGCTGACGATCGGCGCGAACGAATCGTCCACGCTGTATCTGCTCGATCACATCGAACGCTACCGGCGCCGGTTTCCCGAAGATCAAGGTGCAGATCCGCCGCAGCCTGTCGAGCAAGATTCCGGCGGAGTTGATCGACGGCGACCTGGAACTGGGCATCCTCACCTACGATCCGGAAGACGAGCGGCTGGTGTCGAAAGTGATTTATCGCGATCACCTGGCGTTCATCATCTCGCCGGAGCACCGGCTGGCGGCGCAAGCGGAGGTTTCGATTACCGAGCTGGGCGATGAGACAGTTCATCGCGCATAATGTGGTGTCGCCGTACCGGGCGTGGTGATCCGCGAATTCCAGCGCCACAAGGTGCCGCTGAACATGGACCTGGAGATGCCGACCGTGGAGGCGATCCGCAAAATGGTGCAGCGCAATGAGGGCGTGGCGTTCCTGCCGCGCATGTGCGTGGACGAGGAAATGCGCCAGGGCATTCTGCGTGAGGTCAAGGTGAAGGAGATGGAGGTGGAGCGCAAGATCCGCCTGGTGTATCCCGGCACAGGCGGGCGCTGAGCCACGCGGCGCAGGCGTTTTTGGAGGTGGTGGGGGGATGAGTGCACATATTATGTGCAACACTGGTTATGTGCGGAAGAACCTGACTCTGACGATTGAAGAAGAACTGCTGCGGGATGCGCGGCGGATTGCGGTCGATCGCGATACTTCTGTAAATGAATTGGTGCGGAACTACCTGGGGCATTTGGTCCGCCAGCGCGAGCCGGGCAAGGCTACGGCGGCGGCGCTTAGGGAGTTTTGGCGGACTCACAGCGTGACTCTAGGCAAGCGCAATTGGACTCGCGACGAGTTACATGACCGCCGGTAACCTCCGGCCATCATTCGTCGATACCAATGTCTTCGTTTACGCGGTAACCGATGACGACCCGGAGCGGCAGAGCATTGCCCGGGATCTGGTGGGTCGGCTGGCCGAGTCTGAAGTCCTACAAACGAGCACGCAGGTGCTGCAGGAATTGTATGTCGTTCTGACCCGGAAAGTACGTCGTAAATTCACAGCCCGGGAAGCATTGGCTTACATGGATCGAATCGCTCGGTCGCCCGTTACCGGGGTGAATTACGGTGTGGTTCGCGAGGCTGCGGAACTGTCGGCTCGGCATACTCTTTCGATGTGGGACGCGCTGGTGATTGTCGCCGCGGCCCGCTCAGGGTCGGAGCGCCTCTATTCGGAGGACTTGCAGCATGGACGAAAGATCCTTGGGGTGGAAATCGTAAACCCGTTTCAGAAATCCTAGCTCCCCTCGGTCCAGTAGCATTCAGGACAATGAGGGAACTCCTGATATCCTGAAGTAGTGACTGCCGATCAAAAAGCCCGGCTTGACGAAGCCGTGTGGGTGAGCCCACAGCGCATGAGCGGCACGCCCTGCTTTCGAGGCACTCGCGTCCCGGTTCAAAGTTTGATCGACTTCCTCGAGGGTGGGGAAACGCTTGACCAGTTTCTTGCGCTCTATCCCTCTATTACGCGCCAGCAGGTGCTTGCAGTTCTTGACTTCGCCAACTATCAGATCCTGGAGTGCGCGTCCTTATTGACGAGTGCGTAGATCCACGGGTCAAGACTCTTCTCCTGGATCATCAGCCTGCTACGGTTCACGACCAGGGGTGGAGTGCGTTCAAAGACGGCGCTCTGTTGGCGGCCGCCCAGAACGAGTTCGACGTGCTCGTGACAATTGACCGCAAGCTTCAGTTTCAGCAGAATCTTGCCCGCTTCCGGATTGGAGTGGTGGTCGTACGCGTTCCCAAAAATCAACTTCGGTATTACCGGATGATCCTGGAAGAGCTGCGTTTGGCTATAACGAAGGTTCGTGCTGGCGAAGTTTTGACTGTGGTCGGCGTAGAATCAAGGCAGGCATGAGAAACACATTGATTTTGGCTGGCTTAGTGGTCGCGGCAATTGTGGTGCTGCAGGCGGAAGCATCGGGCGTAAACTTCATGCAGGCCATGTACGCCAGCATGAAACAGATGGATCGCGCCATGGCGGCAGCGCCGATGAACGGGAATGCCGATCATGATTTCGCAGCGATGATGGTGCCCCATCACAAGGGAGCGATCGAAATGGCAAAGGCCGAACTGACCTACGGCCAAGACCCAGTCATGCGGCGCTTGGCGGAGGAGATCCTTGTCGATCAGCAATCCGAGATCGACGCCATGCAACTCTGGCTCGGCAAAAATTCGGTGAGCAGCGACAGGGAGAAAGAGGTAGTCAAAATGCGGATCCGAATCACCGATACTGTTGATCGCAATAGCGATGGCCGCCGCCGGGAAGGACGGCGACCGGGTATACACCGCCGACCAGACATCCAACACGGTTTCTGTGATCGATCCTGAAACCAACAAGTTGCTGGGGTCGATCCTGCTTGGCGATGACGTGCCCGTGGCGTTGAGCCCGTTGTATCGCGGAGAACTGCTGGTGCATGGACTGGGTTTCTCGCCGGATCATAAAACGCTGGATGTCATCTCCATCGGCTCTAACTCGGTCACGCTGATCGACACCGAGACCAACGCGGTCAAAGGCAAGATCTACGTGGGACGTTCTCCGCACGAAGGGTTCTTCCGCCCGGATGGCCGCGAACTCTGGGTTACCGTGCGTGGCGAAAACTATCTCAGCGTGATCGATCCGGCTAAGCGGACGGAGATCCGGCGCATTGAAACGGCGGACGGTCCAGGCATGGTATTGTTCCGCCCGGACGGAAAGTATGCTTTTGTACCTTCGAGCTTCACTCCTGAGATGGATGTGATCGACACCGCGACCTACCAGGTGATTGCACGGGTGCCGCAGGTGAGTCCATTCTCTCCCAATCTTGCGGTGGATCAGGACGAGGTTTGGTTCACTTTGAAGGATACCGGCAAGACGCAGATTGTGAGCGCGAAGCCGCCTTTAAAACGCTGAGTGTGCTGGATACCGGTCCAATTACAAATCACGTTACGTTCGTGAACAACACGCAAGGGCATTTTGCGTACATAACGGTGGGCGGGCGGGATCAGGTGCTGGTTTACCGGCGCGATCCGGGACAAGCTCCCAAACTGGTTGCCACCATTAAGACCGGCGATCTGCCGCACGGCGTGTGGGGGTCGGGCGACGGCCGGCGAGTTTATGTAGGCTTGGAGAACGGCGACGCCGTCCAGGCGATTGATACCAACACCAACCAGATCATCGCAACGATTCCCGTCGGCCAGTTGCCACAGGCGCTGATCTATGTAACTAACGCGACCACTCCCGGCGGCGGCAGGGCCAATTTGAAGCCCCTCGGCGCCGCTGCAGAATCGCTGCATATCGAAATGGTTCCGCCGGCAAACAGCCGTTCGACGGCGCACGCCAACGTGTCAATAAATTCTCTGGGCCTGATCGACAATTTGCAGATCGCGGCGACGGGGCTCGTACCCGGATCAAAGTACCGCCTGGTGATGGCCGGCGGTCTGGAGCCGCAGGATTTGGTGACTTTCAGCGCCGGCATCGGCGGGGTCGCCATCGCACAAACGCTTGGCCCTCTGAAGCGTGCTGTTGCACCATCCCAGAAGGCTGTGGCCATGAAATTGGAGTTGAGATCGACCGGCAAAGGTGCGGGCGATCTGGTCCTTCAGCAGGCGGGTTTGAGATAAATTGCCCCTTCCTGTAGTACACTAAAGGTTCTGGCTTCCTGCCCTGGCGCGGTAGAGTGTGTGCGGGCCAGGGACGAATCAATTGGCAAGAGAAAGAGAATTCGTATGTACGCAGTGATTGAAACAGGCGGGAAGCAGTATCGCGTCACTCCGGGCGAGATCGGTGGAGATTGAAACCGTTGGCGGGCGAGATCGGCGCGGAGGTGGAGTTTAACCGGGTGCTGGCGGTGGTTGACGGCGAGTCCGTCAAGAGCGGGCGCGGCCGGCGGCAGGCGCGCTGGTGAAGGGCACGATCACCGCGCATGGCCGCGGCGAGAAGACCATCGTCTTCAAGTTCAAGCGCAAGAAGCAGTACAAGCGCACCCAGGGACACCGGCAGAATTACACGCGCGTGCAGATTAACGAGATCGTGTAGGAATTGTCATGGCACATAAAAAAGGTTTAGGCAGTTCTAAAAACGGGCGCGATTCCAATGCGCAGCGGCTGGGCGTGAAGGCTTCGGCGGGCAGTTGGTGCCCGGCGGGTCGATCATCGTGCGCCAGCGCGGCACCAAGATCAAGCCCGGCGTGAACGTCGGCCTCGGCAAGGACGACACGCTGTTCGCCAAGGTCACCGGCGTCATTGAATTTCGCGACCGCGGGCGCATGGGCAAGTTCGTCAGCATCGTGGCCGCCGAATACGTTCCTCTGGACTGCGCTCGTCCGAGCGCGGTGATATTCCATGTTGTTTATAGATGAAGTAATAATCTCGTCAAGGCCGGCGACGGCGGCAACGGCTGTCTTGCGTTCCGGCGCGAGAAGTTTGTCCCGCGCGGCGGCCCCAGCGGCGGCGACGGCGGGCGCGGCGGCGACGTCGTGATGGTGGCCAGCCAGCATCACAACACGCTGCTCCATTTCCGTTTCAACCCCGAACACAAAGCCCAGCGCGGGCGCCATGGCGAAGGCAGCAATCGCACGGGGCACGACGGGCACTCGATCGAGCTGGCCACGCCGGTGGGCACCGTCGTCTACGACGCGGACACTGGCGAGCTGCTGCACGATTTCACCACCGCCGGGCGACCGCTTCATCGTCGCGCAAGGGCGGACGCGGCGGGCAGAGGCAACGCGCGCTTCGCTACCTCCACGCATCAGACTCCCACGGAGCATGAAGACGGCAAGCCGGGCGAGGAACGCCGCCTGCGGCTGGAGCTGAAACTGCTGGCCGATGTGGGGCTGGTGGGGTTTCCGAACGCCGGCAAGTCGACTCTGATCTCGCGCATCTCGGCGGCGCGGCCGAAGATTGCCGATTATCCGTTCACCACGCTGGAGCCGAATCTGGGCGTGGTGCATCGACCGATGACGAGCGGACGTTCGTGGTGGCCGATATTCCCGGGTTGATCGAAGGCGCGCACGAAGGCCACGGGCTGGGCATTCAGTTTCTGCGGCATGTGGAGCGGACGCGGCTGCTGGCGCATCTGGTGGATGTGTCCGACACGGCGGCCGCGATCCGGTGCACGATTTCGAAGTGATCTGGCGGAGCTGGCTAGTTTCTCGGACGATCTGGCCGACGAAGCCGATGATCGTGGTCGCGACCAAGATGGACGCGGCGCAGGATCCGAAGCGGGTCGCGGCGCTGCAACGGCTCGCGAAGAAACGCGGGATGCCGTTCTTCAAGATTTCGAGCGTCACGGGCGAAGGCATCAAGGAACTGAAGCGGGCTATGGCCGAACGGGTTCTGGTTCCTAGCGATACGCCGCGCCCGAAAACGTTTCACATTAACTTCTGCTTAAGGCCGGAACGGGCCTCGCTTCCCGCCCTCCAACCATCAGGAGGTGTTTATGAAACGCGGTTTCATGAAGCACTGGGTATTGCCCGGCCTGATGGGCGGAGTCTTAATGGCGGTGGGTTGTGGCGGCCCGGGATATGTTGGCGTCTACGCGAGGACCGCGCCGCCTCCGATCCGGGTTGAAAGTTATGGTCCCACGCCGGGGCCGGGCTATGTTTGGATCAACGGGTATTGGGGCTATTGCGGCAACGACTACGCATGGAACGCCGGTCGCTGGGAACGGCCGCCGCGCGGGCACAAGCGCTGGGAAGATGGCCGCTGGGAGCATCGCGGCAATCGTTATGTCTGGCACGAAGGCCGTTGGCGCTAAGTGTTGAAGCTGTCCCACATTAAATCGACGTAACCGGCAACCTTGCGCTAGCGGTGCCCCTCTAAATAGCAGGGAGGGTTTTATGAAACGATGGATCGGCGCAGGTCTACTGGCTGCAACTTTGATGGTGACAGGATGCGTTGGAACGGCGGATATGGGCGCAATTACCGGTACGATCGCGACTATCGTAACCGGAATTATCGCGATGGGCACTATCGTGATATCGACGGGCATCACGATTACGACCGCGTTAACTGGCGTTTGACAGGTTCTGCGCCGCCCGGTCTGCGGAAGCTGGCGGAGCTTTGGGCTTCTCCGATTTTTCTTTAGCCGGAGGAATCACTTTCACGGGGCTGATCATGACGTGGGCGTTGCGGCCTTCGAGGCGCGGGGTGCCTTCGACGGCGCCGTACTGGGTGAGATCGGCGGCGAAGCGGATGAGCAGTTTGCGGCCGAGGTCGGTGTGGGCGATTTCGCGTCCGCGGAATTGCACGATGGCTTTCACGCGATTGCCTTCCTGCAGGAAGCGGATGGCGTGGTTCTTTTTGAAATCGTAATCGTGGTCATCGGTGTTGGGGCGGAACTTGAGCTCCTTCACCTGGATGATGTGCTGTTTGCGTTTGGCTTCGTGCTGCTTCTTTTTGTTTTCGTACTGCCACTGGCCGTAGTCCATCGCTTTGGCGACGGGCGGCTCGGCGGTGGGGGCGATCAGGATCAGGTCGAGGCCCAATTCCTGGGCGCGGCGCACGGCGGCTAGCGTGGGCATGACCTCAACGGAGCCATCGGGGAACACGGCGCGCACTTCACGCGCGCGAATCGCTTCGTTGACGTTTTCGCGGATCCTCGGCCGGCGGGGTGCAAATCCTCGTGGATTCATCGAGCGGTAAGACCACCAGTACGCGGGAGCATGGTCATATGACCAAATGGTAACAGATTCGGCGGGGATGGGTGATCCGGTAGCGCTATCGGCAGCTCCGCATTCTACATGAGGGCGTCCGAGTTGAGGTTGGCCCGCAGCAAACGAACCTCGACGCTATCAACGGATTCGAGGCGAAGCCACAGTTCCAGTGGTCCGTCTTTCTTACTAACAACCGAGCACACAACGTAGCCGGCTTCGGGAAGCGCATCGATTATCTGACCTGATCTGACGGCAGGTGGGAACTTAGCTCCGTGTTCCTTCGCGAATACCCTGATGAGACTGGGAAACTCTTCCCCGTCAACCTCGGTTGAGAAAATCTCGCGGCGCAAATCTAGTAGCTCGTGGGTAGCCCAGCATCCTTTCGGTAGCGGCGTCGTACGGCGCGCGGAATTTTGAGCCAATCGGCGAAGATTCTTATCGCTGGAGTCAAGATAGCGGGAGAACCATTCGCGGATCTTGCGATGACGAACGGTCGCATAAAACTCCAAAATGCCGTAGCAAAATGTCTTGACCGGATCGCCTCGCTCGATTCTAGCGGCGGCGTGGTTGAGATAGGCAGAAACTCGATCGTCAAATACCTCATCGCTAACCTCAGTGTCTAATAGCTTTGCGATCAGCATCACTTCTAAACCGTCGGGCTTAAGCACTCGAAACCGGTCCCATATCCGGCGTGCCGTGGTGGGCGTGACAAGGATCGAAAGCGCCTGGGTTAGACCTTGTATGGAGAGTTCGTGGGTTTCGGTTTCGCGCCAGTGAATGATCTGTTCCAAATACGGAGCCGCGTCCGTTGTCTGGAATAGAAAATACAAGACGAAGCGCATTTGCTGCGCACTTAAAGGTATCCATTCCTCAGCTATCGGAAGTACTAGTTTCCGAGCTTCCTCATTAGCGGCAATGTTCTGCAGGTGATTAAAAACCAGGCCAGTGCGCTTCTCTATGTCGCGCAGAATAGGGACTTCATCGGGATGAGCTAAAGGATAGTCCGTGGCCATTCGACTTGCGAATGAAGAGGTTGGATCTTAGTGCCCCACCGTGGCTTCGATTTTTTGCGTGGTGGCTTCGGCGGCCTGGAGATTCGAGAGCGCCTCGTCCCAGTTGTGCGCTTTCAATGCGGCGGCTGAATCGTCATAGAGAGGCTTCAGACGGAACACAGCCGATGACGTTTGGGCGTTCAGCGTCATCCCTCTTTGGACCAGGCTCAGCCGGAGCGTCTCGGCATTTTTCCAAGCGGCGGCCGACCGGGCAACATCGGTATCGTAACGGACGGCGAGATCGGCGGCAGTCTCCTGCTCGGCGTCGGGAACCTTGCCCAGATCCGGCGAGACTAGCGCGAACGGCGGATCGCCGGGCTTCGGCGGCGGCGGAGCAATCACCGGCAATTGCTTTCCGGGATAGGCGCACGGGAACGAGTTGAAGGCGGCGGCGACGCGCAGCGCGGCTATCCGCGCTTGCGGATCGGTCGCGGTGGTGCCGACCGAACTGAGATAGCTCGACATGTTGCGCGCCATCGCCATGTTCGCAGCGTACTGCGCGGCCCCCAATCCGGAGCAATACGACGCGCCGTAGATCAGATAGCGTTCCATACGCTGGATTTCGTGTGCGTCCGCGTTGGCGGCGGGTACGCCCAGCATCCCGGTGGAGCTGCGGAACCAGCGGGGTCCGGGGATCTGGGCTTGCACGCAGAGCGCTGCTGCTAGTACGAGCGCGATGGTTCTCATGACTACTTACGAACGATGTCGCCGACGACGGGCGTGCCGCCTCCCGCGTAGTTGCCGGTCGAAATCTTATCGCGCACCACGGTGAGGGTCAGCGTGCCCATGGGCGTGGTCTGCACATCCAGCACTTCGCCAGTGGTGGGATCTTTGATTTCCTTGCCCTTGTGATAAATCGTGAAAGTTTGACCCGCATGCAAGCCGGCTGCGTTGCCGGCGTTAATGGTGATGCTGCTGCCGTTCACGTCGGCCACACGTGCGTCAAGATCGTTTTCGCGGCTTTCGGCACCGCCTGTGAGCGCCTTGGAATTAACGTCCATGGCCAGTTTATCCACAGCGTCCATGGTGGCTTCACCGATAATTGTCTCGGCAAAATTGGAGCTAGTCATATTGAAGCCGCCACCGGCGCCGATGCCACCCACGAAGAATCCGCCTCCGCCGCCCTTGCTGGTCCGCTTGGATTCCCCGCGCGCCTCGCCACTGAGGACCACTTCACTGGTTTCCGTGTCGACGATGCGGTAGTCCAGCACCACCACTGCCTTGTCGGTCGCCTTATAACCGCCGCCGCCCACGCCTACACCGCCCACAACGACGCCACCGCCACCGCCGTTGCGCCGGTCATCGCGGCCGAACACAACGATATCGCCCATCATGGTCAATTCCGCGCCGCGAATTTGGCCAATGCGCGCTCCGGTGCCTTGCTTCACGCGATTGCTCGCCGCAAAATCCTGCTCCTTCATGATGTTCGCGACCTTGCGGCGCTCGACGACGGTGTACTTGCCGTCCTGCGCGATGCGCTTCGTCATCATGGCGGCGATGCCTTGTCCGATATCCTGCTGGGTGCCGAAAATCGCTTGCACGCCGGTCATCACGGCGGAGTAATCGAAGGCTTGAATCTCCATCGCCTTCTTCGTTTGCGCCGGAAGCAACGCGGCGCATGCCAGCATTACGGGCGACGAATCTGAATTTCATAGGGCCTCCGATACAGCTATATTTTCTTGCGGGCCAGATAGCCTACTTTGGCAGGCGATCCTACATAGGTGCCGGTGGCGATTTTGTCGCGCACGCTGGTAATGGTCATCTCGCCAACCTTGGTGGTGATGCGGTCCAGCACTTCCTTGGTAGTGGGGTCCTTCACCTCGCGGTCTACTCGATGGATTTCGAAGATCTCGCCAACATTCACTCCGTCATTGCCGCCGGCCGCGATGACCAGCGTATTGCCGCTCACGTCGGCGACCGAAGTCTCGACGGCGCGGACGGTTTTCTTCATGTTGGTGGTCTGCTCTTTCAGGATGTCGGCAAGTTTATTGACGCAATCCTGAGTGGCCTCACCGATAATCGTTTCGGCGAAATTGGAGCTGGTCATGTCCACCTGGACTCCCGCGATGCCTTTGCCGAGCGCGCCGCCGATGGCTCCCAGAGCGTTTCCTTTGCGCACGGATTCACCGCGCGCCTCGCCAGTGGCAATGATCTCGGAGGTTTCCGCATCGATCAAGCGATAGTCGATCACTACTACAGCTTTGTCTTCGTTCTTGCTGGCTGCGATTCCGCCGATCACGCTGCCGAACAGGCCGCCGCCTTTCACGCTTCGCTTCTTGTCGTCGCGCCCGAAGACCACGATGTCGCCTGAGAGCTGTGCGTCCGCTCCGGATATCTGGCCCACGCGCGCGCCACTGCCTTGCTTCACGCGATTGCTGGCGTTGAAATCCTGTTCCTTCATGATGTTTTGAATCTTGGCGCGTTCGACGACCACCAGGTTGTTCGCGTCCGCGATGCGCTTGGTCAGCATGGCGCGGATGCCTTTGCCGATATCCTGCTGGGTGTTGAAGACCGCTTGCACCTGGGTCTTCACGGTCGAATAATCGAATTCATCCACGATGACGCGTTTCTTTTGGGCCTGGAGCTGACGCGGCCGTGAGGGCCGCCGGGGGGGGCGCCGATACTGCCACGGGCTCGGGCGGCGGTGGCGGAGGAGCGGGAGCAGCGGCCGGGGCGGCTACAGCCGCGGGAGCCGGAGCACTGGCCGGATCCAGCATCACTCCGATGATGTTTTCCGAGACGCCGGCGTTCTTCAGCTTCACCAGATCGCCCGGCGTCAGGTTCATCGGCTTGTTGTCTCTCTGCAACGTTTTGATGATCAGATTCTCCGACAGGCCCATTTTCACGGACTGGATCACGGAATCCACGGGCGAGGGAGCCGCCGCCGGCTTGGCAGCCGCGGGTTTAGCGGGCGCGGGCTTCGGCGCGGGCGTCTGCGCCAGACCTACCATCGCGAAAAGGCTAAGCGATGCGAGGGATACGAGCTTCATCAAGGTTCCTCCAAACTAAAGTCTTACCTGCCTGTGGCCGTGCCGCGGGCATACCCATTATTCGGATGGATCGAACGTAGCCGTTAGGCCGCGCCGCCCACACTTTCTGCACTATATTGCAGCCAGTATGGATGGACCGGAGGATCGGTGTCAAGGGTGGCTACAGACCGTGTCAGGAAGGGGTCAAGAGCCAATACGCCAGTAAAACCCAGGCCGCGATGAAGGCGAGTCCGCCAAAGGGGGTGACGGCTCCCAATATGCGGACGCCGCTGATTGCCAGGGCGTAGAGGCTACCGGAGAACAGAATGATGCCGGTCAGCAGCAGTGCGCATACCCAACCAGCCCGGGACGCGGTCAGCGCGCCGATTCGCGGCAGGAATGAGACGACCAGCAGTCCCAGCGCATGGAAAAAGTGATACATGACGCCGGTTTCATAGACGCCCTTCAAGTAGGCGTCGAGCCGGCCTTGCAGGGCGTGCGCGCCGAACGCTCCGATGATGACGGCGAGGGCCAGCAGGATGGCGCCGGTAACACTCCAATTCATACTTGATCCAACGGTAGCACGCGTCCGTCAGGCGGCGACGCTGCGCATCAGCACCCACAGTTTTTCCCAGGTGGGGACGCGAACGCGGCGTGCCAGTACGTCATAATCCGACGCCACGATGCGATCGAGCAGGCGCGAATAGATGCCGATCAGAGCGCGCAGGGACGCACGGCTGCCGGGATCGATCAGGCCCACCAACGGCGCGGATTCGCGATAGTAATCGCGGGCGCGCTGGGCTTCGAACTGCATGAGTTGGACGAAGCGCTCGCGGGGCTCGAAGGTAGGGGGCGATACTGCAAAGCGCGCCAGGTCCTCGGCGGGAAGATAGACGCGATTCTTTTCGGCATCTTCGCGAACATCGCGCAAGATGTTGGTGAGCTGGAAGGCGATCCCGCATTTTTCCGCCAGCAGGAGCGCCTCCTGCGATTCGAAGCCGAAAATGTGGATGACGGTGAGCCCCACCACGCTGGCCACGTGATAGCAATAGTCGTAGAGTTCGTCGAAGGTCTGGACGCGGCGCGGCTCCAGATCGGAACTGACGCCGTCGATCATGTCGTAGAAATACTGATGCGGGATTTTGTAGCGCGTCACGGCGTCGATGAAAGCCGGCCAGACCGCGTGGTCGCCAGCGTGTCCCGCTAAGCGCCGCTTCAAGATCCGCGCGCCAGCGCGCAATGGCCGCGGCCGCGGTCGGGTATGCCTTCGTCGTCGCTCAAATCGTCGCAATAGCGCATGAACGCGTAAATAGCGCACATGGCGCGGCGCTGCGGCTTGGAGAGCAGCAGGAACGAATAGTAGAAATTCTTGGCCTGGCTGCGCGCGACGCCTTCGCACCAGGCGTAGGATTCCTCCACCTTGTGCGAACCGCGAGTGTCATGCGGCCCGCGAGAAAGCCCGCCGCGTGATGGCGCCGAGCAGCAAGTCCCACGCGTTCGGTCTTGGAGATCACCGGCCGCGCGCGAAGCACGTCGTAATCCTGACGCTCGATCTTTTCGAGAATCTTCAGGCCGCCGCGGCTGAAAAGTTCCAGATCGATCGCCAGGCGGCGGTCCACTTGCCCCGCCAGCGGCAGCCTTTGAGGAACAACTCGCGCGCCACGCCGACGGCCTCTTTCATCGCGCGCGCGGAAACGATCGTCGAAGCGCCGGGCGAACAGATCCTCGACCGGATAGCCGTGCCGCTCCAGCACATCCAGCGGAAGATAGACGCGGTCTTTCTGCAGATCGACGATCACGTCCTGCCAGAAATTCGCGAGCTGCAGCGCGGTGCAAGTGGCGTCGGAGAGCGCCTGCCGCTCCGCGTCCTGGTAGCCGCACAATCCCAGCACCAGCCGCCCCACCGGGATTCGCCGAATAGCGGCAGTACTCGAACAGCTCCTCGAAATTGCGATAGCGGGTGACGGTTTGATCCTGCTCGAAGGCCTGGATCAGATCGATCGAACGGCTCCATCGGCAAGTGGTGGTCCGCCACGGTCGCCCGGAGGGCGACGAACACCGGATGCGTCGCGCGGCCCGCGTACATCGCCTGCAATTCGCCGCGCCACCAGGCGAGCAGGCGCAGACTCTCCTGCGGTGTCGCCGATCTCATCGCCCAGATCGTCCGACCAGCGGCAGAACGCATAGACGTTATAGAAATCCTGATGCAGCCGCTTGGGCAGCAGAAAGCTGACGACCTGGAAATTCTCGTAATGATGCGTGGCCAGCCAGTGGGTATAAGCCAGCGCTTCCTCGCGAGGCCACGCCCGCTGCATTTGTTCCGGAGCTTTTAGAAAGTCGGTGGGCCGAGAAACACAGTACGTTCCGGCGCAATCAGGGAATGATGGCCGTCTTCAAGTGGCCGTTGTGGCTCATCAGGTGCTGCATCACTTCCAGCAGATTGGCCAGCGGCTCCACGCCGTTCACGAAATCCTTGGCCGTGACATAGCCGCGGCCCACCACGTCGAGCGCCTTGCGGATCAGCGCCGGAGTGTGATGGAAGCTGGCCTTGCAGGTGATTTCGGAATAATGCAGCAGATGCGTGTCGAGGCTCACTTCGGTGCCGCTGGCGCAGCCGCCGAAGAAATTCACCACGCCGCCGCGCCGCAGCAGACGCGTCGCCGAGCTGCCACAGTTCCGGCAAGCCCACGGCTTCGATCACGACATCGGCGCCGCGGCCTTCCGTCATGGCTTTGACCGCGCCCACGACATCGGCGCCGTCGGTGTTGACGATCAACTCGTCGGCGCCCATGCGGGCGGCGCGATCCAGTTGCGGCTGGCGGCGTCCGATGGCGATCACGCGCGCACCGTAGACGGCCTTGGCCAGGCGCACGAACATCATGCCGATCGGTCCCAGCCCGATCACCGCCACGGTATCGCCGGGACGAACGATTGCTCTCTTCCAAGCCGCGCAGCACGCAGGCCAGCGGTTCGGCCAGCGCCGCGTCCTGATAGCCCACATGATCCCCAGAATGATGCAGATTCTTGCGGACAATGCGCTCCGGAATGCGGATGTATTCGGCGTAGGCGCCGTTATTGAACAGCAGATCGGTGCACAGATTTTCCTGCTGCGCGCTTGCAGTAATAGCACTCGCCGCAAGGCGCCGAATTGGCGGCCATCACGCGCTGGCCGATGCGGAAACCCTTCACCTGATCTCCCATGGCCACGATATCGCCCGCCAGTTCATGCCCGAACAGCGCCGGAGGCGTGATCATGCGCGCATGATATCCGCGCCGGAACACTTTGACGTCGGTGCCGCAGGTCAGCGCCGCGCGCACGCGCACCAGCACGTCGCCCGGGCCGAGCTTCGGCACGTCCACGATTTCGATTTGCAGCTGCTCTTTGCCGTACAAGACGGCCGCGGTCATCTGCTCAGTCACTCTAGTCTCACCTCTGGGGCTGTACTACGATCTTCAACGATTCCGCGCCTGGATGCAATGCCTGCTCAATTCCAACATGAATATCGCTTAATGAATACCGGTGGGAAATCAATTCTTCTACAGGCAACGCGCCCGAAAAAACCAGGTCGGCGGATTCTTTTTGCACATCGACGGACGCGCTATAAGAGCCGCACAGCACACGCTCTCCCATACAAATATCCGCGCCCGAAACTTCGATGCGCTCCTGATGCGAAGTCTGCGCAAACAGCAAAATCCGCGCGCCCGGGCCGCGAAATCGCCACGGCCTGCTCGACAATTCCCTTGGCGGACGCGGCAATGATCACCAGATCGGCGCCGCGGCCCTCTGTCATTTCTTTGATGGTCGTCTCGAACGCAGCGTCGCGCGGATCGAACGCTTCATGCGCGCCAAATTTGCGCGCCAGCTTGCGCCGCGGTCTCAAAGGTATCGGTCGCGACGATGCGCAACCCCTCGCGCGCCGCCATCATGGTGAAGATCAACCCGACCGGACCTTGCCCCAGAATCGCCACCACATCGCCGGGCTGCGGATCCAGTTGCTTCATCCCCTTCAAGCAAGTGTTGACCGGTTCGACGAAGGAGGCAGCGTCGAAAGAAACGCCATCCGGAATTTTCTCGATGCCGCGCTCGACGATCCAATCCATCACGCGCACGTATTGCGAAAATCCGCCGCCTGCCGGCTCGTATCCCGCCGTGACGCCGACCTTCTTATATACCGGGCACTGCGCGTACAGCTTCTTGCCGCAGTAAAAACATTTCCCGCAAGGAATGTGGTGGAACACGATCACGCGATCGCCGGGCTGATACTTGGTCACGCCCGCGCCCACCGCCGCGATCACGCCCGCGGTTTCATGCCCGTAAATGCGCGGGCCTGGCAGCAGGTTGTACGCGATCTTTTTCAGATCGGTGGGGCAGATGCCGCAGCTTTCAACGCGAATCGAGAACTTCGCCGGCGCCGATCTCAGGCACCGGAATGGATTCCACCTCCACCACGCTCGCGCCCTTATAAACGGCGGCGTGCATGGTCGCAAGCGCTGACGTTCGGCGGTCACGAGTCTAGAATCGGCAGTCGGCAAGAAAATCTCCCAGGGCATCGGCGGCCCTGCGGCAATTCCGGTCGAATTCAATTAATTGTGGCATTACTGTGAAGGGACGCGCCATGGCCGCCAGCGCAATCCGCGTCCGTGAGAAATCTCCGCGCGCGTCGCGATAGCGATTGAAGTCCAGCGGCAAAGTATCGCCGGCCCGGTCCGAAACAGCGCGAATACATAAGAACGGCAGCATCCCACTCAGCGCGCTTTCTTTTCAACCGCGGCCGCTTCCATATCGACGGCGATGGCTCCGGTTGCGTTGCGCAGCGTGCGTTTTTCGAGCGACGTCACCGCCACATGATCGATCGAGTGAACGCGCTCCCCGCACATACGCGGATTGCGTCTCGATTACCGCGCCCGCAGGCACCACGATGTCGCCCACGCGCAGCGCCGGGTCGAGCGCTCCGCATAATCCCGTGCTGATCATCGCATCCACGTTCTTCTTATCCTTCAATGCGCTCAAACACCAGCGCCTGGCCGGGCCCGTTCGCCACCATCCACCAGCGGTCGCCCCGCCAGCGTGCCTCGCCGGCAAACTTTGCACCCGGCCAAGCCAGCTTGGCTATTTCTCCAAAGCGCTTCCGAATCCCATCGAACTCACGCCGTTCGGCGGCCACCAGTAGCCAGGTCCTCACAATATCCGTTCGCCCGAAACCACTCCGCGGCGCGCCGCAGCGCTTCGACAGCCGGTCTCGCCGAATACCCCAACTCCCGCGCGGCCTTGTCGTGCCGCACCCACATTTTCTTACGCGCCATGCGCACGCCATCGAGCGGCGCGCGCGGTTCTTTGCCCGTCACCGCCGCCCAGCCCGTCGAAGCCACTCCCGCCGCGTAAGCCACCGCATAAGGAATCTTCATTGTGGGCGCCCGCAATCCCGTCACTTCTTCGAGCTTCGCAAAAATCTGCTGGAGAGTCAGGTTCTCGCCCCCCAAAATGTAACGCTCGCCCGACCCGCCCGCGCTCGCACGCCAACAGATGTCCCGCCGCCACATCACCCACATAAACCACGTTCAAACCGGTATCCAAATATGCCGGCATCGCCCCCCGCAAAAAATCCACGACAATCTTCCCCGTCGGCGTCGGCCGGAAATCGTGATCCCCCACCGGGGCCGTGGGATTCACGATCACCACCGGAAATCCCTCGCCCGCGAACTGCAGCGCGACCTGTTCGGCCAGAAACTTGGAGCGCTTATAAGGCCCCTGCATTTCCTCCAGGCCGGCCGGCGTTTCCTCGGAACCCAGTTCGCCCTTCCGGCATCCCGATACAGCCCACGGTGCTGGTATACACACACCGTTCCACCCCCGCCTTGCGCGCGGCATCCAGCAAACTACGCGTGCCGTCGACGTTCGAGCGGTACATCTCTTCCGGCCGTGGCGCCCACAACCGGTAATCCGCCGCGACGTGATAAACAGTGCCGCAGCCCGCCACCGCACTCGCCAGGGAATCTTCATCCCGCAAGTCACCGGGCACCGTCTCGATTCCTGCCAACTCCGCCAGCGCCTGGGCGCTACGCGCCGGATCCCGCACCAACGCCCGCACCCGCTCGCCCCGCTCCAGCAACTGCCGCGCCACATGCCAGCCGACGAACCCGGTGGCTCCCGTTACCAGAACGGGTTTCATGAGGCGTTACTTCAACTCAACAGCCAGCTCAGCGATTTAAACGGGTCCATCATTTTCGAATTCACGCCGTAGGCCGACGACGGCTCATACCCGCAATGCACCATGCAATCCTCGCAGCGCGGATCGTTGCCGGTGCCATAGTTTTCCCACTGCGTCTTGGTCATCAGTTCTTCGAAGGTGTTGTAGTGCCCGTCCGTGATCAGGTAGCACGGGCCTTTCCAGCCTTTGACGTTATAGGTGGGCATGCCCCACGCGGTGCAAGGCAATTCGCGCTCGCCCTTCAGGAAATCCATGTAGACCGGCGACGAGACCAGCGGGAAGCGCTTGGCCATCTTGTCGATGTCTTTGAACTTCTCGTGAACGTCTTCGCGCGTCAAAAACATTTCGCGATCGTTCACGGCCGAATATCCATAACCCGGCGAAATCGAATGCCCGTCCACGCCGAACTGCTCCAGGTATTCGAACAGCTCCCAGATCTCCTTCATATCGGTCTCTTTGAAGACCGTGGTGTTGGAGAATACTTTGAAACCGGCTTCCTTGGCCGCCTTCACGCCGTCGATCGCTTCCTTGAAAACGCCCTCGCGCTCGACCGCGATGTCGTGATTCTTCTCCATGCCATCCAGGTGAACGTTGAACACCAGGTTAGGATGCGGCGTGAAATCCTTCAGCCGCTTCGCGCAGGAACATGCCGTTCGTGCAGAGCTGAATGTAGCGCCCGCGCTTCAGAATCTCCGCGCACATCACGCCGATGTCGGGCAGCAGCAGTGGCTCGCCGCCGCAGATCGACACCATCGGAGCGCCGCACTCATCCACCGCTTTCAAACAATTCTCCAGCGACACCCGATCACGAATGCTGTCTTCGTATTCGCGGATGCGGCCGCAGCCCGTGCAGGTCAGATTGCAGGCGTGCAGAGGCTCCAGCATCATCACCAGCGGGAAGCGCTTGTTGATCATGGGATGCGGCTTGCGCTCGCTCTTCGCCGACGGAATCTGCGTGTGCACGATCTTGAACGGATTCGACAAGTCCTCCGTCGGGGCGACGTTTTTCTGCCACTCCGGCTTGGGCCGCAGCTTGTTCTTGGCGATGTAAGTCGCCATATCGGCTACCTGGGATAGCGGAACTCTCATGATCGGTCAACTCCGTTTGCACTCCTCGTCTTCAGGTAACTGGACAGAGCCAGCACCGGGAACGAGTGGCGGTAATAGTGATACTGCAAATAGAAGACGCCGCGGGAAACCGGTGCCGGTGGATAACGCTTCGTTCCAGCCGCCATCGGGCCGCTGGGTCTCCATCAAATATTCGATGCCCTGCTGCACGCTGCTGCTGTGCGTGTCGCCGCCGGCCAGCAATCCCAGAATCGCCCAAGCGGTTTGCGAAGGCGCGCTGGGCGCCGCGACGAAAGTGTTCTGGTCATAGCTGGCGCAGCTCTCGCCCCAGCCGCCATCGGCGTTCTGCATGGAGCGCAGCCATTCGCCGGCGCGCAGAACGTAGGCTTCGCGATCGCTTTCGCCCGCCGCTTCGCAGACCGCGCAGGGCCAGGAACGTGCCGTAGATGTAATTGACGCCCCAGCGCCCGTACCAACTTCCATCGGCTTCCTGGGTGCGCTTCAGGTACTCGACGCCGCGCCGCACCGCCGGATGCTCGCGCTTGCACGCCGCAAGCCGCCAGCGCTTCGAGCACGCGCCCGGTGATATCCGGACAGGTCGGATCGAGCATCGCGTTGTGATCCGCAAACGGCACCGAGCTCAGGAACTGCCAGTTGTTATCGACGTCGAACGCCGCCCAGCCGCCGTCCTTCGATTGCATCGCCAGCAGCCAGTCGACCGCGCGCCGCATGCAGGCGTCCTGCTTGACGCGCATCGGTGCCGCGCGCGCGCGCCAGCGCCAGCAGCACCTGCGCGGTATCGTCGATGTCCGGATAAAATTCGTTGGCGAATTCGAAATACCAGCCGGAAGGCTCGACGTTGGGCCGCTTCACGCTCCAGTCGCCCTTGCGCCGGACTTCCTTGGTCAGCAGCCAATCCACAGCGCGCGCCATCGCGTGATCCGGCACCAGTCCGGATTCGCCCAGCGCGTAAGCCGCAATGCCGGTATCCCACACCACCGAGAAACACGGCTGGAAGTAGAACCCGCGCTCGTCGTCCACCAGCAGATTGAAGAACTGCTGCTCGCGCTTCCGACGACATCCGGATGATCCTTCGGGATAACCCAGCAGATCCAGCGCCATGATGACGTACATCATGGGCGGATAAATCGCCGCCGAGGCCGTCGGTATAGCGGCGTGCGCTCCAGCATCCACTGCTCGGCGCGGCGAATGGCCTTGCTGACGCAAGCCACGCGACCCGTGACGCTCCCAGAACTTCACGAACTTGTCGGCTTAGCAGGAAGAAATTGCGCCAGCTCAAAAACCCTTCGTCGTTGGGAAAACTCAGCGGCACGCCCGGGAGCCAATAGCTCGTTCAGCGTGAAACCCGCCGGCACCGGACGCTGCGGATTCATCGCATGCACGATCGACAGCGGAATCACAATCGCGCGCGTCCACGAAGACATCTCGTAGATCAAGCGCCCCAGCAGCATCCCTTCCGGCGGAATCGACGGCGTGTGCTCGCGCGGATACAGCCCAAACAATGCTGAGGTTCACCTTGACGTAGCTGTTGGCCGCCTGCAAGCCGCCCATCGCCAGGATGCGCTCGCGCAGACGCGTCAGATCGCGGATCGTCGTAAGGCCAGCCCGGCCAGCTTCAGCGCCGTATAAGCCTTCACCGACGCGCTGATCTCCGAAGGCCCCTGCGCGTAAATATTGAACCCGCCGTCCGGCAACTGCCGCGCCAGAATCGAGCGCACCGCTTTGTCGATCAGCGGTCGCGCGTCGGCGGATTCCACACGCCATCCACGGGAGGATGCCGCCACAGCTCCAACAGAATGTAATCCGATTCGAGCGTGGTATCGGCGGTCAGGTCGGCCCACCAGTAGCCGTCCGCGGTGCTGCGTGCCCAGCAGAAAGTTCGACCGCTTGCCGCAGGGTTTGCGCACAGGAGGTGACCAGCGCGTCGGTGAGTTGCAGGCTGGGACTCATACCCGCGCGATGGTATGCAACTGCACCGTCCGGCTCAATTCGGAGGGCAGATTGAAGCGCACGTCCTCTTCCTTGATTTCCACTTCTTCCAGCTCGCCGAAGCCGCGCCGCGCAGCGATTCGATCAGCTCCTGCACCAGATTCTCCGGAGCCGAAGCCCCGGCCGTCACCGCAACCGTTATCCACGCCTTCCAGCCATTCCGGCCGCACTTCACTCAGATCGTCGATCAGGTGCGAGGCCACGCCTTCTTTTCGCAAACTTCCACCAACCGGCGCGAATTCGAGCTGTTCTGCGAACCCACCACCAGCAGCAGCTGGCACAGCGGCACCACCGCCTTCACCGCCAGCTGCCGGTTTTCGGTGGCGTAGCAGATATCCTGCGCCGCCGGACCCTGAATCTTCGGGAACCGCTCCCGCAGCCGGGCCACGATATCCTGGGTCTCATCCAGGCTCAGAGTGGTTTGCGTGATAAAGGAAACTCGTTCCGGGTCTTTCACTTTAAGGCGATCGACGTCCTCCACGTTCGAAACCAGTACAGTGGCTTCGGGCGCCTCGCCCAAGGTGCCGATCACCTCATCGTGATCCTTGTGCCCGATCAGAACGATGGTGTAGCCTTTCTTGGCGAACTTGACGGCCTCCAGATGGACCTTGGTGACCAGCGGGCAAGTGGCGTCGATGACTTGCAAGTCCCGCTCCACCGCCTGCGTCCGCACCGCGGCGAAACGCCGTGGGCGCTGAAAATCACCCGCGCCCCGACGGGCACTTCGTCCAGCTCCTCGACAAAGATGGCTCCGGCGGCTCGCGAGTTCATCCACCACGTGCTTGTTGTGGACAATCTCCTTGCGCACGTAAATCGGCGCCCCATACAGGTCCAACGCGATCTTGACCACATCGATCGCCCGGACCACTCCGGCGCAAAACCCTCGTGGCCTCAAGAGGATAATCTTCTTGGTCGAGACTGCTTGGGGAGCGATCGCAGAGTTGGCCATAGGCTAAGTGTAATTATAACAGCTTGGTTTCGGTTACTGGAAGCGCCGGGTTGGAGCTGGGCGCGCGGGGGGTAAAGGCGCGGCGGGATCAGTGAAACTGGATTAATTCTTCTGACGCACGAATTCGAAGCGCTCCAGCGTCGCGGCGTAACGCGCCGGCTGTTCGCCTCGAACCACCTTGCCGATGCAGCGGAGGCGAACCTCCGAACGTGTTCCGGGGGCCTTCGGAAGTGTAATCATGTACTCGATCGACTCCCCAATCGCCACCGGCGCTTTGGACATAAAAAGAACTCCACAGGAACTAACATTCCTGGTTTCGCCCTTGGCTTTGGTCTTGGCTGCGCTATCGATAATCTCGAAGGGGAGGCGCAAATCAAACCGCTGATTCTTCCGTTGTTCCATCACTGTGCCTATGAGTGTATAGGCGACCGCGTCTAAGGTCAACGCCTTAGAGGCTCAATATAAATTCGATTGTAATGGTACTTTTGAACGTATGGACTACGTCGTTTCCGCTGCTCCGCAGCCTACCCTGGCGGTTGTTGGTACTGAAGCCCGCTTCCCGGTTCACCGCATTTACTGCGTGGGGCGCAACTATCTGGCGCACGTGCGGGAGTTCGGGAACGACGAGAAGAGCCCGCCGTTCTTCTTCGCGAAAGCTAACGATATGATCGTGCTGGATGGCTCCACTGTTCCCTACCCTCCCTTAACCGCCAATTACCACCACGAAGTGGAGTTGGTGGCGGCGATCGGGAAAGGCGGCGCCCACATTTCCGTGGAATCGGCGCTGGGGCATGTTTACGGTTATGCCATCGGGTTCGATATGACGCGCCGCGATGTGCAGCAGGCGGCCGCCAAGAAGGGGCAGCCGTGGGAGATCGGGAAGTCCTTCGATCAATCGGCGCCGTGCGGTCCCATTTATCCCGTGACGCAAGTCGGGCACCTGCCGGAGGGCGAAATCGAGATCGCAGTCAACGGGCAAGTGCGCCAACGCTCCGATCTGAATCTGATGATCTGGGACGTGCCGAATATTATCAGCCAGTTGTCACAACAGGTGGCATTGCAGCCGGGCGACCTCATCTATACTGGCACGCCAGAGGGCGTAGGCCCCGTGGTTTCGGGCGATGTCATGGTGGGTCGCATAGCCAAACTGGGCGAGCTCACCATTAAAGTGGCCTAACCCTCAGTCGGTCAAAAAGCCTCCGGCCAACGGCGCGCGCCGTGAATGATGCTCAGGATCTCGACGACGGTTCTCCGGGAGCGATAAGCGATCACAAAGGGAGCCATTACCAATTCACGGGTTCCAGCAACGCGTCCAGTACGACCCATGTGCGGATTCCGCGTGAGTGCTTCAATCCCTTTCAGCAAGGTCTCCACTACGTCTAGCGCAGCGACCGTGTTGTCTTCCGAGATATAGGAGTGCAGGGCATCTAGATCCCGCAAGGAGGTAGGTGTCCAGCGAACCGTCATGGCCGGAAGCTTACTTCTTGCGTAATCGTGCGATGGTGCGGTTTACTTCCGCCGCGGTGGCGAACTTTCCGGCGTTGGCTTCGCGAAGTCCTTGGCGGATGTGGTCAATCTGCCATTGATGCACGTCGATAAAGGCTTCGAGTGCCTGGTTCACGACGTAAGTCCGGTCACGATCCAGAGACGCGGCGATTCCGTCAAGCGCCTTGCGGATTTCAGGCTCGATACGGACGGTCATGGTTTCGCGAGCCATCAAACACAACCGTAACACAACGTAAGACACTGTGTACGGCTAGCGAATCGGCTCCGGAATGGCGGCGCCATCGGCGCGGGGGTCGGATGCGGCGTAGTTGGTGCCGGTCTTTGAATTGTGCATAATGGCCTGGCCGCGTCCCATCTCCTGCGTGTACTCGCGGCGGATGGCGATCTGATGGCCGCGCTCGGAGAGCTGCTGCAAAGTGCCGGCCGGGACGCGGACTTCAATCGACACGTCGCAGCCGGTGGAGTTGCGCTTGGTGAAGCGCGGGGCTTCCAGCGCTGCTTGCAGGTTCATGCCGTAGTCGACCAGGTTCGAGACGAACTGCGCGTGCGCGAGCGGCTGATTCGCGCCGCCCATGATGCCGAATCCGATATGCAGGTCGCCGCGCTCCATGAACGCCGGGATGATGGTGTGGAAGGGCCGCTTGCCGCCGGCCAGAACGTCGGGATGATTCGGCTCAAGCGTAAATCCCGCGCCGCGGTTTTGCAGCAGGAAACCCATGCCTGCGACAGTGACTCCAGAACCGAATTCCGAGTAGACGCTCTCGATCCAGCTCGCCATGTTGCCGTCTTTGTCGACAATCGTCAGATACGTGGTATTGCTGCCGATGGGTTGACCTGGCGGCACGGTGCAGTTCGCCCGCTTCGGATCGATCAAGGCCGCGCGCTTGCGGGCGTATTCTTTCGATAGCAACTGGGCCACTGGCACGTCGTAGGTGTGCGGGTCCGCGTCATAGCGGTGCACATCGGCGTAGGCCAGCTTCATCGATTCGATGCGCTTGTGCATTTCGACGGCGCTGAACGCGCCTAGCGGCGATGCCGGCGCGGTCTCCATGATGTTCAACATTTCGAGCGCGGCCATTCCCTGACCGTTGGGCGGCATTTCGTAGACGCGCCAGCCGCGGTAATCGATGGAGATCGGCTCAACCCACTCCGAGGAAAACGCGGCGAGGTCCTCGGCGGTCATGGCGCCGCCCAGTCTGCGCGAGGTTTTCAAAATCGCAGCGGCAATTTCGCCTTTGTACATGGCTTCCGGCCCGTGCTCGGCGACCAGTCGAAAAGCGCGCGCCATCCCGGGATTGCGAAAGAGATCGCCTTCCAGCGGAGCTTTTCCGCCCGGGAAGAACACGCGCATCGACTCCGGATTGGCTTGCACGCGCGGGCGATTCGCAGCGTCCGCCCACGATTCCTGTATCGCTTCAGAAACCGGGAATCCGTCTTCGGCATAAGCAATCGCCGACTGGAACAAATCTTTCCAAGGAAGCTTTCCGTAGCGCTCATGCATTTTCCACCAGCCATCTACCGCGCCTGGAACGGTGAAACTGTGGATGCCTTGCTGGGGCATGGACTTGATACCCAGCTTTGCCAGAAATTCGGGCGTCAGTGCGCGCGGCGCCGGGCCGGATGCGTTTAGACCTTGCAGCTTCCCGGTCTTGGCATCCCAATAGAGAGCAAATAGATCGCCACCCAAGCCATCTTTCATTGGCTCGACGACAGCGAGCACAGCGTTGGCGGCGATAGCGGCGTCAACCGCGCTTCCGCCGCGCGCCAGAATCTGCACCGCGGCCTGCGATGCCAACGTCTGGCTGGTGGCGGCGATCCCCTGCTGCGTAATGACTTGAGAGCGCCCGTAGTTCCGCCCTTGGCTGAAGAGTGGACCCGGCAGAATCACAGCGACGATCAAAAAATAGCCAAGACAGCGGAGGCGGGCGATCCTCGGGAATCGGGATACCTCAGAGAATAAATTTATTCCGCTAAAGACTCTGATCATTTTTGCCGATTTCAAGACAAGTTTGCGCTACAATGAAAGTACCATCCTCGGAGATCTTCAGTCGGCCCCGTCGCCCGTAACAAGGAGAACTGACATGGCCGTAACCCGGACCGCCCCTTCTAAGGCCGTCGAGCCCAAGTCTCACCGCACGCCGCGGCGAGTCCCCAAAATTGCGACGGCCCCGACTCTCGAATACGACCCAGCCGCGCATCAGAAAGAGATTGCGCAGGTGGCTTACCGCATCTGGCTGGAACGAGCAGACCGGCCGGGCTCGCCGGAAGATGACTGGCTAAAGGCCGAAGTTGAAGTGCGCGCCCGCTACGTTCGTTAGTACCTAGTCGCGCCGCAGCTTCGCCTTAACAGGTAAAGATTTCAGCGGATTGGTACGATATACAAGCACGTGCCATGAGTACGGCCACCCTTCACCCCGCGGCTGGCATTTCCCTTTCCGAGCGTCTGCCATCAAAATGGATCATCTCCCGCCGCCAGGATCTCATCTGGTTTATCGGATCGGCACTCATCAGCTATTTCGCATTGGGCCTCATGGCTTTGGGAGTGGGCGTCGCGCTGATCCAGTTCATCTGGTTTTTTGGCGTCGACGGGCCGCATGTTCAATCCACCATCACGCGCACTTACTTCGATAAAGCGGAACGCGCGCGGCTGGGCTGGTATCTATGGATTCCGGTGCCGCTTCTGCTGATGGGTCCGGCCATGGTGTGGGCCGGGCTGGGGTCGTTATTTTTCTTATTTGCCGTCTGCTGGCAGCAATTCCACATTGTGAAACAGCACTTCGGGTTCGTGATGATGTACAAGGCCAAGAACAAAGATCGCGACCGGACGGATTTCCTCATGGACCGCTGGTTGTTGCTGAGTTCCCTGCTAATCCCGCTGGGAATGTTCGTGCTGCGCACGCGGCTGGTTTTGACGCAGGCTGTACCGCTGTTGGCATGGCTGCCGGCAGTGGCGCTCGGACTCTACGCGATTCTGGCGGCGGCCTGGCTCCTCCGGCAAGTGCAAAAGTTGCGCGCTGGAGCGCCGATGAACTGGCCTAAGCTGGGGCTCCTGCTGACCGTGATTCCATTGCAATGGCTGGCGCTGCTGAGCGCTTCGCACTACGGTCCCGATGGAATCCTGCGGGCAGGTATTGCGCTAGGTCTGTTCCACAGTTTTCAGTACCATCGCCTGATGTGGTTTCACAATCGCAATCGCTACACGGAGCCAGGCGCGCTGCAGCGCCATGGCCTGGCGGCGCGCCTGGTGTCGAACGTCGGCGTCTACATTGCCATGGCTATCGGATTGAACCTGGTGTTGAGCTTTATCCCGTCCGCCGTGTTGCCGTACCAAACTGCCCAAGCCGCAGTCTGGGGCGTGGCCTTTACGCACTACTGCATGGATGCGCGCATCTGGCGCGTGCGGTCGGATAAAGGGCTCGCCGCAGCCCTGCGAATGGCGTAGCCGCGAACCGCATGTGAGCCATGCAAGCTCTTCTCTTCGACATGGACGGAGTGCTGTATAACTCCGAGGAGCCGATCTCCAGAGCGTCCGAGACGCTGGCTTGGGTTCGCCGCAGTGAGGTCCCGCATTTGTTTGTCACCAACACCACTTCGCGCGGACGCGATGCGCTGGCGGCGAAACTAGCACGCTTCGGGATTCCGGCCAGCCCGAACGACATCATGACCCCATGCGAAGCGGCTGCGGATTGGCTACGTTCACAAGAGGCGGCCAGAGTGGCGCTATTCTTGCGTCCAGCCGCGCGGTCTGCGTTCGACGGCCTGGAGCTCTTGCCGGATGACGCGGAGAGCGGCGCCGACTACGTCGTGATCGGAGACCTGGCAACCGCGTGGGATTTCGCCACGCTCAATCGCGCGTTCCGGCTGCTGCATGCGAATCCGGAAGCGACGCTGATTGCTTTGGGGATGACGCGCTACTGGAAAGCAGCGGACGGGATTTCGCTAGACGTCGCGCCTTTCGTAGCGGCGCTCGAACATGCTGCCGGCCGCAAGGCGCTGGTGCTCGGCAAGCCGGCTGCGGAATTCTTTCAGGCGGCCGCGGACCGGCTGGGTGTTGCGAATCGGGAGATCATGATGGTAGGAGACGACATTGAGAGCGACATCGCGGGAGCGCAGTTGGCCGGGATGCGGGCGGCACTCGTGAGAACCGGAAAGTTCCGCGAGTTGGATCTCGCAGGCCCTGTAAAGCCGGATGTGATTTTGGAGTCGATAGCGGAATTGCCGGCCTGGTGGGCGCGGCAATAAAATTCAGGCCGAGACTGGGCCAGGGTTAAAACTTTGCAACGCCGCGGGCTCGCTCGGAAACGCGACCAGAACCGTGTCCAGCTTGGTGATGCGCAGCAGGTCCGCGATCCGTGCGGGTAAATTCATCAACTTTAGTTGCCCGCCATCCTTATTCATGCGGGCGTAAGCGCTCGCCAGTTCTCCCAGCCCTGAGCTATCGATAAAACTAACTTCCGCCAAGTTGAGGAGAATTTTGCTGGCACCGGTTTCGCGCAATTTGGCGATGGCCTCGCGCACCGCGGCCGAGCCATCGTTGAGAACAATGCGGCCCGTCAGATCGATGATCGCTACATCACCCGCGTACCGCACCGATGCTTCAAAACTCACCCTTGCCTCCTGAAGGTCCGGGCAGCGACGCGGCCTGCCGGGATTGCCGCTAGTATAGCGAATCGGAAGCCGCCAAGACCGGCGCTGGAATCGACGGGCAAGTGCCATTCCTGGTTTCTGGGACAATGGAAGCGCACCCAACCAATTGGAGAAGTTTTGATCAAGCAGATTACCGTGCACGGGGCACGGCAACACAACCTGAAGAATATCGACGTCGCGATTCCGCGCAATACCCTGACTGTGATTACGGGGCTGAGCGGCTCCGGCAAATCATCGTTGGCCTTCGATACGATTTACGCGGAGGGGCAGCGGCGCTATGTCGAGACGCTCTCGCCCTACGCGCGCCAGTTCCTGGATCAGATGGAGCGGCCGGAGGTGGACTCGATCGACGGATTGAGTCCGGCGATTTCGATCGAGCAGAAGACCACCAGCCGCAGTCCGCGTTCGACTGTGGGCACCATCACGGAGATCTACGATTACCTGCGCGTTCTCTATGCCGCCATCGGTGTGCCGCATTGCCCCACTTGCGGGTTGGAGATTTCGCGGCAATCGTCGCAGCAGATTTTGCAGCAGGTGATGACGCTGGGGCCGCAGGAGCGCGTCATGATCCTGGCGCCCATCGTGCGCGGGCGGAAGGGCGAGTATCGCAAAGAGCTTGAAAAGCTGGCTCGTCAAGGATTCGTGCGGGCGCGGGTGGACGGCGTGCTGCGACCGCTGGATGAAGAAATCACGCTGGATAAGCGGAAGAATCACACGATCGAAGTGGTGGTCGACCGGCTGCTCATCAAGCCGGAAGTCGAGAAGCGCCTGGAAGCATCGATTGAGACCGCGACCAAGCTTGCCGACGGGTTGGTTCTAGTCGCGCAGGTGGACGGGCCAGAGAGATTGTACTCGCAGAAATTGGCGTGTCCGGAATGCGGCGGAAGCGTGCCGCAACTGGAGCCGCGGTCGTTCTCGTTCAATAGTCCGTTTGGGGCGTGCGAGACTTGCAACGGCCTGGGCAGCCGCTGGAGCTGGGACCCAGCGAAAGTGATTGTCGAGCCATCGAAGCCCATGCTGGATGGGGCGCTGGGGATTGGCGGCACGTCGACGCATATCACCGGCGATTTGAAACTGCTGGCTGCGCGGCTTAAGATTCCGATTCAGAAACCGTTTGAGAAGCTGCCGAAGAAGGCGCAGCAAGCGCTGAGCGAAGGACTGATCGCGGCGCTGGATCAATATTACGAGCAGGAAGACGTGTCCGAGAACACGCGTGAGTGGCTGCTGCAATATCAATCGGCAGCGGTCTGCCCGGATTGTCATGGCAAACGCCTGAAGCCTTCGAGCCTTGCAGTCAAAGTGAAAGGCGTAGGCATTGCGGAACTGACAGGGCTTTCGGTGACGCGGGCTCTCGACACGGTCCAAAAATGGAAGCTTGCCGGGCGCGAGGAGCAGATCGGCAAGCGTCCGGTGGATGAAGTACGCAACCGTTTGGAATTTTTGGTCGGCGTGGGCCTTGGGTATTTGAGCCTGGAGCGTTCGGCGGCGACGCTATCGGGCGGCGAAGCGCAGCGCATCCGGCTGGCAACGCAGATCGGCTCGAAGCTGCGCGGGGTCTTGTACGTGCTGGACGAGCCGTCGATCGGCCTGCATTCGCGGGACAACGATCGTTTACTAGATTCGTTGCAGAGTTTGCGGGATCTGGGCAACACGGTGCTGGTAGTCGAGCACGACGCAGAGACCATCGAGCGGGCCGACTACGTGATCGATCTGGGGCCCGGGGCGGGCAGGTTGGGCGGTGAACTCGTAGCGCAAGGTACACCGAAGGAGATCGAGCAAAACGGCGATTCGCTCACCGGGCAATATCTGGCGGGCACGCGCGTGATCGCGCTGCCGGGCGAGCGGCGTGTTCCGGGGAAGCGGCGCATCGCAATTAAAGGTGCGTCGGAACACAATCTCAAAAACATTGACGTGGAATTTCCGTTGGGTTTGTTCGTCGCGGTCACGGGTGTCTCAGGTAGCGGGAAATCGACGCTGGTGAACGACATTCTCTACCGCGCGGCAGCCAAGGAAGTCTACGGATCGCGGGCGGAGGCGGGCGCACACGAAGCAATCGAAGGTCTCGATCTGCTCGATAAAGTTATCGAGATCGACCAGGCGCCGATCGGGCGTTCGCCACGATCGAATCCGGCGACCTACACGCAAGTGTTTACGCATATTCGCGACTTGTATGCCAAACTGCCCGAATCGCGAGCGCGCGGCTACAAGCCGGGGCGTTTCAGCTTCAACGTCAAGGGTGGGCGCTGCGAGGCGTGTCAGGGCGACGGGCAGAAGCGCATCGAAATGAATTTCCTGCCGGACGTGTATGTCACTTGCGATGTGTGCCGCGGGCGGCGCTACAATCATGAAACGCTGCAGGTGAAGTATAAAGACAAGTCGATCGCGGACCTGCTCGAGATGCCGGTGGAGGACGCGCTGTCCCTGCTCGAAAACATCCCGCAGATTCACGCCAAGCTGGAGACTCTCGTAGAAGTGGGACTGGGATATTTGCATCTGGGGCAATCGTCGACAACGCTTTCGGGAGGCGAGGCCCAGCGCATCAAGTTGGCGCGCGAGTTGAGCCGTCGGCAGACCGGCAAGACACTCTACATCTTGGATGAGCCGACCACCGGGCTGCACTTCGAAGACGTGCGCAAGCTGCTCGACGTGCTGCACAGCCTGGTCGAGTTGGGCAATACTGTCGTGGTGATCGAGCATCATCTGGATGTCATCAAAACGGCCGACTGGGTGATCGACCTGGGTCCGGAAGGCGGCGAGCGCGGCGGACACATCGTCGCCTGCGGGCCGCCTGAGGAAATCGCACGCGTGACGAAAAGTCACACAGGGCAGGCGCTGAAGAAGTCTTTGCGTAGCGGAAAAGCGGCATGAGTAAATACGCCGACAAACCGTTATCGTTCGACGGGCTGAAGACTGTTCCGATCAGCGAACGTGGCGGGAAAGTGCAGATTGAGCACTTCGCGCGGCCTTACCAAAAGGGTGACGGCGTAGCGCGGCTGATCGAGTCGCTGCCTAAATTGCTAGCGGCGGACGCGTTCCGCGGGGTGATCGATGCGCTGCGGCAAGCCAAGTCACAAAAGCGCGCGATCCTTTGGGGCATGGGCGGCCATGTAGTGAAGTGCGGCCTGGCCGACGTCCTGCTGGACCTGATGCGGCGGGGATGGGTGACAGGTTTCGTGATGAACGGCGCGGCGTCGATTCACGATTTCGAAATCGCCATCGCAGGCCAAACCAGCGAGGACGTAGAAGCCGTGTTGCCGGACGGCCGCTTTGGCGCGGCGGAAGAAACCGGGCGTGAAATGAACACGTCGATTGCCGAGGGCGCGCGCGACGGAATCGGCATGGGTGAGGCATTAGGACGACGCCTGGAGAAATTGGCGCGGCCGGAGTTCGCGGCGCATAGCATCCTGGCGTCGGCGTACCGGGCCAACATTCCGGTGACCGTGCATGTGGCGGTGGGAACGGATACTCCGCATACGCATCCATCTGCCGATGGACCGGCGATTGGCGCGGCTACCCATCACGATTTCCGATTGCTGTGCTCGCTAGTGCGCGGGCTCAACGATGGCGGCGTCTATTTGAATGTGGGTTCGGCGGTGGTGTTGCCGGAAGTGTTTCTCAAGGCCGTGTCGGTGGTGCGCAACTTGGGCTATCCGCTGGCGAATTTCACCACTGCGAACTTTGATTTCCTGCAACACTACCGGCCCAAACTGAACGTGGTCGAGAGGCCGCACGCGAAATCCGGCGGGCATGGGTTTGCGATCACCGGCCATCACGAGCTGATGATTCCGCTGCTGGCTGCCGCATTGATTGAGGATGAAGCCTGACGACCGCAATGCCAGAGCGCCGCGAACCGATTTGGGGCTATCGCGACCTGGCGCTTTTTCTAAGCGCGGTCTTGCCGTCGCTGGCTCTTTCGGCGTTGTTTTTGCGCACCACGCGGATGGCGGCGCCGGCGCTCTTCGGCAGCGACGCAGTACGCACGCTGGTGTTCCAGTCCTTCATGTACGTGTTCCTGGTGGGCGCTCTGTATCTGGTGGTCGCGTGGCGGTACGGCGAGCCATTTTTGCCCTCGTTGGGATGGACCTTTCCCGATCCCGCGCGCGTTTTTGGTGCTGGCTTCCGGGCCCGCGCTCGCTCTCGCGCTTTCTGCACTGGGTGTTTTTTTGCGTGCGCCTCAGGACAGCTCGCAGATCGAAGTCCTGATCAAGAGCCGGGCTTCGCTCGCCGCGATCATCCTGTTCGGAGTAATTCTGGCGCCGATTTTCGAAGAGATGCTGTTCCGGGGATTTTTGTTGCCGCTGCTGGTGCGGTCCGTGGGACCGTGGCTGGGGATCTTGCTCACGGCGGTGCCATTCGCACTGCTGCATGGTGCGCAGAATCAGTGGGCCTGGCAGCCGGTGCTTCTGATCGGAATCGCCGGGGTTGCCTTCGGCTATGTGCGCTACAAGACTGGGTCAACAACCGCCGCGTTTCTGATGCACTCCGCCTACAACGCGACGGGATTTTTAGGTTACACGCTGACGCACTGGCAAACGCTGAATTAGAGGCCGCGATAGCTGACCAGTTCGACGCCTGACTCTGCCAATGCGGCGCGGACCTCGGCCGACGTAAGGGCTTGCAACTCCCCTTCGCGGCTCTCCTTCAAACGGGTGCGGGCGGCACGCAGTTCGTCGCCGCAGATTCCGGGATGGCACATGAATTCGGTAGAACCCTCGGGCAGCTCGCGAATCAACTGCGGCCAATTCCGCCGCGCTATAGCGGCCGGTGATTTGGAATCCGGCGAAGTGATCGGTGGAGCGGCAGCCGTGCCGGGCCAGCACGCGCGCGAAACGGCCGCGCACGACTCCCAAAGCTTGGCTGGTGGCGCGCTTGGCCTTTCCGACTCCGGGACGAGCCGCAGCAGTGAGCGGAAGATCGAAGGGGCGGCGCACCCAAGGAATTTTGTACTCCTCTGACAGACGCGCCACCGCTTCCAGCACCGGCGGCAGCAAGTGCGTGTGCTTATGGGTATCGAGATGCGTTGGCTCCAAGCCGGCGTCGAGAATGCGCCGCACTTGCGCTCGCAATTCGTCATAAATGCGAATGCGGCCGAGGAGCATCGCGCGCCCGAGCTGCGCCATGGTGATGGGAAATGGCGGTTCGCCGACCAGCACCAGATGGACGCCGATATCGAGCGTGGGGATTCTCCCGCGCCAGAGCGCACCGCTCGTCAAAGCCGCGCCGGTGGCCATCAGCGTGGTGGCGGTGAGGATACCGCTGCGGTGCGCTTCGACGATTCCCTGATTCACGTCGCGCGTGAAGCCGAAGTCGTCGGCGTTAACCACCAGTTTGCGCACGTCAGAACAGGCCGAGCTTGATGCGCAGGAACTTCTTGGGATTGGCGCGGAAATCCTTCATCAGGCCGTTGATCTCGCGCGTGGTGCTGTCCAGGTTCTGATACAGCGACGGGTTCACCAGCAATTGGCCAAGCGTCCCCTGGCCGTTGTTGATCTTGTCGAGCAGCGTATCCAGGCGGCCCATGGTGGCCTGCAACTGGTTATGCAGATCGTCGCTGCTGAGCAGTTTGCCCGCAGTGCCCTTCCCTTGCTGGAGGCCCGCCAATATCGATACGCAGATCGCCGATGGTGGCGCGCGTGTCGTCGTAGAGCGCCGGGTCCTTCATCAGCTTGCCGATGGTGCCGTCGCCTTTCTGGATGCTGTCGGCCAGATCGTTCACGCGGGCCAGCGTGCCACGCAGATCGGTGTAGAGGCTGTCGTCATGCATCAGCTTGCCCAGCGTGCCTTCCTGCGAATCCAGGGAAGCGATCGACCTTGTGGGTTTCGTCCACGATGCCCACCACCTTTTTATAGAGCTCGTCGTCGGAAAGCAATTTGCCGATGGTGCCTTTGCCCTCCTGAAGCTGGTCGAGGATGCCGTCGAGCTTCTTGAAAATTCCGTTCAGCGAGGCCAGAGTGCTGTAGCCCTGCTGGACCACGTCGTCGAATTCGCGGGTGTCCAGACTCTTGATCTCGGCGCCCGCCTGAATGGTCGGCCTGGTTGCGGCCCTTTTTAATGTTGATGTACTTGGTGCCCAGCAAATTCTCGGCGGCGATGGCGGCCTGGGAGTCGACCGGAATCGACGGCAAGTAGCTGTTCTCCACTTCCAATGTGACGCGCACGATGCGGTTCGGTTCGCTCGATCCGGAAAGGCCGATGTTCGCCACCTTGCCGACGGTAATTCCGTTCAGCCGCACGGGAGCGCCGGTGGCTATTGCCGCCGAATCATCCAGAAAAGTATAGACGTCGCTGCGCTTGATGAACAGACCGTGGAGCTGGTCATCAGGAAAATCAGAAACGCCAGGATGCCAGCGCGAGATCGGCCAGCAGGCCGACCTTCAATTGCGCCCAACGCTTTTTGTTTTGTAGCGCCATAGTTTCCTAGGAACTCCCCGGACGCGCGAATTTTTGTACGTACGAATCGGTGCTGGCGCGCAATTCCGCCTCCGAGCCTTCGAAGAAGAGGCGGCCCTCCTGCATGACGAAGAACCGCGTGGTCAACTGGCTGCTCTCCGCCCGCTCGATTTTCCCACTGCTCGGATTGTAGCGAAAATTGGCCATCAAATGCCCGTCCTGATAGCGGTGGGTGACCATGATGGTGGCGGTATTGCGCATATCGCGCCCTTTGATGATCAGGTTGATGATGGTGTTGGCGGTGATGGGGTCGAGGCCCGCCGTGGGCGAATCGTAGAGCACCAGCTGCGGCGCGGTCACCACGGCGCGGGCGATACCGACGCGGCGGCGCATGCCTCCGGATAAGCTCGCTGGGAAATTTGTCGAGAGTGTGCTCCAGTTCGACGAAGCTCAAGCGATTCGCGTACCCGCCGGTCCACTTCCTCGGGCGGCAGGGCTTGGCTGTGCCGGTCGCGTTGTACTGATTGAGCAGCGGATAGGCGACGTTCTCCGCGATGGTGAGCGAATCGAACAGGCCGCCTTCCTGAAACAGGATGCCCACCTTGCTGCGCACATCGTACAACTGGCTTTCCTTGCGGCCGGTGACTTCTTCGCCAAACAAGGAGATGTGGCCGGAATCCGGCGCGACCAGGCCCACGGCCGTCTTGAGCAGCATGGTTTTGCCGCTGCCGGCGGCGCCCAGCACCACGCGGGTTTCGCCGGCTCGCATGGTGAAGGAAAGTGCACCAGCGCGGGCGTTTCGCCGAAGGCCAGATTGACGTCTTCAAAGCGCAACCGCCGCTGGAGCCGTGCGCGGGGCTAGAGGTTGCGGGGTTGGTCAGGACCGGCGTCATCGCTATCACGCAAGATTGACGAACAGCGGATCCAGCATGGAGGTGATGATGAAGATCCACACCGACGCCACAACCACCGCCTTCGTGGTGGAGCGGCCGACTCCCTGCGTGCCGCCGGTCGTATTGATGCCGTAGTAACATCCCACCAGCGCAATGACGATGGCGAATAGAAACGGCTTCAGCAGGCCTTGCGTGAGATCGTTGTATTCCAGCGCGCGCCACGCCGTGCTCCAATATTGCGAAGTGGTGATGTCCAGCATGCCGATAGGCGATGAAGCTAGCCGCCGACCAAGCCCAGAAAGTCCGCAATGATGGTGAGCAAGCGGCAGCACCACGGCCATGGCGATCAGGCGGGGCGTCACTAGCTTCTGGATGGGGTCCGTGCCCAGGGCGCGCATGGCGTCGATCTGCTCGGTCACTCGCATGGAGCCCAGTTCGCTGGCGATGCCGCTGGCGTTGCGTCCCGCCACCAGCAGCGACGCCAGCACCGGCCCCAGTTCGCGCACCAGCGTGATGGAAACGATCTGCCCGATTTGCCCCTGCGCGCCGTAGGTGGCGAGCGCGCGCGACATCTGCAGCGCCATCACCACGCCGCTGAAGAAGCCGATCAGGCTGACGATGAACAGCGAGCCGACGCCGATGGCGTCCATCTGCAGCAAGAATGTCGTCGGCATAGTGCGGCGAGCGGAAAATATTGCGGAACGCGCGGCCGCTCAAGAACAGAAACTCCTGGAATGTCTCGACGGGTCTCTTCAGAAAATCGAACAATCAGTGATCTCCCGGCGCGATGGATGCTGGCATGGTTGATGTTAATATGAAAGCGCAAAATGAAGGGCCTCACCGACATCCCCGGAATCTTGGTGGGCCATGCATCCGATTATGACGGATTGACGGGCTGCACGGTGGTGCTATGCGAGCAGGGCGCGGTGGCGGGGGGCGATATCCGCGGATCGGCCACGGGCGTCGACGAGTGGGACGTGCTGAGTCCCATGCACGTGCACCGACAAAATCCACGGCGTGGTGTTCTCCGGAGGCAGCGCGTTCGGCCTGGAATCCGCCAGCGGCGTGCGCCGATTTCTGGAGCACAAAGGCGTTGGCTTCAAGACCGGCGGGGGGCTGGTGCCGATCGTTGTGGGCGCGATTCTTTACGATCTCGGCTTCGCGAAAAAGGGTGTGCGTCCGACGCGGGAGATGGCGGAATCGGCGGCTGCGGCGGCAAGCGATAAAGCGGTGGCCGAGGGCGCGGTGGGCGCGGGCACAGGCGCCACAGTCGGCAAAATTCTGGGCATGAAGCAGGCGATGAAGTCCGGCGTGGGGTCGTGGACGGTGACGCTCGAGGGCCGCAACGCGGGCGTGATGGTGTCGGCGATGGCGGTCGTGAATGCGATCGGCGATGTGCGCGATCCGGCAACGGCAAGATCATCGCGGGCGCGCGGACAGCAGCTGGACTCGATGGAATTTCGCCGACAGCGCGCGGCTGATGAAGAGCATGGGGCCGACCGGGTTCACGCGCGAGAACACGACGCTGGTAGTGGTCGCGACGAACGCGGCGCTCACGAAAGTGGAAGCGACTAAGCTCGCGCAACTGGGGCAATTCGGACTGACGCGAGCCGATCAATCCGGTGAACACCATGTCGGACGGCGATCTGGTGGTGGCGATGTCTTGCGGCATGGCGCGTGCACCCGATCGACGCGCTGGGCGTGGCGGCGGCGGAGGCGGTGCGGAAGCGATCTTGCGCGCTGTGCGGATGGCGCCGCCGCTGGGCGGGCTGCCCGGGTTGAAGAAGTAGGAGCGGTTTGCCGGAGCTGCCCGATGTCGTGGTTTATATCGAGGCTCTGGAGAAGCGCATCCTTGGCCAGCGGCTGGAAGCGGTACGGATCGCCAGTCCGTTTCTGCTGCGCAGCGTCGACCCGCCGCTCGAAAGTACGTTCGGCAAAATCGTGAAGCGGCTGCGGCGGGTCGGCAAGCGCATTGCGATCGGCGTTGAAGGCGATCTGTGGCTGGTGCTCCACCTGATGATCGCAGGGCGCTTGCATTGGCGGGCGCGGGGCGCGAAGGTATCGAAGCCTCGCGGGTTGGCTGCGTTCGATTTTCCCAACGGGACTCTGCTATTACCGAAGCGGGTTCGCAAAAACGCGCTTCGCTGCATGTGGTTGCGGGGGAGGCTGGTCTGCAGGAGCTCGATCCGGGCGGCTTGGAAGTGCTCGACGCCGATCTTGAACATTTTGCCGCAGCGCTCACCTCCGCCAACCATACGCTGAAGCGGGCGCTGAGCGATCCGCACCTTTTCAGCGGGATCGGCAACGCGTATTCCGACGAGATCCTCTTCGAAGCGCGGCTGTCGCCGCTGGCGCTCACGCAAAAACTTTCGCGGGAGGAGATCGAGCGGCTGTTTGCGGCGACGCGGCTACTCTGCTGCGCTGGGTCGACGCGCCTTCGCGAAGAGGCCGGCGACGGCTTCCCTGAAAAAGTCACGGCCTTCCGCGAAGGCATGGCGGTTCACGGCCGCTACAAGCAAGCTTGCCCGCGGTGCGGTGCGAACATCCAACGCATTCGCTATGCCGCGAATGAAACCAACTATTGTCCGAAGTGTCAGACGAACGGAAAATTGCTTGCTGACCGGGCGCTGTCGCGGCTGCTGCGGGAAGACTGGCCGAGAACGCCGGAAGAATTAGAATCGCTTAGGCGACCGGGTACGACCCAAATTTAAGCCGCGGCGGCGATACGAATCGGAATTCCGTGGTTTGCCAGCACCGCTTCCACATCCTTCTTCATCAGGCGCGAGGCGTCGTAATCCACGATGATTTTGTCCAGCGACGGGCGCCACTTGGACGCGCGCCATGCCGTAGGTCGCGTGCACTTCGGCGATGTTATGCGAAGTCCTCGTCGCCCAAAGGCCGGGTAAGGTCGTAGTGCAAGGTTACTTTCGTCATGGATTAATTCAGAATATCAGTCCGGCTTCTGAATGCTTCCAGCTTCCACAGAATCTGCCGCAGCATTCCCAGCCATACCTCGGCGTCGTGCGCGTTCAGTTGCATGCGACGCACCAGGCGGCGGATCTTCATGCGCGTCGAGCCTTCGACGCGGGCGTGGACGTAGCCCGAATGCTCCAGCATCGTTTCGAGCAATTCCGTGATGCGCTCCGATGTGACCGCCGCCGCCGGGAGCTTGGCGTCGGGCGCAGTTTTAGCGGCGGCGGGGCTGCGGATGATCTCGTAGAGGCACACCGCCACCGCCTGCCCCAGATTCATCGAGCCATGTTCTTCGCGCGCGGGGATGCGCATCAGCCAGTGGCAGTGCGACATGTCTTCGTTCGACAAGCCGAACTTTTCCGAGCCGAACAGCAAAGCAACCGGCGCTGTCGCTAGTTTTTTCGCGATGAGCTTGCCGCCGTACTCCAAGCGCCGCAGTGGATGTTCCAGGACGCGCGATCCGATGGCGGTGGTGCCGACAACCAGCGCGCAATCGGCTACGGCCTCGGCGACAGTCGAATATTCGCGCGCTTGCTCCAGCACCGCATGCGCTTTGACGGCGGAACGAGCCTCGCGGAAAGCGACTTGTAAGGATTCACCAGACCGCAGTTCGGAAAATCCGAAATTGCTCATAGCGCGGGCAGCGGCTCCGATATTGAGGGGATTGCGCGGAGAAATCAGGACGACTTTGAGCGCGCTCACGGTGTATGCGGTTGATCTTTTCGCGGCGGACGGCATCCAGCACGCCGTTGATGAACGCCACGGATTCGTCGCCCGAGAACTGGCGCGCGAGTTCCAGAGCCTCGTCGATCACCACCGCCGGCGGAGTTTTCAGCTCGTTCATTTCGTAAACCGCCAGCCGCAGGATGTTGCGATCGACGGCGGGCATGCGCTCGATGCGCCAGTTCGCCGATTTTGCGGTGATCCGCTGGTCGATCGCAGCCGACCGGCCGCCGCGCCGCGCACCAGCGTCTCCATGAACTCGTCCGGAGGCGTGCGTTGCGGATCGTCTTCTTCCGAGCCCAGCGTTTCGTAGAACGACGAGATGGCTCGCCGATGTCCTGCTTGCGCTGATCCCACAGAAACAAGACTTGCAAAGCGCGCTGGCGGGAACGATGGCGTGCGGGCATGGCATTAGAACCGCGCCATTTCGATCGCGGTCATGGCGGCGTCGAAGCCTTTATTGCCGGCCGCGCCGCCCGCGCGAGCTTCGGCCTGCTCCAAATTGTCGGTGGTCAGGACGCCGAAAATGCACCGGCACGCCGGTTTCGAGCCCGACCTGCTGCAATCCGCGCGCGGCTTCTCCGGCGACGTAATCAAAGTGCGGCGTGCCGCCGCGAATCACCGCGCCCAGCGCGACAATGGCGTGAAGCCGCCGCGTCCGGCCAGCTTTTTCGCGGCGAAGGGCAGTTCAAAAGCTCCCGGAACGTGGAACACCTGCTGGCTTTTCGCGCCGCTTTGGTGAAGGCTTCGCGCGCGCCGGCCAGCAGCTTCTCCGTGATGGCGCAGTTGAAACGCGCGACCAGGATCGCGAAGTTGAGGCCAGTCGCGTCTAATTGCTGCCAATTGAGAGAATCCGCGGACATCGTGGGATAATTGAGGTTCCGGCACCATCTTACCGCATGGATCCATCTCATATCCGCAATTTCTCTATCATTGCGCACATCGACCACGGCAAATCGACGCTGGCGGACCGCCTTCTCGAAGTCACCGGCGCGCTCAGCCAGCGCGAAATGATGGCGCAGGTGCTCGACTCGATGGACCTCGAGCGCGAGCGCGGCATCACCATCAAAGCCCACGCCGTGCGCCTGGATTACAACGCCAAAGACGGCGAAGATTATCAGCTGAATCTGATCGACACGCCCGGGCCACGTCGATTTCACCTACGAAGTTTCGCGCAGCCTGCAGGCCTGCGAAGGCGCGCTGCTGGTGGTCGACGCGTCGCAGGGCGTGGAAGCGCAGACGCTGGCGAATACCTATCTGGCGCTGCATCACAACCTGGAAATCATTCCGGTGATCAATAAAATCGATCTGCCGTCGGCCGAGCCCGAGCGCATTCGCGAGCAGATCGAGAGCGTGATCGGGCTCGACGCCAGCGACGCGGTGCTGGCCAGCGCCAAAAACGGCATCGGCATCGACGAGATTCTGGAAGCCATCGTGCACATGGTTCCGCCGCCCAAAGGATCGCCGGACGCGCCGCTGCGCGCGCTGATTTTCGATTCCTGGTTCGATCCCTACCGCGGCGTCATCATTCTGGCGCGCGTGATCGACGGCCGCGTGCGCAAGGGCAGAAGATCCGCCTGTGGACCAACGGCAGCGTTCAGAAGTGGAAGGCGTGGGCTATCAATCGCCCAAGCCGATCCCCTGCGACGAGCTGGCGGCGGGCGAAGTCGGCTTCCTGTTCGCCAACATCAAAACCGTTTCCGACGCGCAGATCGGCGACACCATCATCGAACGATGCCAATCCCGCGGCCGAGCCGCTGCCCGGCTTCGAGCAGATCAAGCCGATGGTGTTCGCGGGCCTGTATCCGGTGGAATCGCACGAACACGGCCTGCTGCGCGATGCGCTCGAAAAACTGCGCCTGAACGACAGCGCGTTCAGTTTCGAGCCGGAAAATTCGGTCGCGCTGGGCTTCGGATTCCGCTGCGGCTTCCTGGGCCTGCTGCATCTGGAGATCGTGCAGGAGCGGCTGGAGCGCGAATTCAAGATCGACCTGATCACCACCGCGCCGGGCGTGCGCTATCGCATCACCACCACCAACGGCGACGTGATCGAGGTCGACAATCCGCAAAAGTTTCCCGACCCATCCGAGATCAAGCAAATCGAAGAGCCGATCATCGACGCCACGGTGATCACGCGCGAAGAATATCTCGGCGGGATTCTGAAGCTGCTGGAAGAGAAGCGCGGCACGCAGAAGAAGTTCGAATACATCGGCGCCGGCCGCGTGATGCTGCTGTATGAAATGCCGCTCAACGAAATCGTGCTGGATTTCTACGACCGCCTGAAATCGGCTCGCGCGGCTATGCGTCGCTCGATTATCATCTGGCCGGTTATCGCGTCTCGCCGATGGTGAAGCTGGACGTGCTGGTGGCGGGCGAACCGGTGGACGCGCTGTCGATGATCGTGCACAACGATTTCGCCTACGAGCGCGGCAAGATGCTGATCGAGCGGCTGCGCAAGCTGATTCCGCGGCAGATGTTCGAAGTCGCGCTGCAGGCGGCGATCGGCAACAAGATCATCGCGCGCGAAACCATCTCGGCGATGCGCAAGAACGTGCTCGCCAAATGCTACGGCGGCGATATTTCGCGCAAACGCAAACTGCTCGAAAAGCAAAAGGAAGGCAAGAGGCGCATGAAGCGCGTGGGCCGCGTGGAGATCCCGCAGGAAGCCTTCCTGGCGGTGCTGAAAGTCAGCACCGGCAACGACAGGACTAGCTTCGACCGTCAAACCACCAGCACCGAAGCGTCATATACGCGAAGTCGGGCGTCGTGTGTCATCAAAGTGAGCGATTCGATCTTGGCTTGCGCGATCAGCATGCGGTCGAAGGGGTCGCTGTGATGCGCCGGCAGGGCTCCCGCGGCCACCGCGTGCGGAACCGTCACTGCGAGAGAAAGCAGGTGATTGATGGCTAGTTGCTCGGCCATGCTCCCCCGAAATTCCAATTTTTTGAGGGAGATTTTGATGGCAATCTCCCAAACCGTCGCGGTACTCACGTAGACTCGCGCGCCATCCTCAATCGTCTTGCGCGCCGCTGCGCGAAGGCGCTTGCTTCCAGAGAGCCACCACAAAAGTATGTGAGTGTCCAGGAGAAGATTCACGCCCGCTCGCCCTTGAAGGCGGCTAATATTTCTGCCGGCAACTGGTCAAAGTCGCGAGCGATCCGAATCTTTCCCTTCATCGAGCCAGGCTTGCGCCGCGAAGGCGCCTCCTTATAAGGGACAACCCGCGCGACCGGTTTGCCTGCCTTCCCGATCACAATCTCCTCGCCGGCCGCGGCACGCTCGACCAGCTTGGAAAAGTGCGTCTTAGCTTGGTGAATATTGGTCATCAAGATAGACTAAGTCTAGTCTAGTCGATTTCTAAGGATGCTGCCAGCGCTTAACGGCCAGCCCGATAGGTGTCCTTGAGCAAATCGTCCATATCGAACAACCGGCCGTTGGCGATCACGCGCTTCACGTGATGCGCGTTGGCAATGTCTTCCAGCGGATTCCCTTCGACGATTACGAGATCGGCAAGCTTTCCGGCCTCGATACTCCCGGCGTCGAGACCCAGCGCCTTCGAAGAATTCACGGTCGCGGTCCGCAGCGCCTGATAGGGAGTCATGCCCGCCATCACATAACCCTCCAGTTCGCCATGCAGGTTGAATCCGTTGGGAGTATCCGTACCGGCGACGATCAGGCCGCCGGCGTTCATCACATCCATCACCATCTTGCCGGCTCCCGACACACCGCCTGGCCCAGGACGAGCGGGAGGATGCTGCACCAGATCCTGCATCCACTGCGGATACAGCTTGAAGCGCGGGTCCTGGCGCATCGCAGGCTCCATTGCGAAGAGTTTGTCCATGCCCGGATTGGAGATCATCGGACATAGAATTCTGCCGGACTTGCCGAAGATCTGGATCACATCTTCATAGCTGCGCTGCAGCGTCGCGATTTTGGGCGAGTAGCCGCGGCGGCTGGTGGCATCGGTGTGCTCGGTGCTGTCCACGCCGACGAATGCCGCCGGATAGATTTCGTGCGTCGCCACGGGGATGCCGATGCCATGCGCGAATTCCACTAGCCGCTTTTGCTGCAAGTCGGGAAGACGCACGTAACTCTTCAACAGATCGAGATTCAGATCCTTCGCGCGCTGCAGTTCCATTTCGAGGTGAGCCGGGCTCGAGATCGCGATGCCCATTTTGTAATAGGTCCGCAGCCACTCAAACAACCAACCGGACGCATAGACTCGCGGACCCGGCCGCACGCCCGCTTCATTCGCCTCCCGGTCCTCGGCGGCCTCGTACGGAGTGTTACCGGGACTGCGCACAGTGGTGATCCCGAACGCCAGAAAAGCGCGGCCTTCGGCTTCGCCAAAATCTTTTTGCAGATGCGAATGGTATTCGATCAACCCCGGCATCACATAAAGATTCGAGGCAGTCGCATCGACTACCGCCGCGCCACTTGTGTTCAACCCGGCCGAATGCGGCGCGACACTCTTGATGCGATTGCCCTCGATCACGATATCCATGTCGTTGCGGGCGGTTTGGCTGTTCCCGTCAACCAGGTGCGCGGCGTGAATGACGATGCGGCCCTTCGGCACATCCGGCGTGTACTTCAGGTCGAGCGGAATCGTTTTCACTTCACCGGTTTCGATGTCGACCGACTTCAGTTGATTGCCAAGCGCCTGATACAGAATGCGCTTCGAATCGCCGAACCAGCTCGGCGCGTGGGCGCTCTCGGTGGTCACATGACGCGGCGGCCCCAGCGGTTCTCCCGACGGCGAAACCGGCCACACCGCGAGCACTCCCTCATAGATCGCCGCCATCTTGGTGCCGTCCGGCGACCACACCGGGCCGCATTCCCCGCGCGAGTCGATCGAGAGAGTCGGCACCGGCGCATACCATTTGTGCGGACCCGCCCTCCGCCGGCATCGTCAGCACCTGGTTCGTGCCCTCGCGGAAACGCTTCGAGTAGGGCGCCACCATCGCCAGGGCGACAGTCTTTCCATCCGCCGACCAGGTTGGCGTTCCAGGAGCGAACAGCGAGTCGTGAATCTTCGTGATTTGCCCACTCGCAACATCGATCACCGAGACATTCGACTCGCGCCACATCGCATCGACGTCGAAGAAGGCAATCTTCTTGCCGTCCGGCGACCACGTTGCGCCCTGCGGCTGAGTAGTCATGTGCGTGAGCTGACGGTCGCGGCCGGTCTTCATGTCGCGGATCCATAACTGGAGCAGGCCGCCACCCTTATCTGACGAGTAAACCAATTCAGTCCCGTCCGGCGACCATGCCGGGTCGGTATCCAGATATTTATCTTTGGTGATGTTCTCCGGCTTGCCGCCCACCGGCATCACGTAGATGTCGCCAACCGCTGCGAACGCCACCTTGGTTCCGTCGGGGGAAATCACCGGCCGCACGATCCCCAGGGCCTGGCGCGGCACTGTGGAATCGAAATCGCGCTTGTGCGTATAGAGTGTCGGCGTGACCACCACGGTTGCACTGAAAGCGATCGTCTGCGAGTCCCCGCCAGCTAGCGAGCGCTTGCGGATCTTGCCGTCGGAAACGTAATAGAAGTCCGCCGGCGACGCCCAGGAGGCGCGGAACGCGAATGCATTCTCTCCGCCCGTCAGCGGCTTGCCCTCAACTTCCAAGCGGCTTCCGCGATCTGCATCCGAGTGATAAACGATCTGGCCGCCCGGTCCCCAGGAAGGCGCGTCCACATGACCGGTCGCCGTCAGCACCTTGCGCTCCTTAGCGTCCGCGACAGTCACGGCCCACAAGTCCCTCCCGCCATCTCGCGTGGACGCGAAGGCGATCTCTTTGTCATCGGGCGACCAGCTCGGCATGTAGTTCTCGGCCGGATTCGTGGTCAGTTCCTTGAACGCGCCGGTTTTCAAATCCAGCACCCAAATGTTGTAATCGCTCCCCAGCGGGTCGCCGCGGTCTGAGGAAAAAGCGATCTTGGTTCCGTCGTGCGAGTAGGCTGGCTCCCGGTCATCGTACGGTCCCCAGGTCAATTTGTGCTGATGGCTGCCATCCGGGGCGATCGCCCAGATATCGTAACCGCCATCGCGATATCCGAAGTAGGTGATCCACTTCCCGTCCGGCGACCACGTCGGCTGCCGGGCATCGTTGAAGATATCTGTGATGCGCTTGGCCGTCCCGCCGGCTGCCGGAAGGGTCCAGATGCTGCCCTGCATATCCATGGCGAGCGTCTTCCCGTCCGGTGAAACGGCCACTGACATGGACGTCCCTTCGGTCACCGTCACATTCACCTGCGGCTTGACGTTCTGCGCGTCGAGCGCCGCGGCGGCTAGAATGATCGCGACGCTCAACTGTACGGTCTTCATCTTCGCCTCTCCTCTTTTTTTGCGTCTTGATCGATCTACCGCATCATTGTTCTACCGCACTTCGGACCCGGTATTCAATAACACAAACCAAAGATCACCAGTTGAACGCAACGGCGAAGACATAGTGTCGCGTAACCAGGTCAAATGACATACAGCCAAGACTCTATATCATGGCCGCCGCTGGTAAACCACAGCATGTTCAATGCTTCACTATTTAGAACATTCCGCGATTCCATTTATGGTGTTTTGAATCTGGCGCTAATGACGCCTGTTATTTCGGTTCTTCGAAATTGCTTTGATCTTACAAAGGACTCACCAGCTACACTGCGCGTAAACTCCGCTACGGTTCAGTTAAAGAAGTCTTGCTTCGGGTCGGGAAAATTGCTTGGCTATCAATCCTTTCTTGAAGGATTAGGGGTGCCGTAGGTGGTCGCGTCCATTGAGGCCTTAAACCTCAAAGGGAACGCCGGGTTCGTGCTAGACATTCGGTCTGCCAAACCAGGGCACAGGATCGGGGCGGCAAGCGGCGATTCGCGAGAGGTCAAATTACTTTAGCTTATTGAACACGCGTTAAAAAATTTCGAGCAAGTCGCGGTTGTAAATCTCACATCAAAAGGGGGGTTGAGATGACGCATCCTAGTGGACGAAGAATATTGTGGTTTTCACTTTTAGCCGTACTGAGCGTTTTCCTATCGGTTCGGTCAGCCAACGCACAGCTGCTTCAGGGCAGCATAACCGGGAATGTCACGGATGCCAGCCAGGCAGCCGTTGTGGGCGCGAAAGTTGTGGCGGTTGAACAGACCACCAACTTCACTCGCGACACGACTACCAACGCCGCGGGCACGTATAACCTTCCCACCTTGCCACCAGGAAGCTATAACGTCACGGTGACCGCTCCTTCATTTCAGACCAGCAGCATCACGGGTGTCCGCGTCTCGCCCGAGGAAATTACGCGTACCAATGTGATCCTGACCATCGGCCAGCTCACCCAGACCGTCGAAGTCTCGGCCGAGGCGAACACGTTGCAGACCGACCGCGCCGAGATTCGTGACGACGTAGGCAGCCGCGCGTTGGAGAACGTGCCCGTTCCCATCGGCCGTAATTACCAGAGTCTCTTTATCACGCTCCCCGGCGTATCGCCCCCGACGAATGCTAATTCCTTTACCGCCAATGCGCAGCGGGGATTGACGTTCGTGGTCGGCGGCGGCCTCGCGGGCTATAACAGCATCCGCGTCGACGGTACCGGCACCTTCGATATGACCGCGAATAACGAGGCCCAGTACACTCCGGCCCTCGAAGCCATCGAGAATGTCAGCATCGGCGGCAACTCGTTGGATGCCGAACAGGCCGCCGGAGGCGGAGCAATCAACATTACGGTCAAGAGCGGCACCAACAACATCCACGGCGTGCTATTCGAAGACCACACCGATCAGCACCTCGAGGCTTATCCTTATCAGGCGAATCGCTTGTTGCCAAATCCGAGATACATCAACAACCAGTACGGCGGCACGGTGGGTGGACCGATCAAGAAAGACAAATGGTTTTACTTCTTGAGTTACGAGGGCACCGGATTGATCGCGACTGCTCCGTTTCTGGCGGAAGTCCCCACTGCGCAGATGAGAAGCGGAAATTTGAGCGGCGCAGGCGGGATTGCTAACCCCGACGTGATTTACGATCCAAACACCGGAAATCCTCTTAGTGGATTAGGCAGAGTACCTTTCCAGGGGAATATTATTCCAACGAACCGGATCGACCCCGGCGTGCTAGCGTTGCTCAACTACAGTGCCGCCAATGGCAACCTTTGGTCTCTTCCGAACGCGACTGGAACTGGATCCTTAGGTCTCGCGAACAATCGGAATGACAACGGGGAAACCTACCTGGCGCGTCACAATACCGACTTCAAGACTAACTGGAACCCGACCTCGAAACTCAGCACATTCGTCCGTTTCGGTTGGGGTAACAACAACTGGCAGACGCCGACCCAGTTCGGCATTCTGGGCGGGCCCGGCTATTCGGCCACTAACACCGCCCAAGGGTTTGGGGGCACCAGCGTCTACAGCGGCACGATTTCCGGGACGTATATCATCAGCCCCAGCCTGATCTTCGACGCACATTACGGCTATGACGTGAATAGCGCCTTCAGCGTACAACCAGGCGCGACTCAAAACCTGGGCTACAGCATTATGCAAATTCCAGGCTTGAACACCGCGAACCTGCCAAAGAACGTAGCTATGCAAGAGGGCGGCCTGCCGACCATCATATTCGACACCGGCTTCAGCCAGCTCGGTTCGGTGAGCAGGTTCCAGCCGCAAGACTATTGGGATCCGGAGAAGAACATCGACGCCAATCTCACTTGGATCAAGGGAGCGCACAACTTCCGCTTCGGCTTCGACTCCGACTTTCAGCATTCACAGGAGACGCAATATCAAAGCACCGGCGCGGGCGTTATCAGCGGCGCGGGCGGGTTCGAATTTCAACAGCAGAACACGGAACTCTGTAAAGCCGCCAACAGTGCGGGAGTCTGCACTTCAAATTCCGCCGGCAACGAGCTGAACTCTTTTGCCTCGTTCCTGCTGGGTGAAGTGAACAACGGCGGCCAGATCTATCAAAATGTGCCGAGTTATGCTACTGAGACCAAGTATTACGCCGTTTTCGCGCGCGATCAATGGCAGGTTAATTCAAGGTTCACAGTGAATATCGGCCTGCGCCTTGATATGTTCCCGATCCCGACGCGCGACAGTGTCGGTATGGAGTATTACAATACGGCGACCAACACCATGCAGATTTGCGGTCTCGGTGGGACGCCCACGTCCTGTAATATTTTCAATAATTCCCAATACCATCTGGCTCCCCGCGCTGGCCTCGCCTACCGCATCGGAGACAGAATGGTGGTTCGAGGCGGTTTTGGAATCGCGACCGATCCCACCAACCTGTTCGCGCTGAGCGAACGCCGGATCAACTTTCCGTACATAGAAAGTTACGTCCTGGATCCTCCCCAAACCAACGCCGCTATCACAACGCTGCGTCAGGGAATCATCCCGCCCCCGAATCCGTTTCCACTGGGTAATGGTGCAATTCCGGTGCCAGGCACTGTAGGTCTGTTCAACAACGACGCGGCCAACTGGACGCGGGGTTACGTGGAGACTTACAACTTTACCGTTGAAGAACGGATCAGGCCAGGCTGGACCGCCTCCGTTGGTTACGCCGGCTCAAAACAAATCGATCCGATGGTTTATCAGGACGAGAACTTTTCTGTGATCGGCACTGGTACCGCCGGACAAATACTGAATACTCCCGGCCTGAACGGCGAACCCCTGACCGGGCAGTCGCCCGGGAATCCGAACTTTGGCGGAGCCACAGGTGGACGAATTGCGCAAACCGCCCTCCTTCGCACCTTTGGGACTACGAATTACAACTCCCTTCAGGCGCGCAGCAACGGCCGCGTCCATGATTTTACCTTTAATATTGGCTTCACCTGGGCCAAGAACCTGGGGTACATTGCTCCTTCAACCGTCACCGGCGGATCTGGCATCCCTTGGGAATACAATCTTAACTACGGTCCGATACCTCAACTCGACATCAAGTACAATTTTGAGTCGACGATGATCTACGACTTGCCGTTTGGCAAGGGCAAACACTGGCTTTCGACTGGTGTTGGCGCCGCTATCCTGGGCGGCTGGCAGTTCAGCGGACTATTCAGCGACTTCACGGGACGGCCGTTTAGCGTTGTGGCCAATAACAACCTCAACGCGGTCACTTCCTCCCAGTTCGCCAACTGTAACGGCACTCCGCAACAGGTCGGGAGTCTTCTGGAATGGTATAACCCGGCCACCTTCTCTGCGCCGGCGTCTACCAGTTTCGGAAATTGCGGCATGGGCGTCTTGAGAGGCCCCGGGTTGATCAATGCGGATGCGGGCCTCGATAAACGGTTCACTTTCAAGGAAAAATACAACTTTGCGTTCCGGATGGAAATGTATAACGTAGCGAACACGCCGCATCATGCGAGTCCGGGCTACAACAGCTCCACCGGTACCACCAGCAATAACAACGTTCAGAACAGTGCGTTTATGCAGGTCCTAGGCATTGCGAACACTGGACGGGATGGTATCGATCAGCGAACCATCAAGTTCAGCCTGAAGATGACCTTCTAGCTGGACGGCTGTACTTCATAAGGCGGTGTGGGCTTCGGCTCACACCGCCTTTTTCTTTTACGGGTCCAGCGGATCCAGCGGATCGGCCTGCAATGAATCGAGCGTCGGCCGGAATTCCAGATCGAATGGCGAGATGCGGCCGAGAATCTGTTGCGGCACGTAGCCCAGTTCATCCAGGCAGCGCTTCGCAAACGCTGGGCTTTCAATGCTTAGGCTCTGGCCCAGGTCGGTGGTGACCAGCGCCTTCTTATCGAAGGGCATGCCATAGCGATACATCAGGCGCGCGGCGTTCCGCATGTTGGTGGTGGTGTGGCGTGCATGCGGATCGACGATGATCGCGTCCGGGGAAATGCCGAATCGCGCAATCAAATCCCGCTTCATCTCGATGGCTTCAGCATATTCCGTCTGGGAGGGATGCACGAAGCCTCCCGACACCAATAGGAACGGCGCTTTGCCTTCGCGGAAGCGTTTCACCGCGATCTCGTCACGCAGTTTGCCTTCGGGTGAGAGCCGGAAGCCCGGCAAGTCGTTGCCGGCGCCTGGAACGACGATCACTGAGTAGGGAAATTTAGCCCAATCCGTCGCTTTAATGCGCCGGATCGCCAGCGCGTTTTCGCCGATCTCCATCGGCTCAAAACGGCCGGCCTCGTCGCGATGGTTCAGCCACATTAACTCCAGCGCAAACCGCATCGAGGGCGATGAAAACAGCGGGAGCCGCGCGCGATTGTCTTCCAGCGTCGCAGCCAAATTCTGCACGACGTGGCGCCACGCATCGGTCTTGACGTCGTAAGTAATGGAATCGATCGCCGGATAGCGCGGCGCCTTCCCCAGGCCGTACACGTCAATCATGCGATTGATCCCATGGACACAGTCGGCCCAGGCATGATCCAGTAGCTGATCTCCGCTGAGGCTTTGATAGCGGACGTACATTCCGCTGTCCCGTAACGCCCCGTCGGCCAAGCGGCGCACGGCCGGTGCAGTCCGGTACAAGCCTGCCAGCGCGTGGCCTGCTTCGTTCGCTTGCGTGTCAGTCCATTGAAAGGCCGCCGCGTAGCAGTCGATGTCAATATTGCAGGTCTTGGCTGCCTTGTCGAGCGCCGTCAGCCGTTCCGCGGCTATGCGCGCCAGTGCCGGTTCAGCCTTCACGGCGTCCCGGACATCGGGCGTGCGTTCCAGCATGGAAAGGAGATAGAAATTCTTATCCTGGACCGGCGCGCTCATCCGGACAGGCGCGCGCAGTGGCTCCGCGGCAGTGGCAACGCCAAAGCTAAAAGTGAGCGCCGCAGCCAGACAACTGACTTGTACGCCGCGGTTCGTTAAGTCTTCGATTGTGGGCACACGTCTAGTGTACGGCGTTCTATCCGTCTAAAAGAGTGACCTACGCGTTCCGATGCGTACCGTTTTTGGCGTCGCGAATGATATGCTCCGCCGCGCGAAACGCCAGCGCCTGAATCGTCATGCGTCGGATGGTTGCGTCCGCCGGTGACCAAATTGCTGCCGTCCACGACGAACAGATTCGGCACGTCGTGTGCCTTGTGGATATTTGTCGACAACGGAAGTTTTAGGATCGTTCCCCATGCGGCAGGAGCCGCGATTGTGCGCGCCGCCGTGACTCTCGGACACTTTAGGCGCCCAGACCTTCTTCGCTCCGGCGGCTTCCAGAACTTCGATGGATTTCTGACGGAAGAATTCCATGTTCTTCACATCGTCGGGATGCGCCGACGATGTGATGCGCATGGCTGGCAGGCCCCACTCGTCCTTCACGTCGGGGTCGAGATCGACGCGATTCGTCTCCAGCGGCAATTGCGAGACGAAGGACGTGATCGTCATGCGGTGGTTGGCTTCTTCTTGCAGCGCCTTCTTGTATCCGGCGCCCCAGCGCGGCGCATCCGGCGACAACCCGTCCAGGCCCAGCTCCAGCGGAGTCAGGTACCCGCGAGCCGTCATGCGCCCACCGCCATAGAATCCACGCTTCGGATCCGACGGCACGTAGTCCACAATGCCCGCGCCGGAAATCACGCCCTTGTATTCGTTCAGCGGATGCTCGAATAGCGCACTGGCGCTTGACGCCGTTGCCGAACATCACATACTTTCCGACCATGCCGCTGGAATTCGCCAAGCCATCCGGGAATCGCGCCGATTTCGACATCAGCAGTAAGCGGGCGGACTCGGTGCCGTTGGCCGAGAGAATCACCGCTCTTGGCCTTTTGACGCACTTCACGCTTCTGCGCGTCGAAATAGATTACGCCGGTCACACGGCCGCTGCTGTCCACCGAGATCTCGCGGACGTAGCTCTTCACGCGGATTTCGCAGCGGCCGGTCTTCTACGGCGATCGGCAACACGGTGACCGCCGAACTGGATCGTGCGCTGCACCTGGCAGCCATAGCCGGAACAGATGCCGCAGTTCACACACGCCTGGCGTCCCATATAAGGTTGCGAAATGATCGCCAGCGGCCCTGGCACCACGGTCAAACCCAGCTTCGACGCCGCGGTTTTCATCAGTGCGCCGGAACTCTTCAACGGCATGGGCGGCACCGGATAATCTTTCGACATCGGTGCGACGAAGGGCGAATTCACGCGCTGCCCGGAAATCCCCATTTCCCATTCCGCTTGGGTGTAATAAGGCTCAAGTTCGTCATACTGGATGGGCCAGTCGACCATACCGGTTCCCGAAGGAATGGTCTGATCGTAGGACGCTTCCCGGAACTCATACGGCAGATGGCGCCAACTGCTGCTGCCGTAGGTCACTGTGCCGCCGCCGACTACGCAGCCATAGCTGTGGTTTCCAGCGACGGCCTTTTCCTTGTCGGTCTTGCGGAATGTATTGCGCTGCGTCTGCGGATTGCTCATCAGCCGGTCGTCGTCGCTTAGATTCCGCTGCAGCCATTCGTCCTTGTTGTATTCCTGCTCGCGGCCGAACTTTCCCCAGCCGCCCTGCTCCAGCACGACCACGGAGAAACCGGCAGTCGACAACTGCTTCGCCATAATTCCGCCGGCGGCGCCGGAGCCGATGATTACGTAGTCAACCTCTGCGGATGGCCGATACTGTTTCATGCTTTTCCTCCCGTGTTCGCCGACACCTTCAGATATTCCGCGTCGTAGTAACCGAACGGCGCCTTGTGATTCAGCGAGCCGTCGTAGCCGATCAACTGCCAGCCGACTTTGTCGTGGTTGCCGCCATCCTCAGGCCGCGCGAAGAATCCGATGATGGTGTGCGTACGGACCAGATTGAAGAACGGCGTCTTCTCGATCGCGGTAAGCACCTTGATCTGCTGCTCCGAAGTCAGCGCCGAGAATTTCGCGGCGTTCGGATAGAGTTCGTGCGTCTTCGCTTGCAGATCCAGCAGCCCCTGCGTATAAACCGGCTGCCGCTTCTTGTCGAAAGTCGTGAGCGCCCGGTCAATGAAGTACAAGCAGCGGGCCTCGCGCGCGCCGGGAGTATCGTCGCTGGGGATGATCTGATCCGCCATGGCTTCAACCTCCGCGGCTTGCTCCGCCGTGAAGAAGGCCAACTTGGGAGGCGCACCGCCTTCCGACTTGCTCGCGTACTGCTGCGCCGAAAGAATGTCATGGTAGTGGGCCGCAATCCAAGCGGCGTTCAGGGCGCCTGCCGACTGGATCAGGAACGACCGTCGTGACTTACCTTTAGTGTTCATGTAATCTCCCTTCGTGCTTCAAACCCAGCTCCCGCCCGGCCGCGCCGGCGCTGAAGCGCTAACGTTTCGCGTACTTCGTGACTCCACGCAGCGTATTTTCCGCGGCGTATAAATTACCCGCAGGATCGGCGACGATGCCTTCGCCTGCCGCTCCGTCCGGATTGTCCGTCTGATGCCCCGGAACGAATGCGATCACTTTGCCGTCCTTGGCACTGCCGATGCGAATGCCCTTCTTCCAACCCGGATGATTCGCGGCTGTCGAATCGGCATCGATCACATAGAGCTTGTCATTCTTATCAATATAGAGACCGCTGGGACGCCCGAACTGCGCCCACTCGGCCAGGAACTTGCCATTCAGATCGAAAATCTGCAGGCGCGCGTTTCCGCGATCGCAGACAAACAGACGGCCCCTTGAGTCGATTGCCAGCGCGTGCGCATTTCTGAATTCGCCCGGACCAGTGCCAAGCTTTCCCCACTCCTTGATGAACTTCCCATCCTTGGAAAACTTCACGATGCGAGTGATGTAATCCGGCGGCACGTTCGGATTCTGACCGGAATGCCCGTCGGCCACGAAAATATCGCCGTTCGGCGCCGTGACCACGTCCGACGGTTCGTTGAAATGATCCGGCCCGCCGCCGGCGACGCCCGCTGTCCCGAGGCGCATCAAAACCTTGCCGTCCGGCGAAAGCTTGATCACCTGGTCGCCCTTGGTCTTGTCTTTGCTCGCCGCCGCGTCCACTACCCAGATATTGCCGTCGCGATCGATGTGCAAACCGTGGGGGAAGACGAACAAGTCCCGCGCCGATGCTCTTGATGGGTTTGCCAGTCGCCAGATCCAACATATGGATAGGGGGCAGATCCGAGGTCTCGCAAGAATTCACGCCGCAGCGGTCAATCGCCCAGATTTCATTGTGCGGGCCGATCTCGATGCCTGCCGTCGAGCCCCAAGTTCTGTTATCCGGGAGAACCGCCCAATTCCGAATGGGGGCTTCGTAAGGATCGGGAAGGCCGACGGCTGGGTCGGCCATCTCCGCCGCGCGAACGCGGCCGCCACACAATCCGAACAGAGCGACCAGTGCCAACCCAAGATACAAGCGCATTAGCAGACCACCCGCTAGATTACTCCAACTGCGGCTCGTGCGCCAGGGGCTCCAAGGGAACCGGAGTATACTGTTCGGGAATCCGGTCAGGAGTGAAACATGAAGTATTTGACGCTGTTCGTTGTGCTGCTCGCGCAATCTACGCTGGCCCAATCGGCCGCTCCATCGAAGAACCTCGAAATGTATTGGATCGACGTCGAAGGCGGCTCCGCCACCCTGATCGTCTCGCCGACGGGCCAATCTCTGCTGATCGACTCCGGATGGGCAGTAGGTGACCGCGACGCCAAACGAATCTACGCCGCGGCTCAGCAGGCCGGACTGAAGCAAATCGATCATTTCGTACTCAGCCACTATCATGCCGATCACGCGGGCGGGCTGGCCGCGCTTTCCAAGATGATTCCCATTGGACATTTTTATGGCCGCGGCGACGACATCGAGAAGGAAAATCAACAGTGGCTCGATAGCTTTGTAAATGCCTCCCAGGGACGGCGAACTGTCGTGAACGCGGGCGACACCATTCCGATTAGCGGACTCGAAGCGCTGGTGGTGGCCTCGGACGGAAAGTTGCTAGACCAACCCGTGAAGGGTAGCGGCCCCAATCCGCTCTGCGCGACAGCAGAGGAGAAAGCCGCAGCGGGCCCGGAAAATCAACGCATGGTGGGAATGCTTCTCACTTTCGGCAAATTTAAGTTTCTGGCGCTTCTCGACCTCGACTGGGAAAAAGAGATGGAGCTGGTGTGCCCGATCAACAAGCTCGGGCAAGTTACCATCTATCAAACCAGCCGCCACGGCTCATTCGACGATTCCGGCTCGCCCGCGATGCTGGGTGCGATTCGCCCGCAGGTAGTGGTCATGAACAACGGCCCGCGCAAGGGCATGGGGCAAACGGATTCCACCAGGTCCAACAATCCGCCCGGCAAGACCGTGGCCGCGTACGAGAGAAATTCATATCTGCGGATCGCGACGACGCCCGGAGTCGAAGGCGTCTGGCAGAGTCATTTGTCATTGATCGACCCGGACCCGCATCACAATACCGCCGAGAACATGATCGCCAACCTGGAAGACACGGCGGATTGCAGGGGCAACTGGATCAAGGCCAGCATCGCGCCCAACGGCAAATTCACCGTAACCAACGGCCGCAACGGTTTCAGCAAATCGTATGTGACCCGTTAGAGCCCAGCGGGATTCGGCCGCATCCATGCTTAGAAGGAAAGTGTTCGCGCTCCTTGGCTCAGCGATCTTCTTAGTCATCGCTCCCGGATTCATCGCCGGCTTGGTGCCCTGGTGGATTTCCCGTTGGCGAATCGAGACTCCTTTCCTCGGGATAGCGCTTTTCCGCGTTGCGGGCGGAATACTGATCACACTGGGGGTCATCGGCCTCTTAGACTCTTTTGTCCGATTCGCAGTGCAGGGCGTTGGCACGCCGGCCCCGGTTTTCCCAACCCGCCATTTGGTTGTCACCGGGCTGTATCGTTATGTCAGAAATCCGATGTATATAGCAGTGGTGAGCGCAATTTTCGGTCAGAGCCTAATTCTTGGCAATGCGGTTCTTCTTCAATACGGTGCGCTTGTCTGGCTGCTCTTTCACTTGTTTGTGCTGGCCTATGAAGAACCAACATGTGGGGCGAGTTTTGGAGATGAGTATAGACGCTTCTGCGCCGAAGTCCCGCGGTGGATTCCCCGCGTTACTCCATGGAGAACTCAGCACTAAGCACGGCGAATAGTCTACTTCCCGTCTTTTTTATCGTCGGGCGAGCCCGTTCCCGATGAACCGAGGAAGAGCTTCTTCCCGTCGGGCGTCGTCACGTTCGACCCATTCGCGCGGTTCGAGCCGTCCTTCGCACGAAAGCCCTGCACCACGATTTCGCTGCCCGGCGGCAGGTAGTTCTTGGTGAATCCGCGCCGCAGGAGTGCGTTGGGCGCGCCGGCTTCCACTCTCCAGGCCACCACTTGCCCGTCATCGCCCTTCACGTCCAGATTGATCCAGGCGTGCGGATTGGTCCATTCAACTTTCGTAACAGTGCCGTGCAGTGTGACCGGCTGTTGCGCATCGAATTCGGCGGTGAATGCGTGATGCGCAGCGAGCGGGCCGGCCGCGAACAGCACGCCCAACGCTGCTATCAAGATTGAGAAGATCGTGCGCTTCATATTAATGTCCCTTTACTTGCGGCCTTCCGCCGCGTTCTTGTCGTGCAGACGCCCGCCGCCCAGCGTGATCTGCATGTAGTCCTGGTTGGCTTCGTGGCACATGTATTCGTAGATCTTGTAGCTATCGTCGCGCACCAGCGGCATGGCCACTTTCCAGGGCGCGCTGGCGGCCTTCTCGTCGTCGATGGTGACCTCGTAGTTGATGGTATTTTCGTCGACGCGTGTGAATCGTTCCGTGATATGCGCGTTCTCCGTCTGCGGCACTGAGCGGATGCGGTTGGACGCGGCGTTGGTGGCGATCATGCTTTTGCCGTTGAAATTGGTGGTATCGACCACCAGCGTGTTGCCTTCCCAGTGACCGCGCGGGTCGCCATTCCATTGGCGCAGCGACGGCGGGCAGGTGCGGGCGGCCGTCGATAGGAATGACGCGCGTTTCGTGGATCATCTCGTAGACGATCACCACTTGCCCGGCGTTTGCAGAATCTGATAGCCGTTGTTGTAGGCGGCCGGAAAAATGGCGGCCGGAATGCCACGCGTGATGCAGCGCTCCCACGGAGTGTTGTACTCCCAGGAATCCTGGATGTGCGAGAGATCGTAGTCGCGTTGCTGTTCGGCCCACGGAGTGAGGGGAACACGGCCGCTCGGCGGATCGACCACCATGCGAAGCGCGCGCCGGCACTTTCGGGGCTTGGTCAGCGAAGGGACGCAAGCTGGCGTTCGGCGTTCACACGAGCCGGGGTAGCGGCGGGCGCGGTGGCCACCGCGTTCGAATGGCGTGGATTCGAAATTGACCCACACGCCCTGCAGATCGGGCTGCCCGTCGGGCGTCTTCGGCTGCTTCCAGGTTTTGGCGGCGGCAACCTTAGCGACCGGCGCCGTCTGCGCGCCGAGCGCGCCTGCGATACCGAACAACAAAGCGGCGATGCGAGTGTGGCTCATGATCGGGTCCTCACTTTGATGTCTGCTTGCGGAGCGGGCCATACATCAGCTCCTCCACAAATTCGACGCATTTGAATTCCAGCAACTGCGCGTTCTTTTCCATGTGCCGGTACAGCGGCATCGAGATTTTCCAGGGGCGCGTGAAAGTCTTCGCATCCTCAATGGTGGCTTCGTACTGGATGACCTCGCGGTTGAGCGGTGTGTATCGTTCCACCACGTGCAGCTCGTCGCTGTGAAAATCGCCGGCGCGTGAAAACCACGTGCTATCTGTGAAACCCTTCACATCGACCACCAGCGTGTCGCCGTCCCATTTGCCGTAGGAATCGCCCATCCAGGAATCGGCCGGGCTATCTTCGGTGCGCGCCTTCATCGGTATCAGGCGCGTCGCGCTGGCGAATTGATAGGTGATGACGACGGTTCCTGGCGTCTGCACGATTTGAAATGGATAAGGCAAGTAGGTAGCGCGCGGCACGCCCGGCAGAAAGCACTTCACTTCAGGATCGGCAGTAAGCCAGTGCTCGCCATTCTTCTTTTTCTGCGCGGCTGCGGCGGGCAGATAAGGAATTTCGTCCCCTTCGACCACGCCCAGTCCCGGAGGCTCCGCTCCGGCCGCACCCATTGCGAGCACTGGTCCTGCGGCCGCGGCGTGAGGAAGCAGATCCCAATCGGCGGTATTGAGCGATTGCCAAATCCCGTTGAGGTCGGGCTTGCCGTCAGCGGTGCGGGGTCCAGAGTAACGGGTTTGGCCCGGAGCGGCGGCCGCGAATGCGATCAGCATTACCGCCAAAGAGAGGCGCATAGTGTTCGCGGATCATGTTATCACGCAGCGCGCTGGAACGCCCCGGGTGAACGGGTGCTGCTCACTTGCCGTAAGTGACGGTCAGCGTCGCCTTGCCGAGGCTATTCATGTTCGTCATGAACCCGACCAGTGCCGCGCTGGATTGATCGGTGACATCGATGCGTTCCACTTTTAACGCATGCAGCGTGAAAATGTAACGGTGAGGAGCTCCTGGTGGCGGCGCCGCTCCGCCATATCCCGGCACGCCGAAATCCGTGCGCGTCTGCAGCGCTCCGGCGGGCAGCCCGTTGCCGCTTCCGCTATTGGTTGGAAACTCTTTGGTCGTGGCCGGAATGTTGGCGACTACCCAGTGCCACCATCCCGACCCGGTGGGCGCATCCGGATCGTACAGCGTGAGAACAAAACTCTTGGTCCCCTCAGGCGCGCCCTCCCAAGCCAGATGCGGGGAACGGTTGCCGCCCGCGTGTCCCATGCCGTTGAACACCTGAGCCTCGGGCATCCGTTCACCGTCTTTGAGATCGTTACTCCACAGGCGAAAACTCATCGGGCATCTTCCTTCTTGCGCATGTTTTGCATGTACTGCATCCACGGATACCACTCCCGCCAATGCGAGGGAAACAAATCGCCATCGATGCGTTTAAATTCGATGCGGTAGTAATGCAGCGGAGTGTCGCTATTATTCCGGATCGTGTGCGGCGCCTGGAAATTCATGGTGGTGCACGTCGGCACCTTCATATCGAATGCGCTGGGGGCGGGACCGTGCCCTGCTCCCTGACCATTGAGCGGACTGCGCGGGTCAAGCTTCGTATCGACGATCTGGCTGGGATCGGCGGCCGTGTCGAACGCCAGCACCGACGGATACGGATGCCCGTGCATCGGCGTCGTTTCCCCTGGCCGCACCGTAACTTCGAGTAGCCGCACATGGCTGTCTTCAAACAGAAGCTGGTAGTTATTGGGCGCGGCAAGCACCGAATCGTAAAGCCGCGGATACGGCCATGCGCCGATGGTCTCCTTGCTCGAAGCTCGTCCAGGCGCGGCCGGTGCAGGCTTCTCCGGTTTCAACATCGAGGGATACCATTCCCGCCAATGAGTCCGCAAACCATCGCCATCCAGCCGCCGGAATTCAATGCGATAGAAATGCACCGGAGCCTGTCCGTGATTGAGCGGCCGATGCGGCACCTCGGGAGGCGCAGTCGTGCAGCGCGGAAAAGACAATCCGGCGGGCGCTGGTCCCTGGCCCCATCCCTGCCCCGCAAACGGGCTCGCCGGATCGAGATGCTTGTCGTCGAGCACAGCTCCGGAAGTGGTCTGCGCTCCGCCGGTGTCGCGGGCAAACACGGATGGGTATGGGTGCCCGTGCATCCTCACGTCCAGCTCCGGCGGGTTCGCCACCTCCAGGAACATGACGTTCTCGTTTTCAAACAAGACGCGGTGCACATCGGGATCGGCAACCTCGGCGTCGTAGGAAGCGGGGAATGGATAGCCGCCCCAAGGGGCTCGCGGATACGGGGGTCCCGATTGGCCGTACGCCGGCATGAGGAACCATAAACCTCCCACCGCCAGCATGGTGGACCAGCGCGCCGCCGCGTGGCGGGTTATGTGATATCGCTGCTCGCGAACAGAGTTCATTCCATCACTTGTACCACTGATAACAAGATTGGCGCTGGCTGCGAGTTCAGCGTCCGATGTCGAATATTACCGGCCGAATGCTGCCTGAAGTCGCCGTGGAGCCATCGTTTCATATCAGGAGCAAACTCGCGCACAACATTAATTCCCGCATCGATCAAGATCGTGTCCGAGCCTGCAAAAAAGATTGCCCGCCCGGTATGAAAACGCTGCGGCCACCACATACGCGATACCGCCGCGGCTCCATAGTCGCCCAAAAACTCGCTGTAAGCCGGCATCATTCCGCCGCTGTCGTCATGCCGCCAAACGGTGTGCAGAAACGCATCCGCAATTCGTCCTTGAGCGGTCTTCCGCTTCGAGGCGAAAAAGCGGGTGTCCTCGCCATCCATCGCCTGCACCGGGAACATGATGCTGCGCTGGACCAAATATTGCCCAACGTGGGACGCGTAGCGCTCCGAAAAAGCGCCCCATCCCTGCCCCCACTCGGGCGGCCGGTTGCGCGCCTGATCGAAGGCCGCGCCGATTCCGGCATAAACCAAATTGTCGATTTCGAACAGGTGCCGCCCATCGTAGCGCAGCTTCTCCTCGACGCTAAGCCCGCGCCATTGCGGGGATTGAGGTCCGGAAGTCGCGCCAGAGGGCGGAGCCGGAGGACCCGGCGCGGTTTGCTGAGCAAACACGCTACCGGACAACGCCACGGCCAGCAGGAACGCTCTATCGAGCATATTCACTGTGATGTGTCCGACCCTCGATTTGGTTTCAGCGTATCGACGGCGTGCTGGAAATTATTGGCATGCCGTCACCGGACCGCAAAAACGTGCAGGAACGCCAAAGGGGGCGATTGCGTCATAATGGTTAACAGAGGAAAGTCAATGTTTGAAGGATTACTGCAGCCCACCCATCTGATCGTGATCTTTGTGGCCGGCTTGTTCCTGCTGGGCCCCAAGAAGCTACCTGAGCTCGGCAAGGGTCTTGCTGAAGGCATTCGTGGATTCAAGGATGCATTGAATAGCGGTGAAAAGCCGGATCACTCGGGCGACGCGAAAAGCTGATTCTCGTCTGCCGATTTCTCCCGGCTGAATTGGTGCGCCCGGAGGGACTCGAACCCCCGGCCTACTGATTCGAAGTCAGTCGCTCTATCCAGCTGAGCTACGGGCGCGTTGCCTCATCGTATCATCACAACATAGGTGACTGAAACCGAAGTCAAGCTGCGTTGGAACGGCACCGCCCCGGAGGCGCGGGCCCTCATCGAAGGGCGCGGCTACGCAGTCTCGTCTCAACGCACGCTCGAATCCGACCAGCTCTTCGACCTGCCTTCCGCCACCCTCCGGCAATCCGATCAAATCCTGCGCCTGCGAAAGATGACCTCGACGGATGGAACCACGCGAGCCATGGTCACATATAAAGGACCAGCCACCCGCGACGGCTACAAGAGCCGCGAGGAAATCGAATTCGACGTATCCGATCCCGGCACGTTCACGTTGGTACTTAACCGTCTCGGGTACCAACCCGTTTTTCGCTATGAGAAATTCCGCACTCAACTCAGAATTATCGGCGAACCCGGAATTATCACTATCGATGAAACACCTATTGGAGTATATTTGGAAATAGAAGGCCCACAGGATTGGATCGATAGTACGGCGGAGCGCTTAGGTCTATCAAAAATGCAGTTTTTAACGGTCAGTTACGCCAGTTTATACCGGGATTACCGGGCGCAGCATGCGGCCGCGCCTCCCGATATGACCTTTGACCTAGATGGCCCTACACCCTTGGAACAAAATAACCTTAGAAGGCCCCAAGGCTATTGAATGAATATGGGGCCGGTGCTATTCTTCATCTACCAGCTCCCCAAAGTGGGCCGGGAAACGAAATGATCGAACTAGTCACAACAGTAATCATCGTCGCAAGCTCAGTGCTACTGTTTGGCTACTGGTTCCGTTATACCTGCCTTTTAATCCTGAGTGCGAAGACCACGCGGGATTTCGCCGGCCAGGTAGCAGCCGCAAATCAGCTTGGTTTCCTGGATGTTCAGAGTCAGCTTCGTACCGCTTCGGTGAATTTGGATTCTCTCCGCGACTCGCTGGATCGTGACTACGCCGTGTTGAGCTCCATGCTGAAACAGGTCAGCGGTTCTTCGGCGGAAGGTTCCTCGATCGAAACCAGCATGCTGGCGCTGAACTACCGCGTAATGCGCACCTGGTCGCAAGTGAGCGGCGTGTTCTCGCCGACGGCAGCCTGCAAGGCGCTGGAAGAAATGTCCATGGTGATTGCGCACTTCGCGAACGCCATGGGTCAGCAAACCGAAGGCGCTGCCGCCTAATCCTGAAATTGCTTAATCCGCACGCGGCGCGCGTGTGGCTTCAATACCCATACTGAAGTGCTCTCCCAGATACACCCGGCGAACCTCCGCATCGTTGCCCAAAGATTCGGGTGAGCCGGAGCGGAAGATCCGTCCGTTGTTGATGATGTAGGCGCGATCCGTCACCGCCAGCGTTTCCCGCACGTTGTGATCCGTCATCAGGATGCCGATCCCGGAATTCTTGAGATCGAAAATGATCTTTTGCAACTCCAGAACTTGAATGGGATCGATGCCGGAGAAGGGCTCGTCCAGCAACAGAAAACTCGGATCGATCACCAGGCTGCGTGCGATCTCCACGCGGCGGCGCTCGCCACCGGAAAGAACGTAGCCTTTGCTCTTGCGCACCTGCTCCAGACCCAGTTGAGCGATCAGGCGATCCATGCGATCCAGTCGTTCCCGCCGGCTGAGCCGCAGCGTCTGCAGAATCGCCATCAGATTATCTTCGACCGAAAGCTTGCGGAATACCGACGCCTCCTGCGGCAAATAGCTGATGCCCTTGTGCGCGCGCTGGTACATGGCAAGCTGCGTCAGGTCGTTGCCATCCAGCATGACCTTGCCCGAATCCGGCGTGATCAGCCCGACGATCATATAAAACGTGGTCGTCTTGCCCGCGCCGTTGGGACCCAGCAAGCCCACCACCTCGCCCTTCTTCACGCGCACGGAAACGTTATCGACAACCTTCCGGCCGCGATAGGACTTGGTGAGTTCGGCGGTCTGGAGAATTTGCACAGGGCTTACTTCTTGAGGTAAAGCGTATCCGCGGGACGGTTCTCCGCACCGTTAACCAGCAGCCTATCATTGTTGGACCACCAGGTCAATTGTTTGCCGCGCGTCTGACCCTTCAGGCTATCGACCAGCAACGCATCGCCGCCGTTCATGATCACTTTCTTCTCCTCGGCGTAGTATTCGCCGTGCTCGCCGGTGCCGGTGCGCGTGCGTTTGTCTTCGGTGCTTATAATTTTCACGGCCCCGTCGGCGAAAGCATGATTCAGAGAAGAATCCGCGTCGCGTTCGTTCAAATACGCTTTCAGTTCCTTGCCATTGACGATCAGCCCGGGACGCACCATCGCGGCGCCGCCCTGGTAATGGGCGATCCGCGTATCGTCGGTGTATACCAAATCCGGAGCCTTCACCACGGTGAAAACAGGCGCCGGTGTCACAGCCGGAGCGGCAACGACGGGCTTGGCGCCCTCAGTCTTATCAGGAGCCTTATCGGCGAACTGGCTCACAACTTTTCCGTGCGCTTCGAAAACCTGTCGCGTGCGGTCGATGTCGATTCGGTCTGCTTCGACGCGGTTAACGCCTTGCCACACTACCGCGTTGCCTTCGTAGTGCAGCTTCTGATTTTTATCCGCCGACGTCATGTGCTGCGCGCGCCCTTGCATCAACTCCGCGTCGGAAAGCAACGATGACGAGGACGACGGTTTCTGATCCGGCAGGCGCGTGGTGGCAACCCGGCCATCCGCCACAAAGTCGCCGGATTTCTGGTTGAGGATCAGCCGGTCGGCCGCGGCGGTGCCAGTCGGATCTGAAGTCCGCGCCGAGCCCTCCAGAGTGATCACGTCCTTTGCCTGTTCGAGAGTCGCGCGATCAGCGGTGGCACGGCGGACTCCTTCTTCGTAGCGGAAATCCGTCTTCTGCTCCAGCCGCGCCAGCTCACTGGTCTTAGGATCGAACGTCGCCAGCAGTTCCTTGCTCTGCGTCAGCATGGGCGGCGGCGCCGGACTGCCGGGCTTTTCAGTCCGCGTCGAGGCATTCACAGATCGAAACGATTGGATCCGATTGTCCGCGCCGTAAGCGATCCAAATACGATCGCCCTGCATGAAGCGCTTCGGCTGCCCCGGACGGTTCGGCAGAAAGTCGACCGTGCCGGCGCCGTCCGTTTCCACGTTATCGATGTCCTTGCCCCCAGGGCGCATATTCAGATGGATGACTTCGCTGCGCAGAATGCGCGTCTCTGCCATGAGTTCCCCAGGCTGCGGCAATGGCTGCGCTTCCGCAACCGCTTTCTGCATCGCCAGGGCATGGGTGAGCGTGCTCTCATGTGCGGCGGGATCGAATTGAAGATCGATGATCTCGCCAGTCACTGTCGTGCGCATCGTTTGAGCAGTAGAAACCAGCTTGCCATGCTGCTGGCCTTTGATCTCGCGGATCGCCATGGCATCGCCGAAGGTGAGCAGCAACGAGTCCGCAGCGAATTCGACCTTGCGGCCAGGGTCGTCCTGCACTCCATGCGCGGCAACCGCCAGGGCTTCTTTGATCTCCCCTTTGTCGAGGGTAATCACGGACGACGTTCCTTCCATGTGCAGCGTGTCGCGAGTCAGCTTCGACCACGGCAGCAGGAAAACTTTGGATTCCATCTCGCGATAGTAAGCTTCGCCGGCCTCAATCAGCATGGGCTTGGAATTCTTCCCTTTGCCCACCCAGTGAAGCTCCACCGCCTTGCGCAGATGTAACTCGCGCGAAGTAGGATCGTAGTCCACGCCTTCGGCCGATCCGTTTCCTTGCTCGAATTCGAAATCCGCGCGCCGGTCAGTGGACGCTTTGCCGGTGTCGCTCGCGAAGCGGACGCCTGAAGTACGGATCTTTACGATTCGCCCTCCCGGATTCTGCTCCTCGTCACTATCCGCGCCGAGCTTGGGCACCACCGTCGGCTTGCCCGCCGCCGGCCTGGCCATGGTGATGTCCACAACTCCGTCAGCATAGAGCGTCTTGGCGGCGATATCGAACTGCGCTTTGGCGCTCCGCACCAGGTCGAACTGATCGCTTTGCTGGTGGAACAATTGCAGTTCCACGCCTTCCAGTTCCATCACCGACGGCGCCTTCACCTGGCGGAAGCTTTTCGCACGCACCGTCACCCGAGGACGTTCGCCATCGCTCTGCGTGTAGACCCAGTCGCTGGCTCTGCCGTTGATGCCAGTTTCGAGCGGCCGCGGCGCCGCCGGCGCCTCGTGCGCGAGCGCCTGCTGACGCTTGATATAGGTCTGGAGGACGAATACGAACAATCGCGAGAAGTGCGGCAAGAATCAGCCACCGGCTGAGACGCATAGTGTAAGTGGGTGCCTTGTCTTCAGGATATCATCCGCTAGCGTAGGCACATACAAAATAGACGTTACAGAGCCGCCACAAGTTTACTCAAAAGCGCGATCCGGTCGGCCATCCGATCGATTAAAATGCTCTCGTTGACCGCGTGCGCCCCTTCGCCTACGGCTCCAATGCCGTCTAAGGTCGGCACGCCCAGCGCCGCGGTAAAGTTGCCATCCGACCCGCCGCCTGCCGACGATTCTTCCAGGTCCACACCCAACTCCGCCGCCAGCGCCTTGGCTTTGCGGAACAGCGCGCGTACTCCGGCCGTGCGCTCCAAAGGCGGACGGTTGACGCCGCCAGTGACGCTGATCGTGCAGCGCTTGTCGAACGGCTTCAGCGAGCCGAACTGGCGTTCCAGATAGCGCGCATCCGCCGACCGGGGAACGCGCACGTCGACCTCCACCCAGCACTCGTCGGGGATCACGTTGCTGCGCGTGCCTCCGCGAATGACGCCGGGGCTGACCGTGATTCCACGATCCAGCCGCGTGAATCCCGCGATTCTTTCGATCTGCCGCGCCATTTCGACAATGGCGCTGGCGCCGTTCAGAAAATCCAGACCGGCGTGCGCCGCGCGGCCGTGAACGGTCACGGTATAGTCGCCGACGCCTTTCCGCGCAGTCTTCAGTTTTCCATCGAGGCCCTGGCTGGGTTCGAGCACCAGAACCGCCGCGCTCTTCCGCGCCGCCTCCTCCGTGAGTGCCCGGGATGACGCACTGCCGACCTCTTCATCCGAATTCACCTGCAACACGACCTTCCGCGCCAACGGGGACGTCCTGATCCCGCAGCGCCCGCATGGCGAAAATGAAAAAGACGAGACCGGCTTTCATATCGAAAACGCCCGGCCCCCACAGCCGCCCCTTCGCCTGCCGGAAGGGCATGGTGCGGAGAGTCCCCAGCGGCCACACCGTATCGGAGTGCCCCAGCGCCAGAATCTGCCCTGATTTTTTCGATCCCGGCAACAAGAACTCGCAGCGGATGTGCTTCCCGCGGACCTTGCCGCCGTTGTACATCTTCACTCGCGCGATGTCTTTCACGGTCTCTGCAAATAGATCCACGAAACGGTTCACGCTGGCCGGATCGTCGCTGGGCGATTCGCACTCCACGAATTCGCGGATGGTGGCAATGACTTGCTTCTGGGAAAAACTCATCGTCCGTAGGATACCGCCTGCTATAATTCAGAATCCGTATGTCCACTTCCGTTTCCACCCGCACCCTGGACATTGACGCCATCCGCGAAATCCTGCCGCACCGCTATCCGTTCCTCTTGGTCGACCGCATCGAGGAACTGGAGACCGAACGCGTCGTCGGCATCAAAAACGTCACCGTGAACGAGCCGTTCTTCACGGGCCATTTCCCGGATTATCCGGTAATGCCCGGCGTCCTGATCATCGAAGCCATGGCGCAGGTGGCGGGCGTCCTGGTGCTGAGCGGCATTCCCGACCGCAAGAGCAAACTGGTGCTGCTGGCCGGTGTCGATGGCGCGAAGTTCCGCAAGCCCGTGCGCCCCGGGGACCAGCTTCGGATGGAAATGAAAATCCTGCGCAGCCGGGCGTCCATGGCGAAGGTCAGCGGCGTCGCGACGGTCGACGGAACCATCGTGGCCGAGGCCGAAATGCTCTGCGTCCTGGCCGACCGCCAGTAACTCACCCGCGATGCCGATTCATCCGACCGCGATCGTCGACCCTTCCGCCAAGATCGCTGATTCGGCCGACATCGGGCCCTACTCCATCATCGGCGCGGATGTCGAAATCGGCGCCCGGACGCAACTCAAAGCCAACGTGGTGATGGAAGGTCCGCTTTCCATCGGCGAAGACAATGTTTTCTTTCCCTACTCAACCGTGGGCGTCGCACCGCAGGATCTGAAATATCACGGCGAGCGTTCCTGCACCCACATCGGCCACCGCAATAAGATCCGCGAATTCGTCACTATTCACCGGGGCACCGAAGGCGGCGGTATGCTCACTTCGATTGGCGACGACAATCTGCTTGATGGTGCAGGTGCATGTGGCGCACGATGTACGAGTGGGCAACCACTGCGTGCTATCGCACGCCGCGACCATGGGCGGCCACGTCGCCATCGACGATTGGTCGGTAGTCGGCGCCGGTAGCGCCATCCACCAGTTCTGCCGCGTCGGCCGGCACGCGATGATCGGCGGTTATAGCGTGATCACCCAGGATGTTCTGCCGTTTTCCACTACCTCCGCCAAGCGCGAGATCAAGGTCTACGGTGAAAACAAGACCGGTCTCGAACGCCGCGGATTTTCCGCCGAAACCATCGAAGCGCTGCATAAAGCTTTCCGCCTTCTATCGCGATCCAAGCTGAATACCTCGCAGGCGCTGGAGAAAATTCTGGCGGAGCTGGGCGACACCGCCTGAAGTCAAGGAACTGCTCCAGTTCATCGCCGCGTCGGACCGCGGGTTCATCAAATAAGCCATGCCTTACGGGCTGATCGCGGGCAATGGCCGTTTCCCGGTGCTGGCTCTCGAAGCCGCGAAAAAAGCCGGCATCGAAGTAGTCGCCATCGGCATCAAGGAAGAAGCTTCGCCAGAAATCGAGCCGCTGGCCGTGCGCTGCCACTGGATTTCACTAGGCGCGCTCAGCAAGTTGATCGATATCTGCCATCGGGAAGGCATCACGCAGATCATGATGTGCGGGCAAGTGAAGCACGCGAAGATTTTCTCGTCGATCGTCCCCGATCTGAAGCTGGTGAAGCTGCTCGCGTCAATCGAAACCAAAAATACTGAAGGACTGATCGGGGCGGTGATCAAAGTTCTCAAAGACGAAGGCATCGAACTGCTGGATTCGACGCTTTTGCTCAAGGATCTGCTCGCTCCGGCGGGCGTCCTGACGCGCCGCAAACCATCGGCGGATGAAGAGCGCGATATCGATTACGGCCGTCGTATCGCAGCCGCGCTTTCAGAACACGACATCGGCCAGAGCGTGGCCATCGCCGATCGTGCGTGTGTCGCCCTCGAAGCCATGGAAGGCACGGATGCCATGCTGCGGCGAGCCGCGTCGCTGGTGGAAGGAAAACCTCTACGCCTCGTGAAAGGCTCTCGCCGCCGCAAGCACATGCTTTATGACGTGCCGGTGATCGGCCCGCAGACCATTTCCGTTATGCGCGAAACAGGCACGACGGCACTCTCTATCGACGCCGGACGGACGCTTTTGCTGGATCGCGCAGAACTATTGCGGCAGGCCGATGCCGCTCAAATCGCAATCATCGCGAATTCGGAGTAATCCAAGCAGAGCTTTTTCCTTTAGCCGCCGATTCTCGCGGCGGCGTCAGCCCTTCGGTCAGCTCAATATTGGTGCCCCAAGGGTCCACTATGTAAGCGAGCCGCAGTGTGGGAGCATTACCGCTGGTACGGATAGCCGCGTCCGTATGGATTCCATTGGCTTCCAAATTCTTCACGAACTGATCGAGATTCTTGATTTCGAATCCAATGTGATCGATCGACCGGCCTTTGGTCGGCTCCTGCGGCGTGGCGCTCTTTGCCAGCGTAAGTTCCGTCCCCGGAACATTCACCGTATCGTACTGGCCGCGCTTCCCGGCGGTGCCGCCGAAGTTCTTGATGTACCAGGCCTGCGTTGCCAGGGGATCCGGAACGTACATGTGAATGTGATGCATCGCGACCGGCGTGGGAATCGTCGAGTCCTCGATGATCTCTACGCGCACATCATCGGGAGCGGTCAAGAACTTCTGCCTAGGATTCGCGCCCGCCTCGATCTTCAGCCCCGCCGCTTCCCACTTCGTCATTTCATCGGCAAGATTCTTCACATGAAAACCAATGTGATTCACCACCGATCCCACCGTACCGCCAGTCGGGTCCTGCTGCCTCAAATTGATAAACATCCCCGGAAATTCCACCATCTGGATCTTCCCGTTATGGACCAGCGTGCCACCCACCTGAACCCAGAAGCGCTGCTGGGCCGCGATGTCGCGCGCATTTATGTGGACATGCCCGATCGACACGCCCATGGCGTTGGGCGCTGCAAGTTGCGCCGATAGCGGGGCGCTGCCCAGCGCAATATTGAAAGCGACGATCACGCCGAGGCTTTTGATGCTCATAGGCATCCACTATATCAAGCGCTGCCGCAATCCGTTCGATGTAGACTGTGTTTGAATGCCACTCGATATCACACGCCGCGGCTTTCTAGGCGCCACGGCTTTAGCCGCTGCACAGACGCAGACTCCGCGCACGCCGGCCAAGCGGCCCAATTTGATTCTCTGCATGGCGGATGAACTGCGCGCCGAAAGCATCGCCTGCTACGGCCATCCGCTGGTCCAGACTCCCAACATGGACCGTCTGGCTTCCCAAGGGAACGCGCTTCGCGCAGTGCCATGTTCAGAACACCGTGTGCGAGCCCTCGCGGTGCAGCTTCCTGACCGGTTGGCCCGTGCACGTACGCGGACATCGCAGCCTCTACTACGGCCTTCATCCCGATGAGCCGAACCTCTTCCGCTATCTGAAAGAGTCCGGTTACGACGTTTATTGGTTCGGCAAGAACGATCTATTGGCGCCCGAGAGTTTCGCCTTAAGCGTCACCCACGCCGAAGCGGGCAAAGGCCCCACCATGTTCACCAAGAATCTGTATGCGCTCGACGACCCGCATTACTACGCATTCCTGTTTGAAAAAGGTGCCGACCCACGCCATACCAGCGATTACGCCGGCGTCCAATCCGCAGCCGAAATCATGCAACGCGCGGGCGACAAGCCGTTTTGCATTTTCCTGCCGTTGATCTATCCGCATCCGCCGTATTCCGCACCGGCCGAATACCAGGACAAGTACTCCCCAACCGCGCTCGCGCCACTGCGCCCCGCGAACACTCCCGGGCTCCCACGTTTTCATCAAGAGCTGCGCAAGAGAATGCGGCTCGACCAATTAAACGACCGCGATTTCCGTCAAGTGCAAGCCGTGTATCTCGGAATGGTGAGCTACGCCGATTGGGTTCTGGGCGAACTGATGGAAGCCATCGAAAAACACCAGCGCGTGAACGATACCGCGCTGTTCTATTTCGCCGATCACGGCGACTACGCCGGCGATTACGGCTTGGTGGAAAAATGGCCGAATGCCATGCACGATCCGTTGACCCACATTCCACTGATCGCGCGCGTCCCCGGCGGCCAGCAAGGGCATGTGGTAAATGAAATCGTTGAATTGTTCGATGTGATGGCCACCTGCCTGGATCTAGCCGGCATCGAGGCGCGCCACACCCATTTCGCGCGGTCGCTGGTTTCGCAATTAAAAGGCCAGCCCGGCGACGCGACCCGCGCGGCTTTCTGTGAAGGAGGCTACAACACCAACGAGCCGCAGTGTTTTGAGCCCCTGGGTGATTTTAATACCGCGGCCAACCCCTACTACCCGAAGGTGGCCCTGCAGAATCAGGAACCGGACACCGTGACGCGTTCCTCCATGATCCGCACGCAGCACTATAAGCTGGTCTACCGCCCCGACGATCAAAGCGAATTCTACGATCTGGTAAAAGACCCGCGGGAACTGCACAACGTTTACGGGCAAGCCTCGTATCGCAAAGCGCAAAGCGACCTATTCGTGCAGCTCATGAATTGGTACGTGCGCACGTCCGACGTCGCCGCCAAGCAACTGGACCCGCGCGGATTCCCGGCCTAGAAGCCCGCAGCCCACCGCACTTTGTCGTCCGGACCCCGGCGGTGACCCTCGATCCCGGCCGGACGCGGTTCAGCCGTCTGCTGGGAAAGTTCGACGCCGCGCTCGGCAATGTCACTCTCGAACATGGCGAAGACTTTGCCGCCGCATTCGACATCCAGAATTCGCAAACCCGAAGCGGTCCGGCTAATGATTTCAATAACCGTGGAGGTGGGAAGCATGGCCGCCACCCGATTGCCGCTCTGGTCGAGGGCGGTGGCAATTACAGGCTCACGCAGTTTAAAGCGCCTTCCGATCAGCATAACGCTCAGCCCTTTCTTGCACTACGTGGTGGGCCGTTCTCTGACGGGGATATAAGTAAACTAACACAGATTCGGCGGCAGCGCGCGCCTAAATTCGCCCTTTCTCAGAGCGACTTTTCGACCACCACGAAAGTGATGTCGTCGATTTGCGGTGTGCTCTGCGTGAAATCCTCAATGCCCTTCAAGATCGTCTGTTCGACGGCGCGGCTTCCTGCCGGAGCCTCCCGCTGAATGATTTCCAGAAGTCTCTCCTCCCCGAACATTTCCTCCTGCGGATTTTCCGCGTCGGTGAGACCGTCCGAGTAAACCATCAGCATGTCTCCCTCGTCGAGCTGGAACTTGCGCGATTGAAAGGAGGCGAAATCGAACATCCCCAGGGCAAACGCGTCTGGAGCCAATATTTCGATCTTCCCGTGGCCGCACGGAACAGATAGGCCGGATTGTGCCCCGCGCTGATGAATTGGCCCTCGCCACCGGGCCGCAGCAAGAAGAGGAAAAGCGTGACGAACTGGAAGGGAAGAGATTTTTCGCATAGCAGCTGATTCACCCGCTCCAGGGCGTCCTGCGGCTGGGTCCCGGAGCGGAATTCCATGCTCAGTGCGCCCAGCACCATCGAACTCAGCAGCGCCGCGGACATTCCTTTGCCGGAGACATCCGCCAGAACGCCCATCCATTCGCCCGAACTCAGTTGCAGAAAATCGTAGAAATCGCCGCCCACATAGCGAGTGGGCTGGTTGAATGCGTGGATGTGAAAGTTTTCAAACTGGGGCAGGGAGCGGGGCAGCAGGCTTTCCTGAGTTTCCTGCGCCAAAGCGAATTCCTGCTCGGTCTTCTTTTGCTCCTCCAGCGTCTTGAGGCGAATCACCTCGCGGCTGGCCTCCAGTTCCCGTACCGTCTCTTCGAGCGTCTGGCGATGCCGTTTTGCCGCGCTATGGAGCAGGCGCACCTCCAGAATGTTGTGGACGCGCGCCCGCAGCTCGGCCAGATCGAACGGTTTGCTGACGAAATCCTTGGCTCCCGCTTCGAGCGCGCGCAGTTTATGATCCGGCTGCGCGGTAATGACCAGAACCGGCAGATACCCGCCCGCTTCAATCTCCTTCAGACCTTCCATTACCTCGAATCCGTCCATGACGGGCATCTGGAGGTCCAGCAGGATCAGGCCGTAATGATTGTTCGCGATGCAGTCTCGCAGACTTCCTGCGGATTGGTCGTCGAATGAACGGAAGTATAGCCGGCGACGCGCAGCATGCCCTCGATCAGCAGGACGTTGGCCTCCTTATCGTCGACCACCAGGATTTTGGCATTCAGAATATGGCTGTCGGTGACCATTTCTTGATTCGGGGCCTACTTGCTTTGAACGGTTTCCTGCTCCACGAATTCCAGCGCCGCTTCGAGCGTGTCCATGAACTCATTGACCTTGATCGGCTTGGTCAGATAACGGAAGAATCCGGCCTGCAGGCCCTTCTCGATGTCGCGAGGCATGGCATTCGCGCTCAGGGCAATCACGGGGATATGCGCGGTCGCGGGGTCTTCGCGCAGGATTTTGAGGGCTTCGATGCCGCTGATGCCCGGGAGGTTGATGTCCATGAGAATAACGTCCGGCTGGTTGGCTCGCGCCAGTTGGATGCCGGTATTGCCGTCCCTGGCGCTCAGCAGGCGGATATCGGGACGGCGGGCGATCAGTTGCTCGATCAGTTTCAGATTTGCGGGATTGTCCTCCACGTAGAGCAGGGTGCGCAGGGGCACCCCACTGGCGGCGCGCGCAATTCCGATTTCCATCGGCGGCGTGAGATCTTCTTCCAGTTGAGGCTCAGTCGCCGAGTTCAGTTCGAACCAGAAAACGCTCCCCATGCCGACAGTGCTCTCGACGCCGATCATCCCGCCCATCAGTTCCACCAGCCGTTTGCTCATCACCAGGCCAATGCCCGTCCCTTCCTCCGTGCTCCGCTCTTGCCCCAGACGGTTGAACGGCTGAAAGAGCTGCTTCAGCATCTCCGGAGGCAGCCCCGCGCCGGTATCCGCGACGCTGACGCGAACGCGGTCCGGCGTGTTCATGGTGCAATCCACGACTACCGTTCCATTCGGCTGGTTGTACTTGATCGCGTTCGAAAGAAGATTGATCAGCACCTGTTTCAGCCGGGTCCGGTCGGCATCCACGAAGTACGGAGTGCCGGAATCGGGAAAGGTCATCCTGATGCCGCGCTTTTGCGCCCTGCGGTTCGATCATGGCCTGGCATTCCAGCATGACTTCGGCCAGCGAAGTCGGCTCCCTGGAAAGCGCCAGCTTGCCGGACTCGATCTGCGCGAGATCCAGGATCTCGTTGATCAGGTCCAGCAGATACCATCCCGCATGCAGAATCTGGTCGATGCTGGCCGTCTGCGAAGGCGTGGGCGGCGGGGTATCGGAGTTGATGAGCTGGGCGAAACCGAGGATCGCGTTGAGCGGCGAGCGAAGCTCATGGCTCATGCTGGAAAGGAAATCCGATTTCGCGAGGTTGGCCTTTTCCGCCGCCGCCCTGGCGCGCTCCAGTTCGACGTTATTTTCCTGCAGCGTGCGCTCAAAGCGCTTGCGCTCGGTGACGTCGCGCGCCGCGGCGAACACGCCTTGCAGCTTGCGGTCGCGATCGTGGAACGTGGTCGCGTTGTAGGAGACCACGGTTTCCTTGCCGTCCCGCGCGCGCGCCGTGAGCTCATAATCGGTGACCTTGCTTCCGCTCAGCACCCGCTTGATGCCCGCCTCGGCGCGGTCCGGATCGGTAAAGTAATTCTTGAAAGGCGCGCCGATCAGTTCATCGCGCGTGCAGCCGGTGAGCGCCTCCATCTGCTTATTGACGTCGGTGATGATGCCCGCCGGATCGGTGGTCATCAGCGCATCGATATTGGATTCGATCAGCGAGCGCGTATAGAACTGCTGATCGCGCAGGCGCTGATCGAGCAGCTTCTGCTCGGCTTCCACCTGTTTGCGCGCCGTGTTGTCGGTGCCGATCAGCAGGTAGCCGATGATTCCGCCCTGTGCGTCGCGCAGCGCCGTGACCGACACCACCGCCGGGAAGCGGCTGCCATCCTTGCGGATGTAAGTCAGCTCGTAAATATCTTCGATGCCGCGCGAGGCCTTAAAGGCCAGCGCCTCGAAGCCCGGCGTAATGGCGGTGTCCAGTTCATGGCTCAACGCCTTGGCGCGCGCGATCACTTCCTGCGGATCGGAAATATCGGCGGGCGTGATCTTATCCACCACCTCGATGGCCGTGTAGCCCAGCATGCGCTCGGCGCCGACATTGAATAGCTGAATGACGCCTTTTTCATCGGTGGCGATGCTCGAGAAATTCGCGCTGTTGAAAATCGCGTTCTGCAGCGCGCCCGCCTTGAGCAGCGCCTCTTCCGCCTGCTTGCGCGCGGTATTGTCGGTGCCGATCAGCAGGTAGCCGATGATCCCGCCATGATCGTCGCGCAGCGCGGTAACCGACACCACGGCCGGAAAGCGGCTGCCGTCTTTGCGGATGTAGGTCAGCTCGTAAATGTCTTCGATGCCGCGCGAGGCTTTGAAAACCAGCGCCTCGAAGCCGGGCGTGATCGGAGTCGCCAGCTCCAGGCTCAGCGCCTTGGCGCGCGCGATCACTTCCTGCGGATCGGAAATGTCGGCGGGTGTGATCTTATCCACCACTTCGATCGCCGTATAACCCAGCATGCGCTCGGCGCCGACGTTGAATAGCTGAATGACGCCCTTCTCATCGGTGGCGATGCTGGAGAAATTGGCGCTGTTAAAAATCGCGTTCTGCAGCGCGCCGGTCTTGAGCAGGGCCGCCTCGCGCCGGACTTCGGTTACGACATCCACCGTGGCAATGGCATCTTCGGAAACAGACATTTCCAACCTCCGTCGAACATAACGGCTCGGCCGCCCCGGCCGGCCCGGGCTTTGGGACTCTTTTCTCAGTGCACGAACCGCACCATTCTGGGTGCGGAATCGATCCCGCCCAGATGGAGATGGAACGGCGCAGGCGTGACCGGTAACGATATACGGTCAGGGTGTCCAAAGATGGTCACAGACCGCTATCCGCTCTGGATCGGGTAAGATCATCTGCAAGGGCTTCCATGAACCGCCGTAATCTTGTCAAATCGGCGCTCCTCGCCGCGGTATCCGCCTCGGCCGCCGCGCCGCAGGCCAACCTGGAAGAGATCACTGTCGACGACATCCAAAAAGGCTTCCAATCCGGCCAATTCACCGCGCAATCCCTGGCCGAAGCCTACCTGGCGCGTATCGATGCGATTGACCGGCACGGCCCGGCCATCAACGCCGTGATCGAGATCAATCCGGATGCCCTCAAAATCGCCTCAGAACTCGACCGCGAACGCAGAGCCAAAGGCCCGCGTGGTCCGCTGCACGGCGTTCCGGTGCTGGTCAAGGACAATATCGACACCGCGAACATGAGCACGACAGCCGGCTCCCTCGCTCTGTTAGGCGCACCGGCGCCGAAGGATGCTTTTATCGTCGGCCGCCTGCGAGCCGCGGGCGCGGTTCTGCTCGGCAAGACCAATCTGAGCGAGTGGGCTAACTTTCGAGGCGATCACTCCACCAGCGGCTGGAGCGGCCGCGGCGGCCAGACCAAGAATCCCTATGCGCTGAATCGCAATCCGTCCGGATCTAGTTCCGGCTCGGGCGCCGCCACCGCCGCGAGCTTGTGCGCGGTCGCGATCGGCACGGAAACCGACGGTTCCATCGTCTCGCCTTCTTCGATCAACGGCCTGGTCGGCATCAAGCCGACGGTTGGCTTAGTCAGCCGCAGCGGCATCATCCCGATTTCCGCCAGCCAGGACACCGCCGGTCCCATGGCGCGCACCGTGCGCGACGCGGTGCTTCTGCTGAACGCCCTCGCAGCGGCGGATTCCGCGGACCCGGCCACGGCGGACGCTCCGAAAACTCGTCCCGACTACGCCCAGTTTCTGGACAAGAACGGCCTGCGCGGCGCGCGCATCGGCATTGTTCGTGGATCATTCGGTTTCAACGCCGCCGTCGACAAGCTGATCGACGAGTCCATCGCGGCCATGAAAAGCGCCGGCGCCGAAATCATCGATCCCGTCGAAATCCCGCCCGACGGCAAAATCAGCGAGCCGGAAAGCGAAGTGCTTCTCTACGAATTCAAAGCCGGATTGAATGCTTATTTCAAAACACGCGGCCGAGCCGACACGCTGGCCAGCCTGATCGCGTTCAATGAAAAGAACCGCGCTCGTGAACTGAATCACTTCGGACAGGAACTGCTTTTGAAAGCGGAGAAAAAAGGCCCGCTCACCGACGCAGCGTATCGCAAGGCGCGTGCCGAGTGCATTCGCCTGACCCGAACCGAGGGCATCGACGCAGCCTGTTCCAAGCACAAGCTTCAGGCGCTAGTCGCTCCCACGTCCTGTCTGGCTTGGCTCACAGACTATATCAACGGTGACAGCGCCAATGGAGGCTGCTCTACGCCTCCGGCCGTCGCCGGCTATCCCGCACATCACCGTACCCGCAGGTCTGGTGCATGGATTGCCCGCGGGCGTATCTTTCTTTGGACCCGCCTGGTCCGAGCCTGCGTTAATCAAGGTCGCCTATGCCTTCGAGCAGGCCACTAGAGCGCGCCGCAAGCCGACCTTTGCCCCGAGCGTCTAAAGTTATTTCGCCAGCGCCGGCAATGTCGTGAAGGTATGCGCGGCGGCGGGAATGCGAATGCCCAACACACCGATCTGAGCGTTTGCCGGCGTATCGAACTCGATCGTCCCCCGAATTCCCGCGGTCATCGGGTACCTGTCCGTCCCCAGCGTAAACGAAAGGTGCCCGTTGGAATTGAGCGTAATTGTATCCGTCGCAATCGCTGCCCCCGTTACGTCGCGCACCGTAACCGGAATACTCACCACCACCTGTGTCCCAACGCTGTTAATCGCGACGCCAGTCGAGATGTCGCCCGTATTATCGAACGCCAATATGTAGCCGTTGGCATTGCGATTCTCGAGCGGCACCACCGCTTCCTGGCCGTCCAGATTGTAACGGAAAATCACGAACCCGCCCACGTTGCCATTCGTCGTAAGCTGCGCCGAACCCACCGTCGGCGCCGGATCAGATGCGGGAGCCGCGCTCTCCACAATCAGCGTTGCCCCGGCCGCAAGCACCTGGTTCACCGCCGGAGCGACGGTGGCACTGGCGCCACCCGCTTGCGGAAATGCCAGCGGCAAAGATAACGGGACGCCACTATCATCGAAGAAATTCAAATTCACTTGTGCCGCGTTCGCGCCCACATTGACTAGTACAAACGTGGTCTGCCATCCGTTACCGGTCGCCAGATGCGCGATGGAACCGCCGTTGATTCCCACATTCGCGATAGCCGGAATCGTCGTCAGCGCGTTATTCGGCGGTGTGAAGCGTAGGCCCAGCACGCTGATCCGGCCCCCGGCCGGCGTGTCGAATTCGATGGTGCCGCGAATCCCGGCCGTGACCGGGAACCCTAAAGCCGGATCCGCGAGCACGAACGACGTATGGCCGTTGCCCGCCACCGAGATCGCCGCTCCTGGGGCACTGATCACGGTTCCGTTGTCACTGCGAATGATCACTGGTATGGACGCGGTCTGCGCCGAGAGATTTGCTACCGCCACGCCCAACGTCAGGCCTCCGGTATTGTCGAAGACCAGCAGATAGGAAGATGCGCTGCGGGTTTCGAGCGGCACCACCGCTTCCTGATTCGTCACGATCTGGTGGAAAATGGCGAACCCGTCCATTACTCCGGTAGCCATCAGTTGCGCGGAACCCACCAGCACCGGCGGCGCCTGCGTTCCCGCCGTGTCGACGATCAACGACGCATTGGGGGCCACGGTGCGATCCAGCGTCGCCGCCAGCAGTGGCGATGCTGTTGAAGGTTGTAGCGGAAACGCGAGAGGCAGCGTCAACGCGCCGTTCCCGCTAGGGTCGATCGCGTCACCCGAAAAGCTCAGCCGCGCAATCCCCGAATTCGTGTCTTTGTTGACGATCGTGAACGCCGTGGTCCAGTTTTCCTCGGCCGCCAAGTGTGCCAGCGAGCCAATGAATACCAAACCCGGCAACAAGCCAGCCTCCTGCTCCACCGTGAAGCTGGCGCCCGCAATGACGATGGCAGAGGAACGGTCGGCAGCCGAGTTTACCGATACCTGGTACGTCAGCGTGCCGTTGCCGCTGCCGGTGGTGGAACTCGTGAGCGTGAGCCAATCCGGCGCAGCGGTTACATTCCAAGTGCATCCCGCGGGCGCGCTGATGAGGATACTTCCGTTACCTCCGGCCAGCGCGAACGCCTGCCCCGCTGGGTTTAGAGCGTAAGAGCACTGGGCATTCACGGCCGCCCCGCCGCACATAACGATCAATAGCGCAAACAGCGCATGCCGCCAAACCTGCATCGAGCCTCCTGATACCTGCGCCGCCCGCGGGGCTCGACCGCACACCGATAAGGCGCCTGCTTTCAATGTTATTCCGGCAATAGCCTATGCCGTCAGCTTCTTATCGTCGCCAGCCGCCCGTCCTTCAGTTATTTCGTTGGACGGGCGAGCCAGGAATATTCAACGCTTCCCAACCATCCTGTAATATCGCTGTAACAGACGGACTGTTACTCTTATAGGCGAGAGAAGTCCATGAAGAAAATCGCCCTCATTGAAGACGATAACGACCTTTACAATCTGGTCCAGTACAACCTGGACAAGGAAGGTTTCCAGGTAGTCGGATCGCAGACCGGAAAAGGCGCGCTCGATCTGTGCCGCCGGGAGCATCCCGACCTGGTGATCCTCGACATCATGCTGCCGGATTCCGATGGCCTCGAGATCTGCAAGGGCATCCGCGCCAATACCGAACTGGCCAATACGCCGGTGATCTTCCTGACCGCCCGCGCCTCCGAAACCGATCGCATCGTCGGCCTGGAACTAGGCGCGAACGACTACATTGTCAAACCCTTCTTCGTGCGCGAGCTGATCGCCCGCATCAAGATTCACTTCCGCAGCGATAAGCCGGTGAACAAGGTACTGCGCTCCGGCGACCTCGAACTCGACCGCACCCGCTGCATCGTGCGCCGCGGCAGCGAAGAACTCACGCTCACCGCCACCGAATTCCGCCTGCTGGAATTCCTGATGAGCCGGCCGGGCGTGGTGTTCAGCCGCGAACAGTTGCTCGACGCCGTGTGGGGCCACGACCGCGCGGTGACCGATCGCACCGTCGACGTTTATGTTCTGCGCCTGCGCCAGAAGATCGAGCAGGAAGACGGCCCGCCTTTCATCCGCAGCGTGCGCGGCTTCGGCTACAGCTTCAACGTGGAAGTCCCGCAAGAGCAGTTACAATAAGAATCCGGGCGAACCCCCGGTCACTTCATGTTCGACTGGCTGTTCGCAGATCCCCTCCTTCCCGGCACGCCCGCGCCCGATTTTTCGCTCCCCGATCAGGACGGCAACATGGTATCGCTCTCCGCATTGCGCGGCCATAATGTCGTGCTGGTTTTCTATCCCGGCGACGACACCACCGTCTGCCGCCAGCAGTTGTGCGAATTCCGTGACCGCTGGTCCGACGCCCAGCAAAAAAACACGCTGGTCTTCGGAGTGAATCCGCAGAGCGCGCAAAGCCATGCCAAATTCATCGGCAAGAGCCGCCTGCCCTTCCCTCTTCTCATCGACCAGGGCCAAAAAACTGGAGCTCTCTACAAAGCAAAAGCGCTGATCGTACGGCGCACAGTGTATTTGATCGGCCCCGACGGCGTCATCCGCTTCGGCCAGCGCGGCACACCCGATCCCGACGTGGTGCTTTCGCATGCTGCCTAGTTTTTATCCCATACTCGATCCCGAAATCGCCGCGCGCCACGGCGTCGATCCCATCGCAGCCGCCGAACAAATCCTCGAAGGCGGAGCAACGATCCTCCAGTTCCGGCACAAAGGGTTTTTCTCGCGCGAAGTATTCGCGCAACTCGAACGCGTCGCCGAACTGTGCCGCCAGGCCCACGTTTTGTTTGTCGTCAATGACCGCGCCGATCTCGCCGCGCTCACCGGCGCTGCTCTGCATCTGGGTCAAGACGATCTGACGCCCACCGCGGCTCGCAAGATAGTCGGCGCGAAGACGCTCATCGGATTTTCCACCCATAACGAATCTCAACTCCGCGCCGCCGCAGCCGAGCCCGCCAACTACCTCGCACTCGGACCCATCTTCGGCACGGCGTCGAAACAAAATCCAGATCCCATCGTTGGTCTCGATGAACTGCGCCGCTTGCGCCCGCTCACGGATCGCCCGCTGGTAGCCATCGGCGGCATCACGCGTGCGAACGCGCAATCGGTGCTCGCAGCCGGCGCCAACTCCGTCGCCATCATCGGCGATTTGTTCGCCGAAAACGGTAAAGTGCGCGCGCGCACCGAAGAATGGGTGTCCCTGACACGCGACGCACAAAATGTTTGACAGCCACGGAAACCGGGCATATTATGGACTTATCACTGAGGAAGGAGGTGGTCCAGTCTAATGATATCTGGCAGTAATAGTAACAATCAGACTTTACCAAAGCGTGAGGTGGCTGACTCTTAATCCCGAACCTCTATTGTTCAGGTTTCGTTTCAGTGACGAAGCCGCTCCTCCTCTGGACCGGCTGCTTCATGCTGAAGCTTGAGTCTCTAGTAAGAACCCCGCACAGCCTGTCAAGGTTGCGCGGGGTTTTTCATTTCTCATGAATCTAAGCGATACTGAGCCCTTGCTTTTCGCTATGCTATATGGCATAGAGTGAAGCACTTACCCCGCCCCTTACTCACCGCGATTCTCGCGCTGCTGCCGGGGTGTGCCTTGGCACAGACCTGCGCGCCCGGCGAGTTGCGCGTCTTCGTCGTCGATTCCGAATCCGGCCCGGTATTTGACGCCGACGTGCGCCTCACCTCCGGCACGCAATCGCTGAGACAATCCAGCACTTTGTCGCTGGGAGCAGTCGATTTCGCGGACCTGCCTTGCGGTTCTATAAACGTCTCCGCAAGCAAGCAGGGTTTTGATCCCTCCAGCGGAGACGTTTCCATGACCAGCGCCGCGCGGGCGCAGATTACTCTCACCCTGCGGCCGCAAGCCCAGCGTTCGAGCGTCGACGTGACGGATACCGCAGCGCCCATTGAACAAGCTGCTTCGCAAAGCACGGAAGTGCGGCTCGCCGAAGTAAAGACTCTGCCAACCAACCCGGCCACCGTCTCAGAAATCCTTCCTCTGATACCCGGCATCGTGAAATTCCCCGACGGCGAGCTCAAAATAGACGGCTCCGGCGAGCAGCGCAGCGCCCTGGTGATCAACCAGAGCGACGTCACCGATCCCGCCACCGGCAAGTTCGGCCAGACCATTCCGGTGGATAGCATCGAGTCGGTCAACGTGCTCACTACTCCATTCCTCGCACAATACGGCCGCTTCACCGCCGGTGTGATTGCTGTAGAAACCCGCCGCGGCGGCGAGAAATGGCACGCCGAGCTCAACGATCCTTTCCCCGACTTCCACATCCGCAGTTGGCACATGCGCGGCATTCGCGACTTCTCTCCGCGCTTCGTGCTGGGCGGCCCGCTGCTGCGCAATCGTCTGTTCATCAACACCGCGCTGCAATACAATTTCCAGCGCGATTCGGTTCTCACGCTGCCCTACCCGCGCAACGAGTCGAAAAAAGAATGGGTCAATTCTTTTACACAGCTCGACCTGGTTCTATCCCCGAAACAAATCATCACGGCAACCTTTCACTTCAGTCCCGAACACATTAATTTCGTGAACCCGGATTACTTCAACCCGCAGCCCGTCACGCCCACCTACGCGCAGCACAACTACGTAGGAACGGCCGCCGATCATTGGGGCATTTTCGGCGGCATTCTGGACAGCAGCCTCTCCTTCCAACGCTTCAATGTGTTCGTCGGCTCCCAGGGCACGGCCGATATGGTGCTTTCGCCCCTGGGCAACAGCGGTAATTACTTTGGCGTCCAGAATCGTGAAGCCCGCCGCACCGAATGGCTGGAGACCTGGTCGCTGGTTCCCCTGCGCGCCGCCGGAACTCATCTTATAAAGATGGGGACGTCTTTCACCACCTCCGGCGATGACGGCCAGTTCACCTACCGCCCCGTGAATATCGTGAACAACACCGGGCAATTGCTGGAGCGTATCGATTTCTCAAATCGCAATCCCTTCAGCCGCAACGATCAGGAACTCACTGCCTTCGCGCAGGATCACTGGTCGCTCGGTCCCAAAATCTCTTTCGATTACGGCTTCCGCATTGAGAATCAGCAGTTGCCCGACAGTCTTCGGATCGCTCCGCGCGCCGGGTATCGTGGATCGCTCCGTTTCCCGGGGAGCGCACCGTGATCCGCGCCGGCTTCGGCCAGTTCTACGATCACGTTCCCGCTGGATATCTATACCTTTTCGCGCTATCCGCAAAGGACCGTGACTTTTTACAATCCCGACGGCTCCATAAACGGCGCGCCTATCCAATACGTCAACGTCATTGGAAGCATCACCGGTCCGCGATCGTTCTTCATCAATGGCCAACAAGTAGCGGGCGCCTTCTCCCCGCGCGGCGCGACCTGGAACGCTGCAAATAGAACATGCTTTTAGCTCATGGCTGCATGTGCGCGGCGTGTATTCCGACAATCGGTCCGTGGGGCTGGTGGTCTTCGAGCCCGACACCACCGCCGCCGACGGCAACGAAATCGTGCTCAATGGCGATGGCAGCTCGCGCTACCGGCAAGCGGAAATCACCGCGAAATTCACTTGGAAAGAACGGCAGCAGACTGAATTTTTCCTACACCCGCAGCCGCGCGGAAGGCAGCCTCAATAGCTTCGACGGCTACCTGGGCAATCTTCCCAATCCGCTAGTGCGACCGGACGTGTATGCGCGCCTGCCCGGCGATATCCCCAACCGCTTCTGTGGTGGGGTAGTCTCAATATCCGTAAACCGCAGTTGCAGATTCTGCCGATCGTCGAATTTCGCAGCGGCTTCCCTTATTCCAGCTTGAACGTGTTGCAGAACTACGTGGGCATCCCCAATTCCAACCGCTTCCCCAACTTCTTCTCGCTCGATGCGCGCTTCGTCAAGGACTTCAAGGTGAGCCCCAAATACACCGTGCGCCTGTCGCTCACCGGACTGAATTTCACCAACCACTTCAACGCCCTCGCCGTTCACGCCAACTCCGCCGATCCGCTCTATGGCCTCTTCTTCGGCGATTACCACCGCCGCTATCGCGGTGACTTCGATATTATTTTTTGACCACGCGGTATCGCCGCCTCACCATCCCACGCCGTCTCGCAGCCCCGCTGCCACACGACTTCCCCGGCCTCATCGCCTTACGCTGCGGCCCCGCCGCGCTGCCCAGCGCCGCAGACTTGCCCCACCGTCCAAATCGGGAACCTCCCCGTTGTGATAAGATGCGATTCCGAATATACAGGGAGCTTAGAATCCAGTGAAAGTCTACGAAACCAGCGATATCCGGAACGTGGCCTTGGTCGGCCACGGACATTCCGGCAAGACGTCTTCACCGCGGGCCTGTTTTCACCGCCGGCGCCACCAACCGCCTCACCCGCGTCGATGAAGGCAACACCATCACCGATTTTGACGACGAAGAGATCGCGCGCAAGATCACCATCTCCACCGCCGTCGCCGCAGCCGAGTGGAAGAGGAAAAAGATCAACCTGCTCGACACGCCCGGCTTCAACATCTTTATCAACGACACCAAGGCCGCTCATGGCGGCCGCCGATGCGGCGCTGGTGGTGGTGGATGGCGTGGCCGGCGTCGAAGTGCAGACCGAAAAGGTCTGGACCTTCTGCGAAGAATTCCAGCTTCCGCGCGCCATCGTCATCAACAAGCTCGACCGCGAACGCTCCAGCTTCGAGCGCACGCTCGAAAGCGTGCAGTCGGTCTTCGGCCGCACCGCCATTCCGATTCATCTGCCCATCGGCGCCGAGAAAGACTTCAAAGGCGTGGTCGATCTGGTGCGCATGAAAGCGTACACCTACACGCCCGATGGCGACGGCAAAGGGAAAGAAGGCGAGATTCCCGCCGATCTCGCCGAAGCCGCCAAGGCCGCGCACGAAGCGCTGGTCGAGATGGTGGCCGAAGGCAACGACGCGCTGCTCGAAGAATTTTTCGACAAAGGCACGCTGCCGGTCGAGCACATTCTCGACGGCCTGCGCGAAGCCGTGCGCGCAGCGCCGCATGTTCCCGGTGCTGTGCGCCTCCGGCGCTGCACAATGTCGGCAGCGATCTGATCCTGAACTTCGTCATTCGAATATTTCCCCAACCCCGCCGAACGCGGGCCGTGGAAGGGCACGCTCAACGGCGCCGAAGTCGAGCGCGCCGGTCAAGGATTCCGAGCCGGTCTCGCTGTTCGTCTTCAAGACCGTGGCCGATCCGTTCGCGGGACGCGTGTCGTACTTCAAAGTGATCTCCGGCGTGTCTGAAGAACGACGCCAACCTGATCAACGCCCGCAACGGCGTGGCGGAGCGCCTGGCGCACATCGGCGCGCTTTTCGGCAAGACCATCAACCCGGTTACCGAACTGCATGCGGGCGATATCGGCGGCGTCGCCAAGCTGAAGGACACGCTGACCGGCGACACGCTGGCCGACAAAGCCTCGCTGATCGCGTATCCGCCGGTGCAGTTGCCGGAGCCTTCCATCGCCTACGCCATCGCCGCCAAAACGCGCAACGACGAAGACCGCATGGGCAACGCGATCCACAAGATCCTGGAAGAGGACCAGTCGCTGCGCTTCTATCGCGATCCGCAGACCAAGGAGTTTCTGCTGGCCGGCAGCGGGCAGCAGCACGTCGAGATCATCGTCAGCCGCCTGAAGAAGCGCTACGGCGTGGACGTGGAGCTGCACGCGCCCAAGATTCCCTATCGCGAAACCATTCGCGGACGAGCCGACGTGCAGGGCCGCCACAAGAAGCAGACCGGCGGCCACGGCCAGTTCGGCGATTGCTGGATTCGCATGGAGCCGCTGCCGCGCGGCGGCAAATTCGAATTCGCCAACGAAGTTTTCGGCGGCGCGATCCCGCGCAACTTCATCCCCGCGATCGAAAAAGGAATTGTCGAGACCGCCGAAAAAGGCTTCCTGGCGGGATTTCCGGTGGTCGATTTCAAAGTGATGGTCTACGACGGCTCCTATCACGATGTCGATTCGTCGGAAATGTCGTTCAAACTGGCGGCGCGCAAAGCGTTCAAGGCGGCCATGGAGCAGGCCAAACCCGCGCTGCTCGAACCCGTGATGAACGTGGAAGTGCAGGCGCCGGTGGAATTCGCGGGCGACCTGATGGGCGATATGAACGGCCGCCGCGGACGCATCTCCGGCATGGATACCAAGGGCGGCACGCAGATCATCAAGGCGCAGGTCCCGATGTCGGAAATGCTGAACTATCAGAACGATCTGACCTCCATGACGCAGGGCCGGGCGTCGTTCCACATGGAGTTCGACCACTACGATTTCGTCCCCGGCCTGCAGGCCGAAAAAATCATCGCCGCCGCCAAGGCCGCCAAGACCGGCGAAGAGGAAGAAGAAGAGTAACCTGAAACTCCTAACGGCGACCAGCTAGCACTGCAACAAATTCGTCTGGGTTCAATCCTTGTAGGCCGGTCGGCAACGGGAATTCTGCCGCCGCGTCAAACGCTACCTTGCTCAAACCGTCGCTTTCGCGCCAATTCTCCAAAACACCTTGCTGAAGTAGAGTACGCAGCAGCATCGTCCGCGCCCCGACTGCTATTGGATCTGCCGATTCGGACTCGCAAATTTGTAAGATCGCTTTCGTACAAATAGCTCCGGGATGCTGAGATTGCATTGCCCAAAAACGTTGGATGTCCAGCGAACTCACGGGAGGAATATTTCCGTCGAGCATCGAATGAAGATCTAGCATATTGGCCCGACGATAGCTCCGGATTCCGACAAATTCAAGGGGGGCAAGTTCAGACTTTTTGTCGGTCGATATTGGACTCCGAGCCATTCTCCGAGAACCTTTATGAACGATAATGGTCTTGAATGAATCTGGACCGTTTTGGCGTCGCGCAACCTGAACTCGCGGAGTTCTGCGGCCGCAACCATGTCCGGAAGTTGGCAATCTTCGGGTCCGCGCTGACCGAGCGCTTCAAGGACTCGAGTGATATCGACATCCTGATCGAATTCGAGCCTGATTTCCGGGTAGGCTACCTGCGCGTGGCCGCAATGGAGCGTGAGCTTTCGGCCCTGTTCGGCGGACGGAAAATAGACTTGCGGACGGCTTCAGAACTGAGCCGGTATTTTCGCGATGAAGTGCTAAAGACGGCGTCCGTTCAATATGCCGCCCAGTGATTTGGTGCGCTTGCGGCACATGTTGGACGCCGCTCGCGAAGCAGTTACGTTCATAGCGGGCATGACCGCCCAAGACCTGAGGTCCGACCGGATTCTCTCCCTGGCTCTAGTCAAGTGCATCGAAATTATTGGTGAAGCCGCAACCAAGGTGACCAATGAGACTCGCGCCGCGTATCCGCAGATTCCGTGGGCCGATATTGTCGGAATGAGACATCGTCTCATCCATCTTTACTTTGATGTGGACCTCGAACGCGTCTGCGACACAATCGCTGTGGATCTACCGCCATTAATCGAGAGTCTGGAAAAGGCGCTAGAGGCCCGCTAATCTACTCCGCTTTATCCGCCAGCACTCTCACATGATTGTTGCGGACTTCGACGAATCCGCCCGTGATATGGAAACTCTCGGTCTGGCCCTTAAGCGTTACCGAAAGCGTACCCTCAGCCAACTCACTAAGCAAAGCCGCGTGTCCCGGTAGGATGCCCATATATCCATCCTTGCCCGGAATTTGAGCCGAGTCCGCCTGCTGTTGCAGTACCAGTTTCTCCGGCGTCGCAATGTCGATTTGGAAAGTGTCCGCCACGGAAGGTTAGCCCTTCTTCTTCATCTCATCCCAGGTTTCGAGCACGTCGTCGATCGAGCCCTTCATGTAGAACGCCTGCTCCGGAATCTCGTCGTGCTTGCCTTCGACCACTTCCTTGAAGCTGCGCACGGTGTCGGCGACCTTGACGTACTTGCCCTTGCAGCCCGGTGAACGCTTCGGCGACGTGGAACGGCTGCGACAGGAACCGCTGAATCTTGCGCGCGCGCGCCACGGTGGCTTTGTCTTCGTCGGAAAGTTCGTCGACGCCCAGAATCGCGATGATGTCCTGCAGATCCTTATAGCGCTGCAGAATCTGCTTCACCGGCTGCGCGACGTTGTAATGTTCGTCGCCGATGATGCGCGGATCGAGAATGCGCGAAGTCGAAGCCAGCGGATCGACGGCCGGATAAATACCCAGTTCCGAAATCGATCGCGACAAGTTTGTCGTCGCGTCCAAATGCGCGAACGTCGTCGCCGGAGCCGGATCGGTGTAATCGTCGGCAGGCACGTAAATCGCCTGCACCGACGTGATCGAACCGTTCTTGGTCGACGTGATGCGTTCCTGCAGATCGCCCATTTCCGACGCCAGGTTCGGCTGATATCCCACCGCGCTAGGCATGCGTCCCAGCAGCGCCGATACTTCCGAACCCGCCTGCGTGAAACGGAAAATGTTGTCGATGAACAACAGCACGTCCTGATTCTCTTCGTCGCGGAAATATTCAGCGACCGTCAACGCCGTCAGCGCCACGCGCAAGCGCGCCCCTGGAGGCTCCGTCATCTGCCCATAGATCAACGCGCACTTCGATTTTCGCCAGTCTTTCGGATCGATAACGCCGGACTCCTGGAACTCCAGCCACAAGTCATTACCTTCGCGCGTACGCTCGCCGACGCCCGCAAACACCGACACGCCACCATGCTTCTGCGCCAGGTTACTGATCAGCTCTTGAATGATGACCGTCTTACCCACGCCCGCGCCACCGAACAAACCGATTTTGCCGCCGCGCAAATACGGTTCGAGAAGGTCGACGACCTTGATGCCGGTCTCGAACATCTGCAGTTCGGTCGCCTGCTCATCGAACGCCGGAGCCTGGCGATGAATCGGGTAGCGCTTCGCAGTATTCACCGGACCCATCTTGTCCACCGGCGCGCCAATCACGTTCATCACGCGTCCCAGCGTTTCCTTGCCTACCGGCACGGTTACGGGCTCGCCCAGGCTCTCCGCCTTCATGCCGCGCACCAGACCATCGGTCGGCTGCAGCGCAATGGTGCGCACGCGGCCCTCGCCGATATGCTGCGCCACTTCGCAGATGATATCGATGGGGTCGGGACCTTGTAGCCTTCGCTGGTGATGCGAATCGCCGTGCGGATCACCGGAATCTGCCCCTCGGGAAATTCCACGTCCACGGCCGGCCCGGCCACCTGGATCACTTTTCCGATTACGCTCATAAAAACCTCGCTTTAGTCCAGAGCAGCCGCGCCGCTCACAATCTCGATAATTTCGCGCGTGATGCTCGCCTGGCGCACGCGGTTCATATACAACGTCAGCTTGTCGATCACGTCGGTCGCGTTGGAAGTCGCCGCATCCATCGCCGTCATGCGCGCCGCGTGCTCCGCCGCGACGGATTCGAGCAGCGCGCGATACACCTGCAATTTGATGTAGCGCGGCAGCAGCGTACCCAGCAGTTCTTCCGGCTTCTGCTCGTAAATGTAATCCACCTGCTCCTGCGCTTTCGGGACTTCAATCGGCAGCAGGCGCGTCTCGGATAGCGTCGGCGCCATCACGCTCTTAAATTCGTTGACGAACAGGTAGACCGCGTCGATCTCGCCACTCGAAAACCGCTCGATGATGGCGTCGGCGATCGTATCCGCGTACGTAATATTAAGCGAACGCATCATATCCAGGTGCTCGCCGGAGATTTTCGCCTCCGCTTGCGGAAATAATCGCGCCCCTTGCGCCCGATCAACTCAAAGCTCAATTCCGCGTTCCGATGCTCACTCACAAAGCGCTGCGCCAGCTTCAGCAGGTTCGCGTTGAACCCGCCCGCCAGTCCGCGATCCGCCGTAACCACCACCACCAGAATCTTATTTTCAGGACGCGTCGCCAGCAGCGGATGCCCACCCGCGTCCGGATTCTGGCTCGCCGCGGCGGCCACATTCGCCAGAATCTCGCGCAGCATCTTCCCATAAGGACGCGCCGCCATCGCCCGCTCCTGCGCCCGACGCAGCCTCGCCGCCGAGACCATCTTCATGGCCTTGGTGATCTGCTGCGTGTTGCGAACCGAGCGGACGCGCCGCCGGATGTCGATCAGACTCGGCATGTTACTTGGTCTTTTGTGCCTCGACGAAGCGGGTCTTGAATTCCTTGATGGCCGCCGACATCTGGCCCTTCAAGGCATCGTCCAGCGCCTTCTTTTCGCGAATCGTCGAGAGCATTCCCGGATGCGCGTTCTCCACGAACTTGTACAGCCCCTCTTCGAATGCGCGGCACTTGTCCAGCGGCAGATCGTCCAGGAACCCCTCGGTGCCGGCGTAAATGAATCAGCACCTGCTTTTCGACCGGCACCGGCGAATACTGCCCCTGCTTCAGGATTTCCACCATGCGGCTGCCGCGCGTGAGCTGCGCCGTCGACGCCTTATCCAGATCCGAACCCATCTGCGCAAACGCCGCCAGCGCGCGATACTGCGCCAGATCCAGACGCAAGCTGCCGGCCACCTGCCGCATGGCCTTGATCTGCGCGTTGCCGCCCACGCGGCTGACCGAAATACCCACGTTGATCGCGGGCCGGATGTTCGCGTTGAACAGATCCGACTCGAGGTAAATCTGGCCGTCGGTGATCGAAATGACGTTGGTCGGAATATACGCCGAAACGTCGCCCGCCTGGGTTTCGATAAACGGCAGCGCGGTCAGCGATCCGCCGCCTTGTTCGGCCGACAGTTTCGCCGCGCGCTCCAGCAAACGGCTGTGAAGATAGAACACGTCGCCGGGAAACGCCTCGCGCCCCGGAGGCCGCCGCAGCAGCAGCGAAATTTCGCGATACGCGGCGGCGTGCTTCGAAAGATCGTCGTAAATACACAGCGCGTGCCGGCTGCTGTCGCGGAAATACTCGCCGATCGCGCAACCCGAGTACGGCGCCAGATACTGCATCGGAGCCGGATCGGACGCCGTCGCCGCCACCACGATCGTATACTCCATGGCGCCGTAATCTTCGAGCGTTTTCACCACCTGCGCCACCGTTGAGCGCTTCTGCCCGATCGCGACGTAGATACAAATGACGTCGCCGCCCTTCTGATTGATGATGGTGTCGAGCGCGACGGTGGTCTTGCCGGTCTGGCGATCGCCGATGATCAACTCGCGCTGTCCGCGGCCGATCGGAATCATCGCGTCGATGGCCTTGATGCCGGTCTGCATCGGCTCTTTCACCGGCTGCCGGTCGACCACGCCCGGCGCGATGCGCTCGATGGCGTTGTAGCCCTTGGCTTCGATCGGACCCTTGCCGTCGATCGGCTTGCCCAGCGCGTCGACCACGCGGCCGATCATGGCCTCGCCCACCGGCACGCACATGATGCGGCCCGTGCGGCGAACCTCGTCGCCTTCCATGATGCCGGAGGCCTCGCCCAGCAGCACCGCGCCCACCTGGTCTTCTTCCAGGTTCAAAGCGATGCCCGAAACGCCGCCCTTGAACTCGATCAGTTCGCCGGCCATGACGTTTTCCAGACCGTAAATGCGCGCGATTCCGTCGCCGACCGAAATCACCGAGCCGGTCTCGGCGACGTTGACCGCCTTATCGTAGTTCTCGATCTCCTCGCGCAACAGGCGCGAGATTTCATCCGCCCGAATCTGAGCCATAATTCCTTTTTAAAAGTACCGGGAGCCTTACTGGCTCCCCAGTTTTAGCCGCAAGCGTTCCAATTGCCCGCGGACGCTGCCGTCATAAACGGTCGATCCGACTTTCGCCACCACGCCCGCCACCAGCGAAGGATCGGTGGTGTAACGCAGCCTGGTCTTTTTGCCCGCCAGCCGGGAAAGCTGCGCTTCCAGAGACTTTCCGCTCCGCCTCCGGCATCTCCGTAGCGCTCGCCACATCCGCCCGCACGAAACCCAGCCGCTGATCGGCCAAATTCTCAAACGCTTCGATGATCGACTTCAGCTCATGCACCCGCCGATGGTCGATCACCACAAATAGAAAATTGCGCACCTGCGCGGAGACGTTCATCGGCGCCAACAATCGCGCCATCACCGCCCGTTTGCGCGAAGGCGTAACCGCCGGCGAAGCCAGCGCATTCTTCAATTCGTTGGACGACCCGATCAAATCATCCACCGCCCGCAACTGCGCCGTAATCTCCGCCGGATCAGCCTGTGCCGTGCTCGACGCATGCACGCCGCCAGTCACAACATCGGCCAGTGCCGCCGCATAGCGAGCCGCCACTACGGAAATCATGAGCTCTTAGACTCCCGCTCCAAATCCTGAATGAAAGCGTCCACTAATTCCTGCTCCGCCTTCGGAGTCAGCCGCTCGCGCACCCGCTGCTCCGCCAGGTCCAGCGACAGCTTCGCCGCGTAATTCTTCAGCTCGCGGCGTGCGATTTTTCCGGATATTTCGATTTCCTGTTGAGCCTGATGCTCCAGCCGCGCGATCTGCGCCGCCGTCTCCTGCCGGATGCGCTCGCCTTCCTGCTGCATCTCGGCTTTCGCTTCCACCCGGAAACGCTCGATGTCAGCGCCTAACGTAGCGGTCCGCGCGTCCACTTCCGCAGCACGCTTATCGGCGTCTTGCTTGATCGCCCGCGCCTCGGCAATACCCTTCTGAATTTCCTCAGTGCGTGATTTGAACAGCGGCGGCAGAGTCTTGGCTAATAGGTATCCCAACCCCACCACCAGCAGCACGAAGTTGGCCCACTTCCAACCCGCGGCAGGCTCCGGCATCGCTCCGCCCTCTTGAGCACTAAGCCAAGTTGCGCCAACCAACAGTAGCGCAGCGACGGATGAGAAGCGCACCGAAACCCGTCTCATCCAACTCTCCTCGAAAGCACGCTGGTGGCGATCTGATCCGCCAGCGCCGCAGCAGATTCCGTCAACGTCTGCCGCGCCGCCGTGATCTCAACCGTCATTTGTTCCTTGGCTTGCTGCACGGTCTGTCCGGTGCGCTCACGCGCGCCATCCACTTGGCCCGCCTGATCCGCCAGCCACTTTTTCCGCGTCTCTTCCTGTTCGCGATACACTTCCGCGCGCGCCTCGCGCATTTTGGCTTCGTATTCGGAAACCTTGCGCTCGGCGTCTTTCAAACTCTTCTGCGCCGCATGCCGCGTGCCGGCCGTCAATTCTTCACGCTGTTTCAGAACCTTGGTGAGCGGCCCGAACAGCATTGCCTTCAGATAAATGTAAAGGAATAGCAGCAGGACAACGGTAGGGATAGACTTCAGGAGTATCCCACCGAGAGCATGCAGAGTCTGTTCCATCAGATTGTTAGGAAAGGAAACGGAGCTTACTTCAGACAGACGCTTACGACGACGTAGCCCGAAAAATTACGGTACCACGGGAATTGCGCTGGGGTCAACTTTACGGAAGCGCCGTCGGCGCTCTCGCGGCGGTCTGTAAAGGGAGGATCAACGGAGTGTCGGATGAGTAGAGGGAGCGTGGATGAATCCAACGCTCCCTCTCTCAATTTAGGTGCTCGGAGGAGACACCCGGTTGAATGGGATTGTAGCTTACAATCCGCGTGCAATTAAAGACATTTATCGAAAGATAGGGGAGAGAAATCCCCGAATCCCGGCACTATTACCCGAAAGATACCTTTTCGCCCGGGAAGGAAGCCCGGTAGGATTCATTTGGCATCGTTATGCACAACCATACGCAGCCGCGTGCTTTGCGCTTTCTGATTTCGATATCCGTAGCAGGCGTCGCCCTCGCTGCGTTTGCTTCCCGGTTTAGTTGGGGAAGAATTGTCGCCATCATCGGTTCACGCTAGAACTCCCGCCCAGCCGCAAGCCGGGCTTAATGCCCGGCTTTAGCGGCGCTCATTCCAATCTAGTGATGGAAGTCGCGATCGTGTCCGCGATCCCAGCGGTGATCGTGATCCACGTGTCCGCGGCTGCCGTCCCAATAGCCGTTATAGAACATCCCGCCTTCATAATGCGGACCTACCCAACGGGAACCTTCGTACGGCGGACGGCTCCAGTAACCTGCGTGCCAGCGATACCGGTTCCCTACCGGATACCAATACCCATCCACCCAAAAATAGCCCGGTCCTGGAGCAACCGGCGTCACTCTTACCACTCGCGGCGCGGGCGGCGGTCCGATGCGGATTCCTAGGGATACTTGACCCATCCCCAACCCCGCAGTCAACAGCATTGCTGCCAATAGCTTTTTCATTTGTCCCTTATCTCCTCGTTGCGCATTTGTATTGCTGGTGCTTCATGAGGTCGTATTGCACGGCATGACCCAAACCTTAAACCATTGTAAACACTGGCTCCAAAGAAAAAGCCGCCCAGTAAATATTACCAAGCGGCCCAAGTCGAAAGAAATAGCAGAAGCTTAACGGCGTCCGGCCGCGAAGCCTCGTCCACCGGCGAATCCGCGTCCAGCGACGAAGCCTCGGCCACCCACAAATCCGCGCCCGCCGACGAACGCGCGTCCGCCCACGAATCCGCGGCCATAATAGCCCGGATATCCGAAGCGCGGGCCCCAGTATCCGCCAACCCACACGCCGTAGGGGTTATAGTATCCGTTAGTCCACACATAGCCCGGATAAGGCGCCACAGGCGCATAAGCCACCGGCGGCGCGTAAGCTACCCGCGGAGCACCATAGTAGCCCGGTCCCACGGACACCCCAAATCCGATGCGCTGCGCATTAGCGGTGCTCGTAGTCATCATGAGCCCCACCAGCATCAAAGCGCCGGTCAAAATCCCCATTCCAATCCGATTCTTTTTCATCGCTGCCTCCTTCTTACGCCGTGATAATTGCAAGTCGCGTACCAGAGTCAATGAGTTGAAAACAAAAGGCCTTGACGCCGATCCCGCGGCACGAAATGGCCGACTCCAACCGTCCGTGGTGGTTTTCGGCCAACGTCACTTCGCCAGTCGCGCCACAATCGGCCCTCCGATCGCCAATAGCAAAACGTATGCCGCGGCGAATGGCCCCAACCTGGGTTCAATCGCGACTCCCAACCCGGCAATCACGATCGAGAACTCGCCACGTGCCACCAGCACAGCACCCGCGCGCCAGCGTCCTGCCGGTGCGATGTCCTTGCGCCGCGCCGCCCAATATCCCGCGCCCACCTTCGTCAGCGCCGTGACGACTCCCAACGCCACCGCCGCCGGCAGCACCGGCAACAAACTCGCCGGATCGATTTCCAGCCCGAAGAAGAAAAAGAAAGTCGCGGCGAAAAGATCGCGCAGCGGCGCCAGCAAGCGGTGCGATTGCTCCGCGATGGGTCCGGAGATCGCCGTGCCTACCAGAAAAGCGCCGATGGCAGCCGATACTTGCAGCCTCTGCATGAGCCCCGCCACCAACAACACCGTGCCCAGCACCGAGAGCAGAATCACCTCGTCGGATTGGTGCGCCGCAAAACGGCTGAGTCGCTGCCCGTAGCGGATCGCCACAAACAGCACCACGGACACCAGCGTGATGGCGATCGCAACGGAGGTAACCATCACTTGCACCGTTCCACCGCTGATTAAAACAGCCACCAGCGGCAAGTACGCCGCCATCGCTAAATCCTCCAGCACCAGCACCGACATCACGGCGGGAGTCTCCGGATTATTCAGCCGTCGCGTATCCGCCAGGATCTTCGCGATCACTCCCGAAGACGAGATATAAGTGACGCCGCCCAGCAAGACTGCCGCCAACCAGCCCCATCCCAACAGATAACCGGCGATCACGCCCGGCGGAAAGTTCAGCGCTAAATCCACCACCCCCGCCGGTAATCCGGTTTTGAGCTGCTGCTTCAATTCATCGCCGGTGTATTCCAGGCCCAGCATGAAGAGCAGCAACAGCACCCCGATTTCCGCGCCGACATGAATGAACCCCTGGCTGAGCGGAAGCGGAGCGAGTCCACCCTTACCGAAGGCCAAGCCCGCCAGCAGATATAGCGGAATGGTCGAGAAGCCCAGACGGCTCGAAAGCCGCGCCGCCGCGGCTAGCCCCACAATAACGATGCCTAGTTCGATAAACAGCCACGAAATGTCGCTGGGCATGCGGAGTCTTAGAACGCCTTGCTGGAATCGGCCACCCGTTTGCCGCCGCCGGCTTGCGAACCATTTTCATCTGCGAGGGCGCCATCGTCTTCCGGCGGCGCGCCGGAACCAGCCGGCTGCGCATTCAAAATCTTCACCCGCGCGATGCGGTTGCGATCCATCGATTCCACAATGAACGTCCGCCCCTCGTGCGCCAGCGACTCGCCCGCCACTGGAATGTATCCAAACTGATGCAGCAGAAATCCCGCCAGCGTTTCGAAACCCGCATCGCCCGGCAGTTCTATTCCATAGAGCGAACTCAAATCGCGGATGTTGGTGCTGCCATCGAGTTCCACCACCGGCGCTCCCGCGACCGGCAGCGGCCGCCGCACGTCATGCTCATCGGCGATCTCGCCGAACACCTGCTCCAGAACGTCCTCCAGCGTCACCAGTCCTGTAAATGTTCCGAACTCGTCCACCACCATCGCCAAGTGCGTGTGCTGACTCCGGAACTCTTCCAATAGCTGATGCAGCGGTTTGGTCTCCGGCACCACCAGCGACTTCCGTACATAAGGACGCAACCGGAACGGCCGCGGCGTCTGCCGACGGTCCGCCGCACTCTTGCGATCCTGCCAGGCCCGCACTAGATCTTTGTAGTGCAGCACGCCAATGATATGTTCCGGACTGTCCTGGTACACCGGCAGCCGCGAATACTTGTGCTTCAGTGTCAGGCGCAGCAACTCGTCCAACCCTGCGTCCACCGAAACCGAAATGATCTGCCGCCGCGGCGTCATAATTTCGCGCGCGTTCACTTCCTTCAGCTCCAGCAGCTTGGTAATCGCCTCTTCCTCGAAGCTCTCCAGATGGCCCGCATGACGGCTGGATTCAACAATGAATTTCAGCTCCTCGGCCGAGTGCCCGCCGCCCCCGCTATGCTCGCCGCGCAGCCCGATCAAGCGCGACAAAGCACCCGATGTGCGCTCGATCACGAAAACAAACGGTGCCGATACCCGCCGGAAAATCAATAGTGGAGTCGCCACCAGCAGCGCCAGCTTATCGGCTTTCTCCAGCGCCAGATTCTTAGGCACCACCTCGCCGATCACCACGTGGATGAAGCTGATCCCCAGAAACGCTACCGCGAAACTCAGCCCATGCAGCCACGGCAAGAAGGTCGAACGCGGATCGATCAACGGTGCGAACCACGAAAGCAGGATCTGATAGACGGTGTCTTCACCCGCCCAGCCCAACCCCAAGCTGGCCAGCGTGACGCCAACCTGCGTGACGCTGAGCAATCGACCGGGATTCGCCAGCAGCCCCAACGCCGCCCGCGCCGACGCGTTACCCTGCTCCGCGAGCTCCTTCAAGCGCGACCGGCGCACCGATACCAGCGCCACTTCGGCCGCCGCGAAGAAGCCGTTCAGCGCCACGATAGCCGCCAGTAAGATGAGCCGCAGAGACATAGGCGCTTGAATTCGATTCGCTACAATCGGAGCAGTGAGCCTTCCCGAAATCGCGCACGACGCGCCCTTGTCAGCGCGCGCCTCGCGCCTGCTTCGCCTGCTTAATCTGAGCATAGCGGTTTTGCTGATCGCTCTTCTGGGAGCCGCCTACTGGTACGCCTGGCGTCCGCTGCCGCAGACTTCCGGCGAGATCAGCGCGCCCATTTCAGCGGAAGGACGCATCGCGCGCGATGCCAAAGGCGTGCCGCATATTCAAGCCGCATCTTGGGAGGACGCGATTTTCCTGCAAGGCTACGCGATGGCCCAGGATCGCCTGTGGCAAATGGATGGTCTGCGCCGCCGCGCGGCCGGAGAACTGGCGGAGGTAGTCGGCCAGGCCGCGCTCGAGTCCGATCGCGAAGCGCGCCGCATGAATCTGCGCCGCATCGCGAGCGCCAGGAGCGAGCCCTGGTTCCCGAACAAAGAGCCGTCCTCGCAGCCTTCGCGCGCGGCGTGAATTATTTCATCGACACCCATCGCAACCGCCTGCCGCTGGAGTTCACACTGCTGCGCTACGACCCGCGCCCGTGGGCCGCCAGCGATTCCCTGCTGGCCGGTCTGGAGATGTACCGCACGCTCACCAACAGTTGGCGCGGCGAAGTGCTCAAGCAAAAAATGCTCGCAACCGGCGAGCGCAGCAAAGTCGATTTCCTATTTCCGGTCCGCACGCGGCCATGACCCGCAACCCGGCTCGAATGCCTGGGCCGTAGCCGGATCGCGCACCGTCACTGGCAAGCCGATCCTCGCAAACGATCCGCATTTGGAATTCTCTCTGCCATCGCCCTGGTACCTGGTGCACTTGCAAGCGCCCGGCCTGAATGTAACCGGAGCCACCATCATCGGACTGCCCGCCGTGATCGTCGGCCACAACGATCGCATCGCCTGGGGCGCCACCAATCTGCAATTCGACACGGAGGATCTTTATCCATGCGCAGGCGGGCACTTCCATGCGCGTCGAGCAGGACGCCATTCCCGTCAAGAGCGCCGCAGCCATTCCGATCACCCTCGGCATCACGCTCGAAAGGGCCGCTCTTCCTATCCGAAGCCGGCCAGCAGTACGCATTGCACTGGACCGCGAATGAGCCCGGCGGCTTAACGTTTCCCTTTTCTGGAAATCGATCGCGCACATAACTGGACCGAATTCCGCGCCGCTCTCGAACACTACGGCGGCCCCGGGCAAAACTTCGTCTACGCCGATATCGACGGCAATATCGGATATCAGGCAGCCGGCATGCTGCCCATTCGCAACACCTGCGCCGGCGAAGCGCCGGTAGAAGACGCCGCCTGCGACTGGCAGGGATTCATGCCCTTCGACAAACTCCCCAGCGCCTACAATCCGGCAGCGGGGATGATCGTCACCGCCAATCAGAATCCGTTTCCAGCGGACTTTGCCTATCAGGTCAACGGCAACTTCGCCGCTCCCTATCGCGCGAATCAGATTCGAGCGCTGCTAGGCTCGCGCCAGAAATGGAAGGCCGAAGACATGTTGTCAATCGAAACCGACGTCTACTCCACCTTCGATTCCTTCCTGGCGCAGCAAGTGGTCGCCGCCTACAATGCGCAGAAGACCAAACCCGCCAACGCGCAAATGCAGGAAGCCGTCGACGTTCTCCGAACATGGAACGGCCAAATGCTGAAAGGGACCGCGGCCCCCATGATCGTGTCTTTGACGTACGACCAGACTCCGCAAACAAATCGCCGAGCGCGCCGCCACCGGCATGGGCGACGCCTACACCAACTTCATGGCGCCCAGCGTGGTCGAACACCTGTTGCGCGAACGCCCCGCGGACTGGTTCCCGGATTACGACGCCCTGCTGCTGCGCTGCCTCACCGGCGCGCTCGACGCAGGCCAGAAGATCCAGGGCTCCAGAGTCTCACGCTGGGATTACGGCCAGTACATGTCACTCGAAATTGTGAATCCCGTGGAAGGCCGCCTGCCGCTGATCGGCAGATTCTTTGACATCGGTCCGGTATCGATGAGCGGAGCGGGCACCACCGTCAAGCAATACACGCGGCGCTTGGGCCCGTCGTTGCGAATGATTATCGATTTGGGAGATATGGAACATTCCTTCGCCAATCTCGCCACCGGCGAATCCGGCCAGGTGCTGTCCTCGCATTACAAAGATCAGTGGGATGCCTACTACGCCGGGCGCAGTTTCCCGATGCAATACGGCAAGGTGGACGCCAAAGACGTCTTGGTAGTTAAACCGCAGCCCTAATTCAGCGCGTGTTCTCGCGTAAAGCGATCTTGTCGCGGCTTAATTCATAGTTGCTGTCTCTCCACACCGCACGCGCCGCAGTATAGCTGGCAGCCCAAACGGCGAATCCCAGCAGATCCCGAAACACATTCATCCACGGCTGCTGCAGCGCGACCGGATCGCGCACCACGCTCCATCCCACCACCCATGATTCGATGACCCGGTTCAGGCACGCTACCCCTAACAACCACAATCCCAGCCCGGCATGCCCCAGCAAGGCCGCCGCCGCAAATCCCAATAATCCGAAAGCCGTCGCATACGTCAACCCGCTTCCGAAATGCCCCTTAGGGCGCGAATAGCGCGTGGATTTCGCCCAACGAAGCTGGCTGCCCCACATCTTCTGAAACGTCGTCTGACTCACAACATGATCGATGATGTGATGCGAGAGCACCACCCGGTAGCCGGCCCGATCGATCAGCTTGCCGATCATATAATCGTTAGCGAAATACTCGCCCAGCGCTTCGTATCCGCCAATCTTCGCGACAGCAGCTTTCTTAACCGCAATCGTCGGCCCCAGTCCGAAATTGATGCCCTCCAGCAGATTCGCTACCAGCACGCCCGCCGTCATCTCAACCGACATTCCGATCGCCGTGAGCCCGGACCAAAAACCAGCCGCGTTCTTCCCGCGATAAACGCAAGTGACCATTCCCACCTTCGGATCAAGCAGCGGCGCCACCACTTCCTGCAAGTAGTCCGGAGCGACTTCCACATCACTATCGCTAGTCACCAAAATTTCGTGCGCGGCAACCTCCGTCATCCGGTAGAAGCAATACGCCGGAGGATTCGGCCAAGGCGGCGTACCCGTAACTAAAATGCGGCACGGAATATGTGGATAACGCGAACTCACCTCGCGCACCACATCCAGCGCGAGATCGTCCGCCTGATCAGCCGCAATCAGAATTTCGTACGACGGATAGTCCTGCCGGAAAAAACTTTCAAGGTTCTCCTTCAATTGAGCCTCGGGCCCGTGCACCGGCTTCAGAACCGAAACTGGAGGCAGGCTCGCCGCAGAAGGCTTTGAACTTCTCAAGCGTCGCGCGTCGCGATGAAATCGGATGGCCCCCGCAGCCGCCAATCCCAGGAAGATCGTCGAGCTGAATATCCCTAGGGCGGCAATCCCCAGCAGGACGTCCCCCAGGAACACATCAACTCTCAATACCCAGAACATTCACCCACCCGCAACCAGTGCCACACCGCCGCACACCAGCAGCACGCCAGCCCAGCGCGCGCCGCTGATTTGTTCATGCAGGATGTACTTCGCCCCCAGCGTCCCCACCACATTGCTGAGCGCCGATGCCGGGATCACGAAACTCACCGGATGCCAGGAAAGCAGCACCAGCAGCGAGTAAAACGAAACCGCCATCAAACAAATACCGAACCACAGCCAGCCGCTTTGGAGCGCCCGCCCCAGAAACAACACCATCGCTTTGGGCCGCAGCGCCGCAGGTTCGCCGATCGTCTTCATGCCGCGGGCAATCGAAATCTCTCCGCCCGTGCTTCCGCAAATGAGCAGCGCCAGCAGAATAATCGTGGCGGTCATGCCGCCTCAGTCGTGCGCGGCTTGGTCATGCCCACCAGCAGGACTCCAAAGCAAACCACCAGCACCCCGATCCACCGCCGCGTAGACACATGCTCGTGCAGGACGACTACCGCGAAAAATGTCAGCATCGCATAGCCGAATGCGCCCACCGGCATCACGTAGCTGTAATCCGCCCAACTCAGCACCGTCATGTAACTGGCCATGAACCCCACCAGAAAAAAGATTCCGACCCAGATCGTCGGATTCGTGACGCTCAGCCACAGCGAATGCGCCAGGCCAGCCGCAGTCAGATCCACCGCGCCGATTTCCATCATGCCGCGCTTCAACGTAAGGTCCCCGATATTCGCGCAGATCACGAGCGCCAACACCATCACCAGCGTCTTGATTCGGAGCTTGCGTTCACTGGGCATCGTCGGAAAATACGTGATGAGAAGGGGCGGAAACGGGCAACGTCGAACGGGACTCCTTCAATGTTAGAACACCGCGTGCATCGCCGCAAGATTCCGCGTCTCACGCGTCCCACATAAAAGAGATAAAAGGGGACAGACGACATTTTTGCCTAGGTAATTCCGGTCTGTCAGGGCGCCGGTATTCGTGAACCAGTTGCTATGCTGCGTTGGTGCGGCAGGTCAGCGACAAGGAGCTAAGATTTAGTGGCCCGCCGCATTAACTGCCGCAAGTAGGCATTTACTCGAGTCTGATAACCTTCGCCGGTGGCTCTGAGCCATGCAACCACGTCGGCATCCAGACGCATGGTCAGACTGGTTTTTCGTGGCCGATAGAACCTTCCCAAAACATATCCGGGCGGAAGACTCTTGATCTCCGGGATGTCGGACAGATCAATCGCACTGTCAGGTAGTTTCTCGAGTTTCAGCAGCGATCTGCGTTCTTTGGCGGTGAGCGGACCTCTTTCCGTAAGTGTCACGATCCCCTTAGAGACCTTCTTCATATAATTTCCTTTCGTGTTTGAGAGCGCGGCGGCAAGATATGATTCGGAACACTTCGTCGAAGCGTTCCATTCCGTGAGTGTGGACAACGACTAGAACAGAAACTGTTCCGGCCATCACGCAATGCAAAACGGATCTTCGAACACCAAGGTGGCAGTTTCAAAGTCGACACCGTGCTTGGCTAGATTCGTTTTATTCTTAGCTTCGTCCCAGGTGTATTTGATCATCCACCGTAACTACAAATTAGTACCTACAATCCTGTAAGTCAAATCGGCGAGATCGGTAAACGCTGGGCGACTTGGCGGGAAAACAATGACCGAACACGTTGGCCGACCTGGGCAAGTTGGAAGGTAAGATGCGTGCAAGAATGTCGAGCATAAATTGCCCAGCTTCCCCTTTTCCGCTACGCTTTAATCTTCATGCCTCTGATCCAAGCGATCGTCCTGGGCATTGTCCAGGGACTCACCGAATTTTTACCCATTTCCAGCACCGCGCACCTGATCCTGATCCCCTGGCTGTTGGGATGGAAAGACCCTGGCTTGGCGTTCGACGTAGCCCTGCACGTGGGAACACTGGCCGCGGTTCTAATTTATTTCTTTCGCGACTGGGTACAGGTACTAGCGCAAGGCCTCGGTCTGCCCGCCGGTGGCGATTCCGCGCTGGCACGCAACCGCGGCCTGTTGTGGCTCATGGTCGCGGCGACCATCCCCATCGGCATCTTCGGCTTTCTCTTCCAGCATCAAGCCGAAAGCGCCTGGCGCACTCCCAACGTGATCGGCGCCATGATGATCGTCGTCGGCATCTTCCTGTGGTGGGCCGAACGCGCCGGCCGCAAGCAGAAAGACCTGGGGCATCTCAGCTTCGCCGACGCGATGTCCGTCGGCTTTGCGCAAGTCCTGGCCATCGTACCGGGCACGTCGCGCAGCGGCGTCACCATCGCCGCCGGACTGCTCCGCAACCTGGACCGCGAGACGGCCGCCCGCTTCTCGTTCCTGCTCTCCACACCCGCCATCGCCGCCGCTGCCGCCAAAGACTTCCACGATTTAATGAAGCACGAAGGCGGTATTCCGCACGACATGCGTATGCCGTTCCTGGTAGGAATCGCCATGAGCGCCATCACCGGATGCCTGGTTATCCAATTCTTCATGCGCTACCTGCGGCGGGGCACTTTGAACTTCTTCGTCGCGTACCGCGTGATATTTGGCATAATAATAATTGCTCTGGCTCATTTCTTCCGGCTCACCGGGGAATGAACTATTTAGGACCCACCACGCGACCCCGGCTTAACGAAGCCGTAGCGGTCGTGTTTCTATTCGCCGGCCTGTTCCTTCTGATCAGCCTGGTTTCTTTTAGCCCGTCCGATCCGTCCTGGAACACGGCCACAGCCGCAGCTAAACCGTTCAATTTGATGGGCCGAACCGGCGCAACCCTGGCGGATCTCTTACTCCAATCCTTCGGATTCGCGGCCTATGCGGTCCCGGTTTTGATTTTGATGCTGGGATGGAGCTGGGTACGTTCGGCGCCCATTCACACCCCGTGGGCGAAGCTTGCGGGATCCGTTTTACTCATGGGAGCGTCCTGCGCCGCCTTCGGGTTCGCCACTTCCTGGCATCCGATTGCCGACTCGCTACCCGCGGGCGGCGTCGCCGGAGGCATTCTAGCCGACGCCCTGGTGGCGTCCATGAACCTGACCGGCGCCGCCATGTTCACCGGCGTGTGCTGGATTCTGGGACTCTATCTGGTCTCCACCTTCGAGATGGCGAAGCTTGCGAAATGGTTTGGTACGCCCGCGTCTTTCTTCGGCCGAATCTCTGGGCGGGCGCTCAGCGGGATGTTCGCTGGAGTCTCCGGCGGAATCCGAGGCGGCTTGCAAAGGTGGCGCGAATCGCGCGGACGCATCGCCAAGGAACGGGCCGAAAAGCGCGTCCTGCAGAAAACCATGGCCGCGAGAGCGGGAGCGGCAGCGGCGGCGATGGCCCAACCTGCGGAGTCCGTGTATGCCCCCATACAACCTTCCATCAACGATCCCCAGAGGCCGCCCTTCGTGCCGCAAGTGCTCGAGCGCGAAGAAGATCATGGGTTCGAACAAATGGAAGAGATCCCAATCCGCACGCTGGAGGAACTGCCTCCGGAGGCGCCTCCCTTCGATCTGACCCCGCCCGCGCCGGTGGATATTTCGCGGCGCAGCGCGCCCAAGCCCGTTCATTCCGAGCCCCGCCGCGCGCGCTCTTCGTTTAAGCTGCCGCCTACCAACCTATTGCAGGAACCGCCCGAGCGCACGGTTTTTGACAGCCTGGAGCTGAAAGAAACCGCGGCGCAGATCAAGTCGAAGTTCGAAGAATTCAACGTGCGCGGGACGGTTACGCAAATCAACCCCGGACCTGTAGTCACCACTTTCGAGTTCAAGCCCGAAGCCGGCGTGAAGTATTCACGCATCACCACGCTCAGCGAGGACCTTTGCCTCGGCCTGCAGGCGGAATCGATTCTGATCGAGCGCATCCCCGGCAAACCAACCGTCGGCATTGAAGTGCCGAACTCCAAGCGCGAAGTCATTAGCCTCCGGCAAATTTTGGAGTCGGAAGAATTTCACAACTCGGCTTCGCCGCTCACCGTCGCGCTCGGCAAAGATATCAACGGCCGCATGAAAATCGCGGCGCTGGACTCCATGCCGCACCTGCTGATCGCCGGGTCCACTGGATCCGGCAAAAGCGTGATGCTCAATTCGCTGATCATGTCGATCCTGTACAAGGCCACGCCGCAGCAGGTGCGCCTGATCATGGTGGATCCCAAACGCCTGGAGTTCGGCCTCTACGAAGGCATCCCCCACTTGCTCACACCGGTGATCACGGACCCCAAGAAAGCCACCAACGCGCTGCGCAATGCCGTGCTCGAAATGGAGCGCCGGCTGAAATTACTAGCCTCGCTAGGCGTGCGCAACATCGATCAATACAATCGCAAGGTGCGCCAATTGCAAGCACAGCCGCGCAGCCTGTTCGACGAGGAATCCGAAGAGCCGGTGCTGGAGCCGATCCCCTACATCTTGATTCTGATCGACGAGTTGGCCGACCTGATGATGCTGGAACGCGCCAACGTAGAGGAAACCGTCACCCGCCTGGCGCAAATGGCCCGCGCCGTCGGCATGCATCTGGTGCTGGCAACGCAACGTCCCAGCGTCGACGTGATCACTGGCCTGATCAAGGCGAATTTCCCGTCGCGCATCAGCTTCCGCGTAGCCACGCGCGTCGACTCGCGCACCGTACTCGATGTAATGGGCGCCGAACATCTGCTAGGCCGCGGCGACATGCTGTTCCTGCCGCCGGGATCGTCACGCTTAGTTCGCGTGCACGGTTCCTACGTCAGCGAATCCGAAACCAACGACGTGGTGGAATTCTGGAAGCGCCAAGCCGCGCCCGAATACGATCAGACCTTCCTGCTCGCGCCACCAACCGACGAGGACGAAGTCGATGCCGAAGATTTCGATGGCACGCAAGATCCGCTCTATCAGGACGCGGTGCGCGTGGTGCTGGAACAAGGCAAAGCGTCCACCTCGACGCTGCAACGCCGCCTGCGGCTGGGATACGGACGCGCCGCGCGCATCCTCGACATGATGCAGCGCGAAGGCATCATCGGTCCACCCGATGGCAGCCGTCCGCGCGAAGTCCTGAAGCGTCCCGACTGGCTGGAAGAAGTCGAGAGTCAATTAAGATAGAAGCTGATGCTACGTCGCGTTCTACTTCTCTTTACCTTGACAGCAGTGGCCTACGCCGGACTCCCGCCCGGCCGCCTTCTGCCCGATGTGCCGGTTACGCAAATGAGCGGCCGGAAGCTCGACCTCAAACAATATCGCGGCAAGGCCCTGGTGCTGGCTATCATTTCGACAACGTGCAAGGACTGTGGCGAGACGGTAGATCTCTTGAAGCTGATCCAGACCGAGCAAGGGGCGCACGGTTTACAAGTGGTAGTGGCTGCCGGCGACCCGAATGCCGCAGCCGTGCTCGGACCCTTCGTCGCCGCGCACAAGCCCAACTTTCCCATCGGCTACATGGATCGGGCCGCCATCATGAAGGTAGCCAGCGTTGGTCCCAAGGACCGCCCCTTCGTGCCCATCATGATTTTCGTCGATGCCAGAGGCGCCGTGCGCGTGCAAATGTTCGGCAATGACCCGCTGATGCAGAAACCGGAAAGCATCATCCGTAGCACCATACGCGAACTGATGAAAGAGCCCGGCATTGTCGGGGCTAAGTAGCGGCTAACATCGCAAAACCACGAGGCCCGATCGCGAAGTTGTGTCCCCGCGCCCATGCGGCGCGCTTGATTCGTTCCACGACATCGCTTTGAAACTCCGGATCGAACCACTCCTCATGTTGATTCGACGCGCTCACCCGGAACGCCGCTTCGCGAGTGGTCGCGCCGCGTGGTTTCGTACTGCGAATATGCAGTGGATCGCCGATCAAATCACGTCCGCTGGCTTCGAGAGCGAGTAGCGCGAGTTCCTCGGGATCGCACGGCAGCAGCGGAGCGAGGGTCGCATAGGTTTCGATCCCGGCGTCACGAAGAGTCCGGATCATATCCAAGCGTTCTGCGATCGACGCGCAGTGCGGCTCGTAGAGCTTACGCACGTCTTCACGATTCGTCGTGATCGAAAAACTCACCCGGAGTTTCGGTGCACTGCGCCAACGTCCGCAGCCGATCGAGATCGCGCAAGATCAACGGCCCCCGCGTTTGCAGCACGAATACACACGGTGGCGAGGCGACCAGCGCATCCAGAATCCGCGGCATCATGCGCTCGCACTCTTCCGCTGGCTGATAGGGATCAACCATCGGCGAGCAATAGATGCGCTGCTGTCCGCGCAACTCCCTATGCAGTAAATCCGCCGCGTTGCTCTTGAAAGTCGTGAACTGTCCCCAGCGCTGCCAATCTTCGGGCTTGAGCCCGCCCTGAATGCGCATGGTCGGGACATAACAATAGGTACAGCCGAAGGTGCAATTACGCGCCGGAGTGAGCGAATGCGTGAACCCCGCCTCGGCGATGAAGCCGGTGGTTGGGCTTAGAATCGTTCGCGCGATTATTCCGTCGCGGATTTCGACTCGACCAGCTTGCACACGTCTTCCACAAACTGTTCCAGCGGCTTCACGCCCATGTCGGCATGCTTGCGATGGCGCACTGACACGGTGCCGGCTTCGGCCTCGCGGTCGCCCACCACCAGCATGTAGGGCACCTTCTGCATTTGCGCTTCGCGAATCTTCAGATTCACTTTCTCCTTGCGGTCGTCCAGATGCGAGCGCAGCCCCGCCGCTTCCAGGCGCGCGTGCACTTTCTTGGCGTACTCGAGTTGGCGGTCCGTGATCGGCATCACCACCGCCTGCACCGGAGCCAGCCACACCGGGAACGCGCCCGCATAATGCTCGACCAGGGTGCCGAAGAAGCGCTCGATGCTGCCGTAGAGCGCGCGATGCACCATCAGCGGCTGATGCCGCTTGCCGTCCGCGGCGACGTATTCCAGGCCGAATCGCTGCGGCAAAGTGAAATCGAACTGCACCGTGGAGAGCTGCCACTTGCGCCCCAGCGCGTCGAGCAGCTTCACGTCGATCTTGGGTCCGTAGAACGCGGCTTCGTCCGGGATCACCGGAGCTTTGATCCCCAAGCGTTCGACCGCGCGCTGCAAGGCCTTCTCCGCGAGCTTCCACTGCTCCGGCGCGCCGTCGTACTTGCCGCTCTTGCCGCCATCCCAGGTCGAGATCTCGGCTTCATACTGCTCGAAACCGAAAGTCTTCAGGGTATCGAGCGCGAACTCCAGGCAGCTCACCACTTCGTCTTCGATCTGCTCCGGCGTACAGAAGATGTGCGCGTCATCCTGCGTGAAGCCGCGCACGCGCAGCAGGCCGTGCATGGTGCCGCTGCGCTCGTAACGATACACCGTTCCCAGCTCGCCCAGGCGCACCGGCAACTCGCGATAGCTGCGCAGGCTGTCGCGATAAATCAGGATGTGGCCCGGGCAGTTCATGGGCTTCAAACGATACTCGGCGTCGTCAAGCTCCATGCCGGCGAACATGTTTTCGGCGTAGTGGCTCAGGTGGCCGGAGGTCTTCCACAGATCCGCGCGCATCACGTGCGGCGTGTAGACCAGATCGTAGCCGCGCGCCAGGTATTGATCGCGCATCCAGTCTTCGATGATCTTGCGAACGCGCGCGCCCTTGGGATGGAAGAAGATCAGCCCCGGTCCGGCGAGTTCCTGAATGCTGAACAGGTCGAGCTCCTGGCCCAGCTTGCGGTGATCGCGCTTCTTGGCCTCTTCGAGCTTGGCCAGATAGTCGTCCAGTTCCTTCTTGGTGAAGAACGCCGTTCCGTAGATGCGCTGCAACTGCGCGTTCTTCTCGTTGCCCTTCCAGTACGCGCCGGCGATCGAGAGCAGCTTGAACGCCTTGATCTTCTTGGTGGAGGGCACATGCGGCCCGCGGCAGAAATCGATGAAGTTCGGGCCCCAGCGTGTATTCGGAAAAAACGGCGTCGGCCTTTTCGGTAATCAGCTCGCACTTCATGGGCTGATCGCCGTACAGCTTCAGCCCCTTCTCCTTTTCCATGTACTTGCGCTCGTAGGGCAGATCCTGCGCCTGCAGCTCCCACATCTTCTTCTCGATCTTTTCCAGATCTTCGGGCGAGAACGCATCCGGCCGCTGGAAGTCGTAGTAAAAACCGTTTTCGATCGGCGGCCCGACGCCCAGCTTGGTTTCCGGAAACAATTCCAGCACCGCCGCCGCCAGCAGATGCGCGGTCGAGTGGCGATAAACTTCGAGCGCCTCCGGATTCTTCGGCGTCAGGATTTGCAGCGTGGAATCGGCTTCGAGCGGACGGTCCAAATCCCACAGATTGCCGTTGACCTTGGCGACCAGGGCGTCATCCGCCAGGCGCGGGCTGATGGAGCGCGCCACGTCGATAGGCGCCGCGCCCGCGGGAACACTTTGGACACTTCCGTCCGGAAGGGTGACCTGAAGATTACTCATTGGTATTTATCAGGTTACCAAACGAACCCAAGCCGGCCGGTACTGGCCGGGGCTTTCCGGGTGCCGGCGACATCCTGTACAACCAAACGAACCCAAGCCGTTCCAAACGCGTTCGCGCTTTAAGCATCAATCGAAAAATCGCATCTGGAGTGACGGCTGCTCTAGAGGGAGAAGCGCAACTCGAAGGCCGCGCGCGAGATGAGGCGATGAGGGAGAGGTGATTGGCAGGCGGGCGCTTCTATTTAGCCGCGCGGTAAGCCCAGTAAAGGCCGGCCGGGAACGACACCAATCGAACGGAGTTGTGGTTCTCCCCCGGATATACAGTGAACCGATAGTCCAGACCCTTCGGCTTGATTTCGTCGAGCACCCGCGCGAATTCGGTAGCAATCTTCGCGAGCCCAAGTTCATCATTGCTTCCCACCGAGAGATCGAGACGAACCGAAGCTGGCAGTGCGTGGAGCGTCCGGCGCGCGTCGCTAAAGATCACACTGTCCGGAGCCATAGCCGGGCTCGCCGCGACCACTCGCTGAAACAATGCGGGCCGCTGTTCGAGCGCATAGAGAGCGAACGAGCCACCCAGCGAGTGACCCAGCAGTCCGCGGTCGGCGGGATTCGTGCGATAGGTGCGGTCAATGAACGGAATCAGTTCGTGCTCCAGGAAATCCAGAAACGCAGCCCCGCCGCCGGAATTCGGAAATTTCGCTATCCGGTCCGGCGTGAAGTCGCGCATGCGGAGAGTCATTGCGTCTTTCGCCGGCGAGTGGCCGATGTTGACCATGATGACCGGACCCATGCGCTCCGAATAGATGTTGTTTTCCTGGATGAACTCCATCAGCGGGAAATGCCAGCCGTCGAGAACGTAGAGCACGGGATACGACTGCTTCGAAGTGCGGTAATTTTCCGGCAAGGAAACGAACAGATCGTAACGCTGGCCGATCTTCGAAGAGGTAATGCTGCGCTGTTCTGTGTTGGAGAGGGTGACGGGAGGCGCGGATGTTTGAGCGGCGCAAACCCCGGCGCTCAAAATCAACGTCACCAGATTGAGCAGCGATGCGGGTCGAAACATACCCTTCAGTCTAGCCTTAACTTGACCGCACAATCAGGCCGGAAGGACGTGCATTAAGGCACTTGAGCGCTCATCACCATCTGGTCGAAGGCGGGCTGCAGGAAATCCACTTCATCGGCGGGCATCATGGCGTAAAAATGCACAATGCTATGCTCGGTGCTGATCCAGGCAAGCAGTTCCACCATCTTCCTCCCTTGCACTTGATAGTGCGCCGTTGCCCGGATCGCCTGCTGTCCGCCAATCTGCAATTTCTGAATGCTATTTTCCGGAATCGCATAATCCGGAGTGGAGGGTCCAACACGTCGATGAACCTTCATCGGAATTTGGACTGTCAGACTCGCGAGTATGTTCTCGGGGCGCAGCCTTTGCTTATTCATCCACACTGCAAGACGGCCGTATTTGACGCCGACGAGAGCAAAATCCGCCTGCAGGCCGCCTGGGTTGGAACGGGTCTCGGTCTCGAGGAACGAAAACTTCTCCGGAACACTGAATTCGATGCCCGTCCAGTCATTGTGATAACGGCCATCGGTCACGTTGCTGGTGGTATCCGGCGGAACGCGCGGCACACCCGCCGATCGCGCCAACACTAAAGGAAGACCGGTTCCACGTTGCTTGAAGGTTCCGACAATCGTTCCGTCCGGCATCAGGTCCCCAACGAATCCAACGTCGACCCGCCGGATTGCAAAAGTGAAGATGTGGCCTGCAAGAGTAACCGAATCGACCTTGCCACCCCAACTGTCCTGATCGGGGCTGTCGCTCGTTGCTTTAAGATCGTTGTCGTCTCCGGAAATGTGGAGCACGATGCGCAGAGTCTGACCCGGGAATTTTAGGACACCTTCCCAGGTGCCAGCTAACTCGGCCAGACATAGGATCGGGCACAAGAATAAAAGAGCAAGCCGGATGAGCGCCTTCATGCGATCACCTCCCTGCGATTATCGATGTCGATTATATATTTTCGTAAGGTTCGGCGCTACCGTGCTGCAAATGTGTTATACGTTATGTATAACAAAATGCGCTTCGAATGGGATGCGGGCAAAAGCCGGTCAAACCAGAAGAAGCACGCGGGCATCGATTTTGAAATAGCATCGTGCGTATTCTCCGATCCAAGTCTGATGCTTCGCAAAGACCGCGTGATCGATGGCGAGCAGCGTTGGCACGCAATCGGTGCCGTACGGAAGGCTGTGCTGCTCGTGGTGCACGTATTACTGGAGGAGAGTCCAAATGGCGAAGAAGTCATCCGCATCATCTCGGCCCGCGAAGCAGATCCGCGTGAGGGCAGAATCTATCTGGAACAAGCCCCTCAGTAAGCCCCAGAAGGCGACGCTAGAAAGCGTAGCGAAGCGCCAGAAGCGCGCGGCTGCGTCCGAAATAGACTACTCAGATATTCCGGCTCTCACCGACAAGCAACTCGCTCAATTCCGCCGTCCTCCCAAAAAATTGGTCGCCGTGCGTCTGGACGCCGACGTATTCGAATGGCTTCAGCAATACGGGGCCGGTTATTCCACTCGCATCAATCGCGTTCTTCGCGTGGTCATGTCTCAGGACGGTCGCTTTCTTCACGATTCCAACGCCACCACCAGCGCCGAAGTGCGCTTTGCACCGATTCTTCTATAGCTGTGCGGCACGCTGGAATCGAAATACACCGAATCGCCTTCCGCCAGTTCATGCGGATCGTCACCAACGCGCAGTTCCAGCTTCCCGGAGAGAACATACAGCAGTTCTACACCCGGATGATGGTGCGGCCGGACTTGCTCCGCCTCAATCGGCTCGAACTCCGCCAGATAAGCGTTCAGCGCGCGGTTCGGCACCGGGAAATCCAGACTTTCAAAGATAGTAGGCCACTTTGCGGGCATCGGGCGAATCCGGAAAACGCAGACGGTCCTTCTTGCGCACGATCGCCAGCACCGCTTTCGGCTCGGGGTTGAAGAAATACTCCAGTCCCACGCTGAACACCATGGCGATGCGCAAGAGCGTGGGCAACGTCGGGTGCATCACGTCCCTTTCCAGCTTTGAAAGCAGTGCCGGAGAAAGGCCAGTGTGCTTGCTCAGTTCCACCAGTCCCATGCTCTTGCGCAGCCGCAGACGTCGCAGCTTGCTCCCGATCGCGTAATTCTTTAGCCCCGCGGTGATGGTTTCAGACGCCATGGTGAAGGTTGTTTTCCTCTCAATGCCGGTTTCCCGCGAGTATTTTCCGCCCAGGAAAGGCAGCTTCTCGATATTCTTTACAGTAAAATACATTTTCCATAAGATCAAATTGTGACTGGCAACCGCCGGCCACATCGGGAAAGAAAGGAACGTTTTGAATATGAAAAAGCTTGATGTAATCGCAGCCGCGCTGGTCATCATCGGAGCCCTGAACTGGGGCCTGGCCGGAGCATTCCACCTGGACTTGGTGGCAGCGGCGTTCGGCATGAAATTCGGCGAAACTTCCGCGCTCAGCACCGTCGTGTACAGCTTGGTAGGACTCTCCGGACTGTATCAGGCGCTGACCTGGAAAGCGATCCAGCGCCGCTGGCACAGTGATTTCGCGTCTGCATAAAGGCGCCCGACCATCTCAAACACAAGTGAAAAGGACATCCAAATGAAATCAAAATTACCCATGATGTTAGCCGGCGCGATCGCACTGACGCTGGCTTCGAGCATCGCCTCCGCGGCCGATATCGTCGATACCGCCGTCGCCGGAAAGTTCAACACCTTAGTGGCAGCCGTGAAAGCTGCCGGGTTAGTCGAGACGCTGAAAGGGCCCGGTCCTTTCACGGTTTTCGCGCCCACCGATGAGGCCTTCGCCAAGCTTCCTCCGGGCACGCTTGAAATGTTGCTGAAGCCGGAAAATAAGGCCAAGCTGCAAAGCATTCTTAAGTACCACGTGGTAGCGGGGAAAGTGATGGCGCACGACGTGATGGGAATGCACTCCGCGCAGACGGTGGAAGGCCAGAACATCACCATCCAGACCATGAATGGCGGCGTCATGGTAAACAACGCGCACGTGATCAAGGCGGACATCGTGGCCTCCAATGGAGTGATCCACGTCATCGATACCGTCATTATGCCCAAGTGAATTAGGTCGAAATGACCTAGAGGGATCACACATGCTTCTGCTGACCGGCGCCACTGGATACATCGGAGGACGTCTTCTACGGCGTCTACAAAGAGACGGCTTGGCAGTCAGATGCTTGTGTCGCAATCCAGAGGCGCTCGGCTGGCGGACGGCTCCCGGTACGGAACTCGTGCAGGGAGATCTGTTGCAGCCGGCGTCTCTGGCGAACGCCTTTGCGGGCGTGGAAACCGCTCTCTACCTGGTGCACTCCATGAAAGCGGGGGAACGGTTTGAGGCCGAGGAAAGCGCCTCGGCTTCCAACTTCGCGCGCGCGGCGCGGGATGCCGGTGTGCAGCGCATCGTTTATCTCGGTGGACTGGCCCATGGAGCCGAACTCTCGCCGCACATGCGCAGCCGCGCCGAGACCGGAAATATTCTGCGCTCCAGCGGCGTTCCGGTGATCGAATTGCAAGCCTCCATCGTGATCGGCTCCGGCAGCGCGTCGTTTGAAATGATGCGCGCGCTTGTGGAGCGCCTCCCGTTGATGCTCACGCCGCGTTGGGTGAATACGGCCGCGCAACCCATCGCTATCGAAGATGTGATCGAGTATCTGGTGGCGGCGGCTCGAATGCCGGCGGCGGGCAACCTTACTTTCGAGATCGGCGGAGCCGACGTCACCTCTTATTTCGGAATCATGCGCGAATACGCCCGGCAGCGGAAATTACGCCGCTGCATCCTGCGCGTGCCGTTCCTCAGCTTGTCCTTGTCGAGCCGCTGGCTGACATTGATCACCCCCGTATACGCGAGCATCGGGAAGTGCCTCATCGAAAGCGTGCGGAATCCGAGCATCGTTGTGAACCCCGAAGCTCTGGCAGCTTTCAACATCCGGCCCATGGGAATCGCACGAGCCATCGAGCGCGCCTTGACCAACGAAGACCGGGAACTCGCCGAAAGCCGCTGGTCGGATGCGCGGGCGCATCGCGGTGAGTACCGCGCCCAGCCGGCGCCGTCGGGCGACCTTCTCACCAATGAGCAAAAAGTCCGTGTGCCCGTGTCCGCGCTTCAAGCGTTCGCTCCGATCCGCCGCATCGGCGGCCGCACCGGCTGGTATTTCGGCAACGCGCTGTGGAGGATTCGCGGCCTGATCGATCTGATGATGGGAGGCGTGGGCATGCGCCGCGGCCGTCCCGACCCGGAGACGCCGTTCCCGGGCAGCACCTTGGATTTCTGGCGCGTCGAGGTTTACGAGCCCGGCAAGCGGCTGCGATTATTTGCCGAGATGAATGTTCCGGGGCGCGCCTGGCTGGAGTTTCGAGCGCAGCCCAACGGCGCCTCAACGGTAATCACCCAGCTTGCGCAGTTTGAACCGCGCGGGCTAGGTGGCGTTCTCTACTGGTATCTTCTCAGGCCCATTCACGAACTGATGTTCCGTGGAATGTTGCGGCGCATCGCCGCCGTGGCTGTCCACCCGGAGCGGCCCCGCGTTGTGCTCGCCGAGGCCACCAAGTGAAACCATGAAAGCGATCCATCGAAGAGCACTCGGATTCATCATAGTGTCTATGACTATGTCAGCTTCACCAATGCCCGAGCTGACGGTCGGAGATCCGCTGCCGCTGCTACAGGGCGAATACCTTTCCGGCCAGCGCGCAAATCTTCCACAGGATTCTTCCGGCCGCGTCGCGCTGCTGATGCTCGGCTTCACCTACGAATCCCGCTTCGCCGTGGAGTCCTGGGCAAAGAGGTTCCGGCAAGACTTCGGGAACCAACCGAAAGTGACGTTCTTTGAGATCCCCATGATTGGCGGCCTGGCGCGAATGGGGAAATGGTTCATCGACGGCGGCATGCGGCGCGGCACTCCGAAAACCGATTATGGGAACGTGATCACGGTCTATGGCGGAACCGATGCGTGGAAGCAACGGGTCGGATTCAAAGATCCGAATGCGGCGTACCTGCTCCTGCTCAACCAGAACGGTAAAGTCGCCTGGCGCTATGCCGGAGCTTTCGCGGACGATCCGTATGCGGCGCTCTCTTCCAAGGTATCGAGTCTTCTCCCCGGCGAATAATTGCCGCTCTGTATTTCGCACCCCACTGCTATATTGAATAAAGAGGTCTTGTGACACCCACCCCCGTCCCCGCATCCAGTGCGCCTACTTTCGACGAGTCGAACCTCGTCGCGCGCGCGCAGGCCGGGGACCAGGCCGCCTTCGCCACCCTCGTCTCAGAATACAGCCGCAAGATCTATCGCGTCGCCAAGAACATCACCCAAAATGACGAGGACGCCGAAGACGTCCTGCAAGAGACTTTCCTCAAAGCCTACGAGCACCTTTCCGGCTTCCAGGGCAATTCCAAGTTCTACACCTGGATCGTGCGCATCGCGGTGAACGAATCCTTGATGAAGCTGCGGAAACGCAAGGGCAACCGCTTCGTGTCGCTGGACGAACCCATTGAAACAGGCGAAGAAGAGGTGAAACGGGAGATCGCGGTCTGGGAGGACAACCCCGAACAGCGCTACTCAAAGGATGAAATGCAAGGCATCCTCAACGAGGCAGTCGACAGTTTAAAGCCAGATTTCCGAACCGTCTTCACGCTTCGCGACATCGAAGAACTGAGCACGGAAGACACCGCCGAGGCACTCGGGATTTCGGTGCCGGCCGTCAAGAGTAGACTATTAAGAGCGCGCTTGGCGCTACGGGAAAAACTAACCCGCCAATTTAGGCGGAAAGGGGACGACCTACTTGGTTACCTGTAAACAGTTCCTCCAGGAACTGAACGATTATCTCGATCCCAACGTAGACGCCGCCCTCAAGGCCAATCTTGAATCGCACGTGAACAAGTGCCCCAACTGCTTTGTCATCGTCGACACAACTTTGAAGACTTTGCAGGTTTATAAAGGAATGGAAGCCAAAGCCATTCCGGAAGACGTCGAAGCCCGCTTGTGGAAAGCCATCGAACGCAAACTGGCTGAGCGCGGCAAGAGCTAAACGCTCACGCGGCGCGAATTATTTCGCTTCCAGTTGCGGCTGCAGTTCGCCCATGATCTTTTCGAACTTGGCGCGCTGCTGTTCATCCAGAATTTGCATGATCCGCGATTTCCCGGTCGAGCGCACGTCATCCAACTGATCTTCCAGGCTGTGATAATACTCGCGGTAATCGGCGAGCACCATCGCGATTTTGTCGGTCTGGTCCGGGGAAAGATTGAGCTCGGTCTTGAACCTCTGGATCATCGCATCGTTACTGGGAGCTTTATGCACCACCGGAAGCGAGGCGGCTGATACCGTCCGGTGCAGTCTTTCGTGGAGTCCCATCTGCATGGTTAGCGCGCCCACGGCCGCTCCCGCCAGAAACACCACGACCAACGTTCCAGCCACTTTCGCGTTGCAGGGGGATGCCGACGATGCCATAAGGTACCCCTACTGTTCCCGGTAGGTGACCAGATTCGCTAAGACCGCGTCCTCAGACGACTGAACCGTCTGCGATTCATCGACACGCGTGATCTCACGGGCCGGCGCGTCCTCGCCAGCCACGATGGTCTGCTGCAGTCGCTGCCTGCTGCGATTGCAGCGCGATGATGGATTCCTCCGCCGAACGCTCCGAAGTCACCACATAAACGCCGATCAGCAATGCTAGCGTGAGCGAGGCCAGCGCAATGCGGCGTCCGAAGGCGGATTCAATAAAGAGATTCCAGATGGAGATGGGCCCTTCGGCTTCGATGCGCTCCATCACGCGCGCGTAGAAGCCGGGACGCAGGTCCGCGGCGAAGTCTTCGGGAGCCCGCAGTTCCCGAATCAGCGCCGTCTGTTCCTGCATGCCCTGCACCTCGGTCCGGCACTCGTCGCACTGGGCCAAGTGCTCGCGCGCGTCTCTCAATGTATTTCCGCCGCGCAGCACGTCTTCAATATGATCCCGAATCTCGCGATGCATGGTTCTTCCCTCAGTCACTACTCTCAACTGCAATGGGCGGGTCTAAATGCCCGCTTAAAAATCTGGGCCCGCTTACGAATCTGCGGCCAGCTAACGCGTGCGGGTCAACCGCCCCGCCGCCCGGAGCAACTTCTGCCGGGTTCGGAACAATTTTACCTTAATTGTGTTCTCGTTCAACCCGGTCATTCCGGCCAATTCCTCAACCGAATGCCCTTCCACTTCCTTCAACAAAATCAGACTACGCTCTTCTTCGGAAACCTTCGACAGAAGCTTTAGGATCAGGTCCCGTTGCGCGAGCCGCGTATCGGCCGGAACCGACGCATCCACGGCCGGCTCGGAAGCTTCCATGCGCTGGGCGTCTTCCTGCGAAAAATCGCTCTCATAAACCAGCTTGCGTACCCGCTTCTTGCGCAGGTAGTCGTAGCACTCGTTTACGGTGATCTTATAGATCCAAGTGAGAAGCGAGCTGCGGAAGTCGAAGTTCCTGATCGAAAAATAGACTTTCGCGAACACCTGCTGCGCGATATCCTCGGCGTCGTTGCGGTTGCGCAGGATGCCGAAGATGATCGAAAACACCTTGGACTGGTAGCGTTCCACGACCTCGCGGAAAGCCATCTCGTCACGCGCCTGGACGCGGCGTACCAGTGCCGCTTCTTCGCTGGTTTTATGATCCACTCGGGTCCTCGCCCGGGTCCCTTCGCCTACTGCCGGAAAGGGTAGAGTAATGATTGAGGCGTCCATGGCTGCCAATCCCTCGCTACTGGGTCGGACGTGGCTGGCCTAGTTTAAGTTACGGCAAAGACAGTTCCTGATCGCAGACAGTGGCCTCGCCGCTGGAGCCTAATCTTAACTGAACCTCTGGCTCCCTGCTCCGCATCATAGTACAATGAAGGGGAGGTCTCACAAACAATGGTACAACTAACAGAAACCGCCGTAAGCAAGGTGAAGGAGATCCTGGATACGCAGGAGCCCAAGCCGGCTGGTCTGCGGATCTCGGTGGTGGGTGGCGGTTGCTCCGGTTTCAGCTACTCCATGGCGTTCGAGAATACCCCTGGCATGCTGGATAAGACCTACAAGTTCGGCGACCTGCAGTTGTTCATCGATCAGGCCAGCCTGCTCTACCTCGATGGTGTTCAAGTGGACTACGTAGAAACCCTCGAGGGCTCCGGATTCAAGTTCAATAACCCGAACGTGAAGTCCACCTGCGGCTGCGGCAGTTCCTTTAGCGCCTAAGGCGCGAATTCAACCCGTCGTGACGGGCCACCCCTTAATTTTTTGAAGCACAAAAAGAGCGTCCTCTTGAGGACGCTCTTTTTACGCTAGGATGGCTTTGGCTTATTGGGCCACAAATAGAAAAGAGGGCGCAGCTTGCGCTGCGCCCCCACAGAGACGTTACCGGAAGGAGAAGAAGAACTAGACCTTGCGCTTCCGACGGCCGATCAGGCCCAAGCCCAACAGACCAAGACCCATCATGGACAGGCTGGCCGGTTCCGGCGTCGTGGCCACTTCCTGGCTGTTCACGAAGCTGCTGATGAACGCGGTCGGTCCATTCTGCGAGATGTCTTTGAAGATATAGACCGTGGACTGGGTGGCGAAGGTCGCCGAATTCGAATTGTTGCCGGCGGTGGTGAAATCCGCCAACAGCGTGCCACCAGTGCAGACGCCGTTCGTGAAAGCCACGGTGCAGACCTTCTCTTCGATGATCGCGCCACTCTGGCCGGCGTTTGTGTTGTCCACGCCTACGATGCCGCCACCCGACACCTCATACTGCAGAATGGTGTCAGCATTCACTACCGGCGGTCCGGGATTGTAGGCGGTAGAAATCTGGAAGCCCAGCGAAGTTCCACTGGTTCCAACGATGGACAACAACACTGTGGAGCCCGGCGTGGGAGCCACTGAGAAGTTGCTAAAGGTGAGGCCACCCAGGTCGCAGGCGCCAATCGATAACACGTTCGCGGCTGCACCGGCATCAGCAAGGCAACTGGTGTTGGCCATCGCCGCAGAACTTGTCAAACAAATTGCGGCTACCGCGAAAGCGATGCCGCTCAATATTTTTTTCATTTAAATCCTCCTCCGTCTTTCGTCTTTCGTCTTTTGGCTCGTGGTAAGCAGTCGTTCCGCCTACTTCATGATACCTTCGGAGTATAAGGTCTTTCCGGAGCGCTGTCAACGCACAATCCCCTAGTAGAAGTACTAGGTTACGGGGGAAGTACTAAGCGGAATCAGACTGCCAAAACGATAAGTGTTTTACTTTCTTTGGAAGTTTGTGGTTTTGGGACGCGAAAAGCGACTAGTACTTACTAAAATGCTTTTATTCAGCGATTTGTCGGCCGTTAGGTCACCCGCTCAGTAATACAATGTTAACTAAGGGCTTGTAGCCTCAGCTTATCGATGCTTGACGACCTCTTGACGGAGCAGTACTACCAGGGTTCGCAAGACCTGGATTCTCTATCTATCCATCAGATCCTAAATGTCTTAAGCTCCGCCGACACCGAAGTGCCGGCGGCCGTCGCCGTGGAAATACCGCGCATCGCGGCGGCTGTGGAAGCGATAGCGAAGGCTCTCGAAGGGGGCGGCCACTTAGTCTATCTAGGTGCCGGCAGCAGCGGGCGCCTGGGCGTGCTCGACGCGGCCGAATGCCCGCCTACCTTTAATGTCTCTCCCGACCTGGTGCGCGGGATAATGGCGGGGGGCGAGCGGGCACTGAGCCGCTCGTCGGAAATCAGCGAAGACAATCCGGAGGCCGGTGCCCGCGACTTGATCGCCTCCGGGTTCGGTTCGGGTGACGTTCTCGTGGGGATCGCCGCCAGCGGCCGGACGCCTTACGTTCTGGGTGCCGTGGCACAGGCGCGCGCGCTGGGCGCCGTCACTTGCGGCATTAGCTGCACGCCGGATTCGGAACTGTCGCGCGCGGTCGATTTTCCCATCGAACCCAAGCCGGGACCGGAAGTGTTGGCTGGATCGACGCGCCTCCGTGCTGGCACCGCCACGAAACTGGTCCTTAATATGATCAGCACTGCTGTGATGATCCGGTTGGGCCATGTCTATGGGAGCTGGATGGTGAACGTCCAGCCCACCAATCAAAAATTGACGGAGCGCGCCCGGCGGATTATCCGCCAGGCCACTGGCGCATCGCCGGAGCGCGCCGCGGAATTACTAGAAGCCGGCGGAAACAGCGTGCGCACCGCGATCATCATGGAAAAGACCCACACGACGCGTGGCGATGCAGAGCGTTTGCTGGCCCAGGCGGGAGGGCGGATTCGGGAGGCTTTGGTTCTATTTGGACAAGTTTGAAATCCAGGGAGGGGCGCCGCTCGAAGGCGAGATCGCCGTCAGCGGAGCGAAGAATTCGGCGCTCCCCGCGCTGGCTGCGTGCCTGCTAACCGCGGACCCGGTGGTGCTGGAACGCATTCCGCCGGTGCGCGATATCCACACCATGGAGAAATTGCTGGAGCACGCCGGGGCGCGCGTCTCTATCGATGGCGAGCGCGTTACCGTCGAGGCGGATGCCATCCAGAACGCCGAAGCTCCGTACGATCTGGTGAAAACCATGCGCGCTTCGAGCCTGGTGCTGGGGCCTTTGGTAGCCCGCTGCGGGCGCGCGCGGGTTTCGGTGCCCGGGGGTTGCGCCATTGGCGCCCGCCCCATCAATCTGCACGTCGCCGGACTGGAACAGTTGGGCGCCACGGTTCACCAGGAACACGGCTACATCGAAGCCGAAGCGCCGCACGGGCTGGAAGGCGCCGAAGTGCATTTCGACCGCATCACCGTCACCGGCACCGAGGACTTGATGATGGCCGCCGTGCTGGCGCGCGGCGAGACCGTCATCCACAATGCCGCGCGCGAGCCGGAAGTGGTGGACCTGGCCGCCCTGCTCACAAAAATGGGCGCCTCAATCGAGGGCGCGGGAACCAGCGTGATCCGCATCAAAGGCGTCGCGAAATTGCGCGGCGCGCGGCATGCGATTATCGCCGACCGCATCGAGACGGGAACCTTTCTGATCGCGGGCGCCATCACCCGCGGAGATCTGCACGTGACCCGCTGCGAGCCGGATCATCTGCGTGCGTTCATCGCCAAGCTGCGCAGTGCGGGCGTGGAAGTAAGCGAGCCTGTGCCGGGAACGCTGCGCGTGCGTTCGGGACCGAAACTGCGCAGCGTCGACGTGACCACCGAGGAGCACCCCGGCTTCGCCACCGATCTGCAAGCCCAATTCATGGCGCTGATGACGCGCGCCGAAGGCATCTCCATCATCACCGAGACCATTTTCGAAAACCGCTTCATGCATGCCCAGGAATTGGCGCGCATGGGCGCGAACATCCGGCTGGAGGGCCGCCAGGCCATGGTAGCCGGACCCATGCCGCTATCCGGCGCGCAAGTGATTGCCAGCGATCTGCGCGCCAGTGCTTCGCTGGTGCTGGCGGGACTCGCAGCGCAAGGCGCGACCGTCATCGACCGCGTCTATCATATTGATCGCGGCTATGACCGGATCGAAGCGAAGCTCGCAGGCGTGGGCGCGCGCATCCGGCGGCTGGCCTAATGGCAGAGGAGAGACTCTTATGACGATTCCCCACAAAACGCACAATCCCGGTTTTTTGGCCCTAGTGAAGGATGCCAAATCGCGGATTGAAGAAATCGATATCGCCGCCTATCAAGCGATGCCGCGCGAAGGCCACCTGCTGATCGATGTTCGGGAAGACCACGAATGGGCCGCCGGCCACGCCGCGGACGCCATCCATATGAGCAAGGGAACGATCGAGCGGGATATTGAGGTGAAGGTGCCGGACCCGTCTACCAAGATGGTGCTGTATTGCGGCGGCGGCTATCGCTCGGCTTTGGTGGCGGATGCGCTGCGCAAGATGGGTTATAGCAACCCGATTTCGCTCGACGGCGGATGGCGCGCGTGGAACGAAGCCGGGTTGCCGGTCGTGAAAGATTAATGGTGAAAAAATAAAAGGGTGGGACTAGAACGCCCAGCGGCCGTCGCCAAATACCTGGTTGAGTAACGCAACGATAGTGATCCCCATGGCGATCGAATTCGCGACCCCGATGAACTTAGTGAAGCCCTTCCCCATGAACTCAAAGCGCAAGATCAGGGCGAAGGCGATGCCGGTGTAGAGCAGGATCGGGGACAGTCCCCGGTCCGTCAGCACGCTCAGCGACAAGGCAGCACTGTAATACAGCAGCGGAAGATTGCTGTCGTAACGCCCTTTGCTGAGTAGCACGATCGCAATGACGGCCAGCGAGACCACCAGCAAGATGGTCATATTCGTCGGAGTTGCGTCAAAATACATAGGATTTCATCCGCGTGATTCGGCGAATGCCTCCGCTGTCATCAGGTGTTAAAACGTATACGCGATCGCCAACATCGGCACGATATTCTGCAATATTCCAGGCACGGTCGAGCCCACGTTGGGAGCGATCGTTTCCTTGGGGAAAGTCGTGATGTAGTCGTGCACTTCCAGGCGCAGTTGCAGTGAATTTGCGATCTGCCACTTCACGCCCCCGCCGAGGCTCAGCAGCGGCCGGAGTTCGTCGCCCTGCGTCAGCAGCGCATATTGGCTGAGCGGCTGCACCAGGCCCGGCTGGCCGGTCGCGCGATAAACTTTGATGCCCGCGCCGGCCGCCAGGAACGGCCGCACTTTGGAGCCGCGCTTGGTGGCATGCCACAGCACATCGTAATGCAAGGCGTGGGACTGGCCGGTCAAGGTGGCCGACGTGGAGCCGCGCTGCAGCGAGAAGTCGCCCATCTGGTAGTCGTAACGGATTTCGCCGCCCCACTTGCCGTTAGAGTTTTCGCCCAGCCAGACACCGCTGGCGATGTTGGTCCGGATTCCGGCGCTGGCCGTGGTGGAGTTATTGGTCACGTCACGCGAAGGATAAATGCTGCCTCCGATGCCGCCGCCGAACTCCCACTTCTGCGCCCATGCGGCGGGAGCCAACCCGATCAGGCCCATCGCGCAAACTCCAAATAAGCGGTACAGTTTCATGTGATTTCCCCTGTTCTTGTCGCTGTTCATCCTGTGTTGGCACTCAACCCGCGTGCCCACGTCGTTATTCAAACCTGTTTCCTAATTCACCACGCGGACGTTCACCGTCTGCGATATTCCGCCCTGCGTGATGGTCAGCGGCACACTCAACCCCAGCGCTACACTGCTCGGGACGGTGGCCGTGATCTCGAACACGCCGATCTGCCCCGGCGCCAGGCCCGCGAAAGTCACGGGAAGGCTAACCCCATTCAGCGTGACGGTGGGTTGCAGCACGGCCGTCGCTAAAGGACTTGAAGGCGAAACGGTTCCGGCCGCGACCACCGGAGTCGTCAACCCCAGGCCAGCCGCGTAAATGTTCAGTGAGTCGTTGCGCTTTACCGGATTCGAAGCGGTCACCAGCAGACCGTTCCCGCCGCGGTAGACGGCCGGCAGATTCGTGGCTCCCCCGGCACTCCCGTTTAAGAAGATCGCAGGAGCGTTGCCCAGCACGCTGAAGTTGAAATCCGGGCTGACGTTCTGCGGCGTACGGATGCTCATCACCGACGCGGCGCTGGTATTGTCGTCCAGTTGAGCGTTAATGAGCGCGGAAGAAACCATCAGCAGTGAGATAGGCTTGCCGTTCACCAGGACGCAGCTATTGGCGAGCACGGTCGGTAGCGGCGTAGTCGACGAAGCGACCGTAGAAGTGCTGAGATTGGTCCCGGTAATCGAAATCAATCCACCCGCCGCGACGCCCGAAACGCCATCCGCCGCGCTGGTCACGCTCGAAATCACCGGCTGCGGCAGCGGAGCATCGTAGTTTGCCGCCAGGAGCGTAAGACCGGACTGCGACAAGCTGACGAATGAATTGTGGAATGGCAACACCGCCAGGGTGCGCGTAAAATCGTTCAGATTCGCGTCGGGAAGCGGCAGCAAAGGCGCTTCGACCGTAAGAGTGGGCAGGATGGATGCACCGTTGGAGAAATTCACGCGCTCCGCGAATCCGGGGCTGGTGGCATCCACTGCGCCGATGCGTACCGCGCCCGCCGAGAAAACCATGCCCGAAGTCTGGCCACTGGAGGTGTCCATATCCAGGAAAGGAACGATCGATCCATTGAGCAACTGATCGCCCACCGAGAAAATGCCCGAGGTAGCGGCATACGTGCCGACCAGCGATGTGAAATCGTTACGGGAGACCGTGACATCGCCTACTCCGGCGTCGTAGAGGAAAGTAAACCCATCCGGCGTCGCTACCAAAACCTGCGAACCGGTTTGATTCGCGGTAGCTACCGATCCGACAGCAATCATGTTCTGCCATACCCCGACCGAGTCAGGCTGCGTCGCCACCAGAGTGACGGGATCAATATAGAGGATATGTCCTTGATTCTTGAAATCCCGCGAAGTTGCGACGATCTGGTTGCTCGACACCGCGAGCGAGCGCACCACGTTGCCGTTACCGGCCCCGGTGGGCACATCCGGCTGGCGGGTGAAGTCATTCAGGTTGTAAATCGCCAGAGTTTGTGCAGCGTCGTGTGATATGTAGATGTACTGATTGTCGTAGCTGATGGCCATGCTGGTGGGGACGTTATCCGTACGCAAGGTCTGGATCAGCGTGTTGTTGGTCCCGTCAAATACCAGCAGGGTGTTGTTATCCTGGCGCAAAACGTAATACCGGTCACGCACTGGATCCGCCACGATGTCGACCAGTGTTCCCGGAACTTCGACAATAGTTCCGCGCTGATTGGGATCCGGATGATTCACCAGCACGTGCACCGGATTGATGACGTTGATGGCGTCCGCCGAGGAAAGTCCCAGATCTACGGACTCGGTTCCGTGAAGAGCCGAGAAAGCCGAGGGATCGACCGTGATAGTCACCGTAGCGGGCGTGATCCCCGCCGACGGCGTCACCGTGACACCGGCCATCGCCGGCTTAAAGCTGAACGCACTGCCACCGCCGCCCGGGTCCGTGACCGTCAAGGTACGCGAAATGGTGCTGTTATCGCAGAAATTTCCGCGGAAAAACAGGCTGGGCGCCGAAGTGGTGACGCGCGACATGGAATTCAGGAACCCGACCGGCAGAACCATCACGCCCGAATCGGAAATGGAATACATGACGCTCGACTGCGGATTGAAGATGCTTTTTCCTTTGGTATTTTCCGGCAACCTCAGCTTTTGAATGACCGTGAGGTTATCCTCAGCCAGAATCTGCAGCACTGGAGGCTCGCCCTGAATCGTGGGAATCTGCGCGTAGATCAAGCCCCGCGAGTCGTCAAAGAGAGTGGTGCCAACGCTAAAGTCATTGTCGCTTTGCGGAACGAAATTGGTAATGGCGCCGTGATTCAGCATGGTCCAGCCAGCCATCACCACAGATCCATTTGTATTGAGGCTCACCACGCGCGGCCCCAACGTCCCGCTGGCCAGTACGATGCCGCCCGGAGACACGGTTTGGGAAGGTACGTCGTAGCTGAACGTAATCGTCTCGTTGGCGCCGCCCATGCCGTAGATGGTCAGGCCGTCGCCGGATCGCGAGATCGAAGCGAAGGTGATGTCCGGCGGAAACGTGGCCGGCGGAACCGGCGTGACCAGCGGTCCCAGACTGGCGATGGTCGCAAGCGATGAGGTGGTATTGGAACCCGGATCGTACAGCAGAAATTCCGTGGTGGTGACGACGAACGCCTCGCCATCGGCGCCGAACTCGACCGCCAGTGGCGCTTCCGGCAGCGCTAAAGTCTTACGGGTGCCTTGCGTCAGATCGATCAAAGTCAAATGATTATTGGTGGGCGTTCCGGTCTTAGGATTGTCGTAGTGCGCCACCAGCAGCCAGTGCAGATCCGGAGAGATCGACATCGAAACCGGGCTGGGGTCCACCTGAAAGGGCGTTTCCAACTGGAAGGTCGCCAGATTCATGCGCTCGATGCGGTTGGCTGTGAAGTTTGCGATATACAGCACGCCGCGCGGCTGGTCTAGCGCGAGATCGGTAGCCTCGCCGCCAATCGGAACGGGAATTCCGAAGGTAGCGGTTTGGGCAGCTCCGACGGACGCAACGGCAAAGCCCAGGGTTGCCAATAGCAAATTACGAAACATGCGTCACTCCCCTTACCATCACTCCCATAGCCTTCACTCCTATAGCCTTCACTCCTATAGCTCCCATCGCAGTAACTACGCTCCCGGCAAATCCCATCCCAGTTACATCACTCGCAGCCATCCAACCCGATTCCATGAACCCTCTTTCCTCTCTTTCGGCGAAGGACATTCGCGGCGAGGCAGTCTTGCAGTCTGGCGCGGCCATATTCTTGACCGACGGATCGAGTTGCATCCGCAACCCGTTCTTAAGCGCCGATAACCTAAGAAAGACAACGTTTCCGGAAGAGCGCGGGAATCAAACCCGCCGACTTACCCATTGCTCCCGCGTCTCCCGGAAAGGAGCTCTTACGTTATTCGACGTTCTTTTTGCGGCGCAGCACGATGATCCCAAGAAACAGGACCGCCAACACGGCACACACGATTCGAACAGTGGAAGAATCCATCGTATTTCTCCTTTCCTGATAACAGTGAATTCGGCTCTTCTGGTACTAAGCTTTAGACAAGTCCTAAATGTTCTGCATCATCGGCATCAACTCGCGGATGATCTTCATCGCCACCGGGCCCACCGTCACCACGAACAGGGAGGGCAGGATGCAGAAGAAGATCGGAAAAATCAGCTTGACGCCCAGCTTGGCGGCCTTCTCCTCAGCCACCTGGCGCGCCTGGACCCGCATGAAATCGGCGTGCGCGCGCAAGCTCTGCGCCACGCCGGTGCCGAAACGGTCGGCCTGGATCAGCACCGCCACCAGCTTCTTCAGATCGTCCACACCGGTGCGCTCGGCCAGGTTGCGCAGCGCCTCGACGCGGCGCTTGCCGGCTTTCAGCTCAAGATTCACCAAACCGAACTCTTCGCTGATCTCCGGGTGGGCGTGTTCCAATTCTTTAGAGACCTGCAGGATCGCCTGATCGAGACCCAGTCCCGCTCTCGACGCAAACCACCAGCAGATCGAGTGCGTTCGGCAAACCGCGGGCAATCTCTTTCTGGCGCTTGGCCGCTTTACGGCGCACATACTCGTTGGGCCCAAAGAATCCTACCGCGGTGGCCAACAGAACCACGATGAACTTGTTGCTGGTATCGGTTTCCGATCCCGCCACTACCGCCAGCGCAATCAACGGGAAGGCAATGCCGAACACGGCCTTGGCCCCATAAAGGACCTTCAGCGCACCCTCCTTGCGGATGCCGGCGCGGATCAGGCGCCGCTGCATGACGGTGACGTCCTTGGGCGATTGCGGAACGAAATTCCCCAGGCGCTTGATGACATCGTGGAACGCCAGGCTGGGATGCGTGGTCATCTCCTCGGACGCCTGTGCGCCGCCGACCACGCGATCCATGGCCTCTTTCGGGCGCACGTAAACCTTCATGCCATACATGGCGCCGGCGACGGCGATTCCGAAGAAAATCAATAAGGGCAGGAGCAGAGTCATAGCATTAACCTCGCGTTAAACTTCGATCTTCACGATCTTCTGCATGATGCCGTAGCCGATCAACTGCAAACCTATGGCCGAGCCCAGCATGATTTGACCGACATCGTCGGTGAAAAAGAACTTCACGTAGTCCGCGTTGGTGTAGAACATCAGGACCGCGACCGCCATCGGAATCAGGCTCAGCGCCGTGGCCGTCATTTTTCCGTGCGCGCTCACCGCGCGGATTCGGCCGCGCAGCTTGAAGCGTTCCCGAATCACGTAGGCCAGTTTGTCCAGAATTTCCGCCAGGTTGCCGCCGGTGCGCTTCTGCAGCAGTACGGCCGAGACGAAGAAGTGGACGTCCAGTGAAGGTACCCGCTTGGCCAGTTTCTGCAGCGCGACTTCGATCGGCAATCCCAAGTTGTGTTCTTCGAAGGTGCGGCGGAATTCACCGGAGACCGGCTCCGGAAACTCGCGATGAATCATTTCGAGAGACACCGAGAACGCGTGCCCGGCGCGCATGGAGCGTGAAACGAACTCCAGGGTTTCCGGGAATAGTTCCTCGAACTTGTGCAGCCGCGCCTTGCGTTTGCGGTACACATACACCCACGGAAGGCAGGCGGCGGCGAGTGCCGCGCCGAGTGCGGCCAGCTTCGGAATCGGCAGGAACAGCCAGCCCAGCGCCAATACCGATCCCAGGGTCATGATGGTCAAGTGAATCAAGCGGGCCGGCGGCCAGTTCAATCCCGCCTGCTCCATCAGGGTCGCCAGCTTCGGCCCCAGTTGATACTTTTCCACTACCTTTTGGGCAAACTGGTTCTTCGAATCGTTGTGGTTGATGATGACCTGTTTCTCGGCCGGCGCGTTCTTCTTCTTGCTCTTCGAAGCGCCGCCGCGGGTGGTCCCCAGCAGCCGGGCCTTTACGCGGTCGATGTCGGTCGACTGGAAATACTTCGACACCAGGAACCACACCCCCATGGTGACGCCCCAGATCGCCAGCAGAATGAGTAAAAAGTAGCCCATATCAGATCTCCATCACTTCTTCAAACAGGTCTTGGCGCAGGCGGATGCCGGCACTCAACAGCTTTTCGTAGAACTTGGGCCGGATGCCGGTGGCGGCGAAACGTCCCACCACCTTGCCGTCGGGATCCATGCCGCGCTTTTCAAACACGAACAGATCCTGCAGCGTCACCACTTCGCCTTCCATGCCGGTCACCTCCGTGATCGACACCACGCGGCGCGAACCGTCGCTCATGCGCGAGGCCTGCACCAGCAAGTGCACCGCGCTCGAAATCTGCTGCCGGATCGAAACCAACTGCATATTGGAATTGGCCAGCGAAACCATCACTTCGAGACGCGAAACCGCGTCGCGCGGGGAATTGGCGTGGACCGTGGTCAGCGAGCCGTCGTGACCTGTATTCATGGCCTGCAACATATCCAGCGCTTCCTCGCCGCGGACTTCGCCGACGACGATGCGGTCGGGACGCATACGCAAACTGTTGACCAGCAGCTCGCGCTGCCGGATCGCGCCGCCGCCTTCGATATTCGCGGGACGGGTTTCGAGGCGCGCCACGTGCGGCTGCTTCAACTGCAATTCGGCCGCGTCTTCGATGGTCACGATGCGCTCCTTGCCGTTGATGAAGCAGGAGAGCGCGTTGAGCAGCGTGGTCTTACCGGAGCCGGTACCGCCGGCGATGATGATGTTGAGGCGGGCTTTGACAGCCGCTTCGAGCAGCTCCATCATGCCCTGCGTCATGGCGTGACGCGCCACCAGATCCGGCGGCATCAGTTTGTCGGTCGAAAAACGGCGTATCGACAGCAGCGGTCCGTCGACCGCCAGCGGCGCGATAATCGCGTTGACGCGCGAGCCGTCGCTTAAGCGGGCGTCCACCATGGGCGTCGATTCGTCGATACGGCGTCCCACCTGGCTGACGATTTTGTCGATGATGCGCAGCAGGTGCTGATCGTCGCGGAAGGTCACGTTGGTCAGCTCCAGCAAACCTCTGCGTTCCACGTAAACCTGCTTATAGGTATTGACCAGAATGTCGGAAATCGTGGGATCGGTCAGCAGCGGCTCGAGCGGCCCCAGCCCGAAAACTTCGTCCAGCACCTCGTCGCTGATCTGTTGCTTTTCAAGCGAGCTGAGCAGCGTCGGCTCGCCGTCGATCAGTTGGATCACGGCCTGGCGCACTTCGGCGCGCACCCGCTGGTTGTCGATGGTGGCCAGCGCTTCGAGGTTAATCTTATCCACCAGCTTGCGGTGGAGCGTGAACTTCAACTCCTGATATTCCGGCTTGAGGTTGACCTTCTGCCGGCCGGCATTCTTGAGAAGGCGCTGCTCCCAGGAAACCTGCTGGGTGTTTTTGCTGCCGTTATCGGTGTTTGGAAACATTTTCTTTTAGTCTTCCTGTGTGATTTCGCGGGCTAATTTCTGCTACGAGTCCGTTTCCCGGCGGTGAATCTCAGGCATGCAGCAGGACGGCTTTCGCCTCCCGTGCCGCCGGCGCCGGCTTTTTTCCTTCATCCACGGCGCTGCACATACCCGCCGCTAATCTCTCAATGGCCTTACCCAATTCCCCTTCCGGACCCAGCGGCTGCCCCAGGGTCACCACGCGGTGCAGCGAAAAATAATCGTTGGGGAGGCTGGCATGCACCGGGCAGTTGAACAATTTCTCTAAATTGGTGGCGCCGATATCGTCGCGCCGCTCCACCCGGTTCACCAGCACTTCAAAACGTTCGCTTGGAAAACCAATCTGCGCGATCATGCCCATGGCCTTGCGGGTCAGGTGCAGGCTGGGCAGCTCAGAGGTGGTTACCAGATAGGCTTGCTCGCATTCAGCCAGCGCCGTCAAACTGATTTGACTGAATACCGTGGGCAGATCGAGGATCACCCAGTCATAGAGCTGCCGCGCATAATCGATCAGCAGGCGCAGGCGGCCGCCATCCACCGGCTCGGCGTAAGGCGCGGCCGGCGAAGGCAGAATATCCAATCCGCCATGGCTCACCGCGAGCGAGCTCCACAGTGTCGGGTCCAGATGCTCGGCATGCTGCAGGGCATCCACCACCGAATAGTTGTGGCTGAGCTTCAAATAAAATCCGATGGTTCCTCCGGTCAGATCGAAATCCGCCAGCAGAATCCGCTGCCCCGTCAACCGGCGCAGCGCAAAAGCCGTTTGAGTAGCGATGGTCGAGGCCCCCGAGCCCGGCTTGGCGCTCGAAAATGCGATGACGTGTCCAGCGCCGGTATCCACCGGGATTTCCGATCCGCATAAGCGGCGGAGCCGGGCGATGGCGTCCCGCTGCGACGCGGGCTCGAAGGGCGCGGCCAGAAACTCGGTGGCGCCGGCCCGTAGCGACTGCAAGATCGCGTCCGAATCGTTATGCGTGTGCAGGCCTACCACCGGCACCGGCGGTTTTAGCCCCGCAATATACCGGATAAGGTCGCTCGCGGCGTCCATGTCGGAGGCCAGATCCAGCAGGATCACCTGCGGCTTCAACTGCCGGATCCGCGCTTCCAGAGTCTGCGCCGGCGGATAGCTCTTGAGATCCGCCAGGATCTGGAAAGCCCGGGTCTGCGGCAGCGTCGCCACGAATTGCTGCGCCAGGTCGCGATTCGGCGCAATCAACAAGGCGGTGATCTGCGTGTCTTTCTGGACTGATGTGCTCATCTCCGGCAAACTTCCCTTTACGCCGTAGCGCGCCGCGCGTTAGTTCTTCTTCCCCGACGATTTGTCCTTGGCCGCTTGAATGTCAGCCTGGCTTAGGTGCACCAGGAAATCTTTGGGAAAGGCGATCTCAGGCCGCGGATCGTTGGGACCGAGCGGCTCCGTCACCTGCGGAGTCACCAGCAACACCAGTTCCGTGCGCGTTTTGTTGGTGGTCTTGCTCTTGAACAGGTTGCCGAGCACCGGGATCGAGCTCAAGAACGGCAGCTTCGCGAAGTTCTCGGTATCGCGGTTGTCGAGCAATCCGGATACGCCGAAGCTCTGCCCGTCGCCCAGTTCCACGTCGGATTCCGTGCGCCGGGTTGAAATCGCGGGAATCACGAAGCCGTTGAAGGTCACGCCATTGGCGGCATCGATGGTCGAAACTTCCTGGGCCAGATGCAGCTTAATGGTATGGTTCGCGGTAACCACCGGAGTGAACCGCAGGCGAATGCCGAACTCTTTAAATTGGACCGTCACCGATCCCGCGTTACCGCCGCCTTGCAGCACCGGCACCGGGAATTCGCCGCCGACCAGGAAGTAAGCTTCCTTGCCGTTGGTGGTCACCAGATTCGGCTCAGCCAAGATCTGCAGAATGTCATTGGACTGCAGAGCCGACAGGAAAGCTCCCAAATTCAGCTTGGGATCGAAGGCGAAGATGTTCAGCGCCGAAGCGACACTCAGTACATTCGAGGCTGAGGACCCGCCATTCGGAGTCTGCGTGGTCGAGCTGATGCTGGATTGCTGAGTGGATGCGTAAAAGCCCGTCTGGCCCGCTTGCGAGAACCAGTTGACACCGTAGCTCTCGGCTTTCGTGCGGTCGAGTTCGGCGAATCTCACGCGCAGCAGCACTTGCTTGTCGATAGGGGCCGCGGCAAGTTCGAGATTATTAACCACGGTCTTCGCGAACGTGCTCGCCAGGGCAATCGCCCGGTCGGCGACGTCTTTGTTCGAAACCTTGCCGTTCAGGGTCAAGGAATCGCGCGAGCTTTCGGGCGATGATCTGTTCGCCCGGGAAAGAATCTTTCAGAATCTTGCGCAGCGAATCCAGATTCAGATCCACCGTGACGTTATAGAAGGTCCGTTCGCCGGTCTTGCTCCAGACCACCAGGGTCGCGTTGCCGAGACCTTTGCCGTGCAGCAAAATCTCGCGCGTGGTCACGGGACTGGCATCCACGATGTCCGGACTGCTGGTCGAGATCTGGCGGATGTCCGACGGATAGTCGATCACCACGCTCTTGCCGACGGTCAAGCGCAGATCTTCGGCGCTCTGGCCAAAGATGGTGGCCCCGCCCAGCAGGAAGCCCAGGGCCAGTAGCGCGCCGCGCGAATGCGCCAGCGGCGCCAGGCCCGCGGATTGAGATAGAGAATTGCGATTCATATTCGTTGGCTCCCTTAATTCGTTGCCCGGCTGGGCATGGTTTCAACCGTCTTTTGGATTCCCCGGATCACCACAATCTGGTCCAGTGGCGGCGGAGGAGGCGGCGGCGGTGGCGGCGCGGCCGCGATCACCACCGGGCGCGGTCGCTGGCCGGCTCACTGGCGCCGAAGCCACCGGCGTGGCTTTGCGCGGCGCACCATACAGTTCGCTGATGTAACGGCCGGTGGTCTGTTCCATGGTCTGATCGCTCGAATTACGCAGCACCAGTTGCAGCCGTCCTTCATTGCCCGCGAGGGTCAAGGTTTCCGATTGCTGCGGAGTCGCCAGCAGGGTCACGGTGGGGGCTTGAATCGCTTGCCCGCGCGCGTCCGCCTGAATGGTGGTTCCGGCCGACAGCACCAGCATGTTCTGCAGCGCGGTCGTCGTCATGTCGCCATCCGAACTCGGCGGCCGGCCCGTCACCAGCACGTCCACCCGCATGCCCGGCAATACGAAGCCGGCCACGCTCGCGACGTCGTTGACACGGACCGTCACCGCGCGCATCCCAACCGGGATGGTCGGCGCCAGGCCCAGCCCGCTGCCCTTCGCCGCCAAGCGGCCTTCGAGCACCGGCTCTTCGAGCAGCATGTTCGAGATCACGGGACGATCCAGCACATCCTCCACCTTGGAGAATCCGCCCTTAGGAAAAGCCGAGGCGGCGATCTTGATAACCTTGATGTCGGCCGGCTTTACCATCACGCCCACGCCCAGGGGGCGGGCGGTCACGACCACGTCCTTCTGATCCGTCGATTCGGCCTTCCGTGAAGGACCTGACGATCGCGCCGTCATCTGATAGAACACGCTCGAGACCACCAGAGCAAATACCAGACTGACGCCCAGTACCGTAAGAAACCTGCGATCCATTCTTTTCTCCTCTGTCTTCCGTGCGGTTTTTCCGCCGGAAGACTGACTTCCCTTGTTTCAAAAACTTCTTAAGCTACAACCCAAACTTCCCGCCAGCGGTCACGCTTTTCACGCCGTCGTTTTTATACCTTCGGTACCAGCGATAGCCATACTCCCAGCGCAATCGCCGGAGCGTAGGGGATCGACGCTTCCCGCTCCCGCTCTTCCGCGCTAAGAGTTCCGGCAGCCAGGCGAGCGCCGCAGCGCCCTCCACCCCAAAACCACCAACGCCATGATTCCGCCAATTCCGGCGGTCCACAGTGCGGCTTCGAGCAGCCGCCCCGTACCGAGCAACGCTCCGAAGCCCGCCATCAGCTTCACGTCGCCGCCGCCCATTCCGCCCAACAAATAAAAAATCAGGAACACCGCAAACCCCGCCGCCGCGCCCGCCAGCGCCGTCAAGGCGCCCTGCCAGCCGCCGCGGCCGATCTGCCATCCGAAGCCGCCCGCCAGGGCCGCCGCCGGAATCCAGTTGGCGATGTGGCGCCGCGCGAGATCATCAATCACCGCCGCCATGCCCACCAGAATCGCGATCCACACTTGTACGCTCATCGCTTTACCGAAACGACGCCGAACGCGCCGGCGCCTCCTTAACCTGCTCCCTGGTCGCCGGGAGGTCCATCGTGCCCGGATTCAGCAGCATTTCCGACGCCTCCGGTTTGATCTTGCCCTTGGGCGCCCGCATAATCAACGGCGCCAGAAAGCCGGTCTGCAACGCGAACTCCGCCAGCGCTTTTCCCGAGGGCAAGCGCCAGCTCATCGGATCCATCCACTCCATCGGGAGGTGAGGCATACCGGCGTTGCTCTTTCCCGGCCCGCGCTGGTCTTGCGCGAACTGGGGTTCTCCGGCTTCATCTCTCTTGCTCCCCTTAACTACTTCGGCCGGGTCGGTGGTTTTCATTAGCTCACTTGGTCTACCGCCCCTACCCGCGGAACCTTAGCTCCATCCCTTAGTCCGGTCCTCACCGTACTAAGTGCCCCGCGCCTCCGCCGGGCGCAGGACCAGCAGAATCTGCTTGCCGTCATCGGCCACCACCCGCCATTCCGGACGCTGCTTCAGCAGTTGCGCGAGCGCCGTATCCACCGGTATCAGCACCAGATTGAAGTGATTTTTCTGAATCACTTTCTCCCAGCCGGGCAATCCGCGCATGACTTCCAGAAACTGATCGCCGATTTCGGGACCGTAAAAATCGCTGCGGCCATCCACAAACACCTTCTGTTCCGGATGAAGAAAAATCAGATAATCCGCCCACTGGTCGGTGGTCAGCACGCGGGCGTTCAATATCTCCTGCTCATGCGTGTGAATCATGGCCGTCGGAAACACCAGCGACGGAAAATCCTGGGGCCACGCAACCGCCGAGCCGCTCAGGGCCAGCGCCCCCACCGCAACCACCATCCAGACCGTGAAGCGTTGAAAGCCGGGCACGATATCCCGGCCCATCTGATCCAAAATGCCCAGCGCCGATTTCGCGGACGAGCCGTTCACCCAACCCTTCCACCAATACGTCATCTCAACCGCGATCATCGGGCCGGCCACCGTAACGAAAATCGGAACGTGGCGCACGCTCGAAAGCGACATATAGGCCAGCGCCAAGATCCACAACCCGTCGATCACCTGGCCGCGGCGCAATCGCGCCCCGGCCGTGATGAGTCCGATAAACAGCAGCGCCTCGAACTGCAGCATGTTCTCGTCCCGGAAACTGGGCGACTGAAATTCCTGGACCACCTTGCGGATCCAGTCCGAACGCAGGTATTGGAGCAGGTGCCGGTGCAATTCCCAGCCGTAAGGATTCACGAAAGTGACGGCCGCGCACGCCGCCGTCAGCCCAGCCCAGCGCAGCGCGGAACTCCATTCCGGACGTCCGCCGTACGGCCGCTTTATCCATGCCTCCGCCGCCGCGCCGATGGTTGCCAAACCCAGTAGTCCGATCAGAACCAGAAACCCGCCGTGCAAATTGGTCCAGACAAGCGTGATCGGCACCAGCCACCAGATGCGCGCCGGATTCGCCCCCCGGCGGTCGGCTTCGATGATTCCCATCGAAATCGAAAGCAGCAGCAGAGTAAATATGTGCGGCCGGGCCAGGAAGTGCATCGAAGCCGAGCCCACCGAAAACAGCGTGACCAGAAGCGCCGCGAACAAATGCGCTCCGCCGTCGACCATGCGCCGCATCAGCGTCGTGGCAAAGAGTGCAATCAGCGCCCCTGCCGCCAGCACGATGCCCTTCAATCCAGCCAAGCGGAACAGGCGGCCATCAATAATGTCGGTCAGCCATTCCCAGGCGTACCAGGGCGCCCCGGGCTTGGAGAAAGAATAAAGATCGTGATGCGGAACCTGATGGTGGTCGAGAATGTACTCGCCGGTGCGGATATGCCAGCCCACATCGGCATCCGCCAGCAAGGATTGCCAGCCATGCGAGCCGCTACTGCTCATGAACAGCCACACAATCAGTGCGACGAATAGGAAGTCCGAGAGCGACGGCACCAGCAAGCGTCCCCAGCGGTGCGCCAGCAGCGCATCCAGAACCCTAGAAGAACCCTTCCCCGACGCACCCTTCCCGGACTTAGACTGAGGTACTATTCCAGTGGCCGCGGCAAACGGTGGTTCGATCACTCCCGGACGCGGCCCTTCACCTGCTGCCGGACGCGGCAGCGTTTCACCAACCGCCGGAGGCGGCGTTTCAATAGTGGACGGCGGAGTCATTGCAAGGGCGCGCGCTATTTACCTATTCGCCAGTTAAGGTCAGTCACTTTAGCCGAAGGCGTGTTCTGCGGAGCGCCGCTCGCTCAGGCGAAGGTTTTTTCAGTGCGGATTTCGTCAGGCGCAGCTTCCTGCACGCGCTCGGGTCCCAATAACCGCCGCCCTTGAACCGCCAGCTCAAAGCGGTCTTTGACGCCGGTCTTCTCGAAAATGTGCATCAAGTGGACTTTCACCGTGCCCGGAGTAATCGCCAGCGCGTCCGCGATCTCCTTGTTCTTCAGGCCCCCGCAGACATGGTGCACGATATCTTTTTCGCGCGGCGTCAAGCGCGGCGCCGAGCGCCGGTCGAGAGCGCTCACCGAACGGTCCGAAAGAGAGTTCTCGATCCACACCTCGCCCTGGCTGACGGAGCGCAGGCAAGTTCGCATTGCCGCGATCCCGGCTGACTTCTTCAGAATGCCGCGCGCCCCCAATTGCAGCGCCCGGAAACAATCGATTTCCGCCAGGTCGTTGATCCACAGAATGGTATGGCAGCGGGGCCGCGTGCTTTTCGCGTCGGAAATGAATTGAAAAATCTGCTTCAGCCCGGCGCTTTGATCCACCAGCAGAAGATCCGGTTCGCGTTCGCGCACCGCGTCGAGAGCGTCTGAAAGACTCGCCGACGCGCCTAGATATTCGAACTCGCCGTCCTGCTCCAGCACTCTCGCCAAGCCTTCGAGCACGATCGGCTGTGCCTCACAAGCGAACACCCTGACTGGATTCACGTGGTTTTCCCTGGTTTTCCCTTAGATACATAGAATCGACGAGGGGAGGTGCAGAGGATAGGTACTAAGTGTCGTTTTATACCAGCGCGGCGCTGGCAGGCGTCACAAACGCAGGCTCCGGGCGTGCACTACAATAGCCAGTAGGAGTTCACCCATGGAAAACGGCAAACGATTATGGATCGCGATGGTACTTCTGTGCGCAGTTGCCAGAGTACTGCCGCATCCGTGGAATTTCACGCCGCTTATGGCCATCGGATTGTTCTCCGGCTACCAGGCGAGTAAGGCTGCCATCGGGATACTGGTCACTTTATCCGCGCTGGCGCTGAGCGACGCAGTGCTCGGCTTCCATAGCGGCTTCTGGTTCGTATATGCTGCAGCGTTAGTCGCGGTGCTGTTCGGCAGGATGACACGCAACCGCGGCGGCGCGGGCGCGATTGCATTGGCGGCGCTGGGGTCCAGCCTGTCGTTTTTCCTGATCACCAATTTCATGGTGTGGGCCACCAGCGGAATGTATACGCGCACGCTCGCTGGACTCGCCACATGCTTCACCGCCGCGATTCCCTTCTTTCAGAACCAATTCGCGGGCGACGCGGTTTACACTTTGGCCCTCTTCGGCGGCTACGCGCTGCTGAAACGCTCGTTCCATCCGGCCCACCAGGCCGCCTAACGTGCGCGTAGTTTCCCTGCTGGCCGGCGCCACCGAAATGGTCTGCGCGCTGGGCATGGACGAAACCCTGGTAGGACGATCGCATGAGTGCGACAACCCTTCCTGGGTACGGCAGCTTCCCTCCTGCAGCCAGCCGGCTTTCAATATCAACGTCTCGAGCCGTGAGATCGACGCCGAAGTCCGCCGCCGTCTGCATGCCGGCGAGCCGCTCTATCACATCGACATGGAGCTGATCCGCAGCTTGCAGCCGGATCTGGTGATCACCCAATCCCATTGCGAAGTGTGCGCGGTGACGCCTGCCGATTTAGAACGCGGGGGCTGCGCCTTAGCCGCGCGCCAATTGTCGCTCTCTGCCGCGACGATTGAAGAAATCTTCACCGGCATCGCGCAGGTTGCGGAAGCTCTCGGCGTTCCCGAACGGGCAGCGGCTGTCGTCGAGCGCGAACGCCAGCGCTTAGAAGCCGTGCGCCAGCGAACAGCGCATCTCCGCCGTCCCACCGTGGTGTTGCTAGAGTGGACCGAACCGTTCTTCGCCATGGGCAACTGGGGTCCCGAACTCGTCGAGATCGCGAACGGCGAGCCGTTACTAGGCCACCCCGGCGAATTCTCTACCGCCATCCCCGCCGACCACCTTCGCGACGCCGACCCGGACTACATCATCGTCGCCCCCTGCGGTTTCAATCTTGAGCGCGCCGAGCGCGAGCAGTCCGTGCTCGAACGGCACCCGTGGTGGCGCGATCTGCGAGCCGTCCGCGACGGCAAGGTCTTTTTCGCCGACGGCAATCTGTATTTCAATCGCTCCGGCATGACCATCGCGCGATCAGCCGAGATCCTTGCCGAGATTGTTCACGGCATCTCCTTCCAATCCCCGGCAGCGGATCTCAACTGGCGGCGCATCGCGCCCGCGTTAGTGAACCACCTATGAAAAAAGTTCTTCTCTCCTGGAGCAGCGGCAAAGACAGCGTCTGGGCGCTGCATCTGCTGCGGCAGCAGCCGGATATCGAGGTCGTCGCGCTGCTGACCAGCTTCAACTCCGCCGCCGACCGCGTCGCCATGCACGCCGTGCGGCGGGCGCTGGTTCGACGCCCAAGCCGCCCGTACCGGCATCCCGCAATGGTCCGTGGATCTGCCCTGGCCCTGTTCCAACGCCGAATACGAAGAGCGGATGCGCGGCGTGTGCCATCGCGCCTTCGCCGAAGGCATCACCGCCGTAGCCTTCGGCGATCTCTTCCTCCAGGACATCCGCGACTACCGCGAGCGCCAATTGCACGGCACCGGACTCGATCCGCTGTTTCCAGTATGGAAAATCCCAACCGCGCAGCTGGCGCAGGATATGATCGCCGCCGGCGTGAAAGCCAAAATCACCTGCGTCGACCCGGCTCAAGTCGACCGCTCCTTCGCCGGACGCGATTTCGATCAGGCCCTGCTCGACTGCCCTGCCCCCCGGCGTCGATCCCTGCGGCGAAAACGGCGAATTCCACACCTTTGTCTATGACGCGCCGGTCTTCTCCAAACCCATCGACATCCGCATGGGCGAAATTGTCGAACGCGATGGCTTCGTCTTCGCCGATGTGCTCCCCGCCTAGCGCGCCTAAGCGCGGAAACGGTACAAATCCGGCGTCGCCACCGGCACGCCCATTTGCTTCAGATAGCTGAACAACTGGTGCTTGTGGTTGATCAGGTGTTCCAGGTTCCCCAGGAGCAGCGTCAGTATCGACTCGCCCTGCGTCACAAAAACCGTCGGCACGCGACGCGCCAAATCGGCGTCCGTCAGCAGCGCGAATCCTTCTTCAATATGCGAGCGGAAAATTTCGATCGACCCCGGCCTCTCGCGCAACTTGCCGAAATGCGCCAGCCGCTCCGGCTCGCGCGGCCGCCAGAACCGCACAGAACCCAGACGTGCAATCGATCAGATGGCCGGCCAGCTCGCGCACCGTCCAATCTCCCGGCCGTGGCCGCCAATCCCACCGCTCGGCGGGAATCAAGCCGATCAGATGATTCGTGCGCTCGATCTGTTCGCCGATTTTGTCGAGCAGCGCAGCACAGAGTGGATCATCAGGCATGCGCCTCCACCGGCGCCACCGGACGCGATGCCATCACCAATCCCACCAGCGCCACCGCGGCCACCGACAGTCCCCAGCCCGTAAGCAGATCGTGCTGGATCAGCAGTCCCGCCAACGGCGGCCCCACGATCTGCGAAACCGATGTCAGCGACTGCGTCAGTCCCAGCACCGTGCCCTGCTCTTCGCGCCGCGTATGCTGCGTAATCATGCTGGTGAGCGTGGGCCGCACCAGGCCTCCAATCGCCAGCACGGTGGTGCTCACCAGCAGCCACGGTATCGAGTGCGCAAACGCCAGCAACGAATACCCCACCACGTAAGCCGCGAACCCCGTGCGATTCAGCGCGCGTTCGCCGAAGCGTTTGACCAGCCGCCCAAGCCCCGGCCCTTGCAGACAGACGCCCAGAAATCCCGCGTACGCCCACACGTAGCCCGTCTGTTCCGGACCAAACGGTTTGCCGTGCCAGCTAATCCGGCGCTCCACAAACAGCGCCAGCGCCGACACGAACATCGCGAAAGAAAACGTGAAGATCAAGAACTGCGCCAGCAGCGCGCCCAGCCCCGGCTGTTTGAAATAGCGCCCATATTCGCCCCACTGCACCAGTGACAAGCGCCGTCCGCCGGGACCGCTCGGCCCGCCCTGCACCCGGTTCGTATTCGCCACCGACGGCAACAGAAACGTGGTCGCCATGATGCTGGTGAACGACATCAGCGCCGCCGCGAAGATCGGCATGCGGTAGTCGTAATGCGCCAGAAATCCCGAAATCGCGGGACCGATCAGGAACCCCAACCCAAACGCAATCCCGATCACGCCGAAAGATTTGGCCCGCTCTTCCGGCTTGGTCACGTCGGAAATGTAAGCCTGCGCCAGCGACAAGTTTCCGGCCGTAGCTCCGTCGATGATCCGCCCCAGGAACACCACCCACAAAGTTCCCGCGAAAGCCGTCACCAGAAATCCAATCAGTGTTCCGATCTGGCTGACGATCAGCAGCGGCTTGCGCCCCACGCGATCCGACATGCGCCCCAGCAGCGGCCCGGAAAACAATTGAAACAGCGCGTAAACGCCTACCAGCCAGCCCACCTGCGACGGGCTCGCCCCCAGCTTCTCTGCATAGAACGGCAGCAGCGGGATCATGATTGTCAGCCCGAGAACATCCACGGCCACAATCAGAAAGATGGGAAGAAGAGGCGACTTGCGCAAACCTTTTTATCATCCCACGCTGCGGTGCCTTTTCTCGAACGCGGGGAACCGCGTCGATGGCTAAACCAGACTCTCAATGCCGGTAGTGTCATAGCGCCGCATTGAGATAGGATGCCAAGGCGCGATCATCCTGCAGATGCGTGGAGACTCTATTTCGAGCGGATCGTAAACCGCCAGGAATCCCGCTCCTCTCCGTGCACGCTCTGAGTCCCGCGCCACAAAAGCCGCCTCGGTTCCCAGATTTCGGGATAAAATGTCGATCAATTCATCCCACAAGGCAGCCCGCCGTTGAAGCTCCGCGAAAAACCGCAGCAACTCCGCTCCCGGCGCAGCCAGAACCTCATCGTCAGTGAATCCGGCGTCGCGCAGCGCAGCTTCGGCGCCCTTCGCCGATTCAAACGAAGGAAGCATGGCGACGATGAACTTCTTGGGATAGAAGGTCCCGAACGACGTGTTTGAAAGATTGAAGAAATTCCACAGGATGCTGGTCGCTCCGGCCGGAACCGGTGCGTGATTTCTGGAATGCACGCGGTGTGGCGGCTCCCCCGGCTGCGAATCCCGATGATGCGACATCTCCGTGAGCAAATTCCCGATGGCATCTTTCAGGGCATGCCGCAAGTTGCTGTCCGGCACGCAGCTCACAGCTTGTTTCGAGGATTCCAGACTGCTCACGTACTCTTCCGGCATAGCGCCCAGTATGTAGTTGCGCGCGCTGTGCAAGTGTTCGGCCAGCAACCCGGCATCGCCGGAGCGTTCCAGGGCTGCAATCATTTCATTGATCCGTCTAAGATCGACCTCTTTTTCCGTTGAGCTTAGATTTGAATGGGACACGGCAACCTCCGCTCCCTTAGACTCCGGAGAGGCGATTGGGTTTCGCCGCGAGGGCAGGTTCGAGAACATCGGGCGAAAACCAGCCGCCCCAGCCGCGCTGCTGAAATTTCGCAAAGCGGTTCGGAAAAACGACGCGGTTTACGCGATCATCAAAATGCCCTCGATCTTTCGGGCCCTCGGCATGGAGTATATTTCATAGACGGGGATTGAACAGTCCGATGACTGCTCACCGCAATCTCGTTTGTGCACCAGGAGGCGTGAATGGCAGTGCCGAGTGTTCTTCGCTTTGGATTTCTTTCCGCAGTCTTCGGCGTCATCGCCGCGGCCCAACCACCGGCCGAGCCCGCCGCGCCGCCGCCTCCTCCCATGCCGCAGGTTCTGCAAAATTACACACCGATCACCCCCGAGCGCCTGCTCAAGCCGGAAGACAGCGACTGGGCAATGGTCCGCCGCACCTATGACGGCTGGGGCTATAGTCCGCTCTCCCAGATCACGCCGCAGAACGTAAAGCGCCTGCAGCCCGCCTGGGTGTTCTCCACCGGCATGACCAGCGGTCACGAGGCCGCGCCCGTCGTCGCCAACGGCGTGATGTTCGTCGCGACGCCGGGCAGCCAGGTGATCGCGCTCGACGCCGCCACCGGCAACTTTCTCTGGCGCTACAGGCGGCAGCTCCCCGAAGGCGCCATCATTCCGCATCCCACCAGCCGTGGCGTCGCGTTGCTAGGCGACAAAGTTTTCCTGGCCGCCGGCGATGCAACCCTGGTCGCTCTCGACGTGAAGACCGGCAAGGAAGTCTGGTCCAAGCAAGTGGCCGACAACAAGTCCGGCTACTATATGTCGCTCGCGCCGCTCGCGGCGGACGGCAAAATCATGGTGGGCTGTTCCGGCGGCGAGATGGGAATTCGCGGTTTCGTCGCGGCCTTCCAAGCCGAAACCGGCGAAGAACTTTGGCGAACCTACACCGTCCCCGCTCCCGGCGAGCCCGGCAGCGAGACCTGGCCCAAGGGCGAGCAGTGGAAGAACGGCGGCGGCTCCGTCTGGGTCTCCGGCAATTACGATCCCGAAACCAAGCTGGCTTTCTGGGGCGTCGGCAACGGCGGACCCTGGATGGGCGATCAGCGTCCCGGCGACAACTTGTATACGTCATCCACCATCGCGCTCGACGTCGCCAGCGGACAAATCAAGGGCTTCCATCAATACGATTTCAACGAGTCTTGGGATTGGGATGAAGTATCGCCGCCGCTTCTCATCGACTATAAGCGCAACGGAAAAACCGTCAAAGGACTCGTCGACGTGGCCCGCGACGGCTACCTGTGGTTCCTCGAACGCAGCGACGGCGCGATCAACTTCGTCGACGGCCGGCCGTACGTCAAGCAGAACGTCTACAAAAGCCTGGACCCCAAGACCGGACGCCCCGAAGTCGATCCCGATCGCAAGCCGGGCACCGCCAAGACCGCGACTTTCTGCCCGTCGCTGTGGGGCGGCAAAAACTGGCCTCCGATCGCCTACAGTCCCAAGACCCGCATGATCTATATTCCGGCAAATGAAAATCTCTGCACCACCTTGACCGGCCTGAATGTCGAGTACACCCCCGGCGGCCGCTACATGGGAGCCCGCAGTGCGCTCCTAGCTGCACCCGGCGCCGATCACATCGGCGAAGTGCAGGCCTGGAACGTCGACACCGGCAAGCGCGTGTGGACGCATAATTACACTGACTCGCAGAATTGGGGACCTATGCTGGCCACCGGCGGCGGCCTGGTATTCACCGGCGGCACCAATGACCGCAAGTTCCACGCGTTCGACGCCACCAGCGGCGCGCTGCTGTGGGAGTTCCCGACCAACTCCGGCATCACCGGCCAGCCGTCAACATTCATGGTCGATGGCAAACAGTACGTCGCCGTGCAATCCGGCTGGGGCGTGGACGCGCGCGGAATGGAGCTGCTGCTGAACGGCATCTTCCCTGGCAAGTATCCTGAAGTGCCCGAGGGCGGCGCCGTCTGGGTCTTCGCCGTCAAATAGACGCGCGCGCTAGCAAGGCAGACTTAGATACCATCAAGATTGCGAGAGTCAATCTCCATCGGGCCGGCATTCCACGACGAATCCTAGCTGGTCGGCTACTGAAGCTGTGCATGGCGCTGCAGCCCGCACATCTCAAGGCCGTCTTCCCACGAGTCACAAGGTTGCGTCGATTTTGAAAGCCCCGACTTTGAAAGCCACCAGGAGGAATAGATGAACCCAAATTCGAAAAAGCAATGCGCACGTGCTATAGCCTTCGCTGGAATCTTGATGTCGTTTTACATATCGTTTGGCGCGCTTTCGGCGTCTGCTGAAGACACGGCCGCGTTCCCCACCGGGTTCCGCGATTGGTTCGCGGTCAATTCGATGATCGTAACGAAAGACAGCCCGATCTCCGCCCAGATCGGTGGTATGCATCTGATCTACGTGAATGCCAAAGGTCTGGCCGTCCTGAAAAAGGGCGGCCCGTTTCCATATCCCGACGGAACCATCTTCGCGGATGACGTTCACGATTTCTCCATCAAGGACGGCTCTTACGTCGAAGGCGCCAAGAAAGCCGTGACCGTGATGGTGAAGGATTCGAAGAAGTATCCGGCCACCGGCGGCTGGGGATTCCAAGTGTGGGCCGGCGGCGATCCCACGAAACCACTGGTCCCGGATGCTGCCCACGCCATCCAAGCCTGCTTCCTCTGCCACACGCCGCAGAAGGCCCAGAACTACGTTTTTTCCACCTACATTCCCTAAATCGCCGCCATGACTGTCGCGAGAGCAGACCTGAAACTAGAGGCGGCCGTCATCCCCGTCTCCGATGTCGACCGCGCGAAGGCGTTCTACACCCAGCTCGGCTGGAGGCTCGACGCCGACTTCCCCTTCGATAACGGCTTTCGAGTCGTCCAGTTCACGCCGCCCGGCTCCGCCTGCTCCATTCAGTTCGGAACGAAAATCACGACCGCCGCGCCCGGCACAGCCCGCGGCCTCTACCTGATCGTCTCCGACATCCAGACTGCGCGCGATCAACTCGCCGCTCTCGGGGCCAATGTCAGCGAAGTGTTTCACTCCGCGACACCGGGCGCTCAGTTCCAGCCCGACGGGACCAGCGGCCGCGTCTCCGGACCCGCGCCCAATCACGCCACCTACAGCTCCTTCGCCACCTTCACAGATCCCGACGGCAACGGCTGGCTGCTGCAAGAAGTGACAACCCGCCTTCCCGGACGCGTCGACCCTGCCGCAACTTCGTTCGGCTCCGCCAGCGATCTAGCCAGCGCACTGCGGCGTGCCGAGGCCGCGCACGGCGAACACGAGAAGCGCACCGGACAGCGCGACGCCAACTGGCCTGATTGGTACGCCGAGTATATGGTCGCGGAGCAGGCCGGAACCATCTTGCCGGAGTGAGCGATCCCATTACCGGGCTTTTGCTCACAAATTGCACATCAAGTTTGGTCGCGGATTGGCCCATGCGGAGATTACAGACCCCGCGAGTGCCCTACTGCACTTATTTTTAGCCGATCCAATCCAAAATCCTTCCGGCCCCGTACACCCATGTGAATCCGAAGTTTCACTGAGGCCCGAAAGGATCTGTCTATGAAAGTAAAACCCCTATGCGCTCTGCCATCCCTGGCGGTGTTGTCTATGCTGATCGCGCCCTCCACGCCGCTGTTCGCTTCCAGCCACCGGGAAGCGCCCATCACCGCGCTGGACCAGAAAGCCGACATCACCGATTGGTACGCCTTCGTCAGTCCCGATCATCCCGACCATGTGGTGTTCATCCTGAACGTCGACCCTTTCCTGGAACCTGCCAACGGTCCCAACTATTTTCCGTTCGACCCCAACATCCTGTATGAAATGAAAATCGACAACGATCGCGACGGCAAGGAAGACGTCACCTTCCAATTCCGTTTCAAGACCGAGATCCGTCAGCCCGGCGTCTTCACCGGCTTGGTCGGGAACCTGGCCGGAATTCCGCCCATCACGGCGCTGGATGGTCCGGGATCGACAGGCCTAAGCCTGCGCCAGAGCTATACCGTCACCATGGTCACAAAGCATGGCACGCAGCAGATCGGAGCCGGCCAGACCCTGTTCGCCGTTCCCAGCAATGTCGGACCACGCACCATGCCCAATTACAATGCCCTGATGGCGCAGGGAATTTATAACCTGCCGAACTCCATCAGCGTATTCGCCGGCACCATCGCCGACCCGTTCTTTATCGATCTCGGCGCGGCTTTCGATTCGCTGAACTTCCGCATGGCCGTGGGCGGCGGGGTGCTCAGCCCGAGCATCGACGCCGACGATCACAATAACTACGCGCCAAACACGCTCGCCGGCTATAACGTCAACAGCATTGTTCTCGAAGTTCCCATCTCCATGCTGACGGTCGACGGCCACATGCATGCCGCCGGCGACAAGAATGCGGTCATCGGCACCTACGGAACCACCTCACGCCAGAGAGTCATGGTCCTGCGTGAAAGCGCCGGGCTGGGAGACGCACCGCCTCCTGGGCCGCCCGGTCCTCCCGCTCCCGCCGTCCCTGGCCCTGGCGGACCCGCTCCCGGTGGACCCGGCCCCGGCGGTCCCGGCCCCGTTGGGCCCGCCCCGGTTGGACCCTCTGGACCCTGGGCTCAAGTTCAGCGCGAGGGAAACCCGCTCATCAACGAACTGATCATCGGCACCGGTTCCAAGGACCGCTTCAGCATGGACGATCCGGAAAACGACAGCCAATTTTCGAGCTTCTTCCTGAATCCCCTGCTCGCCCAGATTTTCGCTTCCATAGGGATCCCGGTTCCGCCGGCCCCCCGCACCGACCTGTTGCCGCTGGTGCAATACAACGCTCCCATCTGCCCCGGTTGCGGCGCAAACGACGCCGGCCCCATCGCAGACTTGCTGCGGTTGAACACAGGCATACCTCCCACGCCCTTCGCGATGGCCAAGAGGCTGGGCTTCCTGGCCGGTGATAATTCCGGATTCCCCAACGGCCGCCGCCCGCTCGACGACGTGGTCGATATCGCCGCGCGCGCGGTAGCCGGGATACTGGCCGGCCCCAAGTACAACACGCCGATTGGCGATGGCGTCAACACGCCGGCTACGCCGCTCCCGGCCGTGTTTCCGTATGTCGCGCCGGCTTATAGCGGCCGCCAAAGTTCGCACAACGCAGGTCCCGGTCTGCCGGGATGCTCAGGCCAACCCGGCAGCATCTGCCCGGCGAATTAAGGAACGGAAATGAGGAAACCCATGAGTAATCGAGCCGCCCTATTCAGTGCAATCGGCGTTCTCGCCTCCTTGGTGGTCTGCGCCCAACCAGCGCAGATCGCCGCACAGACCGCCGCGCCGACGCCAGCCGAGATTAGCATTCAGAAGGCGCAGGAGCAGATCGCCAAGCAACCGAATCACGTCGCTTATTACAGCGGCCTCGCCATGGCGTACGCGCGCCGCGCCCGTGAAACTTCGGACGTGGCCTTTTACACCAAGGCCGAAGAGACTCTGGACCGCGCCTTCAAGATCGAGCCGGATAACTTCGAGGCATTGAAAGTCCAGGCCTGGCTGCTGCTCGGCCGCCACGAGTTCGCCAAAGCCCTGGTGGCCGCCACCGCGCTCAACAAACGCGCTCCCGACGACATCACGGTCTACGGTTATCTGGCCGACGCCAATGCGGAGTTGGGCAACTACGCCGATGCCGTCAAAGCCGCGCAGTGGATGCTCAACATCCGTCCCGGTAACGTCGCCGGACTCACGCGCGCGGCATATTTGCGCGAACTGCACGGCGATCTTTCGGGCGCCATGGATTTAATGCACATGGCCTACGACGCCACTCCATTTCAGGAAGCTGAAGACCGCGCCTGGCTGCTGACACAGATTGCGCATCTACAGCTTCTATCCGGCAATTTGCAAGAGGCCGAGTTGTACGCAAACGGCGCCCTGGGCCTGTTCCCGGATTACCACTACGCGCTCGGGACACTGGCGCAAGTGCGTCTCGCGCAAGATCGCAACGACGAAGCGGTGGCGCTTTTGCAGAAACGCTACGCCGCCGCACCGCATGCCGAGAATCAGTTCGCGCTAGCCGAAGCGCTGCAACTTGCCGGCCGCAAGGACGACGCCGCGGCAGCCTTCGCGGGATTCGAAGCGAAGGCGCTGGTTGAATCCAACATCACCGACAACGCGAATCATGAACTGATCGCCTATTATGTGGACTACGCCCACCAGCCGGCCAAGGCTCTGGAGATCGCACGCCAGGAGCTGGCCCGGCGTCACGATGCGTTTACTTTAGACGCCTATGCCTGGTCGCTCGCGGCCGAGGGAGACTACGCCGCCGCCAATGCCGAGATGAAAAAAGCCCTCGCCTTCGGCGTCAAAGATCCTAAAGTCTTGCGTCACGCGAGCGAAATCGCGCAGCACGTCTCGCAGACCGTCGCGGCCCGCTAAATGGGAAGCCCTTGGCCCCTGCCGTGGCCGGGGCTCGCCCTAAATCACTCGGTCTCTTTGTAGTTGCCGTTCTTCTTCGCGGTCTCGATCAGCGTGGGATAGAACTGCACGAAAGTAGTATCGGTCGCGCCATTTTTTTCATGGCAGGAATAACAATTGGCAGTCTTCGGAAACAGCTTGCCCTTGTTGGGGCTGTCCGCGTATCCGTAGAAAGCCCAGCCGCCGCGCGCGTTATCCTTCACATGCACCTCGGTAGACGCCACGCCGGTTTGAACCCGCCCATCCTTGTTGATGGAGACCCGGCTCTCCGACTTCCTGATTTCCAGCACCATCACCGTCTTGTCCGGCCATGTCCCGGTCTTCAGAAAACCCTTGTAAGCGTCCGGATTGACGAACACGTTCTCGAATGACGGGTCCTTCGAAGCCGTCCCGGCGTAGGTCATGCCAATGCCCGACGACAGAAAAATCCACTGCCGGTAATCTTTGGGAAGCAGCAGTTCGCCATCCTTTGTGTATTGCTGCGCCATCCCCGTGGCCGCCAGAAGCAGCGCAAATGCGATCGCGTTTCTCATTTGGAGCGATGTTAGCATACGGCGGCGGCCGTTCTCTTGACACGGCAGACCCGCAAAGTTACCGTGAGGTTTGAAGGGGGACCCGCGTGCGATATTGGCTTGTTCTCCTGCTATCCGCGCCTCTCGTTCTGAGTGCCCAGACCCGGCTTACTGCGGATGGCCAGCCGGATCTGCAGGGCACTTGGAACTTCGGCAGCAGCGTTCCGCTGGAGCGTCCCGAAAACCTCGGCGCCAAAGAATTCTACACGCCGCAGGAAGCCGCCGAAAATCTAAAGAAAGGTTTTCAAGGCGATCGCGCCGTCACCGGAGGCGCGCACTACGATCTCTCGCAGTTCGGTCTCGACCCATCGCAGGCGCAATACGCACCCAGTCTCCGGACCTCCATGATTATCGGACCGGAAGGCAAGATCCCGGACGAAACCCCAGCCGCGCAGCGCCGCGACGAAGCTGAAGCCGCCCGGCAAAAAGGCCACCAGTTCGACGGCGCGGAGAACCGTCCCTTGGGCGAGCGCTGTATCCTGTTCCCGACGGTGGGTCCGCCGATGCTGCCGTTCGCCTATAACAACAACCTGCAGATATTCCAGGCCCGCGGATACGTTGCGATCCTGCAAGAACTGGTCCACGACGTGCGCGTGATTCCCCTAGACGGCCGCCCGCACCTTCCCGCAAGCATCCGCCAATGGCGCGGCGACTCGCGCGGGCACTGGGAAGGCCGCACGCTGGTGGTCGACACTACAAATTTCAGAAGCCAGGGCGCCTTCTTCGCTTCGGCCAGCGAATCCCTGCACGTGGTCGAGCGATTTACGCGCACCGCCGAAGACACCCTCCTCTACGAATTCACCGTCGAAGATCCGGCCACCTGGGTGAAGCCCTGGACCGCGCAATTGCCCATGATCAAAGGCCCGCAGCGGATCTTCGAATTTGCATGCCATGAAGGGAATTACGGGATGGCCAATACCCTCAGCGAAGCCCGCGCGCTGGAGGCGTCGGGGAAAACGCCACAATGAAAAGGGCGATGCGAAATTTTGTGCTTTTCGCCAGCGGTGTGCTGGCGGCAACGCCCGCGTGGGCACATCATTCTTTCGCCGCCGAATTCGACGCCGACAAGCCGATCAAGCTGCGCGGCACAGTGACTAAGGTTGAATTCATCAATCCCCATTCCTGGATTCACCTGGACGTGACCGGCGCCGACGGCAAAATCGTCAACTGGGGTGTAGAGGGAGGCAGCCCCAACGCTCTGCTCCGCCTGGGATTCAGCAAAAGCTCGCTGCCCATTGGCGCGGAAATCGTAGTGGACGGCTACCAGGCGAAAGACAGCTCAAGCCGCGCCGTCGGCAAAGACCTGACCTTCGCGGACGGCCGCCGGCTTTTCCTGGGCGGCTCCGCTCCAGGAGCCTCCGGCGAGGGCGGCGAAAAGAAATAACCCAGCGCCTCTGTTGGCAGCCCGGTTCCCTGCAAGACGCGCGGCTTGAAGACACACGGCTTGACCTCCTGATCCTAACGGCATTACAATCCGATTGGAATGCGCCTGTGGAAAAAAGACGAGGGTGGAGAGGTGTCTGAATACTCCCTCCTGATCGCTTTTCTGCTATTGGTGTCCGCGTGTCTATTTCTTTCAAGCGCCTCCAATGTCTCAAGCGTCTGGCAAGCCGCCAACAGCTTCATCAGCCGGGGCTCCGCCGGGCAGACGCACAGTACCACCACCACCGCTCCTTAATTACGTTCCCGCGCGCCGTCTGGGAGACGCCGCCGGCGGCTGTGGTAAGATGAAATTTCCCAAGGAAAGTTTGAGAGCCTCGTCATGAAACCTGGTATCCACCCCGCCTACGAAGAAGTGAACGTGACCTGCGCCTGCGGACATAAGTTCCGCACCCGCTCGGCGCACAAAGGCGACATCCGTGTTGAAATCTGCTCCAGTTGCCACCCGTTTTTCACGGGCAAACAGAAGCTGATCGACACCGAAGGCCGCGTCGACCGTTTCCAGAAGAAGTATCAGAAGGTCCGCGAAGCCGCCGAAGCCAAGGCAGCCGACGCCAAGAAGAAACAACCGGTCGCGTAGTTGAAGTTAGGGCGCGAAGGCGTCCGTACTGCGAGGGCGTGGAAATCTACTGCTGAGGCGGAGGAGGCGGTCCTTCTCTGCTCTTCTTGCTCTCGCGCCGCCGCTGCCGTTCTTCCACAATCTTTTCCCATTCGGCTTGTTGCGTGGGCGAAAGCAACTCGCTGATTCTCTGCCGCTGATCCTCGCGGATCTTCTGCATCTCCGGCTCGAATTTCTTCCGCACATCCCGGAACTGCGCGCGGGTGTCATCCATGATGCTGCCCAGTTTGGCGGCCTGTTCATCACTCAACTGCAACCGGGCCTTCATGTCGGCCATGTACCGCTTGCGGAATTCTTCGGGATTGCGCGGCGAAACATTCGCGCTGACGCCTGAAACCGTGTACAGGCGATGTGCAAACGCCCCCACCACGCCGCCGCACGCGAACACCAGCGCCATGTACAACGCTACCGTCCAGCGGGTGATTTTCATTCGGTATCCTTCGTTTGCGTATCCGCCGCCGGCAGCATCACACCGTCATTGGCGGAATCCGCCGCAGCCAGCACATCCACATAGCTCGCCAGATACGCCGGAGGATTGCTCTGGAAACGCGGAATCAGGATCACGCCCATCACGATCGCAAGGGTGACGGTGGCCACCAGCCACACTTCAGCCCACATGCGGAACCAGGATGAGGCTACGGCGCTGCGCTGGGTTTCGATGCGCTGCCAAAGTTGGGGCATGAATTGAGCGCCAGGTTCCACGTCGGGACAAGCTTCGCGGTACGCGGCCCACAAGGGATCCAGTTTGTCGCCAATCCGGTCCTGATCCATTCCGTTCATTATATGCTCCTCGCCGCCGATTTCAAGCCGCCCGCACCACTTCCCCAGCCGTCAAACCTCGCCCGCCTCGAATGCCTTCAAAACTCTCTGCCGCGCCCGGAACAAGCGGACCTTCAAGGCGTTCTCATTCACCTTGTAGATCTGCTCCAACTCCTTCAGCGACAAACCTTCCACTTCCTTCATCATCAGCAGGATCCGGTCTTCCTCGGAAACCTTGCCCAGCAACGACTGCACCATTTCGCGAACCTTCGTCCGCCGCAGCTCCTCGGTCTGGTGCTTCCCGCCGGCGGATGCATCCGCCATCATCACCTGCTGCTCGCTCAGGTCCGACATCCGGCTTTCCTTCCGCCGCTTCTGCCGCCGCAAATAATCGTAAGCCGCGTTCACCGTCAGCCGGTACAGCCAAGGCTCGAACACTTCCGCCGCCCGCAACTGATCCAGCGAATAATACAGCCGCAGAAACACTTCCTGGCCTACATCCTCTACATCTTCCGGGCGCCCGATCAGCCGCGCGATGGTTCCCAGAATTCGCTTGCGGTACGCCGCCACCACCAGGTTGAACGCCGCGTCGTCCCCACTTCTCGCTTTTTCAATGAGCTCGAATTCAATCAGCATCGCTAACGCCCGCTGTCTCTTCTCTTGGCCCGGCGGTAGCGCAAACTGGATTTATGCATTTGAAAAGGCGCAAGTATACCCACTCAGGTTACAACAGCATCTATTGCTTGGACGCCGCGCGCGGAAATTGGTGTAGTCTTTACCTACGCGGCTCCAGCTAACCTTGCGGCGCCCTTCATCTGGATCAGTTTGGGGGCTTTCCGGGGAATCGCCGCACCCGGCGGCATCGCGTAAACCGCGTAGCGCTCCAGCGAAGCGATCACTTCGTCGAGAGCCGCTTTCCGATTCCGTAGATCATTTAGGCGCGCCCGGATTGCTCCGGACGACTCGGGGGAGGTCTTCGGAAGCATGAAGAAAATGTCTTTATTTTGTTGGATTTCACTAAACCATAGCGGGTCGTGATGGGAGACGAACGTCTCTCCTCTACTATATCGGAATAGTAGATATAGTACCAATACCCGCAAATAGGGGCATACCGTCAGAATCGTGGTAAAATCGGCAGTTGATGGATTTTCTTGAGGGGTTGAACCCCCGCCAGAGGGAGGCGGTCGAGCACTCCGAAGGCCCCCTGCTGGTGCTGGCCGGCGCAGGCAGCGGGAAAACCCGGGTCATCACCCACCGCATCGCCCATTTGATGACCGCTTTCCGGGTTCCCGGATGGGCCATCCTGGCCGTCACCTTCACCAACAAAGCAGCGGGCGAGATGCGTGAGCGTGTACGCTCATTGGTGGCCACCGGCCCCGAAGGCGCGCCGACGGTGGCGACTTTCCATTCGTTTTGCGTGCGGTTGCTGCGGCGGGAAGGCGCTCCGCTCGCGCAGCTTCGCCGCGGGTTCACGACGCTTTTCACGATCTACGACGACGACGATCAGATTTCGATGATCAAGTCGATCTATAAGTCGCTCGGCCTGGATGACAAGTTCATGCAGCCGCGGGCGGCGCTCTCCCGCATCAGCCACGCGAAAAGTCACGCGCAATCGCCCGAAGAGCTATTGCGCGCCGCCACCGATCCCACGGCTACTCGTTTGGCCACCGTCTACGAACGTTACGAAGCGCGGCTGCGCGAATCCAACGCCCTCGATTTCGACGACCTGCTGCTCGAAGCCGTGAATCTGCTGCGCCACGACGACGCCACGCGCCAGCGCCTGAACCAGCGCTATGAATTCGTGATGGTGGACGAATACCAGGACACCAATCGCAGCCAATACGACCTGATGCGCCTGCTCACCGAACAGCGCCACAACATCTGCGTGGTCGGCGACGAAGACCAATCGATCTACGGATGGCGCGGCGCGAACATCCGCAACATCCTGGACTTCGAGCGCGACTTTCCGGGCGCGACTATCATTCGCCTGGAACAGAACTACCGCTCGACGCAAACCATTCTCGAAGCCGCCAGCGCGGTGGTCGCGCACAACACCGAGCGCATCGGCAAGACTCTGTGGACCGATTCCGGCGCGGGCGAAAAGATCACGCTCTACGAAGCGCCGGATTCCGAAAACGAAGCTCTGTGGATCGCCGATACCGTCGAGAACCGTCTGGCCCGCAATCCGCAGGAGCGCGTCGCGGTGCTCTATCGCACGAACTCGCAGTCGCGCCAGATCGAAGAAGCGCTGCGCCGCTACGGCCGCAAGTACGTGGTGGTCGGCGGCTTCAGTTTCTATCAGCGCGCCGAAGTGAAGGACATTCTGGCGTATCTGAAAGTCCTGGTGTCTCCACATGATTCGATCGGCCTGCTGCGCGTCATCAACACTCCCGCGCGCGGCATCGGCCGCACCACGCTCGAACAGATCGAGCAGTACGCGCTGCAGAATGGGCTGTCGCTCTGGACTTCGCTCGAGCAAATGCTCGAAGCGCACGCCTTCCCGGGACGCGCCGAAGCGGCTCTCGCTGCGTTCCATCGCATGATGACGGAACTGGCCGGGCAGCTCGATACCCGCCCCATTTCCGACACGCTGCGCCGATGTTCTGGAGCGCACCGGCTATCGCAAGATGCTCGAAGAGGAAGGCACCGAGGAATCGCGGCAGCGCCTGGCGAACTTGGACGAACTTCTCAACGCCGCCGCCGACGCCGCCGAGCGCGGCGAGTCGCTGCGCGATTTTCTGGACCACGCCGCGCTGGTCTCCGACGCCGATTCGGCCGACTCGCGCGTGCCGGTTTCGCTGCTCACCATGCACAACGCCAAGGGCCTGGAATTCCCGGTGGTGTTCATCGCGGGCCTGGAAGAAGGACTCTTCCCGCACAGCCGCTCGCTCGATTCCGAAAGCGGCATGGAAGAGGAGCGCCGCCTGTGCTACGTCGGCATGACGCGTTCGGAAACCAAACTCTATTTGAGCTGGGCCCGCTACCGCCGCCGCTTCGGAGGCGGACAACCGGAAGTCTCGCTAGCCTCGCGCTTCCTCAATGAAGTCCCGCGCAACTTGGTCGATGCCGTCCGCGGAGACCAGCCGCAGGCACGGTCGGTGGATTTATATTCGGAACGCTACCAGGTCCGCGAATCCGCTCAGCGGAACCTCTATACTGGGAAGACTTATAATTCTGTCGATAACATCCGGCAGTTTTTTTCGGAACGCGGCATGCCGGCGCCTCAGGGGATTGCCCCTCCGGCGGCTTCGGCAGCAGCTTCAAGCGCAGCCCAGCCGGCGGCGCCCGTTCCTCAGATTCAAGAAGCCGGTCGCCAGAAAGCTGGGGCCGGGTTCGACGGTGGAACACACTAAGTGGGGCCGGGGCACGGTGCTGCGCCTGGAAGGTTCGGGCGACGATACGAAAGTGACCGTGAGTTTTCCGGGGTACGGCTTGAAAAAATTAATCGCGAAATACGCAGGGATCAAGGTGGAATGAATACCAAAAAAGTTACCGACAAAGACGAACGCAAGAAGCTGAAGCGCGCAGCCCGCAAGAAGGCGGCGCCCAAGGCCAAACGGGCCGCCGATGTGGCGCGCGGTTCGCAGAAGCGCAAAGTAAAGAAGATGGTCAAGGGCCAGCGTAAGCGCTAGGCGACTAAACTAACCTGGACGGGGCCGCTCACCCGTCCAGTCCGGCCGCATGTCCACTCTGTTTCGCACTAAGAGCATCGCGGCATTAATCGCGGCCAGCGATCACCAGTCCCATCGGCTGAGAAAAACTCTGGGCCTGGGAAGCCTGGTCGCGATGGGGATCGGAATCGTTGTCGGGTCGGGCATTTTCACGCTGACCGGCACCGCGGCGGCCGGACTCAAGTTCGAATATCCGTCCGTCTTCAAAGCGCCGTTGCTGAACCTGCTGATGAACGGGCAGCATGCCGTTGGCACTTTCGGACGACCCGGCGCTGGACCTGCCATCTCAATCTCGTTTCTCCTGGTAGGTCTGGCGTGCAGTTTCGCAGCGCTGTGCTACGCGGAACTCGCGTCCATGATTCCGGTGTCGGGCAGCGCCTACACCTACGCTTACGCGACCATGGGCGAGATTTTCGCGTGGATCATCGGCTGGGATCTGATCCTCGAATACGCCGTCGGCGACATGGCTGTGGCCGTTGGTTTCGGCGCGTATTTCAACGATCTGCTCGATAACGTTTTCGGCTTTCATCTGCCGTTCCAACTGACCCAGCCGATCTTCATCGAAGGCAAGCCCACCGGCGCGTGGTTCAATGTGCCCTCGTTTTTATTGGTGATGCTGCTTACCTGGCTGCTGGTGCGCGGCGTGCGGGAATCGGCGCGCGCGAATTCCATCATCGTTGCCATCAAGGTCGGCGCGATTCTGCTGTTCATTTTTGGCGCCGCCCGCAGTGTCGACACGCACAACTGGCATCCGTTCATGCCCAACGGATATTCCGGAGTCCTCACCGGCGCAGCCATCGTCTTTTTCAGCTACATCGGCTTCGATGCGCTCTCGACGGCTGCCGAAGAATGCCACACTCCGCAGCGCGATCTGCCGCGCGGAATCATGTTCACGCTGGTCATTTGCGCGATTCTCTACGCGGGCGTCGCTTTGGTTCTCACCGGCATTGTGCACTGGGATACGCTCAACAATGATGCTCCGGTGGCGAACGCGTTGAAAGCGGTCGGCCTCAACCGGCTGCGTTTCGTCGTTACGGTGGGCGCGTTGCTGGGTATGATTAGCTCGGTTCTGGTGGGGCAATACGGGCAATCGCGAATTTTGTTTGCGATGTCGCGCGACCGTCTGCTCCCCGGCATTTTCTGCCGCGTGAGTCCGAGGTTCGAGACGCCCGATGTCAGCACCTGGATCGCCGGCATCGTCGTCGCGATTCCGGCGGGCGTGTGGGACATCGGCACTTTCGCCGACCTTACGAACATCGGGACGTTGTTCGCATTCGTAGTGGTCTCCGCCGGCGTGATTCTGTTGCGCCGCTCGCAGCCGGATCATAAGCGAGTCTTCCGCGTGCCCTGGGTTCCGTTTCTTCCGCTGCTGTCGATCGTTTGCTGTCTCTTGCTGATGCTGAGTCTGCCGCTTGAAACGTGGATCCGGTTTTTCGTTTGGCTGGCCGTCGGGCCTGGTGATTTATTTCCTCTACAGCCGCAAGCGCGCGGTGGCGTAAATCCAGCCGCACCCGCCCTCCGCGTCGCAGCGCCCCGCGCCGAAATCGACCCGCAAATTCTCTCTTGACAAATGGCGAACATAAGGCGAAACTAAGCGAGTGACTCCGCTGGTCGGTATCGCTCGTTTAGCGGCGGAAAGCCCGTCGCTCGAAGCCAAGCGCGAGACGGAATACTTCGAACTTCCCACGCGGAAATATCTGGCGCGCTGCGACAGTCCGCGCATGCCGTTCCGCTGGATGATCAATCCCTACCGGGGGTGCGAGTTCGGCTGCAAGTATTGCTATGCGCGCTACACGCACGAGTTCATGGAGCTGCACGATTCGGAAGCGTTTGAGCGCAAAATCTTCGTCAAACATTTCGATGGCGCCGCGTTCCAATCGGAATTACGGCGCCTCCCGGCGGGGGAAGCGATCGCGATTGGCACGGCCACTGATCCCTATCAACCCGCCGAGCGACGATTCCGCGTGACCCGGTCCATTCTGGAGCTGCTGGCGCAAAGCAGCGGGCACCGCATCGGGCTGATCACTAAGTCGGATTTAATCTCACGCGATATTGACCTTTTCCGTGAGATTAATCGGCGCCATTATCTGACTTTAGTGTTGACCATTACGACACTCGACCGGGACTTGGCGCGTTTACTGGAGCCGCTGGCTCCGCGGCCCGACCTGCGGCTGAATGCCGTCCGCAAGCTGAGCGCGGCGGGACTGCGGGTGGCCGTGAATCTCGCGCCCATCATGCCGTTAATCAATGATTCGGAGCCAGGCCTGGACGCGGTTGCGAAGGCCGCGGCCCGGGCCGGTGCCGAGCATCTGAGCGGCAATGTGGTTTATCTGAAGGCGTGTGCGCAGAAGGCTTTCTTCCCGTTCCTCGAAGAACATTTCCCGGCGTATTTGCGGCGTTACCGGGAACGCTTCGAGCGCAGCGCCTTCCTGCGCGGCGCTTACCCCGACATGATTCGCGAGCGCATCGATCGCATCCGCGGCCGCTATAATCTGCGGCCTCGGGAAGACGGCCGTGCGGAGCCGGAGTTGTGGCCGCAGGATCCTCAAATGACGTTATTCTCAGGAAATGAGTGACGACAGTTACATGCGCATGGCGTTGGATCTCGCCCATGAGGCGGAGGCTGCGGGCGAGGTTCCGGTGGGCGCAGTGGTCGTCATGTCGGGCGAGGTCATTGGGCGGGGGCGCAACGCTCCCATCGAACGCTCGGATCCGACGGCGCATGCGGAGATTCTGGCACTTCGCGAAGCTTGCGCCGCGGTAGGCAACTACCGACTGGAGGGCGCGATTTTATACACCACGCTCGAACCGTGCGTGATGTGCGCGGGTGCACTCGTAGCGGCTCGTATTGCGAAAGTCGTTTTCGGCGCGCGCGATCTGCGCTTCGGCGGCGTGCGGAGTAAATTCCGCCTGGCCGACGCCGAGGTTCTGAATCACCGGCTGGTGATTGAGGAAGGGCTGCTCGGCGCGGAGTGCGCCGAGCTGATGCTGCGATTTTTCGCCCAGCGCCGTTAGGCGGTCTTGCCGACCGGCTGCGGGAAGCGCAGGTGCGGCGGGCGCAGCGGAATCACTTGGCACTTCGTTTCTATGACACGCGCGGGATCGAAGCGGGACGGCCCATGAAAATAATCGTCCAGCGGGAACAACGGATAAGGCTGCAACTCCCGGAACACTCGCCCCAGTTTCTGCTCGATGCGATAAACCGCGTGGAAGAAGTTGCCGCGGGTCATCCCCAGTTTACGCGTGCACAGGGTCCAATCGGCACCTAGCAAAAAATGATAGCGGAATAGCTGATGCTCCGTTTCCGTGAGATTCCGGCGTGATACTAAGCAGAAATCCGCCATATATTCTTCGTCTTTACGGCCGAATGTCATCGGCCGGCGGGCTCCGGCCGCAGGCTCCATCGATACCCGGCTCACATGTTTTTCCTGTTCGGTGCAGCGCCGAAAACGGTCATAACAGATGCGAAACATCGCGCGCAGGACGCAGTTGCATGGCATCCAGTCCCCTACATTTCGTAGCCGCAGTCCACACCCGTGGCATTGCGTGCAATTGTGCATGGCGAGCGCCAGTGTTTCTGAGCGTGTCCATTCCATTGCTGTGTTTAGGTCCTCTCATTGCTTCGGCGTTCGCTGTGGCCTTCCACCGGCAACCGCATAGGTATAGTACTTCCGGGACTATTTAATGTCAATTAGTATTCGCTTAAATCGTACTAATTACACACTATTTAGTTGCGACTTCCCGATAAATGGCAAGGACTTGTTGCGCGGTGGACTCCCAATGGAAGCGCTGCGCCTGGACCCGGCCTGCCGTCCTCAGGCTTTCGCGGCGCTCGGAATTCAGAAGAACTTCGCGCATTCCGCGTTCGATATCGAAGACGTTATCGGGGCTCACCAGTTCGGCGGCTTGCCCCACGGCTTCGACCAGAGAGGGAAGATCGGATGCGACCACCGGCGCGCCGCAGGCCATGGCTTCGAGCGGCGCCAAACCGAAGCCTTCGTAAAGAGTGGGAAAAGCAAACGCTTCGGCGGCGCAATAGAAGACGCGCAGGGTCTCGATGGGAACGAATCCCAGAAAGCGGACGGCGTTCTCGATGCGCGAATGCGCCACAGCGCGGCGGACGGCGGGATTTTTCGAGAGTTCGTCGCCGATGATTACCAGGCGCAGATTCGCGTATTGCGGGTGATTTTCGAGTTTGTGGCGCAAGACGGCGAACGCCTCGACGAGACGCGGCACGTTCTTATGCACGCGGACGGTTCCGGCGTAAAGAATGTAGGGGTAAGTGATCGAGTAGCGATCCAGAATCTGACGCTGCTTGTCAGGATCGTCGCGCGGGCCGGTGAAGGCGGGGTCGGGGGCGCTGTAGATGGTGGAGAGGCGTTCGTCAGAGATGCGCAGAACCGATTCCAGATCGCGGCGGGTGGCGTTCGAAACGGCGATGACGCGGGCGGCGCGGACCACACCGCGCCGGTAGCGCTGCTGGTGCAGGCTGTAGCGGAAATCGCGGCGCTGCGGGAAGAGCAGCGAGCTCATATCGTGAATGGTTACGACGTAGGGGCGAGGCATGGCCCAGGCTACGGAATTAAGCGGAATATGATACAGAGACGCTTTTAAAGACTTCAAAAATCCCGGAAAAGAAATGTTGTGTTTCAGGCCCTTATCGCTGGCTGCGAAGGGGGCGATGCGGAAGTTGGGCCCCAGTCCCGCTATTTCGGCGGCATCGTTAGGATGGGCGATGAGGGTGTATTGATTGTCGGAGTCGAGCGCCGATAGAGCCCGGGTGAGGTTGCGGATGTAGGTACCGATGCCGAAGTCGCGGACTCGCCGGACGTCGATGACGATATGCAGCGGCATCTTTCCTCCAGGCGAATCGAGTATGCGCTTCGCGGACGCGCGGTTAGCGAGCTACGGCAGGCGTCAATTTCCAGGAATAAAGCGGGAAGCGGTCGGTGAGTGCGGCGACGCGACGGCGCACTTCGGCTAGAACGTTTTCGTCGGCGACGTTTTCGAGAACGCGCGTGATGAGCGCCGCTACTTCGCGCATCTCGCTTTCGCCAAAACCGCGGGTGGTGACGGCGGGGCTTCCGAAACGCATGCCGCTGGGATTCACCGGCGGATTCGGATCGAACGGAATCGCATTCTTGTTGGCGGTGATGTAAGCGTGATCCAGCGCTACTTCGGCTTCCTTGCCGCGGACACCTTTCGCGAAGACGTCCACCAGCATCAGGTGAGTGTCGGTGCCTCCGGAGACGATGCGGAAGCCGGCCGCGCTTAGCTCCTTCGCCAGCGTCTGCGCGTTGGCGACTACTTGCCGGCTATAGGTGACAAATTCCGGCGTCATGGCGTCGCGATAGCAGATGGCTTTGGCGGCGATGATGTGCATGAGCGGGCCGCCCTGAATTCCGGGGAAAACCGCTTTGTCGATGGCCGGGCCGAGTTTTTCTTTCGCCAGGATCATGCCGCCGCGGGGGCCGCGCAGGGTCTTGTGGGTGGTGGAGGTGACGATGTCGGCCCAATCGCAGGGGTTGGGATGCACTCCGGCGGCGACGAGTCCGGAAAAATGCGCCATGTCGACCATGAAGAGCGCGCCGGTGGCGTCGGCGATCTGACGGAAGCGGGCGAAATCGATGATCCGGGGATACGCGCTGCCGCCGGCGACGATCAACTTGGGCTTGTGCTCGGCGGCGAGACGCGCGACTTCGTCGTAATCGATCAGCTCATCTTCTTTACGGACGCCGTAGGGCACGATCTTATACAGCTTGCCGGAGAAGTTGAGCGGATGGCCGTGGGTCAGGTGGCCGCCGTGCGCGAGGTTCATCCCCAGGATGGTGTCGCCGGGATTGAGAACGCTGAAGTAGGCGCCCTGATTCGCCTGCGAACCGGAATGGGGCTGCACGTTGGCATACTCGGCGCGGAACAATTTCTTGGCGCGGTCGCGCGCGAGGTTCTCGATGCCATCGACATATTCGCAGCCGCCGTAATAGCGTTTGCCGGGATAGCCTTCGGCGTACTTATTGGTGAGGATGGTGCCGGCGGCTTCGAGAATCGCTTCGGAAACGAAGTTCTCGCTGGCGATGAGCTCCAGGCGCGAATTTTGGCGCTCGGTTTCGTGGCGGATCAGGTCGTAAATTTCGGGATCGGCTTCGGCCAAAGGGCGCGCCGGTGGGGCTTGATTGCCGGATTTCGTCATGTTAATTCCGCTCCAGTTCTAGGATCTTTTGTACCCGGCGTTCGTGGCGTCCGCCGCGCTCGAACTCGGTTTCGAGAAATAGCTTTACAAATTGATTCGCGGTCGGGGCGTCGGTATAGTTGGCGCCGATCGCGAGCACATTAGCGTTATTATGCTGGCGCGTGAGTTGCACTTCTTCAGGATTCACGGCTAGAGCCGCGCGCACGCCGTGAATTTTATTCGCTGCGATGGCCATGCCGACGCCGGTGCCGCAGACCAGGATGCCGCGATCGGCTGAGCCATCGGCGACGGCTCGCCCCACGGTGGCGGCGTAGTCCGGATAATCGGTGGATTCGGTGCTATTGGTGCCTTCGTCGATCACGCTGTGGCCGGATGCGCGCAACATTTCTGTGATTTCTCGTTTTAGGCCGAATCCAGCGTGGTCGGCGCCGATTGCAATCTTCATGGAGTAATTGATTTTACCATTGCGGCCGTGTGGGGAGCGGCGAGCGTCGACATAGTTTCGCCGCGAATGGACGCGGGGAGCGCGAATGAACGCCGCGGCAGGCGGATTGTTGCTTCCGTCCGCATTTCAAAGATCCTTCCGCATTTCAAAGATCCTTCGAGGGCCCTCTATGGCGGCATTAACCCGTGAATCTTGCTGTGAGTGACGCACAACGCGGATGAGGCGCTGTACGCTCAGTTCGCAAGCCCGGCGGCCCAGGAGGGACCACCTACCGTGCGGGACGGAGTTCCAGTTCTCCGCTACTACCTCACCGCTGTTACGCTTCGCGGAAGGGTCTAGAATTCCGCTCACGTGGTCCTTAGCCCCCGGTGGGTGGGACGGACTCTCATGATGAGAAGGTAGCGTGGGTAGCTTGCGGGGGATGGGAGGCAGAACGTGAGGTTGTTGATAGGGAGGGAGAAACACAATCGGGCAGGGCGTAAACGCATGCTGCGGGTCGAACGAGGAACGCACACTCGCGTTATCGTGGATGCGTGGAACCCCTCGCCGATCGAGTTCGCCAGGAATTGGAATTAGCACGAACGATGTCGGAGCGACTCTGGGCGGAGCATCACGCATATGTAAAGACCCTTGATCCTGCACGGCCTGGAGCCGGTCCGGAAGAACTACGTCGTATGACGGAGGCCTCCGAGTGGACACATAAAATCTATGTAGCAGAGCACGCACTGTTCAAGGCTGAACATGGTACTCCGGGAATCGTTGGGTCCTACGGAGAGTATCAATGGTTAACCATAGTCGAGCGTGACATCACTTCCCTCCTTCGGCATTGCCCCGAAGTCGTGCTGGACAAATATATTGCTGTAACAAGGATCGACGGTGGCTCGCTGCGCCTGACAGATCAAGAAAAAAGCGATAAGAAGCATCCGGTGGTGCACATAAGGATGGCGTGATTGGAGGGTTTTCAGCGAGGCACTCCGCTGGAGCCCGCCAGAATATCGCGACGATTGGAAGGTTGCGTATAGTCCCCGCATCAAGTCGATTCAAGGACTGCCGAATGAGACGCACGACGAGTGCTGTGCCGAGCTTTACGACGAATGTAGTATCGTCTTCGGACAACGAGTTCCAGGTTTTGGTGAAATCGATGCTTTTCGCCGTGCACATCCTCCGGGGTTCACTCGACTCCATTGACCCCAATCTTGACCCAGCCACCGTGATCGTTCTGTAATCAGATGGTCGGCTCGCTCTCGGAATCTTACATCGCGGATCCGGTACGAGCTTCATTAAGCGGACTCGCGTACCCGTTAGAACGCTCGGTTTGACTTGTCACGATTGTGAGTTCGTGTTCGGAAAGCGCCTTAATTCACCTTCGCGACACGGAACCCTGCTTTATTCGAGAACGTTCTTTCCGCCTTCTCTGCGGGCGAGTCTAATACGCCGGTATTTAGCGGAAGGGGAGAGTGATATGCCCGACATTGCGTGTGGCCTTTGCCAGTCCCGCACACGCGGGGTCTTGGACAGAATTCCACTTGATCCTTCCCTTACAAAGGATCGTCGGCTATAAAATGCCATAATGGCAGTAGCTGACAGAATCTGCCATTGGAGCACGCCATGAGTATGACATCGATGAATGTTTCGTTGCCCGAGGAGTTGAAAGAATTCGCGGAAGCACAGACCAAGAATGGCTACAGTACACCGAGTGAGTATGTTCGCGAACTGATCCGGGCGGACCAAAGGCGGCGCGCCAAGGACAAACTGGACGCGATGCTGGTTGAGGGATTGAGGTCTGGCGATTCGATTCCGGTCGACGCGAAGTTCTGGAACGAGCTCAAACGGGAAGCCATGACGAAACTGGCTGCCCGGAAGAAAAGCGCTAAGAAGTGATCCAGTCCGTCACCCAACGGCCAGGGGCGCGGATTGACCTGCTAGAGCAGTTCGTCTATTTCGGCGAGGAGGAGAGCATTGAGCTGGCCGAACGATACTTCGCCGCCGTGCATGAAACGTGCGCCCTCCTCGTCAAACAACCGCGGATGGGCAGGCCTTATGATTCGAGCGTTCCTGGGCTGGCAGGATTACGTCGTATACCGGTCCAAGGATTTGAGAATTACCTAATCTTCTATCTGCCACGTCCCGGCGGCATTGATGTCCTTCGCGTGATACACGGCGCCCGCGATATTGAAAACCTTTTAGAGTCCGACCAGTTATAGAGTTGACCGCCGCCGCGGACCGGTGCTGGCACCTTGGCTGTGCAAATACTCTCTTGACATGCAAGTAACTACTTGCCTATAATCAGGCAAGTAGTTACTTGCGTATATCAACATGGCAGAGCGCCGCGATACCGACATGCTGTTCAAGGCCCTGGCCGATCCGAGCCGGCGCAAGCTGCTGGATTTGCTGCATGCGCATGACGGGCGCACGCTTAACGAGCTGTGCGAACACCTGGATATGTCGCGGCAGGGGGTGACTCAACACCTGGACCTGCTGGAGGCGGCGAACCTGGTCGCCACCGTGCGGCGGGGCCGCGAAAAGCTGCACTTCCTCAATCCGGTGCCTCTACAGGAAATCTACGAGCGGTGGATTGCCAAGTTCGAAAAGCCGCGCCTTAAGGCGCTTTCAAATCTGAAAAAACGACTGGAGAAAAACAATGGATAAATCGACCTTTGTATATGTGACCTACATCCGCACCACGCCGGAGAAGCTGTGGTCGGCGCTGACCGACGCGGAGTTTATGAAGCAGTACTGGTTCGGCATGCACGGCGAAAGCCAGTGGACGGCGGGATCCCCGTGGAAGCTGGTGTCGGGAGATGGCCAGATCTTCGATGCCGGTGAGATCGTCGAGGCTGAGCCGCCGCGGCGGTTAGTGATTCGCTGGCAGAATCAGAAGAAGCCCGAGCTGAATGCGGAAGGCTGGTCGTTGTGCACGATGGAACTGGAACCAAGCGGGCCGGCGGTCAAGCTCTCCATCACCCACACCATTGAGTGCCAAGCTTCGAAGCTTATCGAGGCGGTGTCTGGTGGCTGGCCGAAGGTCATTTCGAACTTGAAATCGCTGCTGGAGACCGGGTCCGCGGTCATCATCGACCCCTATCCGGTTGAGGGCGCGCGCGCAGTGAAAGTGTGACGAGCCGCGTGGCGGGCGCTATCCGCCGGTTTTGAATTCGAGTATACTCACCTATCGCTCTAATGGCGCTCTTATGGCGCTCTTGCCTTCATTCCGGCATAGCGCGAGGTGAGGTACTTATGACTGACGCCGTCGATACGAAGCTCGAAGGCCGTGTGCTCCGGGTGTGCTTGAACCGCCCCGCGGAGCGCAATTCGCTGACAATGACACTCTGCAAAGAGTTGGTGCATGCGTTTGACCGGGCACAAAGGGACAGTGGCGTCGGGGCGGTGCTGCTGAGTGGAATGGGGGATTCATTTTGCGCGGGGATGGAAATCAAAGAGGTCGCTAAAGGCGACGTGGCCAGCGTCAGCCGGGTTCAGGAAACGTTGTTTACGATCGGGGCGCGGCTCACGAAACCGGTGATCGGCGCGGTGCAGGGGGTCGCGCTGGGAAGCGGCATGGGGCTGGTGGCGAATTGCCACGTGGCGATTGCGGCGGAAAACGCAACCTTCGGTCTGACGGGAATTCGCTTGGGGTTGTGGCCGTTCGTGATTTTTCCGGCGGTGGCGGCGGCGGTGGGACAGAGACGGGCGCTGGCGCTCACGATGACTGGAGAAGTTATTGACGCGGCCGAAGCGCTGCGGATTGGGCTGGTGCATCAGGTGGTCCCCGCCGGGGAGGTGGAGCAGCGGGCGCTGGAGATCGCCCAGAGCGTCGCGGGGTTCAGCATGACGGCGATGCATTCCGGGCTGGGATTCGCACACGAAATCGAGGGGCAGACGTGGAAGGCGGCGGCTTGTAAAGGCAGCCTGGTAAGGGAAAGCTACATCAAGAGCGCCGCGTTCCAAGCGGATGTTTCAGCTCTTCTCCTGAAGAGACAAAGCGAAGTCTAAGTCTGAGGGGCGGCAGTTCGCACTGCGCCCCTCAGTCATTCTGCGGGCGGATTTACGCGAGGTCGAAGCGATCCAAGTTCATCACTTTGGTCCACGCGGCTACGAAGTCTTTCACGAACGCTTCCTTCGAATCGCTGCAGGCGTAGACTTCGGCGACGGCGCGGAGCTGGGAGTTGGAACCGAAGACCAGGTCGGCACGGGTGCCGGTCCATTTGATGGCGTTGGTCGCGCGGTCGCGGCCTTCGAACACGCCTTCGGTAGAGGCGGCCTGCCACTTGGTACTCATGCTGAGCAGGTTGACGAAGAAATCGTTGGTCAGGGTTTCCGGACGGCTCGTGAATACGCCGTGTTTGGACTGGCCGGTGTTGACGTTCAGAACGCGCAGGCCGCCAATGAGAACCGTCATCTCGGGAGCGGTCAGGGTCAATAACTGGGCGCGGTCTAACAATAGTTCTTCAGCGGGCAGGTGACGTTCGTTCCGGAAATAGTTGCGGAAGGCGTCGGCGACGGGCTCCAGCGGGGCGAAGGAGTGGGCATCGGTTTGTTCCTGCGAGGCGTCGGTGCGGCCGGGCGAGAAAGGCACTTTCACATCGTGCCCGGCCTTCTTCGCGGCCGCTTCGATCGCGGCGTCGCCACCGATGACGATCAGGTCAGCGAGAGAAACTTTTTTGCCGCCGGATTGCGCAGCGTTGAATTCTTTTTGGATCGTCTCCAGCTTGGAAATTACTTTGGCCAGTTCGGCGGGCTGGTTGACTTCCCAATCTTTTTGCGGAGCGAGGCGAACGCGCGCGCCATTTGCACCGCCGCGCTTGTCGGAGCCGCGGAAGGTCGAGGCCGACGCCCAGGCGGTCGAGGCCAGTTGAGAGATGGAGAGTCCCGACGCGAGAATCTTGGCCTTGAGGGCGGCGACATCCTGCTCGCCGATCAATGCGTGATCCACTGCGGGAATGGGATCCTGCCAAATCAGCGATCTCTTTCGGGACGAGCGGACCGAGGTAGCGCACGACGGGCCCCATATCGCGGTGCGTGAGCTTGAACCAAGCTTTCGCGAAAGCGTCGGCGAATTCCTGCGGATGCTCATGGAAGCGCTTGGAGATTTTCGCGTAGGCGGGATCGATCCGAAGAGCGAGATCGGTTGTGAGCATGGTGGGCGCGTGCTTCTTCGCAGGATCGTGGGCGTCCGGCACGGTGCCTGCGCCTGCTCCGTTCTTGGGCTTCCACTGATGCGCGCCGGCGGGGCTCTTCGAGAGTTCCCACTCGAAGCCGTACAGGGTGTCGAAGAATGCGTTGCCCCATTTGGTGGGGCTCGCGGTCCATGCGCCTTCCAGACCGCTGGTGATGGCGTCGCCGCCTTTGCCGGTGCCGAAGGTGTTGGTCCAGCCTAAGCCTTGCTCCTCGATGGGCGCGCCTTCGGGCTCGGGGCCGACATATTTTCCGGCGTCGGCGGCGCCGTGGGTCTTGCCGAAAGTGTGGCCGCCGGCAATGAGCGCGACGGTCTCTTCGTCATTCATCGCCATGCGGGCGAAGGTTTCGCGGATGTCGCGCGCGGCGGCGAGGGGGTCGGGATTTCCGTTGGGTCCTTGCGGATTCACGTAAATCAATCCCATTTGAACCGCGCCGAGAGGGTTATCGAGCTGGCGATCGCCGGTGTAGCGCTCGTCTCCCAGCCAGGTGCTTTCGGGACCCCAGTAAACGTCTTCTTCGGGTTCCCAGACGTCCGCGCGGCCGCCGCCGAAACCGAAAGTTTTGAAGCCCATGGAATCCAAGGCGACGTTGCCGGTGAGAATGAAGAGGTCGGCCCAGGAGATTTTCTTGCCGTACTTTTGTTTGATGGGCCAGAGCAGGCGGCGCGCTTTATCGAGGCTGGCGTTATCGGGCCAGCTATTGAGCGGGGCAAAACGCTGCATGCCGGCGCCGGCGCCGCCGCGGCCATCGGCGATGCGATAGGTACCGGCGCTGTGCCACGCCATGCGGATGAAAAACGGGCCGTAGTGGCCGTAGTCGGCCGGCCACCATTCCTGCGAATCCGTCATCAGGGCGTGCAGGTCCTTGATCACGGCGTTGAGATCGAGGCTCTTGAACTCCTTCGCGTAGTCGAACTCCTTGCCCATGGGATCGGACAGGGAGGAATTCTGGTGCAGAATCCGCAGATTGAGCTGGTCCGGCCACCAGCCCGAATTCGTGGGCGCGCCGGCCACGGTGTGCCGGCGAGCGCCAACCTTTACCGGGCACTTGGCTTCGGTGGGAGTATTGGGGACGGCCGCGGCGGTCCCGGTGAGTTCTTTATCCATGTGTTGATTCTCCTTCGAATTGACTAAAATTGATTGCGTCACGGAACGGGGAGCGCGCCGCGGGGCGCATTTCGCGCACAGACCGCGGAAAATGAGTTCGCACTCGCGAAGAACGCGCTTGCCGAGAGAACGCGAGGCCGGCTTCGGCACGTCGTACCACTCGATGTCTTCCACATTGCCGCAGCGGTCGCAGATGAAATGGTGATGCCGCATGCCTTTCGCATCGAATCGGGCGGCGCGGCCTTCGACGGCGACTTCACGCACCAGACCGGCCTGCACCAGGTCGCGCAGATTATTATAGGTGGTGGCGCGGGAAGAGCGCGGATCCATGCGATTCACGGCTTCGAAGATTTCCGCGGCGGTGGGATGGCGGTTGTGTTCCATCAGGAAAGCCATCACGGCGTAGCGCTGCGGAGTGCAGCGCAGCCCGCCGCTTTCCAAGGACTGTTTGATCGCCTCGGCGTCCATCAATAAATTAGATTATATCTAATCTGATATTTTGTCAATGCCAGGCCGGGGCTCTATTTGGTGGTAGCCGAGGCTGTCGGGCGGCGCCTGCTCCCGGTCAGACATGCCATAGTCGCGAATTACGCTGACGACGCGCAGGCGGTAGTCGCGAAATACGCCGGCTCGGCCTACGGCTTGGGCGACGCGGTGGGCTTCCAGTTTTCGCCATTGTTCCACGGCGGCTTGATCGCGGAAGAAGGAGAGGGACAGGATCTTTCCCGGTTCGTACAGGCTTTCGAAACGCTCGATGGAGATGAAGCCGTCGATTTGATCCAAGAGCGGCCGGAGTCTCGCGGCGATGTCGAGATATTCCTGCTTCTTGCCCTCGGCGGGCCAGACTTCGAAAATGATTCCGATCACGGTTGCCTCTGGGGTTATTCTACGCTGGAGTCGCTTGCAGCCGGGCGGTATCGCGTTACACGGCCAATGCATGGATTGAATCGGGTTTATCGGGCCCGGATCCCCTGGCCCGGCGCGATTCCATCCTGCAACTGGCCTTCGCGGACGACAAAGGTTCCGTTAACCATCACGTAACGAAACCCTTCGGAATATTGCGCAGGATTTTCGAAGGTGGCTTTGTCGATGACGCGCTGGGGGTCAAAGACCGTGATATCGGCGTCGGCGCCCACCTTTAGCCGGCCCTTCTGCCGCATCTGCGGGGACATCCCTTCGAGCCGTTGCGCGGGCATGAGAGTGCACTTGCGAATCGCGTCCATCAGTGTGAGCACTTTGTCTTCGCGAACATATTTGCCGAGGACACGGCCATAGGTGCCCACGCCGCGAGGATGTCCCTTGCCATCGGCCATTCTCCCATCGCTTCCGATCATCACAAGTGGACTCGCCAGTGCCGTCCGAACGGTCTCTTCCGTATTTTGGAAGATCACGACCCTTCCTCCTTGTTTACGATAGCGCTCGAAGGATTCTTTGTTCAGGCGCTCGCCAGTTGCCACCCACAAGAGGTCCGAATATGTAGCGCCCTGCTTTTCCTGCCACCCAGGTTCAAATAATGCACTTTCAAGGACGGAGGAGCCCGCGACGTAGGGATAGGTCTCGGTAGTGACGTCCAGACCTCGCGCACGGACGCCTTCGATCAGCCGCAACGCTTCGGCTGTCTTCCCTTGGGCCGTGCTGGTGATGTGCATGATATGCAATGGCGTGCCAGCGGCCACAGCGTCCGTAATCACCTCCTGCAAAGATTCGAAAATACCGGGCGTGGTGGTTCCCGCGTCGCGCATGTGAACAAAGACAGGGCGCTTCCATTTCGCAGCCACATAAAAAAGGTCCAGAACCTCTTCATGAGTGGCCGTTGGGACGTAAGCCAACCCCAACCCCATACCCAGCGCGCCCTCGTCCAGGCCCTTCTGGATCGCTGCAATAATCGCCCTCTCTTCTTCCGGGGTTGCTCCGCGATTCATCGCCGAGTCTCGCGGCAGGATGTCGCCGCTATCTTTCATGACTGCCATGCGCGCCGGAACATGGCCGGCGCTGGCGCCGAAGTTGATCAGCGCTTTCCCCTCCCGCGCCGCGTACCACTCATTTACCGGCGAGACGCCGATTTCGAGTTCCAACCCTGTAGTGACTCCGTCCATAGCTTTGTAGCGGTAGTTCTCCGCCGTCTGGCCGTGCGAGTGGGGGTCAATAAATCCGGGTGCGATGACCAAACCGTTGGCATCAACCTCTACCTTGCCGCGCAGCGCACGCGTGGAAATCGCAACAATCTTGTTGCTGTTGATGCCTACGCTGCGCACCGCATCAAGTCCGGATTCGGGATCCATCACGCGGCCGCGTTGCAGAACGATGTCATAGGTTTGCGCGTTCAGAAGTGCGGGGATCAGAGCCAGTAGGAATCGCATAGGGTCAGTCTATCCGCATTCCGGCCGGTTAGTCGGCAAGCCGTCGAAGTTCGCGCTCCATCCCGTCGCGCACGGCGGGGCGTGTGTCACACTGAAATTCACACTCATGAGAGAACGAATTCGATCGACGACGATCCTATGCGTCCGCCGCGACGGCAAGGTGGTGATGGCCGGGGACGGGCAGGTGACGCTGGGGTCAGAGGTATTGAAGGGCACGGCGAAGAAGCTGCGGCGGCTTTATAACGGCAAGATTCTGGCGGGGTTCGCGGGTGCGACGGCCGACGCGTTTGCGCTGTTCACGCGCTTTGAAACCAAGCTGGAGCAGTTCAACGGGAATCTGCCGCGCTCGGTGGTGGAGATGGCCAAGGACTGGCGCACCGACCGCATGCTGCGCCATCTGGAAGCGCTGCTGCTGGTGGCCGATCCGACGCAACACCTTTATTCTCAGCGGGAAGGGCGATGTGATCGATCCGGACGACAACATCGCGGCCATTGGGTCGGGCGGGGCTTACGCCAAGGCCGCGGCAACGGCGCTGATGGAAAACACGGCGCTTTCGGCGCATGAGATCGTGACGAAGGCGATGGCCATCGCGGGGAAGATCTGCATTTATACCAATGACAGCGTGGTCTACGAGGAGTTGGGCTGAGTTGGTATGTCAAACTGGAGCTTATGAGGCATTTTACGCGCCGGGGATGTAGCACGTGGTGATCTATCTCCCGGCCCAGGCAGCCGAAGATACGCCGCTGCTGGACGAGCTGACGCCGCGGGAAATCGTGCGCGAGCTGGACAAATACGTGATCGGCCAGGCCGACGCCAAGAGGGCTGTCGCTATCGCGCTGCGCAATCGCATCCGCCGCCAGAAGCTCGACCCGGAGATGGCGGAAGAGGTGATGCCCAAGAACATCCTGATGATCGGGCCCACGGGCGTGGGCAAAACGGAGCTGGCGCGGCGGCTGGCGAAGCTGGCGAATTCGCCTTTTCTCAAAGTGGAGGCCAGCAAGTTCACGGAAGTCGGCTACGTGGGGCGCGATGTGGAATCGATGATCCGCGATCTGGTGGAGATCGCGATCGACATGGTGCGCGAGGAGCGGCTGAACGAAATCGGCGAGCGCGCGGAGCGGAACGCGGAAGAACGGCTGCTGGATCTGCTGATGCCGCCGCCGGGCGAGACTACCGAGGCTCCGGAGAGCGTCGATCGCACGCGCGAAAAACTGCGCGAACGGCTGCGCGCGGGAAAGCTCGACGACCGCATGGTGGAAGTGGATGTGAAGGAGCGCGGTCCTACGTTTGAAGTTTCCACTCTCGGCGGCATGGAGGAGATGGACATCAACCTCAAGGACGTGCTGCCGGGGTTGTTCGGCGGACGCACGCGCAAGCGCAAGATGCGCGTGGGCGAGGCGATGGATTATCTGGTCCAGGAAGAAGAGCAGAAGCTGGTCGACATGGACCAGGTGACGCGCATCGCGATCGAGCGGGTGGAGCGCAGCGGCATCATTTTCCTCGATGAAGTGGATAAGATCGCAGGGCGCGAGGGCGGGCATGGTCCGGATATCAGCCGCGAGGGCGTGCAGCGCGACATTCTGCCGATCGTCGAAGGCACGACCGTGAATACGCGCTATGGCTTTGTGCGCACGGATCATATTCTGTTTATCGCGGCGGGCGCGTTCCATGTGTCGAAGCCGAGCGATTTGATTCCGGAATTGCAGGGGCGCTTCCCGATTCGGGTGGAGCTGAAGTCGCTGAACGAGGCGGATTTCATTCGCATTCTGAAGGAGCCGAAGAACGCGCTGATCAAGCAGTATCAGGCGCTGCTCGACACCGAGGGCATCAAGCTCGACGTTCACCGAGGACGCGATTCAGGAGATCGCGTCGTTCGCGACGCGGGTGAACGAATCGATGGAGAACATCGGCGCGCGGCGGCTGCATACGATTCTGGAGAAGCTGCTGGAAGAAGTGTCGTTCGACGGTCCGGATCTGAAGAAGAAAGTCGTCAAGGTGGACGCGGTGTACGTGCGCAAGCAACTTGCCGATATCGTCAAGGATCAGGACTTGAGCCGCTATATTCTGTGAAACGCGCCGCTGCCCTGTTTTGCATTTTTTGGCTAGCGGGTTGCGCTTACCTCGGTCCGCCCAAACCGCCCGCGCTGGATATTCCCACGCGTATCACGGACCTTCGCGCCGCTGAGTATGGCGATAAGATTCTGGTCCAGTTCACGATCGGGGCTCTCGATACCGACGGTCTCGCTCTTAAGCAGTGTAAAAACGGTGGAGCTGCGGGTGGCTGTGGGAACTTCGCCGCAGATACTTCGCGTGCCTGCGAAGGAGCGCGGGACCGGTGGATCACGATTTCCCAGCGAAAGATTGGGTGGGGAAGCAGGTGACGCTGACGGTGCGGGCGACGGGTGCGAAGGGGAAGGCTTCGGATTGGTCGAACCCGGTGACGCTGGCGGTGGGCGAACCGCTGGCGACTCCGGCGGACTTCAAAGCGGTTTCGGATCCGAAAGGGGTGCGGTTGACCTGGTCGGGGACGCCTGACAGTAAGACGGGCGGGCACTATCGCATTTTTCGCGGCGCGGGTGATGCGATGCCGCAGCGGCTGGCGGAATCGGACAAGCCGGAGTATGTGGACACGGCGGTCGATTTCGGATCGCCCTACCGGTATTTCGTGCAGGCGCTGGCGGGGGAATTGCGGCAGAGTGAAATTTCCAGCATCGTGGGCGTCACGCCGGCGGATACGTTTCCTCCGGCGGTGCCAGTCGGGACTGATGGCAGTGGCGGGCGTGAACTCGATTGAGTTGGCGTGGCAGCCGAACTCCGAAGACGATTTGGCGGGGTATCAGGTTTATCGCTCGGCTGCGGGCGGCGCGGCGGAGAGAATCGCGGGGCCGGTGGATGCGCCGAATTTCAGTGACCGCACGGTGGAGATTGGCAAGAAGTACAGCTACACGATTACGTCGATCGATCGCACTGGGAATGAGAGTGCGCACTCGGCGGCGGTGGAGGTCACGGCGCAGTAGCTGCCGCAGCTTCGACGGGTTCGCGGAAGTAGCGTGCGGCGGAGCGGGCGACGAGGAGAAGCACTAAGGCTCCGATACCGTTGGCCAAAGCGTCGACGCTCATCAAGCCGCGGACGGCGCCGTATTTGTATCCGACGCCATCCAGCCACGTCATATATAAGATAGGCACGTTGCCGGTGGCGACGAATAGCGCGTAAGCCGTTCCGGCGGCGTGATCGCGGCGGCCCATTACTTCGAGCACTAGCGCGGTGAAAACTGCGTACGCGAATCCGGCGGCAATCGAGTAGCCGGAGTACCCGAGTGCGTAAGTCCAGGGCGAGTGCGGCGCGAAGGCGAGGTAGGCTGCGAACACCGTCGCTAAAAATCCGGAGAGCGCGTAGGCTTGCATGCGATTCATCCGATCGCATACGAAACCGCCGACCAAGCTGCCGAGAGCGCTGAGCAAGCCGCCGGCGATTCCGGAGATCCACATGACTTCGCCGGCGGGCGCGTGGTAGTCGGGACCAAGGCCGGACGCGAGATTGACGACGGCGGCGCTGCCGACGGGCGATAGAAAAAATACCAGTCCGATGAGCGTGCGGCGGGACCAGAGCAGTTCGCGCAGGTCGTCGAACAGGTCGCGAAACACTGGGATCACGGCGCGGCGATGCGGGGCTGGCTCGCGGATCAGAAGCGCGGCGGTGGCGGGAAGAACAATCAGCACGATGACGCCGAGCGCTGAGTGCGGGCAGATTTACGCGGTCCGCCAGCCAGATCGCGAGCCCTCCGCCGATGGTGCCGCCGCCGAGATTTCCAGCCTGATACCAACCGCTGGCGCGGCCGCGCACGCGCGGGTCGAGGAATGACAAGAGCGCTCCGTTCGCCGACGAAATCAAGCTGCCGACCATGCCGGATGTGAAGAGGAGAGCGGTCAAGACCGCCAACGGTCCGGCGGAGGACAAGACGGCGAGTGCGGCGAACAATCCGGCGGCGGCAGCGGAGAGCAGTATCCAGGAGCGCGCGGCGCAGGCCAAGATCGACCACTGGCGAATACAAAAAATACCAGACGTTGGGAATGCTGGCTACGGCGACGACTTCCGCGATGCGGTCCACGGCGACGCCTTGGCGGCGCAGCACGTAAGGCATCAAGATCACAATGATTGCGTTGGAGAGGCCGTTGGGAATCCCCAAAAACCCGAACAGCCAGGGCGAATTGTGCTTTACCGCAGATTCGTCGGCCAACGGTTTATTGTAGCGGTCGGGTGGGGTAGCGCGATGCTCGCGCGGCTGGCGATCCGCGGATCTTATTTTGCTTTGCGGCGTTTTACCAAGCGCTTGCGCCAGCGGCGGGCGATGCTGGGCGGGGCGAAGGCTTGATCGAGTAACTCGGCCTGCTCGCGATTGTGAACCTTAGTGGAACCGGGGGCGGTCGATGCGCTCTCCGGACGTCCAGCGTAGCCCAGCGTGCGGGCTTCGTTCGCCATGATGCGCTGCAGGCGGGTGCGCATGAAGATCCAGGCTCCCATGTTGCGCGGTTCTTCTTGCACCCACACTACGCCGCTGGCGGCTTTGTAGCGTTCGATGACCGCGCGGATTTCGGCTTCGGGGAAAGGATAGAGCTGCTCGACGCGCACGATGGCGGTGCGCAGAGCGGTTTCGTCAGTGCCCTTGCGCGCCTCGCGGGCGGCCAGCACTTCGTAATAAATTTTTCCGCTGCAGAGCAGGATCTTGCGGATGGCTGCGGGATTCGTCACCGACTGATCGTCGAGCACGGGTTGGAATGCGCCCTTGGTCAGATCGTCGACGGTGGAGATCACCTGCGGATGGCGCAGCAGGCTCTTGGGCGACATGACGATCAGAGGTTTGCGCAAGCCGCGCATGTCGGGGCCGCCGCGCATCTGGCGGCGCAGCAGATGGAAGTACTGCGCGGGAGTGGTGCAGTTCACCACCTGCAGATTGGCTTCGGCGGAAAGCTGCAGGAAACGCTCCAGGCGGGCGCTGGAATGCTCCGGGCCGCCGCCTTCCTGGCCGTGCGGCAGCAGCATCACCAGGCCGCTGGGCTGTCCCCACTTCGATTCGGCCGAGGCGATGAACTGGTCGATCATGATCTGCGCGCCGTTGGCGAAATCGCCGTACTGCGCTTCCCACACGACCAGGCTGAAGCGGATCGGCAACACTGTAGCCGAATTCGAAACCGACTACGGCGTATTCGCTGAGCGGGCTGTTATAGACTTCAAATTTCGCCAGGCCCGGCACCAAGTGCGCGAGCGGCACGTAAACGGTGTCGGTTTCGTAATCGTGATAAGTGGCGTGGCGGTGGCTGAAGGTGCCGCGTCCTACGTCCTGGCCGCTCAGACGAACCGAGGTGCCTTCGAGCATGAGGCTGCCGAAGGCCAGAGTCTCGGCGAGAGCCCAGTCGATCGAGTTATCGCGCAGGGCGGCACCGCGTTTTTCCACCAGGCGCTTCAGCTTGGGATGAATTTTAAAATCGGCCGGGAAATCGGAGAGGGTGAGGATCACCTGTTCGAGCGCCAAAAGGCTGGCGCCAGTGAGCGGCAGATCTTGCGGCCTGGAACCGGGCTCGATCGGACTGAGTTCGAGGAGCTCCCACTCTTCTTTGTTGGTTTGGGTCAGATCGTAGATGTCGTAGAGGTACTTTTTCTGCGCTTCCTGCAGAGCGGCGATTTCTTCGGCGGTGATTACGCCTTCTTTTTTAAGGCGGTCACCGTAAAGCGTGGCCACGGATTTGTGATCTTTCAAATGGCGATAGAGGACGGGCTGGGTGTAGCTGGCGTCATCGCCTTCGTTATGGCCGTGCTTGCGCCAACAGAGGACATCGATCACTACGTCGCGGTGAAAGCGCTGGCGAAAATCGTAAGCGAGCTGCGCGGCGCGGGTGCAGGCTTCGGGGTCGTCTCCGTTGACGTGGAACACGGGAGCGTGGACCATCAGCGCGACATCGGAGCTATAGCCGGTGGAGCGGGCCTGATTGGGATTGGTGGTGAAGCCGATCTGATTGTTGATGATCAGATGAATGGTGCCGCCGGTGTTGTAGCCATCAATCTGCGAAAGGTTCAGAGTCTCGGCGACAATGCCCTGCCCGGCCATGGCGGCGTCACCGTGGATCAGCAGAGGGATCACGCGTTCGCGCAATTTATCTTCCAGGCGATCCTGCTTGGGGCGCACGATGCCTTCGACCACCGGATTCACGGCTTCGAGATGACTGGGATTGGGAGCAACCGAGACGCGAATGGCCTTGCCGCCGGGCACTTGGCGGCGGTTGCTGGCTCCGAGGTGATACTTCACATCGCCGGCGCCGCCGAAATCTTCTTCGGAGATTTCGCCTTCGAATTCCGTGAACACCTGCGCGATGCCTTTGCCGATTACGTTCGCGAGCACGGTGAGGCGGCCGCGATGCGCCATGCCGATGACGCACTCGTCGACGTCGCCGTGCGTGGCGCGATCCAGCAGTTCGTCGACTACGGCGATGGTGGATTCGCCGCCTTCGAGTGAAAAGCGCTTGTGGCCCTTGAAGCGGTTTTCTAGGAAGCTTTCGAAGCCTTCAGCGTTGAGTACGCTCATGAGGGCGCGGCCTTTGGCTTCGGCGTCGAGCGTCCAGGGGGCGCCGGCGCCTTCCAGTTGCTCCAGGAACCAGCGGCGCTCCGCGGGGTCTTCGCAATGCATGAACTCGACGCCCATTTTGCCGGCGTAGGTGAGACGCAGGCGTTCGATCAGGTCGCGCAGGGTGGTGACGCCGAAGGAACCGGCGTCGAAGGTGCGGTCGAGATCCCAAATGGTGAGGCCGTGCGCGGAGGGATCGAGATCCGGCGCCGGGGGGCGCGGAATGCCGAGCGGATCGATGTCGGCGGCCAGGTGTCCGCGCTCGCGCCAGGCTTGGATGAAGCTGGCGACTGCGGCTTGCTTGGCAGGGTCGGCGGAGATGGAGGGCGCGGAGGGCGGCTCCACTTCCCATCGAATAGGCTTGGACGGGATCGCCGAGATCCGCGTAAATCTTGTCGTAGAACGCGTCTTCGCCTTCGAGCAGCGCCTGCAACTGCGCAAGGAACAAGCCGGATTCGGCGCCTTGGATCACACGATGATCGTAGGTGCAGGTCACGGTCATCACCTTGCTGAGTCCCAGCGACGCGCGGGCGTCTTCGGTCATGCCGCGATATTCGGGCGGGTAATCGATGGCGCCGGTGGCGATGATGGCGCCCTGTCCGGGCATGAGGCGCGGAACCGAACCAATGGTGCCGACTGTGCCCGGGTTGGTGAGCGAAATGGTGGTGCCTTCGAAATCGGCCACCGTCAATTTATTCGTGCGGGCGCGGGCGACGATGCCGTCGTAGGCGGTTAGGAATCCGGCGAAGTTCATCGCTTCCGCGCTCTTCACGGAGGGAACTTTCAGCGAGCGGGCGCCGTCCTTGCCCGCGACATCGACGGCGAGTCCGAGGTTAACGTGGCCGCGATGGATGCGCAGCGAGTCGTGGCCGCTGGCGGAAAACGCGTCGTTCAGCGCGGGAACTTTTTCGATAGCGCGCACGATGGCCCAAGCGACCAAGTGCGTATAGGAAAGCTTGCTCTGGCCTTGCGCGGCGCGGTGCGCGTTGATCGCGCGGCGGTTTTCGTCGAGCACCTTGACGGGCAACACGCGCAGGCTGGTGGCGGTGGGAACCGTGAGGCTCGCCGCCATATTTTCGGCGATTTTCAGCGCGGGGCCACGCAGCGGAAGCGCTTGATCGTCCTGGCCCAGGGCTACTGCGGGACCGCCCGGGGCCGGCGCGGGCAACGCTCTCATCTCATGGGCAGCTTCAAATTCGGGCTCGATGGTGATGGTGGCGCCGTTGGCCGGTAGGCCGTGGGGATTGAGGCGCTCGCTATCGGCTTCGAAAACCTGCTTCCAGCCGGAGTCCACTGTTTGGCGATCGTAGAGGTATTGATGATAAAGCTCGTCTTCGAGCCAACTGTTTACACTTGGAGCGGCGGAGTCAGACATCAGGGTTTCTATTTAACATAATAACTGATGGTCAAGGCGCTCATCTTCTCGGATATTCATAACGACGGGCGTGCGCTGGAGAAGCTGATGGCGATCGACGCTGACGTTTATTTCGCGGCTGGGGATCTGGTGAGCTGGGCTCGCGGGCTCGACAAAATGGGCGAGTTGATGAAGAGCCGGGTCGGAGCGGGTTTACGTGCTGCCGGGCAATCACGAATCGGCGAGCGACATTGCGGCGTTTTGCGAGCGTTTCGGATTCGTGGACTTTCACGGCGAGATGGCGGAAATCGGCGGCGTGCGTTTCGCGGGGCTGGGCTATTCTACTGTGACGCCTTTCGACACACCGGGCGAATATGGCGAGGATGAAATCGCCGAGCGTTTGGAGAAGTTCGCCGCGTGGAAGCCGCAGGTTTTGATCTGCCACTCGCCACCGCTGGGCACGCCGCTGGATCGGATCAAGGACGGGTTGCATGCGGGGAGCCGCGCGGTGCGCGAGTTCATTGAAAAGCATCAGCCGGAATACTTTTTCTGCGGGCACATTCATGAGGCGGAGGGTGTGGTATTCCAGATGGGCGCGACGCGGGCGATGAATGTGGGGAAGAAGGGGTATTTGTTGGAGATCTAACTACGACTCGGGGAAGGAAGCACTCAAGCCTAAAATCAAGTATGGGGTACGTTCCATGAGACGCACGATTCGGGTTCGTATTTTCCGGGGCCAGGAGAAATATGTGGCCGAATGTCTCGATCTTTCCATAGTGACGCAAGGCGACACGCTCGACGAAGTAAACGCTAACATCTGCGAAGCGATAGGCCTGCATCTTGAAGGCGAAACACTCGCGGAGTTCGGCCTGGCCGAAAAGCCACTGGTGGTAGCCATGATGGAGCTAGACGATTAGCTCGATGCCAAAGTTCCGGACGTTGTCCGGCGATGACCTGCTACGGATCTTCTCGCAATTCGGATTACTCGCACCGAGAATTCACATTAAGCTGCGGCCAACGCTCATAGAATAGTCTCATGTTCAATATCGCCGTCCCCTGGTGGGAACTTGTCGTACGCAGCATGGTGGTGTACGTCTTTCTGCTGGGGCTGCTTCGTATCACTGGGAAGCGCCAGGTCGGCCAGTTGGCGCCCTTCGATCTGGTTCTGCTGCTGGTTCTCTCGAACGCGGTTCAGAATTCGATGAACGCGGGGGACAACTCGCTGATCGGGGGGCTCATCTCCGCTTCTACCCTGGTGCTCTTGAACTTCGCGGTCAGCTTGGCGACGTATCGCAGCAAGAAGCTCGAAAGTCTGATCGAGGGCCGGCCGCAGATTCTGGTTCACAACGGGAAGCTGTTCGAGGACGTGGTTGCGAAAAATCATCTCACGCACCATGAGCTGAACGCGGCGCTTCGGCAAGCGGGATGCACCAGCTTTGAAGACGTCCACACGGCGATTCTGGAGAATAGCGGGACCATCAGCGTGGTCCCGAAGAAAACCGGGCAAGGATCGCAAAGTTGATGCATCGAGTTTGAGCGATAATTTGACCAAACGCGGTGAAAACCTCCTGGGTGGCAAAGTTGCGCGAGCTGCTGGTCGTGGATCGAAGTCACGCCAGCCAGGATGATCCGGTGCGGCCTTCCTATGAGCGGCTGGCCATTCCGTACTCCTTCAAACCGCAGTTGAGCCTGGTAGAAGCAGCGATTTCCGCGGCCGGGGCATTTCTTAGAATCGTTTCCGGCTCGATTCTGTTTGCTGTTTGGGGCACGTATACTTTCTACGCCTGGAGTTCGATGCGCAACGTCTTCCTGCGCGGAAGCGTTGTGCTGGTCCTTCTGTTTTTGTTTGTAGTTTCGTTTGCCTTGCTGATGCTGGCGATTTCCGCGCTGGTTAGAAAGTGCTTGCCGCGCTCGTCAAGGCCTTGAAAATTCTTCAAAAAAAGCAAATGATTTAACGGTTTTGAAACCTTCGCTGCGTAGACTGAGTGAACCGTCTACTAGGGAGGACGAATGGAACTGTTTGGGCAGGCGATTTCGGTTGGCAGCGGCATCTTTCTTTTATTGGCGCTGGGAATGGCTCTCAGCTTTGAGTTCGTCAACGGTTTTCACGACACGGCGAATGCCGTGGCCACTGTCATCTACACGCACGCCCTGAAACCTTGGGTGGCGGTGATATGGTCGGGCTGCTGGAATCTGATCGGAGTGCTGACATCGAGCGGCGCGGTTGCGTTCGGCGTCCTGGCTCTGCTTCCCGTTGAGTTAGTGCTGAACGTAGGCTCTGGCGCGGGATTCGCGATGGTTTTCGCTCTGCTGATTTCCGCGATCATCTGGAATCTTGGGACGTGGTACCTGGGGTTGCCAGCATCCAGTTCGCACACTTTGATCGGCGCCATCATGGGAGTTGGCCTGGCCAACTCATGGATCTCCGGCACTCACGAATTCGGCGAAGGAATCAACTGGGCCAAGGCCACGGAGGTGGGAACGTCTCTGCTGGTTTCGCCGATCGTGGGCTTCGTGTGTGCCGGAGGGCTGCTCGTGTTGAGCAAGGCTCTCATCAAAAACAAGGCGCTGTATTCCGCGCCCGACAAAGACAAGGCGCCTCCTCTCTGGATTCGCGGGTTGCTCATCCTCACTTGCACTGGAGTGAGCTTTGCGCACGGCTCGAATGACGGGCAAAAAGGCATGGGCTTGATCATGCTGATCCTGGTGGGAATCCTGCCGCTGACCTTCGCGGTGGATCTGGGAACCAACCAGGCCCAGATCACCGAGCTGGCGGCCACTACCGAAACCATCTCCTTTCAAATGGACCGTCATGCGCCGGGAGTGGCTATGGGAGGGTATCAAGTGGCTGCCGACGAAGTTTCCGCCTACTTGAAAACCAGCGGCAAAGCGACGGATCGCACTTTCGCGGGGATCGGCACCAAGTGCCGCGAAATTTCTGAAATCCTCAGCGGCAAGAAATCGTTGAGCGAACTCAGCCCGGACCAGCGGCGCATCCTGCGCAGCGATTTGTATTTGACATCGGAAGGGCTGGGAAAGCTTATCAAGCAGAAGAAGCTGGAAGATCCAACCGAACAAAAATCGGCAGCGACGCTGAAATCCCATATGGATAAACTCACCAAGTTCATCCCCACCTGGGTGAAAGTCGCCGTCGCGCTGGCGCTGGGACTGGGAACCATGATCGGCTGGAAGCGAATCGTGGTCACGGTTGGAGAGAAGATCGGCAAGGAGCACCTCACTTACGCGCAGGGCGCTTCCGCGGAATTGGTGGCGATGGGGACGATTCTCGCGGCCGATCAAATGGGACTTCCCGTGAGCACGACCCATGTGCTCTCTTCGGGCGTCGCCGGAACCATGTTCGCGAATCGCTCCGGACTGCAGACCGACACCTTGAGGAACCTGCTGCTGGCCTGGGTGCTGACACTTCCGGTTTGCGTGATCCTGGGGGCCGGGATCTTCGCCTTCGGATTCAACTTGCTGCTGCGCATGGGCGTCCGGTAGCGGCGTCCGGCATGTCGATGCGCGCGGGGGCGCTGCGTTATACTACAGCGTCATGGAGTCGCGTTAATGGCATCCTCGACCGGCATCCCCAGCAGCGTGCAGAAGCGCGACCAGCGCAACGCTGTCCTCGCGGGCTTCCTGGGCTGGACTTTCGATGCCTTCGACTTCTTCGTACTGACGTTTCTGATCGCCGATATCGCCAAGGCTTTCGGGAAAACGCGGCCGCAGGTTGCGCTCATTCTCACGCTCACGCTCGCCATGCGGCCGGTGGGCGCACTGCTGTTCGGAGTGATGGCGGATCGTTTCGGCAGACGGCTGCCGATGATGATCAACATTGTTTTTTACGCGGTGGCGTCGGCGCTTTCCGGACTGGCTCCGACCTTTCAGATTTTTCTCATTCTGCGAATGCTGTTCGGGATCGGGATGGGCGGGCAGTGGGGCGTGAGCGCTTCGCTGGCGTTGGAATCGATTTCGCCTAAGTGGCGGGGCGTGATCTCGGGGATGCTGCACCAGGGCTACTCGCTGGGAAATCTGCTGGCGGCGCTGGCGTTCCTTACCGTTTATCCGGCGATTCACGCGACGCATCCCGATTATGCGTGGCGCGTGATGTTCTTCATCGGCGGATTGCCGGCGCTGCTCTCGATTTTCGTACTGAAGCAAGTGAAGGAATCCGAGGCCTGGCAGGAGCATCGCACTGACTGGCGCAGCTACGTGCGATCGCTGCCCTCAATCTGGCGGCGCTTCCTGTATCTGGTGCTGCTGTTGACGGCGATGGGATTCATTTCCCACGGAACGCAGGATCTATACCCTACGTTCCTGATGCAGGGGCGGAAATTCTCGCAGCAGGCCGCGGCCTTGACCACGATGGTGTCGATGGTCGGCGCGACGCTCGGGGGCCTGGTGATCGGTTATTTCTCCGATCTTTTCGGGCGCCGCCGGGCCATGGTGGGCGCCGTGCTCTGCGCGCTGCTGATTATCCCGCTGTGGATCGCCGCGCCTGGGACGGCGCTGCTCGTACTCGGCGGATTTCTGATGCAGTTCTGCGTGCAGGGGGCGTGGGGGGTGGTTCCGGCTCACATGAACGAACTGACGCCGGCACATCTGCGGGGCTTTGTGCCAGGGTTCGCTTATCAAATCGGAATGCTGCTGGCAGGAGTCGCTCCCTATCTGGAAGCGCGCATCGGCGAAATGTTCACCTACGCGCAGGCGATGGGAGGGCTGGCGGCGATCGCCTTCCTGGCGGGATCGCTCATCATCGGACTCGGCCCGGAAGCCCACGGAATTACGTTCCGCAAGGGTGGCGAGTCGTTTTCACGACTCACCAAAAAGATGAGTTAGACGGCGCAGGCTTAAGCGAGTGCGTCCTTGCAATACTGGACGCACTTCCGCATCTCGGCCATTACGTTCGATCCAGCCGGAGTCTTGTACTCGAGCTCGATCGTCGCCGGGAAGGTGTAGTGCTCCTTCTTCATCAACTGCAGCGCTTCCTTGATCGGCGTGTCGCCCTGGCCCCACGGCATGTTCTCGCCGCCGTGGGTCTCATACTTGCGATCCTTCATGTGCATGCTGGTGATGCGGCCATGATTTTTTTTCAGGAAGGGAATGGGGCTACCGCTGGTGCCGGCGGTGTAATGCCCCAGGTCGAGGTTGATGCCGTTGTATTTCGATTGCGAGAGCGCCTGGTCCCAAATGGTGGGGGTGGCCTGGGTGTGGGCGTGATAGCCGACGTACATCTTGCGTTTGGCGGCAAATTCACCCACCCGCTTGGTGAGCGCGCCATCTTCCGGCAATTCCATCGTGATGTGGTTCGCGCCTAGCGCTTCGGCCACGTTGAAAGTGTATTCGTACTCGTCATCCGACATGGCCATGGTAAGGCCGAGTTTGAAAGCGTAAATGTCGACTCCGGCTTCGTTGTACATTTTGCGCAAGGCTTTGTACTTGTCCATCGAGACCGACAAGCGCCATTTCTTCAGCGCGGCCTGCTGCTCGGGCGAGAGCGGCGTCGGGCCGGTGCGGGGCGCGCCCGGAGGCGGAGGCGGACCGGCGGGCATCCGCTGAACCACCGGCGACCCGGCGAACGTTTCGGCGGGCGCGTTCATGAGCTCGATCCCGTTGAGTCCCAGATCGGTCATGTGCTTGAGGAGGGCCTCGCAATTATTGGGTTCCGGCATCTCGCGAAAACTGTAAGAGATGGTGCCGACCTGGACACCGCTATATTTCGAATCCGGTTTTGCCGCAAGGGCGGCCAGCGGAACCGCGGTCAACGCCAGCTTGCCAATATCACGCCGAGTGTAGAGCATTTGGAAACCTTTCTTCTTCGTGGAAGTGTCGAACAGACAAGTTCGCGATCCGCCGTTCATTCTATCAGATGGCGCCGGATGCGAGGATTTTGCAGCTCCCGTGCGGGGGCGCGTGACAGTTGTAGCGCTCGCGAAAGACATGCTATCTATGTAGGCGCTGGTTGAATTCCCTGAAGGGGGCGCAAAAGAAATGCATAAGTGGAACGTGCGGCTAGGAGCCGCCTTATTCATCGCAACGATGGCCTTTACGTTGAAAGGTCAGGCTCCGATCCAGGGTGGGGTGACGTCCGAGCGGCTATTGAAGGCTGCGGACGAGCCCGGCAACTGGATGATGTATTCGCACAACTACAGTAGCTGGCGCTACAGCAGCCTGGATCAGATTAGTGCGCAGAACGTGAAGAATCTCCATCTCAAGTGGATTTTCCAGGGGCGCCACATTGAGAAGTTTGAGACCACGCCGCTAGTGGTCAACGGCATCATGTACCTCACGCGTCCTGAAAACGCCATCTATGCGCTGGATGCGGCCACAGGACGCCAGCTTTGGAGCTACGAATACCGGAATCCTGCGAGAACCTATAACTGCTGCGGCAAGGTAAATCGCGGGCTGGCGATGCTGGGTAACACGCTGTTCATGAACACGCTCGACATGCACGTGGTCGCCGTTGACGCGAGATCCGGCCATGAAATTTGGAAGACCGAAATGGGAGATTACCTGGCTGCCGGCGGCTATGCGGCTCCGGGAGCGCCGCTAGTGGTTGGCGACAAGCTGATCGTCGGCATGGCGGGCGGTGAGCACGGCGTGAACGGGTTTCTGGACGCCTACGATACCAAGACCGGCAAAAGGCTATGGCGCTTCAATACGATTCCGCAGCCGGGCGAACCGAATTTCGGAACCTGGGCCGGCGATTCCTGGAAGACCGGCGGCGTCACCACCTGGAACAACGGATCGTACGATCCCGAGACCAACACGCTGTTCTGGGGCACCAGCAATCCGTGGCCGGATTTGAACGACGACTACCGCGCCGGCGACAACTTGTATTCCTGCTCGGTGCTGGCGCTCGATCCCGACACCGGGAAGCTGAAGTGGTTCTACCAATTCACGCCGCACGATTTGCACGATTGGGATTCGACGCAGATTCCGATCCTGCTCGATACTGAGTTCCGCGGCAAGATGACGAAGGCCTTGGCTTGGGCAAATCGCAATGGGTTTTATTATTTGCTCGACCGCACCACTGGAAAATTCCTGACCGCGAAGGCGTTCGTCAAGCAGACCTGGAACAACGGCTTCGACGATAACGGCCGCCCGGAAGTGATTCCGGGAAATGAGCCGACGCCGGAAGGCAACGATCACATCTGGCCGGGCGTGGACGGCGGCGCGAATTGGATGTCGCATAGCTACAGTCCGCTGACGAAGTGGCTGTATGTGTTTGCGCGCGAGGAGCACCGGCTGTTCTCGAAGAACGCGGTTCCGCACCCGACCACCGAGGAACCGGACCGGCCGCTGGCTGCGGGAGCGTTGCCCAACGCAGGCGCCTACGACCCGGCTCTGGGCGGCGCAAAGACCGCAAACTTCGGCGCGCCCGAGGAGAGTTGGGGCAAGGTTCTCGCAATCGAGCCAAGTACCGGAAATATTAAGTGGGAGCATCGGGTCCTCACTCCGCCTTGGGGCGGCGTAATGGCAACTGGCGGCAACCTGGTCTTTGGCGGCACGCTCGAAGGCGTGATTTTTGCTCTGAACGCGACGACGGGCGATCGGCTGTGGACTTTCGCGGCCAACGGGCCGGTATTCGCATCGCCGATCAGTTATCTGGCTAACGGAAAACAGATGGTGTCCATTCCGGCCGGAGATCTGATCGTTACTTTCGGCCTGGATTAAAATCGACGCTTCGCCGCCTGATATACTTGCTCGCCGGGAGGCAGACAAGTATGACTCGCAAAATGTTGGCGCTTTTGCTCGCGTTCGCGGTGGGCGCAATTGTTGGACATGTGGCCACTCCATCGCTGACTCCAGCGGGCACACCGCTGGTGGGGGTGGCCATGGCTCAATCTCACAAGCCTGTCATGATGACCCGGCTGTTCACGGGTCCGGACAATCTGACGCATTCTGAAGAAGTGGCGATCGAGTTCCCGGGAGGAGTCTCGAAGTTGCTGCCGATCACGTCGGGCGAGCTTCATCTGGCATCTCCGGGCAATGTGATCGACTGGCATCGCGCGCCGCGCCGCCAATACGTGATCACGCTGGTAGGCCACGCGGAGCTTGAAGTCGCTGGAGGGAAAAAGATCGCTGTTGGACCAGGGCACGTCGATCTGGTGGAAGACGTCACCGGCAAGGGACACATCACTAAGGTCGTCGGGGCGGATGACCGAATCACGCTTCAGCTCCCGCTGGTAGATCAATCGGGTAAATAGGGCATCGGGCAAATAGGGACGGTTGACAGCCACAATCGTTCCGCACAGAATGGGCAGCTATGAAAGCTACTCCACTTCTATTCGTGACTGCTCTGGGCGCGGCGCTCCTGAGCGCGCAGGGCACAGCTCCCGCCGGGCCGCCGAAACTGCAGGCTTTGATTATCACCGGTCAGAACGGCCATGACTGGAAAGGAACCACCCCTATCCTGAAACAGGCCCTGGAAGACACCGGCCGCTTCGAGGTGCGCGTCACCGAGGAGTTCCGCGGAGCTGGGCCGGAGACGCTCGCGCCTTACGATTTGGTGGTCGTGAATTATTTCGAACGGAATCAGCCGGGGCTTCTGTGGGGCGATCGCGCCAATGGCGCTTTTGCAGATTACGTCCGCTCGGGCAAGGGCCTGGTGCTGTATCACTTCTCGATCGCGGCGTTCAATGGCTGGACGGATTACGAAAAAATGTCGGCGGGCAATTGGAGGCCGGGCAAGGGACATCACTCCGCGCGTCACGATTTCACGGTGGATATAAAGGATGCGACGCATCCGATCACGGCGGGGCTGAAGTCGCCGCTCGCGGTTCAAAGCGACGAGCTGTACGCCAACTTGAAGTGGCAACCGGAGGGCACGTATCACGTGCTGGCCACTGCTTATGACGACCACTCGCGTTATGACGAGAAAGCTTCCGACGCACGCAACAAGCAGCCTATGTCGGGAGCGGGAGTGGATGAGCCGATGCTCTGGACCACGCAGTTCGGCAACGGACGCGTGTTCGTCACAGCTTTGGGCCACGACATCGCGGCGGCGTCCGAAGAAACCTTCAAGGTGACCTTCGCGCGCGGCGCCGAGTGGGCCGCCACCGGCAAGGTCACGCAGCCGATTCCGGCGGACATGGCCAAGTAGGCGCGGGAGCCAGCGTTGTAGTCAGGAGCCGTGCGCTAGCGGCTGGCGTTGGTTACCGTGCCAGCGCCTTCTTCGTCGGTAACAAATATTTCGGCGATGATGCTGACACGCGCACTCTGCAGGTGACCGCCGCGTGTGCTCCCATCCTGCAGAGCGAACACGGTGTGGGCATGCACGGTGGACTTCCCGTCTTTGTCCTGCGCGATGCTGCCGACCAGGGAAACCACCTCGGCTTCCTCGTTAATCTCGGTTTTCCCCGGCGTCTTGTTAACCGGATCGGACCAGCGGAGCGTCGCCTTGTCGATTGCGCCAAGGCCTGTGAAGTGGCCGTTCTTGATGTGGTTCTTCTCGGCGAAGTCCAGCAGGCCGGAAATGATCTCGTCGCCCTTAACCATATTGAGGCGATAGACGTGCCCGGAGGAACGCCCGAGATCCGTCACTTTCAGGCCGGGAGCCGAACCGGGCTTGAAGGCGCGGCTTTCGGCCGACACCGGCGCTGTCGTAGCCGATGTGGACTGTTGAGCGTTCAGGCGATACGCGGCGGTGAATACGACTCCAGACGCCAGCACCATTGTTAGGACGGGAACAACCTTCACTGTGCGATTCATGTCGTGCACCTCAGCAAACAAGTTTACTCCCAAAAATCGCTGAGAGGTCAAGCGGCCCGGTTTATGTCGTACTGCGAAAACAGGCGCTATTCTGTATACGAATGCCGCTACGCGATCCTGCGAGTCCCACTCCTCCCATTGAGACCGACGGATTGCGACTGGACCATCCGCAAGTCACTGCCGGCGGGATTCCGGCTATCACCAGCGCCTTGCGGCATGCCATCGGAGAGGCCGGCGTCGTACGCGGGACCAAACTCCTGCTCGACCTGAATCAGTTCGCGGGATTCGATTGCCCGGGCTGCGCGTGGCCCGATCCGGATACGCACCGCTCGATGGCCGAGTTCTGCGAAAACGGCGCGAAGGCGGTGGCTGAAGAGGGAACGCTCAAGCGCGTCACGCCGGACTTTTTTCGCCAATGGTCAGTGGAGGAGTTGAGCCGGCAATCCGATTATTGGCTGGGAAAAGCCGGCCGCTTGACGCATCCGATGGTGCTGCGCGCGGGCGCACAGCCATTACGAGCCGATCGCATGGGATGACGCATTCCAACTGATCGGCCGCGAGTTGAACGCGCTTACGTCGCCGTCGCGCGCGTCCTTTTATACGTCGGGGCGCACCAGCAATGAAGCTGCGTTTCTCTACCAGCTATTCGTGCGGCAGTTCGGCACCAATAATCTGCCGGATTGCTCCAATATGTGCCACGAATCGAGCGGCACCGCGCTGGGCGAGACCATCGGCCGGGGCAAGGCTACGGTCTCACTCGGCGATTTCGATCATGCGGATGCGATTTTCATCATTGGCCAGAATCCGGGCACCAATCATCCGCGCATGCTCACTACGCTTCAGGCGGCGGCGAGCCGCGGATGCAAAATCGTTAGCGTTAATCCGCTGTTTGAAGCCGGACTGAATCATTTTCAGCATCCGCAGCAGCCTTTTTCGTTCTTTGGCAAGGGCACCGCGCTGGCGTGCTTGCATCTGCCGGTGCGCATCAACGGCGATGTGGCGTTTTTCAAGGGCGTGATGAAGTGCATGTTCGAAGAGGAGCAGCGCCGTCCCGGCGAGGTGCTGGACCGGGCGTTTATCGAGCAGCATACCTTAGGGTTTCGCGAGTTCTACGCAGCGCTGAAGCAGGTCTCCTGGGATGACATCGTCGAACAAAGTGGGCTTTCGCGCGAGCAGATCGGTCAGGCTGCCGATATCGCGATTCAAGCCAAGAGCGGTCATCTGCTGCTGGGCCATGGGGCTGACGCAGCACAAAAACGCGGTCGGCAACATTCAGGAGATTGTGAATTTCCTGATGCTGCGCGGGAATCTTGGCCGTCCCGGCGCGGGCGCGTGCCCAGTGCGCGGCCACAGCAACGTGCAGGGCGACCGCACGATGGGAATCTTCGAGAAAATGCCGGACGCGTTTCTCAATCGGCTGGGCGACGAATTCTCATTCGTTCCACCGCGCGAATACGGCTTAGATACGGTCGAGACCATTCGCGCCATGGATGCGGGGTTGATCGACGTGTTTGTCTCAATGGGCGGGAACTTTCTCTCGGCGACGCCTGACACCGATTTCACGGCGGCCGCGCTGCGCAAGTGCCGCCTCACGGTGCAGATCTCGACCAAACTGAATCGCAGCCATTTGATCACGGGACAGCAGGCGCTGATTCTACCCGCGCTCGGGCGGTCGGAGAGCGACTTACAGGCCAGCGGGCCACAATTCGTCACCACTGAAAATTCGATGGCGGTGGTGCAGACGTCCCGCGGGACGCTGTCACCTGCCTCCGAGCATTTACGCAGCGAACCGTCGATTGTCGCGGGCATCGCCAAGGCTACGCTCAGCGGATCACATGCGGATTGGGATGGCATGGTGGCGAACTACGACCGCATCCGTGATTCGATCGAGCGCGTGATTCCCGGGTTCGAGCGGTTCAATCAGCGTGTACGCGAACCGGGGGGCTTCGAGCTTCCGAATCCAGTTCGCGACCGAGTTTTCGCGACGGATAGCGGGAAGGCGCAATTCACCATCAATGGGCTTCCGCGCATACGTCTGGAAACGGGTCAATATTTGATGATGACGATTCGGACGCACGATCAATACAACACGACGATCTACGGCCTGGAAGACCGCTATCGCGGCGTGCATCACGGCCGTCGGGTCATTCTGCTAAACGAAGAGGATTGCCGCGAGGCTGGATTCGCCAGCGGCGACTTCGTCGATATCACTAGCCATTTTTGCGGGCAGTTGCGCTCCGCGCCGCGTTTCGCGGTGTACCCGTATCCGATTCCGCGGCGGTGCGCGGCTACCTATTTCCCGGAGACTAACGTGCTGGTCGCGATCGGCAGCGTGGCGGATAAAAGCAATACGCCCGCTTCAAAGAGCGTCGTCATTTCCTTGAAGCGTTCCTCATGAAGCGGAACATTCTCACGGTTCCCATCGAAAAGATCGAACTGGGCGGCGCCGACTTGCGCGCGCAGGATCTGGTGGCGGTGGAAGAGCCTCTGCAGATCCGGCTGGGCGAGTCGGATGTCGCCATCACGATGCGCACGCCGGGACACGATCGCGAGTTGGCGCTTGGGTTTCTCTTTACCGAAGGCTTGGTTGTGAATCCCGATCAGATCGCAGACGTTCAAGTGGACGACTCCGGGGCGGTGATCGTATCGCTTCTCGCTGGTGCTATGCCGGTCATCGACGCGCGCCGGTTCTATGTCACTTCGAGTTGTGGGGTCTGCGGTAAGGCTTCCATCGATGCACTGGCCGCTTCGGGCTGCACGATGCTTCCCCCGGGGCAACCGAAGCTTTCCGCTGATCTGGTTCCGCATTTGCCCGCGAGGTTGCGTGAGGCCCAAGCGATCTTCGAGCACACCGGCGGTCTGCACGCGGCGGGACTATTCAACACTTCTGGCGAGCTCTTGTATCTGCGCGAAGACGTTGGCCGCCACAATGCCGTCGACAAATTGATCGGCGCGGCTTTTCTCGAACGGCGGCTGCCTTTACGCGAGAACGTTCTGATGCTTAGCGGCCGAGTCAGCTTCGAGCTGGTGCAGAAGGCGGTGACAGCCGGCATCCCCATCGTCGTTGCGGTGGGCGCTCCGTCTAGTCTTGCGGTCGAAACGGCGCTGCGCTTTGGGATGACGCTGATCGGCTTTGTCCGCGGCGAGCGTTTCAACGTTTATGCCGGCGGCGACAGGCTGAATCGGTGATAGACTGCACGGGAAGGTAAACATGTCGAATCGGCGGGAGTTTCTCAAAAAGGCAGCAGCTAGTGCCGGGGTGATGTTCACTGGCTGCCATCTGCTGAATCAGCGAGCGCATGCACAAACGGCCACACCACCACGCCATCCGGTGATGGTGGGAGGACGGCGTGTCACAACCATCGACGTTCACGCTCACGTCATCGTACCCGAGGCGGAAGCGATGATGGGCATCAGGACTCCGCCCGCCGATGCATCCGTCATTGAAGGCACTATGGCCGCCGATCGCTTTCAGCGAATGGATGAATGGCGGACGGATATGCAAGCTCTCAGCATCCGGCCCATTTGGTATTCGCTGGAGCGCGAGCTTGCGGCCAAGGTGAACAAGCTGCAGAACGAAAGGCTCGCTGCCCTGTGCGCCGCGCACCCGGATCGCTTCGTCGCCTTCGCTTCGGTGGCATTGCAGTATCCCGAACTTGCCGCCGAGCAACTCGAAGAAGGCGTGAAAAAGTACGGTCTCCGGGGCGCTGCGATCACTGGCCAGATCAACGGCGAGGAACTTTCCGCCCGTAAATTCGATCCCTTCTGGAAGAAAGCCGAGGAGCTCGATTGCCTGATTTTCATGCATCCTGCAGGCATCCCCGAACTCGATAAGCGTCTGGCGGGAGGCGGTTATCTGAGCAATGTTATCGGCTACCCGGTCGAAACTACTATTTTCCTGTCGCACCTGATTTTCGATGGCACGCTGGACCGCTTCCCCGGTCTCAAGATCTGCGCGGCTCATGCTGGCGGCTATCTGCCGTCTTACGCCGGCCGCTCCGATTACGGGTGTGTCCGGAGTCCTAGCGCGTGTGCCGGAGCCAAGAAGCATGCCTCAGAATACTTGCGGCAACTATATTTCGATTCGATCATCTTCACTCCTGAAGGCTTGCGTCATCTGGTGGCCGAATGCGGCGCGAGCCAGATCATGCTCGGCACTGATTACCCGTTTCCGTGGAGCACCACTACCGTCGAGCAAGTCTTCCAGGCTCCCGGCCTGAGCGATGCCGAGCGCCGGGCGATACTGGGCGAAAATGCCGCCCGGCTACTCAAGATCAAGGTTTAAGATGGAGCCATGAATGGTTGTTCCCACCTGGATCAAATTCAGAAGGTAAAGCCCAACACCAAGGGCTGCGAAGAATGCTTGAAGATGGGCGATCGATGGGTTCACTTGCGGCTGTGCCTGAGTTGCGGGCACGTCGGCTGCTGCGATTCTTCGAAGAACAAGCACGCCACAAAACATTTCCACGCTACCCAGCACGCCATCGCAAGATCGCTGGAGCCGGGCGAGGATTGGGCCTGGTGCTTTGTCGACGAGGTGGTCCTTGAATCCCTCTGAAGCGGTTTGGCCGGCGCTGCCTTTCGCCGAATGGGAGGGCACTTGCGACACGCTTCATTTGTGGACCCAGATCGTGGGCAAGACTCGCCTGGCGTTGACGCCGCTGGAAAATCACTGGTGGAATGTGCCGCTGTATGTCACGCCGCGCGGCTTGACCACTTCGGCGATTCCTTACGGTCCTGGCGCGTTCTGCGTCGATTTCGATTTCATCGCGCATAAACTTTGGATCCGCAACAGCGCTGGCAAGGAAGTTGCCATCGGACTTTATCCGCGTTCGGTGGCGGATTTCTATGCCGAATACATGGCGGCGCTGCGGAGCGCTAGGTGTCGAGGTCCACATCCATCGCATCCCCTGCGAGTTCGACGACTTGACACCGTTCGATCAAGACCGGCACCACGCTTCTTACGACGTTGAATATGTCGATCGTTTCCGGCGCATTTTGATCCAGTGCGAGCGGGTCTTTAAGCAATTCCGCGCGCGATATGTGGGCAAGTGCAGTCCGGTGCATTTTTTCTGGGGATCGTTCGATCTGGCGGTCACCCGTTTCTCGGGACGCGCTGCTCCGCAGAAAGACGGCGTGGATCGGGTGACGCGCGAGGCTTATTCGCATGAAGTGACGAGTTGCGGATTCTGGCCCGGCGATCGCCGGTTCAAGGAGCCGTCATTTTACGCCTACAGCGCGCCGAGCCCAGCCGGCTTGGACGCGCAGCCGGTTCGGCCCGCCGCGGCTTATTGGGATCGACAGCTCGGCGAGTTCATCTTGAAATACAGCGATGTCCGCACGGCTTCGGCGCCCGATCAATCGATTCTGGATTTCTGTGAAAGTACGTACGAAGCTGGAGCGAATTTGGCGAAATGGGACCGGGTGCACCTCGAACGCGCCGGCATATGAACCGCTGGCGCATCCTGATCGCTGCGGTCCCGGCATTGGTTTTGGGCGCATGCCAGAACAACCAAAAACCTGTGGTGCCGGAAGTCTTTCGCGTTAAGTTTACGACCACGCAAGGGGACTTCGTGGTCGAAGCTACCAGGGCCTGGGCGCCGCGCGGGGTCGGACCGTTTCCATGAATTGGTGAACATGCGGTACTTCGACGAGAACCGTTTCTTTCGTGTAGTGCCGGGCTTCGTCGCTCAGTTCGGCGTCCATAAGGATTACGATATCCACGATCGCTGGCGCAAATATTTCATCCTTGACGATCCGCCCAAGGAAAAGAATCTGCGGGGGACGCTGGCGTTCGCGCAGTCCGATCCCAATACCCGAGCCACCGAAATTTTTATCAACCTGGCTGACAACCCGGCGCTGGATGCGCAAAATTTTGTACCGTTCGCCAAGGTGGTCTCCGGGATGGAGGTGGTGGATAAGTTTTATTCGGGCTATGGCGAATTGATGCCGGAGGGCAAGTTCATTGATCCCAACCGTGTCGAGAACGGCACCAACGCGTACCTGGAGCCGCATTTTCCGAAACTGGATTATGTTAAGCACGCGATATTTCTCAAGTAGGAGAATATAAAAATGCAAAGACTCGATCACACCGCGGCATCGCCTGAAGGTTATAAGAAATTGCTGGCGGTCTCGATGTTCTTGGCGCAGTCCGGCTTGGAAACAAATTTAATGGAATTAGTTTCCATTCGCGCATCCGAAATCAACGGCTGCGCGTGGTGCCTGGACTTCCATACCAAGCGGGCTCGCCACAGCGGGGAAACCGAGCAGCGTATCTACCTGTTGAGCGGCTGGCGCGATGCGCCGGTTTATTCCGCGCGCGAAAGGGCGGCGCTGGAATGGACCGAAGCCCTCACGCTGATCGCCGGGCACACGTTCCCGACGACTTATACCAGCGGGTCCGCGAGCACTTCAGTGAGGCAGAGCTCGCCAATCTGACGATTGAGGTGGGAATGATCAATATGTGGAACCGCATCAATGTTGCGTTCCACACGGATTTGGGCAGTGTGCCGAAATTCGCACAGCAGCCGGTTACGGCCGGTTCAAATTGAAGTAGTCGCGCGCTTGGCGATTTCAATTGCTTCGGCGTCATCGTCCAACTCGCGTTCGGTGAACAACAGCCGCCGGATGCTGCGCAGATCGTTCAGCGCCCGCCGGCTCTTGTGCATCTGAGTGGAGAGCTGGGTCAACTTAAACAAGGCCAGATTGAGAGCGCGCACTTGGCGTTCGTCACGGGCGGCCTCGGCATCCCGCAGGTGACCACGAACGTCATCGGCCGCTTCCTGAATACTTTCCTCCAACAGCGCGACAAATTCGTGCGCGCTCTCGATGGATTCGAAGGGCTTATTTAACTCGGCGTTCATCATAGTTAGATCCGGCCGTGGTATATAGGTTACCGCGTTCCGGGCCTCAGCCCTAGTGCGGCCTCAGGATTGAAGGACTTGCGCGATCATGGCTTGTGCTTCGCCTTGTATTCGCTTCAGGTGAGCGGCGTCCTGAAAGCTCTCGGCGTAGATTTTGTAAACGTCTTCGGTGCCTGAGGGACGTGCCGCGAACCATCCGCTGTGGGCCGCGACTTTGATTCCACCGATGGCGTTGCCATCGCCGGGCGCGGTGGTGAGGACGGCTTCGATTTTCTCGCCGCCGAGCTCTGATGCGGGAACGTCCTTGGGCGACAATTTACCGAGGCGCGCGCGCTGCTCCGCATCGGCAGGGGCGTCGATACGCTCATAAACCGGACGTCCGTATTTATCGCACAGGCCCGCGTAAATCTGGCCCGGATCTTTGCCCGTGCGCGCGGTGATCTCAGCGGAAAGTAGCGCTGCGATGATGCCATCTTTATCGGTCGACCATGCCGAGCCGTCCATTGCCAGGAAGGATGCGCCGGCGCTTTCTTCGCCCGCGAATCCCAGGGAGCCCTTCACCAGCCCTTCCACGAACCACTTGAATCCTACGGGAACTTCGTACACTTTCCGGCCCAGGCCTGCGGACACGCGATCGATCATGCTGCTACTCACCACGGTCTTGCCGATCTTCGCTCCCGCCGGCCAACCCGTGCGCTGCTGGAATAGGTACGAGATGCACGCCGCCAGATATTCGTTGGGCGGCATCAGGCCGGCGCTCTTGGTGACGATGCCGTGACGGTCGTGATCGGTGTCGCAGGCGAAGGCGATGTCGAAGCGATCTTTCAATCCGATGAGTCCGCGCATGGCGTAAGGCGACGACGGGTCCATGCGAATTTTTCCGTCCCAGTCGAGCGTCATGAAGCGGAAGGTGGGGTCCACCGTCTTGTTCACTACTTCCAGATTCAATTTGTAGCGATCGGCAATCGGGCCCCAATAATGGACGCCGGCGCCGCCCAGCGGATCCACGCCCATCTTGATGCCGGAAGTCACGCAGCACTTCCATGTCGATGACGGTTGCGAGGCCGGAAACGTATTCGCCGATGAAATCGTGGCGCTGCGTGGTGGCGGCCTTCATTGCGGCGTCGAGCGGGATGCGCTTCACGCCTGCCAGTTTGCTTTCGAGAAACGTGTTCGCCAGGTCTTGAATGAACTTGGTGATGCCGCTATCGGCCGGACCGCCGTGCGGCGGATTGTATTTGAATCCGCCATCCTCGGGCGGATTGTGCGAGGGCGTGATCACGATGCCGTCGGCCGATGCTGCTGCTCCGCTCCGGTTGTAATGAATGATCGCATGAGAAATCGCCGGCGTCGGCGTGTAGTCCACATCCACCAAACCCGCGGGGCCCGGGCGCGGCGGTGCGATCCGCACGTCCACGTTGTTCGCGGCCAATACCTCAAGGGCGCTGGCAAAGGCCGGCTCAGATAAGATGTGCGTGTCGATTCCCAGGAATAGAGGCCCGCTGATGCGCGCCTGTTCGCGATACACGCAAATCGCCTGAGTGATGGCGAGAATATGCTGTTCGTTGAACGAACCGTCGGACGCGCTGCCGCGGTGGCCTGAGGTTCCGAACGATACGCGCTGCGCGGCAACCCCAGGATCGGGATGGATGGCGTAGTAATCGGCGATCAAACGCGCCGGATCGATGAGGCTCGCGGATTCCGCTGGTTGACCTGCAAGAGGGCTGAGGGGCATAGGGTCTGCTATCGTGTGAAATTACTCCATCATTATGCCCGACTACGGTTCCCAACATCTGCTCGACGCCCGGCTGCAGCGCGTGCGTCTTCATGAACTCCCGCCGGACGTGCGCCCCACTACTCCAGCGGAAGCGTATCAATGCCAGGCCAAACTGGTCGAAGAAATTACGGCGCGCGATGGTGGACATTGCATCGGTTACAAAGTCGCATGCACCAACGCCGTCGCGCAGCGCTACCTCGGTGTAACCGAGCCGTTCTATGGACGCCTCCTTTCCACTTTGACGTCCGATAGCCCCGCGCTTCTCCCGTCCGGCGATTTTTTCATGCGTATCATCGAATCGGAATATGCTTTCCGTTTCGCGCGCGACCTGCCGCCCGCCGCGCAGCCGCTGGAACGGGAGCAGATTGCCGAGGCGCTGGCCGGTGTCCTGCCGGGCATCGAAATCGTGGACAGCCGCTTCCATAGTTGGACCACCATCGGCGCTAACATGCTGATCGCCGACAACGGCTCGCACGGGGCTTGGGTCAAGGGGGCGATGATTACGAATTGGCGTCATCTGGATCTCGCCGATCAGCCAGTCGAGCTGAGCGTCAACGGAAAAGTAATAGAGCGCGGTTCCGGTAGCGCCGTGCTCGGACACCCTTTGAATTCGCTGAAGTGGCTAGTTGATCGCTTGCACGGGCAAGGCATCGGATTCAAGGCCGGCGATTATGTCACTACCGGCGTCACCACCAATGTCTATGACGCGCAGCCCGGCGATCATGTGGTCGCCGACTTCGGGCCGGTGGGCGTCATCGATCTAAGATTCGCAGCTCCATAACCGCTTGCACGCAGTAGCGCGGTATGGTCTAAAGGATAGCGATGAGAACCGTCCAATCCGTCGGCGTTTGCGATCCGCCAGCTCCGGAGCGCGCGTCCGTGAGAAGTGCGAGGACCAGGAATGAACCGAAGAACTTTTATTAGAAACGCTTCCACTCTGCTCGCGGCCAGTCAGGCTTCACCGCTGCTGCGCTTCGCGATGGCGGCGGAGGACGGCAATGTCATCGCCGAGACATCATCCGGCAAGGTGCGCGGGACGGTCGCCGGCGATATCAAGATTTTCAAAGGCATTCCCTACGGCGCGCCGACGTCCGGCAAGAATCGCTTTATGCCTCCGCGCAAGCCGGAGCCGTGGACTGGCGTTCGCGACGCTCTGGCTTACGGCCCCACTGCGCCGCAGGTGAGCGCTTACACCGATCCGCCGCAGAGCGAAGATTGCCTGGTGCTGAACGTGTTCACGCCGGCGATGAGCGGTGGCACGAAGCGGCCGGTGATGGTGTGGCTGCACGGCGGCGGCTTCGCAACGGGCTCGGGTTCGACGCACATTGTGGACGGCACCAACCTCGCGCATACCGGCGACGTGGTTGTCGTCACCATCAATCATCGTCTGAATGTGTTCGGCTTCACTTATCTGGGCGAGCAGGCGGGACCGGACTTCGCGCTCTCCGGCGGCGCTGGGATGCTGGATATCATCGCGGCGCTGGAATGGGTGCGCGACAACATTTCGCGCTTCGGCGGCGATCCGAATCTGGTCACGATCTTCGGCCAGTCGGGTGGCGGCCGCAAAGTGGCAACGCTGATGGCCATGCCCAAAGCGCAAGGCCTGTATCATCGCGCCATTATCGAAAGCGGCGCGGTATTGCGATTGACCCCTCCGGAGCAGGCGATTCACGCGTCCGAACTGCTGCTCGCCGAACTGGGATTGAAGCCGGGCCAGGCCCGCGACCTGCAAAACGTCCCGATGGAGCGGCTGCTGGCCGCGAATGCCGAGGTATTGAAGAAGGTCCCGCTGACAGAACCCGGCGCCGTGCCGAACTCGCCGATGGTGGATGGCAAAGCGATTCCAACGCATCCGTGGGATCCGGCGGCGCCTGCGCTTTCCGCCAAGATTCCGCTGCTGATCGGATGGGCGCGCACGGAAGAGACGCTGTACGACAAGCCGACTCCGGAGAAGCTCGCGCTGGACGAAGCCGGACTGAAGCGGCGTACGGCGGAGCGCCTGGGCATGGACCCGCAACCGGTGATCGACGCGTTCCGCAAGGCGCATCCGGACCTCACGCCGTGGGATCTGTATATCCTGATCGCCACCGATCATCCGCGCGGCACGTACACGCGCGAGCTGGGCAAACGCAAAGCGGCGCAGGGCGGCGCGCCGGCGTACATGTACCGCTTCGATTGGGAGACGCCGGAGGGCGGCGGGCACATGCGCTCGCCGCACACGATTGAGATTCAGTTCGTGTTCAACAACATTAAGATCGCGGGCCCGCTGATTTCAAAGATGCCGGAAGCCTACGCGCTGGCCGAGAAAGTGAGCGCGGCGTGGGTGGCGTTCGCGCGCACGGGGAATCCGAACACGCCGAAGCTGCCGAAATGGCCGGCGTATTCGGCGGCGTCGCGCGACACCATGATTTTCAATAACGAGAGCCGCGTGGAGCGCGATCCCGATCATGGGCCGCGCCTGGCGATGGAGCGAGTGTTGAAGTTGGCCTGAGGGCGAACGTCGAAAGTTGCTTCAGGCCCGTAAATCCGCTACTTTGGAAGTGCCGGTGAGGTGCGAGAGCGGTTGAATCGGGCGGTCTCGAAAACCGTTGAACCTTCGCGGGTTCCGTGGGTTCGAATCCCACCCTCACCGCCAGTTGCTCTCTTTTCCCCAAGTCACAACCCCAGCGCGTCCGGCATTTCGCCTAGGTAGTATAGAACCTGCACGTCTTCATCTATGCAAATTGCCTAGGAGGGTTGGATGACTAACCTCGAAGTAGCGATGAACCCGCGTTCCCTGAATCGGCGTGGCTTTCTGAAGGGCGTGAGCGCGTTGGGCGCAGGCTTCTGGATCGCTCCCTCCGCCGCTGCTTTCGTGCTACCCGAGGACAAGATCAAGACCGTCCGCTACTACAGCAATCTCGGTGATGCCCAAGGACGCCAGGGTCAGCCGATGGTCAACCAGTCCAGCAACGTCGTGATCATTGAGACCGAACGCGGGCGCATCGGTATCGGCGAGGGCGGCGAGCCGCGGACGATGGAAGAATGCGCCAGCATGTTGATCGGCCTGGATCCCTACCGGATCGATAACCTTTGGCAGCGGATGATGCGCGGCTATTTTTATCCGGCTGGCCGTGAAAAACTGCATTCTTTGGGCGCGCTGGATCTGGCGCTGTGGGATCTGAAGGGTAAGGCGCTGGAAGTCCCGGTGTGGCAGTTGTTAGGCGGCAAGTCGCGCAATTACGTGGAGTGTTACTCCACGGTGTTTCCGGCGACGCGCGGCGGAACGCTGGAGGATACGGCGCGTGCGTGTATGGATGCGGGATTCCGCGCCTATCGCTACTCGACCGACAATCCGCGGCAGCGCATGATGGATCGCTTTAAACTTGTCCAGCAGATGTATCAGGACTGCGTACTGCTGCATAAGGCCACGGGCGACGGTGGATGGGCCATCGATTTCCACACGGAGCTCGATCCGCCCGACGCGATCAACCTAGCCACGCTGCTGGAACCGCTGCATCCCTACTTCTGCGAAGACCTCATCCGTAGCGAGGGCGTTCTGTCCTACGAGACCATCCGCCAACGCACCCGGGTGCCGATCGCGGTGGGTGAGCAGTTCGGATACAAATGGGACGTCAGCACGCTGATCGAGAAACAATTGATCGATTACGCGCGGGTGACGCTGCCCAACGTGGGCGGCATCAGCGAGTTCATGAAGATCATCGCGATGGCGGAGACGCACTACGTCGGCATGATTCCGCACTTCACGGGGCCGATTGCCGAGGCTGCGCTGGTACAGTGTCTCACCGCAACCTCGGGCACGGCGTTGATGGAGATGCTGGGCGATGGCAGCCGCACTTGGCCCTACCTGCTGCACATGTACGACTTCAAGGAAGGAAAGCTGTGGCCGAACGACAGGCCTGGGCTGGGCGTTGAAGTCGACGTTACCAAACTGACGAGAATTGGTGAATACAACACTTACCGCGCGGGCATGTTGATGAATCAACGCCCGGATGGTTCCTTCACGAACTGGTAATGGAGTCGCCTACCCTAGCGGGGCGTTTCGGTATTGTTCATATTGATGAGTTGATAGGCGCCCATCGCCAGACGAACGGACGGGCCTGACGGGGCTTCGGCGGCCATCTGGTGCCAGCTCATCGGCGCTGCATAAAGCACGTCGCCTTCGACGGCGTGGTACTCGCCCATGTTTTCAAACTTGCCGCTGATGGCGCCTACCTGGACGATCCACCATTCCGCCGGGCCGGGGTGCACGTGTCCGAAAGTCGAATGCGCGTTGAAGGCAGGAGCGTCGGGATTGCCGGGTCCGCTACCGATATTGAGTTTGCCGGTGCCGCATTTGTTGTCGGCAGGATTAACGTAGCCGAGCAGGGGGTCGGCGAAGAGGTGATCGTCAACGACCACCGCGCCTCTGGCGGCGCATTTTGCGATGCCATCGTCGAACGTATTCCATTCGAGCTGGTTGGGCTTCGGATAGGCGGCGGGCGTGTGATTGAATGCCACTTTTACGACCTTGCCGTTCTTGCTTGGCGGAGGCGGCGGCCCTTCGGCGGGGTAGACGATCTTGTAGTTGGTGGGATTGACTTCGACCCACAGTGCATTTTGGGCGCCGGAAACTTCGTATGAAAATACCGTGCTCTTCATGATGTTGACGATGGACCCGCGCCGTCCAGTGGCGGGCGGTTGTCCTTCGACATTGAAATGCACTTCGCCGGCGACGACGACGAAGACGGTGGGCGTGTCGGGATGCATGCGGGCGTCGAACTTGGTTCCGGGCGCCGCGGAATTGTAGATCGCGTCCTGTTCGGGATCAAGAATGATCTGCTCCCGCCAGTTGTTCTGCCCGGCGTGCATCTGCTTGAGATCGGATAATTTCCATAAAGGCCGGTTCGGCGGATTGTAAACGCCGCCCTCGGTCTTATTCACCCACCAATATTGCGCGGGACCGCGTTTGCCGCGGCCGCCGGGCGTGTCGTCCTGGGCAAGAAGAATCGTCACGCAGATGCCCGCCGCCAGGCTGGCGCATGCAATCTTCATCGTTGGCATGTCCGTGGTTATACTACATCGCTTGACCTGAAGGAAGGCTGGCAGGGTTTTGCGGATATAATGGCTGACGGCACCAGGGAATGAAATTTGAGAGGTTATGCACCATGAATCGACGGTTCTACAACGGTTTTCTCGCGTTAGCTTTGGCGGCGGTCTCTTCGGCTGCGTCGATCCAGCAGCCCGTGAAGGTAACTAGCGGGCTGGTCTCGGGCGTTGCGGCTAGCGATCCTTCTATCGCGGTATTTAAAGGTATTCCCTACGCGGCTCCGCCGGTGGGCGACCTGCGGTGGCGCGCGCCGCGTCCGGCGGCTGCGTGGCAGGGGGTCCGCAAGTCGGATCAGTTTTCCGCGAGTTGCGTTCAGAATATTGTTACCGAACGCAAGCCTTGGACCTTCGAATTCATGGCTCACGGCGAGATCAGCGAGGACTGTCTGTATCTGAATATCTGGACTCCCGCGAAGTCCGCCGCTGAGAAACGGCCTGTGCTGCTGTGGATGTATGGCGGCGGTAATGTGGAGGGCAGCACTTCAGTTCCGGTTTACGATGGCGAGAGCCTCGCGAAGAAGGGCCTGGTGGTTGTCACTATTAATTACCGGCTGGGAGTATTTGGCTTCTTCACGCATCCTGCGTTGACCAAGGAATCCGACAGTTCTGGTAACTACGGAATTTTGGACCAGGTGGCGGCGCTGAAATGGGTGCACGACAACATCGCGGCCTTCGGCGGAGATCCGGCGCGGGTTACGATCGCGGGACAATCGGCTGGCGCTTCCGACGCACACACTCTGGTGGCGTCGCCCTCCGCGAAGGGCCTCTTCGCTGGTGCGATTGAGGAGAGCGGATCGAATATCTCCGCTACTTTGCGCACGCTGCCTGAGCAGGAGAAAGACGGCGTACGCTTTGCCGAGGCGAAGGGCGCGCATACTCTGGCGGATTTGCGAGCGATCTCATGGAAAGACCTCATGACTCCGGTGACGGTTGCCGGTAGCGATGCTCCTTTGCGTTTCGGTCCGGTGGTCGATGGTCACTTGCTGCCAGCATTGCCGAACGACATCTTCGCGCAGGGAAAGCAGAATGACGTTCCGGAGTTGACTGGCCTCAACAAAGACGATCTGGGCGGCGGCGTGCCGCACCCCAACACAACTGTCGAGGCTTTCACGAAGAGTGCGGGTCAACGTTATGGCGATATGTCGGGCGCATTCCTGAAGTTGTATCCGGCGGGTTCTTCTAACGATGAAGCCGGGCTGTCGCAGAACGCCAGCTTGCGCGATCAGATGCGGACATCGATGTATCTGTGGGCGCTGAATCGAGCGAAAACCGCGAAGACCAAAGTCTTCACTTACTATTGGGATCACACGCTGCCGGGACCGGATGCCGATAAGTACGGCGCTTTCCATACATCGGAAGTCCCGTATGTGTTCAATTCGCTCGCGAAATCCGACCGGCCGTTTACGGATGCCGATCACAAGATTGCCGAGATGATGTCTTCCTACTGGGCCAATTTTGTCATCACGGGCGATCCGAACGGCAAGGGCTTGCCTCACTGGCCTTCGGTTAGCGAGAAACCCGGCATGACCATGGAAGTTGGCGATACGAACGCGCCGATCCGTATTGCGGGCGACAAAGCCAAGCAAGAGTTCTTCACGGAATTCTTTGCGAAGCAGCGGCAGGCGCAGCGGCCGTAACGTCGTCCGGTATTACGGCAGCGCAAACGCGTACAGCGAGCTGCCGCCGCCGACGAGCAGGTATTGCTTGCCGTCGAGTTCATACGTGATGGGGGCATTCCCCACTTTGCCGATCGACTGGTGCCAGAGTGTTGCGCCGTCACTGGTGCGGAATGCCATCACGTTGCCGGGAACGTCGCCGCTGAAGGTAAGGCCGGATTCGGTGGTCATCACGCCGGCCGCGCCCGCGCCATCTCCGATGGGATGGTTCCACACGATCCGTCCGGTTTTGTAATCGATGGCGCGAAGGAAGGCGCGGCCCGCGACACCATAATCCGCGCCGGCCCAGCCGTAGTTTCCGTGCTCGGGCTTGAAGAAATAAATGCCGTAGCCGTCTTGAACGCTCACGATAAACAAGCCGGTCTTGGGGTCGAAGCTGGGCGAACGGTAGTTGGTGGCTCCGCTCTCATTCGGCGCGATCAGGACGCCGTCTTGAGCGGGTTCTTTGGCTGGGTCCGGAATGGGGCGTCCGGCTTTATCGATTCCTTTCGACCAATTCACGGTGGCGTAGGGAGCCGTCAAGAGATTCTTGCCGTTGGTCCTGTCCAGAACGAAAAAGTAGCCATTGCGCGATGCCTGCATCACCAGTTTGCGCGGTTGGCCGTTAAAATCTGCATCCACAAGAACGGGAACTTCGGCGGCATCCCAATCGTGGGTATCGTGCGGCGAGACTTGGAAACCCCAGACGAGTTTGCCGGTGTCGGGATTGAGCGCGACGATGCTGCACGTCCACGGATTATCGCCGGGTCGGACTTTTCCATTCAGCACCGGCGTAGGATTTCCGCTGCCCACGTAGACCAGATTCAGCAGCGGATCGTAGGTGCCGGTCATCCACATCTGGCCGCCGGTGGCGCCGCCGCTTTCCGGCTCCGTTCCGCCGGGAGGAGGCGTGGTGTAGAAAATCCACTGTGTTTTGCCGGTATCGGCATCGATGGATTTCAACTGGCCCGGCAGGTTATCGAAATCGCCCGAGACTCCGACCAGGACGTGATTCCCAACGATGAGGGGAGCGTTGCTTGACCAGTAACCTTTGCTTGAATCGGCGATCAAAATATTCCATTTGATCTTGCCATCACTGGCGTTGAATGCGATCAAGTGGCAGTCGGGAGTAGTCAGGTAGACAGTGTCTTTGTAAACTGCGGCGCCGCGATGGCCGATGTGGAACGCGTCGTTGCGCGGATGCGTGTAGTGCCAGAGTTCCTTCGCGGTGCGGGCATCGATGGCCCAGAGGTTGTCCGGCGTGGTTATGTAAAGGATGCCGTTCGCCAGGATCGGCGTGGCTTTGATCGACGGATTTTGGCCGGTTTGGAAACGCCAGACTTCTTTCAGTTGGCCCACATTCTCCGGAGTGATTTCGGTGAGGCTGGCGTGGCGGCGGCCGGAGTAATCGCCGTGATAGGTGAGCCAGCTATCCGGCGGCGGATGGAGGAGGTCTTTCGGATCGACGCCTTGGGCGAGCGCTACGGCGCAGAGACTGATTCCGAGAGTCGCTAGAGAGCGCATGCTTTTCCTTTATTTCAAGGTTTCCAAATAGGCGTAGACGTCGTGCATATCTTTGTCGGTGTATTTTCCGAGTTGATCGAAGTGGGCCGACATCCGGTCGTCTATTTTAAATTTGACGGCGCTTCTGGGATACGTCTGCCTCGCGCCCGCGGGATCGAGGACGCTAATCGTGAATTCGTCTTCGCCAGCCAAGGGTGCGATGACGGTCTGGCCGTCGGGAAGCGTGAAGGAGACTTTCGGCGGCTTCGCGGCGGGCGGGCCGCTGGGATAGAGCATGCGCTGCAGGAGCTGCAATCCTTGATAGCGGGATGCGATGCCGGCGAGATCGCCGGTTGCGGAATGACAGCCGGAGCAGCCACCTTTGCGGTTGAAATAGCGGCGTCCGGCGTCGGCTTTTCCAGTGGCCAGGTCCGAGGCATCCACGGCGCGGCGACCTCCGCCCAGGGTTTCGAACTTAGTCTTTTGAGCGTGGATGAAGGCGACGAGCTCGCCCACTTCGGCGGGAGTGATGTCGAATGCGGGCATGCCGCGGTCGGGGCGGCCCGTTTTCAGTAGAGGTGCGATCTTATCGCCGTGCGTGTCTTGGGCGACGAGCGCTGAGCGCGTGAGGTCCGGTCCGGTTTCTCCACCAGCGGCATCGCGGCCGTGGCAGAATCCACACTGCGAAGTGAAGCGCGCTTCGCCGGCCTGAATCTGCTCGGCTGGGTAAGTCTGCGGCGTCACGGTTTTTGGCGGAGGCAGCGAGGCTGGGCTTTGACCTGGCGATTTCACCTGCGCCGTTGCGATGCCGGCGGCAATTAGAGTGACAACGGAAATCTTAATGGGTAGCCTCATCCTCAAAGCAATACTCGCGAAATCCGCGGCAGAACGCAAATCGGGCTGGGACAGGAGGCTAGGGCGTTACGAGTTTTTGCGCAGAATCCAAGTGGTCATGCAGCGCTGATCCTGGACGATGGTTGTCTTCAGCGGGTCTACTAATTGACCGCTTAAATCGTCGGCGAGATTGCGGAGCAGGGGTTCGTCGACCAAGTAGCGCTCGGAGCCGTCGGGCAATAGGAAACGCCGATGGCCGAGAGGTTTGACTTGGTGCTCCATCCCAATTGACGATGCGAGGCGACAGAAAAGCAGGCCACCCGGCTTCAGGACGCGCCACGTCTCGCGCAGCATGGCTCGGAACTGATCGTCGTCACGCGCAAAGTGGAGCACGGCGCTGCTGATCACGAAATCGGCGAAGGCGCTGGAAAAGGACATGGCTTCGATCGGCTCCGCGCGGAAGTTTTCGGTAGGGAGCGCCGGCGCGAGGGTCGCGGCAAGACGGCGAACTGCTTCGACGGCCCGCGGATCTTTGTCCACGGCGTACACGTCATGTCCTTCTCTGAGCAGATAAACCAGATTGCGGCCGGAGCCACACCCGGCGTCGAGAATCCGGCTTCCGGGCGCGATGCGTCCGCGAAGGAACTGGTCAAAGAGATAGATATCGATGTCGCCGAATTGTTCGTGCAGGTGGGGCACTTGAACTTGCAATGCTACGGGAATTGCAAAGGCCGTGTAAAGGAGGGGGGGCGGAAGAGCCTCGCCCGGCCGAACTGCCGAAGCCGGAATCCGGTGGCTTCGACAGCTCGAACCGAGTCGAGCGATGGTGCTTAGAAGGTAAAGCGCGCGGAGACCTGGGCGCGTCTCGCGTTGGTGCCGTCGGGGAATCCGCTGGAAGCGGTGCCGGTGCCTACGCCGACGCCGGCCTTGATTACGTTGCCGGTGGCGAAGTAAGCGTTCTGAACCACCGACGTATTGCTGATGATGTTGAATACGTTGAAGGCTTCAAAACTCAACGCCATATTCATCGATTCGCGATGGCGAACATTCTTGGTGAGGCGCGCATCCAAGTGATTGGTGGTGTCGATTGGGATACTGGAGCGCGACAAGAACGGCACGCGGCCCGGAGCACCAAAGGGAGTCACCATTCCGTTAATGGTGGTGTTCGAGGCGAGGCCCGGCAGACCGCTGGAGACGATCAGTTCGGGATCGACATACTGCGGCGAGGTGGCGGTTTCGATCAACGAGAGCTGCCATCCGTTTACGGCGGCGTTTGCATACTTCGAGCCGAGATTCATTTTCGGCGGCGTAATAATGCCGGACACCACCAGGCGCTGGCGCTGATCGAGAACTGAGCTTCCCTTGTCAGCCTGATAGTTGCCGTTGTAGGTGCCATCGGGCGGATCGGTGAAATAGATGTTCGCAGAGGCGTTGCCTTGGCCTTCATCGATGGAATGCGACCAGGTGTACGCCAGAGTTCCGGTGAACCACTTCGACGCGCGCTGGCGGAGTGACACCGCCATGCCGTCATACCAGAGGCGGCCGCGATTGCTCAGGTAGATGATGCTGGCGTAGCGCGGATCGAGCTTATTGGCGGCGAGGTAAGTGGGAGTGGTGTAGGTCCCGGTCTGAACGCCAGCGGTATTTTCCACGATGTAGGTCGCGGTGCCGGTGGCCGGGCCGAGATTCAGATCTTCGCGGGAGATGAACTGATATCCGCGGCTATGCATGTAGGAAACGCTCAACGCCGTGCTGGCGCCGAACTGATGCTCCACTGACAGGTCCATCTGTTCGGTGTAAGGAGTCGCGAGATTCGGCGCCGCATAAGTGACATTGGTGAGTCCAACCGAACCTGCGAGACCGGTCAGACGGAATGGGAACGTCGGGCCCGCCGCCAACTGAGTTGCATTGCTGCCATTCAGGGTTCCGGTCTTCTGGATCACGCCGTTGCGTTGCTGAAGACGAATGATACTGGCGGACGGAAGCCGCGCGTAAAAGATGCCGTAGCCGGCGCGGACAACCGTTTTGTTGTTGTTAAAGGAATACGCCAGCCCGATGCGGGGAGCGAAATTGTCGCCCGGCTGATTCAAGTGGCCGGTTTGCGGATAGTCGGCATTCAAAGGCGGCTGGGTGTAGGTGCTGTACTCGTAGCGCAAGCCGTAGTTCAAGGTCAGATGCGAGGTGAGACGCCACTGATCCTGCGCGAAGAGAGCGTAGTTCACGACCGACGCGTGCGTCAGCAGCGGTCCGAAGGATTCGGTAAAGGTATTCCAATGTTTACCGGTGGTGACGCCAGAGAAATCCTCGGCGAATGCGGTGATGCTTCCATAGTTATAGGAACCGGGTCCGTTGAAGAGCGCGTTTTCCGTGTCGCGTAGGTCGGCGATATCCAAACCGAACTTGAACTGGTGCGCGCCTTTGGTCCAGGAAAGGCTGTCGGCGTATTGATAGCGGTCTTCGCTGGGTTGAACGTTGGGCAGGTTGGTGCTCACGCCAAGATTGCCTTGGCCCTGGACCGTGAGGCCAGAGAGAAGCCCGTCGGGCGGAGCGAGCAATGGGTTGATGTCCTGCTCGCGGCGATCCTTAAACCAACCGAAGCGCGCCTCATTCAGCATCGAGTTGGAAATGATGTAGGTATCCGATATGCGAGCGGTGCGGGTCTTGGTATTGATATTTCCGTTGGAGCCGATACCACTGCCGTCGGTGGCGGCGACGTTCGAAGTCAATCCGTTGGGAGAAACAAAATTCAACAGATTGAAGCTGAGCGCCACGCTGTTCTTGTCATTGGGGCGCCAGTCGAGTTTGGCCAGACCGAGATTCTGATTCGCGGTTCGCGGAACGGTTTGGAAGAACCGGCCGAAGTACGCTTGCGCCGCCGCGCATTGGGCCGGCGTCGCCGGGGCGCCGCATTGGCCAATGTAGGTCCCGTTCGAATAGAACTGCGGGTTCACGATGGAATCGACCAGCGGGAAATCGCGCCGCATGATTTCGCCGTTGGCGAAGAAGAACAATTTGTCCTTGAAGATTGGGCCTCCCAAACTGCCGCCGGCCTGATGCCGGGACTCCGGAGGATTTTGGCGGGCGTAAGGATCGGTCGCGTCGAGCGTACGATTGCGGAAGAACCAGTATCCCGTGCCATGGAATTGATTCGAGCCGCTCTTGGTGACGGTATTGATAACGCCGCCAACCGCGCGCCCGAATTCGGCGCTATAGCCGGAAGTTTGAACCTGGAATTCCAGCACCGCGTCCTGACTGATGCTGGACGGAACCGTCGCGCCGCCGGCGATATCGATGCCCCACTGCTGGGTGACGTCGTTGCCGTCCTGGAGGAAGGCGTTGCCTCCGGGAACGCCGCGGAATGATACCGCGCCGCTGGAGCCGTCGGTCACAGCGCCGGGCGTCAGGAGAGCGAATTGATCCACGCGCCGTCCATTGATGGGCAGGTTCTGAATCTGCGTGTTTTCGACTGCGGTCGAAACGCCGGATTTCGTTTCCTCGATCAACGGCACCTCGGCGCTCACAGTCACCGATTCGGCCTGCTGCGCGACGCTCAACTGAACCGGGATGGAAATGTTCTGGCCCACCATGAGCTGCACGTTCTTGGCGCTGAACCCGGTGAAGCCGGTCTTGGTCACCGTGATCTCATACCCCATGGCAGGAGGCAGCGATGACGCCAGGAAATAGCCGTCGGAATTGGTGGTGATTTTGCGGTCAATCCCAAGATTGGGATTTGAAACCTCGACCGCCGCATCCGTGATGAGTGCGCCGGTGCTATCGCGAACGGTGCCGCTCAGAGCGGCGAGGCCCGCCAGCGACTGGCCGTGAGCGGGGGCCGCGGCCAGCAGCATCCCTAACAGCAACAACGTTGCCGCGAACACGCCGGCCAATGTTCGTCTCACGAACTGAGCGCCGCGATGGATGCCCTGAAGCGGAAAAGTTGTTCCCGTAATGGTTGCAAGATCCATTGAAATGTATCCCTCCTGTAAAATGGCGCCGACCGCGAAGGCAAAAGCCGCGCAGCCGAAAGTAAAAAATTGTCGATCGGAAAATGATCTCTTCTTGGAGGAAACAGCGAGCCGGAAATCAATCCGGAGCGCAGGCGGAACAACCCGGAGAGGAACTGAATGGCAGGAAATAGCCTCCACCCTGAAGAAGGCTTTAATTCAATTCGCGGGCTAAAGTTAGTATGCGGCGATGATGGCTTTGTGTCAACATCGCAGCTCTAATGGGACGAATCAAAATCTTTAATGACTTTGCTGGAGCTCGGCGCGTAAGTCCATCCAAATGTTGTAATAAAACCACTCGGCGGGGGGATCGGCCTCTTGATAGTGATCCGGCAGCAGCGTCAAATCGCCGGTCGACAGCAGAATTTCGCGGACCTTGGGATTCTGTTCTAGTTTCGCGCGCATTGCTTCCACGATGATGCGGTAGTGCTCGCCTTTGGTCTTCGACCAATAGGGAATCATGGCGCCTTCGAAAGTGACCCAGTCGATTTCCAACTTCTTCATAATCTGCTCAGCCGCGTCGCCGGCGTTCTTGGCGTCCCACGCGGTCATCTGGCCCACCTCTTCGCGGGTGTGAGGCCAAATGATGCCGGGAGCCACGGAGCGCGGATCGTCCGGGCCTTCGGGATAGAGCATCATCTGCCAAAAACCTTCTACGCTGGCGTAGCGCTTGCCGCGATAGACGAAGGGCGTGGGCGCAAAGTTCGACAGGATGCCGAGCTCATTGCGTTTCGAGAGAATCACCTGGCCGGGCTTAGCGGCTTGCGGCAGGATCTCCCAATCCGGTTTGCCGGCCTCGGGGACCGGGGTCCACCAATGGCTGGGGTAATCGTGAGTCGCAGTTTGGGCCTGAACCACGGGCATTAGACTCAAGATCGCAGCGGCAAATGCCGGCGTGCGACGCAGATGTACGGATTGTAAGCGCATTAACTGACGATGTCTTTCACGACATGGCCCGACACATCCGTCAGCCGGTAGTCACGGCCGGCGTGGCGGAAGGTAAGCTTGGTGTGATCCAGGCCGAGCTGATTCAAGATCGTCGCCTGGAAATCGTGAATGTGGACCGGGTTTGATGCAATGTTCATCCCGTATTCGTCGGTAGCGCCGTAAACCATTCCGCCTTTGACGCCGCCGCCGGCCATCCAGGATGAATACGCGGTTGACCAATGCGTACGGCCTTCCTCGTCGGGCGATGCGTCGCCGGGCTTGCGTCCAAACTCGGTGGTCCAGACGACGAGCGTGTCTTCGAGCATGCCGCGGGACTTCAGATCCTTCAGCAGGGCGGCGATGGGCTTGTCGGCTTTCTTCGCCAGCGGCTCATGCATGCGGATATCGAGATGGGCGTCCCAGTTGGAGTACTTGTCGTAGCCGCCATCGATGATCTCGATGAAGCGGACGCCGCGCTCGGCCAGACGGCGCGCGGTGAGACACATCCAGCCGAAGCCTTTCTTGGTGTCGCGTTGGAGGCCGTAGAGATCCAGCGTCGCGTCGGATTCCTTGGAAATATCGAAGACTTCGGGCGCTTCCTTCTGCATTCCGTACGCTGTCTCGAAAGTCTTGATGCGGGCGGCGAGCGCGGGATCGGCATCGTGCGAATCCGCGTGGCGTTTGTTGAAGAAATCGATCAGACCGAGATCCATGTCCTGAATGTCGGCGTAACCGGAGCGGGCGATGTTTGGAATCGCTTCCTGCCCGGGTATGACGCGAACGCCTTGATGGAAAGCCGGAAGGAAGCCGGAATCCCAGGCCGCGCTGCCTGCGTATGGAATTTCAGGCGCGAGCACGACGTAGGAAGGCAGATTCTTACTCATGGTTCCGAGGCCGTAGCTGACCCACGAGCCGATGCTGGGCCGGGGCTGCGTGGTGGAGCCGCCATGCACTTGCAGGATCGCCTGCGGGTGGTTCGGGATGTCGTTAAACATGGAGCGAACCAGACAGATGTCGTCCATGCATGCGCCTACGTGCGGGAAAAGTTCCGTGACCTGGACGCCATTCTGCGAGTAAGCTTTCGACGACCACGGGCTGGCGTGGAGGAAGTCGTCCTTATATTTCTTATGGTGATCGGCGGTGAGCTTGGGCTTGGGATCGAAGGTATCTACGTGCGACACGCCGCCGCTCATGTAGAGAAAGATGACGCGTTTGGCCTTCGCCGGAAACATCGGTGCTTTAGGGGCGAGCGGATCGCTCAAGGCAGCCGGGGGCGCATCCTCGGCCAACATCTCGTGCAGCATTCCAGGCAGCAGCATGGAAGCGCTGGCGAGTGAGCGAATGGCGGTGCGGCGCGAAGGCTTGAATAGCTTGGACATTTGGTGTGGTTTCCTTCCCTAATCTATGAACATGAACTCATTGGTAGCGAATAGTGCGCGGACAAATTCGTCGAGCGCTTTTTTCCGCGCATCCGTGGCGGCGATTCCATGTGTGGCGTAGGCGTCAGAAGCATTTCGCACAAAGCTGGTGCTGCGCTCGATCTCCGCCGCGGTCGGAGGGCGTCCGTAAAGGGTCATGAATGTTTGCTCGATATCCGCTTTGTCGGCGGCGGATGGCAAATGCTCCACCAGGCTCGCGGCGCAGCGCTTCGGCAGGTCGCCATTCATGAAATACAAAGCCTGCAGCGGCGTGAGGCTGCTGGTGCGCTGCTCGGTGCTGATATTGGTGTTGGGGCCGTCGAAGAGCGTGAAATACGTAAGCCGCACACTGCGCTGGATCATCATGTAGACCGTGCGCCGGTCGGTTTCATACTTCGACATGTCAGGCGCAAAATGGTTTTGATCTTCCCAATTCCATTCCGCCTGCGGGGGGAACGGATGCATGGGGGCCGGGCTGCGGTCGAGCAGTTGTGCGTCCGCAAGCAGCGAGTCTCGAATCTCTTCGGCGTCGAGGCGGGTGCGCGAATGCCTCCACACAAAAGCGTTATCCGGGTCGATTTCTTCGTCTGCCGCGGAATCCGCCGCGGATAACTGGTAGGCGTGCGAGAGCAAGATTTCGCGCTGGATAGTTTTAACAGACCAGCCGCTGTCGATGAACTTCCAGGACAGATAGTCGAGCAGCGCCTGATTACTGGGAGCCATGCCGCGGTTGCCGAAATCATTGGGCGTAGCGACGATGCCGCGTCCGAAATGTCCCTGCCAGATGCGATTCACCATCACGCGGCTGGTGAGCGGATTATCTTTGCTCGCAATCCAGTTCGCGAGTTCGAGGCGCGCCGCTGCCCTTCGCGTCGGGCGGAAGCGCGGAGCCTCCTAGCACCTGCAGAAAACCGCGCCGAACCTGGTCGCCTAGATTTCTCTGGTCGCCGTAAATCTGAATTTTCGCATCCTCGGGCGTTCCTTCGGTGACGGCGTAGGCGGATTCCCCTAGATCCGGCATGTGCTGGAACAGATGCATGCGGCGCGCTTCCAATTGGGGAAGCAAATCGTCGTAAGTGCCGGGAAGCTGCAGGACCGCATCGATCGCGCCCTGAATGGGCTTTAGCTGCTGCTGAAAAATCTTCCAGTCTTCACGTTTGAGCGCTTCGGGATCGCGATAAGTGAAGTCCTTCTGGTAGCGGATTTCATCGTCACCGGGATGGGCGTAGTTCGTGCTGTGGAGAATGCCGTAGAGGGCATAGTAATCCGCAGTCGGGATGGGGTCGAACTTGTGATCGTGGCAGCGCGCGCAGCCGACGGTGACACCGAGAAACGCCGAGCCCAGATTGTCCACCGCATCGGAAACGTGGACTGGTTTATTCTCGTAGCGATTCGTGCCCGCCAGATAACCGGTGGCAATGACGTTCCGCCAATGCTCCGGCTCCGACTGCGACGGCAGCAGGTCTCCGGCAATCTGCTCGCGGATGAAGCGGTCGTAGGGCTTGTCATCGACGAAAGACTGAATCACGTAGTCGCGATATTTTGCGGCTTGCGCAATCGGATAATCCCCGCCGCCGCCGCTGGTGTCGGCATAACGGACAACATCCAGCCACATGCGGCCCCAGCGCTCGCCGTAGGATTTTGACGCGAGCAGGCGATCGATCAACTGTTCGTAAGCTTTCGGAGACTTGTCGTCGAGGAACGCCTGTACTTCGGCCGGAGTCGGCGGCAAGCCGGTAAGGTCATAGGTCACGCGGCGGATCAACGTGCGCTTGTCGGCGTCGGCGACCGGCTTCAGATGTTTTTCTTCGAGCTTTGTAAGAATGAAGCGGTCGATGTCGTTATGCGCCCACGTCGATTTTGCCGCCGGGACGACGGGAACTGCCGGGCGATCGGGGACATGGAAAGCCCAGAACGCACGGTCGGCTTCAGTGACTTGCCTGGCAGGCGCGGCCGGCGATCCTTTGGGCCACGGCAGACCATCCTTGATCCATTGCTCGACTACCGCCACTTCTTCCGTCTTGAGCTGGCCGCTAGGAGGCATCTGAATTGCGGTCTTGTAGTTGAGCGCTGAAATCAGCAGGCTGGATTCGGGATGGCCGGGGACGACCACGGCACCGTCCTTGCCGCCTTTGAGAAGCGCTTCCCGTGAATCGAGCCGGAGCCCGCCGCTCGCGCCGCGGGTGTGGCAGCTATAACAATTTTGCGCCAGAAGGGGACGCACTTTGCTCTCGAAGAACTGCTCCTGTTCGGGAGTAATCTTAGCGGCAGGGACATCGGCGGCCGGCGCCGGCGGAGGAGTCGCGGCGGGCGGCGCTTCGGGAGTGGTTGGCTTCGGCGCTGCCGCCGGAGCCTCGGGCGTTTTCACGGAAACTGGCTCCGAAACCGGATGCGCGCTCACAGACGCGGCGTCCGCTGGCAGATCGCGAATCCACTGCTCCACTGCGGCGATATCGGAATCCGCGAGTTTCCCGCGCGGCGGCATTTGAAGATCCGGGTCTCCGTACTGCACCGCTTTCAAAAGCAAACTGCTTTCGGGGTGGCCGGGAACTACAACCGGGCCGCGGCCGCCGCCCTTCATGAGCGCCGCCAAAGAATCCATGCTCAGTTGGCCGGCGTGTCCGCCAAACGTATGGCAGCCGTTGCAATTCTTGAAAACGATAGGTTGGAGCCGGTTTTGGAAAGATGCTTCCGGGTCCGCGGCGGGAGCCTGCGCATGCGCCGCAGGAATCAAGACTGTGAATGTTGACGCAACGAAACAAAATCGCCGCACGAAACCGAAAGGCAGAACAAAAGCCATCGCCAAAATTCCTCCCAGACGCAAAGCGCCTAAAGGCCAAAAGACTCAACGGGTGCAAGCGGGGCGATTGGGCTACTGGGCGGGAAGACTACGGGGCTTCTGGTTTGAGAGCAAGCGCTCTCATAAGTCAGTATGCGGTGAATGAGAACCTTTTGTCAATACGGGCGTCGCGCGCAGGCTCGCCGGCCGATCGCGAAAAAAATGTGGGATCGCGTACGATCTTGTGTTATGTTCCCAGCATGAACCGACTCGCTGTAAATCTTTCACGCGCATTTTTAGCTTTAACGGTAGGTTGGCTTGTCTACACGCAGACATCCGTGGGTCAAGGCACGGATCTGAATATCAAGAAGCTTAAGGATGATTTGTATGTCATCGCAGGAACTTCGAACGGCTCCGGCGACGTTGGGAATGTGGCGGTTTACGTCACAAGCGAAGGCGTGATCCTGGTGGACGACCGGTTCGCGCAAGACTACGACCAGATTGTTGCGGCGGTCAAGCGCGTCACCAGCCAGCCCATACGCTACGTGATCAACACGCATCATCACGGCGATCATACCGGCAGCAATTTGCGCTTTCTGGCAACCAGCGAGCTGATCGCGCACGCCAACGCGCGCAAGCACATGATGGAGGGGAACATGCCGGGGCCGCCGCGGATTACTTTCACGGATCAGACTTCCGTATTCCTGGGCGGCAAAGAAGTGCGCGCGATTTATTACGGGCGGGGACACACGGACGGCGATATTGCAGTGTATTTCCCAGCCGAACGCGTGGTTCATTTGGGCGATTTAATGGCGGGCACGCGCGGCGTGACGAATCCGGTGGTGGATTACAAAAATGGCGGCTGCCTGCGCGACTGGCCGGCGACGCTGGATGGCGTCCTGAAACTGGATATCGACACTGTGATCCCGGGCCACGGCGAAATCAGCACTAAAGACGGCCTGATGGCACACCGCAACAAAATCGCTTCCATTCGGGATCAGATCAGCGGCCTGGTGCACCAGGGGAAGTCGAAGGACGAGATCGGCCAAGTATTGGTCAGCAAATACGACTTCAAGCCAATTAATATGGGCGGCCTTGACGGAATGATGGCGGAATTAAAGAACTAATTGCTGGCGGTTACGCCGGCCTCTGCCATTAATTGCTTTAGCAAAGCGGCAGCGGAAGGATAGGCGACGGCTCCGCGCTCGCGGCCGCCTTCGGCGATGTCGAGCGGCGTACGGTTGCGCTTGTCTTTCACGTCCAATTTCGCGCCGCGTTCCGCAAGCAAGCGAATGATGTCTTTGGCGCCGTGCGACGCCGCCCCGTGAAGCGCTGATTCGCCGGTGATGTTCACGGCGTTGACGTCAACGCCATGCTCCAGGCAGAATTGCACGGCTTTCAGTGCGTCGGCCTCGGGAACCAGGCTCTGCCCATATCTCCAGCCCAATCCGGCGGCGGCCATCAGCGCGGTTACCCCGTCTTTGGTGGCGGCGCGCGGGTCGGCCCCGTGATCGAGCAGCAACTGCATCGCGGCGAGGTCGCCAGTCTTGGCGGCTCGAATAAATGGGGTGGCGCCGGCGCGCAAAATGAGATCGGGATCATCCGACAGGCCGCGGCCCGGAGTCGGCTTGAGCAGAAGCGGGTCGACTTTTGCGCCATGAGCTAATGCTGAGCGAGCGACATCGAGGGGACGGGTTTTGTCGGAATCCTGAGGTGCGGGGCGGGTCACCGATGGCTCCATCGAATTCATGTCGATCGCCGCGTAGAGCGCGGTGCGGCCGTATTTATCCGCGACGTTGGGATCGGCTCCGGCGTCGAGAAGAAAGGCGGCCGCGTCGTAGTGCGCATTGATCAGCGCCGTAACCAAAGCATTGGCTCCGTCAGGTTCCGTCAGGTTGAGATCGGCACCGGCTTTGGCCAGGAGTTGAATGGATGCTAATGCTCCCTCGCGTGCGGCGAACAGGAGGGGCGTCAAACCACCGCGCGGACGGACGGACACGAGGTTTCCGTTACTCGGCCGCTTCTTCTCTTCCGGCCATTCGGTGGAGCGCGCGTTGACATCGGCACCGGATTCGATGAGTGCCTTCACGACCTCGGCTCGATTTCCTTCGGCGGCCCACATGAGAGCGGTTTGGCCTTTCCAGGACTCGCGTGCGTCAACGGTTGCCCCGTGCTTGAGCAGAACGCGAACGGCTTCGGGATTTCCCGCGCGTGCAGCCGTCATGAGCGCCGGCTCGCCCTGCGCGGAGAGGGCATTCGCATCCGCCCCGGCTTTGAGCAGAAGCTCAATCATCTCGGCGTCTCCATTGGCGGCTGCTTCGGAAAGGGGTGTGATTCCGAAAGAGTTGGCGATGGTGGATTTAGCGCCCGCCTTGATCAGGAGCGCGGCCGCCGCTGCATGATTATTGTGCGCCGCCTCGATCAGCGCGCTGGTGCCGTCCGGCTCGGAAGCGTTCGCGTCGGCGTGTTTCTTGAGCAACGAGGTTGTGGCCGCCACATCGCCGTGCTTTGCTGCCTCGATCAATTGTTGGTCCAAGCCGGCGGATCCAGCGAGACAAGCGCCGGCGCAAAAGAGGACGATCGAAATATATCGCGGCATACTGAATTCCTTACAAATCCACGATGGTTCCGGTGCTATCGCCGAGGCGTTCGATCGGAACACCTGTCTTATCCAGGAGCGACACCAACAAGTTCGTCATGGGCGTTTCTTCCGCGCATTTCAGATGACGGTTCCCGGCAACGTGCCCGGCCGCTCCACCCGCCAAGACCACCGGCAGCGGATAGTGATTGTGCAGATTGCTGCTACTCATGTTGCTGCCGTAGAGAATCAGCGAATGATCCAGCAACGAGCCATCGCCATCTGCGGTCGAGCGCAGCTTGTCCAAATAATACGCAAACATGCTCGCGTGATAGGTTTGAATGCGCGTTAGCGTGTCCATCTTCACCGGGTCGTCCTGATGATGCGATACCGAGTGGTGCGGATCGAACGCCTTCACCTTGGGATAAGTTCGCTGGCTCAATTCGCGGGCCAGCATGAACGTGGAGACGCGCGTGAGGTCGGCCTGGTAGGCCAGCACCTGCAGATCGAACATCAGCTTGATGTGCTCTTCGAAAGACTCCGGGATATCCCAGGGGAGCCGGCATGGATGTCTCCGGCGAGACTTCCTGCGTCGAGGATTTGGCGAGCCGCCGTTCGATTTCGCGCACATTTTCCAAATAATCGTTGAGCGAATTCCGATCAGGACCGCCCAAACGCATGTTGAGGCGCTTGGCCTGCTGCGTCACCGCGTCGAGAACGCTGCGATTCTGCTGAATGCGGGCGAGCCGTTCCGCGGGGGTACCGCCGTCGCCGAATAGACGCTCGAACACCACGCGCGGATTAATTTCCATGGGCAGCGGAGTGGTGGGCGTGCGCCAGGAAAGCGTGTTGATGTACGTGCAACTGTAGCCGCCATCGCAGGCGCCGATCAGGTTGGAGTGATCTTCAGTCGCGAGTTCCAGCGAGGGAAACTGCGTGTCCTGACCGAAGGTTTGGGCGGCGATCTGGTCCGCGGTAATGCCGGCGCGGATGTTGCCTTCTTTTTCGGCGGGACGCACGCCGCTCAACCAGGTGGGAGGGCTCAGCGAGTGGACACCGGCATTATCCGCAGTATGATGCGCCAGGTTGCTGACGACCACGACGCGCTCGCGCATCGGCTCGAGCGGGCTCAGGATCGGGCTGAACGCGAAGTTCGTACCGTCACTCGCGGGAGTGAAGTTTTTCATGATCGCCCCGTGAGGCACATACACGAAACCCAAACGGCGCACGGCGCGGGCTGCGGTCTGGCTCTGGGCAGTCAGCGCCGGGACCATCGAATCCAACAACGGCAGTGCGACCGACGCCCCCGCAGCTCTCAGCAGAGCGCGGCGCGACAGGTGTTTCTTGGTGACGATGCTCATGATTTTACTTCCTCACTTTCTTGCAACTTGTTGCCGGGCGTCCGGCGCTTCCGCTATCTCGGTCCGCCGCATTTGGAAAGGAGCGCTGCGGACAATGCCTAGAATCAATGACGAAAAACGATATTCGTTGGGCTGTGACGCGCGCACGATGGAGCGCACGGCCGGCATATCGTAATACTCGACGCCGCGGCCGATGGCGTAGGTCATGAGCTTCTCCGTGAGTGTTTGCGTGAACGCTCCGGACCGCGCCAGCAAGGCGTTTCGCAAGCTCACCGGGCCATCGACGGGCGTGCCGTCGACCAGTTTTCCGGAAGCATCGATCGGGCCGCCGGATTCGCTGCGCGAGCGCCAGGCTCCGACGGCATCGAAATTTTCCAGCGAGAATCCCAGCGGGTCCATGATGTTGTGGCAGCCGGAACAGGCCGGATTTTTGCGATGCTCTTCCATGCGTTCGCGCACAGAGCGGGGGCGGAGGCCAGTGTGATTTTCCTCGAGTGGCGGAACGCCGGGAGGCGGCGGAGGCACCGGCGTCCCCAGAATATTTTCGAGCAGCCATTTTCCGCGCAGCACCGGCGAGGTGCGTGTCGCATACGACGTCACGGCCAGCACGCTTCCCTGCCCCAGCAAGCCGCGGCGCTCTTCGCCGGAAAGAGTCACCCGGCGGAACTCGCTTCCGTAGACATCGGGAATCCCGTAATGTCTGGCCAGGCGCTCGTTCACAAATGTGTAATTCGCACGGAGCAGGTCGAGAACGCTGCGATCCTCGTGGACAATGCTTTCGAAGAACAGCTCAGTCTCGCGCTCGAAACCCTGGCGAAGGTTGTCGTCGAAATTCGGAAACGTCGCGAAATCCCGGCTCATTCCGCGCAGGTTGCGCAGATACAGCCATTGCGCGGCGAAATTCGTGGCGAGTGCATCGGAGCGCGAATCCGCCAACATTCGGCGCACCTGTTTTTCGAGCACCACGGGATCGCTAAGCTTTCCATGCGCCGCGACTTGCAGCAACTCGTCATCGGGAACGCTGCTCCACAGGAAGAACGAGAGGCGGGAGGCAAGTTCCAGATCGCCGACCTTATGGAATGAGCCTGGCCTGCCAGCGGGCACGACCGGTTCCACGCGGAACAGAAATTCAGGACTGGTCAAGATGAAAGTGAGAGCGCTTTCGATCCCGGCATCGAACCCTGAACCCGGGGGCGGTGAATTCACCGCGGTTTGATAAAAACTGAGAGGCGTCTCGATATCGGCATCCGCTACTGGCCTGCGATACGCCCGCTGCGTCAGCTCCATCAAGATCTTTTTCGCGCACGTGGTCTGGTCGCTAGAGTTCTGCGGACGGCATACAAAAATTTTGCGCCGCGAAGGAGTATCGCCGGGACCGCTAGCGTTGAAGGGCCCGCCAATGCTGAGAGATTCGAGAAACGGCACGCCGCGCTGCTCCTGCGTGTCGAAGTTGGTTCGTTCAAAAGGCTGCAGGAGGCCGTCGGGAAGCGCAGTAGTTTTCTTGACGAAGGCGACTCCGACCATGTGCGGCCCGGCGCTCACCGGAACGCGCGCTTCCAGGCGAGACCGGATATCGACTTCGGAATCGGACGGGCTGATTGCGGCGGCTTCTTCATCCTTGCTGCCGCCGATGACGGCCTGATGCACCGTTTTCCCGTCGACGATGATGACTACCTGGTGCTCAAAATCCAGGCCTCGAACTTTGGCTGAAGTGTCCACCGCCAGCTTAGGCTGGAAAACATATTCGCCTGTGAGCGGGAAATTGACCTCGACGGCGAGGCCGCCGCGCGTACCCAGGGGGAGTCCTTCGATGTGATGATCCTGTCCCAGATCCGCGCGAACCCGATAAGTGGAGAACGCAGGCGTGACGTTCGGATCGCCGACTGCCAGCCGGCTGATCTTGCGCGCGGCCGACATGTAGCCTTCAAGCAGCGCCGGTGAAACGCGCAGCGCGTCGCTCATGTTGTCGAAACCGTGATTCGCGTCATCGGCCGGCAGCAGAGCGCTGGCGTCCACGTCAAGCGCGAGAACATCGCGGACCGCCGCGGCATATTCGCTGCGGTTGAGCCGCCGCAACCCTGCGGGCCCGGGATCGCCAGTGGCGGCCGCATCCAGTTTGGCTTCGAGCCATGTTGCGAAGCCGTCTGACGCCGCGCGGTCCGGTCGCGGGAGCCCCATGGGAGGCATCGCTCCGGCGTGCAGTTTGCGCACTACTTTTTCCCAGGTTTCGGCGTGATCCGGCACGCTGGACAGGTCGACGCGATCCAGCATCAAGCCGCCGATTTTTGAGCGCCGGTTATGGCAGGTTACACAATACTTGTCGAGCATCGCGCGCCATTGAGCAGCCGCCGGATCCGGCGCAGGGTTCGCGTGCGTCTGGGCGGCGGGCGAGATTCGCGCCGCGGCCACGACCAGAATCGCGGCCAAAGTTCCAACGAAAGGTGATGTTCTTAAAAAAGACCGCATGCAGTAGCTCAACTCGATTACTGGAAGAACTCTGCGTGGAGGGAAGAACCGTGGACGCTGCTTGGCGCTACCCGCGAGCCGGATTGCTCGACACGCCCAGTATATCGGAAGGCCTTGCGTCTTACAATCCTTACCGCGAATTTTCTCCCGCCTATCGCGATCCTCGTGCTAAGATCGTCTGTGATCACGGTTGGTTACGGCCCACGTCTTGGCCCTACGCGCCCGATTCCGTTGATCTCCGTCTCCGATACGCGTATCCTAACGCAATGCCAGCGCCTGTTATCACAAGCCGGAGGTCCACTCTGTTCGGGCAAATCAAAAGCTCGCTGGAGAACTATTTCGAATTTTCCCGGCTGAACACGGACTGGAAAACCGAAGTCCTCGCGGGCTTCACAACCTTTATCACGATGGCGTACATCGTCTTCGTGAACCCCTCGATTTTGAAAGACGCCGGGATGCCGCTGGCGGCGGTCTCGGCTGCTACGTGCATCGCCGCCGCGATTGGCACACTACTGATGGGCGCGTTCGCGCGTTATCCGATTGCGCTCGCGCCCGGCATGGGGCTCAACGCCTACTTCACTTACAGCGTGGTAAAGGGGATGGGCGTACCGTGGCAAACAGCTCTCGGAGCGGTGTTCATCTCCGGCGTGGCTTTCTTGCTCTTGACCGCGTTGGGAATCCGGCAATGGATCATCTCGGCAATTCCCGCCGAACTCTATGCGGCGTTGAGCGCTGGCATCGGATTGTTCATCGCATTCATCGGGCTCCGCAACGCTGGACTCATCCAGACCAGCGCCGCGACCATGGTTACCATCGGCAATCTGCGCAATCCCAATGCGGCGCTGGCGGCGTTCGGCATTCTGCTGATCGTAATATTGCAGGCCTGGAAAGTGCGCGCGGCGATTCTGGGGGGCATCCTCGGGACCACGTTGGTGGGAGCGCTGTTTGGGCTGGTGCAATGGCATCCGCAAGCATTTCGCTGGGAAGACATGAGCGCCACCATGTTTAAGTTGGATATAAAATCGGCGCTCGGCATTGGATTGCTGGAGATCGTCTTTGTATTTCTGTTCGTCGATCTTTTCGACAACGTGGGCACCCTGGTGGCGATCAGCAAGAAAGCTAATCTGCAGGAGCCGGACGGCAAGATTCCGCGGGTGAATAGAATTCTGTATTCCGACGCCATCGCTACGATTGCCGGCTCGCTTTCGGGCACCACAACAGTGGTGAGCTATGTGGAAAGCGCGGCGGGCGTCGCAGCGGGCGGCCGAAGCGGCGTGACATCGGTGGTGACGGGATTGCTTTTTATCGTCGCGCTCTTCGCCGCGCCTCTAATCGGAGCGGTGCCCGCTGCCGCCACTGCGCCGGCGCTGGTGGTGGTGGGCGGGTTGATGTTGTCGTCGATCGGCGAGATCCCGTGGGACGACGTGTGCGTTGCATTCCCCGCATTCCTCACACTGATCATGATCCCGCTCACTTTCAGCATCGCCAACGGGCTGGCCTTCGGGCTGACGTCTTATGTGCTGATCCACCTGGCCTGCGGGCGCGGCAAAGAAGTCCCGAAAGCGGCATATCCACTGGCAATTTTGCTGTTGATTCGCTTCGTCTATATGGGCAGCCGGCTGTAGCGGGCCGGGTCCCATATGATAAACTGCTAATCGTCCGGGTTCCAGTCGGGAAAGTTCCCTTCGTGGGTCCACGTCGCCCACCCGCGGTTTCCTCCGCGCGGCGCACCGTGAGCGTAGGCTCGCAGGGGGTGGGTTTATGACGAACAGCGCTGCCAACAAAACGTTTTCGTTCAATCTGAATGGCCGGAGTGTGGCGATCGAGAGCTGCGGCGTCCACACCACGCTGCTCGACGTGCTGCGCGATCGTGGGCTGACAGGGGCGAAGGAAGGCTGCGCCGAGGGCGAGTGCGGGGCGTGTACGGTGGTGATGGTCGCCGACGCAGCCGGTGGCAGCACGTATCGAGCCGTCAATAGTTGTCTTATGCTGGCGCCGATGGCGGCGGGTAACGAGATCTACACTGTCGAAGGCTTGGCTGCGCGCGGCGAACTTTGCGAAGCGCAAAAAGCCATGGCTGCGGCGGGCGGATCGCAGTGCGGATACTGCACTCCGGGATTCGTCATGAGCTTGTTCGCGGAGCAATACCGGCCGGGACGCTCCGGCGCGTGCGAGACCGCTGCCTTGGGTGGAAATTTATGCCGCTGCACCGGTTACCGGCCGATTCGGGATGCTGCATTATCGCTTGGCCCCGCGCCTGAAGGAGCATTCCGCGACCGCTTGTCGCTGCCTGCGCCGCAGACGAAACCGGTGACTTTCGCCGACGGCGATTCGACTTTCGCAAGGCCTGCGACGCTGCAAGAGTGTTTCGCGATCGCGGCCGAACATCCGGAAGCGCGCTGGATCGCCGGCGCAACCGATATGAGCGTGGAAGCGAACTTAAAGTTTCATCGTTGGCCTTACTTGGTGAGCCTGGAAGGCGTGGCGGAACTGCGCGAGTTCGAGGAGACCCGTGATTTCGTCCGCATCGGCGCGGCTCTTCCGCTGACTGATATCGCTCTGCGATGGAGCAATGCGCCGCCGGCATTTCGCGAGTGGCTGCTGCTGTTTGCTTCGCCGCCCATCCGCAACCGCGCGACCCTAGGCGGAAGCTTGGTGACGGCTTCGCCCATCGGCGATTCGGCGCCATTGCTGATGGCGCTGGATGCTGTGGTCCATATCGCTGGGGCAGCGCGGACTCCGCACAGTTCCGGTGGCGTCGTTCTTCACAGGCTACCGGCGAACCGCGCTCGAACCCGGGGAGCTATTGACGGCGGTTGAAATCCCCAAACCGTTTGCGTCGTCGATTCGGTTCTATAAAGCCGCGAAGCGGCGCGTGGATGACATCAGTACCGTGGCTGCGGGGATCTCGATGGATCTCGACTCCGTGGGCCGCGTCGCACGGGCAGTGTTCGCTTTTGGTGGCGTCGCGGCGGTGCCGCTCCGCGTGTATGCCGCGGAAGAGGCGGCGCTTGGACAACGTTGGAATCAGGCGGCCGTCGAACGTGTGCAATCCGTGCTGGAGCGGACGCTCAAGCCAATCAGCGATCATCGCGGGTCCGCCGAATACCGCGTCGAAGTCGCCAAGAGTCTGGTCGAGAAATTCTGGTGGGAACGGCAGGAGGCAGCGGCATGAAAATCGCCGGCCAGCCGGTGCCGCACGAAAGCGCGGAAGGGCACGTTTCAGGTGATGCGCTTTACACGGACGACTTGTGCGGACGCTTCCCAGGGATTCTGCACGCCTGGCCCGTCGTTTCTCCGCACGCGCACGCGCTGTTGACGAAGCTGGATGCGACGCCCGCGCTGGATGAGCCGGGAGTCTTCACCGTGTTGACGGGCGACGATGTGCCGGGCGAGGGCGACTCCGGTTGCACCCGCCACGACGAACCGCTGTTTCCCACCGAAGTGTTGTTTCACTCGCAGCCGGTGGCCTGGGTTCTCGGCGAGACACTGGAAGCGGCACGCAAGGGCGCGGCCCGGGTGATTGCCGAATATGAGCCGCTGCCTGCGATATTAACTGTCGAAGACGCGATCGCGGCTTCGAGCTTTCATTCCGGGCCGGTCCGCGTAACGCGCGGCGATCCAGCGGTGATCGAGAAGAGCGCGCTCCAGTTTTCGGGAGAACTGGTGATCGGCGGGCAGGAACACTTCTATCTGGAAACCCAGTGTGCGATTTCCTGGCTCGACGAGAGCGGCGGCGTAGCCTTGCACTGCTCCACGCAACATCCCGCCGAGACGCAGGATATCGTCGCGCGAGTGTTAGGCATCCCGCGCAACCAGGTCATGGTGGAATGCCTGCGCATGGGCGGCGCATTCGGCGGCAAGGAAGTGCAGGCCAATGCCGGAGCCGCGATTGCCGCGCTGGGAACGTGGAAGACCAAGCGTCCGGTGCGCGTCCGTTTGACGCGTGCGCTGGATATGGCGCTCACCGGCAAACGCCATCCATTTTTGACGCGCTATCGCGCGGGGTTCACCAAGGAAGGGGTCATCGAAGGCGTCCGCATCGAATTTTATTCGGACGGCGGCTGGAGTTTGGATCTATCCGACCCGGTTCTGGCCCGCGCCATTTTTCACTCCGATAACGCGTACCTGCTGCCCGCTGCCGATTTGACCGGCTATGTGTGCCGCACTCATAAGACTTCGCAAACTGCATTCCGCGGATTCGGCGGACCGCAGGGAATGCTGGTGATCGAGGACATCATGGACCAGGCAGCGCGCCGTTTGGGGCTGCCGCCGGAGGTGGTGCGCGAGAGGAATTTCTATCGCGAGGGCGATGTCACTCACTATGGCCAGACGGTAAAAGACGCGGATCGCATCCAGACCATCTGGACCCAGCTACTGCAATCGAGCGCCTTTGCAGAGCGCCGCTCAAGCCATCCAAGAGTTCAACGCGCAGCATCCGCATCGCAAGCGCGGCCTGGCGATCACGCCGGTGAAGTTCGGGATCTCGTTCACGGCAACGCTATTCAACCAGGCCGGCGCGCTGGTGATGATCTATCGCGATGGCAGCGTGCAGGTGAACCACGGCGGCACGGAGATGGGTCAGGGACTGCACACCAAGATCGGGCAGATCACGGCGCAGTGCCTGGGTGTGAAGTCTGAATCCGTTCGCGTCATGCCCACGCGCACCGACAAAGTTCCCAACACCTCGGCCACAGCGGCTTCGGCGGGCGCGGACTTGAATGGCGCGGCGGTATTGAACGCGTGCGCTCAACTTCAGGAGCGGCTGACGGTGGTCGCGGCGGAGTTGCTCAAGTGCGATCTTGCCGCGGTGCGCTTCGCGGATGGTCAAGTTTATGCCGAAGGCTCTGCCGCGGAGCCGTTCCCGTTCCGCGCGGTCTGCGAAACAGCGTATCGCCAGAGGATCGCACTGTTCGCACAAGGCTACTACCGGACGCCGGAAATCCACTACGATGCCGCGACTCTGCGTGGACGTCCGTTCTACTATTACGTCTACGGCGCGGCGGTTTCCGAAGTCGAGGTGGATGGGTTCACTGGAGACTCCCGGCTGTTGCGAGTCGACATCCTCGAAGACGCGGGCACATCGCTTTCGCCGATCGTCGACCGCGGCCAGATCGAAGGCGGCTTCATCCAAGGCGCCGGCTGGATGACCATCGAAGAACTTTTGTGGGACGCAAAAGGCCGCGTCGCGACGCCCGGAGCGTCCACTTACAAACTGCCGTCGTGGTCCGAAATGCCGGCGGAATTTAATGTCGATTTTCTAGAGCGCGCCGCGGAGCCGGGCGTCGTATTCGGAAGCAAAGCCGTTGGCGAGCCGCCGCTGATGCTCGCCATCTCAGTGCGCGAGGCGATCCGCGACGCAATCGCTGCATTCGGAAACGGTGGACCCGTCGCGCTCGCTCTACCGGCCACGCCGGAGCGAATCTTCTTCGCCATCCGCCGGGTGCGGCGCGAGAGTCAGGTTCCAGCAAACGGAGTTGCCGCAGAAAAGACCAGAGGGCTCCTGCGTCCATGAGTGCTGCCGAACGCGGCGAAATCCTGCGGGCTCCGCTGTTTCACACTCCGCGGAATCCGTTCCTGAACGGACAGGGACTCGAATCCTTCGAGGATGGCGGGCTGCTGATCCGAGCCGGAAAAATCGTGATGTGCGGCGAGTACGGCGCTGTGCACGCGGCTCATCCGAACGTCCCGGTCACCGATCTGCGCGGCGGATTTCTGCTGCCCGGGTTCATCGACACGCACATGCATTTCCCCCAGTTGAGCGTGCTGGGGGGGTTAGGGCGCGAGTTGCTCGACTGGCTGGAATATATTGCCTTGCCGGAAGAAGCCCGCATGGCCGACGACGCCTACGCTTGCAAGACGGCACAAGGATTCGTGCATGCGCTGGCGGCGCACGGCACGACCACCTCTTTGGTTTTCGGCGCGCATTTCGCAAGCGCGACCGCATCCTTCTTTGAAGCTGCGGCAGCATCCGGATTGCGTGTTGTGAGCGGCATGGTGGTCTCTGACCGGCGGCTTCGTCCGGAGTTGCATCAGCTTCCCGAAGCCGCGTATCGCGAGTCGGCCGACTTGATTCGCCGCTTCCACGGCCAGGGGCGTTTGCGTTACGCGGTGACGCCGCGCTTCGCGTTATCCACTTCTGAAGCCATGCTGGAGGTGTGCCAGACACTGCTGCGCGAAAATCCCGGCGTGCACTTCCAAACGCATCTCAACGAGAATCGGCAGGAGATCTCGGAGGTGAGACGGCTCTTTCCGTGGTCGTCCGATTATTTGAGCGTCTATGAGAAATTTGAGCTGGCTGGGAGCCGCTCGGTGATGGCGCACAATGTCCATCCCTCCGATTCTGAGTTGGAGCGGCTCGCGGCGAGTGGCACTTCGATCTCGCATTGCCCCTGCAGTAACGCTGCGCTCGGCAGCGGCATATTTCCGCTGCGGCGGCACATGGCAGCGGGTGTGAAGTGTGCGCTCGGCACGGATGTAGGCGGCGGCACCGGATTCGGCATGCTCAAGGAAGGCCTGCAAGCGTACCTCGTTCAGCGGCTGGCGGTGGATGGCGCGCTGCTGATCCCTGCGCATCTGCTTTATCTGGCGACGCGCGCGGGTGCCGCGGCGTTGGGCATGGAACACGAGATCGGCGACTTCAGCCCCGGCAAGAGCGCGGATTTGGTTTACCTGCGGCCTCCGCAAGGAAGTCCGCTCGCAGCGGTGGTGGAACAGGCCGAGAGCATGGATCGAATTCTGGCGGCTCTGTTCACGCTGGCGGGCTCCGAAAGCGTGCGCGAGGTTCGCGTGGAAGGTTCGGTGGTGTATCGAGATGAAGCCTTTCGCGCGACGGAAGCATGACGATTGCGGATCTGAATTCTCTGGAGCTCGCGCAGTTTGTTTCCGCCATCGGCTGGGTATTCGAGCACTCGCCGTGGGTTGCCGAGCGGGCCTGGGACGAGCGCCCTTTCGAAAGTATCGACGGGCTCCATCGGGCCATGGTGGATCAAGTGGAGCGCTCTCAGCCCGAAGAACAATTGGCGTTGTTGCGGGCGCATCCCGATCTGGGTACGCGGGCGCGAGTGAGTGAAGCGTCGAGCAGCGAGCAGGCAGGCGCGGGACTCGATCAGCTCACGCCGGCGGAGTTCGAACGTTTGCGAGGACTGAACGAATACTATCGCGACAAGTTCGGATTTCCGTTTTTGTTTGCGGTGAAAGGCAGCACCAAGCACGATATTCTGGGCGCGCTGGAGCGGCGCGTCGGGTCGTCCCGGGAAGAAGAGTACCGGGTGGCGCTCGATCAAGTTTACCGGATCGCAAGATTCCGGCTCGAAGACACCTTAAGTTAGGGGAGGAAAAGCGTGGAGCAGTTTGCGAGCGGTTGGAAGCGGAGTTATTACGGCAAAGGCGATGTGACTGCATTCCGCCTGAATCGGGACGGCGTCACGGCGGGAGATCAGAGCGCGGTGTTCGGCGCGAACGTGAAGCTGCTGGTCTATGGCGACGCGTTCTGGCCCACCTACACCACCGGCGACAATACCGGCCTGGTGGCCACCGATTCCATGAAGAATTTCATTCAGCGCGAGACGCTGAATTACGCGGGCCCGATCTGGAAGACTACTGCCGCTTTCTCGCCGCGAAGTTTCTGGACACGTATCCGCAGGTGGAAGGGGCGCAGGTTTCGGCGTCCGAAGTGCCCTTCACCGCGCTGCAGCCGCACAGCCCTGCATTTTCGCCAGCCGGCCCCGAATGCTTCACTTGCCGCGTTGAATTGAACCGCGGTGGCACGGTGGAGATCGCTTCCGGCATTCGCGGATTCCGTCTTCTGCGTTTGGGCGGCAGCGCTTTTCATGGATTCGTGCGCGACGAATACACGACTTTGCCGGACATTAAGAACCGCCCGCTGCGCATGGGGCTGGATCTCGAATGGACCCACACTTCTTCTGCAGCCGCTTTCAGCGCGGGCAAAATTCCAGCGGCGGTTCGCGCAATGGTTCGCCAGGTATTTGAAGGATTCGAGTCGGGCAGTATTCAACAGGTCATCTATCAAATCGGCACCAAGATGCTGGCGGAGATTCCGGAGATTGCCGAGATTCACCTGGAAGGCGAAAATCACACCTGGGATACAGTCGCGGAACGTGGCGATGAATTGGGTATCTACACCGAGGCACGCCCTCCGTACGGCTGTCTGGGCCTGCGCTTGCGCCGCTAGGTTGCGAAGATAGAGACGATGGCTCACTTGTCTACGCATGTTCTCGATACCGCCCGCGGCATCCCCGCGAAAGGTTTGAGGATCGAGCTACATCGCATCGAGAACGATGTGCGCCGCCGTGTGGCGACGGGCGTGACCAACGCCGACGGAAGAATTGCGGCACCGCTGATCTCCGGCGAGCTATTGGAAGTCGGCGTGTACGAACTGGTATTTCACGCTGGCGAATATTTGCGGGGCGCAGGCTTGAGTGTGAAAGAACCGGCTTTCCTGGATCAGATCATCGTGCGATTCGGAGTTGCTGAGACCGATCGCAACTATCACGTGCCGCTATTGCTTTCGCCATTCGGATACAGCACGTATCGGGGATCGTGATGGCGGATTGGCCAGGAAGTCGTCGAGCGCTGCCGCCACCTCGCCACGCACACCGAAGAGCCGGGCTGGATTACGCGCACCTTTCTTTCGGACGCCGATGCACGCCGTCCACGCCGATCTGCGGGCGTGGATGGAACAGGCCGGCATGCGCGTGCAGGTCGATGCCGCCGGCAATCTGCGCGGATGCTACGACGGTGCGACGGCGGATGTGCCGACGCTGATCGTCGGCTCGCATCTGGATACCGTGCCGCACGCGGGAGCCTTCGATGGGATCCTAGGCGTGGTGATGGGCGTGGCCTTGGTGAAAGCGCTCGCCGGGCGGCGTCTGGGATTTGGTATCGAAGTCGTTGGATTTTCTGAAGAAGAGGGCGTACGCTTCGGCCTCCCGTTCATCGGAAGCCGCGCGCTTGTGGGCCGCCTCGACGACACGCTGCTGGCGAAACGCGATGCAGCGGGCGTGTCCGTCGCTGACGCCATTCGCGCGTTTGGCCTGAATCCCGCAGCAATCGGCGAGGCGCGGTTGACGGGCACGGCGGCTCGGCTACCTGGAGTTTCACATCGAACAGGGGCCGGTGCTGGAGAGTTTGAACCTTCCACTAGGTGTCGTTACCGCGATTGCCGGGCAGAGCCGGCTCGAAGTGAGGTTCGAAGGCAAGGCTAACCACGCGGGCACCACGCCGATGCATTTGCGGCGGGACGCGCTGGCGGGAGCGGCAGAATGGATCGGCGCCGTGGAGCGCGAAGCCGCGGCGGTTCCAGCGCTGGTCGCGACCGTCGGCAAGATCGATGCGCAGCCAGGCGCGGGCAATGTGATCGCGGGCTCGGTCCATATGAGTTTGGATGTTCGTCACACGGATGATGACATTCGCGCGGGAGCGGTGAAGCATTTGCTCGACTCGGCGCAGCAGATCGCGGCACGGCGTGGCTTGGTTGTGTCATCGGAACTTCGTCTCGATCAAGCTGCCGTTGCCATGGACGCGCGGCTGACCGGGATGCTGGGCTGCGCGATGCAAACCGGCGGCTTAGTGGATCACCGAATGCACAGCGGCGCGGGTCACGATGCGATGGTGATGGCGGAACAAATGCCGGCAGCGATGTTGTTTCTGCGGAGTCCGGGGGAATCAGCCATCATCCGGACGAAACGGTGCTCGAATCAGACGTGGAAGCGGCGCTCGCTGACAGGCTTGCGTTTCGTCGATCAATTGGAGCGCGCGAATGGCTGAGCTGGTCATAAGAGGCGGAACGGTAGTAAGACCCGAAGGCTTGCTGCGCGCGGATGTCGCCATCGAAGGCGGCAGGATTCAGGCAATCGGCCCGGAGCTCGGGGGCGGGGCCGAAGAGATCGACGCTCGCGGATTGCACGTATTCCCCGCGGTGATCGACGTCCATCTGCACTTCAACGAACCAGGGCGTACCGAGTGGGAGGGCGCCGCTACCGGCAGCCGTGGACTGGCCGCGGGCGGTGGAGCGGTGTTCTTCGACATGCCGCTCAACTCGACACCGTGCACCGTGAATGCGCGCGAGTTCGACCGCAAACGCACCGCGCTCGAAGCTGCGTCGATCACCGACTTCGGCTTGTGGGGCGGACTGGTGCCCGGAAACATTGGCGAGATGGCGGAGCTCGCCGATCGCGGAGTAGTGGGCTTCAAAGCGTTCATGTGCGACTCCGGCCTGCCGGAGTTTCCACGCGCCGACGATTTCACTTTATTCGAAGGTCTCGCGGAGGCCGCGCGCCTGGGGCTGCCGGTTTCGGTGCACGCGGAGAATCACGAACTGACGCAAGGGCTGTCGCGAAAGATGGCGGAGCAAGGGCGGACCAGTGCCCGCGATTTTCTCGACTCGCGGCCGGTGGTGGCCGAAGTAGAAGCCATCGAGCGCGCCACGCGATTAGCGGGAGAAGCGGGAGCGAAACTGCACATCGTCCACATCAGCTCGGGGCGCGGGGTAGTGGCAGCGGCGGAAGCGAAAGCCCGCGGCGTGGATGTCTCCATCGAAACCTGCGCCCACTATCTGTTCTTCACGGAAGAGGATCTGGAGCGGCTCGGCGCGATTGCCAAGTGCGCACCGCCTTTGCGGGATGCGAAGCAGTACGACGCATTGTGGAGAACACTGCTCGATGGAACAATTGAGATAGTGGCGTCGGATCACTCCCCCGCGCCGCCATCGATGAAGACCGGTGCGATCATGCAAGCCTGGGGAGGAATCGCCGGCGTGCAATCGACATTGGCCGTGCTGATGGAGCAAGGGCACTTTCGCCGCGGTCTGCCACTTGAACAAATCGCCAGGCTGACGGCCGCCACACCCGCACAGCGATTTCGTATCGCGCACAAGGGAGGGCTCGCGCCCGGCAACGATGCGGATGTGACGCTGGTGGACTTGTGCGGATCGTACACTTTGGAAGCACGCGACCTGCAGCAGCGTCATCCGATCAGTCCTTACATCGGATCTACTTTCCGCGGCGTCGTGCAGCGGACAGTGCGGCGAGGCGAAACTATCTTTATGAACGGGGCCATTACGGCGCGCACAAAGGGCGCTCTGGTCCGTCCCATTTAATCGTTAAGGAAATCATGATTCAACTCGGCCACACCCGCAGCGCGCATCATCGCGATCATCTATTGCAAACGCCGGACACTTTCGTACGGGCGCCACTGCCCGGCATGGATAAAGTAACGGCCATCGTCCACGTTGCGCCCCCTGCCGGCGCTGCCTTTACGCAATACACCGCCGAATTCGAAGCTGGCGGGGTGCTGAAGCCCGGGCCATTGCAGCGCTTCGTGTATGTGCTCGAAGGCGAGCTCGAAGCTTCGGGGAAGATGCTCGGCGCCGGGGGCTTCCTCTATTGCCCACCGGGTCACGGACACAGTTTGCAGGCGGCATCGCCGGCGCGCGCCGTGGTCATCGAAAAACCGTATCAGCCACTGGACGGAATCGCAGCTCCCACGCATTTCCGCGGACGCGAAAGTGAGGTCGTGCCGCAACCGTTGCTGGGCGATCCGGCCCTCGAAGTTCGCGCGCTGGTACCGGACAATGCGGGCTTCGATTTTGCCGTCAACACCATGAGCTACCAGCCGGGCGCGACGCTGCCGATGGTAGAAATTCATTACATGGAACACGGACTGCTCATGCTAGAAGGCGGCGGCATTTACCGGCTGGGCGACCAATGGTACCCGGTGACAGCCGGCGATTTTATATGGATGGCTCCTTACTGCCCGCAGTGGTTTGGGGCGTTGGGCAAGACTCCAGCGAAATATCTTATCTACAAGGATTGGAACCGGTATCCGGTGAGCCGCTAGCGATGAATATCAAGATCGATCAGAATCTACTCACCCACGACTTGGAAGCGTTGAGCGCCATCTCCGCCGCGCCCGCGCCCGTGGTCACGCGAATTGTTTTCAGCGGCGCCGATTTGCAGGGACGCGATTTCGTAAAGAAATTGTGCGTACAGGCAGAACTCACCG
>CAWCAP010000015.1:0-10184 GCA_963793395.1 Bryobacterales bacterium | reverse complement strand
CCGCGCGGGCGCGCGTTCGCTGGGGGCGGTGCCGAGCGTAGACACAGTGGTGGCGGAGCGATTCTTCGACGAGGCGGGCGGCATGCAGCTGGTAGTGCATGCTCCGTTCGGCTCGCGCATCAACCGGGCGTGGGGATTGGCGCTGCGCAAGCGTTTCTGCCGGACGTTCAATTTTGAATTGCAGGCCGCCGCGACGGACAACGGCCTGGTGCTGTCGCTCAGCGATCAGCATTCTTTCCCGCTGGAAGTGGTTTTCAGTTTCTGAGGCCGGACACGGTGACAGATGTGCTGACGCAGGCGATGCTCGCTGCGCCCATGTTCGGCGCGCGCTGGAAATGGAACGCATCGCGGGCGCTCGCGGTGCCGCGTTTCTCGGGCGGACGCAAAGTTCCGCCGTCCGATTCAGCGCATGCGCGCCGACGATCTGCTCGCCGCTGTGTTTCCCGGATCAGGCGGCGTGCGCCGAAAACCTGACCGGGCGAGATTCGCATTCCCGATCATCCGCTGGTCAATGAGACCATCGCCAACTGCCTGCATGAGGCGATGGATCTGGACGGTCTGATCAAGATTCTGGACCGCATGGCCGACGGCACGCTCCGCACCGTCGCCGTCGACACGCCCGAGCCGTCGCCTTTCTGCCACGAGATTCTCAACGCGAATCCGTATGCGTTTCTGGACGACGCGCCGCTTGAAGAACGCCGCACGCGCGCGGTGCAGCTTCGCCGCAGCTCTGCCGCCGGCGGACGCGGCGAGCCTGGGCGCGCTCGACCCGGCGGCGATCGCGCAGGTGGCCGAGCAATCCTGGCCGGTGGTTCGCGATGCGGATGAATTGCATGACGCGCTGTTGACGCTGGTGATCCTGCCGCCGGTGGAGGAGTGGCGCGCCTTTTTCGATGAGCTGGCGCGGGCGGGGCGGGCGTCGACGGTCGACGGGCATTGGGTGGCGACGGAGCGCCTCGACCGGAAAGACGACACGCTCGCGGTCCTACGCGGATGGATGGATTCGATTGGTCCGTTCACGGCAGCGGGGCTGGCAGGGCGGCTGAGTTTGCCGGTGAGCGATGTCGAGATTGCGCTGGCACAGCTTGAAGGAGAGGGCCTGATCCTGCGCGGGAATTTCACTGGTACGGATCACGAGTTTTGTCATCGGCGCATTCTGGCGCGCATCCATCGGCAGACGCTGGGACGTTTGCGGCGTGAGATCGAGCCGGTCACCTCCGCCGATTTCATGCGCTTTCTGTGCCGCTGGCAGCACCTGAGCCCGGGAGCAAGGCTGCATGGCGTCGACGGGCTGTTTCAGGTTCTCAAGCAACTGCAGGGTTACGAAATTTCCGCGGCCGCGTGGGAATCGACGGTTCTGCCGGGACGCGTTCACAAATACGATCCGGAGTGGCTCGACCGGCTGTGCCTGGCGGGCGAAGTGATGTGGGGACGGCTGTCGCCGCATCCGTCGCTCGAATCGCAGGGGACGCCGCAAGGTGCGGCCGACGCGGGTGGCTCCGCTGGGAATTTTTCTGCGGGAAGACGCCGCGCGGTTGCTGCCGGCGGCGAATGAGGTGCAGCAGAACTGGTCGCATGCGGCGAAGGAAGTTCTGGCGGCGCTCGAACAGCGCGGGGCTTCTTTCTTCCATGATCTGGTGCGCGCGACCGGCCGTTTGGCGAGCGAGGTGGAGGACGGATTATGGGAACTGGTCGCGGGCGGACGCGTTACCGCTGACGGATTCGAGAATCTGCGGGCGTTGATCGATCCCAAGCGGCGGCGCGGCGAGGGGCGCGGGCGGATGTCGCGTCCACGGCACGCGACGGGTCGGTGGGCGATTCTGGAAACGGGCGCTTCGGGAAGCGACGTCGAATTTTTCGCGCGGCAGCTTCTTGGATCGCTGGGGCGTGGTGTTCCGCGATGTGCTGGCGCGGGAAACTCTGGCGCCGCCGTGGCGCAGTTTGCTGGTGGTGCTGCGGCAATGGGAGGCGCGCGGCGAAGTGCGCGGCGGACGATTCGTCGCTGGATTCTCGGGCGAACAATTCGCGCGTCCGGAAGCGGTGGAGTTGCTGCGCGACTTGCGCCGCGACACGCGGGTTAACGACAGCCAAGGCGAGGAAATCGAAATCGCGCTCGCCGATCCGCTGAATCTGACCGGCGTGATTCTGCCGGGACCGCGCACCAGTGCGCTCGCGCAAGGGCGTGTTGCGATTGCGCGATGGCGTGCAGCAGGACGAGGCGTCGCCGATGCCGGGGATGCAAGTATCGGCGTAGGCCATGCGAATCGCGCTCGCGAACATCCGGCATCCGGCGACTCCCGACGAATCGGTCACGTTGGCCGAGGACGCCATCGCGCAAGCTGGGATCGAGCACGCAGACATCATCTGCTTTCCGGAATGCTTCGTTCCGGGCTACCGGGGATTGGGCAAGGTGGTGCCGCCTCCCGACGCGGCGTTTCTGGAACGCGCGTGGTCCGTCATCGCGGCGGCTGCTGCGAAGGCGAAGGTCGCAGTGGTTCTCGGCACGGAACGCATTGCCGGAGACGCATTGTTCGCCACTGCGCTGGTCATCAATGCGGACGGGACTATCGCCGGCTTTCAGGACAAAGTGCAAATCGATCCTTCCGAGGAAGGAACTTATTCGTTCGGGTCGGGACGGCGCGTATTCCAAGCCGGTGCGCTGACGTTCGGCGTCGCGATCTGTCATGAAGGCTGGCGCTATCCGGAGACGGTCCGCTGGGCTGCGCGACACGGCGCGCAGATCGTGTTTCATCCGCACTTCCACCAAGCTGAACCCGGCAGTTACGTGCCGACGACTTTCGCCGATCCTGCAAACACGTTCCACGAAAAAGCGGCCTTGTGCCGCGCCGCGGAAAACACCTGCTACTTCGCAACGGTCAACTTCGCCAGCGCTGGGTCGCCGACCACTTCGGCGGTGGTGCGTCCCGACGGAACGCTGCTGTGCTACCAGCCGTACGGCAAAGAAGGGTTGCTGATCGCGGACATCGACATCAGTGAGGCGACTGGACTCTTAGCGGCGCGCTGCAGAGCCTTTTAGCCGCGCTGCACGTCATGCGAAGATAGACGCAGGATTGCATCCTTCGAAATATGGACTGGAAACCAGGCGGGGTTAGCGACGACGTTGAAGATCGCCGCGATGACGGCGGCGGAGGCGGGGGCGGCGGTTTCTCCGGCATGGGCTTTGGAGCGCCGCATATCGGAATCGGCGGCTTGCTGCTGCTTCTGGTGGGCAGTCTGGTGTTCCACCGCAATCTCTTCACCATGTTTTTAGGCGGTTCGGGGACTGACCAACCCGCCGCCACGTACGCTCCGGCGGCGAGCGGCGATCAAAACACTGAAGTCCAATTCGTATCGTTTGTACTCGACGACGTGCAGCGGACCTGGCAGAATTTACTTCCGGCGCAAGGCGGCCCGCAATACCGGCATGCCAAGCTGGTGCTGTTCCGGGATTCGATCGACTCCGGATGCGGCGAAGCGCAGAGTGCGACCGGTCCGTTCTACTGTCCAGAAGACGAAAAGGTGTATCTCGACTTAGGCTTTTTCGACGAACTGAAAAGCCGCTTCGGAGCGCCGGGAGAATTCGCGCAGGCCTACGTGATCGCGCATGAGATCGGCCACCATGTGCAGAAGCTGCTGGGAACTGAGGGCAAGGTGCAGCGGCTGCGGGAGAGCAATCCGGCGCAGGCGAATCCGCTATCGGTAAAACTGGAATTGCAGGCTGATTGCTTTGCGGGAGTGTGGGCTAAATCGACGGAGCAGCGGAAAATCATCGATCAAAGCGACATCGCGGCGGGGCTGCAGGCGGCGGCCGCGGTCGGCGACGACCGGCTGCAGAAGATGGCCACTGGACACGTTAGTCCCGAAAACTTTACGCACGGATCGTCGCAGCAGCGGATGCAGTGGTTTCAGAGCGGCTTGGATGCCGGGCCAGATCGACGCCTGCGATACCTTCGCGGCGGCTCGATAAGCGCGGCTTTGATTCTAGTTTTTGTTTGGTGGGATGCCGCGTACAGCGCCGTCGACAAACACAACGTACTTACACTTGTAGGTTTTGCTTTCGCTATCCATGACGTACCAATCATGCAGGTAGAACGCAACTTTGATCTGAGACCCTTCCTTGACATCGAGTCGCGTATTCATCGTACAAGCCATGCCTCCACTGAGCGTGTAGACATAGACGGGAACCTCTGGGTAGCTGGTGATCTTTTCCACTTTGGCTCGATGGTAACTTTCGGGCCGTGGACCTTGAGCCAGCAGGTTTGCAACGAACACAAACGCAAATAGGCTTGCTTTCATCACGACGGGATTGTATCAAGTTAAGTAGTTGGGCGGCGCCCAGGCGAATTTAAGGCCGGCTTAGAACGCGGCTCACGCGAAGGCGCGGCGGGAAATTTCCGCCTCATCGGCGACTTCGAAGAACAGCGTCAACGCCTCGACCAGATTGGCCCACGCTTCTTCGATGGTCGCGCCCTGGCTTGCGACATCGACCTCCGGGCAAAGCGCCACGAAGCCGTCATCTTCGCGCTCGATGATCGCTGTCAAACGCTGCACCTGTTGCATATTCCAAGTCTACTCGTTTCGCCAGGATGTGCCCGCCGCCGCCTTGAAATCCACGGTCCTCCTCAGTTACGCTGGCTTGGGGACGCGAAATTAATCAGGAGACGATTCATGCGATTTACGAGAGTTTTGGCGCCTACTTTGGCAACCACGCTAATAACGACGGCGGTGTTGCTCGCGTCCATGGCAACGGCCGGCGCCCAGGATAAAGGCAAGAAGAAGGGCGGCTTCCAGCTTCCGCCGATGATCCACATCAGCATCGCGGATTTCACCGACGGCGGCCGCATTCCCAACAAGTACACTTGTGCGGCGAGCCCCACCAGTCCTTCGCCGGCGATGACGTGGTCCGGCGCGCCGGCTACTACGCAGAGTTATGTTGTCATCCTGCATGATCCGGACCCGGTGCTGGGCGGCTCCGCTACCAACGACGTGCTGCACTGGGCGATTTTCGACATCCCGGCGGACGCGAAGGGATTGCCGGAAGGCGTGAAGGCCGGGGAGCAGGCAGATGGCGCCAGGCAGATCAATAATATTGCGGGGAATCCGGTTTACATGGGGCCGTGCGCGCCTCCGGGACATGGCGATCATCACTACACTTTTGAGGTTTATGCGTTGAGCGCCAAGCTAGGGCTGCCAGCGTCGACTTCGCGCGCGGATCTGATGAACGCCATGAACGGGAAAGTGGTCGCGAAGGGCGTTTACATCGGGATCTTCGGGCAGAAGTAGCTTACAGGCTGGCGCCGTGGGCTTCTAGAAAATCGACCATCGCCTGCTGACCTTTGGTGAGCGCGAGATCGAGCGGACGCTGCTGATTGTCGGCGCGTACGCTGACATCGGCTCCGGCTTCGGCTAGAATGCGCGCGAATTCCGCATCGCCGTTTTGAGCGACAGAGTGCAGAGGAGTCCAGCCGCCGCTCTGGCGGGCGTTGGCGTCGGCTCCGGCGTCTAACAAAAGTTTCGCCACGGCTGTGGAACGGCCGGCTGCGGCGGCGTGCAAGGCTGTGTTGCGCATCGCGTTGGTCGACGAGGCGTTCACCTTCGCGCCTTTATTCAGCAGAGCGCGCACCGCATCGGCGTGGCCGAAATGCGCGGCCAGATGTAGCGGTAGCCAGCCATCGGGACTCACCGCATTCACCAGCGAACGGTTGCCGGTCAGCAACGTTTCGATTTCCGCCGCGTCGCCGAAGATTGCTGCGGCGAAGATCGCCAGAGTTGGATCGGACGCGGCGTGGGATTTCGCGCTCTCGCGGTCACCGGCTCGAAAGGCTTCGTAGATTTTCTGCATGCGGGCGGCGCGGGGTTAGGTCGCGGGGGCGAACACGTCCTCGGCTTTGGTCACTTCCCAGGCCAGGTGGTTGATGTAGAACAGCAGCGCCGCGGGCGGGTACTTATCGTGAAATTTGTCCCACGCGATTTTTTGCCAACCATCCTTAAGGTAGGTACTGACGTCGGTATCCTTGGCGAAAAAGCCGTCTTCGTGGGGCACGGCCAGTTCATCCAGGACCGCTTTGATCATGTCCATATGCGAGATCAGGATGGCCTGCGAAAGGTCGGTGGCGAGATCTGCATTGCCCTCTTCCTGCAGACGCGCGAATTGGCGCGGCGCGCTCTTGCGCAAGGCTTCCGAGTTCAGCTTGTGCAGGTGCAGGCGGGTCTTGAAGGGCTCGAACATCTGAAAGGTTTTCAGGCGGCCGAGCGAGATGGAACGCAGGAGCTGCTCGAATTGTTCCGGGCCCATGCGCAGGAAAATATCTGAAAGCTGCATCATCGCTATTGTAGCGGGGCCGCCGCCAGGTTCGGCAGTGATGGCCTCGGATATACTGGGGAGCGGCGGTAACTTACATGTTGTCCACCCAGTTGTTGGATTGCAGAAATCTGGTCCCGGGCTCGCTGATCGATGTCGAGACCAAGAGCCGGCATTACCGCATCGAGTATCTGGGCGGCAATTCCATCCGGGTTTCGGGACATCCCGAATTTTGTCCGACTCCCGTGATGGGCACCTTGCAAGGATCGCTGGACCGGGACGGCACCCTTGAAACCGGTTTCATCGCCTGCGGCATGCGCATGATTTTACTGCTGGCGGATTCGCACCCCATCACTACTTCGCGCGTGCTGCGGGTTCGCGTCGAGTAGTAGTAGTCAGGCTCCCAACTGGGCAGCCAGGTCTCCGATATCGGTCGACACGATGTCGAATTCCCCGGGCTTGGCGCGGTCGGCTTGGCCGCCGGGGCCGCGTTCATTGGGACGGTAGATGAATCCAGTGCGCAATCCGAAGCTGGCTGCTGCGCGTAGATCGCCGGAGTGGGCCGCTGCCATCATCACTTCTCCGGGCTTCAGCCCCAGCAGATCGACGGCCGTCAGGTAGGTCTCGCGATCTGGTTTGTAATGCTTGGCGAGTTCGGCTGAGAGGATCAGATCCCAGGGCAGGCCGGCATTTTTCGCCATATCGGTGAGCAGTGACACGTTGCCGTTGGAGAGCGGCGCGATGATGTACTTTTTCTTCAGGCGCGTCAGACCGGCGATCGCATCCGGCCACGGCTTCAGACGGTGCCACACCTTATTCCAGTGATCGATCTCCGCCTCGCTCAGGCCGTTCATGCCGAATTCGGGCATCAGATCGTTGAGGATCATGCGATGGAGGTCGTCGAGTTTGGTCCACGGCAGATCGCCAGTGCGAACTCGTTCCATGGCAGGAGCGTAGCCATCGCGCCAGCGGTCCGCGAAACGCGCCCAATCGATGGTGGAGTCGCGGGCGTCGCCGATGGCTCCGCTCCACGCTAAGCCTTCGGCGATGATCGATCCGCGCCAATCGACGACGGTTCCGAAGGTGTCGAAGACCAGCGCCTTTACCTGCACTCGGGATTGACCGCGAAGCGCGGGCGCCAGCATTTTCGAACCCGCTGCAATACTCATGGCTTTGGCGAATTTTCTACGAGTCATGTGAGCCTCCTATCCCGGCCAACAACTCCAAAGCATACGCCGCTCCGGCCGGCGTGTCTTCATGCTTGAAGAACACGAAGACTTCGCGGCCTGCGCCCGTTTGCTGGCGAACGCGTTCGGCGATCTGGAGGCGGTCTTCCGGCCGAGTACTCTTCTTTCCGCAGCCGCGCGTAAACGAAGGGCGCCGTGATCACCTCCGGCACCTCGAACTTGTCCGATTCAGCCAGGCACAGCGCGACGCCGTGCTTTTCCAGCAAGCGATATACCTCATCGGTCAGCCATGTCGTGTTGCGAAATTCGAAGCGTAGTGCGAATGTCTCGCGGCAGCTTCGCCAGGAACGCGGCCAGCAGCGGCGGGTCGAGCTTTGAAATTCGGCGGCAACTGAAACAGCACCGGACCCAGCCGGCGCGTGGCCCGCAGCGGCTCGATGGCGCGGAAGAATACCTCGGTGAATTCGGATTCCTTCAGGCGGTTGATATGGGTGATCCGCATGTGCGCCTTGCAGGCAAACAGGAACCCTTCGGGCGTCGCCGCCACCCAGTTTTCGAGCGTCGCCGCCTTGGGCAACTGGCGGAAGGTGTAGTTGATTTCGACCGCGTTCAGGCGCGTGGCGTAGTGCTTCAGGAAATCTTTCGCGGCCAGTTTTTGCGGATAAAAGTCCGGTTTCCAGCTCGCATAAGCGAATCCCGAGGTTCCTGCGTAGAGGCTGCATTCATACGTCAGGCTACACTGAAGTTAAGTGAGCCCCCGATCCGCTGAACGAATACCGTCGCGCGAAACATTCGCGAGAAAGGGCCGAGACCCCCAAGCGCAGCCAGTCCGAACGATTCCGGGAACTGTGGCCGGACATTCGGGAGATGATCCTGCCGCGGCGCGGGATTCTGGCGCTGGGCTTCGGTCTGATGGTCATCAACCGGCTCAGCGGGTTGGTGCTGCCGGTATTCGACGAATACCTCTGATCGATAACGTCATCAGCGAAGCATCAGATCCAACTTGCTGATGCCGCTTGTGCTCGGCGGTGCTGGGCGCGACGCTGATCCAGGGCATCACTTCGTTCGCGCTCACGCAACTGCTCTCGAAAGCCGGCGCAGCGGCTGATCGCCGAACTGCGGCAGAAAGGTCCAGCAGCACATCGGGCGGCTGTCCGTGGGCTATTACGACGCGAACAAAAGCGGCGTGCTGGTGTCGCGCATCATGAGCGACGTGGAAGGCGTGCGCAATCTGATCGGCACCGGACTGGTCGATTTCGTCGGCGGCCTGATGACGGCGTTGATCGCGCTGGTGGTGCTGATGCGGATCAGCGCCGTGATGACCGGCTTGACGGCGCGTTCTTGGTCGCTGCTTTCGCCTTGGCGTTGACGAAAGCCTTTGCCAAGATCCGTCCGATTTTCCGCGAGCGCGGCAAGATCAACGCCGAGGTGACCGGGCGGCTGACCGAATCGCTGGGCGGCGTGCGCGTGATCAAGGGCTATCACGCCGAGGAGCGCGAGGCCGAGGTTTTCGCGGGCGGCGTGCAAACGGCTGCTCGACAACGTGAGCAGTCGCTGACGGCGATGTCGCTGATGAGCCTTTCGGCGACGGTGCTGATGGGCATCGTGGGCGCGGTGGTCATGTACGTGGGCGCGCGGCAGATTTTCGCGGGCAAGCTGACGCTGGGCGACTTCATCACCTTCACCGCGTTTCTGGCGTTCCTGATCGCGCCGGTGTTGCAGATCGTCAGCATCGGCACGCAGTTGACCGAGGCGTTCGCCGGCCTGGAACGCACGCGCGAAGTGCTGCGCGAACGGCCCGAAGATGAAGATCCGAAGCGCACGGTCGCGCTCGGGACCGATTCGCGGCGAAGTGAATTTCGAGCACGTCGGGTTCTCGTACGAAGCAGGCAAGCAGGTGCTGTTCGATGTGAGTTTCCGCTCGGAGCCGGGAACGGTGACGGCGCTGGTGGGACCTTCGGGTTCCGGGCAAATCGACCATCATCAGCCTGATCGCGGCGTTCCATATGCCGCTCGGAAGGCAAGGTCCTCGTGGATGGCGTGGACCTTTCCGACAGTGCGCCTGGACACCTACCGCACGCAGCTGGGCGTGGTGCTGCAGGACACGTTTCCTGTTCGACGGCACGATTGAAGAGAACATCGCGTTCGCGCGGCCCGGATGCCACCAAAGAGCAGATCCTGGAAGCCTGCCGCATCGCGCGCGTGGACGAATTCGCCGAGAATTTCGAGAAGAAGTACGACACCATCGTCGGCGAGCGCGGCGTGAAGCTTTCGGGCGGCCAGCGGCAGCGCGTGTCGATCGCGCGGGCGATTCTGGCCGATCCGCGGATTCTGATTCTGGACGAAGCCACGTCGAGCCTCGATTCGGAATCGGAGGCGCTGATTCAGGAAGGGCTTGAAGTACCTGATGAAGGGCCGCACCACGTTTCGTGATCGCGCACCGGCTTTCGACCATTCGCCGCGCCGACCAGATTCTGGTGGTGGAAGGCGGACGGATCGTCGAGCGCGGCACGCATGAGACGCTGTATGCGCTGGGCGGCCGCTATTGGGATCTGTACACGCGGCAGCACGGCCTGGAAGCGAACCTGTTCCTGGCGCCGGGCGAAGGCGACTCGATCCCGGAGTCGGAAAAAGGCGGCGGGTCGAAGCCGGATGGCGCGGGCGTTGGTGAGGCCATGCGGCTGATTCGTGGTGGT
>CAWCAP010000014.1:0-228294 GCA_963793395.1 Bryobacterales bacterium | reverse complement strand
ATTGCACGAGTTCATGGGCAAGCTGGTAAGCGATATGGGAGGAGCAGCGATGATGGCCAGCGTCATCGTCGGTGAAGAAGTAGGCTTCTACCGCGCAATGGCTGATGGCGAGCCGGTCACTGCGGATGAGCTTGCCTCCAAGGCTGGCTGCAATCCGAGGCTCACAAGAGAGTGGCTGAACGCCCAAGCCGCATCCGGTTATGTGGAACACTCTGACGGACGTTTCCGGCTGCCACCCGAGCAAGCGATGGCCTTCGCGAATGAAGATTCTCCGGTGTACGTCGCTGGTGGCATGACGGTGCTCGCGAGCATGTTTCTCGACAAAGACAAAATCGTTAAGGCGATTCGCGGCGATGGCGCACTCGCGTGGGGCGACCATCATCCCTGCATGTTTTCGGGCACGGAGCGTTTTTTCCGTCCCGGCTATCGCACCAATCTGGTGGCAACCTGGCTGCCTGCGCTCGAAGGAGTGGTGGCCAAACTGGAGCAAGGCGCCAAGGTGGCCGATGTCGGATGCGGGCATGGCGCGTCTACCGTCCTCATGGCGCAGGCGAATCCAAAGTCGCGTTTCTTTGGCTTTGACGCACACGGCGCATCGATTGAGACCGCAAAACAGCGGGCTGCTGGAAGGCGGCGTCGCCAGCCAGATTGTCTTTACGGAAGCGACGGCCAAGAATTATCAAGAGCGGGATTTTGACTTGATCTGCTTCTTCGATTGCCTGCACGATATGGGAGACCCGGTGGGCGCCGCTCGCCATGCGTATCAGGCGCTGAATGCAAACGGAACCGTGCTGCTGGTGGAGCCATTCGCCAATGATCGCTTGGAAGAGAATATGAATCCCATTGGCCGGATGTTCTACGCCGCGTCGACTTTCGTTTGCGCTCCCAATTCGCTTTCGCAGGAAGTCGGTCTGGCGCTGGGAGCGCAAGCCGGTGAGGGCCGCCTTCGCGATGTGTTTACCGAAGCGGGCTTCAAGCACTTCAGAAGAGCCGCCGAGACACCTTTCAACTTGATTTTCGAGGCGCGGAAATAAAGCTGATCGCCTGACTACTTGACTCACTTGAATTCGCGCGGTACAACCTAATAACATCCCCCGAAGGAAAAGATGAGTTCCGCAGCCGGAGTGCAGACGGTAGCGGCGGCTCCTGAGACGCAGGCCTCGTCACCTGCGGTGGATTTGCAAACCATCGCCCACGAGTTGCGCCAGCCGCTAAGCGCCATTGAATCGATCGCCTATTACCTGAACCTCGCGTTGCCGCGCGATAGCCGGCCCGCGCGCAAACAAGCCGGGCGATTGCAGCAACTGGTGGAACAATCCAATTGGATTCTGACCTCGGCACTTCAGCTTGCCGATCAGACGCCGTTCGCGCCGCAGCCGCTGAATCTGGAAGAGCTGATTATCCAAACTGTCAATGGGCGCACGGCCGCAGGGCGAGCCGCGCATCCACCTCGATCTGGCCGGCGGACTGCCGCTGGTGAATCTGGATCCCGGCCGCGGCCGTACTCTGCTCGAAAATCTGCTCACGCTGTTCCGGCAGTTGGCGACCGATCTGCATCCGGTGCGGGTGACCACGGCAGCGGGCGAAGCTGGAGTGTCCCTCGGCATCGCTAGTGCGATTCCGGGTTATCGCTCGGAGGCTTCGTTGGGGCCAGGATGCGCTTTGAGCCTGCAGAGCGCGCGCCGGGTGGTCGAAGGGCATGGCGGAAGCTTCAATATCCATGTGGACGCGCTGAGCGGGGTTAGTCTCAAGGTGGTGCTACCATGAAATTTCCCCTTCATGGCAGTGGCAGTCCCAGATATTCTCGCTAGAATTGTCGACCACAAGCGCTCTCAGTTGGCGCGCTCATCCGCCCATCGCGCCGAACTGGAGCGCCGCGCGGCCGACCGTCCTGCCGCACGCGATTTCCGCGCCGCACTGATGGCATCGCCTCCGGCGATCATCGCCGAAATCAAGAAAGCCTCGCCCAGCAAAGGCGTCTTCACGGACGACTTTCATCCGGCTTCCATCGCGAAACTGTACGCAGCGGGCGGCGCGGCGGCGTTGAGCGTCCTGACCGACGAGGAATTTTTCAAGGGCACGCTGGCCGATCTGGAAGCCGCCCGCGTCGGCGGTTTCAATTCCAGTGCTGCGCAAGGATTTCACCATCGACGAATTCCACATCGTCGAAGCCGCCGCGCACGGCGCCGATGCGATTCTGCTGATCGCGGCGATTCTGGACGTACCGCAACTGCGCGGCTTTCGCGAACTCGCGGCGCAGTATCGGCATGGCGGCGCTGGTGGAAGTTCACGACGAAGCGAACTCGACGCGGCGCTCGATTCCGGCGCGGAGATCGTCGGCGTCAACAATCGCAATCTGCATACGTTCGAAGTCACGCTCGAAACGTCTCTGCGGCTGGCCGGAGAAGATTCCGGCCGCGGTGGTCAAGGTCGCGCGAGAGCGGGATTCATTCGCGCGCGGATGTGCGGCGGCTCCAGGCCGCCGGATTCCACGCGTTTCTGGTCGGCGAGCATCTGATGAAATCCGCGGACCCCGCCGCGGCGCTGCGGGAATTGCGGTCATGATGGTCAAGGTCTGCGGCATCACGCGGCGCGAAGACGCCTTGGTCGCAGCCGAAGCCGGGCGCTTCCGCTCTCGGATTTATTTTTTATCCGCAGAGCCCGCGCTATGTCGCGCCGGAGCGTGCGGCTGCGTTGGGCGAGGGCTTGGATGTGTGGAAAGTCGGCGTGTTTGTGGATGAAGCGCCGGCGGCGATTCGAAGCGGTGATGCGAGCGGCGCAGCTGGATGTCGCGCAGATCTACGGGGGCGAGCGCTCCGGCAGGCGCGCGAGTTTGGAGAGCGTTCCGAGTCGACCGAAGCGTTCGATGGCTCGGCTGGACGGAGCGCGAAGCGATCTGCTCGACGGCCCGAAGAACGGCGTCGTCGTTCGACTGGACGCTGGCCCGGCGACGCTGGACGAGAAGGTCATCGTCGCCGGCGGCCTCGACGCCTCCAACGTCGCCGAGGCCATCCGCATCGCCAAGCCCTGGGGCGTCGACGCCAGCTCCAAGCTGGAATCCGCGCCCGGCATCAAGGATCACGAGAAAGTGCGCGCCTTCGTGAAGGCTGCGCGAGAGGCAACATGATGACTTCGCAACCCGACGCCACCGGACACTTCGGACCCTACGGCGGACGCTTCGTACCCGAAGTTCTGATGGCCCCGCTCGAAGAACTGGAGCACGCCTATCGCGAAGGCCGCGGCCGATCCGGCGTTTCAAGCCGAACTGGCGCGATCTGCTGCACAACTACGCCGGCCGGCCCACGCCGCTTTACTACGCCAAGCGCCTGAGCGAAACTCTGGGCGGCGCGAAGATTTATCTCAAGCGCGAAGACCTGCTGCACACCGGCGCGCACAAGATCAACAACTGCCTGGGGCAGGCTCTGCTGGCGCGCCGCATGGGCAAGAAGCGCATCATTGCCGAGACCGGCGCGGGGCAGCACGGCGTCGCCACCGCTACCGTCTGCGCGCTGTTTGGCCTCGAATGCATCGTCTACATGGGCGAAGAAGACATGCGCCGGCAGCGGCTCAATGTCTTCCGCATGCGCTTGCTGGGCGCGAAAGTGGTCGGCGGTGACCAACGGCAGCCGCACGCTGAAAGACGCCATCAGCGAGGCCATGCGCGATTGGGTGACCAACGTCCACGACACCTACTATCTGCTGGGCTCCGCGCTGGGCGCGCATCCCTATCCGGTGATGGTGCGCGATTTCCATCGCGTGATCGGCGTTGAAGCGCGCGCGCAGATTCTGGAACGCGAAGGCCGCTTGCCGGATTCCGCTTTTCGCCTGCGTGGGCGGCGGCAGCAACGCCATCGGCATGTTCCACGCCTTCATCGGCGATGAGAACGTGAAGCTGATCGGCGTCGAAGCCGGCGGACGCAGCGCTTCGCTCGGCGAGCACGCGGCGCGATTCTCCGGCGGATCGCCGGGAGTTCTGCACGGCACGCTCAGCTATCTTTTGCAGGACGACGACGGCCAGGTCGCGCTCACGCATTCGGTTTCCGCGGGCCTCGATTACGCGTCGGTGGGACCGGAGCACGCCTGGCTGCATGATCGGCATCGCGCCGAATATACTTCGGCCAGCGATCGCCGAAGCGCTCGCGGCCGCTCTGCAACTGGCGCGTACCGAAGGCATTATTCCGGCGCTCGAATCCGCGCACGCCGTTGCCGAAGTCGTTAAGCGCGCGCCGGCGGCCAAGGGGCAGGTTTACATCGTGAACCTTTCCGGGCGCGGCGACAAAGACACCGATATCTACCGCGAAAATCTCCCAGAATTCGATGCCGACACGAATTGAGCCGCTGTTCGAAAAGCTGAAATCCAAGAACCGCGCGGCCTTGATCGCCTACATCACGGCCGGCGATCCCTCGCCCGAGCGCACGCCGCAAATCGTGGCGGCGCTGGAACGCGGCGGCGCCGATCTGATCGAGCTGGGCGTTCCCTTTTCCGATCCCATCGCCGACGGCCCCGTGATTCAGGCCGGCGCCGAGCGCGCTCTGAAGGCCGGCACCACGTCTGCGCAAGGTTCTCGAAATCGCGCGGAAGATTCGCGAGACCTCGGAAATCCCGCTGCTGCTGTTCACGTATCTGAACCCCGCCATGCGCTACGGATTTGAAAAGCTGGCCCGCGATGCCAAAGCCGCCGGAATCGACGGCTGCCTGCTCACCGACCTCAGCGTGGAAGAAGCCGAGCCCTATGTGAATTCGATGCGCGAGGCCGGACTCGACACGGTGTTTCTAGCCGCGCCCACCAGCACGGCGGAGCGTCTGCTGCTCGTGGCACAATATTCCACGGGCTTTGTGTATCTGGTTTCGCGCACCGGCGTCACCGGAGAACGGACGGACTTATCGGCGTCGCTCGGGCCGCTGGTGGAAGCCATGCGCGAGGCGACGTCACTTCCGCTGGCGGTCGGCTTCGGCATCTCGACGCCGGAGCAGGCTGGCGCAGTGGCGAAGATGGCGGATGGCGTAGTGGTGGGCAGCGCGTTGGTGCGCCTGATCGAAAACCACGCGAGCGATGCGCAGATCGAAGCTTTCGCCCGTTCGCTGCGCGAGGGCATGGACCAAGGCCGATGACGCAGGCCGAAGCACAGGCGTTGCTCGCCGACTGCCGGCGCAAGATCGACACGATCGACGCTGAGTTGCGCGATCTGCTGAACCGGCGCGCGCGAATCGTCGACGACGTGGTGCGCGCCAAGGAAGCGCTCTCCATGCCGGTTTACGAAGCCGCACGCGAGGAAGAAGTCTTGCGCAAGGCGATCACCGGCAACCCCGGGCCGCTCGGCGACCACGCATTCCGGCATATCTTTGAAACCATCATGCAAGAGATGCGCGCGATTCAGCAGGTGTATCTGGACAGGCGGCAAGGCAAGCAGTGAGCGGAGACTGGCGAGTTGTCACCGTCGCCGGCGTCGGCCTGATCGGCGGTTCGTTCGCTCTCGCCCTCCGCCGAGCCGGATTTCAAGGCAAAATTATCGGCGTCAGTTCACCGGCAACCGTTGGCGCGGCACTGGAGCGCGGAGCCATCGATGAAGCGTTGCCCCTGGCGGAAGCTGCCGCGCAAGCCGACGTCGTCTATCTGGCCCAGCCCATCGAAAAAATTCTGGAAACGCTGAGCGTCATCGACGATGCCGTCCGTCCCGGCACTCTGATCACTGACGCCGGCAGCACCAAACAAGCCATCGTCGAACGGGCGGAGAAGACCATCCGGCGCGGACGTTTTGTGGGTGGCCATCCCATGGCCGGCAAGGAAGCCCGCGGTGTTCAGGCCGCCGACGCGAATCTGTTTCAATCGCGCCCGTACGTGCTCACGGGTTCCGACGCTACTCTCGAACTTTGGATCGGCAAGATCGGCGCACGTTTGGTCAAACTCGATGCAGCCGAGCACGATCGCATGGTCGCGCTAGTCTCGCACTTGCCGCAAGTGCTCTCGACGGCCCTCGCGTCATTGATCGCCGAATCTCCCGAAGCCGCGCGCGTGGCCGGACCCGCTGCGGCCGACCTGACGCGGCTGGCTTTCAGTCCCTACGATATCTGGCGCGACATTTTCTCGACCAACGCCGGCGAGATCGATCGCGTGATCGGCGACGCCATCGCGCGGCTCCAGACTTTGCGCGAAAATCTGCTCTCGCGAGCCCGATATGCAGGCCACGTTTGCGCGGGCGGCTGAGGCGGCGTCGAAATTGCGGCAGTCCTGATATGCTGGGAGTGCAAAGGAGAGGCAACCATGGACGACGATAGCAAGATGTCATTTTTCTTTTTAGGTTTAGGGATCGGCGCGGCGGTGGGGATCCTGTTCGCCCCGAAGGCCGGAGCCGACACTCGCGACTTCCTCATGTCCAAAGCGAATGAGGGCGCGGACCTGGCGAAGCGCCGGGCGCAGGACCTGAAGGACCAGGCAGCGGTGACCATCGAGCGTGGGAAATCGACAGTGCAGCGCCAAAAAGAAAGCCTCTCCGCGGCTGTGGATGCCGGACGGGCCGCCTACCGCGACACCGTGAGCCAGCCGCTTCCGGATTAGTTTTTCCAGGCTTGCCGGGGGCCTGCGGATCACCCGGACCAAGGAGACGCACAGGCCTGCATTCGGGCGCGCTTGAATCACTATGGACCAACAAACACTGCTCACCGTGATGACGGCGTTTGTGATTATCGCGGCAGTGGCTCTCATTATCCAGGCCGCTATGCTGGCGGGCATCTACAAGACTTCGCGTGGACTGCAGGAGAATGTCCAGCGTCTCCTTCCCAAGATCGAAGGCGTGCTCGAGACTTCGCGTCAGACCATCGACGACAGCCGTAAGCAGATCGCCGACATCACTTCCAAGACCAGCGAAATTCTGGATACCACGCGCCAGCAAGTGCACCGCATCGACGAGTTTTTGAACGACGCCGCGGCTCGCGCGCGTGTTCAGATGGACCGCGCCGAGATGGTGCTCGACGACGCGATGGTACGCACGCAACGCACGGTGGCGTTGGTCGAAGGCGGAGTCATCAAGCCCATCGTGCAGATTCAAGGCGTGGCGGCAGGGATCAAGACCGCTCTCACATTTCTGATGCGCGGCCGGCCGAATCCGGAAGACGCCCATTCTGACGAAGAGATGTTCATCTAAGGCGTGTTATTAGACTGGCCCAACATTTGGCTCGTGCTGGGGCGCCTGGCGCTCACTTACGTGCTCACAGTCTTAATCGGGTGGGATCGCGAACAAGAAACGCATAGCGCCGGGGTTCGGACATTTCCCATCGTGGGTATGGCGAGTTGTGGGTATCTTCTGATCCTCGGCCCGCATCCCGATTCCGGGGATCAATCGCGATTGCTGCAAGGCCTGATCACGGGCATCGGATTCGTGGGTGGCGGCGCGATTTTGAAGGAAGGCGCCACTGTGAAGGGCACCGCTACTGCGGCCAGTATCTGGAACGCGGGCGTAATCGGATCGGCGGTCGCGGTGGGCCGTTACGAGGTCGCGGTCATTCTGGCGCTGCTGAATTTGTTCACGCTGCGCGCTCTGTTGCCTCTGAAGACCTGGCTCGATAACAAGAAGAAGCTCGACTAGATCCCTCTAGCTACAGCGGCGCGTTGCTCAAGTCGCGCGCGACGTCGTCACCCAGGCCGGTAAATCCCGCTTGAATTTCGCGGGCGCGTTCGAGCGCGGCCTCGGCGTGGGGCAGGATATTGTGCTCGCCGATGTGCTCGATGAAATCGGAACGCATCAGCATCTTGGCGGGCTGGAGGCGCGCTCCACACAGCAACAGTGTGCGGCCGGACTTCCTCAGCCGGTCCGAGAGAACTTCCAATCCGTGCAACCCGGTGGCATCGATGGCTGTCATGTGCCGCAGGCGCAGGATGACGATCGGTGCATAGCGGTTCAGATCGGCGGTTTCTTCCAGCAGCTTTTCGGTAGCTCCGAACAGGAACGGCCCGTGGATGCGCAGGATCGTGACATACGGCGGTACTTGCTGCCCCTGCAATTGATGCGGACGGAGATCCTCGACATCCTCTGCGGTGAGCACGCCGACAGTCGTCGTCTGGGCCACGCGATAGATGTAGAGCAGTGCGGCCAACGCCATGCCGACTTCGACGGCCACTGTTAGATCGGCCATGACCGTGAGCGCGAACGTGATGAACCACACCGAGCGGTCCGCCGCGCCCAGGCGAACAATGGAACCAATCTCACGCCACTCGCCCATGTTGTAGGCAACCACGAACAGGACCGCGGCAAGAGTGGCCATCGGGATGAAACGCGCGAGCGGCGCGAGCACCAGCACCACTCCCAGCAGGGTTAGCGCGTGAATCATGCCGGCCACCGGAGTCTTCGCGCCCGAGCGAATGTTGGTCGCCGTGCGTGCGATGGCGCCGGTTACGGGAATGCCGCCGAACAAGGGACTGGCGATGTTTGCAAAACCTTGGGCCACCAACTCTGCGTTGGAATTGTGGCGGTCACCGCTCATTGAATCCGCGACCACCGCCGACAACAGGCTTTCGAGCGCGGCCAGAATCGCTACCGTCAGCGCGGAAGGCAGCAGCGGAATAATCAGATCCGCGCGAAATTGCGGAATGTGAATGGGCGGGAGAGCCCGGCTGATGCCGCCGAATTTGCTGCCAATGGATTCGACCGGCAAGTGGAAGACTGCTGCCACCAGGGTGGCCGCCAGCAGCGCCACGATCGAGCCCGGCACTCGCGGAAACAGTTTGGGCACGAAGAGAATGAGCGCGAGCGAACCGAGGGCCACTAGCAACGCCGCCGGATTGGTGGTCCCGAAGTGCGCTGCGAGCAATTTGATGCGCGCGAAAAACTCGCTGGGGTTCTCGGACATCTTCAGCCCGAAAAAGTCTTTGATTTGCGTCGATGCGATCAGCAGCGCAATGCCGTTGGTGAAGCCGATGACGATAGGCCGCGGGATGAAGCGCACCGCCGCGCCTAATCCGCTGAATCCCAGGAACAGTAGGATTACGCCCGCCATCATGGTGACCATGAACAGTCCAGAGAGGCCGTGTTTCGCCAGGATCCCGGCAACGATCACCACGAAGGCTCCGGTAGGGCCGCCGATTTGCACTTTCGATCCGCCTAGGAAGGAAACCAGGAATCCGCCGATGATGGCTGTGTAAATGCCCGCTTGAGGAGTTACGCCGGAAGCGATGCCGAAGGCCATGGCCATGGGCAACGCGACAAGTCCCACGGTCATGCCGGCGATCAGGTCGGAAACAAAATCGCGGCGGCGATAGCCGGGGAGGACGGTCCACAGCTTAGGGATCCAGGGCGCCCAGGAAGCCGGTAAACGTGAGATGAAAAGAGCGGACAACTACTTGGATTATAGAAGTACCGGCGTCAGAGTGCTCCGCTAGTCAGCGGCCATCCGCGGTAGCTGCCCCGGCATTGACTGGCTGGAATGCCCCAACCGGTACTTGGATTTTGGTGTAGCCAGGATCACAATTAACGCAACCAAATAAAGTCCGCCGCCGAATAAGAGGGTCGCACGCAGGCCGGTGTAGATCGCGAGTACGATCGCCGCGCCAGAGCCTAACACACTGGCGGCCGCATTTAACGACCAGGCCCAGCGTACCGACGGTGAGTGGCGTAGTTCCAGACGCCGCAAGCCGCTGGGGAACGGCATGCCCATTAGGAACGCTGCCGGGGCGATGGCCAGCGCGGTGATCAGCATTTTCGCCGGGAGCGGCCATGATACAGCGCCGGACGTGATCGGCCGGAGCTGCGAACGCGAGCACTGCAACCAGGACCGCCACTCCGGCAAGCACCTGCATCAACCTCGCATCGTTATCCGCGATCACGCTGCGGCTCCAGAAACTACCCGCACCGCTGGCCACCAGCATGGAGAAGACGATCACGGTGAGCGCATAGGTCGGATGCCCCAACAGCAGCACGAATTTCTGAATCAGTGCGACTTGGATCAGGATGTATCCGGCACCCAGGCAGAGAAAATACATCAAGAACACGAAGATACCTTTTTGTTTCGGCAGTCGCGTCCCCAAGACCAGGCGCGGCAGAAACAAAATGAGCAACGTCGCGCCAATGCTCACGGCGACCAGGGCAAACAGCAGCGGAATCGCACGATTCACCTTGTAATCCGCGCTTTCAGTGCTCGCGTTCATTACGAAGTTCCAGAGATCGCGCGGCTGCACGGTGTAGAAGAAAAACGGCCGGTCATCGTTCACCGGAGAAACATCGTAGCGGTAGCTGCGCCAGAACGCGGGCGGATCGGTACTCGTCAGCAGCTCTCCGAAGGGGTTGCCGGAGCCAATCGCCGGAGCTCCGTTCGCGCCGGGCAGATAGACGGCCTCCATCTTGGTTTCAGAAAGCAGTTGCTTGGCGCGCCCGACGTCAGCATCGGTAAATGGCTTGCGCGAAATCATGACGGTGTCTTGCGCGCCCCAGCCATACAACTTGGATGTATCGTCCCGAACCACCATGACGTGCCGCGCGGGATCGGTTTCGCCGACACGCGCCAGCGCAGTCATCGCTAGCGTGATCAGCCGCAGCGACTCGCGCGGCGGATCGAAGCCCCAGCGGGTGAACGTCATCACGCCGTCATCGGTCAGATGGGTGAGGTAATCGTAAAACGCGTCGGCGGTGTAGAGATTGTTCTCCGACAGCGCGAACGCGCCCGCTGCGGTGGACGCCCAGGTATCGACCAGCGTGGCTTGCAGCACTTGATACTTTTCGGTGCTGCGCCGAACGAAAGAGCGGCCGTCCTCGATGGTCACATGGACTTCGGGGCGGAAATACAGGCCATGGCTTTCGGCGGCGAAAGGCCCGCGCATGATTTTTGTGGCGATGATCGGGATTGATCTCCACCGCGGAAATATCGCGGCTGCCGGATGCCAGCGCGCGCGCGACATCGTAACCGCCGCCGGCTCCGATCACCAGCGTTTTCGCGCCGGGACGCAGATAGTACGGAAAGCCGGGACCGCCGTGCGAGAGATCGCGCCGTTCGTTGTCGGTGAGGTGGTCCCAGTCTTTACCGGCCAGCGCCGTGGCCGCGTCGCCGTCGATCACGATGCTGGTGTAGCCGCGATCGGTCGTGACGCCCACGCGCGAAAAGCTGTTCCAGGCGACAAACTTTTCGGGCGGCAGCTTCTCGCCTTTGGAGACGCGAACGTCGAGTAAATGGGTGCGCCCGTTCACCACCATCAGAACCACCAGCAGCAGCGCGATGAGCACGGCCGCGGCGCGCCGTCCGAAATTTCCCGCTTGGTGAAACCAGATGGCCGCGGCGATGGCGTAAAACACTCCAGCCGAGATCACAGTGTTGGGGCCGCCAAACGTGTTGAGAAACGGAATCAGCACCAGGCATCCCGCCGCAGCTCCAGCGAGATCGAAAAAATAAGCCCGGTCCACGCGCGCGATGGCTTCGGATACGGCGATTGAGACTACCGTCCCGGCTAGAAAGAACGGCAGCGCGCTGGCGACATAAACCGCGGCGAGCGTCCCATAACCAAGTTCTGTCGGACGGGAAAGAATGAACCACAGCGTCGCGACAACGCACAGCGCATCGGCCAGTCCCAGCACGCCTAGCTTTGTATACAGGCGGCCGGGCCGCGCCGTCACCACGTACGAAAATACGCCGCCGGAGCCTAGTCCGAAGAGCGCGATGGAGATCGCCAGGAACGCAAAGTGGTAATAAAACACCACTGAAAAAATACGAGTCAGCGCCAGCTCCAATATCAAGGTGCCCAGGGTGGTGATTCCCAGGCCGAGATAGAGCTGGTTCCAGCGAACGGGTTCGGCAATGCTGGTGGCGGCGGAACTGATGCGGGACAATCCTCTACTTTAGCAATCTGGACTACGCTAGAACTATGAAGTGGACCACGATTGTCTTCATTTTTATTCTGACGAGCTTGGCGAGCGGGCAGGAACCGCTGAGTCCGCCGGCCAGGACCAGCGTCACCATCAACGGCAAGAAGCTGCTGATCGCATACTCGTCGCCGCGCATCCGCGGGCGCAAGATCATGGGCGGCCTGGTGCCGTACGGGCAGTGGTGGCGCACCGGCGCGGACAACGCCACAACTTTTCAGACCGACGCCGACCTCGACCTGGGCGGCTTGCGGGTGCCGAAGGGCATCTATACGATCTACACGCTGCCGGGCGCGAGCGAATGGCAACTGATCATCAATAAGCAGACCGGCCAGTGGGGCACCGAGTATAATCAACGGCAGGATTTGGGGCGCGTGAAAATGAATCTGGCGCAAACTCCGGCGCTGGTGGATGGTTTCAAGATCGAGCTGTTGTCCACCGGCGGCAACAAAGGATTGTTGAAAATGACCTGGGAGCGGACGGAAGTCTCGGTTCCTTTCGTCGTGCAGTGATGAGTGATGCAGTGATGGTAATGAGAAAGGTTCGCCATGCAACGACGTAAATTTCTGCTCTCCGGCCTCGCCGCTGCGGCCGCCGCTACACCCATCTACGCGCAGGCCAGTCCGCCGAAAGTCGCGAATGGCATTGTCGGCGGCAGAGGCATCACCATCAATTACTATTCGCCGTCGATGCGCGGCCGTAAGATTTATGGCGAACTGGTGCCGTACGGGCAAGTATGGTGTCCCGGCGCAAACTGGGCGACTTCGATCACGTCGCTCGACGCCGGACTTGAAATCGGCAGCATGAAACTACAGTGGGGAAGCTATTCCATTTGGGTACTCCCGAACGAAAAGGAATGGCAGGCGATCATCAACAGCGACCCCAAGGCGTTCCATCTGGATCATGAACCGGACAAGGACATCGGCCGCATCAAGATGGATTTAAAAACGCTGGACCAGCCTGTCGAATCGTTGACTTTTGAAATTCGCAGCGATGGCGGCAACAAGGGGACCGTGGCGTTGCTGTGGGAAAAGACCGAAGCCTCGTTCCCGTTTTCCGTGGCCCCGTAACGCGCGCAGCAATTACGGCGTCCTTTCTTCAACGGTGTATTCTGCCGTAGATACGGAGGATTGCCTTGAAGACGATCACGATTTTTTGTGCGGTATTGCTCATGCCTTTTGCCACCGGCCTAGCCCAGGAAAAAGGTGGCCCGAAGGGCGGCGGCGTGAAAGGCGTTGGTGGCGGACATATCCCGTCGCATGGCCCCGCGCCTGCTCGCCCGGCGCCTGCCAAAGCTCCGCCGGCTGCGGCGCCGAACCGCAGCTTCGTGGATAAACCCGGACATCCGGAAGCGCCTCACGTTCACACCAACAATAAGTGGATTGGGCATGATTCAGGCGCCAACGATGCGCGTTATCATCTCGATCATCCCTTCGAACATGGACGATTCACGGGTGGCATCGGCAAGGGCCATACCTATCGCTTAGGCGGAGGCGGTCCCGCGCGTTTCGGATTCGGCGGATTCTTCTTTAGCGTCGCCGCGGCCGACTACGGGTTCTGTAACGACTGGCTGTGGGATAGCGATCAGATCGTGATTTATGACGACCCGGATCACGTCGGCTGGTATTTGGCCTACAACGTGAGACTGGGAACATACATTCACGTTGAGTATTTGGGCGCTTAATCGGCGCCCGGATTACCAGTCCGTCGGCTTGTAATCCTTGAGGAACTGCCCCCACACATGCTCCCCGGTGTTCACGCCGTGGATGATGGGATCGAGAATGCGCGCCGCGCCGTCGACGATGTCGAGAGGCGGATGAAAGTTCTGCTCCACCGTCTTGCGCGCGGCGATCTCGACGGGGTCTTCGTCGGTTACCCATCCGGTATCGACGCTGTTCATGTGGATGCCGTCGCCGAAATAATCCGTCGCCGAGGTACGCGTCATCATGTTGAGCGCGGCTTTAGCCATGTTGGTGTGCGGATGGCGCGTGGTCTTCCAGTTTCGATAAAACTGGCCTTCGACCGCTGATACATTGACGATGTGCTTGTCGCGCTCCGCTGTGCGAAGCATCAGCGGCTTCAGTCGCGCGTTGATGATGAACGGCGCGATGGCGTTGATCAAGTGGACTTCCAGCAGCTCCACCGGCGAGACTTCCGCCATCAGCAGACGCCACGAGTTTCGCGTGCGTAAATCGATTTGCTGCAGGTCCTGATCCAGACGATTTTCGGGGAACAGATCTTTGGGTACCAGAAGATCTTCGGGCAGCAGCGGGAGTTGGGATAACTCCGAGGGGCGCGCTAAGCCCTCTTGAAGCACCAGCGGCATAGCGGAGTCGGTGACAGGATCGCTGCTATACGCGCCTAAAAGTTTGCGCGCGTTCTCCGGCATCCTGTCGAACGTCGCGCGCTCGCTGTCCATCATGTGCGCGTAAAAGCCGGGCGGGCGGCGCACGGTTTGGCAAGCGTTGTTGACGATGAAGTCCAAGCGCGGAAGAGTCGCCAGCAAATGCCGGCAGAAGGCTTCGACGCTAGGTGTGTGGCGCATGTCCAATCCGAAGATTTCGAGGCGATGGCCCCAATCGCCGAAATCTGCCTCCTGCGCGTAACGCTGCGCGGAATCGCGCGGGAAGCGCGTGGTCACGATCAGCCGCGCACCCGAGCGCAGCAGTTTCAGGCCGGCCTGATAGCCGATCTTGACTCGTCCGCCGGTGAGGAGCGCCACCCGGCCGCTCAGATTCGCCAGCTCGGTTCGCTTGCGGAAATTAAACTCGGCGCATTCCGGGCACAACTGATCGTAGAAATGATGGATCGCCGAATAGTGCTGTTTGCAGACGTAGCAGTGTGGGGTTTCGGACGATTCGGGGTCGACATCCGGCAGGGGCTCAAAACGTTCGCCGGGCTCTTCGGGCGGAAAAACGTTGGGCGTAGTGAAAACGGGCTTGCGCCGCAGAGTTCGGATCCCAGTTTCCTGCAGCACGGCGCCGACGCGTTGCGACCGCGTGGCCATCCGCTCGCGTTCGGCTTCCTTGATTTTGCGCCGCCGGGCGACGGGATCGGGATTATAAAAATCGGCAACCGCACGGTGCAGGCGTTCCCGATCCTCGGCGGGAAGTTCGTCAAGACGCTCCCGGTTGGACGCGATCGATTCCAGAAGTTCGGTCGCCGCGCGCAAGCGTTCCGCGAGGGTCTGCTCGGTGGTCACGGCGGGTTTCGCATCGACAGCCACGCTTTAGTGGCCGGTGGAATCCCCGCGGCGGCTGGCTTCGAACAGGAACCAGGTGCGCCGTTCGGTTTCGTCAATCCAGACTTCGATCAAGCTGGTGGTGGCGATGTCGTTGTGGTCTTCGCAAACGTTATGCGCCTCGCGCAGCCGCGCAGCCAGCGTCTTGCTGTCTTCGCGCAGTTCGGCCAGCATGTCTTCGGGTTCGACATAGGCGGCGTCGTTGTCGCTAATGCGCTGCAGGCGGGCGATGTGGCCGATGGACTTGATCGTGCTGCCGCCCACTTTACGAATACGCTCGGCGATGGCATCGGTCATGGCGAAAATCTGGTCGGCCTGCTCGTCCAACAACAAATGATAATCGCGGAAATGCGGACCGCTCAAATGCCAGTGGAAGTTTTTGGTCTTGATATACAGCGCGAACACATCGGCCAGGATGCCGTTCATGGCGCCGGCGATATCTTTAGTCGCACCGGCTTTCAAGTCGGTGGGCGTAATCAGCGGGGCCGATTGCCGCAGCTTGAGACTATCGATCTTCTTGGCGCTAGGTTTTTTCATGATTCCTTCCTTCATTGTAGAGTAGCGCCGGGCGCGCGAATATCTCCGGCGAGTTTACTGGCTGCGGATTGCTCTCACTCCTGCGCGATAATTTCAGAGAGAGTCCCATCAGAGCGCACTGGGTTGCCTCGACAAACAATAGATGCCCAAACTTCTAGCCGCGTTACTGTTCGCCGCTGTTCTTGGCGCCCAGACGACTCCCGCTCCACCGGTAAACGATCCATTGGGCCGGGCCACTCCGCAGCAATCCATCTTCAGTTTTTTGGAAGCCTGCCACGCGCGTGATTATGCGAAGGCGACTTACTATCTGGATTTGAGCCGCATGTCGGCGGGCGACCGCGTAAGAGTCGGCCCCGACCTGGCGATGCAGCTCGAAGACCTGCTGGACGATTCGACTTTCGATATCGCCACGCTGAGCCGCGATCCGGAGGGAGATCTCTCCGACCTCACGCCGAACATCGACAAACTGGCTTCGTTTGAAGTGAATGGGCAGCCGGTGGTTCTGCAACTGGAGCGAGTAGAGCCGCATCCTGGAAACCGCATCTGGCTGGTTTCCGCTTCCAGTGTCGCGCTGATTCCCAAGGCGCATCACGCTTTGGCGGAGACGCCGTTTGAAAAAGATTTGCCGCAGATGCTGGTGACCTTTGAAGTTTTGGACACTCCGGTGTGGCGCTGGATTGCGTTGCTGCTGGCGGCGGTGGCTCTGTGGTTCATTGGCGGATTACTCACGGCTGCGTTGGGCAGAGTGCTCAAACCGAGGCCCGACACAACCGGTTTTGGCGGCGCATTGCGATTCGCATTGTTAGCGGCCGGGTTGCGAGTGGCGATGGAATTTGCGTCGCCCGCAACGCTGGCGCGCACGTTTATCGAACGAGGATTGGGACTGATTCTCGCGCTGGCCGCTGCCTGGGCGGGCTCAGTGGTCCTCGACCTGATTTCGGACCGCTGGCGGACGCGTCTCGATCCGCGCATGCAGGCCGTCAGCTATTCGGTGCTGCCGTTGGGCCGGCAGGTGCTGAAGCTGGCAGTTTTCCTGATTGCGATTCTGACAGTGCTGAATGCCTGGGGCTACAACACCAATGCGATTCTGGCGGGGGTTGGCGTGGGCGGCATTGCCGTCGCGCTAGCCGCGCAGAAAACGATCGAGGACTTGTTCGGCGGAGTCTCGGTGATCAGCGATCGTCCGGTTTTGGTTGGAGATTTGTGCCGCTTCGGAGACCGCACCGGTACGGTGATTCACATCGGCCTGCGCTCCACGCGGATTCGCACGCCGGACCGCACGGTGGTGAGCGTTCCTAATGGCCAGTTCGCGACTATGACGCTCGAAAATATTTCGGGGCGGGATAAGATTTGGTTCCATCCCATGGTGAGCTTGCGGCGCGACACCACGTCGGATCAGTTGTCGCGAGTTCTGGCCTCGGTTCGCGAAATCCTGACCACGCATTCCAAGGTGGAAACCGGACCGATCCCGGTACGCTTCGTCGGTGTGGGCAGTTATTCGCTGGACGTAGAAGTGAATTGCTACGTCAAGACCACCGACTTCGAGGAATTCCTCGCCACTCAACAGGAACTGCTCATACGGATTTTGCAAGCGGTGGAGCAGGCAGGAACCCGGTTGGCGGTGCCGTTGCAGGAAAGCTTCGAGTCGGGCAGCGGCGCCGCAGCCGGCGGACACTCCGCCTCCGCTTGGCTAAACTATTCGCATGCCGCAACCAGATCTCTCCGCGCTGTGGGACGAACACACCAGGCACGAATTTGCCACCCGCGATACCGAAGCCACGCTGGATACCATGGTGGAAGACGCCTACGTCAATCACGTGCCGGTGATGACGGGCGGCTCCGGCAAAGCCGCGCTGCGCGAATTCTATGCGCGGGACTTCATTCCCTGCATGCCGCCGGACACGGCGCTCACGCCCATTTCGCGCACCATCGGCGAAGACCAATTAGTGGATGAAATGATTTTTTCGTTCACGCACTCATGCGAGATGCCGTGGATGCTGCCGGGCGTGGCTCCTACGAATAAGCGGGTAGAAGTGGCGCTGGTAGTGATCGTGCGCTTCCGCGATGGGAAGCTCGCGCACGAACATATTTATTGGGACCAGGCTTCGGTGCTCAAGCAGATCGGACTGCTCGCCGATCCCGCGCTGCCGGTTTGCGGCGTGGAGGCGGCGCGCAAGATCGGTCTGCCATAATCGGCTTGTGCCGCTCGTATTTGCCACGGCCCATCTGGGTGACGACGAATTCCTGGAGGCGTTCCACTCCTGCCGTCTGCGGACTTCCGAGTTCCGCCACGCGGATCATCTGCGATTGGCATGGCTGCACCTGGAGCGGGAGCCGTTTGAAACCGCGCTCGACTGCGTGCGCAGCGGAATTCAGGCGTTCGCGAAACATTACCATCTCAGCGGGTCTGTATCACGAGACCATCACCACGGCGTGGGTTCATCTTCTCGCGACTCACCACGAAAATAGCTTCGATGAGTTTCTGACGGCGAACGAGTCCCGTTTGAGTTCCGATCTATTGCACCGCTTCTGGACGCCCGAGGTGCTGGCGAGCCGGGAAGCCCGGAACTCCTGGGTACCGCCCGACCGGCAAGCGCTGCCGGCGCTCCCGCGGTGATCGTATGAAAGTCATTCTTTTCGGAGCGACCGGGATGGTGGGGCAGGGAGTCCTGCGCGAGTGCTTGCTCGACCCCGATGTCGAACGAGTCCTGTCAATCGTAAGAGGGCCTAGCGCGCAGCGCGATCCAAAACTTCGCGAGCTGGTTCAGAAAGACTTTTTCGATTTCTCGGCGGTCGAGACCGAACTCGCGGGTTACGATGCGTGTTTCTTTTGTCTGGGCGTGTCTTCCGCGGGGATGAAAGAGGCGGATTATCGGCGCGTGACCTACGACATCACGCTGGCAGCCGCGCGGGTGCTAGTGCGGTTGAATCCCGGCATGACGTTCATCTATGTGTCGGGCATGGGCACGGACAGTTCGGAGAAAGGCGGCAGCATGTGGGCTCGCGTCAAGGGCAAGACGGAGAACGATCTGCTGCGGTTGCCGTTCAAGGCCGCTTACATGTTTCGTCCCGCCGCCATTGTGCCGCTGCATGGGATCAAATCCAAGACCCGGCTCTACCAATTTTTCTATACAGCGTTGGGGCCGCTGCTGCCGCTCATGTATAAAGCTTTTCCGGGTTACGTGACGACCACGGAGCAGCTTGGCCGTGCGATGCTGACAGTCGCGAAGCGAGGCGCGGCGAAAGCGGTGCTCGAAAACTCGGATATTAACGAGATGGAGAGCTGATGGGTGTCAGGATGACAGAGGGCTGGGAGACCGGACGGCTCTCGCGAGTGCAGGCGGTTGAGCCGTTCGCGAAGGGCTGCTGCTAACCGCTTTGGCCGGCGAGGATTGCACGGCGTAGACATCTTCCACCGCGGCTCGCAAGATTTCCGCGACGCTCCAGGCTTGGGCGATGCAGCCGCGCGGAGTATACGGGTACTCGGCATCGGCGATCTCACAGATCTGGCCCAGACCGGTGGTGGTCAAGTGTCCGGCGAAGCCGTTGAGCCAGCCTTCGGCCTGCTGCCGCGCCGCTTCGCTGTGCTGGTTGACCTTCAAGTACGCCGTGATGAACGGACCCATCAGCCACGGCCACACGGTGCCGAGATGATAGGCGGTATCGCGCTCGGCCACGCCGCCTTCATAGTGGGCCCGGTAGCGGGGATCGTGGCGCGAGAGTGTGCGCAGTCCCATCGGCGTCAGGAGTTCCGTCTGCACCGCATTCACGACGGCGGTGGCTTTTTCGGGCGGCAGCATGCTGTAGGGAAGGCTGACGGCAAAGATCTGGTTGGGGCGCATGGACCCGTCGGAGTGCCCGTTTTCGACGACGTCGTAGAGACATCCGGCCGATGGATTCCAGAAGCGCGTGTTGAACGTTGCCTTGGCTTCAGCGGCTAAGCCGGCAAACAGCGCTTCGGCCGGCGGATCGCTGAAACGCTGCGCGAAGTCCTGCATGATGCACAGAGCGTTGTACCAGAGCGCCTGGATCTCTACCGGTTTGCCGGTGCGCGGGGTGACGACATACTCGCCAACCTTGGCGTCCATCCATGTCAACTGAACCCCGGACTCTCCGCATGCAAGCAAGCCGTCGGAGTCGACGTGAATTCCGTAGCGTGTGCCGCGCACGTGCCAGTCGATGACATCTTTTAGCCTGGGATACAAGCGGTCGCGCACGAAGGCTTCGTCGCCGCTGTAGTGCAGAAACGCGCGGATGGCTTCGATGAACCACAGCGTGGCGTCGGCGGTATTGTATTCGGGCGTTTCGCCGGCGTCCGGGAAGCGGTTGGGGAGCAGGCCCTGATTAAGATGCTCGGAATAAGCTTCCAGGATCTGACGCGCGATGTTGTAGCGTCCGGTCACCAGCGTCAATCCGGGCAGCGCGATCATGGTGTCGCGGCCCCAATCGGTGAACCAGTGATAGCCAGCCACGATGGTCTTTAGCGCGCCGCGATCGACGATGAACTGGTCTGCTGCGGCGGTAAGCGACATCACCAGCGGCTGATCGCCGGGCGCGGCGTCGACGATGGCCGCGCGGCGGCGGCGCTCGGTCTCGCGCAGAACCGGGGCGGCATCGGCAGCGTGCGGTTCCGTGGATGCGATCACAGTGGCGCCGCGCCGTTTCGTCAGATCGAAACGCAGAGTGAATGGATGGAACAGGTCTTCCTCAAAATCGAGGCCGCGTTCCTTTTCGACGCGATATTCGAAATTGAGGAACCACTTGCCCTCGGTAATCAATTCCTGCGCGTTGTGGGCGAAGAAAAGGTGGGGGAGGCTGGGATAGGGCTGCATGCTCACCAGCCCTTCTCTGGTTTCGAGCGCAGGATTCAGCGCGTCATTATGATGCGTAGTGCTGTGATAATCGCGGAAGGCGATCAGCGGGCGAAGCTCCAGCAGGCACTTTGCTTCGGTGGCGTCATCGATGGCGCGGACTTCGTACTCGACCACCGTGGTATTTTCGCCATGCACCATGAAGACGCGCTTCTCGATCTCCAGGCCCGCCACGCGATAGGTGAACACTGGAAAAGGATCCAAGCGGAATTCTTTCAAATACTGATAACCCTGGGGATAAATCGCGCCGGGATACTGGTTGGCTGCGAGTTCGTAACGCTGGCCGTCGACGACCACCGTCTCCTCCAGTTTCGACAGTAGTAAGACGCGGCCGGTTGGCGGTGTTGTGGAAGCGGTAAGCAGGCCGTGATAGCGGCGAGTGTTGAGCCCGATCACGGTTGATGAGGCGAAGCCGCCCAAGCCGTTGGTTTCCAGCCATTCCCGCGGAAGCGTCAAATCCAGCCGCGAGCAAACGCTCTCATCGAAACGAACGATTTCTGACTTCATCTTGCCAACTCCACTACGCTGCAACCATCGCTGAACTGCCACGCCGGTACATCTATATGGATTGATTTCCTATCGACAAGTTACGACAAAATCGAATAATCTTTAATGAATATTTTGCGGGGGAGTGAAATGGGCCGGGATGTGCTGCGCGCGAGGACTCCCCAACCGGGAGTTGAAGGCCACGGCGCAGATACCACTCACCCACCATCGCGTTACGCTTCTTGCAGACTCGATTTCTCGAGTGCGTAAAAAGCATACATCAATTCGCCGCTGGCGGAAATCACTTTTGGAGAGTAGCGCTGGCGTCCCGTTACAACCGTTCCAAGCGGGTAGTGGCGTCTCCGAAGCGGTCGAGCTTGATCCCCATGCGATCCATGATCGATAGGTATAGGCTGCACATCTTGCGGTTGTCGTCGCCAGCTTTCAGATAATTGAGCGCGCGTCCGGTCTCAAGCGTGCCGCCCAAGCCTCCGGCTAGCACCAGCGGAAGACGCGAGTTGTCGTGCAGGCGCCCGATCCACAGTTCGGAGAGGAACATCAGACACGAGTTGTCGAGCACCGAGCCGTCGCCTTCCGGCATACTGTCGAGCTTGGATGCCAGATACGCCAGTTGGCTCACGTGGAAGCGCGCGATGCGCTCATAGCCTTCCGAAAGATTATTGTGCGACGCGGCGTGGTGTCCTTCGGCTACTTGCAGGAACGGATAGTACATCGCCGAAAGATCGCGCGAGATAATCAGCGAAGCCACGCGCGTGCGGTCGGTCTGGAACGCGATGGCGATGATGTCGCACATCAGCTTCACGTGATCGCGCAGGTCTTCCGGCAGGCCATTCTGCGGGCGATCCATCGTGAACGCCGGGCGGTTCTTCTGCTTGGCGAGCTCGTCGGATTGATCTTTCACCTTGCGCGTGCTCTCGACGCGCTTTTCCACTTCACGCACGCTCGTGAGGTATTCGTCTAGTTTCGCTTTGTCGTTGGAGCTGACTTTGCGGCTGAGCGTTTCGGCGCGGTCCTTCACGCGGTCGAGGATGCTGACGTTGATCTGGCTGCCGCGATTTTCAAAGAGGTTGTCCCACGCGAGCGACGGATAAACTTCGACGGGCACGGGCGAATCCGGCGTCTGCCAGGAGATGTGCGAGCTGTAAGCCATCGAGTAATTGGTCTCGTGATAGCCGCTCATGGGCTGCTCGCAGGCGAGGACGATGCTGGATTGCGGGGTGTCCTGCCCGATAACGTTGGCGATCATCTGATCCACGGAGATGCCGGAGCGGATGACGGCGCCTTTCTGAATTTCGGCGCCGGAGAGCAGGCTGCCGGTCTGCGGCGGATGAATGCCGTGGCCGGTGGCGGCTTTGTTGAACAGGCCGTCGATCACGTTGATCTTGTGCTTCAGCGGTTCGAGCGGCGACAGAGTCTTGCTGAGCTTCATGTCGGCGCCGGAGCCTTCGGCGCTCCAGTTATTTTCATTGATGCCGTTGCCCATGAACATGACGCCGAAGCGCTTGGGGAAGACGGTGGGAGCGGTGGGATCTCCGAACACAGGCAGCGATTCCAGCCAGGGAAGGGCGACTGCGACTCCGGCGCCGCGAAGCACGGCACGGCGTGAGATGCGGGGGGAGGAATTGCGAGATGACTTGGGCATTCTAGTTCACCTTTCTCTGTGTCACTTTTTTGGGCAGGGCCGCGGTTTGAGTTTTTTCCACCGGCTCGGGATTTCGTTGATTTAAAAACTGCGGGCTGGTGACGATGGTCTCGACCAGCGAGCTGAAGCGATAACGGTTAGCGGCCAGTTTGGCTTGCATGCGATCGATGACCAGTTCGTCTGAAAGCAGCAGCGAACGGTTCAACGCGTAGACCAGCAATTTGCGCTCGAAACCATCCAGAAACTGATTCTGGCGATTCTCGCGAATGTAGGTGCGCACGCCTTCGAGTCCAATGCCTTCGCTACCGCCGGGGAAAGAGGCTTTGGAGTCGATGGCGCGTCCGGCGAGATCCTTTGTGCGGGCATCGCCCACCGGGCCGTAACCTTCGAACGCGAGACCGAAGGTATCGAAGCGCGCGTGACACGAGGCGCACACCGACGTTGGCGCGATGTTGCGCCAGCATATCGCGTATCGGCAGATCCGATTTCGCTTCATCCGAAGGCAACTCGGGAACTACCGGCGGGGGCGGCGGGATGACTTGACCGAGAACGCGATGCACTACCCAATAGCCGCGCTTCACGGGACTGGTCCGCAGGCCCGGCGAGTTTGCGGTTAGGAAAACCGCCATCGGCAACAGGCCGCCGCGCTGGTAGCGGGCCGCATCGTCGACGCGCACCCAGGTGTTCGCGTCACCTTTGACTTCTGGCATGCCGTAATGTTTAGCGAGCACCGGATTGACGAAGGTGTAGTTTCCGTAAATCAGGTCAACGATGGGCCGGTCATTGTGGATGACGTCTTCGACGTAACGGATCGGCTCCTGGAACATGGCCTCGCGCAAGTCGCTGGTGAAACTCGGGAAGCGCTCGCGATCGACAGCGTTGTAGTTTTCGAAGCGCCGGAAATCCAGCCAGTTGCCGGTGAATTCGGTGGCCAGTCCGCTGACGCGCGGGTCTTTCAACATGCGGCGGGTCTGGGCCAGCAGCACGTCCGGGCGCTGCAAGTCGCCGGCGGCGGCGTGGGCCAATAACTCTTGGTCAGGCATGCTGGACCACAGGAAATAACTCAGACGGCTCGCCAGCGCGTTCGCCGAGAGGGGACGGCCGGAGGTTGCGGCAGTGGTGCTGGATGCCGGGCGCGAATCCAGATCGATCCGATAACTGAAATCGGGCGACATCAGAATGCCGGCGATGGAATTTCGCACGGCCTCTTCGTGTGTCAGATCGTTCTTGTCGCGAAGCGTGTGGTAGTAGGTCAGGATGTCGTCGCGTTCGGCTGCGGACAGCGGTCTGCGGTAAGCCCGCGCGGCGAACTTGAGCAGAGCGTCGAGGTGCTTGGGCTCGGCCGCGGCGTGCATTTTCTCGAAGGTCCGCAGCGTGGAATCGATACCGTCGAAGTGACTGCGAATCGCTTGGGAAGCGATTGGGTCATTCTTCACGTTCGGGTCAGCGACGAAAAACCGATCCGTGACTTCGGGCGGAGTGGTGTCCTTGGTCGGGTCGGCGAGGGCCTTGGCGATATAGGCGTCGCGCAATTCCATGATGACCGGAGTGTCGGTGATCTCGTGACCCACTGGGCGGAGCGATGCGGACTCGGCTCCCTTGCCATAAACCTCGCCGCTCTGATTGAAGAAATATTGAACGAAAGTGCGCGCCGTGAATTGCGAGATGAATTCGAATTCTTCCCACAGGCGGTTGAGTTCCTTCTGGCCTTTGTCGTCCAGGATCAATTCCATGAGCGGTTGATCATCGCGATAGAAGCCTAGGACGCTGTGATAACCGGCGCTCAGGAGGCGTCCTTTGTCTTCTGAATCGTCGGGAAAGTAGCGGCCGCGTTCGGAGACGTAGAACTTATCCGGGAAGACGGAAGCAAATCGTTCGAACGACGCTTCGTAACGCTTGCGCTCGGCCGCGGGAACCACCAGGTCCGGATCGCCGAAGCGTGCCTTGGCCGATAGTGCGGCCCAGCGCGGGGCCGATTCCGTGTGCAATCCCGGGTATTTTCCGATTACCGGCATTACTTCCGGTGGATCGGTATCGTTGCGCAGATCGTTAGGGTCGCTGTGGCGGCGGTGGGTCGCGTACTCGTGCAGCTTCCAGTTCAGCAGAGGCTGCGAGGCGGGCGGTATTCCATTCACCAGCGGAGCCGAGAACTGCATGGCTGTGTGAGTTCGGATCTTCACGACGAAATCGCGCATCTCGATGCACTTGGCGCGCACGTCGTCCGGTTTACTGGCCGCAGGCAGAGCGCGCCACATTCCCTGCAGCTTGGCGATCGGACCGACCTCGGTTTTCGCTGCCGCGGGAGTTTCTTCCAGAAGCTGCCAGATCATCGGCAGATATTTCGCGCTGACCTTGGCGTCCGCGGCCGTTGAAGCCAAGGTCGCCGAAGGTTTTCCCAGCGCCGCACGATTCTTGAAGCGCCACGCGGCTTGGAAGTAATCCGCATAATCGGTGGGCTGACGCTGATAGAAATCAACAATCCGATGCGTGGCGTATTTATCGCGGTCGGTATCGACCAGCATGGGATTCGGCGAGAAATCGATGCCATCCGGCGTGAGCACCATGTGATCGGCGACGTCGTGCGCGGCCTGCAAATACTTTTTTAGCAAGGCAGGGGACATGGTCAACGACTCACCAGAATTATCGAAGCCTGCGGTGTTGGCGGGATCAACCGGAAACTCGCGCGCCGGACGGATATCCACGCCGGTCAGATCGCGGATGGTGTAGTCGTACTCTGCATTGCTCAAGCGGCGCGCCAGCACGGGTCCGGGATCGCCAGCATTTTTGCGAGCCTCCGTCACGCGCATGGCTTGAATCCAATTTACGATCTGCTCGCGCGCTTCGGCCGGCGGCTGCGGCATCTGCTTGGGAGGCATTTCCTTCGCCAGCAGCTTGTCGCGTACCAAGGCCCAGCGGGGATGGTCCTCGACCACCTTCGCTACATCGGTGTAAGACTTCAGATCGAATCCCGCGGCAGGTTTCGCGCCGCTATGGCAGGCGAAACAATACTGTTTGACGAAGGGCTGAACCGTTTGTGTGAATTGCTGTTCGATAGAGGGCGGAGTCGCGGCCTGCAGGGCGGGAATCGCGCAAATTGCGAGCACACGAAGATGTCTTAAAGTATTCAAACCATTGCCCCGATCCATTATAGAGGCACCCTCCGCGGGCCGCAACGGGTTCAGGTTTTGTTTATCTGTGTCCATCTGTGTTCATCTGTGGGCCAAAAATAAGAAAACCTCTTCGCCCACAGATGAACACGGATGGACACAGATAGAAATTCTGATATTATGGGCGGCTGGAAATAGGAGTGTGCTTCATGACTCGTTTCACGGCGCTGTCGGTATTTGTTCTGGCGTCCCTTCCGCTAGCGGCGCAGTCGCTCGACTACGAGGTCTTCAAGACTAAAGTGGAGCCTATCTTTCTCCAAAAGCGTCCCAGCCACGCGCGCTGCGTGGTGTGCCACGCGGCGGCGAATCACGCTTTCAGCCTGCAGCCTTTGGACAAGGGCGCCACGATGTGGACCGAGGAGCAGTCCCGCAAGAACTTCGAAATGGTGCTGCGGATTGTGAGACCCGGCAATCCGGACGCCAGTCTTTTGCTGCGGCAGCCGTTGGCGCATGAAGCTGGCGGGCAGGAGTTCCACTCCGGCGGACGGCAGTTCGCGACGAAGGACGATCCGGCGTGGAAGACCATCTCCGACTGGGTTAGCGCGGCGAAGTAGGCTTCGCGAGACGCGTTAGCCGCGCGGCGTCAATTCCAAAAACATTGCCGTCTTTTCGCGGCGGAACGTGGCGAAGCCCAGCCTGCCGAAAAACGACGTCTGGCTGGTGACCGCAAACAATTCCCTGACTCCACGTTCGCGCGCTCTTTGGGTGCATCGCTCCACTAGATCCGAAGCCAGGCCGCGATCCTGGAAGTCGGGATGAACGGCTAGACTGCGGACCTCGGCCAATCTTTTCGAATACACCTGCAGTGCGCAGCAGCCCACTAGTTTGCCGCCGGCGTGGGCCACAAAAAATGACGGTGCGCGGGGCAGATTCCGCTGCACCAGATGTCCCGGAAAGAGCCGGATCAAGCTGCGGATCGCCGCCATGTCTTCGTTCCGCGCGGGGCGAATTTCGGGATGGGTTTTGCCGGACACTATTCAATATTGCTAGCCGGCGGGAGCCAGAATCTTGGCCAGATTTTGATAGGAAACTCGAGCGACTGCCATGGAATCGCCCCACGCCGCCGCGTTGTCTTGCAGGACGAAGAAGTGCTTCATTCCGGCGGTCTCGGCGTTGGCGAATATCGTTTTGAAATCCACTTCGCCGAGTCCGACCGGAACCGAATAGGTGTACTGACGGCGCTGCGTTGGTGTCAACGCGGGGTTTGCGTCCGCATTCTTGAGTCCCAGAATGTCCCGGACGTCCAATATGGGGAAGCGCCCTGGGTACTGCCGAATCACTTCTGGAATGTTCCGTCCGGCAATCGCCGTGAAGCCCAGGTCAAATTCGATGCCGACCAATTCGGGATCAGTCTCGGAAAGAAACACATGGAAGAAAGTAGATTTTGATCCTGCCAGTAATTCGAACTCTTCCACGTGGCTGTGGAAGATTACTTTGATCCCGAATTTCCGGGCGACCTTCCCATACGCGTTGTAATCGGAAGCGGTACGCTTCGCATCTTCCAAAGTCCGCGGCATGGATATCGTGAAGGGCCGGGAACCGGCAGGACGGGCGTAAGGGTCACTGGCGCCGCCGCTACGGGCGCTGCCTATTTGTGCGCTGCGTCCCACTGCCGGTTCGGCGAATTTCATTCCCAGGATCTGGCAGGCCTCGAGATCAGCCTCCATGCCGGGCCCGGTGCTGAAGCCGAGGTCGATGTGCGGAGCGATCAGCCCGTGGCGGTCCAGCATCGCGCGATAGGCCTTGGGGTCGAAGCCGCTAAAGCCCACGGGGTTGACGACTCGATAGCCGATCGCGGCCACCTGCGCGAGTGTTGCTTCGACGTCTTTCGTCATCTGGTCGCGCAACATCACTAGCTGAATGCCGATTTGTTTGCTCCAATCGACGGGGGCCTGGGCGCGGAGGCGGCTAGCGAAACTGCCAACGGCGAGAGCGCCGCCGCCGTATCGGGAAAGGTCACGCATGAAAGTGCGGCGGCTAGGATTAGCGTGGGGATTGTTTGGGGTCACGTGATTCCTCGGAACGAATTGTCTATTCTAACTCCCCCGGTTCGCTGCGCGTGCGCCGGACCCGTACGATCAGGTAGATCACGATCGCGACATTCACCAGCAGGACTACGATTTTGACGGCAGTCATATGGCGGTGGATCTCGTAGAGTTCGAGCGGAATCAGACCGGCGGTGCTGATGATGGTGAAATATTCCGCCCAGCGTTTGCGCAGCAGGAGACCGGTTCCCTCAGTAAGCAAAAGAGCCGCGTAGACGAAAGTCCCGGCGCTGGCCGCTTCCAATTGTTTGGGCGTTACCGAAACCACGCGGGCGACGAGACGATGAATGATGCGATTGTCGGGGTCTATACGCAGGATGTCCAGCCAATGCGAGACGGTATCCGCAACATCGTTATGCAGGAGCTTCAATGCGCCGATCCCGGCGATCACCAGTAAAACGCCTTTGGTCAGCTTGAAGAGGGCGATGGCTAGAAGGGTGCTTGAGCCTCTATCGGCGCCGGTGGTGGATTGCGTTTCCGTGGGCATGGCAAGGGACCGGCGGCCTGCCACTCATTTTGTCACAGCGTGCTCATGTCGATCACGAAGCGGTATTTCACGTCCGCTTTCACGGTGCGGTCGAAGGCTTCTTCGATGCGCTTGATCGGAATGATTTCGATGTCGGAAGCGATGCCGTGCTCGGCGCAGTAATCCAGCATTTCCTGCGTTTCGCGCACGCCGCCGATCAGCGATCCGGCGAGCGAGCGGCGTCCCATGATCAAGGTGCGGGCGGTGATCGAAAGCGGTTCGACCGGCACTCCTACGACAACCATGTGACCGTCCAGCTTGAGGAGCTTGAGCATACCCTCGACGTCGTGCGGCACGGAAACCGTATCCAGAATGAAGTCGAAGGAATTGGCTTGCGCCTTCATGGCGGCGGCGTCTGTAGACAACACGACTTCATCGGCGCCCAGGCGCAGGGCGTCGGCTTTCTTGCTGGGAGAGGTGGTGAATTGGACTACATGCGCGCCCAGCGAATGCGCGAACTTGAGCGCCATGTGGCCGAGTCCGCCCAATCCGACGACGCCAACTTTCTGGCCGGGTCCCACTTTGTAGTGGCGCATCGGCGAATAGGTGGTGATGCCGGCGCAGAGCAAAGGAGCGGTCGCGGCCAGGTTCAGCTTCGGCGAAATCTTCAGCACGAAATCTTCGTCGACCACGATGTTGTTGGAGTAGCCGCCGTAGGTGTTGCGGCCGGTGTCTTTTTCGGGCGAGTTGTAAGTGAAGACGGTGGCGACCAGGCAGAATTGCTCTTCGCCCTTCTTGCAGTTGGCACAAGTGCGGCAGGAATCGACCATGCAGCCTACGCCCGCCAGATCGCCTTCGCGGAACTTGGTTACGGCGGAGCCGACGCGCGTGACCCGGCCGACGATCTCGTGTCCCGGGACCATCGGGTACTTCGCGCCACCCCATTCATCGCGCACCTGATGAATGTCGCTATGGCAGACGCCGCAGAATTGGATATCGATGACAACGTCTTTGGGCCCCGGATCGCGCCGTTCGAAGCTGAAGGGAGCGAGGGGAGTTTTACTATTTTGGGCGGCGTAACCGCGGGAGGAAATCATAGCCTGGATATTAGATGGACGCGCAGCGGCTGCCGATTCACGAAATCATTCGAGCGGACTGAGGCTCAAGATTACCGCTTTGTGAAATAATAGGCGCATGAAGCGGCCGTTCGCGACAACAGTGTGGCGCGAAGGCGACTGGTATGTCGCCCAATGCCTGGAAGTGGATGTTGCCAGCCAAGGCGAGACTGAGGAAGAAGCGCTCGCGAACTTGAAGGAAGCGTTGGAACTGCACTTCGAGCCGCCGCAGGCGACACGCCCATCGAAAGTGCGCGTGATCGAGGTTGAGGTTGGGGCGGCTTAAGCCCTCAGCCCTTTCGCGAGGTCAAGCGCAGACTCGAGATCGCTGGTTTCGTCGAGGCCAGTCAGAAGGGCAGCCACATAAAGTTCGTGCGAAGAAGCGGAGATACGATCGATACTGCGATTGTTCCGAGGAAGCCGGAAATCCCGGTGGGCACTTTGCGCAGCATCCTCAATCAAGCTCATATCGATCCGGAGGATTGGGACCGACTGAGGTGATCGAAGTCCGGCACGCTGGCTAGGCACTGACTGCCGTCGGCTCTGGTTTATTCTTCGCGCCCTTTTTGAGCCACATGCGGACGCGGAAGAGCATCAGCACAGCGAGGATGCCGCCGTACATCAGTGGCTCGCGCACATCGGACTTGACCAGCCAGTAATAGTGGATGACGCCGGCGAGCGCGCAGAAGTAAACCAGACGATGCAGCAACTGCCAGCTCTTCGGACCTAGCCTGCGCACCATGGCTGCGGTGGAGGTGATCGCTAGCGGGACTAGCATGAGGAAGCCGGCCGTGCCGACGGTGATGTAAGGGCGCTTCACCACGTCCGCGTAGATTCCGCTGATGCTGAACATCTGGTCGAAGGTCAAATACATCAGCAGATGCACGCAAACGTAGAAGAACGCGAACAGGCCCAGCATACGGCGGAAACGGGTCAGCAGCGGCTGTTCGAAAATCTTGCGCAGCGGTGTGACGGCTAGCGTGATCAGCAGGAAGCGCAGCGCCCAGTCGCCGGTTCGGTGCTCGATGAACTCTACGGGGTTGGCGCTGAGGTCTCCGGAAAATCCACGCCAGACCAGCAGCAGCGCGGGAATCAGGCACAGGACGAAGAGAACGCGCTTGGTCCACGGATTGAACAGGATTTTCTTCATCCGCGTTTGGGCTGGCCGGTCCTTTAATAATTCTTGCGCAGGTCCATGCCGTTGTAGAGGCTCGCGACCTCGTTATAGCCGTTAAACATCAGCGTCTTCCGCTTGAACAATTCGCCGAGGCGGCGTTCCTGGGCCTGGCGTCCAGCGCGGATGATCCACGGCCGGGTTCACGTTCGAATAGAATCCGTACTCGCGCGCGTTGGTGATGTTCCAGGTGGTGGGCGGCTGCTTATCGGTGAGCGTGATCTTCACAATCGACTTGATGCTCTTGAAACCGTACTTCCAGGGGACCACCAGCCGGAAGGGCGCGCCGTTCTGGTTGGGCAGCGTCTCGCCATAAAGACCTACGGCCATCAGGGCCAGTGGATGCATGGCTTCGTCCAGGCGCAGACCTTCCACATAGGGCAGGTCTATCCCGGCGCGATTCCAGAGTGGCATTTGCTTTTTATCAAAGAGTGTTTCGAACGCTACGTATTTCGCCTTGGAGTTGGGCTGAACTTCCTTCAGCAGCGCAGCCAGCGGGAATCCGATCCACGGGACTACGATGGACCAGGCTTCGACGCAGCGATGGCGGTAGATGCGCTCTTCGAGCGGCGCGATTTTCATGATGCCATCCAGATCGTAAGTCTTCGGCTTGTCGACCAGCCCGCCCACCACCACCTGCCAGGGCGACGGGCGCAAGGTGTTGGCGTAGTGCGCCGGGTCGCCTTTGTCGGTGCCGAACTCGTAGTAGTTGTTGTAGCTGGTGATGTCGTCGCGCGACGTGACCTTTTCGTTGACGGTGTAGGAACTCTTCGTCACGTTGTTGAGCTTCATGGTGGCGCCTGCCGGAGTGGGCAGCGCCCATGCGCCCGCGATGGCCGAGCCTGCGGCGAGGAATCGGCGGCGGTTCAGGTAGAACTGCTTCGGCGTGACGTCGGAGTGGCGAAGATCGGCGGGTTTACGGATCAGCATAGGTGCCTCTAACCAAATATTACTCCAAGCCCCGAGGTTTCCTGAGGCTCCTGCCTGATAATACGTATGGCGTGACGGCGGCGGATTTCAGGAGATCCGAATCACGGTACGCCCGCGAACAGCTCCGGCGAGGATCTTCTCGCCTAGATCGAACACGGCTTCGAGGGGCGCTTCCTGGGTCATGCTGTCGAGCAGGGGCAGCGGCAGATCGCGCGCGAGGCGTTCCCAGATGAGCAGGCGGTCGCTGTGCGAGACGTATACGGAATTGATCCCCAGCAGATTCACGCCGCGCAGGATGAACGGAAAAACCGTGGTGTTGAGGGCGGCGCCTCCCGCGACGCCGCACGCGGCCACGCTGCCGTTCGCGACCAATGAGCGCACGATCGCGGCCAGTGTATCGCCGCCCACAGAGTCGACGGCTCCCGCCCAGCGCTCCGATTCCATCGGGCGTTTGGAGGGCGCAGTCAATGTGCTGCGATCGACGATCTCGCTTGCGCCCAGCGACCGCAGGTAATCGCCCAATTCCGCGCGGCCCGTCGACGCGGCCACGCGGTAGCCCAGCTTTGCCAGGATCGCCACCGCTATGCTGCCGACGCCTCCCGCCGCGCCGGTCACCAGCACTTCGGAACCTGCTGCCAAACCGTGGCGCTCCAGAGCGATTACGCATTGCATGGCGGTGAATCCAGCGGTGCCGATCGCCATCGACTGCTTCAGCGTGAGTCCGTTGGGCAGGCTGACCAGCCACTCCGCTTTCATGCGCGCGAGTTCCGCGTATCCGCCCCACACCGTTTCGGAGAGGCCGAAGCCGGTGACGACCACTTCGTCGCCGGGCTTCCAATCGGGCGACGACGATTCTTCCACCACGCCTGCCAGGTCGACGCCGGGGATCATCGGATACTTGCGAATGACGCCGGGGCGGCCGGTGACGGCGAGGCCATCCTTATAATTCAGGTCTGAATATCGAACCCGGACCAGCACGTCGCTGTCGGGCAGGCTGGCGCGGTCGATTTGCTGGATGGAGACGCGGGGTTTGCCTTCGATTTGTTCCGCGAAGACGGCCTTGAACGTGGACATGGGCTGACTCTTAAGGATACCCGCACCAAAACTAAGTGTTTTGTTCGATTCCCGTTTCGCCTGAAATCGCCTTAGCATGATGATGAGGGGATCTATGCGTGCAAAACCGAAGGTGATGCTGTTGCTGGCCGCGGCTGCGGTGAGCGCGAGTGCGCAAACGAATTCCTGGGAACTCAGCCAGCCGGGCGCGAAGCTGCTGATGGGGGTCGACGTCAAGAGCTTACGCGAATCGGCCGTGGGCAAGTCGATCCGCGAACAGATGAGCAAGACGCAGCCGGCGAATGGAGCACAGTCGCCGTTGCAGGGTCCTATGCAGGCGATGGCGGCGGGGTTGGTGGATCAGGTTGACCGGGTGTTTGTGTCGTCCTCCGGCGGACCACCGGCGGTCTTTGCGGCGACCGGCAAGAATAAAGCACCGTTTGTCCTGGTGGTGGAAGGACGCTTCCCGATGGCAGAATTGCAGCCGTTTCTGAAAGGGAAGACGCCGCGCCGGTATCGGGATGCGGATGTGTACCGACTCAACCCGACGGACGTCACTACGTTTGCTTTCATCAAGGGTGAGGGCGACAGCTCGACCTTGCTGCTGGGCGACGAACCGTCGGTTCTGGCGGCGATCGGACGGCGCAACGGCGCGCTGGTCCCGGCATCGGCGCTGCTGAAGCGCGCGCAAACGCTGGCGTCCACGCACGACTTCTGGCTGATCAGCGATGGACCGCTCACCGGTTTCGAGCCCACCGCCGCCGCCCGGACCAATGTACTCGCGGCGCAACTCGCCGCGCAGGTGAAGAGTCTGGACATGGGTCTTGCGCTGCGCGACGGTTTCCAGCTTGAAGTAAGTGTGGCAGCGGACAACGATGCAGTGGCAGCGCAGATGACGCAACTGCTTACCGCGCAAATCCAGGGAGCGCTTGCGGCGCAAGCCAACCAACAGGGAATGTCGGAGATCGCGCACAAGCTGCAAATTGCGGCGGAGGGGAATCGCATGCAGCTCAGTCTGGCGCTCACGAAAGATGAATTTGTGCAGCAACTGCAAGCCGCACAGGCGGCGCGCGCGCAGGCGGCGGCGATGGCTTCTTCGCAGCCCACGCCGCGGGCGGCTCGCCAACCTAAGCCGGCCAATTCCGGTCAAGTCACGATTTATGGCTTGGACGGCGGTCCGCGGGTAGTCCAAACAACGCATTGAAGATAGCGCGTCACGGCTTCGGGGGACTTGACTGGCTCGCTAACATGGGAGCATGATTACGCTCCGATTAGCGGAAGAACGCGGCCATGCCGATCATGGCTGGCTCAACTCATACCACACGTTTTCGTTTGCGAATTATCACGATCCCAAACAGATGGGGTTTCGCTCGCTGCGCGTCTTGAATGACGACCGGGTGGCGGCCGGCAGAGGCTTTGGATCGCACGGGCATCGCGACATGGAAATCATTTCCTATGTGCTGGAGGGGAGTCTCGCGCACAAAGACAGCACCGGAACGCAGGAGGTTCTGGAAGCCAACATGGTGCAGGCGATGTCGGCGGGCACGGGCGTGATTCACAGTGAATTTAACGGCTCGCCGAAGCAGCCGGTACATTTCTTGCAGATCTGGATTGAACCGGCGGAGATGGATGTGGCGCCGTCCTACCAGCAGTTCGCCTACGATCCCGCCGAAAAACGGGGACGCTTGCGGCTTATTGCCGGGCCGGATAAGAAGACGGCGGAGCCGGCCGCGTTCATCCATCAGGATGCGCGTATGTACGCTTCGGTGCTGGCGGCTGGCGAGTCTCTCGAAGTGCCCATTGCGAAGGGCCGCTACGCTTGGGTGCATTGCGCGGAGGGGAATATCACGCTCAACGGACACGCCTTGAAAGAAGGCGATGGTGCGGCGATCAGCGATGAGGCGGCGCTGCAGTTCACCGGAGCCGGTCCCGCCGGGCGGCGAGTTTTTGGTGTTCGATTTGGCGTAGGCTTTGACTATGCTCGAAGTCAACGTAGTGGTGGTGTTCTATTCGCGGTACGGCGATACCGAGCAGTTCGCGCTGGCGGCGGGTGTGGGAGCGGTGCAGGCCCACGCCAACATTCGCTTGCGGCGGTTGAAGGACCTGGCGGATGCGGAGACCATCGCGCGCGATCCGCGGTGGGTGGAAAACCTGGAGCGCATGAATCGCGATTACATCGCGCCGCGCGAGATCGATGTGGAGTGGGCGAACGTGATGCTGGTGGCGTCCTGCCCGGATTCGCTGCGCGAAACCGAACAGTATGTGGAGGCGGTTCTGGCCACGCCGGAGAGGAACGACCGTTTGCTGATCGTGCCGCTGGTCGACAGCCCGGTCGACCGGTTGACGTCGGCGCGCGAGCAGGGCTACAAAGCCGTCGAGAACGCACGAAAATTGAAAGCGTGAATACTTTGGTTCGCTCGGAGCGCGATCGGGATGTCGCGGTCGTCATCATCGACAATCCTCCGGTCAATGCGCTGAGTCGCGGTGTGGTCGAAGGGTTGCACGCGGCGATCGGGGAAGCCAATGCGGATAGCCAGGTGCGCGCCATCGTCGTCATCGGTGCGGGGCGCAATTTCATTGCCGGGGCGGACGTCCATGAATTTCTCAAGCCCACGGCAGGCGAGTATGTTGCCATTCTTCGCGCGTGTTTGTTGGCGATAGAAGATTCCGCGAAGCCGGTGGTGATGGCAATTCACGGTGCGGCTTTGGGAGGCGGTCTCGAAACGGCGATGGCCGGACACTATCGCTTAATCGCGCCGTCGGCACAGGTCGGGCAACCGGAAGTGAAGTTGGGATTGATTCCGGGCGCCGGGGGCACACAGCGCTTGCCGCGCTTGGCGGGGGTGGCGAAGGCGGTCGAGATGTGTGCGTTTGGTGGTCCGGTCAAAGCGCAAGAGGCGCTGGTTGCTGGAATCGTCGATCGGATCGTCGACGGCGATTTGCGCGCGGGTGCGGTGGATTTTGCACGTGAGGTCGTGTCGAAGCCGATCCCAAGAACGATTTCAGAAGTGGGCCCGGCGGTCTTTTCTGACCGCACGGGATCAGGTGCGCAAAAAGATGCGCGGGCAAACGGCGCCGCTGGCGGCCATCGATGCGGTGGAGGCGGCTACCAAACTCTCGTTCGCCGAGGGATTGAAGCGCGAGGCGGAATTGTTCGATGAGTGCCTGCGATCTTCGCAGTCGAAGGCGCTCATCTATGCTTTCTTCGCGGAGCGCGCCGTCACCAAAATTCCTGGCATATCCAGCAGCACGCCCACTTATGACATTGCACGGGCGGCGATCGTAGGTGCGGGCACGATGGGCGGAGGCATCGCCATGGCCTTTGTCAACGCTGGGATTCCGGTGTGGCTCAAGGAGACCAGCCAGGAAGCGCTTGACCGCGGCATGGCGAACATTCGCCGCAACTACTCGCGACTGCCTCAGGACGTAGCTGAACAGAAGCTGGCGATGATCACTCCGCAACTGACGTTCGATGGTTTCGATCAAGCGGACATCATCGTCGAAGCCGTGTTCGAAAATCTCGACGCGAAGCAGCAAGTCTTCCGTGAGATCGACGGCGTCGCGAAGCCCGCCTGCGTGCTGGCGACGAACACATCGTCGCTCGATATCGACCAGATCGCGGCGGCGACCAAGCGGTCGAACATGGTCATTGGTCTGCATTTCTTCAGCCCGGCGAACATTATGCGGCTGGTGGAGATCGTGCGCGGCAGTGCGACACTCCACGAAGTCACGGCCACTGCCGGGGCGCTCGCCAAGCGTCTGGGCAAGATTGGCGTGATTGCAGGCAACTGTCCCGGCTTCATCGGCAATCGAATGATCAATGTCTACGGTCGCGAAGCGCAGTTTTTGTTGGAAGAAGGCGCCAGTGTAGAGGAGGTCAATCAGGCGCTGTTCGATTTCGGCATGGCCATGGGGCCGCTGGCCATGTACGATCTAGTGGGCAACGACGTGATGCGCGACATCGCTGCGATCACTGACCCGGCGGGGCGAAAGCCGCTGGTACTTCCGAAGCTATGCGAACTGGGCCGTCTGGGACAGAAGACCGGTAAAGGCTGGTCGCGATACGACGAAAATCGCAAGCCCTCCGCTGATCCCGACGTAGCAGCGCTGATCGAAAGCATCGCCGGAACTGAACGCCGCGTGATTTCGAAAGTGGAGATCGTCGACCGCTGCATTCTGGCACTAGTGAATGAAGGTGCCCGCATTATCGAAGAAGGCATGGCGCTGCGGGCTTCGGATATCGATGTAATTTATCTCACCGGCTACGGCTTCCCGGCGTGGCGCGGCGGTCCCATGTTCTACGCGGACACCGTCGGACTAGCGAACGTGGTCGCGCGGATTGAAAAATTCGGATGGACGCCCGCTCCGCTATTAAAGCGGCTAGCGACGGAAGGCAAGACCTTCACCAACTAATCCAGCCAAAAATTGAATTTTTCCGACGTTCCGCGAACCATGCCATCGAAGGGAATGATAACTCCGAGGTCTCGCAAATCCGTGGCCGGTTTAAAACTGTGATCGACGGTAAATTCAAAGTGAATCGGCTTCGCGTAATCCGTGCCCGCAGGCAGCTTGGCCTCGTACCATTTTTCGTTGCGACCGGAGTAAGTTTGCGTTCCGGCGGCCTGTCCGTTTACGGCGCATGACATTTTCACCACCGGCGTCCCCGCCGCGAGCACGTCGGGAATCACAAACTGGAGCGCGAACTTCGGCGGCTTGGTGTCATCGAGCAAAGTTACTTCGAAACTGAATCGCTTCAGGCTCCAGGCCCACTTCAACTCGTTTACTTCGGTCCATCCGTCCAGCAAGCGAATCTTGGCGGGCGCGGATAAACGCTGGCTTCGCATGAATAAAAACTTGCGCGCGTCTTTATCCAAGTCAGTAGGATTCGAAGCTTGCGTGCATCCGCGCGTCAACTGATCGATGATGCGCCATCCGCTGCGCTTTACGATTCTTTCCAGGCCGGTGGGAGAAAAAATCCATTGATTGGTCGGATCGTTGTTGGTCTCGCGATGATCCAGCAGGTAGGCCAGCGGCTCATCCTTAATGGGCAGGCCCGACTTCGTCACGTCTGCGATACGCGTACTTAGCACGCAGTATCGCGAATGGTTCGCCAGCGTTTCCAGCGCCAGGTAGGGATTTTTAAGGTGATACAAAACGCCCAGCGAGAAAACCAGACCATAGGGGCCACCTGGGATCGTAGTGGCCGTATCCGCATCTAGCTCGTGAATCTCGACCGGCAGATTCATGCGATCGCGCAGCGCGCGCAAGCCGGCCATCCAGTTGTGATTATTCGGAGGGTTGTCCGCCGCCGCGACTTTGCAGCCTAGATTGGCGAAGAACAGCGGGATGTCGCCGTCGCCGCAACCGAAATCGATGACCGGACCGGCCTGGAACGCGCGCTCGAATTCGGCGAAATGTCCGCGCAGGAAGGGCGTGATGTGATCGATCGACGCCATGCTGTCGTACGGGTACCAGGTCAATTGCAGCGGCAGAGGCTCCTGCTTGGCTTCGGCTAATTGCTTCGAGAACAGAGGGCGGCGATCCAGGATTTCCTGGGCGTTCGCGGGCGGCCGGGACGCGGTTGAACTCATTTGTCGTGCTCCAGGTTCGGTCCTAATCCCAGTCCGCGGCCGAGTTTAAGCCAGCGTGAGTCGGCGGCCAAACGTAGTTGCGTCTCCACGGTCGCCAGGCGCTCTTCCAGCGCTGCTTTTTCTCTGGTCAGTTGGGTAAGCCGGGAATCGACGGCCGGGGCGGGTTCGGCCGGGCGTTCGGCTGGCGGAACAATTTCTTTTTTAGCGGGTAAAGCCGAAGCGGATATCTTGGGATACGGCAGCTTGCGGGCTACCAGCGGCCGGCTCCACGGACCGTCGAACACGATGCCGAAGCGCTCCACCGGTTCCGTTTGCAGAACCACATCCGAGAAACCCGCGCCGCGGAGTTTGCGCACTAAGTCGGCTTGCGCGAATAGCCGCATCTCCAGAGTGGCGCCAATTCCGCCGTGGAAGACCAGATTGTCATGGATTTCGAGGGTCCGGTCCTTCTTGCGATTAATCAGTACGTGCTCGCCGGCGAGTTCGATCACGGAATATTGGTAGAGATCCGGATAATGTTCATCGGTCTGATCGGCGATCACAGAGGGCACCGTTATACACAGGACGCCATACGGTTTCAAGAGACGGAAGGCTTCTTCAAAAGCGCGTTCAATGGGCGGAGCCACGTGTTCGAAAACATCGCTCGATAAGATGAAGTCGTAGGTCCCGTGCCGATCGGCGTTGGACGCCGTGATATCGAGATACGGTTCGCGATCGTAATAAGTATTGGTGTAGTCGGTCTTTTCGGCCAGCAAAAGAGCATAGCAGTGGGCATCGCTCATGCCGAATCCCTTCACGTTGGCGCATTGCGGGAAATCGGGAAGCAGACGCGGTTCGCCAAATAATTCCAGGGCCAGCATGTAAATAATGGCGCGCATGCGCACGTTGGAGGCGCAACTGGAGCAGGTGGGCGTCTCCCAGGGAATTGTTTCTACTGTGTTGGAAGTGCCGCACAGATTACAGGTGAAGGTAATCATCAAATAAGGTCGTCATTGAACAGGGTAACCCAAAGCTGCAACCATAAAGCCGATTATCATTAAGTTGGAACACATGACCGCGAGACCTCCCAGAAGGACCAATACGCTGCTGCGCGTGATTATGAGCGCGGTGCTGGCGGCGTTCGCCATCTTCGTCGTGCAGTATAAGAAGTCCACCGAGCACACGCAGGCGGGTGCGAAGGGCCCGCTGAAACCTTTTATATCCACGGCGCCGTCGGCGGAAGGAACGAACCGCTTCGCCTGGGTGCCGCACTATCCGGGCTCGACTATCGAAAATATCAGCACTAAACAGACCCGCGACGATTTGACATACGGTTTTAACTTCCGCACGGCGGATGACTTCAAACAGATCCTGGCGTTTTACCGCGCGCAACTCGAACCTGCCGGCTTCAAGGTCGAGGTCAAGAATCCGAGCGAGTTCGGAGGAGAACTGCACGCTGACGCAGGGAGTGGAGGCCGATCCCTGGATTTAACCGCCGCGAAGGTGTTGCAGGGCACGGGCACGGAAGTCGGCATCACAGCAGTGCAGCGATGACGCAAGCTCCGCCCCCACGTAAACCGGAGGTCAAGAGTCCGGCAGGCCATTGGCCGCAGTTGCACGCGGCTATCGAGGCGGGCGCGGATGGTGTTTACTTCGGCCTGAAACATTTCACGGCGCGTGCCAAGGCGGGTTTCGGCGTCGAAGAATTGCCGGAGGCCATGCGCACGTTGCACGCCCGCGGCGTTCGCGGGTACGTCACTTTCAATACGCTGCTGTTTGAACATGAGCTGAAGGCTGCGGCGGGCGCGATTGCCGCTATTGCGGAGGCGGGGGCCGACGGTCTGATCGTGCAGGATTTGACCGCCGTGCGCCTAGCGCGGGAGATCGCTCCCGGCATGCAGCTTCACGGCAGCACGCAGATGAGCATCACGGACGTGCGCGGCGTCGAGCTGGCGCAGAGCCTGGGAGTCAACCGGGTGACGCTGGCGCGCGAGCTGTCGATGGACGAAATCCGCGCCATCGCTTCAGCAACCGACTGCGATCTGGAAATTTTCGTTCACGGAGCGCTGTGCGTGGCGTACTCGGGCCAATGCTTTTCGTCGGAGGCGTGGGGAGGCAGAAGCGCCAACCGCGGACAATGCGCGCAGGCCTGCCGCCTGCCTTACGAATTGCTGGTGGACGGACGCATCGAACCTCTGGACGACGCGCGGTATTTGCTGTCGCCCGGCGATCTCTATGCGCTGCGCCAGATTCCGGAGATGGTCGCCGCCGGTATCGCCGCGCTCAAGATCGAAGGCCGTTATAAAGACGCCGATTACGTCGCGCTCACCACGCGCGCTTATCGCAAGGCTGTCGATGAGGCCTGGGCCGGACGCGCGCTGAGCATCACGCCGCAGGAAGAATTGCAACTGGAGCAAGTGTATTCACGCGGACTCGGGCCATTCTTTCTCGCGGGCACGAATCACCAGGCGGTGGTGGAGGGGCGCGCTCCGCGGCATCGCGGCGTGAAGATGGGACGCGTAACGCGCGTTGAAACTGACTGCGTCATGGTGGAACCGGGCCCGGCGCATGAGATCGCTCCTCTGAAGGCCGGCGACGGCGTGGTGTTCGACGCCGCGGATTGGCGTAGTCCGGAGGAACCGGAAGAAGGCGGCCGCCTGTTTGCCGTCCGCACGCATTTGAGCGGCGAAATCGAACTGCAATTCGGCAACGGCGCGGTGCGGTTCGGCCGCGTTCGCGCGGGAGATCTGGTTGTGGCGCACGCATGATCCCGAGATCGACCGCGCCGCGCGGCCTTTCCTCGATCCTTCGGTTCCGGTGGCCCGGCAGCGGGTGAACGTTTCCGTCGAAGCGCGCGAGGGGGCGCCGTTGCGCGCCGTTTGGTCTCTCGAAGCGCAACCGCAGATCAGCGTTTCGGTCGAATCTTCGCGAGCCTTTGCGCCCGGCGCAGAACCGCGGCATTACGGTAGAGTCTTTGCGCGAACAGTTTGGACGGCTCGGCAACACTGTCTATGAACTGGGCGAAATTACTCTGGACGCGGAAGGATCGCTCTTCGCCGCGGTCTCGACGCTCAATCAAATGCGGCGCGAAGCAGTCGAAAAATTGCAAGTTGCCGAGACGCACCGGCCGCCGGTGGAAATTCACGAGGCCGCTGTGCTTGGGAAGTCCGCCGGCGCGCGCCCCCGGCAGGCTGATGTCGAGCCTCAGCTCCATGTTCTGGTTCGCACGCCGGAGCAACTGGAAGCCGCGCTCTCACTCACGCCGGCGCCAGCCAGCATCACGCTGGATTATCTGGATCTGTACGGCCTGCGTCCTTCGATCGACCGCGTGAAGACCAGTGGAATCCCGGCGCGAGTGGCCAGTCCGCGCGTGCTCAAACCCGGCGAGGCGCGCATTCTGAATTTTCTGGTTAGCCTGGACTGTCCGATTTTGGTGCGCCCGGCGGGTTTAGTGCACGCTTTGCGCGGGAGCGATCACGCGCCGCTGATCGGCGATTTCAGTCTGAATGTGTCCAACTCCATCAGTGCGGAGTTATTTCTGGATCTCGGGCTCGAGCGGTTGACTCCGGCGCACGATTTAAACGCGGCGCAAGTTGCGACGCTAGCGCTGGGTATCGGTGCAGAGAACATCGAAGCCATCGCTTATCAGCATCTGCCGGTGTTTCACACTGAGCATTGCGTCTTCTGCCGCTTCTTATCGAAAGGCACCAGCTATCGCGATTGCGGCCGTCCCTGCGAAAAACATCGCGTCGAGCTGAAAGACGCCAAAGGCCGCGCGCATCCGGTGCTGGCCGACGTGGGCTGCCGCAACACTGTCTTCGGCGCGGAGGCGCAGGAAGCCAGCGGCCACTTGGATTCCTGGAGACAAGCCGGCATCCGCCATTTCCGACTGGAGTTCGTGCATGAATCGGGCGAGCAACTGCGCCAAGTGTTTCACGCTTTTGACGCGGTCCTCGCGGGACGCGCGGCCGGGCGCGAACTCGCCGCGCAACTTCGGCGCATCGCTCCGCAGGGGATCACCGAAGGCAGTCTGTTCGTACCGGCGGATTATCTGAAATTGCCGGTGCTACAGTAGCCCGCCGCCTGCCTTCCACGGGCCGCTCTCAAGGCGTATAATCGACCCATAACGGGAGGGGACGATGCGACCCTGGGAAATCGCCGCGCTGGCACTTATCTTGACAGCCGCCCTAAACGCGCAGGGAGCGCCGAGGAATTCCGTGCCATCCCCTAACAGCGGTACAAATCCCCGAGCCACGCAGCCGATCACATCGGACAACGCCGGCCCCAACCAACGGCCTATTTTTATCTCCGGCAACGTAATTCTAAGCGACGGCACGCCTCTGCCCGACCACGCGAAGATCGAGCGTGTGTGTAATGGTGTGCCCATAGTCGAGACGGAGACCGATAAAAAAGGACGCTTCAACTTTCAGGTCGGGCAAATCATGGAAATGCCGGACGCGAGTGTCGGCTCCGATATAAATGGCCGCGGCTCTCCCTTCGGCAGCGGTTCAAATAGCGGTGGGACATCCAACCGCATGGGCGGTTCCGACAAGCGGCTATGGGGTTGCGAGTTGCGGGCGTCGCTCACCGGTTTCCGGTCGGACGCGATTCAGCTCGACATGGTTCACTATATGGACGATCCCAACATAGGGACCATCATTTTGCACCGCATGGCGAAGGTGGACGGATTGACCATCAGCGTGGTCTCTGCTCTCGCGCCGAAAGACGCCCGCAAGGCTTACGAAAAAGGCCGCGAGGACGAAGCCAAGAATAAGCTGGATGACGCTCAGAAAAACTTCGAGAAGGCGGTAAGCGTATATCCGCAATACTCCTCCGCCTGGTTCGAGCTGGGCCGGGTTAACGAGCAGGGGAATCGTATGGATGAGGCCCGCAAAGCCTACCAGCAAGCCATCGCGGCGGAGCCGAAATTCATTCTGCCGCACGAGCAGCTTTCCTGGCTGGCATTGCGCGAGGCCAAGTGGCAGGACCTGGTGGATATGACCGATCAGTGGCTTAGTCTGGACTCTCAGAATTCTCCGGACGCTTATTATCTCAGCAGCATCGGTAATTTTCAGACGCAGCATTTCGACGTCGCGGAGAAGAGTGCGCAGGCCGCGGTCCGCATGGATCCGGGCAAGAGGAATATGCGGGCGCGCTACGTGCTGGGTCTGGTGCTGGCGCAGAAACGGGATTTCACGGCATCGGCGGAAGCAATTCGTTCTTACCTGGATGCGACTCCGGACGCGAAGGACAAGGTTTTGGTCCAGAAGCAATTGGAGCAGATCCAAGCCGCGGCGCAAGAAAAAGTTCAGACCGAAGCGAATCAATCCAACCCTCAATAAGCGCCACGCTACACTGGAGCCATGAGGCCGCTTCTGCTGCTCGCCTTAGCGGCCGTTTTGCAATTGCACGCCGCCGATCTGGCTTTTGATCGGGCCGGAAGAAAGCTGGATCGCATTGAATCCGGCCACGCGCGGCCTGGTTCCGTCATTGTCTTCACGCCCGCTGAAATGAACGCCTGGGCTCGCGGGCGGGTGCCGCAGATGTACCAGGGAATTCGCGATCCCGCGGTTGAGCTGGGCAGCGGAACAGCATCCGGGTCCGCGTTTGTCGATTTTCTGAAGATGCGGCAGGGCGAGGGGCTGGCTACCAATTCGCTCATCGCGAAGTTGATCTCGGGCGAGCGGCCGCTGAAAGTTTCCATCCAGCTTGAATCCAGTCACGGGCGCGCGACGGCTCGCTTAACGCGCCTGGAAATTTCGGGTGTCGCGGTCACGGGAGCGCCCTTGGATTTTCTGGTGAATGAATTTTTCCTTCACCTTTTTCCGGACGCCAAGGTGAATCAGCCGTTCGATTTGGAGAATAATATCGAGCGGATTGAACTGCGGCCGGACGGAGTGCGGGTCACGATCAAGAAGTGAGAGCCGCTTTTGCGGCGGCGCGGCCGGTTTGGATGCAGTCCGGTATGCCGATGCCGTCGTAGGCGTTGCCTGCCAGATGCAGTCCCGGAATTGCGGCGGCGCGCGCCCGGATTTCCTCCACGCGCTGCTTGTGGCCCAGCGTGTATTGCGCCATGGAACGGGGCCAGCGCGAAATTACTTGCGAGATGGGCGCTGCCGTCAGGCCCAGGATGCGGCGCAATTCTTCGCGCGCGATGGCTGTCACCGATTCGTCGGATTCGTTCAGGATGGCCGGGTCGCCGATGCCGCCGAAGAAGCAGCGCAGAACGATGCGGTCATCTGGAACGCGGAATGAAAACTTGGTTCCGACGAAAGTGCACGCGGCCAAGCGCTGGCGTTCTTTCTTCGGCACCAGGAACCCGAACCCCGCGCGCTTGCCGTTGAAATCGGCAGCGCGGTAGATCAAGGAGAGCGTCAGCGACGAACTATAGTCGATGGTCGCGAGCAGTTCCGCGAGCGGACCGTCGAGTCCGGCCACGACGCGCGCCGCAGACCACGCCGGACACGCGACGATCACGTGATCGGCGTTAGTCCACTCGCCGTTCGCGCGGACGCGGAACCCGCTACTTGCGCGCTCGATGGTTTCCACATCCGCGCGGCACACCTTCACGCGAGATGCCAGCGCGTCGACCAGAGTGCCTAGGCCGCCCTTCAACGTGCGGAATAACGAGCCGCTGGGCGGCGCTCCGGAACGCCCGGCCAGCACTCCGCGCACCAGGCTGCCGTACTTCGCCTCCATTTCGCAGAAAGCGCGGCAGGACGCCGCCGACGCTGAGCTGCGCCGGGATCGCCTCCGTAGACGCCGGAGAGCAACGGTTCCGCCAGATAGTCCAGGGTTTCCTGTCCGAAATGATCGGTGACGAACTCGGCCACGCTGCGGTCGTGCGACTCGCCGGGCTTGCGGAAATATTCCAGGCCCATGCGGATCTTCGTCGCCCAGCCCAGCAGCGGCGACTTGCACCATGGGCATGACGCGCGTGGGCACGATCATCATCACGCCTTCGGGCAGTGCCACCAGCGCGCCGTGCTTCAAGATGTAGGTGGTGCGCTGATGATCGTTGGAGCCGATCACGTCGCTCTTCAAGACCCAGCTCCTTGATCAGCGCCAGCGCTGCGGGTTTTGCGGAGAGAAAGCTATCCGGGCCGCCTTCGAGCGTGCAGCCTTCGGCGAAGCGCGTTTCGATGACGCCGCCAGCGCGCGGCCTGCTTTTCGAGGATGGTGCAGTCGGCGCCCGCCGCGCGTCAAGATCGTAGGCGGCGGAAAGTCCGGAGATGCCCCCGCCAATGACGACGACACGGCGGGTTTCCACGGCAGCTCTACGGCCTGAATTCGCGGACGATTTCGACGCAGGCCTTCACGTTTTCGACCGGCGTTTCCGGCAGAATGCCGTGGCCCAGATTGAAGATGTGGCCGGGCCGCGAGCCGGTGCGCTTCAGCAACTCATGCACGCGCATCCTCAGCTCCGGCAGCGGAGCCATCAGCACCGCCGGGTCCAGGTTGCCCTGAACCGCCGAGCGGTAGCTGATGTCCATCCAAGCCTGGTCGATGTTGATGCGCCAGTCGACGCCCATCACATCGCCGCCGGCGGCGTGCAACTCGCGGAAGAATCCGGCCGCGCCGGTGCCGAAGTGAATCACCGGAACGCCCGCGGAGCGAATGCGTTCGATCAGCGCGCGCGAATAGGGCGCCACGTAGCGGACGTAATCGTCCGGGCCCAGCGCTCCCACCCAGCTGTCGAACACCTGAATGATGCGCGCGCCCGCCGCCACCTGCAACACCGCGAAGGCGCCCAGCACGTCCACCAGCTTGCCCATCAGACGGCGCCACAGAGTCTCGTCGCGGTACATCATCGTCTTGGTGTTCAGAAAATTGCGCGACGGGCCGCCCTCGATCATGTAGCTCGCCATGGTGAACGGCGCGCCTACGAAGCCGATCACCGGAACGCGTCCGGCCGAGCGCTCGAACCACCTGTTGGATCGACTTCGCCGACGTAGCCCAGATCGTCGGTGTTCGAGATCGACAGGCTATCGACGTCGTCGCGAGGTGCGCACCGGGTTGTCGATGACCGGGCCCTCGCCCGGCGGCGAAGCGCAGCTTCAGGCCCATGGGCTCGACCGGCAGCAGCAAGATCGGCGAAAATGATGGCCGCGTCGACGTCCAGGATTTCCACCGGCTGCAGCGTGACCTGGGCGGCCAGATCGGGCCGCTTGCAGATTTCCAGGATGCCGTGCTTTGGCGCGGATGTCCCGGTATTGCTTCATATAGCGGCCCGCCTGCCGCATGAACCACACCGGGCGGACGTCGGTCGGCCGGCGGCGGCAAGCATCGAGAAACCGGCTGTTCATGGGAGCCACGCGCATAACCCTCAAAGTAGCACAAACGGTCTTAGGAAATCGTGTTTTTTGCGCGTCCGCGGCGGATTCGCTTTAGAATCTGCGGCGCTTTGGCGCCGAGGGCGGCGGGAAGGGCGGGTTCGAATTGCAGATCGGGAGTACGATACAAGCTGGAGCCGTTCCGATAACTGGTATTTTAAGAATGGTTTAGCGTGCTCGATGGCCGCCAGGGTGGCCGCTTGCTGCTCCGGCGTGCCTTGCAGCATCAGCCGGACATTGGCGCGGCGAAAATCCGGCGAAACGTGGACTTCGCTGACGGCAGCCGGGCCGACGCGCGGATCGGTCAGCTCGTAGTTGATCAGCTCGTCGAGTTCCTCGCGGAGCCCTTCGGAGACGCGTTCGTTGCGGTGCGGGTCCAAGTCTCAGGATACACCCGAAGCCAAAGCGGTCCACATAATTCAGGACGGGATCCGCTCAGCCCGCCGCGTAGCCTTTCGCGATCCACTTGGACCAATAAAAAGTCATCGGCGTCTGGCCGGTGTTGGTGATCCCGTGCAAAGTATTTCCGGCGCAGTACATGATGGCCCCCGGACCAACCTGGACGATCTTTCCATCGCATTCGATTTCGCCGGTGCCATGGCTGACAATCAGGAACTCCTCCTCGGGATGCCGGTGCGGCGGATGGGGGCTGGCTCCCGGGGCGAGAACTGCCATGCCTGCGCAGATGCCATCCAGTTGATCGGTGGGGCCGTTGTAATGCGTGAAGACCTGGCTGCCTTCCATGGTCATGCCCGCCACGTTGGTCAAATCCAGTACGCCGTCGCGCAACTTCGGCGAGGTGGTGGCGACGGTTACAGCGTTATCTGTCTCTGGCATCTGGCCTCCTTAACGCACGATTAGCGATTGGTGGACTCTCGAACCCACAGCTCTATTTTAATAGCGATGACGTGGCGTTTATGCGGCAGGCGTGGTGAACTGGGCAATCTTCGCCAGCAAATCTTTCGAGCGGACGGGTTTCGTGAGGTAATCGTCCATGCCCGCCTCCAGACAACGTTCGCGATCGCCGGCCATGGCGTGCGCCGTCAGAGCAATGATCGGGATGCGGCTGTTCGAGGAGGCTAAGGAAGCTTCCAGCTTGCGAATCGACACCGTTGCTTCCACGCCTCCAAGGTTGGGCATCTGCAAGTCCATCAGGATGAGATCGGCTGTGCCACGGGCGTACAAGTCAGTGGCCTCCAGTCCGTCTCGCGCGATCACCACGTGATAACCGCTCCGCCGGAGGATGTTGGTGAGCAAAACGCGATTGTTCGAGTCGTCGTCCGTCACTAGAATTCGCGGCATCCCCCGGCCGCCAGCGTTGGGGACGGCGGCTGCGGGGAGCATCTCTTCCTGTGAAGCCACCACTTTATTGATGGCGTCGAATAGAGAGGAGGAGGTGACCGGCTTCGTCAAATACATCGAAATGCCCAGCTCTTTGCATAGCGGCGCGCTAAGATGGCGGCCCACCGAACTCAGCATTACGATGGGCGTCGCCGATGTCATGGGTTGCGCTCTCAAGCGCCGCGCAAATTCCACGCCGTCGATTCCAGGCATTTGAACGTCGGCCAGGATCAGGCGGAAGGGGCGGCCATCCAGTGAAGCCGCGCGGAAAATCTCTAGCGCCTGCAACCCGCTGGCTGCTTCCACCGGGCCGGTTCCCCACCGTTTCAGCGTTTCCATCAGGATCTTGCGGTTGGTGGCGTTATCGTCCACTACCAGCACCGGTAAGTTCGTGAGATCGCCCACTTCATAGGGCGCTTGCGAAGGATAGGACCCCGCCACGCCGCCGAAGCGAGCCGTGAAATGGAACGTGCTGCCTTTGCCGGGCTCACTCTCTACCCAGATGCTGCCGCCCATCAGCTCTACCAGATTTGAGCTGATCGCTAATCCCAGCCCGGTTCCTCCGTGCAGTCTGGTAGTGGAGCCGTCGGCTTGCACGAACGCCGCGAAGACTTTCTGCTGCTTGTCGGCGGGAATTCCGATTCCAGTGTCGCTCACCGTAAAGTGCAGCATCATGCTGCCGTCGCGGTCGTTGGAAGACTCGGGCAGTACGCGCAAAACCACTTCGCCCTGTTCGGTGAACTTGATCGCATTCCCGATGAGATTCACCAGCACCTGGCGCAGACTTTGGGCGTCGCCTTTGACCCAGTGGCTGACCTCAGGAGCAACCTGATAGGTGAGTTCCAATCCCTTTTCATGGGCCGGGACAGCCAGGGAGCGGATGGTTTCTCCGATCTCCGGTTCCACCTCGAAGTCGGCTTCATCGAGCGTGACTTTGCGGGCTTCCAGCTTCGAAAAATCAAGAATGTTGTTAATGATGCCGAGCAGGGATTCGGCCGAGTTCTTGACGATTTGCAGGAACTCGCGCTGCTCGGCTTGCAATTCGCTGTCGAGGACCAGTTCCGTCATCCCCATAATTCCGTTCATGGGGGTGCGGATTTCATGGCTGATGTTGGCGAGAAATTCGCTTTTTAAGCGCGCCATTTCCTCGGCGCTTTCTTTCGCGGCTTTCAGCTCTTCATTGCTGGCTCGCAACTGGGCGGTGCGTTCGGCGACCTTCTCTTCTAATTGCGCGCGCCGCTGTTCCTCCCGGTGATACTGCTCCGCCAGGCGGGCATTTTCATCTTCCAGCAGGTTCTTGGCGATGGCGCTGCTCAACTGCTGGCCGATAAGAGCGATGGCGCCGATTTCCTCTTCGGAGTGGTGGTGCGGATGGCGATGGTGAATATTGATGACGGCGACGGTCCTGCCGCGGGCAATCAGCGGCACTGACAAGAGCGCCTCGTAAGTGTCTTCCACCAGGGTGGCGAACGTCTTGAAGCGCGAGTCCCGCGCGGCGTTGGCGCTCAAGGCCACAATGGTCTGCCGCTCGGCCACCCACCCGGTCACTCCTTCGCCGGGTTTCATTCGCAGATTGGCTCCGCTATACGAACGTGGAAGCTGCGAGGCGCGCAGCAGAAAATCCCCGGTGGCGGTCTCGCGGACGTAAACCAGGCAGGCGTCGCAGCGCGAGATCTCAGCCGCCAGTCCCACGATTTGTCCCAATATTTCGTCTAACGACAGGTCGCAGTTGGCAAGCCGGCCGATCCGGTGAAGCAGCGATGATTCGATGCTGGTGGTTGCGCTGTCCGCCATATGATTTCGAGCCTATTTCCGGAAACGGCTATCCCCCGTCCGATCTCTTTTCGGTGGCTAAGAAACACGGATTGACAATTTTGAGGCTGCTGCGCCGTTATCCGGCGCAACTCTTCGGGGAGTTGAGTGACGTGACTCGGCTCGCGGTTCATGTTGCTGCTTGGAACCGGTGCTGGGCAGCTATCGGTGCCCAACCAGTTAAAGTTTAGGGATCGGCAGCGCCCAGCCCGGCCCGGCATCGAGCGTGACCGGTATATATTTCCAGCGCCGATGGACGACCAGACCCGCTATGCTAGGAGCAGAGGTTCTAAGTGCAATACTTTGTTCGCACCATAGATGCACGCAAGGATAACCGGCAGAGATCTGTACCGATCGTGAAGGTGCTGTATCCGGAGCTAGCCTGTTCTACCCTCAGCCAAGCCATTGAGCAAGCGAAGCGAAGCGTACTGGAATCCGACAAGACCACAATGCTTCAGGCAGACGCCTGTTTTCGGAACCTGAATCATGTGCGCACCAAATACCGGTGCTGGATTGACGAACGCGGCGCCTTCAACGAACTCGCCTTGGCCTGATCCAATTTGAGCGGCGAAGGAAGGCGAAGCGGGAAATAATCGCCCGGTCAGCCTGCGACCCCGACGCTGCGGTCAAGAAACGCGGCCTGGACCCTGATGGCAAGGTGATCAGGCGCTTTGCCGCAACCGGCCGGCGGAGCGCAAGCCCAAGGCAAAATGAGAGGCTGCCGCGGACAGCACCTTCTGCGGCAGGCCCGCCCTACGACCGGCTCTTATCGGAATCGCCGTCCCAGGTACGCTTCTTATTCTTGCGCGCGCGCTTGCGTGCCTCTGCGGACTTGACGCGCTTGCGCTGCCCCGGCTTCAGATAGAAGGCGTGCTTCTTGATGTCCTTGATGATTTCCTCATTCATCACCTTCCGCTTAAAGCGCTTGAGCGCGCTCTCTAGGCTTTCGCCATCGTTTACGTGTATTTCAGCCAACAGTACTCTCCTCGTGGTCGGAACCTTCAGAGTAACAGTTTCCGGCCGTAACTCCTAGGGCGGGTTATCGCCCATTATCGCAATCCCGCCTCCAGCGGATGGCGTATGATGATTTTTCGGCGATGATTCGGTTCCGGAGGTTTTTATTCCATGAGGCGATCTAGAGCATTGAAAATGATTCTGGCGGGATCTTGTGCCGCGCTTTTGGGCTGGTTCGCGCCTGCTGTTTTCCCGGTCGCGGCTTCCGCTCAACCGAAAACGGAGACCAGACCCGGCGCATTGTATGTGGTCACCTACATCGATGTTTTTCCGAACTTTACTGACGACACGTTGAAGGCGCTCCGCCAATTTGCTGCCGACAGCCGCAAGGACCAGGGTTCGTTGCGATTCGAGTTTCTTCAGGACGTGGTGCGAACCAACCATTTCAGTATGGTTGAGGTCTGGCAAAACCGGCAGGCGTATGATGCACACCTGACCCAGCCACACAGCAAGCTCTTTCGCGAAAAGATCCAGCCGGGGTTGGGGAGCCCGTTCGACGAACGGCTCTATAATCTGGGGCAATAAACGGCCGCTAGAGCCCTGCGCTATCTCAAAACAGCCTGCGGCCTTCGGGTTCGGGCTGGTGCCTCCTCCACGCCGCTCACGCGAAGAAAAGGCGAAAGTGATACAATTGCTTGCATGGCCGTTCTGCAATTCCCGAGGAACAGCCCGCGGCTCGCGGGCGACGGCCGCAGCGTCGAAGTTGGCGCAAGAGGCAACATGCAAGTCACACTAGAACGCGTACAGATCGATCTGGACGAGGATGAGATCCGGCGTCTGATCGACGCCGTCGACCACTACGAGGCGTATTTGCACTCTCAGCAGCGGGACGAGACGAAGTTCCGGGACTTGCTGATGCGGCTGCGGAAGATGCTCGGGAAGCCACGGGCCGGCGGATCTGAGTAACGGCGGAGGCAGAGCCTCCGGCGCCGTCAGGTAATCCGTATTTCCTTGTAAACCCTTTTTGGCCGAATGGATCTAACCGTTCGGATGGACACACTTCTTACTTTCGGAGCGGCGGACGGTCGTGCTGGAACCGAAGGCGCTTCCGAGTTCGATGCTTTCGTCCAAAGCTACCGTCCGCGTGTTTTCCGTTTTCTGTTGGCGTCGGTCCGCGACCGCGAGTCCGCCGAGAACCTGACTCAGGACTGCTTTCTTCGCGCCTACCGGGCCCGTGACCAGTTCCGCGGCGATTCTAGCCGAACCACCTGGCTCATGCAAATTGCAATCAATCTGGTCCGCAAGCATGAAAGCAACAGCCGCCTGAAATTTTGGCGGAGGGCATTGCGGCCGGGGCCGAGCGCTGCGGATCTTCGCGACTGGCTCCCGGACCACCAAGTCTCTCCGGAGGCGGCGGTATTGGCTAAAGAACGAGTGAATGCAATCTGGACTGCGGTGACGCAACTCTCAGAGCGGCAACGAACCGTTTTCCTGCTCCGCTTCGTGGAGGAGATGGATCTCCTCGAAATCGCCGGCGCGACGGGAATGAAAGAAGGAACCGTGAAAACGCATCTCTTTCGAGCCCTGCAATCGGTTCGCGCAAAGCTGGAGGTAGCCAAATGAGCTCGCATCTTTCCGCGCTAGAAGTTTCTGAATGTGTGATCGGTGGAGCTGCGCCATTCGCGGCGGAGCACGTTCGCGAGTGCGCCCGGTGCCGGGCCGAGGTGACATCTCTCGGCGACTCGCTCTGCCAGTTCCGGGAAGCGGTGGAGCGGTGGAGCAGCGACCTCGATCATGCGGAGTATCAAGTTGTTTATCGGACTAGTCCAGCCCGAATGCACTACGGCGCGCCACGGATCGCCGGTCTGTCGTCTCTGGCGGTTCACGGCGCATTGGCGGCCGTCATCTTGATTTTGGGAACGTTCCAGCCAGTCCAGAGCCTGGTGAAGCAGCAAATCACCGCTCTCGAAATCGATTTACGGCCCTATCTGGCCCAGCAAAACAAGGCAGCCTCGGGAGGTGGTGGAGGGGGAGCGCGTCAGCTTCTTGAGGCAAGCAAGGGCAAGCTTCCGAAACCGGCGCCGCGGCAATTTACACCTCCACGTGTGGACACGATTCCCGACCCGAAATTGCCGATGGCCCCGTCAATCATTGCACCGGATGACGTGCCCAACATCCAGGCCAATAACTACGGCGATCCGCTCAGCCATCTTGGCATCCCATCTAACGGCATCGGGTCCGGCGGAGGAATTGGAGGCGGCGCGGACGGAGGTGCCGGATTGGGTCATGGTCCAGGAACGGGGTTGGGGTCAGACGGCGGCTTCGGCGGCGGGTTCTTTCGAATCGGCGGCGGCGTCTCTGCGCCCAGCGTGCTGAGCAAAGTGGAGCCGGAGTATTCGGAAGAAGCACGCAAAGCCAAGTGGCAGGGTACGGTGGTGGTCTCGGTGATCGTCGATGAGTTCGGCCGTCCGCGGAATGTTAGAGTGCAGCGTTCGCTGGGCCTCGGCCTGGATCAGAAAGCAGTCGAGGCTGTCTCGCAATGGAGATTCAAGCCCGGCCTGAAAGACGGCAAACCGGTACCGGTGATGGCCACGATCGAAGTAAACTTCCGCCTTCTGTAGTTGGCGTCACAACGCGCACAGCGCTTCAGTGCGATGGCCGGACTTCAATTCGTGGACGGTGTGGCGTTCGCGGCGCGGCCGAATTTGATGGTGAACGGGCCGGTCTCATCCACAACCGAATAGTCCGGCGGCACGGTGAACAGGGACGGGTCGGGTTCCGTACGGCTGAGATTCAGAATCTGAGTTGTGCTCTCACCCGAACGCGGGTCGGATCTTTTGTTCAGAACCGTAAGCTTCAGTTCCGGCGAAAACCAGTATTCTGAAACGACAGTGATGGGCCGGTCGTTACCTTCCGCGTCCGCAGGAATGGTTTCGATGATCCTGTGTCCTTCGGCCTGGACGCCGTTAATCAATTGTGTTCCCACGGAATCCTGGGAGACGACGCGCCGCAGTCCCGGGGGCGGCGGGGCTGCAGCATTCGGCTGCGGCGGCGCGGCTTTGGGCGGAGACGCGGGAGGGGCTGCGGGATTCCTAGGCGCCGGCGGCACGAAAGGTTGCGCCTTCTGGCGGTGGGCCACATGATTAATCGGGTCCAGCGTATAGCGGAAACCGGCAACCGGGTCATAGATTATGGCGACGGTGGCATCCCGGTAGGGGTTAGAAGAATTTGGCAGCAGGCCGGGGAACATGGGGCGTTCGGTGCGTGTGCGGCCCGCGAAATCGCGATACATTTTTTGGTTCTGGCCGGGACTTTTCCGCGTGATGCGGGTGCCGTCGGCCAGGATTTGAACGGATTCCGACACCTGCTCTCCCGAATAGGATGCGCCTGTGACTACAGGTCCGCCAATATCCCGGCCCCCAAAGCCAATGGAAGCGGAAAACGAACCGTTCACAGCGGGGCCGGCTGGCGCAGTGCCTTGTGCGGCCACTAGACCAGCGAATGCCAACCCGAGCAATCCAATTTGTGGGCAGTTCATGACTAGCTTGGACGCGAGTATATATAACCGATTTCTCGGCGGCAAGCACCCCGAAGCTCCGCGCGCCGAAGCTCGGCTGGAAACACGCTGCGCGGCTTACGCCGGGAAGGGCCAGACGCGCTCGATGGTTTTGCTGAGCATCCAGCGCTTGTCTTCAGCGTTCAAGAATTTCATGTCGTCGCGGACTACGGTAAGAGCCTGCTCATATTTCGCGACGCTCTCGATGATCGGCCAGTCCGTCGCCCACATCAACCGTTGCGGCCCGAAGGCGGCGTGCAGGCGCTTCACCAACTCTTGCGAATCCAGCCACGGATACGGCTGGCGCGAAAGCGACCACGTATGCGAGATCTTTACGAACACATTCGGAAAGCGCTTCAGGGCAATCAGCTTTTCGAGTTCTTGGGGCTGATCGACGGGGCAATCGGCCATGTGGTCGATCACCAGCGTCATCTCCGGCAGCTTCTCCATTAACTTCGCGACTTCCGGCATGCGCGTTACTGGAGCGAGCACCGTCATCGGCACTTTCAATTCGGCGCAGCGCTTCCAAAGCGGCGGCATCAGCGGTCCCGCAATCCAATCTCCCACCGCGCCAGCGCCCGGGGACAGCCGGACTCCCCTGAATCCTTGCTCGGTGAGCTGTGATAGATGGTCTGGGGCAGCCGGGTCCAGCGGGTCCACCCGGCACACACCCTTGAACATCTTCGGATACTGCTTCAGCGTGTGCGCCAGGAAACGATTGTCGTAGCGGTAGTGGATCACCTGAATCAGGACGGTTTTTGAAACTCCGTTGCTTTTCATCAAGCCCAGCAGGGTTTCCGGCGTGGCGTCGCGCGCCGGGACATTCTGCCCCTTCGCGAACGGAAATTCGGGATCGTGCTTCCACACGTGAACGTGGGGATCGAAGATGCGATAGTCGGCCGCTACGAGTGCGCCTGCGGTGAGGGCTGTTCCGACGGTTGTTTTGACAAACGCCCGGCGCGAAATGTCAGACATAAATCGGTTCCAGCGTCTTGACCACATACGCCCCGCACCGTTCGTAACTGACGCGCGGGCCTTGGCGGGCAATGTCCAGATCCACGATCAGCCAATTCTTGAACGAAGCCGCTTTCAACGCACGATGGCAGGCAGGAAAGTCCACATCGCCGTCGCCAAGATCGTAGATGTTCTGCAGAAAATTACCGGTTCCACGCTTGGCGTCTTTGTAATCCGCCAGCATCAACCGGTGCTTGTAGCGGTCCAGAATCTTCGCGGAATCCATGCCAGCCAGGTGAAGGTGCGCGGTATCGGGCGAGAGCCAGAACAACTTGGGATCTGTCATCTGCATGCAGCGGTCGAGTTCGTCTTCGTTCTGCACCATCTGGCCCATGTGGTTGTGCAGACCCGCCTTGAAGCCCATTTCGGCGGCCATTTCACCGAGCTGGTTATAGCACTCGCACATAGTTTTGAAAGCATCCGGCGCCTCGCCCAATTTGCGTGACGGCGAAAACACCACCAGCCGCTCCGCGCCGAACTTTTTGAGGAAGGTCATGGCGGCTTTCGCGCCATCCAGAACCTCTTTGCGTTTGGACGCATCTTGCGCGGGGCCGTTGAACGAAATCGTCACTACGTGAAGGCCGCGCTTGGAGACCTCTTTTTCCATTTGTTCCGTGGTGATGCTGTAGGTATCCAGAATCTTCGGGAACTGCGTCAAGCGGAGGCCGATAAACCCGGTGTCGCGCATCACGTCGAGGATGTCGGTGAACTTCGATCCTTTGAAGGAATTCCAAAGGTTCGAGCCCAATCCCCACTTCACATTCTTGTTGGCGGGGAGACGTTCGGCCGCTCGTCCCAGGGTTCCTGCGAGTACGTTCAGGGCCACTAATGCTTCGCGTCGTGTCATCGGGCACCATCCTTGATTTTGCGAACGCTAGACTTCTTAGCCTAGTCATTTTACATGGTTATTCTGCGCGCGGACGGGAACCTCCCGATCACGCTGCGTCATGGACTTATGTCACAATACTCGGTGCCACACACTGCTAGGATCAAGGCCAGGACCTAAGATGAATTCAAATCGTCGAACTTTTCTTCTCTTCACGGGAGCGGCTGCGGTAAGCCGCCTGGGGCACGGCCAGTACGTGCTTCCGCCGCAAGCGGTGCCGCCCGAACGGTTCCCTCCGCCGCCCGCACAGCTCGCCGAGATCCGGCGAAAAACCGCGCTTCTCGAGACCAGCCTCCAGGAGCTTCGCAAGAAAAATGTCGCGGACGAATTGTTGGTCGAAGCCGAGATTTTTCACAAGGCTGCGGTATGGATTGAGCGCTTCAACGAGTACTTCCGCAAAGAGTCGGCCGATCAGACGCTAGCTGTGGTGGACCTCGGCCTTGCGCGCGCGGCGGAGCTCGCTGCCGGGACATCGTCGTGGACTACCGCGACCGGACGCGTCATCCGCGCCTTCCGTTCGCGAGTAGATGGCAGCGCCCAGCCTTACATCGCGACCATTCCAGCCTCCTACAACCGGAACCAGCCGGGACGCCTGGATGTTCTTCTTCACGGCACCAATCGCAGAATGGTGGAAGTGCAATTTCTCTCGGCAAAACAAATCACCAACGACGAGCCGCAGCCCGTGCCGGCGCCCGACTTTCTGCAGATCGAAGTTTTCGGACGCACCAATGTCGCCTACCGCTGGGCCGGCGAAACCGATGCGTTCGAATGCGTCGCAGCCGCCCGCAAAAATTACGCTGTGGACGAAAATCGCATCACCTTGCGAGGCTTTTCCATGGGCGGCTCCGGGACCTGGCATCTCGGCCTGCAGCACCCCGATGAATGGGCCGCGATTGAACCCGGCGCCGGCTTCAACGATACGCAGCATTACGGCAACATGCCCAACCTGCCGGCGCACGAATTGAAGGGCCTGCATATTTACGACTCGAAAGACTACGCGCTGAACTGCTTTCAACTTCCCACCGCGGCCTATACCGGCGAAATCGACGGTCAGCTTCCCAATCTCGCCAACATTCGCGAGGAGCTGGCTAAATCCGGCATCACGTTCCAACCCGCGGGGCTGGATTGGGTCACGAAAGACGTGCCGATGAGCATGATCGTCGGTCCGAACACTCCGCACGCCTGGGAACCAGAGAGCAGAAAACGCTGCAACGCATTCATGGACGCCGCCGCGAAAAAAGGCCGCGTCGAGCCGGATCACATCCGTTTCGTAACCTATACCACGCGTTTCCACCGCTGCTTCTGGGTCACCGTCGACGGCCTGGAACAGCATTACGAGCGCGCCGAGGTAGACGCCACGCGCTCCCGGACCGCCGGAACCATGCAAGTGCGCACAAAGAACGTAAACGTGCTGCTGCTGAATGCATCCGGCATCAAGAAAATCGATATCGACGGGCAGGCCATCGCATCTTCCGGAGCAAACGAGCTGCGCCTGACGCGAAGCGGCGGAGTATGGAAGGAGAGCGGCGACAGCCACGCGGACAATAACAGACTTCGCAAGCGCCACGGCTTGCAGGGCCCCATCGACGACGCATTCATGGACTCTTTCCTGTGCGTTCGGGCCACCGGCCGCACTGGCAACGATCTTGCCGGCCGCTATGCGCAGGAAACCCTGGATCGCTTCAGCAACGATTTTGCGAAATATTTCCGCGGCCAGATCCGGATCAAAGACGATACGGAGGTGACGACGGCGGATATGGCGCAAAGCCATCTGATCGTTTTCGGAGATCCGCAAAGCAATCAAATCCTCAATCGCATGGCCGGCAAATTGCCGGTTCGATGGGAAGCCGGTCAGCTTTCCGTCGGCCGCAAGACCTTCGATGCGGCGCGGCACACCATGGTGATGGTCTACCCAAATCCGCTGGAGCCGCGGCGCTATGTGGTATTGAATAGCGGCCACTCCTTCCACGCCAACGAAATGGCGGCGACCAATGCCACGCTGTTTCCGCGATTCGGCGACTACGCGGTACTGCAACTGCGCCAGCCGATCGGCACGCCAGTTGAAAGCGAGGTCTTGATGACCGGCTATTTCGACGAGGAGTGGATGCTTCCAGGAGTGTGAGACCAGCTCGCGTCTGGATGCCGGTTCAGTCCGCCGCCGGTCCGATGATCAGATTCAGGCCTTCCGCTGCAGCGAACGCCCGAAAATCCCGGTCCCGCGTAAGGAGAGGGATCCCGCGATCAATGCAGCTCTGGGCGATCAGAGCATCTCCGAGGCGGGCCTTGCGTCGTTTTGCGAGCACTTGCGATCGCAGCACTCCCGCCCGTTGCCAATAGCCCGGCTCGATTTCGATCAATGGCAGTTGGGAGAGGGTTTGTGCAACGCCGGAGGGGAGCTTCGGGTCGCTCAATACTTCCGTGAGCACAACTGGAGGCATTAGCACCTGCCGGTCCTCCAGCGCCTGATCCAACAGTTGCGCGTCCACGCCGGCGTCACCTTGCAGGTAAGCGATCCAAGTGCTGGTATCGGCTGCGATCACCGGTCGGCCTTCAACTCAGCCAAGGTGCGCGAGAAGCGAACCTTGCCGCGGAGTTGGCGCAGCCGCGCGTAGGTCTGTGATGCCGCAACCAGTTGCAATCCTTCCCGGACCGTCTGCGTAATGCCAGTCCCGCTGGCTCGTTGCGCCTTATCGAGAAGGTCCTGCGGCACCTCGACTGTGATCTTGCGCGCTGACTCCATGCTCATGACGATACCATACCCAACACCAGCATTGAGTATGGTGTTTTGGTGCGATTGAGGTCTGACAAAGATTCGTTTAGAAGGGCCAGTTCAACACTCTTTTTTGTTGATCGGCAGGTCCCTGGCGAGCTAGTTCTGCAGCAACGAGATGGCGACAGAGGCCATCGCATTAACGCCAGTTCGCAGCGTCGGGTCAGGAAGTGGCTCGAAATGGCTGTTGTGCGGACCCGGCAGTTCTCTACCCGCAGCTTTCGCCTGGGCGAACTTTGAGGGGTCCATCGCACCAAGCCAGAACATGACAGTGGGAATCTTGTGGCCCTCCAGGCCAAGAAGACCAAAGTCTTCGCTGGGCATAGCCGGTAGATCGTCGGACACATGTTCCGCGCCCAGCGCTCGAACCAGAGACGACTTGACTCGCGCCGTCAGCGGGCCGTTGTTGACCGTGATGGGGGCGCCTCCGTCGAGAACGGTGATGATCGGAGCCCGGTCTTCTGGGACGCCAGCGGAGATAGCTACCCCTCGCGCGGCGTGCCGGATTCCATCCAGCGCTGTTTCCCGCGACTTCTCGCTGAAGGCACGAACCGTGAGCTCCATCTTTACCTCGTCAGGAATAATGTTGCGCCTGGTGCCTGCGTGGATATCTCCCACGGTTACCACGGCGGCATCGCGCGGATCTACCTGACGGCTGGCGATGGTCTGAATCTGCATGATAAACGCAGCCGCCATGACGATCGGGTCCTTGCCGGCATCGGGGCGCGAGCCGTGACTGCTCACCCCACGAATGGTCACGTCGACCGAGGTGGCGCCGGAGAGTGTAGCTCCGCTGGTGATTCCAACCTCGCCGGCTGGATGTTCGTTGGTATCGTGGAGCGCGATCGCCATGTCCGGAGTTCCGAAACGTTTATAAAGACCATCGGCGAGCATTGCCTGTGCGCCGTCGATGGTTTCCTCGGAGGGCTGCCCGATGAGAATGACCGTCCCGTGCCACTGGTTTTTCAGCGCTACGAGCGCGCGAGCGGTGCCGATCAGCGTGGTCACATGGACATCATGTCCGCAGGCGTGCATCACGCCGGTTTCTTCTCCGGTCGCGTTCTTTACCCGCACCTGACTCGCGTAGCTGAGGCCGGTCTCTTCCACTACCGGCAGTGCGTCCATATCAGCGCGAATCAGCAGACGCGGACCTGGTCCATTTTCGAAGACCGCGACGACACCATAAGCCTGACTTCCATCCGGATACTTGCCGACGCGCTCGGTTACCGTGTACCCGGCCTTGCGGAGTTCATTGGCGAGTAAGGCGGACGTCCGGGCTTCTTGGTGTGAGAGTTCCGGATGAGCGTGGATGTCCTTATAGATTTCGAGCAGACCGGATAGTTGGTTATCAACGACAGCCGTCAGGTTCTGAGCGAAGACCGGCGCAGCGACAAGGACGGCGATCACCGGTAGGCGCATGGCTTATGTGACCAACCCTACTTGATGTTCACGAGCCCTTCCGTCATTTCGATATTCGTGCCCCAGGGATCTTTCATGAACGCGATCGCGATGCCGAGTTGCGGCACTTTCGTATAGGGACGGTCCAGTTTGATGCCCTGCGCTTCGAGCTTCTTGGTGAATGCTTCCAGGTCCTTGACCTCGAAACCGATGTGATCGATCGCGCGGCCGGTGGTTCCAACCGTCGGCGTTGGCGATGGCGTGAAGTTCAGAGCCACGCCGGGCAGCCGATCCTGCACATACGTAGCCGCCGGATTGGGCGGAACCATGGTCGCGCCGAACGTCTTTGCGTACCACGCCTGCATGTCCTTGTTCTGCTGCCCGAAGAAGTGGATGTGATTCAGCCGAGCCTGCCCCGTCACCGATTTGTCTTCGACCAACTCTACTTTGATATCGTCGGGAGCCAACGCAAACGCAACGCGGGTCCCCGAACTAGCGGTCGAGATATCGTCGACGATCTTCGCGGTCGGGGGGAGCTGCTCGACGGTGATCATCTTGAAGCCGTTGGCCTTGAGTTTCGGCACGAGCACACCGAGATCGGGAACGGAAAAGCCGAAGTGGTTCACCGTCGAGCCAATCGAGCCGCCGGTCGGCGCCTGCATTGGGTGAAAAAAGATCAGCACATTCGTGAACTTGATGATTTCCTGCTGATGATCATCGGGGCCGATCTTGGCCAGAGTGCCGCCCAGCATATCGATGTAGAACTTCTTCTCCGCGGCCATGTTGGTCGTGTTCAGATGATGGTGCCCGTATACCACCGGACCTTCTCCGGCAACCAGAATCTGGGCGTTGGCAGCCACGGGCGCGAACAGTAAAACGGTTAGCCCGATTGCAGTCAGGAAATGTTTCATGAATACCCCCAAGCAGCCAAGTCTACACGATTTCGCTTCGATGCTTCACGGAGAAGGATAGGGGCCCGGCATCCTTCCCCAGAGTCTAAGATCTAAGAGAAGATGAGACGACGGCCTAACGAAATGAAAAATTATTGGGTTATCTTGCTGGCGCTTCTATCGATCCCGGGCGGAGCCGTGGCGCAGGATCTGGCGGTGGGTAAGACGCAGTTTGCCGCGCTTTGTTCCGGCTGCCATGGATCGGATGGCGGCGGCGGTGAGCATGGCCCGAACATCGTGGATCTTGGCCGCCGGGGCGCACGCGGGAACCTGGCTGAAGTGATCAAGAGTGGGACGGAAGGCGGAATGCCCGCGTTCTCGCTCCCGGAAAACCAGATCGCCGCGCTGGTTGCTTATGTCCGGGATCTGCGCGCACCCGCGGCCGAACGTCCATCACTAGGTGACGTGCGAAACGGTGCGCGATTCTTCACCGGAAAAGGCGAGTGCACGCGTTGTCACATGGTGAACGGGCACGGCGGAACGCTGGGTCCGGATTTGTCGAATATTGGCCGCGAGCGCAGAGTGCAGCAGATCGAACAGGCACTGCGCAAGCCTGGTTCGTTGGGGATGCCCGGGTATCAGGGTGTCTCCGTAAAACTTCTCGATGGAAGCACGGTGCGCGGTGTGGCGCGGAACGAAAGCACGTTCGATTTGCAGGTGCAGACGTTCGGCGGCGAACTGCGCTCCTTCACCAAGAGCCAGATCGCCGAGCTCACGCGCGATTCGAAATCGCTGATGCCCGCGGTGACTGCCCCGGACGAGGAGATGCGGGATTTGCTCGCCTACTTGAGCCGTCTCACTCGCGATAACCAAAGTGCGGCGGAAATCGCACCGGCTCCTGCAACCAACAGCGGCCTGACTTTCGAGCAAATTGTTCATCCCAAGCCGGGCGAGTGGCCCACGTATCACGGAAACATCGGCGGCAACCGGCACTCTCCTCTGTCTGAGATCAACACCTCGAACGTTAAGAACCTCGCCGCGAAATGGTTGTTTCCCATCGCGGGGGGGCAACGCCTGGAGGTAACACCGCTCGTCGTCGACGGAGTGATGTACGTGACCATGGCGAACGAGGCTTACGCGGTGGATGCCAAGAACGGGCGGGAAATCTGGCACTACGCGCGTCCGCTCACTCCCGGTGTCGTGGGCGACGCGGCGTCGAAAATCAACCGCGGCGTGGCGCTGCTGGGCGACAAAGTCTTCATGCTCACCGATGACGCCCATATGATCGCGCTCAACCGCAGCGGCGGCCAACTGCTTTGGGACACGCAAATGGCCGACTACAAGCAGCACTACGGCGGGACTTCCGCGCCCTTGGTGGTGAAGGATCTGGTGCTGGCGGGAACCTCCGGCGGCGACGAAGGCGCTCGCGGATTCCTCGACGCCTTCGACGTCAATACCGGCAAGCGCGCCTGGCGATTCTGGATGATGCCTGCTAAGGGTGAGCCGCTTTCGGAAACATGGGCCGGCCGGGCGATCGAACACGGATGCGTGACCGCGTGGCTCACCGGAAGCTACGATCCGGAAACGGATCTCATCTATTGGCCCACCGGTAATCCGTGCCCCGACTTCAACGGCGACGAACGTAAAGGCGATAACCTTTACTCCAGCTCGGTGCTTGCACTGGAGCCGGCCACGGGAAAGCTGCGCTGGTATTTCCAGTTCTCACCGCACGATCTGCACGATTGGGACGCTACTGAAACGCCGATGCTGGTCGACACCGATTGGCATGGCCAGCGGCGCAAGCTATTGCTGCAGGCGAATCGTAATGGATTCTTCTACGTGCTCGATCGCGTCACTGGCGAATTTCTGCTCGGCCAACAGTTCGCGAAGAAGGTCACCTGGGCGAGCGGCATTGACGCGAAGGGCAGGCCGATTCTGGTTCCCGGACAGGAACCATCGGTGGAGGGAACCAAGACCTGTCCTGCTACATCCGGCGCGACGAACTGGATGTCGTCGGCTTACAACTCGGCCACCGGGCTGTTCTACGTGATGGCGCGCGAGTCGTGCGCGATTTTTACGAAGTCGGACGCGTGGTGGGAACCGGGTAAGTCGTTTTATGGAGGCGGCGCGCGGCTGGATCCGGCCGAACCGCCGCAGAAATTCCTGCGGGCGATCGATATCCAGACCGGGAAGGTCGCATGGGAGATTCCGCAAATCGGCGGAGGCTCAACCTGGGGCGGATTGATAAGCACCGCCGGCGGCCTGGTTTTCTATTGCGACGATAGCGGTGCATTCGCGGCGATTGACGCCCGCGACGGGAGGCCGTTGTGGAACTTCCATACCAACCAGCTCTGGCACGCATCGCCCATGACTTATATGGTGGATGGCAAGCAGTACATGGCGGTGGCGGCAGGCTCGAATATTATCGCGTTTGCGTTGCCCTAAAGGCGCGCCCGATATCGGCCATTCTGGCCGTTCGTAATCGCGGCGCCAGCGGCGGTACGCTAGTGTAGTTGATCGGAAACAGGAGGCAATTTGAATATTCGCAAACACGCCACCACAGGTCTTTTGACAATTGGACTTCTCGTCGCGCTCCCGGCCAGCTTACAGGCCGACGATATGGCCTATATGCTGGGAACAGCGGCGCTGGGGGTTCAGAATCCGCTCGGGATCGTCGACCTCAACACGGGCGTGTTTACTTTGATCGGCAATATGGGATCCGGGGGATACGACGGCTTGGCTGTTGCGAACGGTGTTCTGTACACCGAACAGAACGGACTCCTTTATTCGGTCAACACCAGCAACGCAAATCTCACCCTCATCGGAGGGCTGAACGGCAACAATCTCGCCACTTTCGGCTCAACCACCACTGGACTATACGGCCTGGCCGGTACGGGTTCTTCTGCAGGTGGCTACTCTATTTTCGATAAATCCCCAGACGGGCGCCATCACGGCGATTGGGCCGATCGGCGCCAGCGCCATACCCAACGGTCAAGGCTACTATGCGAGGCTTTCCGTTGGTTCCAGCACGCTGTACATGGAATTCAACAGCAATCTTTACACCATCAACACGACAACCGGCGCGGCCACGCAGGTGGGAACTACCGACAGTAACGACTATTTAACCTCCGTGCCGCTTTTCGAAAACGGCACTTATTACGCCGGCGATGGTTCCGGAATTGGCACGATCAACGTCACCACCGGCCAGATCACGCCCGGCTCCACGATTTCCGGAGGACCGGGGTCCCTCGTCGGCCTTGCGCCCGATCCTCTGCCCGCGGGCACACCGCCGGTCATGCTGACGGCGAATGCCTATATGCTCGCAACAGCGGCGCAGGGGGTCCAGAATCCGTTCGGGATCGTCGACCTCAACTCGGGCGCGTTTACTTTGATCGGCAATATGGGATCCGGGGGATACGACGGCTTGGCTGTTGCGAACGGCGCTCTGTACACCGAACAGAACGGACTGCTTTATTCGGTCAACACGGCCAACGCAAATCTCACCCTCATCGGAGGAGTGACCGGCACCCCCAATCTCGCCACTTTCGGCTCAACCACCACTGGACTCTACGGCTTGGGCAGTACGGGTCCTCTTGACGGTGGCTACTCTATTTTCGATCAATCCCCAGACGGGCGCCATCACGGCGATTGGGCCGATCGGCGCCAGCGCCATACCCAACGGTCAAGGCTTATTATGCAGAGGCTTTCCGTCGGTTCCAGCACGCTGTACATGGAATCCAACAGCAATCTTTACACCATCAACACGACAACCGGCGCGGCCACGCAGGTGGGAACTACCGACAGTAACGGCTATCTAACCTCCGTGCTGCTTCTCGAATACGGCACTTATTATGTCGGCGCTGGTTCCGGCATTGCCACGATCAACGTTGCCACCGGCCAGATCGATCCCCACTCCTCGATTTTCGGAGCGGCAGGGTCCCCCGTCGGTCTTGCGCCTATTCCTTCCACCACCGGAAATCCAGCCTCGCAGACGATCACATTCGGCGCGTTGAGCAATGTAACGCTCGGGATCGCTCCGTTCGCAATCGGTGCCACGGCCAGTTCGGGGTTGGCGGTCACCTTCGCGTCGACGACTGCGGCAGTTTGCACGGTGTCGGGAAGCACCGTGACTATCGTCGCGGTGGGCACGTGCTCCATCGTGGCCAGCCAAGCTGGCGATGCGGACTACACGGCGGCAAGTTCGGTGACGCAGTCCTTCACGGTCTCCACTACGGGGTTATCGGCCGGAGGCGCAGTGCTCCCCGCAAGCGGCGGCAGCGGATCTGTCAACCTCACGTTTATGCCGGGCTTTGCCTGGACGGCGGTGAGCAGTGAGAGCTGGCTCACGCTCACCGGTTTCACGCCGGCCGGTAGCAATAGCGCGCTTGCCGGACAAGCTATGGCCAATGCAGGGGTCCAAGGCTCCGCTTCCACGGCGGGCACTGGCAGTGGAACCCTGACGTTTCAAGTGGCCGCCAATGCGGGGCCCGGCCGCTCCGCCACCATTACCGTCGCGGGTTTTATCTTCACCGTCGAGCAGCAGGCATCTTCCATTTCAGGACTGAGTTTCATCGGCTCGATGCCGCATCTCGCGGCCGAGGAGAACTGGACCACTTCGTTCACGCTGGTCAACAAGAGCGCTTCCTCGGCAACGGCGCGGCTGAGTTTTTTCGGCGACGTTATCGATCCTAGCGGCAATGGACCGCTGACATTGCCCGTGACATTTCCGCAGCAGGCTTCAGTAGTAGGTCCGCTGCTGGCCGCTTCGTTCGATCAGGCACTCGCCGCAAATGCATCGTTGCTCGTGATTACCGCGGGTCCGCAGACTCCGCCGGTGCTGGTAGGTTCGGCGCAACTGGCGGCGCCCGGCGCAGTGGACGGATTCGCCATCTTCCACCAAATCGTGACCACTCAGGAAGCCGTGGTCCCGCTGGAGACGCGCAATGCGAGTTCTTATCTGCTGGCTTTTGACAACACCGGCGGAGTGGTGCTGGGCGTCGCGGTGGAAAACATCTCTACGCAGAACGCCGTTATTCCGGTGGTGATTCGCGACGACACCGGGGTGGTGATCAGCGCGCCCGGATCCAGTATCCCGTTGGGCGGCAACGGCCACACGTCTTTCGTGTTGTCGACGCAGTTCCCGGTTACCGCGAACCTCCGCGGGACCATCGAATTCGATACGCCCGCGGGCGGTCAGATCGGCGTGCTGGGGCTGCGCTTCACACCGCCCAACAACGCGCTCACGACTATTCCGGCGCTGGCCAATGTCAGCGCCGGCGGTGGCAGCATCGCGCATCTGGCTTCGGGAGGCGACGGCTGGCAGACCACCTTCGCCTTGGTCAACACCGGAACCATCGCGGCGCAGATGACGCTCAGCTTCTTCGCCGACATCACGGGCCTTCCGGTGTCACTGCCGCTTTCGTTTCCGCAATCGGGTGGCGGCAACGTCACCATGGCCCCCTCGGTCACACAAACCCTGGCGGCGGGCGCGACATTGCTAATCGTCAGCAGCGGCGCACCGCAACTGATTACCGGTTCGGCGCAGCTCACCACGGCTGGGAACATCAGCGGCTTCGTGATTTTCCGCCACAACGGCCAGGAAGCCGTGGTGCCGCTGGAAAGCCGCAACGCGGGCGCCTATCTGATTGCTTTCGACAATACCAACGGGACAGCCACCGGCATCGCGGTGAACGCGGTATCCGCGGGACAGGTCAACATTCCGGTGACGGTACGCGACACCACCGGCGCCACGATCGCAACCGACACCATTACGTTGAATGCGAACGGGCACACCCAGTTCACTCTGGTCACGGACAGGTATCCGATGACAGCCAACATTCAAGGCACCATCGAGTTCGATACCCCGGCTGGCGCTCAGATCGGCGCATTGGGAATCCGCATCCCCAACGTCCCCGCGCACACGTACACCACGCTGCCGGCACTGGCGAAGTAGCTGGTGTTGGGCGGTCCGCTGGGGCGCGCGCCTAGGTTTTGCTCCGAATGGTTTGCAATACGTCTGCGACATTCGCGAGCAGTTCCTCCCGGCTGAACGGCTTCGGGAAAGTATAAAATTCCTCGATTGCGTTCTGGACATTCAGCCGGTCGTCGTCCACAAACCCGCCAACGATGAGGACCGGCAATCCGGGATGCTTGCTACGCAGATAATTGGCCGCGATGCGCCCTGGCATGCTGTTGATGTACGGACGAGTGATCAGTAGATCGGGCCGCATCTCGTTCAGGCGATCGACAGCCTCGCCCAGATCGCCCACTGCTACCACCAAATAGCCCGCGCTCTGGAACGCATCGTGCAGCGCCGCCCTCATGACCGAATCGGAGTCCAACAGCAGAATCGTCACGTCGGATGAGGAAAAGCTGGCCATTTGTCGCGCTCTCCGCCGAGAAGGGGCTCGTGCATGAGAATACCACTTCAGATAAAGCGCAGACGCGGCATCGCGCCCATACGTTAGAGTGGTGCTGAGGATCCGGCAACTTGTATCTTGCAAACGAGCAACGCTACGGCGGCATGGTGTACCGCCGCTGCGGCCGGAGTGGCTTGCTGCTTCCCGGCATTTCGCTCGGCCTCTGGCACAATTTCGGCGGCGTCGATACCTTCGAGAACGGCCGCGCCATGCTGCGGCGCGCGTTCGACCTGGGAATCACGCACTTCGATCTGGCCAACAACTACGGGCCGCCGCCGGGCTCCGCCGAAGAAGATTTCGGCCGCGCGTTCCAGCTCGATTTCGCTCCCTACCGCGACGAACTGATCCTTTCCACCAAGGCCGGTTACGATATGTGGCCCGGCCCGTACGGCGAGTGGGGCTCGCGCAAATACCTGCTGGCGAGTCTCGACCAGAGCCTGGCCCGCATGGGCGTCGATTACGTGGATATCTTCTATCCTCACCGGCCCGACCCGCAAACGCCGCTGGAAGAGACCATGGGAGCGCTGGATCAGGCCGTGCGGTCGCGGCAGCGCTCTTTATGCCGGCATCTCGAATTATCCGCCGCGAGCGAGACGGCGGAGGCCGCGGCGATTCTACGCCGCTTGGATACGCCGTGCCTCATCCACCAATTCAACTACTCGATGTTCCTGCGGACGCCGGAGGACGGGCTGCTCGACAGCTGGAAAAAGAAGGCATCGGCGGCATCGCGTTCTCTCCCCTGGCGCAGGGGTTACTCTCGGACCGCTATTTGGAAGGAACATCCCGGCCGAGTCGCGCGCGTCCCGGCCCAAGGGCTTCCTGCAACCGAAGGATGTGGACGGATGTTCGTATCCGCAAAGCGCGCGCGCTAAACCACCTCGCCCAGCAACGCGGCCAGAGCCTGGCACAGATGGCTCTCGCCTGGGTGCTACGTTCCAAAGCTTGCACCAGCGCGCTCATCGGCACCAGCACGGTGGAACAGGTGGATCAGGACGTGGCTACTATCGCAAATCTGTCGTTCAGCGATGCCGAGCTGCAAAAAATTGAAGCTATTCTAGCCTGACTAGCTAGCCTCCACTACAATTGTTGGCGTAGAGCCGGGGAAATGGTCGGGGCGCAGAGATTTGAACTCTGGACCTCCTGGTCCCGAACCAGGCGCTCTACCAGGCTGAGCCACGCCCCGAAGGAATTAACAGTCCAGCGGGCAGGACCAAGGATAAGAGCCTCGGGCCACATGGAGCCGCTGTTAACTCGACTCTGAGTATACCATCGTTCCCGGCCTAGGTTGGCGATCGGAACTGTGTCAGTAATTCTTGCCCGGCTGCCGCGCGACATGGCCGGTTAGGGCAATGTCCGGTCTCCGGCGATCCAAGGCGCTTCAAGGGTCCTAGGGAGAATCGCCGGATCATCTACGATAATTCACCGTTGCTTATGCAGAGTCACACGTCACGGCTCCGGGTATTTTTGAGCAAGATAATTTCTTGTCAGACTGGAAAACTGCCGCAAATCCGGATATTCGCACGCAACGGCGAGTGCGCGTCGAAGTTTTGGGCCAGAACCTATTTGCATTTTTTGCCGATTTCAGAACGCCACAAGCACCCTGATTCCATTGTGGCGCTTGGACTCAGCGGCTCGGCGCCAATTGGCCCCGCTGATGGGAGGTTCGGCAAAGGATAAATGGGCGATATTTTCCGAACATAGAAAAATCTTGGTGTAAACATGACAATAGCTAGCACAAATTGTATTGATTATTTCGAATTATTCGCATACAATTTGCCATGTTCGTCCTGTGCGAGTCGCTAGCGCCACCCCAACGAGCTGCTGGCTTCGCCGGGCTGGGTGCACGCAGGCCATGGAACGATTATTTCGGGGACAAGGATAACGTGCGTTGGGAGCTCTAGGGCCCTTCCATGATTAAGCACTTCATGCAACAACTACAAGGCGTGACTCATATTCACGAAGACGATCTCCAGCTTTACGCCCAGGGACGATTGGAGCCGGAACGCATTTCGCACACAGAATCCCATCTAGCGGGGTGCAACAGTTGCCGGCAGCTTCTCTCAGAGTGCTTGGGACAGCATCTGGCGATTCATCCTGCACGAGAGCCGAGGCCAGATGGCGCCCAGAAACGAACGGAGCCGCGTTTCACGACCGAAGGCGAAGCGACGGTCCAGGAGCTTCATCCAATATCTTTTGAACGCCAGTTGGTTAAGATCGTAAACGTCTCCAAAAACGGTCTTGGCATTGTAGGCTCCAAAGCAATTTTGCCGGGAACCATCGTGCAATTGCGGATGAATGGCACGGTGGAACTTGGGAACGTGCGGTACTGCACGGCGCTCGACGGCGGGGGATTCCGAATCGGCCTCCGGCTGAGCGGCGAGGGATAACGCTGGGCGGTTTCCATCGAGCCAGGGGCTCCGCATGTTCTCATAGAAGCTTATGGAACAAAGCATGCGGCCTCCATTCACGCTCGAAGGCAAAGCGGCGCTGGTGACGGGATCGGGACGCGGTATCGGGCGCGCCGTGGCCTGCAAACTTGCGGCGTGCGGCGCGTCGGTGATGCTCACCGACATCGACCAAGGCCCGCTCGAGGAGGCTGCGGCGGTGGCGGGTGAACGGGCTCGCCGGCTGGCAGGCGATCTCACCGCGCCGGACTTCCCGCAGCAACTGGTCGACGCCACGGTCGCCGCGTTCGGGTCGCTGGATATTATCGTCAACAATGCCGGCTACGTCTGGGACAACGTCATCCAGAAGATGACCGATGAGCAGTTCCAGGCCATGCTGAATATTCATCTGGTGGCTCCGTTCCGTATCCTGCGAGCCGCCTCTCACTTTCTCCGTGACGCGGCCAAGCGTGAGGCCGTCGAGGGCCGCCGCGTTATGCGCAAAGTGGTGAACATCACTTCCATCTCGGGTGTGGACGGCATCGCCGGACAGGCCGGCTATGGAGCGGGGAAGTCCGGCATCAACGGCCTGACCAAGGTATTGGCGAAAGAATGGGGACGCTATCAGGTCAACGTGAATTCCGTAGGCTTCGGGCTGATCGATACGCGTTTGATTCAGCCGATCGACAAGAGCGCGCCGCCCACCATCGAAATGGCTGGGCGTCAGATTCCGGTGGGCGCGCAGCCGGCGTTTCTCGAAGCAGCCAAGTCCGCGTGCCCGCTGGGCCGGCTCGGCACGGTGGAAGAAGCGGCAGGAGCGGTCTTATTCTTCTGTTCGCCGCTGTCGGACTACGTATCCGGCGAAATTCTGATCGTCAGCGGCGGGGCTCGCGGCTGACAAATCGATTGCCTTTGATAAAGAACCGCAGCGGTAAATCCACCGCCTGGCTGATTCCGATCCGTGGCGAAGTTCCCATCTCAAATGACCTTTGGTCCGCAGGCCCGTGCAGCGTGATCGGCCCGCGAGTCAGGTCCACTCCATAGTGATCGAGCGTGATTCCCAAAGTGCGCGTCAGCTTGCCGGGCCCGTTCGACGAGAGAGCGCTCCCCGGTGCGGCGTCCATTGGCTCGACGGCGCGGATCAACACGCAGCCGGCCACACCCTTTTGCTCCGCGACGATATTCAGGCAATAGTGCATGCCGTAAATCAGATAAACATAGGCGTGCCCCGCCGGACCGAAGATCACTCGCGTTCGCGGCGTCGGGCCTCGTGCCGAATGCGCGGCTGCGTCGCCGGTGCCGAGATAGGCTTCCGTCTCGACGATCCGTGCGCGCACAGGGCCGTGGCGGATTACTTTGCCCAGCAAATCGCGCGCGACCGCTACGGTGTCCCGCGCGTAGAAAGATCGAGGAAGCCGCACGGTAGTGGACCGATTCACGAGGCCGTCGCGCATACTACACTAGTTAGTTTCGCATGCGTTTGTTTGTCGCGATCGATATTCCCGCCGAAATAAAGGACGCATTGCGTTGCTTCATGGCGCGCTTGCGGCCCGCCGCGAAGATCGGCTGGAGCCCGGTTGATAACCTGCATGTCACCACTAAGTTCATCGGAGAATGGCCGGAGCCGCGGCTGGATGAGATGAAATCCGCGCTGGAGTCGGTGCCCGTCAAGGGTGCTATCGATATCACTGTCAGGGGTCTCGGCTGGTTTCCGAATGCGCGGCGTCCGCGCGTTTTCTGGGCTGGCGTCGAGGGCGGGGAAGCGTTGCGCGCCCTGGCACGGGCCACGGAACAAGCTGTCGCTCGCCTCGGAGTGCCGCTCGAAGGGCGCGACTATTCGCCACATCTCACTCTGGCGCGGATTCGTGAAGCTGTCCCGCTCGACAATTTGCATCGCACGATCCAGTCATTCCCGGCCGGCTGCGGATTCGATTTCGGCTCTTTCAGCGCCGCGCAATTTTTCCTGTATCTTTCCGCGGGCCGAAAGTACACGCAACTCGCCGGGTTTCCCTTGGGCCGATGATGCTGGGACTTCTCGCAGTGGTCATCGCTTATCTTCTCGGCGGAATTCCGTTCGGATTCCTACTGGTGAAATTCACGAAGGGCACCGACGTCAGGGAATCGGGCAGCGGCAATATCGGAGCCACCAACGTTCTGCGCACCACCGGGCGCGCGGCCGGGGTGGCCACCTTGCTGCTGGATATTGCGAAGGGATACGTCGCTGTCTGGTTGGCCGCGGAGCTTACTGGAGACGCCCCGGAGTGGACCAGCCTGGCGGCTCTCGCCGTGATGGCAGGCCATGCTTATCCGGCGTTTCTCAAATTTCAAGGCGGGAAAGCCGTGGCGACTTTCATCGGCGCGTTCGCCTATCTGACGCCGCTGCCGCTCGCTGCCGTGCTCGTCTTGTTCATCGCGGTGGTTGCCGTGACTCGCTACATCTCGGCGGGATCGATCTGTCGCGGCAGCCGCTTTCCCGTTTGGAGTCTGGATGATTCTGCACCCTCCGGTTCAAGTGACCGCCGCCGCGTTGATCGCCGGAGCCTTCATCGTCTACCGCCATAAATCCAATTGGGCGCGATTGCGCGCGGGCGTCGAGAACCGATTTTCCTGGGGCCGCCAATGACACTATCGATATTAGGAGGCGGCAGTTGGGGGACGGCCCTCGCCATCGTTCTGGCGCAGCGCTTTGAGCGCGTGCGGCTGTGGGTATTCGAGCCGGACCTGGCTGCGCGCATGACCGGCGCGCGGGAGAACGATGTCTTCTTGCCGGGATTCACAATCCCCGCGAACGTCGAAATCGTGTCCGATCTGCATGCGGTGATGGATGGGGCGCGCATTCTGCTGATAGCATTGCCGTCGCACTATTCGCGAGCCTTGTATGAGCGTGCGCTTCCCAGCGTCGATCCCGAGACGGTCTTCGTGATCGCGACGAAAGGCCTTGAAAACGGAACGCTGCTGCGGATGTCGCAGGTGCTGAGCGAAGTGCTGCGTCCGCGGTTCGAACCGCAAGTGGCCGTGCTCTCCGGGCCCACATTCGCGCGCGAAGTGGCCGGCGGCGATCCCACTGCTGTGGTAGTGGCTTCTGCCAACGCAACCACAGCGTCGACCGTCCAAGCGGCATTTTCCGGACCGAGTTTCCGTCTCTACACCAACGCTGATTTGATCGGAGTCGAGATCGGCGGCGCGCTCAAGAACGTGATCGCGATCGCGGCCGGTGTGGTGCAGGGGCTCGGCATGGGCAACAACACGCAAGCCGCGCTGATCACTCGGGGGCTGGCGGAAATCACGCGTCTCGCCGTCGCGATGGGCGCGCAACAGTCGACACTCGCAGGCTTGGCCGGCTTGGGCGATTTAGTGCTCACCTGCGGCGGGGACTTGAGCCGCAACCGGCGCGTCGGCGTCGAACTTGCACGCGGCCGAAGCCTCGCTGATATTACCGCTTCGACGCCGATGGTCGCGGAGGGAGTCGAAACTTGCGGCGCGGCCGTGGCTCTGGGCGCGAAGTACGGCGTGGACCTGCCGATTATTTGCCAGATGGACGCCGTGCTCCATCGCGGCAAAACGCCGCGCGAGGCGATTCGCGACTTAATGGAACGCTCGCTAAAGGGCGAATAGTGTCAGGCGCCCTTGGCTTTTCTAACTTCCGCGGCCAGCGCAGGCACGACTTCGAATAGATCGCCGACGATTCCGTAATCCGCCACTTCGAAGATCGGGGCGTTGGCGTCTTTATTGATCGCCACGATGGTCTTCGCGCCTTTCATCCCGACCAGATGCTGAATCGCGCCGGAGATACCGACGGCGACGTACATCTTCGGCGCGACCGTCTGGCCGGAGCTGCCCACCTGCCGCTCCATGGGGAGCCATCCCGCATCGCAAATGGGCCGCGAGGCTGCCAGCTCGGCGCCCAATGCTTGGGCGAGGTCTTCGACTACGGGCATATTGGATTGTTCTCCGATGCCCCGGCCCACAGAAACGATAATCTCGGCCGCCGTCAGATCCACCGCGCGCGCGGCCTCGCGGAACGGAGCTTCGGGCTTCTGCCGGATCTGCGCGGCGTCCAATGCCGGCACGAAGGTTTCGACCGGGGCTGAACCGCTCGCTAAAGCATCCGCTCGCCATGCGCCTGCCTGCAACGACGCGAATACCGGACCTTCGCCACTGACACGCACGTCGCCGTTCAGCTTGCCTTGGAAGTACTGGCGAACGAGCGTCTGAGTTCCCGCCTCTGTGCGCGCGGCGACCACGTCGCTGACCAGCACTTGCGAAAATCGCGTCGCCAGCTTGGGCGCGAAGTCGCGCACCTGATAGGTGTGGGGGAACAGCACTACTTTTGGCTGTATTTTCCGGATCAGTTGTTCGAGCGCCGCAGTGTATCCGTCGGCGGTATAGGAATCGAGCAGATCGTGCTCGACGGCCCAGACTTTCGCGAGCTTCTTGGCCGCCGCTTCATTCGCCAGAGCGCCGATTCCTTTACCCACCACCGCTGCTTCCACCGGCTCACCTAAGTGTTGGGCCGCGGCCAGCGTCTCCCACGACATGCGATGCCACTGGCCGCCTGTTGTTCGAGGACGACCAAAATGCTCATATAACCCGCGCCTCGAACTTCAGTTTCTCGACCAGTTTGGCGGCGGCAGTCTTCGCATCGCCTTCGAAGATTTGCGTCTGTTTGATCTTCTGCGGCAGGTAAATTTTTTCGATGGTCGCGACGGCGGCCGCGGCGCCGCCCAGGTCGGCCGGCGTCACGCGCTTGATCTCTTTCGTCTTGGCTTTCTTGATGCCCATCAGCGTCGCGTAGCGCAGTTTGTTGATGCCGCTCTGAATGGTCAGCACCGCCGGCAGCGGCATCTCGATGTGCTGGAACCAGCCGTCTCTCCAGCTCGCGCTTCACGCGGATGCTCGCATCGCGCACTTCCACCTGCATGATGATGGTCGAGTGCGGGAGGCCCATCAGCTCCGCCAGCACCACGCCGGTCTGCCCGTAGCCCAGATCGTCCGATTGCAGACCGGTCAGGATCAGATCGGGGTTCTCGGGCTTGACGCGCCGCGCCAGCAGCTTCGCGACGCCCAAGCGTATCGAGCGCGTCCAGATCTTCGGTCTCGATGTGAATCGCGCGGTCCGCGCCTTTGGCCAGCGCTTCGCGGATGGTCTGCGCGGCGCGCTCCGGACCGGCGCACAGCACGACCACTTCGCCGCCGTGCTTTTCTTTCAACTGCAGCGCCTCTTCGAGCGCGTAGGCGTCCGGCTCATTGATCTCGAAGCTCAGGTCGGCTTCCTCGATCCACTTGCCCGGATGCGACGCGGATGCAATGGCGAGTCGCGCACGGGAACCTGCTTGATCGCGACAATGATTTTCATTACGATTCAGGTCGCTTGAAAATCAGGCACCCGTTGGTGCCGCCGAAGCCGAACGAGTTGGTCAGCGCGTAATCGATCTTCATCGGACGCGCGTGGTTGGGAATGTAATCCAGGTCGCACTCCGGATCGGGATGTTCGAAGTTGATGGTCGGCGGCGCGATCTGGTCGCGGATCGCCAGCACCGTGATGCCCGCTTCCAGTCCGCCGGCGCCGCCCAGCAGATGCCCGGTCATCGACTTGGTGGAACTCACCGCCAGCTTTATACGCATGCTCGCCGAAGACGCGCTTGATGGCCATGCGTCTCGATGCGGTCGCCCGAGCGGCGTCGAAGTGCCGTGCGCGTTGATGTAATCGATCTGCTCGGGCTCGAGGCCGGCGTCGCGCAGCGCAATTGCGCATCACGCGAAACGCGCCGTCGCCATCTTCCGGATGGCGAAGTGATGTGGAACGCGTCGCCCGATCATCCCGTAGCCCGACAATTTCCGCCAGAATCGGCGCGCCGCGCCGCTTGGCGTGTTCCAGATTCTTCCAGCACCAGGATGCCCGCGCCTTCGCCGACGATGAAGCCGTCGCGGTCACTATCCCACGGACGGCAGGCGTGCGCCGGATCGTCGTTGCGCTGCGAGAGCGCGCGCATCGCGGCGAATCCGCCGATGCCCATGGGCGTGATGCACGCCTCGGCGCCGCCGCAGATCATCACGTCGGCATCGCCGTGCTGGATCATGCGGAAGGAATCGCCGATCGCATGCGCGCTGGTGGTGCAGGCGGTCGCGGTGGCCGAATTCGGCCCCTTCGCGCCGGTGCGGATCGAAACGTAGCCCGACGCCAGGTTGATGATGGTGGCCGGAATGAAAAACGGCGAGATGCGCGACGGGCCTTGTTCGAGCAGAATCTTGTGCTCGCGCTCGATCACTTCGAATCCGCCGATGCCGCTGCCGATGTAGACGCCGGTGCGCTCGGCCTCTTCCTCGTGGTCGACCTTGAAACCCGAAGCCTGGAACGGCAAACTCCGCTCGCCGCGATGGCGAACTGGATGAAGCGCCCCATCTTCTTGATTTCTTTTTTCTCGATGTAGAGCGCCGGGATCGAAATTCTTCACCTCGCCGGCGATGCGGCAATTGAAGTCAGGTGGCGTCGAAGGCGGTGATCGGCGCCAATGCCGTTCGTCGCCCTTCTTGATCGCTTCCCAGACCGCTTCCGTGCCGATTCCAACCGAAGTCAGCAAGCCGACTCCAGTAACTACAACTCTGCGTGACAAATTGGGACTCCCCAAGAAACGGCCGGTGTACTTTTTGCCGATCTATTTCTTCTTCGACTCGATGTAGTCGACGGCATTCTTGACGGTGGCGATCTTCTCGGCGTCTTCGTCGGGAATATCGAGGTCGAACGCTTCCTCGAACGCCATCACCAGCTCGACGATGTCGAGCGAATCGGCGCCCAGGTCATCGACGAAACTCGCCGTGGGATCGACTTGGGCTTCATCCACGCCGAGTTGCTCGACGATGATTTGCTTGACCTTCTGCTCAACGGACATGCACCCTCCACTGTCTTTCGCCTGCGGGCGACGAGCGTAACCCGCGGCATCTGCCGCGCGGGGCGCTCAAACTCACACCCAAACTCATTGATTCTACCGGGACGCGGGTGGGAATCGCAAGCCCAAGCCCCGCTTTCATTCTACCTGCAACGGAAAATCTCACGGAATCAGTTCGGTAGCCAGCAGTAGCGCCATGGCGCCGCCGCGCGGGTCGAGGCCGAGAATCGCGGTGCGGTCGAGATAGGCTTTCAGGTTTTTCTGCTTGCCGGTGGACGTGCATACGTCGATCAACTGGCCGTCCGGGGCCACCCGGCCTTTGACAGCGGTCCAGGCTTTATCGACGATCGGCGAATATTTCGCCGAGGGAATCCAGCCATGGCGAATTCCTTTTTGCATGGCGACCGCGATCATGGAGGTTGCCGTGAGTTCCGCATAGCTTCCGGGGACGTCGATCACTTCGTGCCACATGCCGTCTGACGTCCTGGAAGCGCGCGAGAGTTTCCATTAGGTGCTGGTAGGCGGTGAGAACTTCGTCGTTCTTGGCGTCGTTATTCGCGAGATATTCGAGAGTGAAAGCCAGTCCCATGGCGGGGAAAGCGTTGCCCCGGCCCCACGCGGCTTCGTCCAACGGCGAATGGCGATAGAGGCCGTCGGGGCGCAGGTCCAGCTTTTGCATGTAACGGAAGTGGCGGAGGGCCATGTCGGAATACTTCTGGTCGCCCGTGAGTTTTCCAGCCGCGGCGAGAATCGGAGTCCCCAGGAATACCGAATCGCTCATTTCGTCGTTCAAGGGCATGGCTTCCTTGGGCGTTCCATCCGCGTTGAAAGCGAAGTCGGCCGCGGCGCGAACCAGTTCGTGTAGCGCGGCTTCTTGGTGCGTTCCGCGAGCTCGGCGAAAATCAGGTGGCCTCCGAAATGGCTGGACGTCGGTTTTTCGAGACTGTTTTTTCGCCGGTGAAGTAGGGCGCAGCGATGCGCTCTACATCGGCCGTCTCGCCGAGGCGGAGGCGTCCAATCAGCGGCACAGCGGAAATGTAAACGGCCTGGTTCAGTTCGTGGCCGTAGGGAACTTCAAGCTGGTGCGCCACTTCCAGCGGCGTGCGCGCAAGGCGCCGCGAAATTTCTTCGTGCGCCGGAGACGGCTTGACGTCGAGACCTTTGAGAAACCCTGGCTTGGCTGCGACCACTCGCGCGGGAATCGTTCCGACGCCCGCAACTTTGTTGCTCGCGAGCGCTTCGGCGAGATGGGCGGGGTCCGCGCCGACGATGATCACCAAGTCGGGAGCATGGGCCCCCAGCCAGCGCCAAATATAGTGCGATTCCGTGTTCTTCGCGTAAGCATCGCCGGTGGGCGGAAACTGCAGCGCAGCCTTTTCCGGATTCGCCACCGGTATCGCGAACAGCGAATAGCGGCCTTTCGCGCGCGCCATTTCTTTCCGGATCAACGCGGTTCGCCGTCATCGCCGTCCAATCCGCCGACGATCACGACGCTCGGTTTATTCGCGACCGTCTCACGCAGACACGGGATAGGCTTGTCGGAGCTGGTGAGCCCCATTTGACACGACGCAGCAAGCGCGAATAGCAGTGGAAGCATCAAGAATACGGTAGCAAGAACTATTCGCGGCGACCAGGCTCAGCGGCCCCGCGCAGAAAGTGTCAGAGCTTGGTAGCCCTTTCGGAAGCCGACGACCCGGGAAAGAGCGGCCTAAGTAGCGGGAAGCTTTTGAGTGTTGCCTTCGTCTAAAATAACTCGGGACTGGTCTGGGGCGCATGAAACGAGATTTCATTCTCTATATCGTCTACTGTATCGGGATCACTCTTATCGGCGTGCTCGTAGCAAGTGGCTGGCATGATTTTTCCGCCGCTCTGCACGTTTCCACCGGGGCAAAGCAGATCGCCCAAGAATTCAAAGTAGCCCACTGCCCCGCATTCCTCCTGCCGGTCAATTTTGATAAACTTGGCGTCCATGCGGACTCCTTTCTTAAAGGCCACACTCGCGGCGGTTGCGATACTCGCGTTGGCGATACCCGGACGGGCCGCCGTCACCCGGCTGGTGGTGGAGCACACCGAGACCCTCGGGAAAGACGGATATCAAAAGCTCACCGGCCGTGTGTATGGCGAGCTCGATCCTAAGCTCCCGCTCAACGCCATCATCACGGATCTCGAACTCGCCCCGCGCAACGCTCGCGGACTGGTCGAATACTCGGCGACCTTCACCATCATCAAGCCGGCCGACATGTCGAAAGCCAGCGGCATCCTGCTCTATTTCGTCCCCAACCGCGGCCACATCGACCTGACCAATGGTGGATTCATCGCCGATGCCCGTAGGCGCGGCGACGTGCTGGTCGCGAGCGGATGGCAGGCGGATCTCGAACCCGCCGCCGGTATGGAAACGCTGTCGGCGCCGGTGGCGAAGAACTTGGATGGGTCGAGCATCACCGGACCCGTGCTCGCGCGCTTCAGCGATATGGCGGCCGACTCCAGAACTCTGCCGATCCTTCGCGGCGGCGTCGCAGGCACCGCAGATCCGGCCAGCTTCGATACTTCGCAGGCCACGATGACGCGCCGATCCGCGGAATATGGCGCGGTCATCCCTTTGAATAGCACTGACTGGGCTTTCGGCGATTGCAGTGCGACTCCGTTCCCGGGCACGCCCGATCCGCGCAAGGTCTGCATGAAGAGCGGATTCAATCCCGCCTTCCTGTACGAACTTACTTACACCGCGAAGGACCCCAAAGTTTACGGCATCGGATTCGCGGCCACGCGCGATCTGAATTCGTTCCTGCGCTACGAAGCCAAGGACGCGACCGGCGCTGCCAACATTCTCGGCGACAAGATCAAGTGGATCATCAGCCAGGGCAACTCGCAGTCCGGCAATTACCTGCGCAGCTTTATTCATCTGGGATTCAATCAGGATGAGACGGGACGAATTGTCTTCGATGGCAGCAACCCGAATATCGCGGTCCGCCAGCAATCGTTGAATATCCGCTTCGCGACTCCCAGCGGAGCGGCCGCTAAGTATGAAACCGGAAGCGACGGCGTAGTCTGGTGGGAGGATTACACGGACGAAGCTCGCGGCCACCGCTCCGCAGGATTGCTCGACCGCTGCCGCGCCACTGAGACCTGCCCGAAAATTGTCGAGACCTTCGGGTCGTCAGAGTTTTATAACCTGCGCGCTTCTCCCGACCTGGTGGGCACGCGCGCCGACCGCGATATTCCGCTGCCCGCGAATGTTCGGCGTTATTATTTTCCGGGCGTGAGCCACGGCGGCGGACCGGGCGGCTTCGATCCCGATCCGCAGATCAAGTCCTGCTGCGGGCTGACCATGAATCCGAATCCTTCGCGCGATACGCTGCGCGCGTTGCAGACGGCGCTGGTCGAGTGGGTGGTGAAGGGCACGCTTCCGCCGCCCAGCCAGTATCCGCGCCTGGATCGCGGAGAGCTGGCTTCGCCCAACCGCGTCGCCATGGGATTCCCAGCGATTCCTGGGGTGCCGTTGCCCGACGGAATTCTCAATCCGCTGTATCAATACGATTGGGGAACCAAGTTCCATTACAACGATCTGTCGGGCGTCATCACGATGGCAGCCTCCGCCGATCCGGCAGATACTTCCGGTGGTTGTTCCCAAGGTGGACTCCGACGGCAATGAAGTCACCGGCGTCGCGAGCGTACTGCATCAGGCGCCGCTTGGAACTTACACCGGCTGGAATACGGTTGGCGGCGGATTCTACAAAGGGCAGATTCGCACCAATACCGGTTCGTTCATTCCGTTCGCCAAGACAAAAGCGGAGCGGCTCGCCTCCGGTGATCCGCGGCCTTCGCTTGAAGAGCGCTACGGGACTCACGAAAAGTACGTCGCCCTAGTGCGCGCCGCCGCCGAAAGAATGGTGCGCGGACGATACCTCATGCAAGATGACGCCGATCGTCTGATCGCGCAGGCCGAAGCCAGCAAGGTTCTTCGTTAAGGCAGCGGGACGATCCCCATCCAGAACAGGCTGCCGCCGCTGGTGTCGACGTCGTACTTGCGCACGAAGTCTAGCTTTCCGTCGGCCCGCACGCGAAATGCCGCTAAGCTGGCGGGAACTCCCGATACGGCGGTCTGATTCCCCACCACCAGCATCTGAGCGCTAGGGTCGAGAGCAAAAGTTCGCGGTTCCGCGCCCCGCGTGTCGGCGTTTTGAAGTAGCGTCGGCTCGCCTGTCTGCGGATTGATCGCCCACACGGCGATGCTGTTTTCGCCGCCGCCTAGAATCGCTTTGCCGCTTGCGTCGGAGCCAGCGGAGCGCGTGGCCTGATACAAGAATTTGCCGTTGGGATGCACGTGAAGCGTACCCGAATTTTGTATGGCGACCTTTTTCGTGGGGTTCGGCACGCTGTCCTTGGTGAACAACGGCAGCGCGTCCAGCGATCCGTCCTTGGTCAAGTGGTAAACCTGCAACTTCGTTTGCCGCTCCAGCGACAGGAAAACCCAGGGCTGCGTTGGATGGAAATCCAAGTGCCGGGGCTGGAAGTTTACTCCCCCATTGGGCGCGATCGACGCCAGATTTTTCAACACGCCATCCGCGTAGCTGAAAACTTTCACCGCCCCGCGATCTTCCGGCTTGTCTTTCGCCGGGCCGTTGCCTCGTGTCACCAAAAACACACTCTTGTTGGATGGATTCACGCGCACTTGATGGGCATAGATTCCGGTGTCGAGCATATTCGGCTGTTTCACCAGCGCTCCGATAGTGCCGTCGGCGTTCAGTTGGTGAACTGTAATTGAACTTGGAATATTGTAGGCCACCAGCACATGCGTGCCCGTGATATCTACGCTTAAGTGAATCGGCCGGGCCGCGATCGATATGGATTTACCGATGGGCTGCAAGGCTCCCGAAGGATCGATGTGAAATGCGCTCACGCCATGGTTCTTGCCGCTGGGCGGTGCGGCGGATCCAACTGCAGCCGCGGCAGCGCCGCCATCGCTCCATGCGACGTACAAATATTTTCGCGAAGGGTGCTGCCAGACGTATTGCACGTTCGCAGGCAACCGGACGGAACCTTTCTTCACCAGCGCCGCATTGGAAGCATCGACATCGTACTGCGTCAGTTCAGCGCCCGCCGAAGCGTAGAGAACGGCGCGTGGCGCTTGCGCCTGACCGGTTCCAGTTAAGAACCCACACCCGAAGACAATCGCCAATAGGAATTTTTTGAAATGCATCGCTCCGCATTTTACACCCTGCGGACCGGCGATCGCTGCCGCTACTGTTCGCCGTTTACGAGATCTTCCGGTGCAATCCCACTCACCAGAAACTCATCCAATCGCGAATGCGCGCGCATTAATGCGGTTCTGGCGAACGCCAGCTCGTGCGAGATGTTGCGAATACGCTGCGTGCCATCCGGATGCGGCAGTCCGCTGGGAACGTGGCTTGTGACTTCCAGGAATGCTGCGGATGCGTTCGCTGCGCGCTCGGTGGCGTCCTTCAATTCTTGCTGCAATTGACCGCGAACTTTTTCAAGACTCGGCGCAGGCTTATGAGCCAGCGTCTTCACCTGCGGAGCATCCGTGAGCGGTGCCTTCGCCTTCTTGCGCTGGGCGCGCCGCTCCATTTCTTGCATGACGATGTCGTTGTTCGTCATCATCAGTTCGCGAAGGGCGGGAAGCTCTTCGGGACGCAGCCGGGGGAGCAATCCGGCGAGTGCCGCATCCAGAGCGGCGATACAGGCTGGGAAAGTGAGGCGGTGGCCGCGGAAGCGATTCAGCACTTCCCGTGTCTCGCTTTTATACACTTCCATTACGCTTGCAGTATAGTCCTATTCGGCGTTTTCAACCTATATGTTTGAGGCTAATCCCACATCTACCCGCTTTTTGGCCTCGATCGATGCCAGAATCATATCGATTCCAACCGGGGTGCGGCGCAGGTAGTCGTCCCCCAGCGCGCCGGCCAACGCACAGCGGACCGCCGCCGCGCCCGCTCCCACTGCGGCTTCGGCCATGCCTTTGGCTCCCACCGGAGTCTGCGGATCGGGAAGGTTGACGGCGTCCCACTCCATTTTCTCCGGGATGTCCAGAATGCTCGGCGGACGGTTGTGATGGAAGCGCTTGGCGAGCGCCACGCCGAACTCCTGGTCGTAAACCCACTTCTGGCTGCGCGTGTAGCCGATGCCCTGAATCGCGCCGCCGTGCAGTTGTCCCTCCAGGCCGCGCGGATTGACTACCGTGCCGCAGTCGGCACACGCACAGATAATCCAGAATCTTGTACTCGCCGGTTTCGGTATCGACCTCGACCTCGGCGAAGCTGGCGACGAACGCCTGCGTGATTCCTTTGCGGCCGTAGTTGTCCTTGCGCGACGCCCATCAGCCCGATGCCGGCCAGCGCTTTCGCCGACTCCTTGGTCATGATGTTGAGGTCCTTCGGCGACCTCGTGGCCATCGTATTTGCCGCCCATTTCGATGGCGCGCTTCGCGGCCTGCGCGTAGCTCATGCCGCTGCCCGGGCTGCCTTTGCGAAACACCCGCTGATTGCCGATGGTGTAATCTTCGGGACGTCCGCCGAATTCTTTCGCCGCGATCTCCTGCAGCTTCTGTTTGGCGTCCATGGCCGCGGCATAATTCGCACGCGAAGTCCCGTGGATGGTCTGGCTGCCGCCCTGCCGCGAGCTCCACGGCAGATGCTTCGAGGTGTCTCCCCAAATGACTTCGCATTTTTCCCACGGCATCTCGAGGTATCTCGGCGGCCACGCGCGCCGTGTCGTAGACCGAAAGCGTCCCGATGTTGCCGACGCCCGAGTAAATGTTCAATTTCCCTTCGGGAGTAAGCGCGATCATGCCGTCGAACCCGATCGTGCCGGCCGTGAAGTTGGCCAGCGAGACGCCCACGCCGATGACCTTGGTCCCGCTCACTTGGCCGTTACGCTTCCGCCGCTCGGTCCAGTTGAATTTTTCGGCGCCGCGCTCCAGCGCTTCCTTCGCGAACGCGCTGGTCAATTCGTTGCGCATTCCGCCCTTCTCCGGGACGCCGAAGGCCGAGCCTGTGGACGGCGCGTTGATCTTGCGGATCTCCACCTCGTCGATTCCCAGCTTGCGGGCGGCCTGGCACATCAGCGGCTCGAACATTACCGTCGATTGCGTGCCGCCGGGGCCGCGCTGTGGGCCGTGCGGAGGCGTATTGGTCAGCACCGCCGTTCCGCGGAAGCGCATGTTCAGCGGCGTGTAGTTGGCCGACGCCACCACCGCGCAGGTTCCGTAATCGCCGCCTCGGGCATACGGGCCGTTGGCCTGCACCACGAACATATCCAGCGCGACGATGCGGCCGTCTTTGCGAAAACCCATGCGGACGCGCATGACCATCCCGGCGCGCGCGCGGCCGATGAAATGGTCCTCCTCGCGCGTGATCCGCATCATCACCGGCCGCCCGGTCTTCTTGGCCAGCATCGCCGGGAATCGCGGTGTGCATGTGGGTTTCCGGATTCTTGCCGCCGAAACCGCCGCCGACGTATTCGCCCAGCAACACCACATTCTTGCGGTCGGCCTTCGACCAGTTTCCGATCGACTGGCTCACGTGCGCCGTCGATTGCGCCGACGCGTGCAGGAACAGCTTTCCGTTCTGCCAGTACGCCATCGAAGTGCGGGCTCCATGCACTGGTGCGAAGTCGACTGGCACACCACCGTCTCATCGATAATGACCGCCGCCTCTTTGAAGCCGGCATCCACGTCGCCCACCGTCCAGGTATCCGGCGCCTCGCGCATCGGCAGACGGCCGGCCTCCACTTCCTTCCAGTCCTCTGTCGGACCACTTGAGCGTCTTCGCTACCGAGCCGTAGTAAACGTTGCCTTCCGGCGCGCGTTGGGACCGCCGGGACGCAGGCTCTCCAGCGGATCGACGCAGAACGGCAGCGGCTCGTAGTCGATCTTGATGCGCTCGATCGCCTCGGCCGCGGTCAATTCGTCGACCGCAGCCACGGCGAGAATCGGTTGCGCCATGAAACACCGGCTCATTGGTCAGCCCCAGCTCGGGTTTGATCGGCGCGCCGCGCCCGCCCTTGGACGCCGGGCCTTCTTCTTCCGCCGCCGCAACGCCGCGTGTCGGCGGAGCCACCACCGGCAGTTCGTCCGCCGTAGAATTCCGAACACGCCCGGCATCTTCAGCGCTTCGCTCGCATCGATATTGCGGACCCGCGCGTGCGGCATCGGGCTCAAAAGCAGCTTGGCGAACAGCATGCCATCGGCGCGATAGTCTTCGGCATATCTCGACCGCCCGGTCACCTTGGCGATCAGGTCCGGCGACTGATAATTTTGTCCGATCAGCTTTATAAGCCATCATCAAGACCTTCTCGCATCAGTTCGCTGGCGTGCATCATGGCGTTCAGGATCTTGTTGTAGTCCGCGCAGCGGCACAGGTTGCCCGAGATTCCGTGCGCCAGTTCCTTGCGCGTCGGTTTCGGATTGGTCTTCAGGAATCCCGCCGTCGCCATGATGAATCCCGACATACAGAAGGCGCACTGGAAGGCCTGCTCGTCGACCACCGCCTGCTGCACCGGATGCAGCGTGCCATCGGGCGCGGCCAGCCCTTCAATCGTCGTGATCTTGCGCGTCGCGCACCGTGTGCGTCAGCACCGAGCACGAATAGTGCGGCACGTCGTCGACCAGCACCGTGCAGGCGCCGCACTCCGAGCGGTCGCAGCCCAGCTTGGTGCCCGTCAGGCCCAGCTTGTAGCGCAGCGTCATGGCCAGCGTTTCCTGCTTCATGACGTCCACGTGCCGCAGCTGGCCGTTGACGTTCAGCGTGATCAGCCGCTCGACCGATCCCGACAGCGATGCCTGGACGGTGCCCGAGCCGCGGTAGAGATAAGCCGCCGCCGAGGCCGTCGCGCCGGCCGCGATCACGCCTTGAATCAATTGCCGCCGCGTGAGAGTCCGCGGGGCGGGAGGGGTTTCTGGCGCATTATCCATGGTGAAATCCTACCCCGGAGGTTATCGCCGTGAGGAGCAAAAGTCAATTCGCTTCGGGCCTTTAGAATGACTCCCCATCGCAGCCGATCGAAATCCGCAGCGCCGCGCGAATTTCGCCCATGCGCGTTCGGCCACGCGGCTTCCGCATCCCAGTCGGATTCACCGGTAGTGCGGGACTGCGGCAAGTTCTCATAACCTCGCTGATCGCGTTGTTCCAACTCCAGAATCTGGCCGCGCTGGAGATGCTCACGCAGAGCAAGCCGCACCAATTCGGACCGATTCAGCTTGGCCCTATTTGCGGCCCGGTCGCAGGCCAGCCTAAGCTCCGCATCGACCCTGACTCGAATGATCTGCACTGGACCCAGTCTAGTGGCCTCTCCCCCTTTTCCTTGACCTTTATATAAATCAATCGTATGATTGAAACATACATATGATCGCGATGGAAGCCGTGACGCCGCTGGATACCAAAACCCGCATCCTGAACGCTGCCGAAAAGCTTTTTGGTATCAATGGTTTCGATGCAACCTCACTGCGTGATATCACGGCCGAAGCGCAGGTCAATCTGGCCGCCGTCAACTATCATTTCCAATCCAAGGACAGCCTGATCGACGCGATCATCGAGCGCCGCATCCTGCCCATCAACCAACGCCGCTTTGAAATGCTGGAGGCCGCCGGGCATCCCCCCAGCGTCGAACAAATCGTCGAAGCTTTCCTGGCACCGCTGCTGATGCTGGAGGTGCTGCCTGCCGTCCCGCTCATCGGCCGTGTGCTATCCAACCCGAGCCAATTCGTCGACCGGGTTTACAAAAAGCACTTGCAGCATATGGCTGAGCGTTTCTCGCTCGCCATTCAGGAAGCGATTCCCGAACTTTCTCCGGAGGACGCTTTTTGGCGGCTGCATTTTATGGCGGGTTGCATGACGCATGTACTGGCGCTTTCGAGTGTGTTGCCGCTGATGAGCGGCCAGCCCGTGGATCGTCCTGCTCTGATGCGGCGTATGGTGAGCTTCATTGCGGCCGGCATGCGTGCTCCCGTCTCTGCCGTGCATGCAATGAGAGAGGAATCCTAATGCGCGTATTTTCGATCTTCCTGGTCGCGGCGTCTCTCGGTTTTGCGCAAAGCCCGCTGCCGCTCAGTATGAAACGCGCGGTGGAAATCGCGCTGGCGCCGGATGGTTCGACGCGCGCCGCCTTGGCGCAGGAATCCATCCAAGAAGCCAAGGACAAGGTCGCCGAAGCGCGGGCCGCACTGTTGCCCAATCTCGACACCACGATTCGCGAAACCCGCCAGACCACCAATCTGAAAGCTTATGGCTTCGCCTTTAATATCCCGGTTCCAGGTTTTTCGATTCCGACGATCGTGGGTCCATTCGATGTGTTTGACGCGCGTGCCAGCGCCCAGCAATCGGTCTTGAACTTCAGCACGTTTCGCAAATATCAAGCGTCGAAAGCGACGCTGGCCGCCACCAAGTTCGATAACGACGCCACGCGCAACCAGGTGAGCGATGAAGTGGCGCGCGCATTACCTGGCGTGTCTCCGTAGCGATGCCGATCGCGACACGGCTCGCGCGAATGTGGAATTGTCGGAGGCTTTGCTGGCGCAAGCCCAACGCGCGCAGACCGCCGGCACCGGCACTGGCATCGAAATCACTCGCGCCCAGGTGCAGCTCGCCAATGACCACCAGAGCCTGATTCGCGCCGAGAACAATCGCACCCGCGCGGTATTGCAGCTTCTGAAGGCAATGGGGCTGCACTTGGATGCGTCCGTCGAGTTCACTGACAAACTGGTCTATAAACCCGTTGATCCGGCCTCTTCGGAAACGCTGCTCGAGCAAGCCCGCAAGGCTCGCTTTGAACTCAAGACCCAGCAGCAGCGGGAAGAAGCTGCGCGGATCAGCAATAGTGCGGTGAAATCCGAGCGCCTGCCTTCGATCGGAGCGTCGGCCGATTACGGCGCCATCGGCACTGATGTTGCCTCGTCCCGTGCCACTTACACGCTAGGCGTATCGCTGCGCGTTCCGGTGTTCGACGGCGGCAATCGGGCCGCTCGCCGTGAGGAAAGTTTTTCGCAATACAAGCAGGAGCAGATTCGCACCAAAGACGTCGGCCAGCAGATCGAATTGCAGGTGCGGACGGCGCTCGAAAGCCTGCGCTCGGCCGCGGCCGAAGTAGATTCTTCGCGCGAAGGTCTGAGTCTCGCGGAAAATGAATTGGCGCAGGCGCGGCGCCGGTATGATGCGGGCGTCGCCACGTCGGTCGAAGTCACCGACGCGCAAACCCGCCTGCAGCGCGCTCGCGATAACCAGGTGATCGCGCTGTATGACTATAACGTCGCCCGCCTGGATTTGGCCACCGCCACGGGCACCATCGGAGACTATCTCAACCAATGAAAAAGTCAGTGCGCATCATCTTAATCCTTGTCCTCATCGCCGCCGGCATTGGAGTTTACATGTGGCGGACGGGGCAGTTCGCGGGCCCCAGCAACAACATTCAGGTGTCGGGAAATCTGGAGTTGACGCTGGTCGACCTGTCGTTCAAGACCGCGGGGCGCATGATCGAACTCACGGTGCGCGAGGGTGACACCGTCAAGAGAGGGCAGGTGATCGCGCGGCTGGATTCGGCTCAGCTTGAGCAGCAGAAGCTACGCGATTTGGCCGCCGTCGAGAGCGCCCAATCCACTTACGATCAGTTGAAGACGACCATCGAATATCAGCAGGCGACCATCGACAGTGATATTTCCTCCCGCGAGGCCGATCTTGCGCAGGCGCAGGCCCATCTCGACGAGCTAAACGCCGGCAGCCGCCCCGCGGAAATCCGCCAGGCCGATTCGAGCGTGACCGAAGCGCGCGCTCAAATGGATCTGGCCCGCTCCGACTGGGAGCGCGCCCAGACGCTATATAAGAACACCGACATCTCGACATCGCAGTTCGATCAGGCGCGCAGCAAGTTCGACGCGGCCAATGCGGTCGTGGCCCAAGCCGAAGATCGCGCCAGACTGGTGCACGAAGGGCCGCGCCAGGAGGAAATCGCCGGTGCTAAGGCGCAGTTGGCACACGCGCAGGCCGCGGTGCGCACGGCCCAAGCAAATCGTATCGACTTGCGGCGCAAGCAGGAGCAGTTAGTCGAGCTGCGCGCGGAAATCGATCGAGCGCGGGCGCAGGTGGGGATCACCGAAGCGCAGTTGAATGACACCACGATCACGACGCCGATTGATGGCGTGGTGCTGGTCAAGTCGGCGGAGCCTGGTGAAGTGATCGCCGCCGGAACTGCCATCGTTCGCATCGGCGATGTGGATCATCCCTGGCTTCGCGCCTATGTTGGCGAAACCGACCTGGGCCGAGTGAAAATCGGGCGTCAAGGTGAATCTGACTACGGATTCTTATCCGGGGAAAATCTATCACGGCGTGGTCTCGTTCATCTCCTCGCAAGCCGAGTTCACGCCCAAGCAGATCCAGACCAAAGAGGAGCGCGTGAAGCTGGTCTATCGCATCAAAGTCGATGTCGATAACGCCAATCACGAGCTCAAGGACAACATGCCGGTGGACGCGGAGATCCCCTTGTGAGTTCCGCCAGCCCGATCATCATCGCGGAAAACCTGACGCGAGTTTTCGGCGGCGCGAAGTCCGCGGGCGGGTCCGGCGCGCCGGTGATTGCCGTGGATCACTTGAATCTGGAGATCGCGGAGGGCGAGATCTTCGGGCTAGTGGGTCCCGATGGCGCGGGCAAAACCACCACCATGCGCATGTTCTGCGGCCTGATGGACCCCACCGAAGGCCGTGCCGTGGTGGCGGGTCACGACGTCGCGAAGGAAGTGGAAGCCGTCAAGGATCAGATCGGATACATGGCTCAGCGCTTTGGCTTGTACAGTGATCTGACGGTCGCGGAGAACATGGCATTCTACGCGGATCTGTTCGGCATTCTTGGGGTCGAACGCCGCGAGCTCAGTGCCCGCCTGCTGCGCATGACTCGCATGGAGCCGTTTCAGCAGCGTCCCGCGGGCAAGCTTTCCGGCGGCATGAAGCAGAAGCTGGCGCTGATGTGTACGCTGCTCCACAAACCGCGCGTGCTGTTTTTGGATGAGCCCACCAACGGCGTCGATCCGGTTTCGCGCCGCGATTTCTGGGCCATCTTGTATCAATTGGTGCACGACGGACTCACGGTTCTCGTCACCACTGCCTATTTGGATGAAGCCGAGCGCGCCAACCGCGTGGGCTTCATGAACCAGGGCCGCTTGATTCAAGTGGATACGCCGGCCGGCCTGAAACGCAGCCTGCCCGAGGCCATCTACCGGCTGACTTCCAACAATCAGCGCGCGACTCGCGAAGCGTTGCAGCGCCAGCCCGGCGTGCTGACCGTGCAGCCGATGGGCAGTCGATCTGCACTTATTTCTCGATCCGGGCACGACGTCGCCTGAGAAGCTGCAAGCCATCGCGCCCTTCGAATTTCAGAAGATTCATGCCTTCGCTCGAAGATGTGTTTATCGCGATGGTGCGCAGACAGGAACTGGCGCATGCTGCCTAACACCTTGAGCTCGGCGGTCCACATCGAGAAGCTCACCAAGCGCTTCGGCGACTTCACTGCCGTTGCCGATCTGAACCTGGACGTTCAGCCGCGGCGAGATCTTCGGCTTTCTCGGACCCAACGGCGCGGGCAAATCCACCACCATCCGCATGCTGTGCGGGCTGATGGCTCCCGACTTCAGGACGCGCCGTCGTGGGCGGCTTCGACGTCAGCCTGCATCCCGAAGAGGTCAAGCGGCGCATCGGCTACATGTCGCAGAAGTTTTCGCTCTACGACGACCTCACGGTGAAAGAGAACATCGAGTTCTTCGCCGGAGTCTACGGCGTTTCCCCCGAAGAGTTTCCCGCGCGCCTGGATTTTGTTTTGAAGATGGCGGAGCTCGAAGACAAGCAGGATACCTTGACACGCCTGCTCTCGGGAGGCTGGAAGCAGCGGCTGGCGCTAGGCTGCGCGATCCTGCACGAGCCGCCGATTCTGTTTCTGGACGAACCCACCAGCGGCGTCGATCCCATCGCGCGCCGCAATTTTTGGGAGCTGATCTATCAGCTCTCGGCCGCCGGGCCACACCATTTTCGTCACCACGCACTATATGGACGAAGCCGAATACTGCCATCGCATCGCGCTGATGTACGGCGGCAGGATGATCGCGCTCGGCTCGCCCGCGGAGCTGAAGCAGTCGCTCGGCGTCGGGCATCTGCTGAATCTGGAATCATCCGATCTGCTGGAAAGCCTGACGCAGCTCTACGGCGGCGACAGCATCCAGGACGTCGCTGTATTCGGCGGCGGCCTGCACATCAGAGTGACAGACGCGGACAAGCGCGATTGCCTGGATTCGCCAGACGCTGCGATCACGCCGGGATCCAATCTCCGTGCTGGAACCCATCACGCCGTCGATGGAAGACGTTTTCGTCAGCCTGATTGAGCAGGAAGAAAAGGCAGCCGCATGAGTTTCCGCCGTCTGCGCGCCATTGCGCGCAAGGAAGTGCTGCATGTCATCCGCGATCCGCGCAGCCTGGCTTCGGCCGTCGCCATTCCGCTGATCATGCTGCTGATCTTCGGCTATGCGCTCAGCCTGGACGTGGACCGCATTCCCACCATCGTCTACAACCTGGATCGCAAGCCCGGAAAGCGCCGACCTGGTAAAGCGATTTCCGCGGCTCGCGCTATTTCAACGTCATCGAAGAAGTGCACAGCTACCGTCCCATCGAGCAGGCCATGGATTCGCGCCGCGCGTTGCTGGGCGTCGTGATCCCGGCCGATTATTCCCGCAACGTGCTGGCCGGCGACGCCGAAGCGCAGGTGCAGTTGCTGCTCGACGGCAGCGATTCGAACACCGCGGCCATCGCGCACGGCTACGCGGAGGGCATTGTTCAAACCTACGCGGCGCGCCTGCGCGGCGACGCGCAAAGCATGCACGCCGGACAAGTGCCACCAGTCGGCGTGAGCGCCGAGAGCCGCGTCTGGTACAACCCCGACATGGTCTCGCGCAACTTCATCGTGCCGGGACTGATCGCCGTGATCATGATGATCATCACCGGCAATCTGAGTTCGCTCACCATCGCGCGCGAATGGGAGAACGGCACCATGGAGCAGTTGCTCTCGACGCCCGTGCGGCCCGCCGAACTGGCGCTGGGCAAACTGGCGGCTTATTTCCTGGTGGGACTGATCGACATGGTGATCTGCATGTTGGTGGGCGTCTATTTCTTTGACGTGCCGTTCAAGGGCAGCCTGCTCTTTCTGACGATCTCTGCAGTTTTGTTTTCCTGTTCGGTTCGTTGTGCACGGGAGTCTGGGTCTCGGCCACGTTCCGCACGCAGCTGATGGCCTACCAGATGGGAACGCTGATTTCGTTCCTGCCGGGATTCCTGCTTTCCGGATTCATTTATTCCATCAGCACCATGCCGCGCGTGATCCAGGTGATCGCGCTGTTCGTGCCCGCGCGTTACTTCATCAATATTTCGAAGGGTGTGTTTCTGAAGGGCATCGGCCCGGAGATTCTGTGGCCCGATTTCCTGCTGCTCTGCGGCTACGGAGCGATGATTTTCTTTTTCACAGTCCGCAAGCTGCGGCAGAAGGTGGCTTGATTATGCGCCAACGGCTTCGCTCCATCATTCGCAAGGAATTCATTCAGGCGCTGCGCGACCCGCGCATGCGCAGCATGCTGCTGGTGCCGCCGCTGATTCAGTTGTTGGTATTTGGTTACGCCGTGAACCTGGACGTCGATACCGCCACCATTGCCTGGATGGATCAGGACAACACGCCGCCAGCCATGACCTGCGCGACGAGTTCGCCGGTTCCGGGCACTTCATTATCAAGGCGACTCCGGGTGACGAGCGCCAGATGCAGGCCCTGCTTGACCGCGGACAGGTGGACGGCGTGGTCCGCGTGCTGCCCGGCTTCGCGCGCGATGTGGCCCGCGGCCAGGCGAGCAGTGTACAGGTGCTGCTGGACGGAACGAATTCCAATACGGCGTCGCTGGTCTCCGGTTACGCTTCGCAAGTGATCGCGCGCTATTCGCAAGTGGCCGCGAACGAAGCCCAGCGCTCGCGCATGGTCGGCGGGACCATGACTTCCGGCGGGGCCATCGGAGTGCCGATGCCGCAGGTCGTCTCGCGTTCCCGCGTCTGGTACAACCCCGATCTCAAGAGCCGAAACTATTTCATCCCCGGCGTCGTGGTGAACATCATAACCCTGGTGACGCTATCGCTCACCGCCATGGCCATCGTGCGCGAAAAAGAAATCGGCACCATGGAGCAACTGATGGTGACGCCCATCCGCCCCATCGAATTGATCCTGGGCAAGACGCTGCCCTTCGTGCTGGTGGGCTACTGGGATTTGATTTTAGTGACCAGCGCGGCTCTGCTGATCTTTCACGTTCCCTTTAACGGAAATTTTCTGCTGCTGCTATTCGCCGCGTTTGTGTTCCTGATGACGACGCTGGGCGCTGGGCTGTTCCTCTCCACCATCTCGCGCACGCAACAGCAGGCCATGATGGCAACCACGCTGTTCTTCCAGCCGTTCTTTATGTTGAGCGGATTTACGTTCCCCATCCGCAACATGCCCGAAAGCGTGCAGTGGCTGACGTTTCTAAATCCAGTGCGCTACTTTATGGAAATTGTCCGCGGCGTGTTCCTGCAAGGTGCCGGGATAACCACACTCTGGCCGCAAATCGTGGCGCTGGCGGTTTTCGGAGTCATCATATTAGGACTCAGCGTCAACCGCTTCCACAAACAGTTGGAATAGCGCCCGCTACTTCGCCGGAGCAGGCGGTGTTAGCAGCGGCAGCGCCGGACTTCCATGTTCTACGAAATTCTTCAGGCGCGTGAATTGTTCGGTGACGACAGTGTCCACGGGTGCGGCCCACGTGTCCATGCCCGCCGGCAAATAGCCGGCCACCGCATAGGTGACCTCCAGCGTGGTTCCGGTGTCGCCCGGCGTGAACTGAATCGTCATGGTCCCCGTCGCGGCCAGCGGCTGCAGCGGACCTATCGCGCCCGAGAGCACCAGCGTTTTGCCAGGCACGAACCGCAGCACTTCCATGTGGCGAGCGGCTCCCTGATTCGGTAGCGTTTCACAAAAACAGCCCATGGGTTTTTCGTCGATCGTCAGGTTGCGCGCGTCCCCCGAAAAAGTGTGTTGCGGATTCCACCAGTCGCCGACATTGTGGACCAGTCTTCGATACACCTCATCCGGCGAAGCCTGTATCTTGAGGGAGGTCTTGACCGTAAATCCCTCCAACGAAGTATCCGCTACTTCCGCGAATGCCCATCCTGGGCACAGCAGAATTGCGGCGGCGAAGACGGCGCTGAATCTAGTCATGAATCCTCCTAAACCACTCTGATCGGCCTAAGCACGCCGCAACCTTAGTCCCTTAAGGCAGCAATTTATGCAGGCGTTCGTCGAAAGGGCTGCCCAGCATCGGCTGCAGCTTCTCGCGGAAAGCCTTACTGTGATCGGCCGCCAGATGAGATTCAAAGTCCTGCCGGGTTCTCCACACTTCGACGATGGTGAAGTGGTTCAGACGATCCGGATCGCGCAACACTTCAAAGCGAACCGATCCCGGGTCATTGCGGCTGTCGATGGCGAACTGATGCAGCATTTTGGCAGCTTCCGCGGCCCCGGTTTGCCCCAATACGTCCACGTGCGTGACCACGTAAAGCCTCTCGTCCGCACCTTGCGCGCCGAGGGAACCGCACAATCCGGCAAAAACTACAGCAGCCGCCAGCGCGCCCGCGATTGTAAATTTCCGGTTAACGAGTGCCTTCATCAACCGTCATGTTACACCTGATGTCTCCCCGATGTATCATGGATTCAATTGAGTTCGCTGGACGCCGCATCCGGTGTCTGGCCGGGGATCGTTTCGGAGGAAATTCTCGTCGCCGTCGGCCAAAGTTTTTTATGGGCGGACGGAACATTTCCCAGACTTGTTCGTCTGAAGGGTAATAGAAATCCCGCATTGTTTCTGGCGGGATGAATAGGCGCATTTTGGCAAGACAGACCTCGCAGTCCGCGATTGCTGTATCGCAAGCCTCCGCTCTGGCGCCTTCCGCGCCTGCGCCTGAGGAAATCCGCGCCCATCTGGAAAAAGTTCTCGCCAGCCGGTTGTTTGCGCGCTCCCTGCGCTTGTGCCGCTTCCTGCGATTTTCAGTAGAGGAATCGCTGGCGGGTAAAGACGGACGCCTCAAAGAACAAATCATCGGCATGGAAGTTTTCGATCGCAAGTCGGATTACGATCCGCGCATCGATCCTATTGTGCGCGTGGAAGCGCGGCGGCTGCGCGCCAAATTGAAGGCCTACTACGCTTCGGCGGGACGCGCCGATTCCATCCTGATCGGACTGCCCAAGGGCGCCTATCTCCCGTTTTTCAAAATGCGTTCGGCATCCGCGCCGGCCCCGCGCACGTCATTGGTGGCGGCTTCCGGCTCTGTGCTGGCCCCTCGTAAATCGATTGCTGTGCTGCCGTTTGCCAACATGATGCAAGGCGCCGAGGACGACTATTTCAGCGACGGCCTCACCGAGGAGTTGATTCACCTTTTGACGCGCATCCCCAGCATGCGCGTGGTGGCCTGGAGCAGCACTTCTAAATTGCGCGGACGCGAAGCCGACCTGACCGGCATCCGCCGCCAACTGCGAGTGGGATCCGTACTGCGCGGCAGCGTCCGGCGCACGCTCTCGCGGGTTCGCGTGACGGTGCAGTTGATCGATTCCGCCTCCGGCGATTATTTGTGGTCGGAGACCTATGAACGCGGACTGGAGAATATTTTCGAAATTCAGGGAGAGATCGCGCGCGCCATCGTGCACGCTCTGCGCATTAAGCTCACCGTCCGGCCGCAAACTGAAACGCCGCGGCGTGCGCCCACTGTGGCCTGTTACAACCTTTGCCTGCAAGGGCGCTTCCACGCCAACAAGCGGACCGAGGATGGCCTCCGCAAGAGCGTCGAACGTTTTGAGGAAGCCATCCTGGCCGACGAGTCGTGCGCTGAAGCCTACGCCGGCTTGGCCGATGCCTATAGCTTGCTCGCCGATTATGGCCTGTTGAGCCCGGCCGATGCCGTTCCGAAAGCGCGCGCCGCCGCCGAACGCGCGCTGGAGTTGGACCCCCAATCCGCCGAGGCGATTGTCTCGCTGGCGTTCGTGCGTTCCTCTTTCGAATGGCGCTGGGAAGAAGCCGAGGCGTTGTATCGCGCGGCCATTGCCGTGAACCCGGGCTACTCGCGCGCGCGGCATTGGTATGGTGTCGATTTTCTAGGTTTGCTGGGCCGCTGCCAGGAGGCGCTCTCCGAAGCCCGCGCGGCGTATGATCTGGACCCGCTCTCGATGATCATTCGCGAAGGCGTCGGATACATGCACATGATCTGCCGCGATTATCCGCGAGCCGTGGCCGTCTACCGCGAGATCACCGACATGGACCCGGATTTCTATAAAGGATATAGCTCGCTGGGCCGCGTGCTGGCGCTGATGGGCAAGTACGATCTCGCGCTGGATTCGCTGGAGCGGGCGCGCAAACTAGGCGGAGATGTTCCCGAGTATTCTAGCTGCGCTGGGCGATGTGCTGGCCCGCATCGGACGGGTGGAGGAAGCCCGCGCCTACCTTGGCGCGCTTACGGAATTGTCACAGACGCGCTGGGTGCCGGCGAGTTCCTTCGCTATTCTGCATTTGGGCTTGGGCGACCATGCCGCGGCCCTGACTTTTCTGGAAACCGCCACCGACCGCCGGGAGTTTTCGGTGACCGCGCTCAAGGTCCATCCGCTGTACGATCCGCTGCGTTCCGAGCCGCGTTTTCAGCGGATTCTTGAGCGCATTGGCTTCGCGTAGTTGCGGAGTCTGGTTACCGTAAGCGCATCTCCGCCCTTACTCCACGGTTACTTCCGCGTCCCGCCGATTCACCGCAAAATGGTGCATGAAACGGTTCGCAAAAGGATGCGGAAATGTTTCGCTGCGGGTCATTCTCGCGGCGATACCGCTGGTGGCTGCGTTCGCCACTGATACCACTCCTGTCGATTCCAAATTGGATGCCAGCCGCTTAGATAGCTCCCAGGCCAATCGCCGCGGCGTGGCTTTGGTGGAGCAGGGCAATCTGACCGAAGCCGAAGGTACGTTCCGCGCGGCCCTGGCGGATTGCGAAAATTGCGCCGCACTGAGTTCCATCCTCAACAATCTGGGTGAGGTCTACTACGCCACCGGCCGCTTTGCCGCCGCCGGTCCGCTTTACGAGAGAGCTTTGGCTCTGCGCGAAACGCAAGAGGGCCCGGACGCCCTGACCTTGTTGCCGCTATTGAACAACCTCGCGTTACTATATCGCGAGACTGCGGATTACGGACGCGCCTTGCGCTTTGCCGGGCGTGCGCATAGCATCGCCGAGTTACATCACACCACCGATACCGCCGACGGCGCGGCTGCGTTCGCCAATCTCGGCGCGATCGAGCAATTGCAAGGCGACCTCGCCGGAGCCCGAATATCGCTTGGCCGCGCGCTCGCGATCCGCCAGAGTGTGCTCGCGCCCTCCGATCCGCGGATTGCCGAAACGTTGAGCGATCTGGCGCTAGCGGATCGCTCCGAAGGCCACTTCCAGACCGCCGCGGAACAGTATCGCCGGGCACTGACGGTGTTGCAGGCGGCATCCAAGAACGATGACAAGAGCCAACTCGCCGTATTCAAAAAATCCGGAGTCATCCGCAGCAATCTAGCGCAAGCGGAAGCGGAGCAAGGCCACTTGAAAGAAGCGGAACACATCGCCCGCCAGTCGGTCGCGGACCTGGAGCGCGCCTTTGGGCCGCAGCACCCGAACACTGCCGCCGGCTATGTGAATCTGGCGAAGATCCTGCGTTACCGGCGCCGCTTCGATGAAGCCGCGCAGGCGCTGCTCCGCGCCCAAGCCATCGACCGGCAGGCATTCGCGCCGGATCACCCGCGCATCGCCAACGATCTGAGCCTGCAGGCGGCACTCTACTTCGATCGCAAAAAGTATGTGGAGGCCGAGAAGCTATTCCAGCAGTCTCTCGCGATTCTTACGCAGCGGTTCCCGCAGCCGCAGACCGATGTCGGCCGCGCCACCGCGAATCTGGCCGAAGTATATGTGCGCGAGAAACGTTTCACCGAAGCCGCGCGCGCCTTTGACCAGGCACTCACGATTCTGCAGCGGACGCTCGGCCCGGACAACCCTGAATTAGTGCCGACGATGGAGCACTACTCGCAGCTCCTGCGCGCGCAGCAGGACTTCGCGAAAGCCGCCGACCTCGATGCCCGCGTCATGAAAATCCGCGTAACGCGGCGCTCAAGCACGCCGCTTGAAGCACCCAAATCCTAGGCCTTTATCAACCCGGCAAGCTTTGGTGTGTACTTAGAAAGAAGAACCAGAAGGTCAGCAAGGCTGCGGTTGGTGTCTTTCGCTTGTTCCTTCAAGACGGCGATAAACCTGTCAGCGTCGACGCGATATTGATGCAGCAGGAAGTCTTGCGCGGTTAGACACTCCAGCCCGAATGGTCGAAGCGATTCCTTCTGAAAATGCTTGATGTTGTCGCTGACAATGCAATCGGCCCCCGCTCGAACTGCTACTGCGAGAACGTGACGATCCTTAGGGTCATTCTGCATAGCGTCAATGAGCGTTTCGTATCCCGTCACCACCGCTTCAGGAAAAGCTTCCTCCATCGCGTCGATGCGCCGGGAAGCCTGTGCTTCGGTATAACCGAATTTTAGGATTGTTCTTTTTACTTCGCCGAGTATGTCTCGCGACCAGATAGGGCGGAAGAATGGAGGATCATGTTCGGCGAGCCTTAGCAGCGTATCCGCGACGGGCATTGGCGCTATGACACAAGCGTCAAGCACCGAGGCAAAATGGTGTGGCCTCACTCCGGGTCTAGGGGCGGTACCTTCTCGTAAATGCCGTCAGCCACTTCAGCGGCGACCAATTTCCTGAGGGTCTTCTTCCGCCGGTCATCTCGCTTCGCCTTGTATTTCATTACGTCCTGAACGTAGATTCTGCGGTGCGTGCCCACGTTGTGATGTGCGATCTCTCCAGCCTCCAGGAGATTAACCAGAAACTGCCTGGATATGCCAAGCATACTGGCAGCCTCGGCCGTTGTGAGCGGCGCTTGGTTCTGCAGGATCGTGATGCACTTGCCTTGTTGCAGAGCCCCGGCTAGTTCCACCAAAAAAGCATAAACGGAGTCCGGAAAAGGTCTGCTCTCGCCGTCTGGCCCAATGAGCTTAGCCTTTCCCCTCTTGAGCGCGCCATAGAGCTTCTCTACATCCTTCTGATCGTACGAAGAAATAGGCAACGGCGATTTATTTCCAGCAGTTTGCCCCGTTGCTGCCATGGTTTCCTCCAAATTTCTTGCCGACGAGTAAGCGCTACAAGTGCTATAAACGCTATAATTACAAACTAAACCTTTTCTTGCTTGAAAGCAATGGTTCGCCGCTTAGCGTAAAGCGGCAGCGTGAGTTTTTGACATCAACGCATCAACTGAACTATGCTTTGATGCATGAGGACAACTCTCAGTCTCGATGATGACGTTGCGGCTTTGATCGAGAAAGTCCGCAAAGCCAAAGACGCGAGCTTGAAGGAAGTCGTCAATACCGCACTACGTGAGGGGTTGGTGCGTATGGTGCAAGCGCCCGCCCCGCGCAAGAAATTCCACATGACGGTGCACGACGCCGGCCGATGTTATCTGCCGAACCTGGATAATACCGCCGAGGTGCTGGCTTTCGCCGAGGGCGAGCAGTTCAAGTGATCCTAATAGACACGAATCTGCTGGTCTATGCCCGCGTATCCTCGCTCCCGCAACACGAGGCCGCGCGGAATTGGCTGGAGGGGCGTTTGAATGATCGTCCTCGAGTGGGCCTGCCGTGGCCCAGTCTGCTGGGATTCTTACGGATCGTAACCAACTCCAGAATTTTTGAGCGCCCAGATTCCATACCAGCCGCCTGGGCTCAGGTCGAGGCTTGGCTTGACCGCACCAACGTGTGGATCCCGCAGCCCGCGGAAGGTCACGCGGCCATTCTCGGACGTTTGCTGACTCACGCGGCGGGTGGGGCGAATCTGATTCCTGATACTCATTTGGCAGCACTGGCTATTGAGCATGGCCTTACGGTGTGTTCGGCGGACGGCGATTTCGCGCGATTTCCGGAGCTGAAATGGATGAATCCATTAAGGGAGCCAGTGCAATGAGCTACTTCGGTCCAGCCTAAATCGTTCAAGTGATTCTGCGCAGGTTTGCGGGCTCGCTGCGAGCCAAGGCAGTCATTTGAGCTGGTTGCGGTTCGCGCGCCCCCGGCGATATTATGATTCGAACGGGAAACTGGCAAGCGCACGTGTTTGAACTCGGAAAACGTTACGCGCGGGAGAATATCGCAACAACGGATATCGAGGAGCGATACTTGCCGCTCGATCAGGCTGGGAGAGTAGCGGCAGGTTGTTTCCGGTACGATCTCAACCCAGATGTTCCCGAAATCGTTTTGCCGGGGAGCGGGCCAATTATTGAAAAATCCGCAGAAGAGTTTCGTCGTGGCGGCTATGCCGTTCCGATTTTCATCAAGTTGGCTGTTGGTGAATGGCAATACGTCGGAAATTATCGAGTAGTGGATTCTTCGAACGATCCTGTACTAATCGAGCAACACCAGGCAAAAGCTGAACTGTTGGGTCGCAAGCGGACGGGTCGCAAAAAATAACGCAGGTACTGTATCTGGAGCCGATAGGCGATTCATACGACTGGCGCAATGAAGTACTTCGGAAGGTGCAGTGAGGTCGGAATGCCGCCCACCCACATCACGCACACGTTGTTTCTGGGAATTGACGACGCGAGCACCAAAGAAGCCTTGTGGAACCTTTTCGATTCGCTTGCGCTTGAACTCATGCTCCGCACACAGAATGCGAAACAGCATCAGGGGGATGAAGGGCAAGACTTTTGGACCCGACTACATGTTGATTATCCGAAGGTTCTGCTGGTCACCGCTGTGACTACTGACAAGGCGCAAATCGGCATCTTTGTTTCGTCGGACGCGGTCGAACAACTCTTCACTGCAGTTCGCGCAGAATCACTAGATGCCCCATCAGGATATCTAACGCGTTTTCTAATCGACCATCCGCATGTTCCCGTTTTACAAGCGACGGCGATGTTCATCTCGGTGACGGCTATTATCGAAATTAGCAAAGATAAGGAAAATCCCCTTACGCCCTTTCCCTCAGCGTTATCTACATAAGGGCGTCACCTGCTCTTTCAGACGTCGTACCCACAGATGTCTTTTCCTGAAGATGGAACCTGATCCGGGTACCAGCACTAACGTGGCCGTTAAGGCGAAGAACCGAGATTTCTTCGCGGAACTCTACGTCGCTGGGATCCTCGGCGACGCCGGATGGAGCATCTACTTTCCAAAGCGGGATGTAGGTTTCGACTTCATTGCCGTGAAGGAGGTTCGGGGCAGGGTCGTGATACGACCGGTGCAGGTTAAGGGCAAGTATCCTGCCCACGATAAAGGGGACAAAGCAGCTTATGGCTACATTGGTCAGCTGTCGCTGCTTCATGTCGAGATGGTATTGGCGATTCCTTACTTCCCAACCGACCACCGAGGGGTCGCACCGACGTGTACGGCTTACATGCCGCGTTGGCAGATTCGTCCGCAGGCCAGTCGTGGCTGGGCATGCCAACCCGCGAGGTTTCTGAACGGAATCCCCGTAGCTCGTCCCGGCACCCAACAATTCTTCGATTATGCCGGTATTGAGCTGATGGAGTTGGAAAGCTGGAGTGCCCAGCCTGACCGAGCCATCAATATTTAGCGCACAACCTCTGTTTGACAGCCCCCGCCCCGATTCGCTAGACTTATATCCTGAACGAATAGCACGGAGAAGGTCTGTCTACATGAAAACCGCAATTCCTTCGCGCGAGGACATCCCGCGCAACTGGCACCTGATCGATGCCGAAGACGCTGGTTCTGGGCGCGTGGCCAGCTAAGGCCGCCAACATTTTGATGGGCAAGCACAAGCCCAGCTACACGCCGTTTCATCGACATGGGCGATCACGTGATCGTGGTCAACGCCGCCAAAGTCCGGCTCACGGGGCGCAAAGAAGAACAGAAGACTGTATCGCCGCCATTCGGGTTATCCGGGCGGACTCACGGAAACCAGCGCCCGCAAGGTGCGCGAGACCCGTCCGGCAGCGGATGGTGGAAGAGGCGATCTCAGGGATGCTTCCGAAGAACAAGCTGGGCAAACAGATGTACCGGAAGCTGCAGGTATACGCGGGTCCCAAGCACCCGCACGACGCGCAGAAGCCGGTGGCGCTTGGCGATCTAGGCGATCTGAAGGAGATTCGATTTAGTGGCATTAGTGCAACATCTAGGTACGGGCCGCCGCAAACGCGCGGTGGCGAGAGTGTTTCTGCGGTCGGGCAAGGGCAAGATCACGGTCAACGGGCGCACCTTCGAACACTATTTCCCGAGCGACACCGCGCGGGCCATCGTGAAGCAGCCGCTGCTGGCGACCGAGACCGCGGACAAGTTCGACATTTTGATCAACACCGCCGGCGGCGGGCCTACGGGCCAGGCCGGCGCGGCGAAGCTGGGCATCGCGCGGGCGCTGCTGGAGTTCAACATCGAGCTGCGCGGCAAGCTGAAGGAACTGGGCTTGCTGACGCGCGACGCGCGCCAGCATGAGCGCAAGAAGTACGGGCAGAAGGGCGCTCGCAAACGCTTCCAGTTCTCCAAGCGCTAACAGGATTCCGCCGGGTTCGCGCGCGGCTGTGCGCACGAACCGTTGGCGGATGCTTTGACTTGGTTTTGGGACGGATCCGGTGATCCGCTCTCATCTGAACTTCACCCGGGCCACAAATTCCGCTTTGGGCCGTGGCATCCGGGTTCAACCCTTTAGAACAGGCAAGGAGGCTTTTTGCCGTCGATTAGCATGAAAGAATTGCTCGAAGCAGGCGTTCACTTCGGGCACCAGACCAAGCGCTGGAATCCAAAGATGAAAGAATACATCTTTGGCGAACGTAATGGGATCTACATCATCGATCTGCAGAAAACGCTGAAACTGTTCAAGGACGCGATGCGCTACGTGGGCGAAATGGCCGCGCAGGGCAAGACGGTTCTGTTCGTGGGCACCAAGCGGCAGGCGCAGGAAGCGATCGCCGAAGAAGCGACGCGCTGCCGGCCAGTACTTACGTGAACCAGCGCTGGCTGGGCGGATTGCTCACCAACATGGCCACCGTGCAGAAATCCATCAAGCGTCTGAAGGAACTGGACGCCATGGCCACCGAAGGCAACTGGGACGGCCGCGCCAAGAAGGAAGTCATTCGTCTGGAGCGCGAGCGCAAGCACCTCAACCAGAACCTGTCGGGCATCAAGGACATGAACGGGCTGCCGGATCTGCTGTTCGTGGTCGATTCGAACAAGGAAGCCATCGCCGTGGAAGAAGCCCGCAAGCTGGGCATCCCGGTGGTGGCCGTGGTCGACACCAATTGCGATCCCGGCAAAGTGGATTACGTGATTCCGGGCAACGATGACGCGCTGCGCGCCATCCGCCTGTTCACCACCAAGATCGCGGACGCCGTGGTCGAAGGCCGCCAGCTCGCCAGCGAGCAGGATTTCACCGCCGAGAAGATTGTCGGCGACGAAACTCCGGTGGAGGATATCCCGGAGTACGCGCAGTACGTCGATCCCAAGTTCTCCGAGCAGCTCATGTCGGAATCCATGCCCGACGAAGATCTGCCGTCGATGTCGCTGCCCCGCAAGGGAGCTGCCGCCGCCGAGCTAGTCGACGAAGCGGTTCAGACCAACTAATAGGCGCCCGTTGTGACCCGCAAGGGACGCATTCCGGGAAAACCGCGTGAAGTGTGTTTTGCTTGAGGAAATTATGGAAATCAGTGCACAGCTAGTGAAGCAGCTCCGGGAACGCACCGGAGCCGGGATGATGGAATGCAAGAAGGCGCTGGTCGAAGCCAAGGGCGATCTGGCCGAAGCTGAGGTCGTCCTGCGCAAGGCCGGCATCGCGTCGGCGGCCAAGAAGTCGACGCGTACCACCAAGCAAGGCGTGATCGGCCATTACATCCACGCCGGCGCGCAGATCGGCGTGTTGATTGAAGTCAACTGCGAATCCGATTTCGTGGCCCGCACCGAGAACTTTCAGGAGCTGGTAAAGGACCTGGCCATGCAAGTGGCCGCCGCCAATCCGGAGTTCGTGCGGCGCGAGGATGTGACCGCCGCCGCCATCGAGAAAGAGAAGGACATCGCGCGCGCCCGCGCCCTCGCCGAAGGCAAGCCCGAAAAGATTCTCGACAAGATTGTCGAAGGGCGCCTGGCCAAGTACTACGAAGAAGTTTGCTTGATGGAACAGCCGTTCATCAAGGAAAACACCACCACCATCGCCGATCTGATCAAGTCCAAGATCGCCAAGCTCGGCGAAAACATTTCGGTAGCGCGTTTCGTCCGCTTCAAAGTGGGCGACACGGCCGCGGCCGAAGAAACCAGCGCCGAGTAGCGCTATGGGCGCACAGGGAACCTCCACTGTGCGCGGTGAACGCATGCCCCGATACCAACGCATTCTGCTAAAACTCAGCGGAGAAGTGATGGCCGGCGAAGGGTCCTTTGGCCTGGATGCCGGGCGTGTCAAAGCGCTGGCGGAAGAAGTTGCCGGAGTCGCGAAGGCCGGTGTGCAGATCGGCCTGGTAGTGGGAGGCGGCAATTTCTTTCGCGGCGTGGCGGCCGCGGCGCGTCACATGGACCGCGTGGCCGCGGATCACATGGGCATGCTGGCCACGGTCATCAACGCGCTGGCTTTGCAGGACGCGCTGGAACAACAGGGTGCGCCCACGCGCGTGATGACCGCCATCACCATGAACGAAGTGGCCGAGCCGTACATCCGCCGCCGGGCCATTCGCCATCTCGAAAAAGGCCGCATTGTGATCTTCGCGGCGGGCACTTCGAATCCCTATTTTTCCACCGATACCGCGGCCACGCTGCGCGGCCTGGAGATCCACGCCCATATCGTGGCTAAAGCTACTCGCGTAGACGGCGTCTATGATAAGGACCCGCTGCAGAATCAAGACGCCGTACGTTTCGAAGAGATCGGCTACTCCGAAGTTCTCGCGAAAAACCTGCGCGTGATGGATGCCTCCGCCGTCGCCATGTGCCGCGATAACAAGATGCCGATCGTGGTCTTCAATTTGAACGTGTACGGCAATATAATGCGTATGGCGATGGGCGAACCCATCGGTACACTCATTTCCTGAGTCGATATATGAAACCAGAACCGGCAGCACCAACCAACCACACCTTCAAGAACGTCAAAGAGCTGGAGACCCACTCCAAGACCCGCATGGACAAGGTGCTCTCCGATTTGCAGCACGCCATTGCGAGCATTCGCACCGGCCGCGCCTCGGTGGGCATTTTCGACAACCTCAAGGTGGATTACTACGGCACTCCCACCCCGCTCAACCAAGTCGCCAATCTGCACGTTCCCGAGCCCTCGCTGATCACTATCCAGCCGTGGGACGTATCGCAGATCGCCGCTATCGAGAAGGCCATTCGCAATTCGGACCTGGGCCTCAATCCGGCCAACGACGGCAAGCTGATCCGCGTGCCGGTTCCGCCGCTCACCGAAGAACGCCGCAAGGAAATCGTCAAGCGCCTGCATGGCGTGGCCGAAGAACATCGCGTGGCCGCGCGCAACATTCGCCGCGATACCAATGAGCACCTGAAGAAATTGTCGAAGGACAAGCTCATCAGCGAAGACGAAGAGCGCCGCGCCCTGGACGACGTCCAGAAGATGACGGACGCGCAATATTCAAAAAATCGACGCCGCATCCAAAGCCAAAGAAACCGAAATCATGGGCAAGTAGTTCCTCCGCGCATTTCCGCAGCCGATGCGCTAGGCTGTGTTCATGGAAAATCTGGCGTGGTTGCCGGTGGCCGAGGGAGCCGAGCGGGCAGTCCTCCACGGGGACCCCACCCATGCCGGCAGTTTTGTCATGCGTTTTCGCACCGTCCGCGAAATGTCTGTCCCGCTGCATTGGCACCGGCACGACGAACACATTACCGTGCTCTCCGGCCCATTCAGCCTTTCCGTGAATGGAGTGCGCCATGAACTCGAGACGGGATCTTACGTCGTGATTCCCGCCGGAGCGCATCACAGTACATGAGTGGGGGGCGGGCACGCTGATCCAGGTAAACGGCACCGGCCCGTTCGAAAGCATCTTCGTCGACGGGTAGTGTATCGACGGCGGCATTAGAAGCTCCTGCTACCCTGAAAGCATGAAGTTTCGCGCCCTGATTTTCCTTCTGCTGCCTTCGTTGCTGGCAGCCCAGTCCGTCGCAGAACTGCAGAAATCTTTCGAAAAGAAAGTTACGGAATTCACGCTCGCCAACGGACTTGCACTTCATCGTCGTTGAGCGCCACGAAGCGCCGGTGGTGTCGTTCCACACCTACGTCAACGTCGGCTCGGTGGACGATCCCGGTGGCCAAACCGGCCTCGCGCACATGTTCGAGCACATGGCGTTCAAGGGCACGCCCACCATCGGCACCAAAAATTATCCGGCCGAGAAAGCCGCCATGGACGCTGTCGAGCAGGTCTACGACCGGCTCGACGCCGAGCGCAACAAGGGGCCGCATGCCGACCCGAAGAAAATGGCGGCGATCGCCAACGAGCTGGCAGCCGCGATGGAGAAAGCCGACAGCTACGTCGAGCCCAACGAGTATGATCGCGTCGTCGAATCCAACGGCGGGCAGGACATGAACGCCAGCACCGCCGAGGATTCCACCAATTACTTCTACAGCTTCCCCTCGAATCGCATCGAGCTGTGGTTCTTGCTCGAATCCAGCCGCTTCCTGAATCCTGTGTTCCGCGAATTCTATAAGGAGCGCGACGTGGTGCGCGAAGAGCGCCGCATGCGCGTCGAATCCAGCTCGCAAGGAAAGCTGATCGAGGCCCTGGCGGCCACTGCCTATGCCGCGCATCCCTATCGCAACATGCCGGGTGGATGGGCCAGCGATATCGAAAACTTCCGCCGCCCCGACGCCGAGCGATTTTACAAACAATACTACGTGCCCGCCAACATCACGCTCGGGATCGCGGGCGATGTCAACCCCGCTGAAGCTCGCCGCCTCGCCGAAAAGTATTTCGGACGTTTGGTATCCCGACCCTTGCCTTCGCAGTACCGCACCGAAGAGCCGATTCAGGAGGGCGAAAAGACCGCGGCAGTTTCTTCCCCATCCCAGCCGTTCATGATCATCGCCTATAAGCGTCCGGACCGGCACTCGAAGGATGACGCCGCGCTGTCGGTGCTAGACTCGGTTCTCTCCGACGGCCGCACCGGCATCATCTACAAGGATATGGTGCGCGACAAACAAATGGCCCTGGGCGCCGGAAGCGACTCCGAATTCCCCGGTGGAAAATATCCTTCGCTCTTCTTATTCTTCGTCGCGCCGTCATCGGGACACACCTCGGAAGAAAACCAAAAGGAACTGGATAGCATCATTCAGCAGGTGAAAACCAACAAGATCGACGACGAAACTCTGCAGCGCGTGAAGACCAAGCTCCGCGCGGCTTTGATACGCAAGCTGGATAGCAACGCCGGGCCTGGCCTCCGAGCTATGCAGCTATTACGTGGCCTATGGCGACTGGCGGACGCTCTTCACCGAACTTGACGACTACAACAAAGTGACCGCGGACGACGTCCAGCGCGTCGCCAATACTTACCTGGTTAAGGAACACCGGACCGTGGCCTACACTTATGTGCCGGAAGGTGCGAAATGACGCGCCGGACCGTTTTATTCGCTGCGTTGCTCGTTCCCGCAGCTCTTGCGCAGACCGTTCCTTCGTATCAGCAGTTGGTTTATCCGCCATTGAAACAGGTGAAAGTTCCCGAGCCGGCGACCTTCACGCTCAAGAACGGCATGCGCGTCTTCTTGCTCGAAGATCACGAGCTGCCAGTGATCAGCGGCCTCGCTCTCGTCCGCACCGGCAACCTCTTCGATCCGCCGGATAAGCGCGGACTGTCGAGCGTAATGGCCGACGTGCTTCGCTCCGGCGGCACCAGCGCCAAAACCGGCGATCAGATCGACGAAGAGCTGGAGAATATCGCGGCATCCGTCGAATCGAGCATGGGCGAGACCAGCGCCAGTATCAGTTTTAGCGGACTCAAGGAAACCACCGGCACCGTGCTCGGAATTTTTAAATCGGTGATGACCGATCCCGAATTCAGGCAGGACAAAATCGATCTCACGCTCGCGCAGTCGCACAGCGGCATCGATCGCCGCAATGACGATGCGCAGGGAATCGCCGAGCGCGAAATTGCCAGCATTCTTTACGGCCGCGATAACTCTTACGGATGGAATATCGAACACGCTGACCTGACCCACATTCATCGCCAGGACTTGCAGGAGTTCTACCATCGCTACTACTTTCCGAAAAACATCATGTTGGCGGTTTACGGCGACTTTTCAACCGCCGATATGAAGGATCAGCTCGAAAGACTGTTCGCCGATTGGAGCCCCGAACAGCCGCCGGTGCCCGCGTTTCCACCGGTCACCGCGAAGCCTGCGCCCGGCGTGTTCCTGGCTGAAAAGTCTGATGTCACGCAGACTTTTTTTTCGCTCGGACTGCTGGGCGGCACTCTGCGCGACCCCGACTACCCGGCGCTCGAAGTCGCTGTGAACATTCTGGGCAACGGATTCACCAGCCGCTTGATGTCGCAGATCCGCACAAAAATGGGCTTGGCATATTCGATTGGCGCCGGCTGGGGCGCGGGCTACGATCATCCCGGCACCTTCCGTATCGTGGGTAGCACCAAATCGCCGAGCACCGCCGCCGCGATTCAAGCCGCTCGCACCGAACTCGAAAAAATGCGGACCGCCGAAGTGAGTGAACAGGAACTGAAGACGGCGAAGGACGCCGTGCTGAATAGTTTCGTTTTCTTTTTCGACAGCCCGGCGAAAACTTTGACGCGCGTGCTGACGTACCAATATTTCGGCTACCCGAACAATTTCCTTTTCGAGTACCAAAAGAAGGTCGCGGCGGTGACCCGCGCCGACGTCCTCCGCGTGATGCAGCAACACATCGATCCAGCGAATCTGAGCATTGTAGCGGTGGGGAATCCCAAAGATTTCGGCAAGCCCTTGAGCGACATCGGTAAGGTCGAGAAGATCGACTTGAGCATTCCGCCCATGCCCGCGGCGGCGCCGGTAAAATAAGGCGGTAGATGCCCGTGTTCAGATCAGCCATCGTCTTCGTGCTGCTGGCCGCGTTTTCAGCCGCTGAAACTCCATCCGCCGCCCGCGGGAAAAAGGTAATCGCCGACGCAATCGCGGCCTTGGGCGGCAACAAGTTTTTACAGATGGAGGATCGGGTCGAGAGCGGACGCGCCTACTCCTTCTACCGCGACAAGCTTTCCGGGCTCTCCATCGCCAAAATCTACACTCGCTACCTGGCCGTCGATCCCAGCAAGAGCGCTCATGAGTTGGGCCAGCGCGAGCGCCAGTCGTTCGGAAAGAATGAAGACTCGGCGATTGTATTGCGCGAAGATGGGGGAGCCAACATCACTTACCGCGGCCCCAAGCCGATCCCGGCGGAAGACTTCGAGCGTTACCGCGAAACCACGCTGCACAATATTTTCTATATTTTCCGCCAGCGGCTGCACGAGCCCGGCATGGACTTCGAATATGTTGGCCCCGACGTGGTCGATCGCGTGCCGGTGGATATCGTCGATGTCATCGACGCCTCGAACTTCACGGTTCGGGTGTTCATTCACCAGACCACCAAGCTGCCGGTGAAGCAATCCTTCTCGCGCCTGGATCCAAAAACCAAGGATCGCGACGAGGAAGTCACGCGCTTTGACCGCTATCGCGACAACCAGGGCATCCAATGGCCGCAGCAGATTACGCGCGAGCGCAATGGCGACAAGATTTACCAGATCTTCGCGGAATCCGTGACCTTCAATCAGGATCTGACCGACAATTTATTCACCATCGGGCCGCTCTCGAAAAAATGAGCCCTCGTAACCGATCTGCTAGCATAGGAAGTTGTCAGGCTCCGGGCTTCGTGCAACGGGCGGCTGCAAACCCCGCCAGGTCCGGAAGGAAGCAACGGTAGCGGTTTAACTCGTGTGCCGCGGATTACCCGGGGTCTGGCATATCCGCTGAACACACAGCACCTCCCGACATGTATCAAGTCATCGCTCGCAAGTACCGGCCGCAGGCATTTGACGAGTTGATCAGCCAGGAACACGTCAAAACGACGCTGGAAAATGCCATCACGCAGCGGCGCATCGCGCATGGCTATATTTTTTCCGGCCAACGCGGCACCGGCAAGACCACGGTCGCGCGCATTTTCGCTCGCTGCTTGAATTGCGAACAGGGACCGACGCCGACGCCCTGCGGAAAGTGCGCCAGTTGCCTGGAGATCGCCAGCGGCTCCTCGATGGATGTGATCGAGATCGACGCGGCGTCCAACCGTGGCATCAACGAAATGCGCGAGCTGCGCGAGAGCGTCCGCTTCCGCCCCGCGCGCGACCGCTACAAAGTTTTCATCGTCGACGAAGCCCATCAGATCACCAGCGAAGCCTTCAATGCTCTGCTGAAGACGCTGGAAGAGCCGCCGGAGTGGGTGGTGTTCCTGCTGTGCACCACGGAATCGCACAAGATTCCTTCGACCATCGTGTCGCGAACGCAGCAGTTCAGTTTTCGGTCTGTCGATTTCGCGGAGTTAGTCGCGCGCATGGAATGGATCATGGAGCAGGAAGGCATTACGGCCGACGCCGATGCCGTCGCCGTGCTGGCGCGTGCCGGAGAAGGCAGCGTACGCGATTCGCTATCGGCGCTCGATCAAGCCATCGCGTGCTGCGGGAACAAGCTCGACGCCGCCGAAGTCCGCGCGCTGCTCGGCATGTTTTCGCTCGAGTCGCTGGGGCGCGTGACCCAAGCGCTGGCGAATAACGACTCGCAAAAAATGTTCGACGTAGTGGCCGAACTCGAAGCCAACGGCCGCAGCCTGCAGCATTTCGCACGCGAGCTGGCGCGGCACTTCCGCAACCTGTTGGTGGTGAAGATCGCCGGCGGCGAAACCCGCCTGGTAGCGGCATCGCAAGCCGAGCAGCAGAAGCTCGCAGAGGCCGGCGCGCCCTTCAGCGAAGACGACCTGACGCGCTATCTGCAGTTGTCGCTCGACCTTTTCCGCGACTTGCAAAGCTCGCTCCAGCCGCGCCTGCACCTGGAGATGGGATTGTTGCGGATGGTCCAAGCCGGCCGCTTGGTGCCGATCGAAGAAGCGTTGGCGAACCTGGCGAGTGGTGGAACGGCACCGCGCACCGTTGCTCCTCCAAAGCCTGCGCCACCGGCCGCAATCCCGTCCAAGCCTGCACCAGCTGCACTACCCGTGTCAGGCGATCTACGCTCCCGCATCCACGCTGCATTGATCGAAGCCAAGCTCACGCATGTTGCCGACGCGCTAGAACACACCGAACTCGCCGAGACGCCCAACGAGCTGGTATTCACTACGCCGAAGATGTATCAGCTTTACCTCAAGCAACCGGAGTTCGAAGCCGCCGCCAAGCGAATCGCCGGACGGCCGGTGCGAGTCACGATCAAGATCGGCGACGGCGCCTCCGCCCCCGCCACGCCTGTCGCCGCCGCGCCAAAACGCGAAGATGAAGCCACCGCCCGCGCGCTCTCGCACCCCGTCGTGAAGCGTTTTCAGGATGAATTCAAGGACGCGCAAGTCCGCACCGTCAGAAATTTGAAAGACAGCTAAGCGCGCAGCCAGGCGTGCGATTGGAGAGCCTATATGAAGATGCCCGGTAACATGCAAAACATGATGCAACAGGCCCAGAAGATGCAGCAGAAGATGCAGGAGGAGGTCGCTCTCATCCGCGTCGAAGGCTCCTCCGGCGGCGGCATGGTGACCATAAAAATGGATGGCCACAAGAACGTGACCGGCGTGAAAATCGACGCCGAAGTGATGGGCGACGTGGAGATGCTGCAGGATCTGATACAAGCCGCCTGCAACGAGGCCGCCAAGAAGGTCGACGAAGAAAGCCAGAAGAAGATGAGCGGAATGCTCGGCGGCCTGGGCCTGCCGCCGGGGATGTTCTAGTTCCTCATGCCTGACTTCGCCGCGCCGCTCCAGCGATTGATCGACGAGTTCCGCCGTCTGCCCGGCGTAGGGCAGAAGTCCGCGCAGAGGCTCGCGTTCCACGTGCTGCGTTCAGCGCGCGACGACGCCGCGCGGTTAGCCACGGCGCTGCTGGACGTCAAAGACAACCTCGGCATCTGCGCCGAGTGCAACAATATCAGCGATTCGGAATTATGCCCGTACTGCCGCGATCCCAACCGCGACCGCACCCAGATCTGCGTGGTGGAAGAGCCCCACAACATCCTGCCGTTTGAAACCACGCGCACCTTCCCCGGCATCTATCATGTGCTCAACGGAGCCATCTCTCCCCTGCGCGGCATCGGTCCCGAGCAGCTCAAGATCAAAGGCTTGCTCGACCGCATCGCCCGCGGCGAAACGCAAGAAATCATCCTCGCCACCAATCCGACAGTTGAAGGCGAGGCCACCGCAGTCTATCTTTCGCGCTTGCTAAAGCCCCTGGGAATGAAGGTGACGCGCATCGCCATGGGCATTCCGGTGGGCAGCGACATCGAGTTCTCCGACGAAGTCACGATCTCGAAATCGCTGGAGAATCGGCGAGAAATGTAGCCGGCCGGAGATATGCACTGGCCGGAAGGAGAAATCATGACTTGGATAGAAGAGATTGAGCAGATGGGAGCGAATCTAGTTACTGAGTTCCGCCGGATCGCCGACGAGAGCGAAGCTAACATTACGAGGATTGAAAAGATCCACTCTGTCAACCTGCGGACTTTGGAAACTGTGGAAGATCGTGTTCTATCGATCGAGACCCGCTTGCCGACTTCGGCTCTATAGCGCTAACCAAAAACTGGTAGCGCACCCGCCTCACATACCCCGTCCTTCGTCAGCCCCCCGATGCGAATCTCTTCGATGCGGTTGGCCGCGCGTGGCGTCGCCAGCGCCACTTTCAAATAGTTGCCGCTGAGCGCTCCACCTTTATCCAGCGTGACCACTGAAGTCGTTTTCCCCACCATAGAGCGCCGGAACTCCAGATTCTTACGCGCAGCCAGATCGCGCAGAGCGTGCGTTCGTTCCTTGCGTACCGCAGCCGGAACTTGCGCCGTCGACTCCGCCGCCGGCGTTCCCGGGCGCTCGGAGTACGTGAAGACGTGCAGATACGTGAACGGCAGGCTCTCGATAAACGCGTAGCTCTGCGCAAACTCGTCATCGGTCTCCCCGGGGAAGCCGGTCATCACGTCCGCGCCCACGGCGCACTCAGGCATCAACGCACGAGCCTTCAGGATGCGATCGGCATAGTGGCGCGGCCGGTACTTCCGGTGCATGCGCCGCAGTACGGTATCGGAGCCCGACTGCAGCGGCGCATGCACGTGTTTCGCGATGCGCGCCGAGCCAGCCATCAACTCCAACAAGTCGTCCGAAAAATCCATGGGCTCGACCGAGCTCAGGCGCAGCCGCTCAATGGCCGTCTCGTCCAACAGCCGGCGCACCAGATCGGCCAGCCGCATTCGTCCCCCGAAATCGCGGCCCCAGCGACCCAGATTGATCCCGCTCAGCACCACCTCGCGATATTTCGCCGCTAGCGCGCGCACTTGCTCCACCACGCTCTCTGGCGTCGCACTGCGGCTGCGGCCTCGCACATAAGGAATGATGCAAAACGAGCAGCGATTATTGCAGCCGTCCTGAATCTTGAGGTTGGGACGCGTGCGATCGCCCGCCGCATCCTCCACCGGCGCCGAAAGAAAATCGCTCTGCGCGAAAATATCGCCGATCTCGACCTGTCCGTGATACTCCGCAGCCGTCACAAATTCGGGAATACGCGTCTTGTGCGAATTCCCGACTACCAGACTCACGCCTTCGAGCGCGGCCAGCTCCTCCGGCGCGCGCTGCGCATAGCAGCCAGTGATCAGAATTCGTGCGCCCGGCTTCTCGCGGTGAATACGCCGGACCACCTGCCGCACTTCGTCGTCAGCCGTCGCGGTCACGGTGCAAGTATTCAGCACCACTAGGTCGGCATCCTGCAGCTCGGCGGTCGCGGCCAAGCCCTTCGCAGCGAGGCCAGCCTCGATGGCAGCGCCATCTGCCTGCGAAGCCCGGCATCCGAAAGTTTTGACTAAAAAGCGCTCCACTGTCGTGCCCACTGATGTCCAGTATACTGTTCAGGTGCCGACCACCCGACGTGCTGTCCTTAAGACAGCGAGCGCATTACTTACTGCCGCTGCACTTCCCGCGCCCCGCCTTCGCGCTGCAAATCCGCCCAGCCCGGTAATCCTGAAGCTCGGAAATTACATGGCTGAGGCCGCGGGCCGCGCGCTGCCCGAAGACGTGATCGAGAAAACCAAGCATCACATTCTGGATACCCTGGCCGCGATGGTTTCCGGTGCGGAATTGCCTCCCGGGAAAGTGGCGCTTGCAATAGCGAAGGCTCACCCCGGCGAAAAGACCGCTACCGTGGTGGGCTCGAATCTTTTATGTGGGCCGATTGAAGCCGCCATGGTCAACGCGATGCTGGCCCATTCCGACGAGACCGACGATTCGCACGCGCCCTCGCAGTCGCATCCCGGTTGCTCCGTTGTACCCGCCGCGCTCGCCGCTAGCGAACAATTCGGAACCGGCGGCACGCGCATGTTACGCGCAGTGGCGCTCGGCTACGACGTTGGCACCCGCGTCACCATGACGCTCGGCGCCCTGGACTACCAAATGGCAACCCACCGCAGCGCTCACAGCATCGCCGGCGATTTTGGCTCCGCCGCGGCAGCCGGATGCGTCGCCGGTTTGAATGCGCAGCAGATGCGCTGGATTCTGGATTACGCCGCCCAGCAGGCCTCCGGCATCGCCGCCTGGCAACGCGATACCGAGCACATCGAAAAATCGCTGGTGTTCGCCGGGTTTCCCGCTCGCAACGGCGTCACCGCCGCGCTTCTCATTCAGATCGGCGGCACCGGCGTCGATGACATCATGTCCGGCGCCGACAACTTTCTGCTGGCGTTCAATCCCAAGTCCGATCCCGGCGGCCTGATCGACAAACTCGGCGAGCGCTACGAAGTGACTCGCACCAACATCAAGAAGTGGACCGTGGGCTCGCCCATTCAAGCGCCGCTCGATGCGCTGGAAGCTATGCGCAAGAAGCATCCCTTCGACGCGGATCAAGTCCAGAAGGTCGTAGTTCGCATGGGCACTAACGATTCGAACACCGTGAACAATCGCGAAATGCCCGACATCAGCCTGCAGCATATGGTGGCCGTGATGATCTTGGATAAGACCGCGTCCTTCGCGGCCGCACACGACAAACCCCGCATGCAGGACGCGGCGGTCCTGCGAGAGCGCGCCAAAGTACAGTTGATTGCCGACCAAGCCCTCGACAAACTGCATCCCGCGCGAGTGTCGATTGTCGAAGTGACGCTCGTCGACGGCACCATGCTGACTGAGCGAGTCGAAGCCGTCCGCGGCACCGCCGAGAATCCCATGACCCGCGAAGAAGTGGTCAGCAAAGCCCGCGACCTGATGTCGCCGTTTCTAGGCGCCGTCAAAACCGGCAAGCTGATCGACAAGATTCTGGCCTTGGAAACCGTGCAAGATATCCGCGAACTCCGGCCTCTCTTGCAGCGCGGCTAACTAATCCCCCGTGATCAGCCGCGCGCCCCTGTCAAAACTCAGGTACTGAAAGCCCCACCGTATAAACACCAGCACGCGATTGCGAAACTGCGCCAGATACATCAGGTGCACGAACAGCCACAACAGCCACGCCGGCCAGCCGTGGAAGTGCAGACGGCCCAGCTCGGCGACTCCCGCCGCGCGTCCGATCACTGCCAGGTTCCCTTTGTCGTGATAGTGGAACGGTGGAACTTTCTTCCCTTCAGCCTGCGCGCGAATCAGCCCCGCCACATACCGCCCCTCCTGCATCGCCACCGGAGCCACTCCCGGCAGCGGTTTCCCGTCCTGCTCCAGAAACGCCATATCGCCGATCACGAATATTTCAGGATGCCCCGGGATCGAAAGATCCGGCGCCACCATCACCTGTCCATGCCGCTCCAGCTTCGCGCCCGCTCGCTCCTCCAGCACTTTGCCGAACGCGGACGGCCGCACTCCCGCCGCCCACAATACTGTGCGCGTCGCCAGCCGCTCCTCGCCATCGTGAGTCCGCAGCGTCACGCCCTCCGCATCCACTCCGGTCACTTGCACGTTGTTCCGCGGCCGCACCCCGAGCCGAATCAGTTGCCGCGCCGCCTGCTCCGAGAGATCCGCCGGATATGTTGGCAGCACCCGCGGCGACGTGTCCAGCAGCAATATGCGCGCCTCTTCTGAACGAAAATGCCGGAAGTCACGCCGCAGCGTATCACGCGCAATTTCCGATAACGCGCCCGCCAACTCCACGCCCGTCGGACCCGCGCCCACCACCACGAACGTCAGCCATGCGCGCCGCTGCTCGGGATCGGGCTCGCGCTCCGCAGCTTCGAACGCATACAGGATCTTGTGCCGCACCTCGGTCGCGCCTTCGATCGATTTGATCCCCGGCGCAAACGCGCGCCACTCGTCATGCCCGAAATAGGTATCGGTGGCGCCGGTGGCGACCATCAAATGCGTGTACTCAATCGGTGCCTCGTGAGCCAATACGACGCGCCGGTTTTCCACATCCAAGTCCACCGCTTCGTCGAGCAGCACAACCGTATCGGGAAAGTTCGCGCAACAGTGACCGCAGCGGCGCCGCGATCTCCCCGGGCGAAAGCGATCCGGTCGCCACCTGATACACCAGCGGTTGAAACAAATGAAAATTGCGTTTGTCGATCAGCGTGACCTTCGCGTGCCCGCTAAGCGCCTTCGCCGCGTAGAGGCCGCCGAATCCTCCGCCGAGAATGACTACGTGTTGCATCAATTCCAGGTTCGCACGACGGACCCGAAACTCGAGCTCAGCTAGTCTTCGTCTTGCTGCGCCGCCAGATTCGTCACCACGCTCAAATCCTCCAGCGTCGTCACGTCTCCCGTCACCGTGTGCGACGTCACGATCTCCCGCAGCAGACGCCGCATGATTTTCCCGCTGCGCGTCTTCGGCAGCGCGTCGGTAAAGCGAATCTCCTCCGGCCGCGCGAAGGCGCCGATCTCGTGCGCCACCCACTGCCGCAGTTCCTTGCCCGAGCTTTTCGTGATCCCGCTGTGCCCTTTTTTCAGCGTCACGAAGCAGCACACCGCCTGCCCGGTGATCTCGTGCGGCTTGCCCACCACCGCCGCCTCCGCCACCGCCGGATGATGCACCAGCGCCGATTCCACCTCCATCGTGCTCAGCCGGTGGCCGCTGACATTCATCACGTCGTCGACGCGCCCCAGAATCCAGTAATAGCCGTCCTCATCGCAGCGCGCGGCGTCGCCGGTGAAATACGCGCCGGGAACCTTGCTCCAATATTGTTCCTTGAACCGCTCCGGATCGCCCCAGATGTTGCGGATCATGCCCGGCCACGGCCGCCGCAGAATCAGAAATCCTTCGTGATCCGGGCTCCACCGGATTGCCGTGCAAATCCACGATGTCCGGAATGACGCCCGGCATCGGCAGCGTCCCCGAGCCGGGCTTCACCGGCACCGCGCCCGGCATCGGCGCGATCATGATCCCGCCGGTTTCCGTCTGCCACCACGTATCCACAATCGGGCAGCGCCCTTTGCCGATCACGCGGTGATACCATTCCCAGGCCGCCGGATTGATCGGCTCGCCCACCGACCCCAGCAGCCGCAGGCTCGAAAGATCGTGCGCGTCCGGCCACTGATCGCCCTGCCGGATCAGCGCGCGAATCGCCGTGGGCGACGTGTAGAAAATATTGACGCGATATTTTTCGACGATGCGCCACCAGCGGTCGAACTGCGGATAATCGAGCGCGCCTTCGTACATCACCGTCGTCGCGCCCGCCGAGAGCGGCCCGTAGACGATGTAGCTGTGCCCCGTCACCCAGCCGATATCGGCCGAGCACCAATAGGTGTCCTCGTCCTGCAGATCGAACACCCACTTCATGGTGGCGGTCACCTGCGTCAGATAGCCGCCGGTGGTGTGCAGAATGCCCTTCGGCTTGCCGGTGGTGCCCGACGTGTAAAGCACGAACAGAGGATGCTCGCTGTCCAGCGGCACGGCGGGACAATGCTCGCTTCGGTCCCGTCAACGCTGCGTCCAGATCGTGCCACCAGTAATCGCGGCCCGCCTGCATCGCGGTTCCGAACCCGTGCGCCGGTAAACGATCACGTCGCGCACGTCCGGGACACTCGGCCAGCGCCTCATCGACGGCCGGCTTCAGCTTCACTTCCTTGCCGCGGCGAAACCCGCCATCGGCCGTGATCACCAGCGTCGCGCCCAGGTCCTGAATGCGCGCCTTCAACGCCTCCGCCGAGAATCCGCCGAACACCACGCTATGCGTGATCCCCAGCCGCGCGCACGCCAGCATGGCGATGGGCAGCTCCGGAATCATCGGCATGTAAATGATGGCGCGGTCGCCCGCCTTGTATCCACGCGACTTCAGCACGTTGGCGAAGCGCGAAACCAGCCGGTGCAATTCCTGATAGGTGATGAAGCGCTGCTCGCCCGGCTCGCCCTCCCACAAAATCGCGACCTTGTTCTTGCGATGCGTCGCGGCAGTGCCGGTCCACGCAGTTGTAGGAGACGTTGGTTTTCGCGCCCACGAACCACTTCGCGAAAGGCGGCTGCCAGTCCAGCACCTTCGTCCATTTTTCGAACCAGTGGATTTCGCGCTCGGCGATGTCGCCCCAGAACGCCTCCGGATCCTGCTCCGCGCGCCGGTACAGCTCGAGGTAGCCTTCCATGCCCTGTGACGTGGGCTTTGCGGACGAACTCGTCGCTAGGTGGGTAAACTGCCCGTTGTGCTCATCGACAACGGATTGTAGCAAAGTGCGCCCCGCCGTTACGGGAAACGCGGGCGGCAGCCGCGGGGCGTAGGATTTCTTTTTGTTGAAGAACTTGTGCTTGATATCCGGCCAGAATTCTTTGAGGACTTGCGAGAAGGCGTCGGTTGCCACCGCGACGCCCAGCTTCTGCACATTATCCGTAACGTTGCGTGTGTCGCCGGGGTAGTACAGGTTCGAAATCGCCACAGCGCTGCCGTTTCCCAGCCATTCGGAATAGTTGAAATCCGATTTCCCTTTGTCCGTGCGGACCACAAACACCCGCGTGAGCGCGTAGCCCATCCGATGCATCTTGGTTCCGCCAGCAGCCCCGATCCGGAAATAACGCGGGTCTTCGTGCAGCAACGACGGAAAAATCGCCTCTGTCATCAGATTGCCGATGGCCTGATCGCCGTAGGAAGTGGCCAGCCGCTTCGCGTAACCCTTCAGGCCTTGCCCAAAACTAGGGTTCTGGTTGTCCATCTGATACAGCCCGGCGAAAAGCGCCGAAGTCAGGTACACCGGGTAATCGAACGAGTCTTTCGAAGCGATGTAGAACTTATGCTTCGCAGTAATCGGCTCAAAAGGTGCCGACCCATCCGCCGTCCGGTAGTTGGGCAGGACCCCAAAAATGCGCTTGTCGATCTGCTGGGCAGGCGCTTGCGGCGTCGCGGGCTGCTCCGCCGGTTTCACCTCCGGAGCCGTAACTTCATTGCTATCATCTGATTGCGCGAATCCCGCGGCGGGCAGAATCGCGAAGGCGGCTAGAAACACTACACCCGCTCGAGTTAAATTTGACTGAAGCACTTACTTATATATTTAAACGCAACCGGGACCCCCAGGGTTACTTGCGCTTACCTTTCCCCTATCGGATGCGCCAGAGAGAGCCCCGGGTGCAAGTCATACACCTTAAGCAGCAAACGCCCTCGGGCCAAATTAGGCCGGATAGCTGCCGCTAATGTAGTGATGCAGGTGATGAATTTCTTCTTCCTGCCGCCGGATGATCCAGTTGACCAGATCGCCGATCGAAAGCATTCCGATCACCGCCTCCTGGCTCACCACCGGAAGATAGCGGATGCGATTATCCGTCATCACGCGCAGGCAGTCGTCGACGCTCCGTTCCAGAGTCGTGACCACCGGAGGGCTGGTCATGATCTCGCCGACGGTAGTGTCGCGCGAGGCCTTGCCGTGCAAAATAACCTTACGCGCGTAATCGCGTTCCGAGAAGATTCCGCACAGATCGGCATCTTCCATCACCAGGACAGCGCCGATATCTTTATCCGCCATGATTTCCAGGGCTTCATAAACCGGCGTCTCCGGCATTACGGCGCAGACGCCAATTCCTTTGTGGTCGAGAACCGCGCGAACGGTATCAGTGAGTCCCATTACGACCTCCGCATGAAGCATATTCCTCCGTGCGCTGGTGTCAAGGGGGCTAAAGCAGGCAACAACACACACCGCTGGGACGCCTGTGGAACTCAAATGGTGTACGCTGCGATTACCTGTTTCTGGCGAACTTCACAACCAGCAACAGGCCACTGTCGCCGCCGTAAAGCGAGTTGCCGTCCGGAGTGACGCCGATGGCTTCCATGTTGGTGCCATCCGGCCCCGCTCCCTCCCAGCCGGCGTGCGGCCGGATTTTTGGAATGAAGCCGGTGACCTTCCCGTCCTTCGCGCTGCCGACGTAGATGCCATTCTCGAAACCTGGACGATCTTTGTTCGACTGCGTGTCGCTCACGTACAGCGTGTCGTTCTTATCGATGGCCAGCCCGCTGGGACGGCCAAACTGTTTCCAATCCATCAGGAACTTTCCATCCTGGTCGAAGATTTCGATTCGACTGTTGTTGCGGTCGGCCACGAATAGCCTGCCCTGGGAATCGAACGCCATCGCATGCGGAAGTTCGAATTGCCCCGGTCCCGATCCGCGCGTGCCCCACTCAGTGATGTACTTGCCGTTCTTGTCGAATTTGACGATGCGCGCGTTCATTCCCGGTCCGTGGCCATCCGCCACAAAAATGTCGCCGTTCTTCGCCACAATCACGTCGGAGGGAGCGTTGAAGGTGTCGTGTCCCGCTCCCGGGACTCCGGGTTTTCCGATCGTGAGCAAAACTTTTCCATTCTTATCCAGATGAAATACCTGGTGGCCCTTGTTGGGGTTGTCCTTATCGACGCCGTTGGTCGCGACCGCATCGCTGATCCATAGCGTTCCATCCTTGGCGATGGCGACGCCATGCGGCCAAACAAACATGCCCGCGCCTAAACTCTTAACGAATTTTCCCTGCTGCGTGAAGACCAGAATCGGCGGTATGTCGTCGTGGCCCGTGCAAGTATTGGGCACGCAGCGGTGAAGCACATACAGGTTGTTGTCAGGACCGATCTTCACAGCGGACAGCGGCCCCACAGACTTCATCCCGGGCGGCAGTTCCAACTTGAACGTCTCGTCCACGTGAAATGGACTCGGCAGCGGCAACGGACTGTTGGACGCGGCCCACGCCGCGCCCGCGCACAGCGCAACTATCCCCGGCAACATCGCCGCCAAACGGACCAGATTTTCTCGTGACATCAATGGCTCCTCATTCACGCAGCGTAGAGTGCGCGCATCAGAAAGTATAACTTAGGAGCCGCGTTCGAGCCCGCAGCCGCGCCGGTTCCGGTAAACCGGCGCGGCGGGCGGTATCTCAGAAAGTGATCTTCAAATCGAACTGTAGATGCCGCTCATCGAAATCGCGGCCCGTATTCTGCGTCGTAGTGATCGTGCTAAACCCGGCCAGATTTTTGACCGTCCCGCCCGCATTGAGAACCAGGTTCGAAACGTTCAGGCCCGAACTGCTCGGAAGGCCGAAGTGCGGCGTGTTCGTGAAGTTGAAAGCCTCGAAGCGGAACTGGGCCTTGAAGCGATCTTTGATCGGGAAATCGCGGGACACGGCAAGATCCATGTTCACGACGCCGGGGCCGCGCATGGAGTCAAAGCCGGCGTTGCCGAATTGCAATCCGCTAACCGGCTTGAAAGCCAGCGGATCGAAATAAGAGGCGCTGCTCCCTATGCCCCCCAGAATTTGGACGTTCCCCAGAACCTGGTTGGCCCGCTGAACGGATCCCGTCATACTCAACTGGTTCGCGGCGGTCACCGAGAACGGCAATCCGGTCATGAAAGAAGCCAGCGAGCTCACGCGCCAGCCACCCAACACCGTGGAAGCGAAGCCCTTGGTGACCCACGGTTTCCCTTTGCCGAAGGGTAATTCATAAATTCCTTGCAGGGAGAGATTCTGGGTGCGGTCGTACGGGAGCACGGCGCGGTTCAGATACCAGTAGGCCGGCGCCGGCTCATTGATCGTGCTGTCATTGTTCGGCGCGATCCCCACGGCTTTCGACCATGTATAGTTCGCCGCGAACTGGAAGCCTTTTGTGAAGTGGCGCTCCAGCCTGGCCTGGAGAGCGTTGTACTGATCGGTGCCTACTGGTTGGTAATTCGTCGTTACCGCCGTTCGGCCGTACAGGTTATAGAGGGGCTGACCGGCCAGACCCGCGCCGAGTACCTGGCCCGCATTGATGTTGATTCCCAAATCCATATCCACCGAGCGGGTCCCCACGTAACCGGCTTGCGCGGCAAATCCGTAGCGCAGCTCCTTCTGCAAGGTCAAATTCCACGACTGGATGTAGCCGCGTTTATAGGATTGCGGGCTGATCGTGGTGGTGGCGAAACCTCCGGGCAGCGGAATACTCCCGTTGCCGTAGTTCGGAAGTTGTGTTGCCGGAAGGCCCTGTTGGAGCGTGGTGACCCACTGAAACGAGTTCACCGGATCCAAGGTATTGATGAGAAGTGTGGGGTAGTTGTACTTGAACGGCCGGTCGAGAGAGTAGGGATCGTTGGTAATTCCGTACCCGGCGCGGATGACGAAGCTGGACGTCATGCGATAGGCAATACCCAGCCGGGGTCCGAACAATGTCTTGCTCATCTTGACGTTGCAGCCGGCCGGAACCAAACCGTAACCGCAGATATTGACGTTGTTCGTATTGGGATTATACAGGCCGATACCCTCCGACTCCCGCTTGGGTAACGGGTAATACTCCCAGCGCACTCCATACGACAAAGTCAGTTTCGGCGTGACGCTCCAGCGGTCGCGGGCGTACAAGCCATATCGCCAGGTGCGCGTGGTTTCGTATCCACCGGCGTCGGGAGCGTCGATCGTGTTCTTTCCGGCGGTGGTCGCCAGGCCCATCAGAAACGTCGCATAGTTATTGAACTGGTTCGGCGATGGGCCGCCGACGGTGGACGTCGGGCCGCCGGCAAATAAGAAGCCGCCCATGCCCGCGCCGTAGCCGCCCTCGGCCTGAATCTGATTCATCGCCAATTGGGAAAAGTCCAGCCCGAAGCGAAGATCGTGCGAGCCTCTGGGCGTGCTCAGGTTAAGGACGTAATTCGTCGCGGGGTCACTCCGGTAATAGGGCAGGTTTGCGCCGGGCGTGCCGATCTCGTCGAAGCCGGTGACGGCAAATCTCGGCAAGCCTCCCTGATAATGCGCGGGGCCATTGGTGCCCGGAATGCCCAATGCGAGGCCGGCTTGGGTATTGATGCCCGGCGTATCGACGTTGGTGCCGAGACGGGCCCAGCCGACATAGGCGTCGATAATGGTTCTCGGGTTGAACAGATACGTGCCCGCCACCGTCAGGCTGTACGTATTTCCATATCCGACGCCGGGGTTGCCTCCGGAGGCCGCTGTCTGGATTCCGCCGGCGGCGCCGAATATCGGCGGATCGCTCATGTTGTACCGCAGAAAGCCGAAGCGGGCGAACATGGTCAGCTTTTCGGTGGGGATCCAATTCACTTTGGCGTCGACGCGATTCCGGTCGAAGAGATACGGAGCGCTGGCGTAGTAATTCGAGGTCAGCAGATTGCCGGGCAGGTTGGGGAGCGGCGTCATTCCGGCCAGCTTCACCGCGATCGGGTCCATGCGGTTGGTAGGAACAATCTGGTTGGCGAAGGGCACTCGGTTTGCGCCGCTCGCGGTCCCGGTCAGGGGATCGTAGATCGGATTGGTCTGGCCCTGCATATTGCCGGCCTTCATAGCGGCGGTCGGCACGGTGGCAAGGTAAAAGGCGCCCTCGCGATCGTCGGTCCCCTCATAGCTTGCGAAGTAGAAGAGCTTTTCCTTGATGATCGGCCCGCCGACGGCGCCGCCGAAGTCGTTGTAAACAAATTTCGCCTTGTTCTGTGAATAGGGCAGGAAGAACGGTCTGGCGTTCAGATGCTGGTCGTCGTGATCCTCGAAAGCCACGCCGTGCAGATCGTTGGTACCGCTCTTGGTCTGCACATAGACCGCTGAACCGCCCGCCAGGCCCGTCTCCGCGTCGAAGCTGTTAGTCACTACGCTCACGGTTTCTACGGCCTCGAGCGTAGGCACATACGCGCTTTCGTGCGGCAGCCAGACGTTGATCGACTGGGCTCCGTCGATTTTCGTGTTGTTGATGTTGAAACTGACGCCGTTGACGTTGAAGACCAGCGCCTTCGAAGGATTGGACGGAGTGGAGTTATAGCTGGACTGAATGCCGCCGAAACCGGGTATGGTCGCGAAGAGGCTCTGGTAATTCCGCCCGATAGACATCGGCAGGTTACTCAACTGGGCGCTCGATACGTCGCCGCGGACCTCCGCGCGGTCGGTCTGCAGCAGAGCTACCGCGGCGCTGACCGTCACTGTTTCCGTCACCGCGCCCGGCTGCAGGGCGATGTCCACGCGAATCGTGTCATTGGCGGCCACAACAATCCCCTGCCGCACCTGAGGGCTAAATCCCGGCATGGCCGCTTTCACCTCGTAAGAGCCCGCGGGAATAGTCGGGAAATCGTAGTTCCCTGAGTCTCCTGTGGTCGCCTCGCGGGACTGCGACGTCTCTTTGTTCGTAAGGGTCACGGTGGCGCCGCTGATCACGGCTCCGCTGGCATCTTTGATATTGCCGACCAGCGACCCGAACAACGTTTGGGCGTGTCCGGACTGGACAAAGCCTGGCGCCAGGACGCACAAAAACAGAACGAACCCGTAGTAACGGTGTCTCTTCATGACAGTTGCTTGCTCACTTTCTGAAATCGGGTGGGGCTTCTGAAAATCGGGTCTACGGGGGTTCTGAAATCGAGTCTACGGGGCTTCTGAAAGCGGACTTACGAGGGTTCTGAAATCGAGTCTACGGGGGCTTCTAAAAGCGGGTTTACGGGGCCGCGCGTTTAGACAACCTTACACCTGTTCACCTGGAAATGCAATAAAAAATCTCAATAGCAGCGTCCTATATGCCTTCTGGCGTATAGGCTTAGATGCACCTCAATATCAACGCAGCAGCGTGCACGCATTACAAACGATAACTTAGCTCGCTGTTCGAACGCGCTGAGGTCAATCTGAAACCGGATATGTAACTTGCGTGCCATTCACCTTCGCAAATGAAGTAAGTTTGTGCGGCTGGGTTCGAGCCGCACTCATGATGTCCTCAACAGAAATTCCACGCACCGTGAGAGCGTCTCCGATCAGAGAACGGTGGCAGCGCCAGGGCACCGCCTCCGCGCACATGATGACGATTTGTTCCCGTTTGGCTTTTTCGATGAGAGACTCGATCGCCGCCTCGAATTCCGGCGTTTGCATGTAATCCGCGTAGCCCCGGAACGACGCGTTGCGCCACCCAGTGTTGATAGAATCCTTCCGCGCATGGCGCAACCCGCCCAACTCCGCCATGTGCGTGTACCCGATGCTAGCCTCGGCCAGCGACTCCGCCAACGTCTCGCGATTGAATTGTGGATTCGTCCGCGAGCGTGGGATCGTCCTGACATCCACCACGCGTTTTACTCCGTTGGCATCCAGCATCTCGATAAATGACTCAATGCTTCGAGTCGAATGCCCGATCGTCAGGACCCTCGTGGGGCATGCGTAGAGCCGCATCCCGACACCATGATATTCGAGTCTAGTGCCAATAGTTCCGGTCCAGACTACGATACTGCACCGCCTCAGCCAGATGTTTCGCGCTGACACCCGCCGCATGATCCAAGTCCGCGATGGTCCGCGCGACTTTCAAGATCCGATCGTGCGCCCGTGCGCTCAACCCCATCCGCCGCACCGCCATTTCGAGCGTACGCTCGCCCGCCGCGTCCAGCTCGCACAACTTGCGCAGTTCGCCCGCCGGAATGTGAGCGTTATAGTAGCCGCGCGTCTGCTGCAAGTCCCGCGCCGCGCACACCCGCTCCCGCATCGCCGCCGATGAGACGCCGCCGTCCTTCCCGCGCAGTTCCTGATACGGCACCGCCGGCACTTCAATATGCAGATCGATGCGGTCCAGCAGCGGTCCGCTCAGCTTTCCCAAATAGCGCTGGATGATGGCGCCGGTGCAGCGGCACTCCCGCGTGGGATCGCCAAAGAATCCGCATGGGCATGGATTCAGCGCGCCGATCAGCAAAAAACTCGCCGGGAAATTAAGCGTCATGTTCGCCCGCGCGAGCGACACCGAGCGTTCCTCCAGCGGCTGCCGCAGCAATTCCAGGACATTGCGCGCGAACTCCGGCAATTCATCGAGAAACAAAACGCCGTGATGCGCCAGGCTCACCTCGCCCGGCCGTGGAATCCCCGAGCCGCCGCCCAGCAATCCCGCATCCGACACCGTATGATGCGGAGCGCGAAACGGCCGTACACTCAGCAGCCCCAGTCCCTTGGGCAGCGTCCCCGCGACGCTGTGGATCTGCGTGGTCTCGATGGCCTCCTGAAACGTCAGCGGCGGCAAAATCCCCGGAAAGCGTTTCGCGAGCATCGTCTTTCCAGACCCCGGCGGCCCGATCATCAGAACATTGTGCGACCCCGCCGCCGCCACCTCCAGCGCACGCTTGGCCGTCGCCTGCCCACGGACATCTTTAAAATCCGGACCCGTCGCCTCGAACTCCGCGACTCCCGCTGGCCGCCGTCCGCGTCACCGGCTGAAACTTATCCTGCTGTTGCAGGAAAGTCACCACCTCCGCCAGGTGCTGCAGCGCGAATACGCGCACGCCGCCGGCGATGGCCGCCTCCGCTCCGTTCTCCGCGGGCACCACCATGTTTCGCAGCCCCATCTTGCGCGCGGCTACCGCAATCGACAGCGCCCCCCGCACCGGGCGCAGCGTGCCGTCGAGCGAAAGTTCGCCAATAAACAGGTGGTCATCGGGAGGCGTCACCACACCCATCGCCCCCAGAATGCCCACCGCCATCGGTAGATCGAATCCCGCGCCCTCTTTCTTAAGATTGGCGGGCGCCAGATTGATGGTCACTGATTTATTGGGATATCCAAACCCCGAATTGAGCATCGCGCTCTTGATGCGCTCGCGGCTCTCGCGCACCGCCAAATCCGGCATGCCCACAGTGATGAAATCCCGGCCGGCACCGGGGTACATGTCAACCTCGACGTCGATGAAATGCGCGTCAATCCCAAACACCGCCGCCGAGCGCGTGCGCGAAAGCGCCACTTAAGGAAGCCCCATCACTCTTAAGTGGCGCGAGGGCCGGTTTATTCGCACCCCATGTTTCCTTTTGCTACCTTGGGGTCAAATGTGCCGCAATATTAAGACGCTCTTCAACTTCGATCCGCCCGTGACGGAGGAAGAAATTCGCGCCGCCTCCCTGCAATTCGTCAGAAAGATCAGTGGCCTGAACAAGCCGTCGAAGGCCAATGAAGCCACGTTCCTCGCGGCCATCGATGAAATAGCCGCCGTGTCCACCCGCCTGCTTCATTCGCTCGAAACCACCGCGCCGCCCAAGAATCGCGAAGAGGAAGCGGCGAAAGCCAGAGCCCGCGCCGCCGAGAGATTTGGCGCCGTCTGACGCCCCTCTATTCATTCGCCGCAGCCTGCGCTGCGCCCCCCATATCATGACGCTCAGGGCCAGTTCGGGAACCGGCGCGTGGGTTGCGCGTGACATTCGTCAATCAGGCCGGCGACCAGCCCCCGCCGGCGCATTAACTGATCGACAACTTTGCCAAACTCCGCTTCGTCGCTCCCGCAACTCCACGAATCGGGAGCGCGCCGGAATGCGTCTTCGAAAATCATCTTGGGGAAGCTCGCGACGGATGCCAGCCAAGGATCAAAGGATTTAATGCTACGCACGCTGTCGTACACTTTCCCAAAGTATGGTCCCAGGAGTGGCGAATCGGCGAAGCGCCAGACACCGCCGCCGAATATGTGCCCGTTGTCGATCATCTGGACCACGAACCGGGAACGTACTCCACGATCCCTAAAGAAGATCGCCTGGCGGCTGTCGGTATTTCCTAGCCACTTATCCGCAACCAGCACACCCAGGAAATCCGATATGTTATCCACTTTGCTCAAAATTGCATCCGGCAAGAAGTCATATACCGCGACGTCGACTTGCGGAAAGCGCGAACCAAAATGCGGCCCGCTGGTGGGAGCCTTGCCACTCGAACGATGCTCCATATAAATAGCCGGGTTGTCGCGGATGAAATCGTCCGAAAGGTTCACAATTGCCGTTTCCGGCGTCGCGACGCCCAGGTGGCGGAAAACGCACGCCGCAATCCATTCATTCATTACGACACGCGCGTGCTGCGGATTATTCGTGAATTTAACGACAAAAGTCCCCCCATTTGCGGACTCTATAAGGCAGGTTTGTGCCCCGCCTCTCATCTTTCGGATAAAGCGCGAAGCTTCGACGTCCTGTGGCGGGCCTTCTTGCTTCGATTGGCGCAGATGTCGCGTGCGAGTGGGCATGACATCAAGTGGCGTTAGAACGGCCAAATTTCTTGCAAGGGTTACTCCTTGGGGCCTTTTCCTACACCCCTTACGAGTAAATCGAGGGGACACGCGCGGGTAGCGAGAGCACTAAAGTCAGATCGAACGGAAAGAATGAAGACGCTTTTAGGCGCCAGTGGGAGATTTAATACGCCGGTTTTTCGCAGCCTTCATGATTCGAGATCGAAGGTGTCAAAGCCCGCCGCGTGCCGCCGACGCTTTGAGCCCCGCCTGGCCGCGGAACCGTTTGACCGCCAAGATCCCCAGTCCAACGAATAGCGCCAGAACCGCCAGTTGCGCGATCGCGAACGGCGGCTCGGATTGCGTCGGAGCCAGCGCCCGTAGCGGCGCCACCTTCTCAAAGGACTGCACCACCGCCACGAAGCAATTCAGGTACAGCGCAATCACCGACGTAATCACGTATGTCCGCCGCCAGCCGCCAGAGAGGTGTTTGGCGTAGAGTGCCACGATCGCAATCGCCAGCACCACCAGCGAGAGGATGCCTACGCCATGCGACGGCAGAAAATGTTCCACTGGAAATCCGAACCCGGTCACGCTGGTCGCAACCGTGGTCGCCAGAAACAAGCCCGTCCACCCGGCCAACCGCTTGCCGCCGAGCAGGCCGATGAGCACCACCAATCCGGAGCCGATTCCTACCAGGCTGATCACCACGTGCACCAAAGTATAAGTCGAGAGCGTCATCCCGAAGACCATATCCGTATCTCCTTCCACAAAGGTGCGATTTAGCAAGCATCCTACTACGCGAGCGGGGCAGCTTGCGATTGACCGTTAGCGCCTTAGGGTTTGCCGTTCGCAAACGAAGGCACATTCGACGTGAACTTCCGCGATAAGAACTCACGAAACAGATTCTCCACCGCGCCGCCCGCCGTCATAATCAGCCCGTTGCGAAAAGTCAGGCTCACGGTCCGGTCGCCTGGAGCCCGATAGAGATTTGAGATGCCCGACGCAGCGAAGTTCCCGAGCACCTGAGAGTAGTTCGGTTGCATCCGCCCGTTGTCTCCCCGGGTAATGATCGCTGACCTCAGCGCATAAACAATGCGCGAGCCGACACTTCCGGAGCCTCGGTAAAAGTACCGCGGATCCTGATGCAGAATCGCCGGCAAGAGTGCGCGGCTCACCATTTTGCCGATAAATGCGTCCGCATACGCCGCCCCGAACCGTTTCGCATAGCCTTCCGTGCCCTGGCCATATCCAGGAAACGTATTATGCTTCTGTTCCACCCCCGCCAGAACCGCCGCTGCCAGGAACGAAACCGGATCGGTAGTCGCCCGCAGCCCCAGCTTGAACTTCAGCTTGGGCGTCATCGGCGCCGCATCCCAGATGTAACTGCTGTAATAGTTCGGCACAAAGCCGAATACGCGTTGCGTCTCCTGCGCCTCCACTTGCGACTGCGCTACCGCGTCAACTGACGCCACCACATGAACCGTGGTCGTGAGAATGCGCGTCCCGACGATCGGAAGTTCGCGTCTCTCGCCTGCGCCGAGCACCACCTCGGCTGTCACCGGCCGGTCCAGGCCCGCCTCGGAAATTTCCAGCCGGTAGGTCCCCGGAACCAGTTCGGAAAATGTGAACGCACCGCCGCTATCTGCTGTCGCTTCAGATTCCGCACCACTGGGGGACGCCAGTGTCACCCGTGCGCCCGGCACCGCCGCACCTTCCGCGTCTCGAACCGTACCCTCGATGCTGGCAGCGGGCGCGGCCGGCTCCTGTGCGCGCAGGCATGTAGACAGTCCCATAAGAGCAAGTAGGATCAAGGAGCCCACGGGACAGTCCACGTATCAGAGATACCCGCTCGGCCAACTCGTTTCGCCCAAGATCGAAATGACAAGGGCTCCCGAAGTCTGACCTCCGTTCCGTCGGCCCACACCGTCCTTCGGCTATTCTGGTCAAAGCATGGAATACAGATTATTAGGCGCGAGCGGTCTGGAAGTTTCGGTGCTGAGCTTCGGCACCATGACGCTGGGCGGTGAAGGACGCTTCGCCGCCATGGGCAACGTGCAGGTGGAAGAAGCGCGGCGCCAGATTGAAATCTGCATCGAAGCCGGCGTCAATGTGTTCGACACCGCCGATATCTATTCCGTTCGGCAAGTCGGAAGAAGTGCTGGGCCAGGCACTGGGCGCGCGCCGCAAAGACATCGTCCTCGCCACGAAGGTCTTCAACCGGCTCGAGCCCGGCACCAACAAGGCCGGCGCTCTCGCGCGGCCATATCCTGGAAGCCTGCGAGGCCAGTCTGCGCCGCCTGGGAACCGATTACATCGATCTCTATCAGTCCACAGCTTCGATTCGCTTACGCCGCTCGATGAAACCCTGCGCGCCTTCGACGATCTGATCCGCGCCGGCAAGATCCGCTACGCCGGCTGCTCGAACTACGCCGGCTGGCAGCTCATGAAAGCGCATGTCTCTCGTCGGACCGCCTCGGCATTCGCGCGCTACATTTCGCAGCAGATCAACTATTCGCTGCTCGCGCGCGACGCCGAACACGAACTGGTGCCCTGCCGGGCTCGACCAGCGCGTCGGCATCATGGTATGGAGCCCGCTGCAATTCGGACTTGCTATCGGGCAAGTTCCGCCGCGGCCAGGCGAAGCCGGCGGAATCGCGGCTGAACACGCTGGATGCGCCCGGCACCATCGACGAAGAACGGCTCTTCCGGATCGTCGACGCCCTCAGCCGACATCGCCAGCCAGCGCGGAGTTTCCGTTTCGCAGGTCGCGCTGAACTGGGTAACGCGCAAACCCGGCGTGGATACGGTGATCATCGGCGCGCGCAACGAGCAGCAGCTCCGCGATAACCTAGCCGCCGCCACCTGGACTCTTACCGATGCCGAAGTGGAACGCTTGACCAAGTCAGCGCTCTTCCGCTGCCTTACCCGTATTGGCACCAGCAGCGCTACGCCGGAGATCGCAACCCGCCAGCCAAGCACGTACGGCAGGCATAACAGGTCATATCTTACCCATTAAGCGCCATTTTAGTGTATGATATGACTTGTTATGCCTCGACAGCTCCCCGTCGATCCTTCCCCGCCTGGCCCGCACAATCGCGGGCATTGGCGAGAACATTAAGAAAGCCCGGCTGCGCCGCGCCGTACTCGTCGGCGACCGTGGCTCAGCGCGCCGGCATCACGCAGCAAGACGCTGTACCGTGTCGAGCGCGGAGATCCCGCAGTCGCGTTGGGTATCTATGCGAGAGTGCTGCAAGCCCTGAGACTCGAAAATGATCTTGCCTCAATCGCAGCAGACGATGCGCTCGGCCGCAAACTGCAAGACGCCGGCCTGGAGCCGAAACGGCGCGCGCCGAAACAATCGAAGCCGAAATCGCGGACAAACTGCCATGACCAGCACGCCCGCTGGAAACAGTTTCGGTCTACGCAGACCTGGAGCATTTTGAAGCACCCGTGCAGATGGGGTCGTTGCGGCGCCAGAAGAGCCGCGAGTGGAGACATCTTCTCCTTCGAATACGACCCGGCGTGGCTGCAGAAGCCCGAAGCATTCTCGTTTGACCCGGATCTCGCGTTGGTCAGCGGACCTCAATATCCCGCGCCCGGCCGGCAGAACTTCGGCATCTTCCTCGATTCGTCCCCCGATCGATGGGGCCGTGTACTCATGCAGAGACGGGAAAACATGCGCGCGCGCCATGAAGAACGCAGGCCCGGTCGCTGACCGAATGGGATTTCCTGCTTGGCGTGCATGACGAGACACGATTGGGCGCGCTGCGTTTTCGAGATCCGGATTCCGGGCAATTCATCGACAGCGATGACGATGCTCGCGGCGCCACCCATCGCCTCGCTGCGCGAACTTCAGGCCGCCAGTCTTCAGTTCGAATCGCACGCCGAGGACGAAGAGCACCCCGAGCTACGAACGGTGGCTCACGCAATTGTTCGCTCCAGGCACGTCCCTCGGCGGCGCGCGTCCCAAAGCATCCGTGAGAGACGAAGAGGGCGCACTCTGTCTGGCCAAGTTTCCCAGCCGGCAGGACCGCCGCGATGTCGGCGCATGGGAACTCGTCGCGCATCGGCTGGCAGCGAAGGCAGGAATCAACGTCCCTCAAACGCGCGCGTTGCGCGTGCCGGACAGCGCCTACACCACCTTCCTCGCAAAGAGATTCGATCGCACCGCGGACGGCCGGCGATTGGCGTTCGTATCGGCCATGACGCTCACGCAGCGGAGCGACGGAGAGCCCGGCGCAAGCTATCTGGAACTGGTAGACCTGCTGCAATCCCAGGGTCGCGACACCCACGCCGATTGCCTGGAACTCTTCCGCCGCGTCGTCTTCAGCATTCTCATCCACAACACCGACGATCACCTGCGAAATCACGGATTCTTTATTGGGGAGCGCGGCATCTCGCTGTCGCCCGCCTACGACATCAATCCTTCCAACGATCGGAACGAACTTACGCTCGCGATCAACGAAGTCGACACCGCCTGCGACGTCTCGATTGCCATGGCAGCTCACCCCGAGTACGGCCTTTCGAAGATCGAAGCGGACGGGATTATCGAAAAAGCAACCGCAGCCGTCGCATCATGGAGAAGCGAAGCCGCCCGCGCAGGCATTTCGAAATCCGACCAGGAACTCATGGCGCCGGCATTCGAAGTGGCAACGTAAGAGGCTCTCGAATCAAGGATATTTGTTATCGGTGTTCATCTGTGTCCATCTGTGGGCCAATTTTCCTGTCCCCCACGCAAACGTGCTATCCTGTTCTTAAGCAGATCTGCTCCCCCCGTAAAACGTAAGCCGGTTCGCTGAATTTCCCCCCGAAAACAACACTGAATGAATAAATTTTCTGAACTCACTCTCAGCGCCTCGCTGCAGAGTAATTTGACGCGCAACGGGTTTGTCCAACCGACTCCCGTGCAAGCGCAGGCGATCCCGCCGGCCCTCGAAGGCCGCGATGTGGTGGCCACCGCGCAAACAGGAACCGGCAAAACTCTTGCGTTTCTCCTGCCGATTTTCGAACTTCTCTCCCGCGGCGACCGCCCCACCGGCGTGTGCGCCCTGATCCTGACGCCCACGCGCGAGCTCGCGCTGCAGGTCAACGAAGCCGCCATCAAACTCGCGGCCAGCCTGCCGGTGCGCTCCTCCGTTGTGGTCGGAGGCATGAGCGAATCCACCCAGTTGCAAAACATCCGCCGCGGATCGCAAGTTATGATCGCCACCCCCGGCCGCCTGTGCGATTTCCTGGAACGTAAATTGGTGGACCTGAGCGGCGTCCGCTTCCTGGTCCTGGATGAAGCCGACCGCATGCTCGACATGGGTTTCCTCCCCGCCATCCACGCGATTCTCAAGAAGGTGCCGCCCTCGCGCCAGACGCTGTTCTTCTCCGCGACTATCGAGAAGTCCGTCGCGCATCTGATCAATTCGCATGTTCGGAATCCCGTGCGCATCGCCATCGGCGGCGATTCGAAGCCGGTCGATAAAGTTGATCTGCACGTTTACGAAGTCGAGCAGGATCGCAAACTCAGCCTGCTGCGCAAGCTGCTCGAAGCCGAGACCGGCTCCTTCCTGGTCTTCGCCCGCACCAAGCATGGAGCCGACCGCCTAGCGAAAAAGCTGGGCCGCGACGGCGTCGACGCCGCGCGCATCCATGGCGACCGCACGCAGAGCCAGCGCAACCAAGCCTTAGCCGGATTCAAGAAGGGCGATTACCGCGTCCTGGTCGCCACCGACGTCGCCGCCCGCGGCATTCACGTCGACGGCATCGCGCACGTCGTGAATTACGACCTGCCGCAGATTCCCGAAGACTTCATCCATCGCGTCGGCCGCACCGCCAGAGCCGGAGCCCGCGGAACCGCGTCCACCTTCAGCACCCGCGCCGAACGCAACGACATTCGCCAGATCGAGAAAGCGTTGGGCGTTCGCCTCACCCCGCGCGAAGCCGGAGCCGACCTCGAACGCGAAGAGAAATCGCCCAAGACCGTGGTGATTCCGATCCAGCGCCACAACCGCCCCGGCGACAAGCGTCCCAGCCAAGGCCATTCCAACCAAGGCCGTTCGAACGAAAGCCGTTCGAGCAAGAGCGGGTCGAGCCAAAGCCGGTCCAGTAAGACCCACCCCGGTGGTAGCTTCGCCCCCCGCGGACGCCGCTTCGGCGGACGCTGAGACAAAGTTCTCTCGTATCTGTGTCCATCGGTCCCCATCCGTGGGCCAATTGTTCGGACCTATAATGGGCTCCATGCGCGGAGCCCTCGCCTTTCTATTTGCCGCAACATCTCTTATAGCTGCGGACCTCGCGCCCACCGGCACGTTACGCGCCGCGTTCCTGGGCGCAAACCCGGTTCAAGGACACGTTGACTCGCAGACCGGAGCCATCACCGGCCCCGTCGCCGACATCGTCAAAGAAATGGCCCGCAAACTGGGCGTGCCCTTCGCCATCACCCCGGCATCCGGCGCAGCCGGAGTCATCGCACTCCTTAAATCCGGCAAAGCCGACATCGGTTTCCTAGCCTATGACGAAGCCCGCTCCAAGGAAGTGGATTTCGCGGGGCCGTACGCGCTGATGTACAACACCTACGTCGTCGCCGCCGATTCGCCAATCCAGAAAGCCGCCGATGCGGACCGCGCGGGCGTCAAAATCGGCGCCGTCCGCGGCCAGACGCAGGAGACTTTTTTGAGCGCGAATATCAAGAACGGCCAAGTGAAAGTGTACGAGTCGCAGCCGCCACAGCCCGAACTGGAACGCCTCCTCGTGAGCGGCGAACTACAGGCTTTCGGAGCGAATCGCCAGCGCATGGAAGACGCCGCCGCGAAATCCAGCAAGCTGCGCGCCCTCAGCGATAACTTCCTGGTCGTGGTTCAGCAAATCGTCGTCGACAAAGGCGGCGATCCCGCGAAGCTCGCCGAAATCGATCGCCTGATGGATGAGATGCGCTCGTCGGGCTTCATCAAAGCCTCGCTCGATCGCGCGAAGATTTCCGGTGTTGACGTAGCGCCCGCTAAGCGCTAATACTGATCGTCCGCCGCTCGGCCGCACTGCGCTGCGCCGCTTCAATGACGATCAGTCCGTTCCGCGAATCCTGCGGATCCACCGGCGGAGGCGTCCCCGTCAGTAAGCAAGCCGCGAGCAACTCATAATATTTCTCATAACTGCCGTGCAGCGTTTCCACTTTGCGAGTCGTGCCCCCGGCCGGCGTCAGCTCTCCGTAATATTCCGGTTGATCCGCGCCCCATTGCCGCTCGCCGGGACGCAAACCCTGCTTCAGCGCGTCCTCTTGCCCGTCCAACCCGTACTTTAGAAAGCTCCCGCCGTCGCCGTGCACCGTGAACCTAGGGCCTGGATGCGGCACCAGCGTAGCCGAGTGCAAGATCACCCGCAGCGGCGCGTAATCCAGCACAAGATGAAAATAATCTTCAACCTTGGCCCCGGCGCGTTGCGCGATGACATCGGCAGTGACTGCTAGCGGCATCCCGAACAAATGCAGGCTCTGGTCGATCAGGTGCGCGCCCAGATCATATAAGATGCCGGAGCCAGGCCGGGGCTCTTCGCGCCAACCGGCCTTGATCTGCGGACGGAAGCGGTCGAAGTGGACCTCGTAGTGAAATACTTTTCCCAGCCAGCCTTGCTCGATCGCGTGACGCGCCGTGAGGTAATCGCCATCCCAGCGCCGGTTCTGGAACACGGTCAGAATCAGGCCCTGGCTCTCTGCCAGGGCGATCAACTCGTCCGCCTCCCGCGAAGTCGTGGCAAACGGCTTGTCGACCACCACATGCTTGCCCGCCTGGAGCGCCGCGGTGGCGTGCTCGAAATGATTCGCCGAGGGCGACGCGATCACCAGCAAATCGATGAACGGATCGCCGAGAACGTCGGCAATATCGGGAACGGCGGCAACTCCCGGCAGATCATTGGCAACTTGATCGCGGCGGCTGGTCACCACCTTCGACAAGCGCAGTTGCGGGACCGAGCCGATCAACGGAGCGTGGAATACCGATCCCGCCAAGCCATAGCCGACCAAGCCGGCGTTAATCACGAAACCGACACTTCTGGCGCGCCTCGCCCTGCAATTGCATAGTTTTAAGTCTAGCTGCCGCGACCCGCTGGGTTCAACCTTCCGGCACCCGGAATGGGCCTGCCCAGTTACGGGATTTTGACCGGGAAGTGCCGCACAATTAAGGGCTTGCAGTTATTTAGCTTCTGTGCTACTCTGTTTTCAGCTTTAGAGAACCCAGTACGTCCGCTTGAACCTCAACGAAACAACCTCGCTAAACCTCAATCGAACCCGCAGGGAATTCCAACGCTAGAAAAGAGAAAAAACTTCAAATGAAAGAAACAGGAACGGTGAAGTGGTTTAACGCCGGCAAGGGATTTGGATTTATCGCGCGTGAAAATGGCGAAGATGTGTTCGTGCATTTTTCAGCCATCGAAGCGAGCGGCTACCGCACGCTGGAAGAGGGCGCGAGGGTTTCGTTTGTGGTTACGCGCGGACCGAAAGGTCTGCAGGCCGAACAAGTCAGCCTAGCCTAAAATCTGGTTCAGAGCGCCGGTACTCGTGCGAGTGCCGGCGCGTTTCGCATTCTGCGCCGGCGGATTATCCGCGCCGCAGTCGCTTTTCCCCATAGCGCTTCTCGCCAGGGCATTTTCCGTTCACGAAAAGAGATAGTCATGTCCAAAACATGTGGCGACACCGCCCGCTTCCACCGCCTCCGCAAACAGAAGATCAACCGCCGCGCCAAGAATCGCCTTTTGCAGGCCGAAATCGCCGTCCGCAAAGCCGAAAAAGCCGCCAGCGCCGCGAAACCAACGGCATAAGAACGCTTTATCGCCCACAGATGAACACAGATCGACACAGATAAAGCTTTCGACCGAGGGTTTTATCCGTGTCTATCTGTGTTCATCCGCGGGCCAATTCTGGCAGTTTGACTTAGCTAACCGATTTAGCTAACATGGCTCCGTGGAAGTCAATATTCACGAGGCCAAAACTCAGCTCTCCCGTCTGATTGAGCGCGCCCTCAAGGGTGAGGAAGTCACGATCGCCAAGGCGGGGCATCCTCTGGTGCGGCTCACTCCCATTCAAACCGAAAAACCGGTCCTCGGCAGTGCGCGCGGACTTGTGAAAATTGGGCCCGGCTGGGATCGTCCGTTCACTGACGAAGAAGTGGAAGATATTTTCGGCCGTTAAGGTCAATTCGTCTTTGAGACTTCTGCTGGACACCCACGCGTTTCTGTTCGCGATCGCCGAGCCGGAACTGTTGACTCCGAAGACCCGCCGCCTCCTTGCGAACGATGAAGTAGAACGCTGGGTCAGTGTGGTGTCCTTGTGGGAAATCGCCATCAAAGTGCAAATCGGGAAGCTGCCGATGCCACTGGATCCGGCATTCTATACGCGGCATTTGCAGGCGCTAAAAGCACAGACGCTCGCGATTAGTCTCCAACACTCTATGGCGTTCATGGCGCTCCCGCTGCATCATCGAGATCCGTTTGACCGCTTGCTGATTTCGCAGACGACCGAAGAAGGCATGACGCTGGTGACGCGAGACGCTGCATTTAAACCTTATGGAGTTGCAACAGTCTGGTAACGGCTCGGATTGGTATCTTGGGAACATGAGAGCCAGTGCAGTATCTCCAAAGCCTGAATCACCAGCCATGTCGAAATCGGCGATGACCCTGGTTTTTGGATTCTTCATCCTGAGTTCAATGGCATCGCATGCACTTGGACAGGCTGCCGCAATTCCCGCGGACATTCAGGCATCCGCAAGTAAATTGGTAAAGCTGCATGAGGCGTGGGGGCCAGAGGCCAACCCTCCGCATACTTCGCTCTCGCTAAAAGAAATTTCCCGCGAGGGGCCGGTGATCAGATTCCGCTTGTATGAAACCGGGCTGCCGAAAGACGGCGTTTATACTCTGCTGCAATGGCCCGTGACTCAAGGGGAACCCAGTCCCGTGATGCGCGGGGTTACTTTTGACAAGACCGGCTTGGCGATCTGCGCCGGCACTGCAGGCACCTGCGGAAAGCCCGACAAGCCCAACGATCCGATCAACCTTGCCTTGCAGCCTGTGCCCGGCGAGCCTTCGCGCCTGGCTTTGATTTCGTCCGATCAAGCTCTTAAGGTCTACGCCAAGATTGTTGCAATTCCGCAAAAAGGTGAAGACAAGGGATGCAGCGTGGAAGCTACCTTGCTCACGCCGGGTGCCGAACTTGTGGTGATAGAAGCCACCGGTTTTCCGGCGAACGCCGACATCGTTATGGATTCGGATTCGGAAGGCGATCGTCATGAAGCCAGGGGCAAGACAGATGCAAACGGCCGCTACGTGAGTGCGCTCCTGCCCTTTAAGAAAGGCGTCGATCGCGGAACGGCAAAAGTGACCATGACGGGGGCGGCCTGCTCTCCCTCGGTCAGCTTTCCTTGGGGCCGCCGGAATCCTTAGTAACCGGGCAAGTCCGAAGCTTCCATCACCTACTTTACGATTTTGTGATGCAGAGCCTGAGCGCCGTGGAGCGTAGCGGGTCCTCCAAACGAAGGACCCCTAGCCGATGGGTCATTGGCGCTATCCTTGACCATATGGGCGCCAGGGCCGGTATCTCCGTTGCCGAGTATCTGCACACCAGCTTCCCGGACCTCGACCGAGAGTACCGGGACGGCGAACTTGTGGAGCGCAGCGTGCCCGACTACCTGCACGGACGGACCCAAGCGTTGCTTCTGGTTTTCTTCGAGGCTTTGCGCAAGAAGCTTTCCTTTTATGCGTGCAGTGAAACCCGCGTAAAAGTGCGCGAAGGCCTATTTCTGATTCCTGACGTGTCGGTATTCCGGCCGTCGCCACCTCCTTCGAACGTGCCCGATCAGCCGCCCTTCATCGCGGTTGAGATTTTGTCGCCGGATGACCGCTTGAATGCGGTTCGGGAGAAGTTGGAGGAGTACAAATCCTGGGGCGTAGCGCACGTTTGGCTGGTAGACCCTCACTCGCATCGCATGTATACCTGCGAGGCGGCAGGCTTGACCGAAGTGTCTTCGTTGCGCATACCGGAACTGGACGTGGAAGTCACGCCGGGTGAGATTTTCGAGTAGGAAAACGAACTATGCAATCGCTAGCAGAGTTCATGGCGGAATCTTTCAACTCGAATGTTCCCCTGACGTGGGATCCTTCGGGCGTGTCGCGAACGGTCGCGTCGTTCACGGTGGACTCCGTGAAAGCGACGGTGGCGTTTGAGCGCCGGGGAAGCGGCGGTCCCTGGCACGTTACATTCGAAGTCGCAAAGGGCGATAGCACTGAAGTGGCCCATTCCGCGTTCGCCATTTTCAATGGTGTATTCCAGGCCGTGGCAGAGTTCATCGAGGTTCGCGAGCCCGAGACGCTGGTATTCGCGACCAAGCGCGATGAACTGGCCAATATTTATCAAACCTATCTGCGCAAGTGGTCCCCGAAAATCGAGGAACTCGGTTACCGGCTGGATGGGCCGATTCGGATTGATCCGTATACCGAGTTCATGCTGACGCGGATGCGGCCGTCGGGATGGAAGGGCCACCATAATTGAGATCGGAAACTACCAGCGTAATTTACGAAGCTTCAAGCTTTCTGCGGGCAGTGAGCACCAAATTATCGTAGATTTCGCAGACTTTCTTGGCCGCCTCAAGTACTTCGTTTCGGCGTCCGTCATAGGTCGCTATATCTTCGTTCTCACCCTTCCAAAAAAATCTAAATTTCTCCGATGCAACGTCACTAATCTTGGACGGGAGATCGCTGTATCGATGCACACGATCCAGCAGCAACTTTATTGCTTCGTGAAGTTGTAAGCGTAGCTCCTCCAGGCGTTCGTCAAGAAAGCCGTGATCCGGCCCCGTGTCTTGTTGCAGGAACCAAACCAGGACTGCATCGGAATCCCAGGCGAATCGGCCCCAAAATGATTGGTTGCGTAGCTTCATAATTCCGCCCTCGTTGGGCAGGAGTTGTTGAAGCGTCGCTAGCGTCCTCTGATCGGTCGAGCTTATATCCTTTGGTGGTGAAAATTCGGGCGTCAGAAACCGAACCTTCCCAGTACGTTTGTCATAGCGGATCGGGCACTCCGTCTGCCACTGTTGACGTTCGACGTCTCTATATGTGATTAGAATGGACCGCTCGACGATCGGGGCCTCCACGGAGGTCAGTCTTTCCAAACCGAGTTCTAGAAGCAAGGGTGCTCCATTGTTGTAAGAGTTACCACTCTTACCGACTTCGTGTATCGTAGCTGGCATTGTTTCGCCGGATAGTAGAACAGTTCTTGGAAGGCTCCAGCTAATCACTGCATCCCTACAAACCAATGGCTGCACCTCGACTTCAAAAGCATCCGAATTCATAGCGGTTAGCTCGAATGTTGAGCCCTGCGTCGCTGCTAAGAATTGCATAATTACCCTTGGACATCCACCAGGCTTCAGTGTTTCCGCTGGGCTGTTCCATTCACTTCTTATGAGCGGCGAAGTAGAGTCGCTATTGGTGAAGTTCAAGTGGACTGGGTTTCGACCAAGGGCCCAATCCCGACATGAAACAAACAACAGTACAAGGCCTATGAAAGAGGTGATGCCACCCCCTGCCCAATCGACGTGAAAAAACGCCGGGATACCAACCCCGAGAAGCATGAGCGCAATCGCCCCGATGGCGGTCTTTGGTCCCATGCTGCCATTATCCCAGAACCTCTTGCGCATCCTCCCCGAGTGTGTGCTACATTAGAGGTTCCGATCATCTTGGGAGGTTAGGGCCGTAGTCAGGTTCTGACCGTTTGGACCATTCAAAAACATGAGCCACAAAACTGGTAAAAAGTATTCTGCTGCGTTCAATCAAGTCGAACGCAAGCCCTACGCGCTTGAAGAAGCCGTGCCGCTGGTCAAGAAAATCAAGTTCGCCAAGTTCGACGAGACCGTCGAATTGCACATGCGCCTCGGCGTCGACCCCAAGCACGCCGACCAGATGGTCCGCGGCACCGTGGTGCTGCCGAACGGGTTGGGCAAATCGAAAAACGTGCTGGTGATCGCTTCCGGCGACAAGCTGCGCGAGGCCACCGAAGCCGGCGCCGATTTCGTGGGCGGCGAGGATATGGTCACCAAGATCCAGACCGAGAACTGGACCGCCTACGACGCCGTGATCGCCACGCCGGACATGATGCGCAGCGTGGGTAAGCTCGGTAAAGTGCTGGGCCCGCGCGGGCTGATGCCGAATCCGAAGACCGGCACCGTGACCACCGACATCGCCAATGCGGTGAAGGAAGTGAAGGCCGGTAAAGTCGAGTTCCGCGTCGACAAAACCGGCGTGATTCACGTGCCGGTCGGCAAGGTCAGTTTCGATGAGCAGAAGCTGGTCGAAAACGCCAATACGCTGCTGGACGCGGTGGTCAAGGCCAAGCCGGCGGCGGCCAAAGGCAAGTACGTCAAGAGCGTAACCATCTGCTCCACCATGGGCCCGGGCGTCTCGCTCGATACGTCGCCTTACAACTTGAAAGCGGTTTAGTCAGGACTTTCCATGAAAAATAAGAAGGAAAAGCAAAAGGATCTGGACCAGTTGCGCGCGCAACTGGAGGCCAACAAAAACATCTTCCTGGCGGGCTACGAGAAGATGAAAGTCGAGCAGGATTTCGAGCTGCGCAAGACGGTTCGCGGCGCCGGCGGCAATTATAAAGTGATCAAGAACCGGATCGCCGAGAAGGCGGCCGAGGGCGGCGAAGCGGGCGCGCTGCTAAAGGATTTGAAGGGCATGTGGGCGATTGCCTACACCTCTGGCGATCCCGTGGCGCTGGCCAAGGCTTTGACGGCTTACGCAAAGGCCAACCCGGCGTTCACTTTCAAGGCCGGGATGGTGGAAGGCCGGGTGGTGGATGTCTCGGGCATCAACCAGCTCGCCACGCTGCCGTCCAAGGAAGAAATTTACAGCAAGCTGTTGTGGGTGATCAATGCTCCGGCGCAGCGACTGGTGACGGCGATGAACGGTGTCGGCCGCAACCTGGCGGTGGTGGTCGATCAGGGCGTCAAGGAAAACAAGTTTCAGGGTTAGGGAATTCGGAAAGGTCAAGGGTTAAGGAACAACATGGCAGACATCAATGCGATTGCGGAACAGATTCAAGGGCTGACGCTGCTCGAAGCATCTCAGCTGGTGAAGTTGCTCGAAGAGAAGCTGGGCGTTTCGGCGGCGGCTGCGTCGGTAGTGGCGGCTCCGGCGGGCGGCGGCGCGGCGGCGGCTCCGGCGGCCGAAGAGAAGACCGAATTCACCGTGGTTCTGACCGCGGCGGGCGCCAATAAGATCAACGTCATCAAGGCGGTACGCGAAGTTACCAGCCTCGGTCTGAAGGAAGCCAAGGATCTGGTCGACGGCGCTCCCAAGACCATCAAAGAGGGCGTGAACAAGGAAGAAGCCGAGACCATCAAGAAGAAATTCACCGACGCCGGCGCTACTGTCGAAGTAAAGTAGGGCGCGGCGGCAGGGGCGGGAGCGATCTGGCGCCTTGGCGCCGGAAACGCACAGCCGTCCCTTCCTGGTCGGCATACTATAGCCGTTTGCCACCTCAGGCGGCTTTTGGTATGATGGGATCACCGCAAGTGCGCACAGTAGGATGGCTGTGCGCAATTTGAGTTTTGGTTGCCCGTACGGCGAAAAGGTGAATTTGACGCCCTGCGTTGGAATCGGCAGTTCGTCTGAACTACCGCATGGCTTTGTCCCTGCGAAAAATAGACCCGCCCGAAGTGTGTTCACACCTTCGGGCTTTTCGTTTTGAATCGTTTTCTAACTGTGCGTCGAGGAAATTGAATCATGCAAACTCCCGAAAATATTGTGATGCGCGAACGAGTTGATTTTTCGAAGATCAAGACTTCGATTCCGATCCCGAATCTGATCGAGGTCCAGAAGAAGTCCTATGAACGGTTCCTGCAGATGGATCTGCTGCCGACCGAGCGCGACGACACGGGTCTGGAGAGCGTGTTCAAGAGCGTGTTTCCGATCTCCGATTTTCGCGGGCTGAGCCAGCTTGAGTTCGTCGATTACGCGATCGGCAACTGGGAATGCAAGTGCGGCAACCTGAAGGGGCTGCATCACCTGCGGTCCACCTGCCGCAACCCGGCTTGCGGCGCGACCATCAAGACCGATCCGTTCCATCTGGGCGACGTGCTGTGCCATCGCTGCGGCACCTTCAACAAGAACATCGTCACCTTCTGCAACCGCTGCGGCGATCCGGTGGGCCTGCAGCTGAAATACGACGTGCCGGAGTGCGAGGAGCGCGGCATGACTTACGCCGCTCCGCTCAAGGTCACCATCCGGCTGACGGTTTTCGACAAGGACCCGGAAACCGGCAACAAGACCATCCGCGACATCAAGGAGCAGGAAGTCTTCTTCGGCGAAATCCCGCTGATGACCGACAACGGCACCTTCATCATCAACGGCACCGAGCGCGTGATCGTTTCGCAGTTGCACCGCTCGCCTGGCGTGTTCTTCGAGCGCCAGCAGGCGCAGGGCTACTTCCTGGGCAAGATCATCCCCTATCGCGGAAGCTGGGTGGAGTTCGAGTACGACAACAAGAACCTGCTGCACGTCCGTATCGACCGCAAGCGCAAGTTCTACGGGACCGTATTTCTGCGCGCGCTGGGACTGAAGACCGACGCCGAGATTCTGCGCGCGTTCTACAAGTGCAACGACATCGTCATCAAAGACAAGAAGCTGTTCTGGAAGGTTTCCGAGGGCCTGATCGGGCACAAACTTTCCCTCGCGATTTCGACCAAGGGCGGCGAACGGTGGTGCCGCAGGGCCGCAAGATCACCAACAGCGTCTTCAAGGAACTGCAGAAGTCGAAGATCGAGCAGGTGGAAGTTGCGGCCAACGATCTCGAAGGCGCCTATGTGGCGGCCGACGTGATCGACATGGAAACCGGCGAGGTTCTGATCGAGGCGAATCATGAGCTGACCGCCCCGCATCATCAGCCAGCTGATCGACGCCGGCATCAAGACCTTCGACGTGTTCTTCCCCGAGCTCGACGACGTGGGCAACGTCATTTCGATGACGCTCAAGAAAGACGGCGTCAAGCAGCAGAACGAAGCGCTGCTCGAAATCTACCGCAAGCTGCGCCCGGGCGATCCGCCGACGGTGGACACCGCCACGCAATTGTTCCAGGGCATGTTCTTCGACGCGCGCAAGTACGATTTCTCGCGCGTCGGCCGCATGAAGTTCAACATCAAGCTGCACGACAAGGCGGACGGGACTTCGCTCGACAAGCGCACGCTCGATCACAAGGACTTCATCGACACCATCCAATACCTGCTGAAGCTGCGGCGCGGTATTGGCGCGGTGGACGACATCGATCACCTGGGCAACCGCCGCGTGCGCGCGGTGGGCGAACTGCTCGAAAACCAGTTCCGCATCGGCCTGGTCCGCATGGAACGCGCCATCAAAGAAAAGATGAGCGTGTATCAGGAAATGTCGACGGCCATGCCGCACGACCTGGTGAACGCCAAGCCCGTGATGGCGGCGATCCGCGAATTCTTCGGGTCGTCGCAGCTTTCGCAGTTCATGGATCAGACCAATCCGTTGAGCGAAATTACGCACAAGCGGCGTTTGTCGGCTCTTGGACCGGGCGGTCTCTCGCGAGAGCGCGCGGGATTCGAAGTCCGCGACGTGCATCCGACGCACTACGGCCGCATCTGCCCGATTGAGACGCCGGAAGGCCCGAACATCGGACTGATCAGCTCGCTTTCGTGCTTTGCGCGCATCAATGAATACGGGTTTATCGAAAGCCCCTATCGCCGCGTCAAAGACGGCGTGGTGGTGGACGAAGTGCGGATTCTGAATCCGGGCGACACCGAATTCAAAGTCGGCCAGGTGATGCTGCGGGCGGATGCGGACAAGGCCAACCGCAATCTGGCCGCCAAGAAGCAAGCGGCCGAAATCGAAGCGCATTGCGATTACCTGTCGGCTTGGGAAGAAGACAAGTACATCATCGCGCAGGCCAACGTCGGCCTGGATGAAAAGGGCAAGATCACTGCCGAGCTGGTCAACGCGCGGCGGCCGGCAACTTCGTGCTGGAGCATGTGAGCGAGATCCAGTACATGGACGTCAGTCCGAAGCAGCTGGTCTCGGTGGCCGCGAGCTTGATTCCGTTCCTTGAAAACGACGACGCCAACCGCGCGTTGATGGGATCGAACATGCAGCGGCAGGCCGTTCCGCTGCTGCGCGCCGATGCTCCGTTTGTGGGCACCGGCATGGAGCGCGTTACGGCGCGCGATTCCGGCGCGGTCATCATCTGTAAGCGCGCCGGCGTGGTGGATTCGGTGGATAGCGAGCGCATCATCGTTCGCGTGGAAGGCAATACGCCAGGAAGGGCAGCTTTCGCGCGAAGTGGGCGCGGACATCTATACGATGACCAAGTTCAAGCGCTCCAACCAGAACACCTGCATCAATCAAAAGCCGATCGTGCGCCAGGGGCAGAAGGTCAAGAAGGGCGATGTGCTGGCCGATGGTCCTTGCACGGATATGGGCGAACTGGCGCTGGGCCGCAACGTGCTGGTGGCGTTCATGCCCTGGCGCGGCTACAACTTCGAGGACGCGATCGTGGTGTCCGAGAAGCTGGTGAAGGAAGACTACTACACCTCGATCCACATTGAGGAATTCGAAGTGGACGCGCGCGACACCAAGCTGGGGCCGGAGGAAATCACGCGCGATATTCCCAACATCGCCGAGGGTTTCCTGCGCAACCTGGACGAGAGCGGCATCATTCGCATCGGCGCGACGGTGAAGCCGGGCGACATTCTGGTGGGCAAAGTGACGCCCAAGGGCGAGACGCAGCTGACGCCGGAAGAGAAACTGCTGCGCGCGATCTTCGGCGAAAAGGCCGGCGACGTGAAGGACGCCTCGCTCTACTGCCCGCCGGGCATCGAAGGCACGGTGGTGGATTGCAAGGTGTTCTCGCGCAAAGGCGCGGAGCTGGACGAGCGTTCCAAGCTGATTCTGGAAGCTCGGAAGAGCGGCTGCGGCGCAACCTGGAAGACGAGAAGCGCATTCTCAACGACGAGCGCGCCAAGCGCCTGGCGAATCTGCTGGAAGGCAAGGAACTGCTGGCCGACCTGCACGACGAAAAGACCAACAAGAAGCTGCTCTCCAAGGGCACCGATCTGTCGCGCGACCTGATCGAGAAGCTGCGCGCGCGCGACCTGAAGCGCATGAAGTTGAAGGACAAAGATCCGCGCGTCAACGAGCAGATCGATGAAATCGAGGAGATGACCTCGCGGCAGATCGCGGTGCTCGAAAAAATCACCGAAGAAAAGATCGCCAAGCTGCGCAAGGGCGACGAACTGCCTCCGGGCGTCATCAAGCAGGTGAAGTGCTATATCGCCATGAAGCGCAAGCTTTCGGTCGGCGACAAGATGGCCGGCCGGCACGGTAACAAGGGCGTGATCGCGCGCATCGTTCCGGAAGAGGACATGCCGTATCTGCCGGATGGAACGCCGGTCGAGATCGTTCTGAATCCGCTGGGCGTTCCCAGCCGTATGAACGTCGGGCAGATTCTCGAAACGCACTTGGGTTGGGCGGCGCAGGCGCTGGGCGTTGCGCTTTGCGACGCCGGTGTTTGACGGCGCGACCGAGAAAGACATCAAGGCGCAGTTGAAACAGGCGCGGCTGCCGAGCTCGGGCAAGATTCAGTTGCACGACGGCATCAGCGGGCAGCCGTTCGAGCAGCCGGTGACGGTCGGCTACATCTATATGCTGAAGCTGAGCCACCTGGTGGACGACAAGATCCACGCGCGCTCCATCGGGCCGTATTCGCTGATCACGCAGCAGCCGCTTGGGCGGCAAGGCCCAGTTCGGCGGCCAGCGCTTCGGCGAAATGGAAGTGTGGGCGCTCGAAGCCTACGGCGCTGCGTACGTCCTGCAGGAATTGTTGACGGCCAAATCCGACGACGTTTACGGCCGCGCCAAGATTTACGAGGCGATCGTCAAGGGCGAGGCCGCGGCCGAGCCGGGAGTTCCGGAAAGCTTCAACGTCCTGATCCGCGAGTTGCAATCGCTGTGTCTGGACGTGGAATTGATGAAGAAGCAGACCGAAGTGATGGAAACCGCGCTGGCGGCTGACTAACGAAAAGGAGCAAATATTATGTATCGATCTTCCCCTTACGATCGCGCCAATCTGATTGCCGACTTTGACTCCATTCGCATTTCGCTCGCCTCGCCGGAGAAAATCCGAAGTTGGTCGCACGGCGAAGTCACCAAGCCGGAGACCATCAACTACCGGACCTTTAAGCCGGAGCGCGACGGGCTGTTCTGCGCCCGCATCTTCGGACCCATCGCCGATTGGGAATGCTTGTGCGGCAAGTACAAGCGCATGAAGCATCGCGGCGTCATCTGCGATAAGTGCGGCGTGGAAGTGACGCTCTCGCGCGTGCGCCGCGAGCGCCTGGGCCATATCGAACTGGCCAGCCCCTGCTCGCATGTGTGGTTCTTCAAGGGACTGCCCAGCCGCATCGGCTACCTGCTCGACATCACCCTGCGCGAACTCGAACGCGTGCTGTATTTCGAAGCGTTCGTGATTGTCGATCCCGGCGAAGTGCCGGAACTGAAGAAGGCCGAAGTCATCAGCGACGAGCGCAAGCGCGCGCTCGATCAGGAGTTCCCCGGCAAGTTCGTCGCCATGATGGGCGCCGAGGGAATCAAGGAACTGCTGAAGAAAGTGGATTGCGAAGGTCTCAGCCTGGACATCCGCGAGAAGATGAAGACCGAGGTGTCGCAGCAGAAGAAGCTGAAGTACGCCAAGCGCCTGCGCGTTGCCGAGAGCTTCCGCAAGTCCGGCAACAAGCCGGAGTGGATGATTCTGGACGTGATCCCGGTGATTCCGCCGGAGCTGCGTCCCCTGGTGCCGCTCGATGGCGGCCGTTTCGCGACTTCCGATCTCAACGATCTGTACCGCCGCGTCATCAACCGCAACAACCGGTTGAAGAAGCTGATTGAGCTGCATGCTCCCGACGTGATCGTGCGCAACGAAAAGCGCATGCTGCAGGAAGCCGTCGACGCGCTGTTCGATAACGGACGCCGCGGACGCGTGCTGCGCGGCGCCAACAACCGCCCGCTCAAGTCGCTGTCCGATACGCTGAAGGGCAAGCAGGGCCGCTTCCGGCAGAACCTGCTCGGAAAGCGCGTCGATTACTCGGGCCGCTCGGTGATCGTGGTGGGTCCGGAACTGAAGCTGAACCAGTGCGGTCTTGCCCAAGAAGATGGCGCTGGAACTGTTCAAGCCGTTCATCTATCACCGCCTGGAACAGCGCGGCCATTGCACGACCATCAAGCAGGCCAAAGAACTGGTCGAGCAGCAGGACCCGGTGGTTTGGGACATTCTCGAAGAAGTCATCAAGGATCATCCGATTCTGCTGAATCGCGCTCCCACGCTGCACCGTTTGGGAATTCAGGCGTTCGAGCCGGTGCTGGTGGAAGGCAAGGCCATCAAGCTGCATCCGCTGACTTGCACGGCGTTCAACGCCGATTTCGACGGCGATCAGATGGCGGTACACATTCCGCTGTCGCCTGAAGCGCAGATCGAAGCGTCGACGCTGATGCTTTCGTCGAACAATATTCTGTCGCCGGCGCATGGCGCGCCCATCGCGGTTCCGACGCAGGACATGGTGCTGGGTCTGTATTACCTGACCAAGGCGCGTCCCGGAACCAAGGGCGAAGGCCGCATGTTCGCTTCGATGGACGACGTTCTGATCGCGCTCGAAATGGGCGAGGTCGAAACGCTGACGCCGATCAAGCTGCGCTACACCGGCAAAGTGATCGATCTGGTGAAGGCTTTCGACAACCAGAATCTGATGCACACCGAGCCGATCGAGTTCGTGAAGCAGTACATGGACACGACCGTCGGCCGCGTCATCTTGAATGACGTGCTGCCGGACGAGATGCCCTTCATCAACGGCCTGTTGAAGAAGAAGGGTCTGACGCAGACTGGTGCAGTATTGCTACCTGAAGTTTGGGCTGCACCATCACCGTGGCATGCTCGACCAGGTGAAGGCGCTCGGGCTTCCTCTACGCAACGCGCGCCGGCATCTCCATCGGCATCGACGACATGATCGTGCCGGGCGAGAAGGCCGGCCTGGTGAAGGACGCCGAGAAGGCCGTGATCGAAGTGCAGTCGCAGTATCAGGAAGGCGCGATCACGCACGGCGAACGCTACAACAAGATCATCGAAATCTGGTCCAAGGTCACGGAACGCGTTTCGGAAGAAATGTTCAAGACCATGGAAGAGGACGACCGCACCGGCCGCTACCTCAACCCGATTTACATCATGGCCGATTCCGGCGCGCGCGGTTCGAAACAGCAGATCCGCCAGCTTTCCGGTATGCGCGGTTTGATGGCCAAGCCCTCGGGCGAAATCATCGAAACGCCCATCACCGCGAACTTCCGCGAAGGTCTGAACGTGTTGCAGTACTTCATTTCGACGCACGGCGCCCGCAAGGGTCTGGCCGATACGGCGTTGAAGACGGCCGACTCCGGCTACCTGACGCGCCGCTTGTGCGACGTGGCGCAGGACGTGATCGTCACCGAAGACGATTGCGGAACCAGCGACGGTATTTACGTCGAGCCGATCATCGAATCCGGCGAAATCATCGAGCCGTTGCGCGACCGCATTGTGGGCCGCGTGGCGCTCGAAGATCAGCTCGATTACGAAGGCAACGTCATCGTCGAGGTGAACCAGGAAATCACCGAAGATCTGGCGGCGGCGATTCAGGCGGCCGGTATTGAGCGCGTCAAGATCCGCTCGGTGCTGACCTGCGAATCGAAGCGCGGCGTTTGCCAGCTCTGCTACGGCCGCAACCTGGCGACCGGACGCATGGTCGAGCGCGGCGAAGCGGTCGGCATCATCTCCGCGCAGTCCATCGGCGAACCGGGCACGCAGCTCACCATGCGTACGTTCCACATCGGTGGCGCGGCGACGGGTTCGGCGGAGCAATCCAAGCAGGACGCCAAGTCCGACGGCTTCGTGAAGTTCATCAACGTGCACGACCGTCAAGAACGCCAAGGGCGAACTGATCGCCATGAACCGCAACGGCATTATCGCGATTCTGGACGATAAGGGCCGCGAAAAAGAACGCTATCAGGTGGTTTACGGCGCGAAGATCCTACTTCGGCGACGGCGCCAAGGTCAAGACCAACGACATCCTGCTCGAATGGGATCCGTATACGTTCTCGATCCTGACCGAAGTCAGCGGCGTGGTTCACTTCAAGGACCTGGCCGAAGGCATCACCATGCAGGAGCAGGTCGACGAAATCACCGGCCGCTCGCAATGGGTGGTGATGGATTCGACCGACGAAAAGCGCGTTCCGGCGATTTACGTCCGTCCCACGGGCGGCGGCAAGCATGACGAAAAGCGTTACCTGATGCCCATGCACGCTCACTTGACGGTGGCGGATGGCGATGAGGTCCACGCCGGCGACGTGCTGGCGAAGATCCCGCGCGCCACCACCAAGACCAAGGACATCACCGGCGGTCTGCCGCGCGTGGTGGAACTGTTCGAAGCGCGCAAGCCGCGCGAAACCGCGGTGATCACCGAGATCGACGGCATCGTGAAATACGGCGAAATCAGCAAGGGCATGCGCAAGCTCTACATCGTCGGCGACGATGGCGAGCAGCGCGAATACTCCATCCCGCGCGGCGTCCACATCAACGTGCAGGAAGGCGAGCGCGTGCACGCACGGCGATCCGCTGATGGACGGCCCGCGCAATCCGCACGACATCATGGCCGTGCTGGGCGAAAAGGAACTGCAGAAGTACCTGGTGAACGAGATCCAGGAAGTCTACCGCCTGCAGGGCGTCAACATCAACGACAAGCACCTGGAAGTGATCGCCCGGCAGATGATGCGCTGGGTGAAGGTGGAAGACATCGGCGACACCGAATTCCTGCCGGAAGAAGTGGTCGACAAATTCAAGTTCCGCGAAGAAAACGATCGCGTGATTGAAGCCGGCGGGCAAGCCGGCGGAGGGCAAGACGGTGCTGCTCGGCATCACCAAGGCGTCGCTTTCGACCGATTCGTTCATCTCCGCGGCCAGCTTCCAGGAAACCACGCGCGTGCTGACCGAAGCCGCCATCAACGGCAAGGTGGACTATCTGCGCGGCCTGAAGGAGAACGTCATCATGGGCCGCCTGATCCCGGCCGGCACCGGCATGGAGTACTACCGCAGCGTGAAGATTGCCGGCGAGGATGTGGAAGAAGAGCTGGCGGCCGAGCAAGAAGCGGCCGCGCTCGACACCATCCCGGGCTACGACGAAGAGACGCGCGCGCTGTATGCGGGCGGACTCACCGAGGGCGAGCCGGTGGAAGAACCGCTGGCTGAATAATTCGGCCGATATAGTTCGAAAAAGCCCGGTCTAACGGCCGGGCTTTTATTTTTTACGGAGGCTCATTATGCAAAGACGCCGTTTAGGGACGGGCGGTCCCGAAGTGTCCGCCATTGGCTTGGGCTGCATGGGGATGAGCGAGTTCTACGCCGGGCGCGATGACCGGGAGTCGCTGGCAACGCTCGACCGGGCGCTCGAACTGGGAATCGATTTCTACGACACCGCCGATGTTTATGGTCCGTATACCAATGAAGAATTGCTCGGCGGATGGCTGAAAGGAAAGCGCGACCGCGTGTTCCTGGCCACCAAGTTCGCCAATATCCGCGATGCTAGTGGAAATTTCGTGGGCCTCAGCGGGAAGCCGGATTATGTGCGCAGCGCCTGCGATGCCAGCTTGCGGCGGCTGGGCATCGATACCATCGATTTGTACTATCAGCACCGCGTCGATCCGAACACGCCTATCGAGGAAACGGTCGACGCGATGGCAGGGCTGGTGAAGGCTGGCAAAGTTCGATATCTGGGACTTTCAGAAGCGTCGGCGGAAACGCTGGAGCGGGCCTGCAAGGTGCATCCGATCGCGGCGCTGCAGAGCGAGTATTCGCTATGGACTCGCGATGTGGAAACGCATGGGAATCTGGCGGCGGCGCGGCGGCTGGGAGTGGCGCTGGTGCCGTATAGTCCATTGGGGCGCGGCTTTCTGAGCGGGGTTTGGAGCACGCCGGACGACATCGCGGAAGGCGACCGGCGCCGAGACATGCCGCGGTTCCAGGGCGAGAATTTCGACACGAACATCCGGCTGGTGGAAGCGCTGAAGGCGATGGCGGCGCGGCGCGGAGTGACTGCCGGCGCAATTGGCGCTGGCATGGGTGCTGGCGCAGGGCGACGACATCGTTCCGATTCCCGGGACCAAGCGGCGCAAATATCTGGAAGAGAATGTCGCGGCGGTGGAGATCAAACTCAGCGAAGCGGAAGTCCAGGAACTGAGCGCGGCCTTTCCGGCGGGCGTAACGGCTGGCATCGCGCTATCCGGCTCCGCACATGCCACGCGTGAACGCGTAACATACAGAGAGCTTCTAAAATTAATTTCATCCGAGGGATCACATGAGTGACTGGGAGTTTGCGCAGGCGAATCCAGAGCAGCAACTGGCCAAATTGCATCATTTCTCGATGTGCGCGAAGCAGGAGTCCGGGGACGTCGAGTTCACCATCACGGTGAAAGAATTCCTGACGCCCAAGGATCCGGCCATGGGATTTTTTGCGCAGGCCGATAAGCAGACCAATCAGGGCGTGGCTCCCTACACGCCGATTGGCTGGGGCAAGACGCTGCTGGCCGCGCTCGCGCAATGCATGCGCGAAGTGGAGCGGTTCCCGTATCGGCCGTAGCCAGTCCGGCTCGCGGTGGATGTGCCATAACGCACGGCCAGTTTCCGGCAAGTCGATAAAAATCAAACCGATTGATATCAAAAGTGGCAAGATCGGCGAGCCGGAGGCCACGCTTCCATGCCGAGGGTGCTGAAAACCCAATCGTCGCCGCCAGCCGTGGCCCTAGCCGCCGCCAAATGAAAATGGGTAAAGAGGTTCCCCGATCTGTGCACCCACCGCCTATCTGGCGATCGCTTTCGCCGTTTCAGCGCGTCTGCTATGGTAGAGGGTTGGGCGGTTCGCAGCCCGTAGAGTCCCTAAAAAACACGCTAGAGGTCTGTAATGTCCGGTCATTCCAAATGGGCGACGATCAAGCACAAGAAAGCCGCCACTCGACGCCAAGCGCGGGAAGAAGTTCACGCGCATCATCAAGGAAATCATGATTGCCGCGCGCAGCGGCGGCGATCCGACATGAATCCGCGCCTGCGCACGGCCATCATCGCCGCCAAAGCCGTCAGCATGCCGGCCGACAACATCAAGCGCGCCATCATGCGCGGCACGGGCGAACTGGAAGGCGGCCAGATCGACGAAATCATGTTCGAAGGCTACGGCCCGGGCGGCGCGGCCGTGCTGGTGATGGTCGCCACCGACAACCGCAACCGCACCGTGAGCGATATCCGCCACGTGTTCTCGAAAAACGGCGGGAACATGGGCGAGCAGGGCAGCGTCGCCTGGATGTTCGAGCGCAAGAGCCAGATCATTATCGACGCGCGACAAGGCTCCGCGAGGACGATCTGATGAACCTGGTGCTCGAAGCCGGCGCCGACGATCTGCGCGACGAAGGCGGCAACTGGGAAGTGCTGTCGGCGCCCGAGGTGCACGAGCAGGTGCTCGAAGCGGTCAGAAGGCCGGGATTCCCACGGAATCGGCCGAAATCGCCATGGTCCCGAAGAATCTGATGAAGCTCGAAGGCAAGAACGCCAGCGGCATGCTGAAGCTGAGCGAAGCGCTGGAAGAACACGACGACGTGCAGAACGTCTATTCCAACTTCGACATCGACGAAAAGGAGCTGGAGGCCCTGGCGTAAGCGATCCGCCGGGCGAAGTTCATGCGCGTTCTGGGCATCGATTGCGGAACGGAGCGCACCGGCTGGGGCGTGATCGAAAGCGACGGGCGCCGGCACACGGTGGTCGCGCACGGCGTCATTTCTCTTTCGCCGCGCGATCCTCTTGAGCGATCGCCTGGCCGCGATCGGCAGCTGCGCTGCGCTTGCTGCTGGCGCAACATGCTCCGCAGGCCGCGGCGGTCGAAGAAGTGTTCTACTCCGCAAAACGTGAAGACCGCGCTGAAGCTGGCCCACGTGCGCGGCGTCGCGCTGCCGGCATCGCCGAAGCGGGCATCGTGCTGGGCGAATACTCGCCGCTCGAAGTAAAGTCGAGCGTGGTGGGCTACGGGCGCGCCGAGAAGAGCCAGGTGCAGTTGATGGTGCGCTCGCTCACGGGACGAGACCATCGAATCGGAAGACGCGGCGGATGCGCTGGCCGTCGCGATCTGCCATGTGACGCGCTCCGGCCGTCGTGGCGGTGAAAGTGGCGGTCCGATGAAGCGTCGCGGCGGCGTTGCTGCTGATGGCGTTGGGCATTGCTGGCGCCGAAGAAGTTCCGCGCATTACTTTCAGCAAATCTTTTCCAGGATCGCAGCCGGCGTTTTTCTCGATCACCGTCGAACGGACCGGCGCGGCCACCTACAACGAATCCGCAGGACCCCGACAACGCCGAGAAGCTCCAACTGGAACCTGGCGTCACCGGCGAGATGTTCCAGATGGCGGAACGGCTGGATCATTTCAGCAAGCCGCTTGAATCCGGCATGAAGGTCGCCAACATGGGAGAGAAAACCCTGCGTTGGGAAAATGGCGCCGAAACCTCGGAGTCGAAGTTTAACTATTCAACGAACGAAGACGCGAAGCTGCTGGCCGACCGCTTCGAAATGATCGCAGTCTGCGCGCAGACTTTGCTGGAACTGCGGCGGTCGATCCGGCATGACCGGCTGGGCGTGAACGCGGCGGTCCTGAAAATTCAGAGCCTGTGGAACGAGAAGCGGCTGGTGGCGACCGCAGACTTTCTGCCGGTGCTGGATCGCGTGGCCGGCGATGAAGTCTACATTCACATGGCGCGCGAGCGGGCGGCGCAGATCGCCGACGCGATTCGGGCGCGGCCGAAGTAGTCCGACGCCCGGTAAAATAAGAGACAGCATGATACGCGGGATCGGACTTCTACTTGTCTGCATTTCGGCGCTGGGGCAGGCTCCGGAAGCGACGCCCGCGGAGAAGCACGAGCTGGCGGAGGCGATCAAGGAAGCCAATACCAGCGGCTACGATTTAACCCGGGCCCTGGAAGCGCATCTCCGCAAGTATCCGAATACGCCGCTGCGCGCCGACATGTACAATCTTCTAGCGAAGGCGGCGGTCGAGATCCGCGACGACGCGCGCATCATCCGCTATGGCGAGCCGGCGCTGACGGCCACTCCCAACGATGTAACGCTGCTCGACAGGGTATCGCGGGCGTTGCTGGCCGCCGGCGGCAAAGAGAATGCGACGCGCGCTCTGGGATACGCGAAACGCTTCGAAGATTATGTGATTCGGGTCCCTGTTCCTACCGGCTACGACGCTGTAAAAAACCAGGAAGATCACGACCAGGCGCTGGCGCGCGCGTTGCTGTATCAGTCGCGTGCGAATCAGGTGCTGGGCAACTACGATGACGCGCGGCGCACCGCGGCGCTGGCGTATATCGCTTATCCCGATGCGGCGTCGGCGCGGGCGTGGTCGGAGGCGCTGGAACTCCAGGGGAAACATCAAGAGGCCGTCGAACGGCTGGCGGATGCGTTTGCCATTGCCGATCCGCAGTCGTCGGACAACGATCGAGCGGCGGATCGCAAGCAGTTGGGCGAGTTGTATCGCAAGCTGCATGAAGGTTCGGAGAAGGGGCTGGGCGATGAGGTTCTGGCCGCGTACGACCGCACGTCGGCGACCATGGCCAAGCGCGCGGGCGAGTTGCGCAAGCTGGATCCGAACATGGGCGTGACGGATCCGATGAACTTCACGCTGGCGGCGCTCGACGGCGGCAAACTGAACTTGAAGAGCTTGCGGGGCAAAGTCGTGATCTTCGATTTCTGGGCCACCTGGTGCGTGCCATGCCGCGCGCAGCATCCGCTCTACGAAGAACTGAAGAAGCGGTTTCACGAACGGGATGACGTGGTGTTTCTGTCGGTCGACACGGATGAAGATCACGAGTTGGTGGCGCCGTTTCTGGAATCGCAGCATTGGAGCGGCAGCAGCGTATATTTCGACAACGGACTGGTGCGGATGCTGACCGTCAGCACCATCCCGACGACCATCATTGCGGACAAACAGGGGCGGATTGTGAGCCGCATGAATGGGTTCAATGGCGATAAATTCGTGGGCGATATCGCGGGGCGGATTCAAGCGGCCCTCGGTGAGCCGGCGGGCGGGGAGAAATAAATGGGCTTCGGGCGGGTGATCTGGATCGTTCTCGACAGCGTGGGCATCGGCGAAATGCCGGATGCGGCGGCCTATGGCGACAAGGGCAGCGACACGCTGGGCAATATCGCGCGGCAGCGGCACTTTGCATTTGCCGAATCTGTGCCGGCTGGGCCTGGCGAATATCAAGCCGCTTACGGGCCTCGACGCCGGTGGCCGCGCCGGCGGGAGCGTTCGGCAAGTGCGCGCTGGCGTCGCCCGGCAAGGACACGACCACGGGCCATTGGGAAATGGCGGGCATTCATCTGCGAAAAGCCGTTCCCGCTGTTCCCCCACGGGTTTCCGCCGCGAAGTGATGGAGCCGTTTGAAGCCCGCATCGGGCGCCACACGCTGGGCAACAAAGCGGCGTCGGGCACCGAAATCATCAAAGAACTGGGCGAGGAACACGTGCGCACCGGCTCGCCGATCGTGTACACGTCGGCCGATAGCGTGTTTCAGGTCGCGGCGCACGAAGAAGTGATCCCGCTGTTCGAGCTGTACAAGATCTGCGAAACGGCGCGCGACATTCTGCGCGGGCCGTATGAAGTGGGGCGCGTGATCGCGCGGCCGTTTGCGGGCGAGCCGGGCGCATTCACGCGCACACCGAATCGCCACGATTACGCGGTGCCGCCGCCGAAGGGGATGCTGCTCGATCAGCTTCAGGCGCAGGGCGTCGAGATCTACAGCGTCGGCAAAATCTTCGATGTGTTCCTGGGGCGGGGCATCGGCGAGCAGGTGAAGACCAAGAGCAATGCCGACGGCATGGCCAAGACGCTCGCCGCGATGGACGAAGCTGCAACGCGGCCTGATCTTCGTCAATCTGGTCGATTTCGACATGCTCTACGGGCATCGCAACGATGTGGAAGGCTACGCGCGCGCGCTCGAAGAAGTGGACGCGTGGCTGCCGTCGCTGGAGTCGAAGCTGGGCGAAGGCGACTCTGGTGATTCTGACCGCGGATCACGGCTGCGACCCGACCACGCCTTCGACCGATCACAGCCGCGAATACGTCCCGGTGCTGGCGTACGGACCGAAGGCGCGCGGCGGCGTGAACCTGGGAGTGCGCGGATCGCTGTCGGATATCGGGCAGACCGTGGCGGACAACTTCGGCACCGGCATCGTCACCGGAGTGAGTTTTCTGCCGGAACTACTAGGGCTTTAACGGGCCGTCGCACTTGCCCTTACAGACCAGCTCCGAAACCGGAGCAGCCGGGCCGAGCCGGTTAGGGTCCTGTAGCGTGGGCCGGCTGGCGGTAGTGGTTTCCGTAACCACGCCGTTCTTTTCGCGACGAACGGTCACATCCTGTTCCTTAAGCTGCGGCTTGGCGCCTTCGGAACGCGCGATCCCATAAGCGGATGGCGCGTAGAGATCGACCTGCGTGACTAAAGAACCGTCGGCCGCCTTCGTGGCGGTGGTGACCTGCTGACCGGCCAGGCTCATTTTACCGGTGTAGTCGGGCTCATAGCGTGCGGAGGTCGAGGTGGTGGTGCCGTCCACGGTCTTTTCGTCGCGAACTGCTCGAAGCGTCTCCATGAGCTGACCGTTCGCGGCCGGGACTTGCACGGTCTCGGTCTCATGCACCGTCGTTTTATCCTGCGTGTCCTTAACGATGTTGCGTTTCTCGGCGATGGCGAAGGAACCGCTCAGTCCGGGGCGCGAAATCGTGACATCGGTGGTAGAGGAGGTGCCCTGGGTTTGGGTCTCGATGGTGCGGCGTTCGCTTTCGGCCATCTGCCCGTTCAAGTCGCTGCGATAAACGGTGGCGTGAATCACGGCGCCGGTGGGGCTCTTCTTCTCCTCGACCACGGTACGTTCGGTGGAAATCACCTGGCCGGTGGCATCGTATTTATGCGTGATGGTTTCGGTGGTGCGCCCGTTCGGCCCGTCGCTCAAGACATGGACGTCGCTTTGTTCCAGGGGAACCGCGCGGCCGTTGATGGATTGCGTGAGCTCCTTGCGGTCACCGTCGTTGGCGGTGTAGATCGCCGACGGGACGGTATTGCCGTTGAGGTCGGGGACGAGCAAAGTCGCGGTGGATTGGCCGCTGGATTGAGCCAGCGCGAGGCCGGCGCAGAGGAACGAGTATAAACAGTACTTCACGATTTCAGGCTAGGCTGTTTCCCACCGTGGTTTCAATACGTGGAATACCTTAGATGCGGCCGGCGAACCAGCCCATGCACGCAGGGCCAAGCTACAATGACTTCAGGTGAAGACGTTCTACATCGAGACCTTCGGCTGCCAGATGAACGCGCATGACTCGGAAAAAGTCATCGGCACGTTGTTGGCCGAGGGCTATAGCCAAGTCCCGACGCCGGAAGCGGCGGAGCTGGTGTTCTATAACACCTGCAGCATTCGCGACAAGGCCGAGCAGAAGGTGTTTCATCGCCTGGATCAGTTCAAGCGCGACGGCAAGGGCAAGACTTTCGCGGTGCTGGGGTGCGTGGCGCAGCAGGAAGGCGAGAAGATTTTCGAGAAGGCGCCGCACGTGAGCATGGTGTGCGGGTCGGCCAGCTACAATCAACTGCCGCAGATGCTGGTGCAACTGGAAGCGGGCAACCGGCGCGTCACCGGGCTGAGTCTCGACACCGACGAGACTTTCGACACGCCGATGACACGGCGCGACAATCCGCATCGGGCGTACATCACGATCATTGAGGGCTGCGATAAATAGTGCTCCTACTGCGTGGTGCCGTTCACGCGCGGGCCGGAGCGCAGCCGGACCAGCGCGTCGGTCATCGCGGAAGCGGCGCAGTTGGCGGCGATGGGCTATAGCGAAATCATGTTGCTGGGTCAGAACGTGAACAGTTATCGCGACCCGTCGCCGGCGGGCTGGGATTTCGCGAAATTGCTGGACGAGGTCGGGCGCGTCGCGGGCATCCGGCGGGTGCGGTTCACCACTTCGCATCCGAGGGATTTCGTCAAGCCGATTATCGACGCGATCGATGCGAATCCGGCGCTGTGCAATCACGTGCATCTGCCGGTACAGTCGGGTTCGACGCGCATGTTGGACGCGATGCAGCGGCTCTATACGCGCGAAGAATACATGCAGAGAATTGCATGGATGAAAGCGGCGCGGCGGCCGATCGCGATCACCAGCGATATCATTGTCGGATTCCCGGGCGAGACGGAAGCGGACTTCGAGGATACGCTCGGGCTGCTGACGGAAGTCGAATACGATTCGGTGTTCGCCTTCAAATATTCGCGGCGGCCGAACACCTCGGCGCTGGCGCTGGAAGATCAGGTTCCGGAAGAAGAGAAAGTCCGGCGGCTGGCGATCGTGCAGGAGCATCAGCGGCAGATCCAGATCCGGCGTAACGCTGCCTACGTGGGAAGCATCGAAGAGTGTCTGGTGGAAGGATTCAACAAAGCCACCGGGCAGTGGATCGGGCGGACTTCGCAGAACAAGACTCTGAATTTTCTGCATCCGCTGGCGGACGATCAATTATTGGGCCAGTATGTTGACGTGCGGGTGACGCGTTCGGGGGCCAATTCGCTGGCGGGAGAGTACGCCGGTTAGGAGATCGCTATGGAAGTGGAAATGAAAATCCGGGGATTGATGGTGGACCCGGTGACCAACATGCCGATCGTGGTCCTGAAGGACGTCAACGGCATGGCCATTCTGCCGATCTGGGTGGGCGTGTATGAAGCCAACGCCATCGCGCTCGAAATCGAGAAAGTGGCGACGCCGCGGCCCATGACGCATGACCTGATCCGCAATCTCCTGTTCGGTCTGGAAACCGGCGTCAAGAAGGTTGTGGTCAGCGAGTTGAAGGAAGACACCTTCTATGCGGTGATCTGGCTGGAGCGCAACGGAGAGCTGATCTCGATCGACTCGCGCCCGAGCGATGCGCTGGCGATTGCGCTGCGTCTGGATTGCCCGATCTACGTGGAAGAGACGGTGCTGAGCACGTCGAAGACAGTGGCGGCGGTGGCGGAAGTCGGCAGTAACGAAGAACTGCGGCGCTGGCTGGAGAATCTGAACGACGAGGATATGGGCCGCTACAAGATGTAGCTAAAAGGCCATTCTAAAAACTACGCGCTCCGGGAGGACATCCTCCAGGAGCGCGTTGTATTTTGTGGGCTGGCTTAGCGGCTACTGCTTCTTGGCCGGAGCTTTCTTCGCCGCGCCGGCGGGGGCGCGTACCCCGGCGGGACCCTTGCCGGTCCAACCTTCGATGTCGTCCTTGGTGACCTTGAAGGTGAGCATGTAAGGGCTCTTGCTCAATTCTTCGGGAGAGCCGAAGAATGAAATATCGCCACCGGGCTCCATCTTGCCAGGCAGCGGCTCATCCAGGACCAGCTTGACGTCGGCGACGTCGGGTTTTTCGATCGCCAGGGTCAACTCTTTGGGCCGCGTTTCCGGAGTGGCGGAAATTAGCTTGCCTTTGAATTTTCCGCTCGGGACTTTCTCCGTCGGGGGAAGGCCTGCGCCTTTCGCCGCATCCCAATATTTGTCGGAGACTGCAGAATCGGCCGACGTCAGATTCTCCTTCATGTCGGTCCAGAAGGCCAGCATCGGGTTTTCCGCAGCCGCCTTTTGGCGCTTCTCTTCGTCTTCCTTAGCGATATCCACCGTGCTCTTGATTTTGAAACCGTCGGGAGGCAATGCGTTCGCCTTTGCGAGCGTCTTTAATTGGTCCAATCCCTCGGCGGAACCGTGATACGTGGTGTAGGCCTTGGCAAGGAAGTCATTGAGAGATTTCTGGGCGGCAGGCGGCAGAGCGGTGGGGCCGGTGGAGCCGGCGGCGCGGGCATACTCAAACAGAGCTTCCGGCATCAACTCGGGGTGGTCTTTCTGCTGCGAGAGTAAAACCGTGGCCAGCATGGAGGATGCTTGGGCGTTGGTCGGGTCCATTTGAAGCGTCTTGGTCAATTCCGCCTGCGCCTTGCCGTTGTCTTTCTCTTCCACGCCGATGTAGCCGAGCGTGAACTCGGCGAAGTTCAGCATGGTGGGCTTGGCTTGCGCCCACTGCGCGTCGGTGGCGCCCGCCGGCTTTTTGTCGGCAGCGAAGACCGCATCCGGATTCGCCAGCAGGTAACGCGCAACCTTTTCCGTGGTATCTAAATCAGCCTTGTTCTGGGCGGAAAGGGCGGCTTTGGTATCGGCCGGCTCCAGGAGGCGAACGTAGCCCAGGATTTCTTGAATCGAGCCCAGGTCATTCGGGTCCGTCTTGAGAATCTCGGTGGCCGTATCGAAAGCCGCGCGGTGATTGTTCAAAGCCTGGTACGTAATCAAATAGATCTTGAGCCGGGTGTCCGCGTAATCGCTGGTGGGATAGCCGGCCTTCCATTTATCTAAGTTCTGGAGGCGCGCTGCGGGGGTCGCATCCGGTTTAATGATGGCTGAATACAGGTCGTATTCCGCGGTGTCCTTCCAATTCTTTGCGCTCTTTTGACCCGCGGCTGGCGCCGCAGCCGGCGCCTGTGCGTAGAGACCCACCGCTAATGCGGTAATTGCGACGAGGGAAATAATTGTCTTTTTCATTTTTACTGCGCTCCGCCCGCGAACCTATGGCGAACTCGCCCTTTCCTTACATGGATTCGCACTCTGCGAAGTATACCCGAACCTGCGGCGCAGCCGCAAGCGTCCGTCCAACGCCCGGATTCGGAATTCCCCGCATGAATCCCTGCAACACCAGCCTACACCCAAAACCGGCATGAGTATCCTAATTCTTAGACGCCGGATTGCGGGAATCGTTCCACGGCCCGCAGCAGCTATCCTTGAGCTGGCCTGGGCAGCTATCCTGTCCGTAACATGAACGCGGGCGCGAGATGGATCGACATCGCCGTGATTGTGGCCTATCTGGCGGCGATCACTTGGTTCGGCGCGCAGTTTCGCTCGTCGCAGCGCACCTTGCGGGATTATTTCCTGGGCGGGAAAACCGCGCCGTGGTGGGCCATCGCGCTCTCCATCGTATCGGCGGAGACCAGTACTCTCACCGTGATCGGCACGCCGCCGCTGGCCTTTCGTGGAAATTATGCGTTCCTGCAATTGGTGTTCGGATACTTGCTGGCGCGGCTGGTGATCGTCACGTTCTTCTTGCCGGCTTACTTTCGCGGCGAGATGTATACGGCTTACGAGCTCATGCGGGTGCGCTTTGGGGAACGTATCCGGCGTCTCACAGCGGCCGCCTTTCTGGTGCTGCGCGCGCTGGCGGAGGGCGTTCGTGTGTTCGCGGTTTCGATCGTGATTTCGATCATCCTGGGCGCGGGCGAGACGGCGTCGATCGCTGTCATCTTATGTTTGACACTTTTCTATACATATGAGGGCGGCTTGACGGCGGTCATCTGGACCGACGTCGTCCAAATGACGCTGTATGTGGCGGGGGCGATCGTTAGCCTGGTTCTGCTGCTGCACCAAATTCCCGGAGGATGGGGGCACGTCGCGGCGATGGCGGGGCCGCTGGGCAAGCTGCAGGTTTTCGATTTTCGCCTGGGCGCTCCGGCGGTATTTTTTGCGCGCACCTATAGTTTCTGGGCGGGAATCCTCGGCGGATGCTTTCTGACCACGGCTAGTCACGGGACTGATCAGTTGATCGTGCAGCGGCTGCTCGCGGCGCGCGATTGCAGACAGAGTCAGGCGGCGCTGCTGGCGAGTTGGGTGGTGATCTTTATTCAGTTCACGCTGTTCCTGGCCATCGGCACCTGCCTGTTTGTGGTGTATCGCGAGCAGGGGCAGGCGGCGCCCGCGGTGCTCGACCGGCTGTATCCGCTTTACATCTGGCAAAGCTTGCCGGCTGGGGTGGCGGGGCTGGTGATGGCGGCAATTCTGGCGGCGGCGATGTCGAACCTTAGCGCGGCGCTGAATTCGCTGGCTTCGACCACAGTGTTGGATTTGTGGAAGCCGATTCTGGGCGCGAGTGCGAGTGACGCCACCTGGCTGGCGCGTTCACGCTACGCGACCGTCGTCTGGGGGATCGTGCTGATGGGCGTGGCGCTGCTCGCTCGGCAGTGGGGAAATGTATTGCAGGCGGGACTCTCGATTGCGTCCATCGTTTACGGCTCGCTGCTGGGCGTGTTTTTATTGGGATTATTCACGCGGCGGGTCGGCGAAATCGCGGCGATGTGCGGGATGTCGGTGGGATTGGTCCTGCTGCTATATGTGCGCTTCGCCACGCCCATCGCTTTCACCTGGTACGTCATGATCGGCGCGAGTGCGACGTTCGCGACGGCGGTGCTGGTGTCGTTCTTGATAAAGGAGCCGGCTCATGGCGCTTGATTCGCAGATGCACGAACCGCCACGCACGCTGGGGGCGCTGGCCGCTATGGCGCTGGTGGTGGGCACGGTGATCGGCAGCGGCATCTTCCTGGTGACTTCACAGATGATGCGCTCCGTCGGCTCGACGCCCATGGTTTTAGGAGTTTGGGTTTTCGGTGGAATCCTGTCGCTGTTTGGCGCTTTGAGTTACGCCGAACTTTCCGCTGCCATGCCGCGGTCGGGCGCGGATTACGTGTATTTAAACACCGCCTATGGACCCTTGTGGGGATTCATTTATGGCTGGACATTTACCTGGGTGGCGAAACCCGGATCGGCCGCGGCTTTGGCCAGCGGGGCGTACCGGTATCTGGCGGAATTTTTTCCAGGATTAAATCAGGTCGCATTCACGGTGGCTCTGCCGATTGGGCCGGGCGGAGGCCCGCTCGAGGTCCATCAAGGACAAATTTTGGGCGCTGGTTTGATTTTCCTGTTCAGCGCCGTGAACGTACTGGGGACTCGTCTCGGCGGCGGATTGCAAGTGGTAGGTACCGGATTAAAAGTAGCGTTGATTGCGGGGATCATTTTGGGCGGGCTGACGTCGATTCATGGCCGGGTTGCGAACTTCGGATCGTCGCTGCCGGCTCTTAGCAGGGACCAAACTGGTGGAATTACGGGCTTTTTCGTGGCTCTCGTCGCCGTTCTCTGGGCGTATGACGGATGGACGACGGCCAGCATGATCGGCTCCGACATCAAGAACCCGGAGAAGAATTTGCCTCGCGCGTTGATCTGGGGCACGCTGGCGGTGATTGCGATATATTTGCTGGCGAATGTCGCTTACCTGTATGTTTTGCCCGCGCCGGAGGTGGCCGCCAGTCCGCGCGTGGCGGCGGATATGATGCGCCGCGTGGCGGGCGGATTCGGAGCGGGAATGGTCAGCGTCGCGGCCATCGTTTCCATGCTCGCGGCTTTGAATGGGGTGATTATTTCCGGCTCGCGGATCCCCTTCGCCATGGCGCAGGACGGGTATTTCTTCGCCTGGGTGGGCAAGATTTCCCGCTTTCAAACCCCGGCGGCCAGCTTGGCTTTGCAGTGCGTGTTCTCGGTGCTGCTGCTCGCCAGCGGACGCTACGAAGACATCATCAAGATGGTGATTTTTACGGAATGGATTTTGTATGGCATGACAACCGCCGCGGTATTGGTGCTGCGCAGGACCCAGCCGGAGATGCCGCGGCCATATCGGGTGTGGGGGTACCCCCTAGTACCACTAGTATTTGTACTAGTGGCGGGCGCGCTCCTGTATGCGACTTTACGCGAGGCGCCGCGTGAATCCGGCATGGGTTTGGTCCTGATTGCCCTGGGATTACCCTTTTATTATTACTGGAAAGCCCGCGAAAAGGGCCGGGCCAGTGGCGCCCCCCAAGAGTAAAAGCAAATTGGGATGCCGCCGCCGAAAATAGGGACATCCGCCAGGGATTTGTTCGGCAAACAGAACAAATTGCTTGAAACGCCACTGATTAGGCGGTAGACTCGAAGCTGTGTCAGGGAAAGATTCAGGCGTTCTGTTCCGATTTCAGAACGCCGCTATGGGTCGAAGCGCCTGGCCGACAGGGAGAAGCGAATGGATGTCATGAAAATGCTGGCTGATTTGCGCCAGGAGAGAGAACAAATCGAGGAAGCTATTATCACCCTCGAACGGTTGGCTCGCGGCCGCAGCAAACGCCGCGGGCGTCCTCCGGCATGGATGGCGGCGATCAAGCGGCGGGGCCGTCCCCCGGGCAGCAAAAACAAACTCCGGGAATCCGCGGCTGCCTAGTTTACCTTGTTCGTAAATCTAGGGTTCAACCGGCCTGCCAAGGCGGTATGCTTAGATTTACGCTTCCTGCATGCAAACATCTCCGGTAATTGTGGCGCTCGATCTTGAATCGAGCGCCGACGCACGCGCCCTGCTTGCGGCCTTGGGGGATTCAGCTTCCTTTTTCAAAGTTGGTCTGGAACTTTACACTTCGACGGGAGTGGACTTTGTGCGCGAGCTGAAGGCCCAAGGGCACCGCGTATTTCTGGATCTCAAACTGTATGACATCGGCGAAACCGTCAAGCGCGCGGTGGCGCAGGTAGCGCGACTGGGCGTCGATTTCCTTACGGTTCACGGCAGCCGCGCGGTGATGGAGGCTGCGGTGGCCGGTAAAGGCGGCGCGCCGCTGCAATTGCTGGGGGTGACCGTTCTCACCAGTTTCGATGAGAGCGACCTGCGGCAAATGGGATATCCGTGCTCGGTATCCGGCCTGGTCGAATTGCGCGTGCGGAATGCGATGGAGGCGGGCGTAGATGGCCTCGTTTGCTCGCCGGTGGAAGTGGGACGGGTCAGGTCGGTGGCGGGTCCGAAGGCGATTCTGGTTACGCCGGGCGTGCGCTCGATGGGCGCGGCTGTGGGGGATCAGAAGCGTGTGGCTACACCGGCGCAGGCTATTGCCGATGGCGCGAACTATCTGGTGATTGGCCGGCAGGTGACGCGCGCCGCCGATCCGCGCAGCGAAATGCTGCGCGTTTTAGAAGAAATTCAGTCCGCCGTTTAAAACTGGCCGGCCCGGATCAGGGCTTAAAGCCATACAAGAAAACTTCGGCGATGCCGGGACTGTCGGTATACGTTTGATAGCCCGCCGGATAAATGTTGCCGGTGGCGAAACCCGTGGAGTAAACCGTACCCGTGGCGTCGAAGTCGACTCCGTAGACGATTTGCGATCCCGGCCCGGTAACGTAGCTGGAATAAACCAGCGAATTCAGAGCCGGCTTGCTCGGATTGATCAAGGTGATGAAACCGTCGAAGCCGCCTTGAGCGGAAGACATATTGATCGCGTTTTGCGAAACCGGCAGATCCGGCGAGAGCGTAAAGCCGCCCAAATAGTAAGTTCCGTTCGCATCCAGCCGCAAGCTGTAAGGCACTTCGAGCACGCTTCCACCGAAGAAAGTGGAGTAGACCAGAGACTGCGCCGGCGGCAGCGTCAAATCCAGAATCGAAAGAAATACGTTGGTGGGACTGCTACCGGGCACGGCGTTGGGACCGCCCAGCACGGACTGATAGGCGTTCTGAGTGATGGGGAAATTAGCGGATGATGTCGTGCCCGTGATCGCGACTCGTCCAGCCGGGTCCACCAGAACTCTCTTGGCGGCGTCGGTGCCGGTTCCTCCGAGGTACGTAGAGTAAATGATCAGCGGCGCTTCCAGCGCGAACTTCACCAGAAAAGCCTCGCCGCCGCCGTTGGCGTTCGCCTGATAAGGGGCGGCCGTGATCGGAAGATTAAACGAGTAGGTGACTCCGGCTACGTAGACAAAGCCCGCCGCGTCCACCGCGACCGAGGTGCCGTAATCCAATCCGAGTCCGCCATAATAGGCGCTGGCAATCATGCTGGCGGTGCCGCCCTTCGACGGATCCAGTTCTGTGATGAACATGTCGGTGCCACCCGCGCTGGAGGGGAATGTGGCATTGACGACCGGGAAATCGAGCGATGTGGTGGAGCCGGTTACGTAAGCCTTGCCATTGTGGGTGGCAATTCCGTAGGGCACATCGATTCCGGTGCCGCCCAGGTAGCTGGCATACACTAGGCTGCTAGGCTGCGTGGCATCGAAGATCGCGACAAAGACATTGGTCGTGCCGGTCAAGGTGCTCTGCGCGGCGCCGGAAGTGACCAGCAAATCGACGGACGTAGTGGAGCCGGTCAGGTACACCAAGCCGGTGGCCGGGTCGACCGCCATGTCTTTGAGGCTGTCGACGAGCGAGCCGCCAAAGTAGGTGGAATATACAATCACTTGGTCGCCGCTGGTGGCGAAGGGGTTGAGCTTCATCAGCCATGCGTTTTGGGTGCCGCGATTGACTCCGAAAAATGCATTGGGCGTGCTGACGAAATCTTGGGCGGAGGTGTTGCCGGCGAGGTAGATGAAGCCCTGGGCATCGTGGCCGATGGCGACGCCGACGGTGTTGTTCGTGCCGGGAAGGTAGGCCGCGAAGGTGATCACCGGATCGATCACCAATGGCGCGGACTCATCGTAGTGATCTAAGCGGAAGGTCACGTCGCGATTGGCTTCGATTTGGTATTCGGCGTGGACCGGCTCGCGCTTTCCATCCGCACCCACTTGATAAACCACCGGAAGGTGCTGGGTAACGGTCTGGTCACCTAGACCGATCTGCAAATCGCCATTCATCGCCATTCGCAAATGGTCAGCGCCGTCGAAGCGCAGGCGGATGCGGGAGGGATCAGCGCCGGGGGCGATTTCAAAATCGTATTCCAGATTGTCGCCGGTGCCGTAGTAGACCACGTCGACGCCCGGATAGACTTGGTGACGCCGCAGGCGGCGATAGCTCTGCACCGATCCGCGATAGGCGGCGGTGAAGTACTGAGTGGGCACGGAATAGGGCGCTGCCGCTTCGAAAGTCGCATGGGGATCGGCGCCTAAGAAACGCAAAGCGAGGGTTCGTTCGCCCAGCCGGAACATGGTGGCGTCTGCCGTGAAAGCCAGCGAATATCCCAGGCCGTTCGCGGACCATTGGATGTTACTCGCGGGGGCGCTGTGCCCCACTTGCGGCTCAAAGCGTACGGGCAGTTGCGGCAAAACCCGAGTGGGCGTGGCGGCGAAGGCACAAGCACCCATCAATAAAAGACCTGCGAAGCGCATAAGCTGGTTAGACGTCCTTGAGGCGGGCATTGGTTTCATGGCCGCCGCTCTTAGTTAAGATAATACGTGCGATAGAGCGTGTCCCGCTGCTTGGGGATGAAGCCGGCGTCGCGGATCAGGCGGCGCAGTTCTTCTTCCGATGCCGCGATGATGCGCGCCCGGCGGCGCTGACGACGTTCTCCTCGATCATGATGCTGCCGACGTCGTTGCCGCCGAAGCGCAGGCCGAGTTGGCAGGTTTTCAGGCCCGGCGTCACCCAGGAGGACTGAATATTCAGGATATTCTCGAGGTACAGCCGCGATAGCGCCAGCATCTTCAGATACTCCACCGCCGTCGCTTCTTCCTTGACGAAGCGGCCCAGCGAAGTGTTCTCGCGCTGGAAGCTCCAGGGGATGAACGCCGTGAACCCGCCGGTCTCTTCCTGCATCTGGCGCACGATGTCGAAGTGATTCATGCGCTGCTCGATGGTCTCGCCGGTGCCGAACATCATGGTGGCGGTGGAACGGATTCCCAGCGCATGGCAGGTGCGATGGACGTCGATCCAATCCTGCGCGGAGCACTTCAGCCGGCTGATGCGGTGGCGCACGTCGTCGTCCAGAATCTCCGCGCCGCCGCCGGGGAGCGAATCGAGACCGGCGTCGCGCAACCGGGCCAGCGTGTCGCGCAGCGTCAATCCGCTGACTTTGGCGATGTTCACGATCTCCGGCGCGGAGAAGCAGTGGCACCAGATGTCGAAGCGCTGCTTGATGGAGCGCAGCAGGTCCTCATACCACTCGATCTTCAGCTCCGGGTGCAGGCCGCCTTGCATCAGAATGCCGGTGCCGCCCAGGTCGATGGTCTCCTGGATCTTTTCGAAGATCACTTCCTTCGGATGCACGTAGCCTTCGGCGTGGCCCATGGGGCGGTAAAAGGCGCAGAAGCTGCAATATTCGGTGCAGAAATTGGTGTAGTTGATGTTGCGGTCGATGATGTAGCTGACCACGCCTTCCGGGTGCAGCTTGCGGCGCACCTGATCGGCGGCCATGCCGATGCCGATCAGGTCGTCACTGTGATACAGGTCGATCGCTTCGGCGCGGGTCATCATGCGGAGACCCTCCCGAGACGGCCATGCGTTCGAGCGCAGCGGCGTGTTTCAGATACAGTTCCAACCCGGCGTAGTCGCGGTCGTCCAGATTCGAATACGATGTGGCGGGTCAGATATTCGCGGGCCAGTTCTTCGGTGAACGCCGCGCAGCGGCGCTCTCGCTGGCCAATGATCGTCCTCGATGTGCGCGAGGCCGTAGCGGCAGGATTCGAGGAAGCGCGTGCTGCCGTAGGCCGCTCGACGCATCGACTTCTTTGCGCGCCCGCCCACACGGCGAATACCATGGGCAGGCCGGTCATGGCGTCCACTCCCCGCCCAGGTCGAGCGTTTCAAACGGCAGCGTTGCGGGATCGAGGCGCAGCGCCGCATCGCCGATGAGCAGCGCGGCGTCGGCCTCGCCCAGCATGGCCGCCAGATCCGGCCGGGCGCGAGATCAGCTTGCGGCTCGACGCCGTATTTTTCGGCCAGGATGATGCGCGACAGCATCACCGAGGTGCGCGAGCCGGAATCCGTGGCCAGCGTCCGGATCTTGCCGAATGGGACTTTCGAGATCAGCAGGATGCTGCGCACCGGGCCATGGCAGGCGATTCCGGTTCCGCGGAAATAATCCAGCTTCTGGCGCGCCATTTCGATCACCGGCACGATGCCGATGTCGGCTTCGCCTGAGGCGAGTTGGTCCGCGCATTCCGAAGGGCAAGGCGAAGCGCAGATCGAAGAGGTGCCCGCTTGCGGCGGGATCTTTGAGGAGCCCCCAGACCAGCGGCACGGTGTTCAGATAGCTGACCGCGCACACACGGGGAGGGCTGGACTGGAAAGGCACGGGAGTCAAGCTGTTATTTTACCGCATGACGCTTACTTCAACACAGGTTAGCGTTGTTAACGTGCGTCTACTCGGCCGAGAGCGCCAATCGCCTCTGCGTCTTGCAGGAATTTAGTCGCGGCGTCGGCCTCGTCGAAGTAAACGTCTATCTCCTCGTTAGCTTCTAATAGTCGATTGGCTTTTTCTAACGCCGACGCTAGCCCCTCTCCCGTTGCACCGCGCAGAAGTTTCACAAACGATATGGTCAGGAAGCCACGACGCCAGGTAGTGATTCGAACGATTGCCATGCCACCAACACTACTACTGCAATTCAACCGTGTCGCCGCGCGAAGCTTGCACGGTTTCGATGCCATAGGTTTTCTGGATTAACTGCGGCCAGCGCCGCGCCCTGGGCCGGGTTCGCCATGGACCAGAAACACCTTCTTCAGTCCTTTGGCGAAGGGCCGCATCCATTCGATCAGTTCTTTCTGGTCGGCGTGGCCGGACCAGTTCTTCCAGCGACACGACCTCGGCGCGCAGGCGCATGGGCTCGCCGAAGATCGGGACTTCGCGCTTGCTCCAGAATCTTCCGGCCCAGCGTGTAGGCGGCCTGGAAGCCGGTGATGAGGATCGTGTTGCGCGGATCCTCGATGTTGTTGCGCAGGTGGTGCAGAATGCGGCCTGCTTCGCACATGCCGGAGGACGCGAGTGATCACTCACCGGTCCGTGCAGGTCGTTGAGCTTTTTCGATTCGGCTGGCCTCGCGAATGTAGTTCAGGCGGGGGAATCCGAAGGGATCGTCGCCTTCGGTCAGGATTTTCGGCGCTTCTTCGTCATAGCACTCGGGATGTTTGCGAAACGCTTCGGTGACGGTGACGGCCAGCGGGCTGTCGACGAACATGGGGATCGAGGGGATGCGCTTGGCGTCCATCAGTTGATGCAGCATCAGGACCAGTTGCTGGGTGCGGCCGACGGCGAAGCGGGCACGATGATTTTTCCGCCTCGCGCGGCGGTGCGATTCACCACGTCGGCGAGCTTATCTTCGGCGTGGCCGATGCGGCTGGTGCAGGCGGTCGCCGTAGGTGCATTCCATGATCAGATAGTCGGCTGCGTCGAGGCTTTGCGGGTCGCGGATGATGGGGATGCCGGCGCGGCCGACGTCGCCCGAAAAGCCCAGGCGCACGCCGTCGGCTTCGACGATCATCGCCGTCGAACCCAGCATGTGGCCGGCATCGTAGGTGCGAGTAGGCGAGGCCCCGGCAATCTGCTTTCGTTCGCCGAGTGGAACGGGCGTGAACAGCGGATAGGTTTGCGCGGCGTCATCCAGGGTGTAGAGCGGAGCGCACTCGCGGTCGTCGCGGCCGTTCGCTTTGCGATGCGCGCGGCGGTTGTTGCAGAACTCGGCGTCGGTTTGCTGGATGTGCGCGGAATCGGCCAGCATCGCCAGGCACAGGTCGATGGTGGCGGGCGTGGTGTAGATCGGCCCGCGGAATCCGTTGCGCACCAGGGTCGGCAAATTGCCGCAGTGGTCCATGTGCGCGTGCGAGAGAATGACGGAATCGATGGAGGATGCGGGGAAGGGAAAATGGCTGTTGCGCTCGAACGCTTCCTGGCGGCGTCCTTGATACAGACCGCAATCGAGAAGAAATACTTGCGGCCGCCCGTTTCTACATGATGCATCGAGCCGGTGACGACTTTGTCGGCGCCCCAAAAAGTGAGTTTCATGATTTTGAGTAGAATTACAACTATACGATGCGAAAGGTGGCTGTTTTCTTGTCGCAGGCGGGCTCGGCGCTCATATCGCAGGGGGGGCTGCGGTCCGCATTGCGCGCACGGCGGGCCTTCGTATTGACGACTGCGGCGCTGACGTTTTTATTGCCGGTTGGGACGGCATTTGCGCAGAAAAAGCCGATTACGCTGGATGCGCTGCAGGCATGGCGGAATAACGCGGCTCGCGCGACGCCGGGCGATCCGGTGTGGGCTCCCGATGGCAAGACGTTCGTTTTTCGCCAGGGGAGCGAGTTGAAGTGGTTCGATGTCGCGGCGAAGAAATCCCACGACGTGGTGGATCTGATCACGCTCGACAACGCGGCCCTCAGCCCTCCGGCGCCGGAGCGCTTCGAGTGGGAGAACCGGCGGGTCGATGAAGCTACGCTGCAATGGTCGCCGCGGGGACGGGAAGTGCTTTACGACGGCGGCGGCGATCTGTTTCTGATCACGATTCCGGGCGGCGATTGGCGGCAGTTGGTGAAGACTGCGACGGCGGAACACGATCCCAAATTCTCGCCGGATGGCAAGCGGGTGGCGTTCCGGCGGGGTTGGGATTTGTATGTGGTCAACCTGGCTGACGGGCGGGAAACGCGGCTGACTTCGGATGGCTCGGACACGCTGCGCAATGGGGGGCTCGATTGGGTGTATCCCGAAGAGCTCGAATTGGGCACCGCTTATTGGTGGGCGCCGGATTCGAGCGCGATCGCATATCTGCAATTCAATGTGAGTGGCGAGCCGCTGTATCCGCATGCCGACTTGCTGGGGCCGCGCGCGGTGTCGGAGCCGCAGCGCTATCCGCAGGCGGGTGAGAAGAACGCGATGGTGAGAGTGGGCGTGATCCCGGCCGCGGGCGGCGCAACTAAGTGGCTGGATATCGGCGATACCGTCAAAACGTATCTGATCGCGCGCGCGGGCTGGGTTCCGGATTCGACGGGCGTGTATGTCGTCCGCACCAACCGCATTCAGAATCAGCTCGATTTTCTGGTCTATGACGTGAATTCGGGGAAGTCGCGAACGGTCTACCGGGAATCGGACAACTACTGGGTCAACGTTGCAGGAGATCCGGTATTTCTGAAAGATGGCAGGCGGTTTCTGTGGACCAGTGAGCGCGACGGTTTCCGCCACTTGTACCTTTATTCGCTGGAAGGCGGGGAACCGCAGCAACTTACCAAAGGCGCTTGGGAGGTGACCGATTTCGTTGGTCTGGATGAGAAGTCCGGACGGGTCTACTTTCGATCGACGGAGGCGAGTCCGCTGGAGCGCCAGTTGTATAGCGTCCGTCTGGACGGCGGCGAGAAGCGGCGGATCACGGCGGGCGCCGGCACGCATCGAATATCGATGGCTCCGGGGTCGGGCAGTTTTCTGGACACTTATTCGAATTTGAAGTCGCCGCCGGAGGGAACTTTGCGTAATGCGAATGGCGATGCTATCGCGCTGTATCGTCCGGCGGACCGCAGGGCGCTGGATGAGCTCGATGTCCGCCCCACGGAAATTGTCGAGTTCAAGAGTAAGGACGGCGCCGATTTCTATGGGCGCTTGATCAAGCCGCCGGGCTTCGATCCCGCGAAGAAATATCCGCTATTGGTGGATGTCTACGGCGGTCCGCATGTGCAGGCGGTGCGCGACGCGTGGCCGGGTCTCGGCATGGATCAGGTGTTCGCGCAGGCGGGCTATGTGGTTTGGGAAATGGATAACCGCGGGTCGGCGGGACGGGGGCATGCGTTTGAGACTCCGGTGTATCGCGGCCTGGGCGTCCGGGAACTGGCGGATCAGCGCGAGGGTGTCGAGTATCTGATCGGGCGCGGATTTATCGATCCGCAACGGGTCGGCGTTACGGGCTGGAGCTACGGCGGATTCATGACGCTGAACTTGCTGTTCAATGCTCCGGATTTATTCCATGTGGGATTCGCCGGCGCGCCGGTCACCAACTGGCTCAACTACGACACCATTTACACCGAGCGCTACATGGGATTGCCGGATGACAACGCCGAAGCCTACGCCCGGACGTCGCTCGCGCGGAGGGCGCACAATCTCACGGGCAAGCTGATGATTGCCCATAATCTGGAAGACGACAACGTATTGTTTCAGAACTCGGCGCAGGTGATTCGCGCGCTGGAGGTGGCGGGGAAGCGATTCGAGTTGTCGCTCTACACCGAGAAGACCCACGGCGTTTCGGGAGCGGAGGCCCGCCAGATGGACGCCACCATGGTGGACTTTTTCGAGCGAAATCTGAAGCCGCCGCCAAGCCCGGCCGCTGCGCGGTAGAATAAAGTTTCTTCCCTCCGTATGAGCCTAAAAGCGCACGCGCTCCCTGGCGTTCTCATTCTGTTCGCCGCATTGGCGGCTTGCGACCGCTCCGCCCCGGCCAATGTGGCCGCGACCGTGAACGGGCGTGCCATCACTTACGCCCAGCTCGATAAACAATTTGAGGCGCAATTTGGCGGCGCTGCGGGCGAACCTTCGAGCGGCGATCAGGCGCAGATCCAGAAGCTAGAAGTGCTGCGGACGCTGGTCGATAACGAGATCATGCTGCAACGCGCGGAGAAGCTGGGCCTGATGGCTGGCGACGCCGATGTGGATGGTAAGTTCAACGAGCTGAAGGCGCCCTACACGCAGGAAGAGTTCCAGAAGCAACTGGACGCGCGCAAGATGACGGTGGATGAGCTCAAGGCACAACTGCGCCGCGATCTCAGCGTGCAGAAGTTGTTCAACAAGGAAATCACTTCGCAGATCACCATCACCGACAAGGACATCAGCGATTTCTATACCGCCAACAAAGCCAGTTTCAATCTGGCGGAGCCGCAGATTCACATGGCGCAGATTTTGGTGACGCCCAACCCCGATCCCAACGTGCGCAATCTGAAGAACGACAAGGCGCGGGATGAGGAGCAGGCGCGCAAGAAGATCCAGAGCATCGCAACCCGCCTGAAGCAGGGTGAGGATTTCGCAATGCTGGCGCAAAACTATTCGGAAGATCCCAACTCATCGCAGAATGGCGGGGATCTGGGATTCGTGCCGGAATCCGCTCTCGAGAAAGCCAACGCCGATCTGCGCCGGACCTTGATGGCGCTAGGTCCGGGGGAGACCACTGCTCCGCTGCATACCGCGGAGGGTTATCGCATTCTCAGGCTGATCACGCGCGAGCCGGCCGGGCAGCGGGAGCTTGCCGACCCGAAGGTGCAGCAAACGATTCGCGAGCAACTGATCAATCGCAAAGATCAATTATTGAAGGCCGCCTACTATGAGATGGCTCGCAACGACGCCAAAGTGGTGAACTACTTCGTCAACGGGATCGTGGGCGCCAGCGGCAAGAAATAGCCCGCGCGGGTTCCGGTACGCGAGCTGAGGGGCCGCTAGAAAGAGTGCTATGAAAAGATCGCTCTCGATTCTTGCCGCATTCTTTTCACTCGCCTGCGCCGCGCTTCCACAAGCGCCTGAAGCGCAGCTCAACCCAATGGTGAAGCAGATCGTGGATGCGATCTCCCAGCAACGCATCACGGCGATTTCGCAAAAGCTGGAAAGTTTTGGGACGCGCTACGTGCTTTCGGCGCAGGACGATCCGGTGCACGGAATCGGCGCGGCCAAGCGCTGGATTCATGATGAGCTGCAGAGCTACAGCCCGCGGCTCGAAGTCAGCTATCAGGATTTCTCGGTCAAGAAGGGCGCGCTGCAGGGGCAGATTCTGCGAGATGTCGAGTTATCCAACATCGTGGCTGTGCTTCCGGGCACCATTCACAAAGACCGCTATGTGCTGGTCACCGCGCATTATGACTCGCTGAATCTGGTGCGGAAACCTTATACCGGCGTTGAGCAGAGCATCGCGGAGTCGGTCCGGCGCGGCATGGATGAGAAGGAGGCCAGGGAACTCAGCAAGATCCTTCCGCCGGATGAGGATCTGGGTCCGCGCGACTTTGAAGCGATTGCCGCGCAGCCGAATGCGCCCGGCGTTACGGATGACGGCAGCGGCACGGCGGCGGTGATGGAACTGGCGCGCGTCATGAGCCAGTATCAGTTCGACAAGACCATCGTGTTCATCGCCTTCGCCGCCGAAGAAATCGGCTTGAGCGGCAGCCAGGCTTACGCCGGCATGGCGAAGCGCACGGGGATGCAGATTGAGGCCGTGCTGAATAACGACATCATCGGCAGCGAGGTTTCCGGGAATGGACGGACGGCGAACAGCGTGCTGCGGCTCTTCGCGGCTGGTCCGGAGGACTCGGCATCGCGGGAACTGGGGCGGTACATGCAGCAGGTAGCGCAGCGGTTCGTGCCGTCGATGCAGGTGGAAATGGTGTTCCGGCAGGACCGCTTTATGCGTGGCGGGGATCATACGCCATTCCTGAATCAGGGCTTCCCGGCGGTGCGGCTGACCACGGCTAGCGAGAATTACAAAAATCAGCATACGGCCACCGACACTTTTGCCAATACGTCGGTGGCGTACACCACGCGAGTCGCCCGCATGAACGCCGCGACGCTAGCGAGTCTGGCGCTCGCGCCGGCGCCGCCGGTGCTCAATTGGACTTATGCATCGGGGCCGAACAAGGGCGGGAACATCCCGCTGCTGTCGCGAGGCAAGTCGGGATATGACGCGGTTCTGCGCTGGCTCCCGAATACGGAGCCGGATCTCGCGGGCTATGCGGTGATGATGCGCTCGACCACTTCACCGGTGTGGGAGCGCGAGACCTGGGTAGGAAACGTGACCGGTTATGCGATGCCGGACGTATCCATCGACGACGTGGTGATCGGGGTGAAAGCGGTCGATCGCGACGGCAATCAGAGCGTGGTGTCGCCCTATCGGGAGCCGGTTCTGCCCGGCATGCTCACGCCTTCGACGGCCAAGTAAGGCGAGCGCCGCGCCCTTTACTGCGCCGGTGTCTTTTCCAACTGCTGTTTGGCCCACACCCGCGCGGGATTCAGTTTGACGGCGCGCTCGAATTCCTTGTGCGCGTCCGCATTGCGGTTCAGTTTCCGCAGCGCGATGCCCAGCCACAAATGGGCGTCGGCGGAATTCGCATCCAGAGCGATCGCTTTCTCGAAATCCTTGATGGCCAGTTCCACGCCGCCGCCGAACGCGGCCGGCAAATAATAGTTACCGATGCCGCGGCTCAAATAGTTCATGGGCTCGCGGGAATCGAGCGACATGGCTTTGTTCACTTCATCCAACGCGCAGTGCCCGTACTTCAAAGCTCCCAGCGCCCCCAGGGACGCGGTCTCCTGGCCGCATAAAGTTCCCCAGATGCGGTGATACTCGGCTTCGCCCGGCTTAAGGGTTGCGGCACGCTCGGCAGCTTTCATCCCGGCTTCTGAAGCGGCGCGCGCCTGCGCTTTGTCGTGCATCTCGGTGGCGACTTCGGCCAGGGTCGATTGCGCCAGAGCCGCTTCGTATTGCGCCCGGGCGTCGCCGGGCTGGCGATCCGCGGCAGAGGACAGTTGCGCGGCGATCTGCTCCAGCTTGGGCCGGTTCTGCGCGTCACGGGCCCTTTGCAGCTCGGGGTTCGCGGGAGCGCCCGCGATAAAGAGGAACAGGAACACGACTGGCATGTTGGTACCTATTTTGATTACATCAGGGAGCAAAAGGTTACCGGAAACTTACGCGGCGCGATAGCTTCCTAGTACTCGCAAAAAATCCGCCAGCTCACTGAGGTGCCCCAAGGCGTTGCGCACGGCCTTGTCGTCGCGATGCCCCCATAGATCGAGATAGAACAGATACTCCCAGGGCTTGCCGCGCAGGGGGCGGGATTCGATTTTCACCAAATTGAAATCCCGCAAGGCCAGCGTGCCGAGGGAGCGGAACAAAGCTCCGGGGATGTTGCGTGTGGAAAAGACCAGCGAGGTTTTCCACGGACGTTTCGCTGCGCCGGGAACAGTGCGCGGTTTGGAGCCGGCCGGTTCCAGCAGAAAAAAGCGGGTAAAATTCTGGCGGTCGTCTTCGATGCCGCGCTTCAGAATTTGGGCGCCGTAGATTTTGGCCGCGAGTTCGGAGGCGATGGCGGCGGCATCCGTAGGCCGCTGCTCCATGATCATTTTCACGCTGCCGGCCGTGTCGTAAAAGGGCGTCCGCTGAATCCGCGGGTGGCTGGCGAAAAAATCGAGGCATTGATTGAGCGCCACCGGATGCGAATACACTTTGCGCAGCGCGCGCAAAGAAACGCCCGGCGGAGCGATCAGATTGTGGACCACGCGCACGCTGGTTTCGGCGGTGATTTCGAGGAATAGTTCAGCAGCAGATCGTAATTTTCATGCACCGACCCGGCAGCGTGTTCTCGAGCGGGATCACGGCGGCGTCTACTTTGCCGGAGTCCAGCGCGGCGAAAACTTCGTCGAAACGCTGGTGGGGCACGGGCTGGGCTTTGGGGCCCAGCAGCTGGCGGATGGCCTGCTGGCTGAACGCGCCCAACTCGCCTTGAAATGCGATCGCTTCGGCTTGCTACGCGTCATTGCTTACCTTCCCGCTTTCCTTCCCACTCGCGCGCGCCCTGCGCCGGTGTTCCCGCCAGAGCCAGCACGCGGTCCACGCTATGATCCACCATTTCGGCCACCGTCTGCGGCATGTGATAAAAAGCCGGCATGGGAGGCGCCAGGATCGCTCCCATTTCGGCCAGCGCGGTCATGGAGCGCAAGTGGCCGAGGTGCAAGGGCGTTTCGCGCACCATCAATATCAGGCGGCGGCGTTCCTTGAGCGTGACATCGGCGGCGCGCACGATCAGGTTGGAGCTGATGCCGCGCGATCGCCGACATGGTGTGAATCGAGCACGGCGCGATCACCATGGCATCGGTGGGGAAAGATCCGCTCGCCAGGCGGCAGCCGATATCCTCCACCGGGTAGGAAATTTGGGCTAAGGCCCTAAAATCGGCGGCGGTTTTTCCCATTTCGAGAACGCGGTGCGCTCGCCCGAACGGGAGATCACCAAATGGATCTCCATCTTCTTGCAGGAGTAGTTTTTCGAGCAAGCGCCACCCATAAATGCAACCGCTGGCACCAGTGACCCCAACGATAACCCGCAAATGAGTTTCCACCGTTAAGCGCCGCTGCCCGCGGCGTTTATCACGTAAACTCGTTCAAATTGCTGGCTTGTGGAAAATTCTGTTCTGAATTCCGAACAGACTGCTTGCTCATGTCCCTGACCGAACGCTATAATTCTAGCCGAACCAGTAGTCATATTTCTAAGCATATTTCTCACGGAGTCCGTGGTTTGCGGCTGTGCTATCAGTCCAATGAAACTCAAGCCTCTATGATGGAGGAACCAGGGCAGAAACTCAAGCGCGTCCGGGAACGGCTGAATCTTCGCTTTCGCGAGGTTGAGGAAGCTAGCACGGAGATCGCTCAACGGCGCGGCAATGACGAGTTCATTGTGGCCCTCAGCCGCCTCGCGGACATTGAAAACAAAGGCACGATCCCCTCGATTTACCGCCTGTATTCCCTGTGCGCCATCTATCGCCTGGACCTTTCGGAAGTCCTCGGCTGGTACGGGATTTCTCTGGGCATGATCCCGGCCGACGCTCAAGTGATCGATCACGAGCGCACGCATCTCATTGGATTCCGGCCCGAAGAAGGCAATGTGCAAGTTCCTATTGCGCTTGACCCCGGCCTGGATCTCACCCGCACCGCATTTCTGAGCCGTTTGATCCAACAGTGGGGAACGGTTCCGCTCACATTATTAACAAATCTGGATTTGCGGAATTATCGCTATGGATTGATCGGAACCGAAGACTGGTCGATGTTCCCACTCATTCCGCCCGGCTCGCTGGTGGTGATCGACGACTCCAAGCGCCGCGTTGTCAATACCGGGTGGTCGACCGAATTTGATCGTCCCATTTATTTTCTAGAGCACCGCGAGGGATATGCTTGCGGGTGGTGCTCGATGCGCGATGGAACCCTAATCGTGCAGCCGCATCCCGCATCCAACTCCGACCCCGAATCCTACGCTTATCCCAGCGAAATTGAGGTGATTGGACAAGTCACGCGGGTCGCGCTGAATCTGGAAACCGCTCGCCGCCGGAATCGTTCTTAACCAGTTCCAGCAGGATTTCCATCTCCATTTTGAATTGGCGCCGCTGCGCCGGGCTGGCGGAATCCGGAACCTGGCTCAAGTACGGCGTCGCGCGAGCCAGATAGTTGACTACCTGCCGTGGATTTTCGTCCACATTTTGGAAATAGGTGACCAGATCCGCGCTTTTAGATGGCAGCGGCAAGTTGAGCCACTCCTGAAAACTATCCTCATGGCTCTTCCGTAGGGCGCTCAGGCTTTCCTCACGGCCGAAAGCGGCGCTTAAACCGTGATGGCGGTAGGTGCCGGAGTTGGCGTCCCGCAAGGATGCCAAATAGACGAGCCTTCCGTAGATGCTAGGGATCTGCGAAAGCGTGTGCTTCCATAGGTCCGCCAGAGCATTTCGCTCAAGCATTCCTTTAGGTCTGAAGCGTGGCATCCGAAGTCCCTTGTTGCTCTCCATTGTACGCCACGGCTACTACTTCGTAGGCCGGCTGGAGCTGCCGTTCCGAATCCCGAAAACATCTGCGTGACCACTCAGAAAGTTCTGTAACACCAGTAGGCTCGATCCAGTAGAGAACTCTCCGCTCTATCCATTTTGGGAGGTAACACACATGATTAAGAAGATTGCGTTATTGGTTGCGATGGCTTTTTCTCTGGCTGCGCTCGCTTCGGCCGAGCAGCTTCCGATCCCGCCCGGCGGCGGCGGCAACATCGTTCTGAAGTAACTCTTAGGTTTGCGGGAACTCACGCGGGTTTTGGCGTCGCATCGCATAAACCCGCGTGAGTCTTGCCGCATGATTGAGCTTGCTTTGAGCGACTGCGTGCTAGACTCGAACGAATCGGCATGTCGGTAGCGGAGCGAACTCTTTTCTACTTGAACATCTTTGCCGAACTGGTGCTGCTTTGGCGCCTGGTTAGCGCAAAGCTTTACCGAACCTACAGCCCTCTGTTTTGCTACTGGACCGCACAGGCCGCAGGAAGCCTGGCGCTGATGGCGATTCCCATCGCTTCCCGCCGCTACGCTTACGGCTACTGGGGAGCGCAAACCCTCTATGTGCTCATGGCGGTCTTCGTGGTTCAAGATTTGTATAGAATCGCGTTGTCGGAGCACCCCGCATTAGCCTCTTTCGCGAGGCGCACGGTGCTGGCCGCAATGGCGATTGCCGCGGCTGTTGCTTTGTCAGGGATTAGACTCGACTTCGCAATGCTCCCGGGGCAATACCCGGACATGCATCGCTTCTTGACCTTCGAACGCAGCATGAATTTCTTGACGCTACTGTTCCTGCTCATCGTCAGCGCCCTCCTGTTGTGGTTTCCGATAAGAGTCCGGCGAAACATAGTGGTGTATATATCCGGCTTCGTGCTATTTTCAGCTTCCCGTTCTGTCGGACTTCTTCTGTATAATCTGCGCCCTCAAGACGGCCGTTCGATCAGCACTATTCTGTTGGGGCTTACGCTGCTGTGCCTGCTCATCTGGATTATCGGAATCGAGCCCGAAGGCGAGCTGGTAACCGCCACCCCGGGATACCGCCGGAACCCGGAGACGATGCTGCGGCTCAGCCAGCAGCTAGATTCCATTAACGCTGCATTGACGCGATTTGTCCGGCATTAATACCGTCCTAGTATCGTGGCAATTGCATTCCACGGAAATAGACGGTATTCTGATGGAGCATTGCCGAGATATTTAAGATAAATATGAGCTTGATGCTGGCTTGGGTGGTTACAGTCGGCTCGCTAATTTTATTGCTCTGGGTGTTGACCCGGATGATATGGCGCCGGCGGAATTCCGCGGCTCCAGGTAGCGATGACACCGGCGGTTTTTCGTTGGATCGGTACCAGCCAATGGGGCGCCTCATGGCTGAGGAAGACCTGGTTTTTCTGAAGTCCCAACCAGGGTATCGCGCGGAAATGGGCGAACGCTGGAAGCGCGAGCGCCGCCGGATTTTCCGGTTATATCTTGCCGAGCTTAAGGCGGATTTCCGCAGGTTGCATGCCCACGCGAGGGAACTGGTCGCCGCCTCGGGAGCGGATTCGGCGCCTTTGCTGGAAGTGCTGATGAAACAGCAATTCACGTTCATGATGGCCACCACGGCACTGGAGTTCCGGCTGGCGCTGGAATGGCTGGGCATCGGACGCGTGGATATCAATCCGCTGATCCAGATGGTGGAAGCGATGCGGGTAGATTTGTCGCAGCGCACCGCGCCGCACGCCGTATAAGTAGCGCTCAGAGCGCCCGCAGGAGCAGCTTGGCTTCCGCCAGCCGTTCGAATTCACGCTCGGCGATTTTAAAATCCCGGGTGTGGACGCATCTACGCACGCCGGTGTGCTCGGCGGGATAGCGCAAATGCAGCATCTCGTGAAATAGGACGTATTCGACAACCACTCTAGGGGTGTCGATGCGATCCATAATCCGGCTCAGCACGATGGCGTTGTGCGACGGGTCGTAGTGCCCCAAAAGGTTGCGCGAAGCGTAGGGGCTCCATCCGAGAATGGGCCGGGCCATGAGCCCGTTGAAGTAGCGGAAATTCAGCTCCTCGAAAATTTCGTACAGGTTGTAGCGGACACCCTGCGGGCCTTCCACACGCTTGCGGCCGCGGATCTGGCGCACCACATCCAGACTGCGCCGGATGTCGCGGCGGTTGAGATAACGGCGATAGCGCAAATTGCTTTCGGGCGGCACCGGACGCCGGAAAAGTTTGGCGAGCAGAATATCAGCCAGCGCCTCCATTACGTTGGCGGGGGCTCCTTCCAGCGTGTCGGCCATGCGAATGAGCAGCGTGCCGGAGTCCAAACGGATTTGCGCGTTGGCGCTGGCGTAGCGCTTGAATTGAATCCGCACTTCCGGGAGCGGCGTCCGCGGCCGCAGTTGGCGGAAGACGCGCAGGTAGATCTGCTCCAAAGTTTCGACGGCGGTTTCGACAGCCGCTTCGACGGCGCTTTCTGGCTCCGGCTGTGCGGTGAGGATGGCAGCGCCCTCGACTTGCATTTCCTCCCGAATGTAACATAGCTTAAGAAAGCCGCTTCGCTGGGCTCTGGCGAGTCCGCTTCGCGGAATTTATGCAGGCCGTTCCGCGGGCTTATGATGGCTTTACGCGGCGCTCGTGCCAGCGGTTGCCGGGAGCTGAATTGCCGAGCACGCGGACGAATAACTGCGGCGCGGATCTCAGCGCGGCTGACACCGGGGCCGCCGGCAGCGGCTCGCGGAATTCATTTCATTCGCAAGGAGAGAGTATTTGCCTGGAGCTAAAATCACCGCCCTCGGTTGCTATGTGCCACCGGGAGTGCTGACGAATCAAGATTTGGAAAAAATGGTCGACACCACCGACCAATGGATTCTGGAACGCACTGGCATCAGTGAGCGCCACATCGCCGCTCCCGACGTCGCCACTTCCGATATGGCTGTGGAAGCGGCGCGCTGCGTTCTGCTGCGGCGCGGCATTGACGCAACTGAGATCGAAGCCATCATTGTCTGCACGGTCACTCCCGACATGCTGTTTCCCTCCACCGCCTGCCTGGTCCAGGACCGCATCGGCGCCAAGGGGGCGTGGGGTTTCGATCTGGTGGCGGCCTGTTCCGGATTCCTCTACGGACTGACCACGGCGGCGAATCTGGTGATGGCGGGCTCGCACAAAAAAGTGATGGTGATCGGGGCCGACACCATGTCTCGCGTGATCGATTATACGGATCGCAGCACTTGCATTCTGTTCGGCGACGCGGCGGGCGCGATGATCGTCGAGGCGGCGGAGCCGGGCGAAGGCTTTATTGGATTTCTGAACGAAGTGGATGGGTCGGGTGGCGACTATCTGAAAATGCCGGGTGGCGGCAGCCGCATGCCGGCCAGCGCGGAGAGCGTCGCCACGCGCCAGCATTACGTCAAGCAGGAGGGCCAGCAGGTTTTCAAGTTCGCGGTCCGCAAGATGTACGAGCTCTGCGAGACCTTGCTCGAGCGTCACGGACTCACGGCTAAAGACGTTAAAGTTCTGGTGGCGCACCAAGCGAATCGGCGCATCATTATGGCCACGGCCGAGCGGCTGGGAATGCCCGAGGAGAAGGTCATCATTAACATCGGGCGCTTCGGGAACACTACTGGCGCTACGATTCCGCTGGCTGCGCGGGATGCCGTCGAGCGAGGGCTTTTGACCAAAGGCGACATCGTGCTCTTCGCCGCGGTGGGCGCGGGGTTTACGGCCGGCGCTAGTTTGTGGCGGTGGGAATACTGACGGAGTGAACTCGGTCAGTGATTCGGCAGCGGAAATTCGCGAGGGCCGTCGTCGAGGCCTACGATACGCACCGACTGGGATTTAGCGGGTTCTTTCGGCGCGACGGCGACGGGCTTTTCGGGTTCGGGGTCCGGCGGGCGCAAGTATTGGGCTAGCTCCTGTGCAGCGACTTGCAATTTCAGGCGCACGGAATTTCCGTCTTCGATCACGTTCATGCCGCGCAGCAACGCGTGAAAGCTGGCGACGGCCGCGCGAAAATAATCGGCGCTCAGTTGGGCATCCTCGGGCGTCGCCATATCGTAGCGGGCGTCCAGAATCAAGCCGCGGCGGACGCTCACGCCGCCGTCGAAATCTCCGCTCTCGAGATCTACCGGCAGGAATACGCTTACCAGCGGATCGGGCAGGGCTGTCGCGGTAATCCACAAGTCGTAGGTTGCGGCCAGGTGCGCTCCGCGCGCCAGCAGTGGCGACAACTGACGCTCGGCCGTCAATAAGCTTCTGTCAATGGCGGCTTCGAGGGTATCCCTAAAGCCGATGAGGAGTAACGTTTCGTTCACTTGCGCTACGCTGCGGCCGCGAGTCCCGGGAGCGATCCACAGCCGCACGCCGTCGTAATCCATGGATTTCATTCCTAAACCTGTGGCTTGCGCCGCTACGGTGGCGGCTGGGAATGTGCCGCTGGCGACTCCCAGCAGGTCCGGGCCCGCCAGCAGAATCTCCCGGGCGTCGCGCAGGCAAGCGAGATCCGGAAAGCCCAGCCGGCCGCTCGCCGACAGTTCAACTCCGAGGGCGTCGGCCAGGAACGATTCCTGCAATTGCTGCCATTCGATACCGACAATTGCGCTGGCATCCGGCGCTATGTAGTTCCAGGCACGCGGGTACGATTCGGCTGCGGCCAGCGACGACAGCCCAATCCAAAGAGTACCGATCCAATAAGTTCGCACGCTAGGTCATCGGTAGAACAAACCAGGATCGTGAGGGCCCGGTAAGTTTTACCCTTTTGCGCGTGCGTTTTCCGCGGCGAAACTGCTGAAATCGCTAGGCGAAGCGCTGGCATGCGAATTGCAGCGCTAAGTTACGATGCAAGGACCCGCCTACGCTGAAGCTTTTCAGAATGGATTTGGCGCTACCCGCCGCTTTCTCATTTCGCGCGGCGCGGCGCTGGAAGAAGCCGAGGAAATCGCCCAAGCCGCCTGGGCGCGCGGCTGGGAATATCGCGAGCAACTGCGCGACCCCGGGCTGGTGAGCTATTGGGTGAATTCCATCGCCCGAAATCTGTACCGTGCGCGCTTTCGCTCAGCGGTTCCGGTGCCGCTGGAACATATTCAGGAGCCGTCTTACGCTTTCGATACCAGTTCCATCGATTTGCGGAGAATGCTGGAGGCGTGCTCGACGCGGGACCGAGCTCTGCTGGAGCGGACGCTGCAAGGCTATACGGCGGAAGAACTTTCGCGGACTGCGGGGATTAGTTCCACGGGAATCCGCGTTCGCCTGCTGCGGGCTCGCCAGACTCTGCGCCAAAAGTTGAGCATCGCGGCGGCTTAAGCTTGTCCTTCAACCCGGATCATCAGCGGATTTCATTTATCATGTGACGAAGAACCTTCGTCGGCATGGAAGACATTCTTGAGCTCCGCGGCCTGTCGAAGCAGTTTGCAACGCACCGCGCGGTTCATGATGTTTCGCTCGCGATCGAACGCGGGGCTTTTTTCTCGCTGCTGGGTCCATCGGGCTGCGGGAAGACGACAACTCTTCGCCTGATCGCGGGTTTTGAAGCGCCTACGGCGGGCGAGATCTGGTTGAACGGCTCGCGCATCGACGCGCTTCCGCCTTTCCGGCGTAACGTCAATACCGTATTCCAGAGCTATGCGCTGTTTCCGCATCTGACGGTTTTGGGCAACGTCGAATTCGGGCTGCGGCATGCGCCGGTGTCGGACGCGGGGCAGCGTGTGCGCCGGGTTCTGGAGCAGGTGCAGATGTCGGACAAGCGATCGCGCAAGCCGTCCGAACTTTCCGGCGGAGAGCGGCAGCGCGTGGCACTTGCCCGGGCGCTGGTGTTGGCTCCGGATGTTTTGTTGCTGGACGAGCCGCTGTCGGCGCTGGACCCGCAGCTCCGCAAACAGGTGCGCGCGGAGTTGAAGGCGTTGCAGCGGCAGACGGGCGTCACTTTTCTGTTTGTGACTCATGATCAGGAGGAGGCGCTGGCGCTGTCGGATCGCATTGCGGTGATGCGCGGCGGTGAAATCGAACAGTCCGGTACACCGCAGGAGCTATATCAGAATCCGCGGACGCGTTTCGTGGCGTCATTCCTGGGCGAAATGAATTGGGTCGATGGGATTGGGATTCGCCCGGAATGCGTGCGTGTTGCAAATGATGGATTGAACGGACGAGCGGGCCGCATCGAGCACACTACTTTTCTGGGGCCGCATCGCCATCTTACGATTCGGTTGGAGGGCGGGGAAGTCATCACGGCGCAAACTGCGGCGGGACTCGTGTTCGCTACGGGCGAGACAGTGCAGGTTTCCTGGGACCGGGCGGATGAATTGCGGTTCTCCTCATGACGCGGCTGCGCAATATCTTTGTGACGCCGGCTGCGGCGCTGATGCTGCTGACGATCGCAGTGCCGGCGGCCATCATCTGCGTCTACAGTTTTCTGAGCCGCGGAGCATACGGCGGAGTGGAACTGCCGTGGACGCTCGAAAATTATAGCCGCCTGATCGATCCACTGTATGGTGGAATCTTCGTGCGTTCTGTTGCGTTGGCGGCCGTGGCTACGGTGATCTGCATCGTTCTGGGGTTCCCGCTGGCTCTGTTCATCGCGCAGCTCGGGAGCGCGCAAGAATCTGTATTTGAGTCTGGTGATTCTGCCGTTCTGGACCAGCTTTCTGATCCGCCTCTATGCGTGGATGTTTCTGCTGCGTGATACGGGTTTGATCAACACCGCGCTAAAGGCCTTGGGACTGATCCGGCAGCCGCTGCCGCTGCTGTATAACAACGGCGCGGTTTTGTTGGGATTGGTCTACGGTTTTCTGCCGTTCGCGGTGTTGCCGATTTACGCGACATTGGAACGTCTCGACAAGAGTTTGCTCGAAGCAGCGGCGGATTTGGGCGCGAGGCCCATCGCGGTGTTGACGCGGGTTACGTTGCCGCTGTGCGCTCCGGGCGTTGTAGCAGCGGCGATCCTGGTGTTTGTGCCGTGCCTGGGAACCTACATTACGTCGGATTTGTTGGGCGGCAGCAAGACCATCCTCATCGGCAATCTGGTGCAGAATCAATTCACGACGGCGCGGGACTGGCCTTTCGGCGCGGCGGTCTCGATCGTCTTGATGATCGCCGCGGTCGTGTTGATGTTCGCCGTGCGGCGGCGGGGCGAGGAACTTTTATGAGGCGCGGGCTGGCCGGTTATGCCATCGCCATCTATGCGTTCTTGCACCTGCCGCTGTTGATCCTGGCAATTTTCAGTGTCAATGCGTCGCGCTTCACTGCGTGGCAGGGATTTTCGCTGCATTGGTATCAGGCGATGTTTGCCGATCGCGATCTTTTGGAATCGGCTGGGAATAGTTTGGTGATCGCCGTCGCGTCTACTGTGCTCTCGACCGTTATCGGAACGCTGGCGGCTTACGCATTATGGAAGCGAGCCTCGAATTGGCTCGCGGGCGGGCTCTATTTGTCTCTGGTCACGCCGGAGATCGTCACCGGTGTATCGTTGCTCGCGCTGTTTCAATGGGCGTTTCGCTACGTCGATTTTCGTTTGGGCATGCACACGGTGATTCTGGCGCATGTGTCGTTCTCGATCGCTTATGTGGTGGTCGTGGTGCTCGCGCGGTTGCGCGGATTCGATCCGGCGCTGGAAGAAGCGGCGCAGGATTTGGGCGCGACCGAGTTCGCGGCCTTCAGGCGCGTGACCTTGCCGTATCTCGCGCCCGCGATTGCCGCAGCCGCGATGTTGGCGTTCACGATTTCGATTGACGACTATGTGATCACCAGCCTGGTGGCCGGTGTCGATTCGCAAACCTTGCCCATGGTGATCTATGCGATGGCGCGCCGCGGGGTGAGCCCGGTGCTCAACGCAGTTTCGACCACCATTGTGGTGTTGCTGGGCACGCTGGTACTGCTGTCGGAAAGGTTGCGGCGCGCATGAAGCGGCGAACGCTGCTGCTGGGAAGTCTCGCTGCCGCGTGCAGTCGCGGGCCTCGGCTCAACGTGTATAACTGGTCGGATTACATTGCGCCCGAAACCGTTCCGCAGTTCGAGCGCGAGTCCGGCGTGCGCATTCATTACGGCACTTACGAAAGCAATCAGGAGATGCTGGCGCAGGTGATGAGCGGCAATTCGGGCTGGGACGTGGTGTTTCCCTCGGAAGATTTCATCGAACCGTTGCGCGCGCTCAAACTGCTGGCGCCGATCGACCACGCGCTCCTTCCCAACCTGAATGCTCTGTCGCCAGAATTTCAGCGGCCGCCTTGGGATCCGGAACTGCGCTGGGCTATTCCTTACATGCACGGCGTCACTGGAATTCTGTACCAAAGCAGCTTGCAGCCGGCGCTGGCGTCGTGGGCGGATTTGTGGGACGCGCGGCTGCGCGGACGCCTGACGATGCTGGATGACGAGCCTGAAGTGTTGGGCGCGTGCTTGAGGAAGCTGGGCCATTCGATTAACACCGCAAACTCCGCCGAATTGTTGGCCGCCCGGCAAGAAGCTCTTGTGCAGAAACCGTTGCTGCGCGCGTATCTCAACGCTGAGGTCCGGGACCAAGCCGCCGCGGGCGACGTTCTTGCCGCCCAAGCCTGGGCCGTCACTGCCGCGCAAGCCATCGCCGCCACTCCCGGCAAGCTGGCGTTCGCGTTTCCCAGCTGAAGGCTTTCCGCGATTCGCCGACAGCGTGGCGATCTTGCGCGAGAGCCGGCGCGTAGAAGCCGCGCATCAATGGATCAATTATTTGCTGCGCCCGCAAGTAGCGGCGGAGATCGTGATGTCGACGCGCACGGCGAGTGCGAATCAAGAAGCCATGCGCTATCTGCCGGCGCAGATCCGTCAGGATCCGGTGCTGTATCCGGCGCCCGAAGTGCTGGTGCGCGGAGAATGGTTTCAGGCGCAACCGGCGGCGTCTCAAAAGTTACGCGATCGACTGTGGACGGAGATCAAAAACTCCTGAAGCACGGTGTTGCGGTGTGATAATGTTGGGCGGTTCAACTTCAATGCGCCGGAACATTCTGGTTACGCTCGTGGCGGTTGGCGCTTTCTGCCTTGGTGTGCTCGCCATCCTTCGTGGACAGGCCGGGCTGGGGGCATGTTTCATCGGGCTCGGCGTGCTGCGGGCGCTGATGTTGCTGCAGAGTCGCAGGTCGCGCAAGCCGGAGCCGTCGGTTCGCTTGAACATCGATGAGGATGATCGGGATCGTGAAGAGAATTGATTACAGGATAGCTGCGGTGATGCGATGAAAACGGTTACCGTATTCGTGATTCTGTTGGTTTCGGGGTGTGGTTATAGCACCGGGGGGCACGCTGATCTGATTCCGAAAACCGTCCGCACGATTGCGATTCCGGCTTTCAGTAACGTGACGACGCGCTACAAACTCACCGACCAACTGCCCCAGGCGATCACGCGCGAGTTTATCTCACGCACGCGCTACCGCATCGTCACCGACATCAATTCGGCCGACGCAATTCTGGATGGAGCGGTGCTGACCTATCAGTCGTTTCCGACGATTCTCGATCCCGCCACATTCACTGCGAGCGCCGTCGAGTTGCACGTGGTCCTGCGGCTGAGTTTGCGGGAACGCGCTACTGGTAAGGTCCTGTATAGTCGTCCCTATTATGAAATTCGTGAGCGTTACGAAATTTCGATTAACCCCACTGCGTACTTCGAGGAAAGCGATTCGGCGCTGGCTAGAGCCAGCCAGCAGACCGCGCAGCAGGTAGTATCGTCGATCCTGGAAGCTTTCTAGGTACGACGCGGATGCTCGGAGCCTCGCTGGAGGATCAAACGGTTTGATTCGCAATCGCAGCAAAAGCTGGAAACACCAGCACGAAGAACGATCTGGAATAGCCGGGCGCTGTCTCTGTTTGTGATTACCATTATGGTAAAACAAAGCCAGGTGAAATTGATCGGCACGGAGAAGCTGACGCAGTTCAGCAGAAAGCATGCAACGGCAAAAAGTCCCCTGAGGTTTTGGAGAGAAGTAGTCGAGGATGTCCAATGGACGAATCCAGCGGACATGAAGATGACATTCAGAACCGCGGATGTCGTGGGTCCGCAGACGGTCTTCAATATTGGCGGGAACAAGTACCGATTAATTGCGTTGGTCAATTACAGATTGCGGGCCTTGTTCGTGCAGCAGGTATTGACTCATACCGAATACGACAAGGAGGATTGGAAACGATGACGATGGCCGCCCCCAATTCCGAATACGGCCGGCTGCTCAAGGCTGTTCAGCCGAAGCGCATTCACAGCAAGCACGAGCACGCACGTTTCCTTGGGCAGATAGAGGCTCTTATGCTGAAGGGCGAGAATAACCTCACACCGGCGGAGCAGACCTTGCTCGAACTCCTGGTTGAGCTGGTGCACGGCTACGAACAGGCGGTGCTTCCAGCGAAGAAGGCCAGTCCGGCGGAGATGCTCAAATACTTGATGGAAGAGAACCGCCTGAAGCCGGCGGATTTGCCAATCCCCGCCAGCCGAGTTTCCGAGATCCTCACCTGCAAACGCACCATCAGCAAGGCCCAGGCCCGCGCACTTGCGGAACGCTTCGGAGTGTCACCGGCGCTGTTCATTTAGGTGGCAGCGGGGCCGGCTATTCGGTTCACATGCCGCTCAGGCCGAACTCCTAATACACTACTGATAGGTGGCCGTGCGTCTGGAATGCCTTGATCCGGGGTAGGCCGGCCTCCTTGTAGATCATGCAGCCATTTTTGCTTCCGATCATTTCGAAGCTCACGGTCTTGTCGGTCATCGACATCCTGACTGTGGCCGTGCTGATCTATCAATTCATCATGATCGTGCGCGGCCGCCGTGCGGCGCCTATCCTGACTGGCATCGGCGTGCTGCTGGTGATGTATCTGGTGGCGGTTTGGGCTCATCTGGATCTGCTGCGCTCGGTGCTGGCGGGGCTCGCGCCGTATACGGCTTTCGCGCTGATCGTCATGTTTCAGTCGGAAATCCGGCGGCTGCTGTCGCGCATTGGGCGCTTCCGCTGGCTTGGATTAGAAGGCCAACTGGAGCGCCGCGAAGTCGCGGACGAAATCATGCTGGCGGTGCAAGCGTTGATCGATAGCCGGACCGGCGCGTTGATCGTGATCGAGCGCGATATTGGATTGCGCACGTTTGTCGAGAGCGGGGTCGCGCTGGACGCGGTAGTGTCGCGCGATCTGCTGTGCTCCATCTTCGAGCGCGGCGGCGCGCTGCACGATGGAGCGGCGATTATTCAAAGCGACCGGGTCGCGGCGGCGGCGTGCTTCCTGCCGTTGACCACCAATCCGGTGATGTTGCGCCGCCTGGGCACGCGACATCGCGCTGCCATCGGCGTCACCGAAGAAAGCGACGCACTGGCGATTGTGGTTTCCGAGGAGACAGGGCAGATCGCGATCGCATCCCGCGGCGACTTGGAGCCCGATATTTCGATGGAGCGCTTGCAGGAACGTCTCACTCGCCACACCACCGGAAAAGCTGGTGAAGCGGTCGGGGCCAGCGAACGGCGCTGGAAGCAGGCGGAGCCTTAGGGCATGGGAATCGCCAAGAATCTCGGGTGGAAGCTGGTCTCGCTGGTGCTGGCGGTGCTGCTGTGGCTGGCGTTCTCGTCGGCTCCTTTGGTAGTCACCACGCACACAGCGCCCATCGTCTACAACAATCTGGCCAATGGCTGGATGGTGGCCGGAAATTCGCCTGAGACTGTGCATTTGGAATTGCGCGGCCCGGCAGGACGGCTGACGGTGGCGAGCCTCGCCGAGACCGTGGTCCGGTTCGACCTGGTCAACACGGGAAGCACCGACGATCGTACGTTCACGATCTCGGAATCGAATCTGAACCTGCCACCGGGCGTGACGTTTCTCCGCGCCGTGCCATCGCAGTTGCGTCTGCACCTGGCGCACCTGGCGGAGAAAACAGTGCCGGTCGCGGTCCGATTCTCGGGTTCCCTTCCGGCGGGGTACCGGCTGGCGGGGCAAAGCGTTGCTCCTGAAGAGTTGCGCATTGCGGGCTCAGAGACGCGGGTCGCGGCGGTAGCCCAAGTCGAAACCGACCCCATTGATCTGCATAGCTTGACGCAATCCGCCGATCAGCATGTAGATGCATTCGTCGACGACCCGCAAGTCCATTTTGAATCGCCCCCGCAAGTCATCGTCCACTTGATCATCGAGCCGATAGGAAAATAACCCCAACGTGAGACAACTTTTTGGAACTGATGGAATGCGCGGCGTCGCGGGCGAGTACCCGCTTGACCCGGCTACGACGTTTGCCGTAGGCGTGGCGCTGGCGAGTTGGGTGCGCGATCATCCGGCGGTTGGCGGAACCACGGTGGACCCGGAGGTCGTGATCGGAATGGACACGCGCGAATCCGGACCGTCGATCGCCGGGCATGTCGCGGGCGGATTGGCCAGCCGCGGCGTGAAGGCGCGATTTGCGGGATTGATCACCACTCCCGGCATTGCGCACGTCACGCGCACCGGGCCGTTCGCGGCGGGCGTGATGATCTCGGCGTCGCACAATCCGTATCGCGATAACGGCATCAAGATCATCGATCACTCCGGATTCAAACTGCCGGACGAGGAGGAGCACGTGCTGGAGCGCGATATCTTTCGCTTTGCTCGAATCCGGCGCGGCCTGCTGAGCCGGCGCATCTGGAGATAGACGAAGGCCTGGATCAGCGCCTATATCGAGCACCTGGCGGCCACGCTGCCCGCGCGGCCTGGCTGGATTGCGAATTGTGGTCGATGCCGCGCAACGGCGCCGCCAGCTTTCTCGCGCCGGCGCTGTTTGAACGGCTGGGTGCGGAAATCGATTGCATTGGCTGCGAGCCGGACGGCCACAACATCAATCTGAATTGCGGGTCGCTGCATCTGGAAGGATTGCGCGAGCGGGTGATGGCGACGGGAGCCGATATCGGTGTTGCTTTCGATGGCGATGCTGACCGCGCGCTGTTCGTCTCGCATTCCGGCAAGATTGTCGATGGCGACGCGGTGATGCTGGTGACGGCGCTGCCGCTGCAGGCCGCGGGGCGTCTGACGGAAGTGATCGCTACGGTGATGTCGAACCTGGGGCTGGAGCGCGCGCTGCGGCGGCATGGCATCGGGTTGGTGCGCACCCCGGTGGGCGATAAATATGTGCTGCAGGAGATGCTGCGCCGCAACGCGCCGTTGGGCGGCGAGCAAAGCGGGCACATCATTTTCCGCGATTACGCTACAACCGGCGACGGCCTGCTTACGGCGCTGCGAGTTTTCGAAGCAATGCGCGAGTCGGGGCAGGATCTGGACGCGCTCACCAGCGAGCTCGAAATCTATCCGCAGCTTCTGGTAAACGTGCGCGTGAAGAATAAGCGGCCGCTTGAGGAATTGGTGGAGGCAATCGCGAAATCGGGGTTGCCGAAGCGGAGTTTGGCGATGCCGGCCGCATTCTGGTGCGGTTTTCCGGGACCGAACCGCTGGCGCGGGTGATGGTGGAAGGTCCGGATCCCAAGCGCGTGGAGCATTTCGCCAACAGCATCGCGGCGGCGATTCAGGCTGAGCTCGGCGCCTGACTATAATAGGAATTCTATGTTTTTCCGCAATCAAAAGCCCAAGGTCGAGAGTTTCGAGGAACGCATCTCCGGTTTAAAGGAACTGCGGTTCACGGCCACCATGGAATCCGCCGGGCGCTGCCGCGTGACGCGTGATGGCTGCGGCGCGATCATCGAGGATCTGGGCTCCGGCAAGATGGGCATCGGCAAAGCGGGTGTTCTGGTGGGCGGCGAGATCGCGCTGCTGATTCATGGCGGTTTCCAGATGTTCCTGCGGACTCCGTCGGGCAAGGAAGTGCCCGCGCTGGCGCCGCATTTGAAGGCGCTGCATCAATTCGACGACGACCTGCGCGAAGGTTTGGGCTTGACCACGCTTTACAATCAGGCGCTGGGCACGGTTTGCGACGATCACCTCTATGACCGCGTGGAAGACCGCGATGCCGGTCCGCAGCATCACGCTTGGGATAAGTAGTGTCCGAGCCGGCGAGCCCGCCCGTGCGGCTCAAGATCCTGCAAACCGGTGAGCCCGTTCTGCGGCAAGCGGCGCGCGCGCTTACGCCGGAAGAAATCCATCATCCGGCCCTTCAAGACCTTATCGAACATATGCGCGACACCATGCGCGATGCTCCGGGCGTTGGCTTGGCTGCGCCGCAGATCGGGCTGGGTATCCAGCTTGCGGTTATCGAGGATCGAGCGGAATACTTAACCGGCATCGCGCCTGAAGTTCTGGCCTCGCGCGAGCGTGCGCCGGTGCCCTTCATGGTGCTGGTGAATCCCAACATCGTCGAATATTCGCATGAAACAGTCGAGTTCTTCGAAGGCTGCCTGAGCGTGGCCGGATTCAGCGCGCTGGTGAAGCGCGCGCGCCGCGTGGCCGTCGAATATCTGGATGAGCGCGCCCAGCCGCAGCGCATCGAAGCATCCGGCTGGTTTGCGCGTATCCTGCAGCACGAGATCGATCATCTGCGCGGCTCGCTTTATATCGATCGCATGGAGACGCGATCCTTCACCAGCATCGAGAACATCGGGAGGCACTGGAAGGATCTGCCTGTCGAGGCCGTGCGCGCCGCTCTCGGACTAAGATAAACTCGTTTGAAAACCGGTTGCTGAACCGGACCCAGGAGGCCGCGATGCGCAGGTGGGTGTGTTTGCTCTCTTTGGGAGTTGTAACGTTGTGGGGGCAGACGAAACCTGTGGGGCCTCCGGCTCCGCCGCCGACTGCCGAAGAGAACCGCGCCAATCTGATTCTCAACGAAGGGCTGGCGAATAAGAATCCGGATGTGCGCAAGCAGGCGGTTGCCGCGCTGGGATTGATCGGTCCGCGCGAGCCGTATATTTCGGATATCGCCGCCGCTCTTTCCGATAAAGACGTTTACGTGCGGCTATCCGCCGTGGCCAGCATCGTTGACCTCAAGGACAAAGGCACGGCAGATCTGCTCGGCAAGGCGCTTAGCGATCCCACGCCGGAAGTAAGCTTTTCGGCCGCGAAGGCGCTCTTCGGGCTGGACGACCCGCGCGGGCGCGAGGCCATGCTTGCCATCCTGGAACGCGAAGCCAAGACCCAATCCAACTTTCTTACCGCCCAGAAGCGCGACACCCTGCGGTTGGTGCATATTCCGAGGGGCATGATGATGTTCGCCATCAAGAACGGCATCGGCTTTGCGCCGGTTCCCGGCGTCGGGGCAGGCGTCTCGTCGATGCAGGAATTGTTCTCCGATGCCGGCGTTTCGGGGCGTGCCACGACGGCCGTGCTGCTAGCGAACGACCCCAGTCCGGAGGTGCAGGCTGCACTGAAGGAAGCCTTGACGGATAAAGATGCTTCGGTGCGCGCGGCGGTGGTGCATTCGCTGGCGCTGCGCAACGATCCTTCCATGTTGCCGCTGATCAAGGAGCAGTTCGACGATGCGAGCGAAGGTGTCCGCCTGCGCGCCGCCGCCGCCTATTTGAGGCTGTCTTGGCTGAAGATGCCGCCCCCGGCGCCGCCCAAGCGAACCTTCGCGACCCGGAAGGCCGTAGCTCCCAAGAGCACTACTCAAAAGGCGGCACCAAGCGTCTCCCAAAGCACCCAGCAAAACACCCCGCAAAGTACCCCGAAGAAATAGTAACCCCACCTAGCCCTTTGGCATCGAACATGCAGAAGGTGATAAAGGAGGATTACTTATGAAAAAGATTTTCGCGCAATCTCTGTGTGGTTTGTTCGCGTTGGCCCTCGCGGGGACTTTGGGGGCACAGCAAGGCCGTCCACCGTCGGAAAAAGGGCAGATGCGCCTGCAAAAGGAAGTGCGTCACGAACTGGTGATGCTACCAAACTACGACGTTTTCGACAATCTCGCCTATAAAGTCGAAGGCGGCACCGTAACCCTATTCGGCCAAGTCACGCGCCCCACGCTCAAAACGGACGCCGAACGAGCGGTGAAGGGTATTGAAGGCGTGGAACGGGTGGAGAACCACATTGAGGTTCTGCCGCTTTCGCCTAACGATGACCAGATTCGCCGGGCGGTTTACCGCGCGGTTTATGGCACGGAAGGACTGGACCGTTATGCGATGCGCTCGGTGCCCACGATTCATATCATCGTCAATAACGGCCACGTGACGCTGGAAGGTGCGGTCGCGACAGAAGGCGACAAGAATCTGGCGAATATTAAGGCCAACGCAGTGTCCGGCGTGTTTTCGGTGACAAATAATTTGCAGGTCGACCGCACATAGACTGCGGCCGCCTGAATGAAATTTGACGTGGCGTTGCGCTCGCTGCATCGTTGACGAACGCTTTTACCGGGCCTTGAGATGACGCTGCGAATGTTAGCGGATCGTCCAGGGCCCGGACTCTTCTCTCCCGTCGTTCCCCTCCAGTAACTTTAACTTCCATTACCGTAAGGTTCCGGTTAAACTTCGCCAGCATTTCATCTCCGCCCGTAAGTTATTATTTCTATGTGGTTTATTGCAAATTGTAGTTGTCATTCTTCAATCGGATCGTAATCCGTTCTTAAAGTACTTGTAACGGTAATGGCCAGAGGCATATACTGTTGGGTAAGTCAGCGAGTCTTGTACCGCATTGGTGGAGAGGAGATAACCGAAATCCTCTTGTTTGACCTGACCACGGCTTTTACGTCAGGTTTAACTCATTTTTCTTTAACCGCAGCGTTGGAATAGGGATCGGCGCTTTACCCGGCGACGAGTTCGACGCGGCCCAAAAATCAGAATGGAGTTATCTAGATATGAATTTGAAAGTAGTCGGGCCGATGCTTTCGGCGTTGGCTATCCCGTTCGGCTTGACGCCTACCCGCGTTTCGCCGATCACTGTAGTAGAGAGTTGCATAGCAGTAACTGACAAAAATTTGCATCGCAGGCTAGGCTCGCCGAACTGGCGCAGCGCTAGAGAGGAGCAGGGGATATGAAATTCTTGAGTCAGAACTCTTGTGCTGGCGCTGTTGGCGCTGACCTGCCTTAAACGCGCAGGACATCACTAAAGGATCCATCTCCGGCGTGGTTCGCGATGCGACCGGCGCGGTCGTGCCCAACGCCACAGTAAAGCTGACTTCACCCTTCGGCGACCGCACCACCACCACCAATGGCGGCGGGTGTGTACGCCTTTCAAAATCTGGTGGTCGGACCAGGCTACGGCTTATCTGTGACCCAGCCGGGATTTTCCGTGGCGACCGTGAGCAATCTTGCAGTCGGAGTGTTAATCAGCAGATCACCTATGACTTCAAACTGGAGGTAGGAACCGCCGCCCAAACGGTGGATGTGACCGCAGAAAGCAATGGCATCGACTTAAGCACCACTACCATTGGCGCCAACATCAGCGAGGATCTGTATAAGAATGTTCCCATCGGCCGAAACATCTCAGCCGTGATGACGATGGCTCCTGGCGTGGACGACAGCATGGGCGCAGGCAACGCCAACCCGTCCATCAATGGCGCTTCCGGCCTGGAGAACGAATACATCATCAACGGCGCGAATGTCACCGATCCGGGCTTCGGCGGTTTCGGCACCTATAGCCAGACCTATGGCCCGCTGGGTAACGGCATCAATTTCGATTTCGTGCAGGAAGTCCAAGTGCAGACCGGCGGTTTTGAGCCGCAATACGGGAGGCGCTCGGCGGCGTCGTGAACGTGATCACCAAGAGCGGCAGCAATCAATTCCATGGCGACGTGTTCGGCTATTTCCAGCCCAAGGCAGTTTGAAGCCACCCGCACCAATGCCAATCCGCTGTTGGTTACCAAGCGCGACTATTTCATGCATCAGGCAACGCATCGATTACGGCGGGGATGCCGGCGGCTACATTCTGAAGGACAAGCTGTTTTGGTACGGCGGTTTCAATCCACTGTACATGTCCAACTACAGGCAGGCCGACCCCGTCTATGCGAATTATGCTCTGGGCGTGATCAACCGCGAGATCACCACCTATGATTACACGGGCAAGCTGAATTACAACTTGGGCGCCAAGCATCAGTTCGAAGGTTCCGTGTTCGGCGATCCTTCGTCCACTCCGATGACTTTCCAAGGACGTGTCAGCTCCGCGACGCAACCGCGCCGGGCCCGACCACAACAGCCACCGAAAGCCAGCTGAGTTTCGGCACACGCACCTGGACCGGACGCTACAACGGCACCCTGACGCCCACACTGGGTAGTCACGGCAAATTACAGCAATTACTACAACAGCCTGACCAACACTCCGCTCCTGAACGGCTATCGAGATCATCGACAACACGGCGGTAGAAGCGGGAACCGGCGGCTCGGTCACTTACGGCGGCATCGGCTTCAATCCGGCCACCGAATCGAAAGTGAACCAGTTCACTGTCTCCAGCACGCATGTCTTCCGTTTCCTGGGGGCCACACCGTGCAATACGGCTACCAGTTTGAAGACGACGTGTACAACGAACATTTATGTGTATACCGGCGCGCCCTTCGCTCTGCCGAATCTTCCGGCACTCGGCGCCGCCGCGGGACAGACCATCTACGGGGCGGCCAGTTCACCCGCGAGTACCAGGACCCCAACAATCTGAATTCTCCCATCGTGCTGAACTTTACGCGCGGCAACTATTCGAGCCCCGATTATCGCCACCGACACGCGTTATCACGCCGGCTACATTCAGGATTCGTGGACATTCGGCCGGATCACCTTCAAGCCCGGTGTGCGATTCGAGCAGCAAGCCTGCATCGGGTAACACTGAGAAATATACTTTTGCTCACAACTGGGCGCCGCGGCTGGGAATTATCGTGGATCCATTTAACGATCGCAAGACCAAGGTTTTTGCGAGCGTAGGCCGCTTCTTTGAAAAGATTCCGCAGGATATCGCGGTCCGCTCGTTATCCATTGAAACCAGTCTCACGGGCGCTCTTTATGAGATCCGGGCCCGGGCGCGCAGCCGAATTTGTCGCCCAGCAATTACATCCCTGGCGGAAACATCGCGTTCCAAGGCTCGGCGTCGGATGCGGAGCCAATCGCGGGCGGAACTGCCGCGCAGTATCAGGATGAAATCGCGGCAGGTTATGAGCACGAGTTCTCTCATAATCTGACCTTCACCGGGCGCTTCGTTTATCGCGACCTGCGCCGGATTCATTGAGGACATGTCCGGTATCAACGTTACCCAGGCTTTGGCCGGTCTTCCGCAGATTTATAACATCGGCAATCCGTCAGTTTCGCTGGACATTTTCCAAAACTCGAACCCTTGCGTAGTTGGCGTCGCCAATTGCATTAACTATGGCACCGCTTCCAGCCCGCTGGGTTACACCGCATTTAAGAATGGCACCAGCAACCCGAACGGCTCCGACGGCGTACCGGATGGATTCCCGAATCCCGAGCCGTATTTACAAGTCCATGGAGTTGATTGTCGCCAAGCGCTTCACCAAGGCTCAATTCTACGGCAGCTATGTGTTGTCCAAGCTGGACGGCAATTTCCCGGGCAATTACCGCACTGACAACTATCCAGGACGATCCCAACATCAGTTCGCTGTTCGATTTCACCAATTCCGATGGCCGGCTGACCGGCCAGGACTATTCCTGGTGTTCTGGGCACCGATCGCACGCACCAGTTCAAATTCTTCGGCAACTACATGTGGCGGGCTCTGAATGTAGGCTTGAGCTGGACGCCGACTTCGGGTACGCCGATCACTAAGTTTCTGGATCACCCCGCCTATCTGAACGCCGGCGAAATCCCGGTTTGTCAGAACGGGACCTTCACCTGCCCTGGCGGGCCGCGCGGAGCTTTCGGCCGCACTGCCTGGATCTACCCTGTCAACGTTCACGCCGATTACACCTGGAAATTGGGCGAGAAATATCGGGTGAAGGCCGTCGCCGATCTGTTCAATATATTCGATCAACAGAAGGTGATTCATGTGAATCAGTACGGCGAGTCAAGCGGCAGTCCCGGCGTAGCCGAACCCGGATTTCCTGAAGCCGGACGTCTCGATCTGGCACTTTCGCCGATCCGTATCAGATCCCGTTTCAGCGCTCGTCTCGCGGTTCGATTCGAGTTCTAACCAAACTACAACCACCTTAGCGGGAGGTCTTCGGGCCTCCCGTTTTATCTGCAATCATCTGTAAGAAGATAGAAGCTAGCAACATGCATCGCATTGCGTTCGCTATCCTCGCGCTCTTTTGCTCGCCTGCCCGTTTTCGCCGCCCCTCGCGAAGCCCAAGCTCGCCGAACAATACAAACGCTGGCTGGACCAGGACGTGGTTTATATCATCACGGATGAGGAACGCAAAGGATTCCTGGCCCTGACCACCGACGACGAGCGCGAGAAGTTCATCGAAAATTTCTGGCAGATCCGCAACCCGAAGTACGGCTCGGATACCAATCCTTACAAAGAAGAGCACTACGCGCGCATCGATTATGCCAACTCGCACTTCGGCCGGGAATCCAACACGCCCGGCTGGATGACCGATATGGGGCGGGCTACATCTTGTTTGGAGCGCCCACCTCGCGTCATCCTTTCGTCGGCTACGGCCAGATCTATCCCCTGGAACTGTGGTTCTACCAGAACTCCGCCAACTCGCCGGTGCTGCCGGCGTTCTTTTATCTGATGTTCTATATCGATGGCGACATCGGCGAATACAAGTTCTACCATCCGTTCCTGGATGGCCCCATGAAGCTGGTGCGCGGCACGCAATTCAATGGCAACCGGGACGTCTACAAGTTCCTCCAGCCCCTGGGCCAAGATGTCGCTCACGCCGCGTTCTCGCTGGTGCCGAGCGAGCCCATTGACCTGCAGAACTTTCAGCCGGACATGTCGAGCGACATGTTGATCGCCAAAATCCAGAATTACGCCAACAATCCCGTTCAACGTGCAGCGCATTCGCACGCTGCGCTCGCTGCATGAGAAAGTCACTTCCATCTTCCTGGTGGACCCCAACCGGCCGATCGAGGTCACTTCTTTGGTCTTGGCCGATCCTGCGGGGAAATACTGGCTGGATTATGGCGTGTTGATCGACGATCCCAAGCTGGGCCAGGCGGACGGCGCGCAATTGAAGCTCAGCATCAGCTACCGGCTCACTACCGAGGCTGGCGAGACGATTCTCGAAGACTCGGAAGAGCGCGCTTATACCGCCTTTCAAGACACGCCTGCCGGAGCGAAACAATTCACGCCTTTCATCGTGGCGAATCGTCTTCCCATCGAGCCGGGCGCCTATAAGCTGGCCATCGATGTCACGAACCGGCAGTCCCAGCAAAACTTCAAAGGCGAAGCGGACGTTACCGCTGGACCTGCGAAACAGGCTTCCTTTGCGGGTCCGCTGGTCACGACGCTGGTCGACCGGGTGGCGCATCCCAGCCCCTTGGTGCCGTTCCAGTATTTCGGCGTGCAATTTCATCCGGCTGCGCGCCGCGAGGTTCATCATCCCGATCCGCTTCGCCTGCTTTTTGAACTGCACGAGCCGGCGGGGTCGACGGCGAATTATCAGATGGAATACATCGTGGCTCAGGTGCAAGACAAAGACGCGCGCCGCAGCATCACCGACGATGTCCAGCAATCGGAATTCAAGGACGGACGGCTGCTTAAATCCAAATCCATCGCTATCAACGATCTTGAAAACGGTGAATACCGTTTGATCGTGAACCTGCGGCAGGCCGGTTCAAACGAAGTGATCGCGTCGTCGAACACTCCGCTGCGCATCTCGCCGGATAAGGGTGAGATTCCGCTCTACACTCTGGCGAGTGCCCAGGCTTTGGGACGGCCCGGCTTGGCGGCGTATATGCGGGCACTGGAGGCGGTCGCGCAAAAGAACGATGCCGCGGCCACGGAATATTTCCGTCAGGCTTTGGATCAGAACCCGGCCAATGTCTTTGCGGGCGAGTATCTGGTGCAGCTCTACTTCACGCAGAAAAAATACACGCCGATCGCGGAGCTTTATAAGAAGCTCGGGATCGCGGCGTTCAAGGCGTCACCGGTCACGTTGGCGCAGATCGCTCTTAGCTTCCGTCAGAATGGCGATGCGGCGCAGGCGAGTGGCGTGATTTCGGCAGGGCTGGGATTCTTCCCGGGCGACGCGATGCTTTCGGCGCTGCAAAAACGCGCGAACTGAACGATTGTTTCCGGCAGCTATTGTTGCGGGGCGTTTGCCGGAGCCGGCGCGGCGGTAGAAGTGCCGGGCTTCCTGATTTTGTCGAAGTACTGTTCGACGAACTGCTCGTAGATCGGCGGCACTTCGTCACGGTGGATTTCACTGCCGGCTTCGGCGTGCGTGGATTCGCTCTGTCCTAGCGGCGTCTTCAACTGCTGCTTGGTGGAGCCGACCTCCACCATCACCGCGCCCTTCACGTTTTCAGCACGCTTGCCGAGCAGCTCCGAGATCTTACCCATGGCCTTCAGGGCTTCGGCCTGCTTCGCGGTCTTGTCGCCTTCCTGGCTACCCATGCCGCTTTGCGTATCCTGCGACGACTTCATCTGCGCGCTATTGTTGCCGTCCTGCGCGTTATTTGATTGCTTGCCGTCCTTCGATTGCTTGCTATCGCCTTTCTCCTGCGATTGCCCTTCTTGCGCCGCCTGCTGCTCGCTCTCGGTGGGCTCGTTCTTTTGGTTCTTGTCGGAGTCCTTAGGAGAAGACTTCATCTTGTTCATCATCTGATTCAGGGCGTCCTTGACCTTATTCAGGAGAGACGGTTCCTGATCCGCCTTGTCGCTCTGCTTGCCGCCGGCCGATTCCTTGCTGCCCTCTTTTTTGTCGTCGGGAGGCGCGTCTTTATCGTTTGAGGTGTTCCCCTTGGTCTCGGGATTATTCCCCTGTTCTTTCTTCTCCTCGTTCTTAGCCTGCTCTTTGGGAGCCTCGGGAGTTGCCGGGTCGAAGTTGGCGGATGGGTCGCCGGCGAAATCGTTGTTCTTTGACGCTTCTTTATCCTGGTCGCGGCCGTCGCCGGGCTGTTCGCCGCCGTCTTTGGAGCCTTGCAGTTTGGGCTGCTCCTGGGGCGCGCCGAACACGTTGTCGTAAGCGCTCGCTACCAGCGATGCGTGCGGATTCATCGAACCGAGAACCGCGTAGCGCATCAGGAGCACTCCGGCCAGTGCCACGGCCAGTGCCACTGCCGGATAGAAGGCACGCGGACGGGTGAGCGGCAGAGCTTGCTTCAAATCCACTGACTCGGCGAGGCGTTCGGCCTGCAAGCGCTGGCTTTCGCGAAGCGAGGCGTCGGCGGCTTCGGGAGTTTCAATGAAATGCGCGGCGGTTGAGAGCGTATCCGCCAGTTTCAGCTTGGCATCGATGCGCTGGGCGATGCGGTAGGCCGACGGGCGCTTGCGCAGCGCGATATAGACGCCGGCGCCTAGCGTCACCGCAGCCACCAACACCAGCCAGAGAGCGCTCAGATATTGGGTACCGGCCAGCAGGATGATAATTCCGCAGGCGAGCGTGATCGCGGCGGCGCGGGTCAACTGCTGTAGCAGGAGGTGCTGGAACGTGCGCTGGCGCGCCTTTGCGAGTAAATCCGAAAGTGAGCGGCGCAATTCCAACGACTCGATTATCCCATAAGAGCCTGTGCCGGGACGCCGAAGTGGGGCTCACAAGATCAGCATGCAATCGCCGTAGGAGAAGAAGCGGTAGCGGGCATCGACGGCATGCCGGTAGGCCGCTAAAGCCAGATCCCGGCCGGCGAAGGCGGCGACTAAGACCAGCAGGCTCGACTTCGGCAAGTGGAAATTGGTGAGCATCGCGCCGGTGCGCTGGAACGGGAAGCCCGGGGAGATGAAGAGATCGGTTTGTGGCCGGGCGGGATCGCTTTCGATGGCCCGCACGCTGGTGGTTCCTATCGCGATTACGCGCGACGCGGCGTCCATGGCGGCGGCGGTTTCTTGCGGCACCACGAAACTTTCTGAGTGCAGTTTCACTTCTTCGATAATTTCGGTGTGTAGGGGCTGGAATGTCCCCAGCCCAACATGCAAGGTCACGCGCGCAATGGCCGCTCCCGCCGAGCGGCAGGCATCCAGAATTTCGGGCGTGAAATGGAGCCCGGCAGTCGGCGCCGCGACAGAGCCGCGCTCGCGTGCGAACACTGTCTGATAACGCTCACGGTCGGCGACGGTGTCGGGCCTGCGGATGTAAGGCGGAAGTGGAACGTGACCTGCGCGCTCCAACACATCGAAGATCTCGCCCTTCGGGGATAACTTCACGGTGCGCTCGCCGAATTCGCCGCGGCCCACGATCTCGACGATTAATTCGTCGGAGACCACGATGCGCTCCCCGCTGCGCATCTTGCGGCCTGGACGCACCAGGGCACTCCAGTGCAGCCCGTCGGTGGATTCCTGATGGGTCAGGAAGACTTCGACGCATCCGCTGTGCCCTTCGCGATGACCATAGAGCCGTGAGGGAAACACACGCGAGTCATTCAGCACCATGCAATCTCCGGCATGCAGGAAAGAAGGGAACTCGCGGAAGCTGCGATCCTGCCAGGTTCCAGTTTTTCGATCGACCACCAGCATCCGCGAGGCCGCGCGATCCGGCAGCGGCTCCTGCGCGATGAGTTCTTCCGGGAGATCGTAGTTGAAATCGGAAAGGTGCACCGCAGTCTCACACTTTAGCCGGGTAGCTGCCCAGAGATTGCAGGATGCTGCGCTCGGCGAGTCTTTCGGGAACATTGAATTTCAGCAATCCGGCGGTTGCTGCGCCCACATCCGAGAGGGCGCGAATCGAACAGCCGTCGAGTTGAAAATGATCCGCCCAACGGTCATGGCGGGGATGAAACAGCCGTACGATTTCGCCGCTGCTGCCGTCGATCGAAGCGACATCGCTGCCTTTATTCCGGTTGCAGATCACACATGCGTAAGCCAGGTTTTCGATATCCGATAGACCGCCATGCTTGCGGCTGATAATGTGATCGATATGGGGGCGGAATGCGATATCGTCTTCGTGGATCAGGCAGTATTCGCAACGATGGTGCGCGCGGCGGGCGACTTCGTTGCGAAGCCCCTCGGTGATGTCATTGCCCACTGGCAAGGATCTGGCGGGCCCGTGCTTTTGCCATTCTCAGAATGTGCTCCAATTCGATGAAGTGGTCTAGTTCAGCCTTTTCCTCGGGAGAAAGCGGCTGCTCTTTCTCGCGTTGAATGAGATCCGCCACTCGTTGCTGCGCCGATGCGGACGGTTGGAAATGAGTCACTGCTTCCGGCGTTGTGCCGGTCGCAATAAAGTCGATGATCTCAAGGTAAACCGGGCTGGCCGCGCTCATCTGGTATTCAGCATACAACGTAAACTGGGATCAGTGCGCATCTTAGGTATCGAATCTTCGTGCGATGAAACTGCCGCCGCGGTGGTGGAGGATGGGTCGGGAATTCTGTCGTCGGTAGTGGCGTCGCAGATTTCGACGCATGCCCGCTATGGCGGAGTGGTTCCGGAACTCGCCTCGCGCGAACACTTGCGCAGCATCGTGCCGGTGGTGCGCCTGGCGCTGGAACAGTCCGCCACGCGGCTCGAAGACTTGGGAGCCATCGCGGTCACGCAGGGTCCGGGGTTGGTGGGATCGCTGCTGGTGGGGATCACTTACGCGAAAGCGCTGGCGTTGGTGCGAAGCTTGCCGTTGATCGCGGTGAACCATATTGAGGGGCACATCCATGCGGTGGTCAGCCAGAATCCGGTGGAGCTGCCGGCATTGGCGCTCGTGGTGAGCGGCGGCCACACGCATCTCTATGAGGTCCGCTCGAATTTCGTTTATCGACTGCTTGGAAAAACGCGCGACGATGCGGCGGGCGAAGCTTTCGACAAAGTGGCGAAACTGCTGGGTTTTAGTTATCCTGGCGGTCCGGTGATCGATATGCTGGCGCCTCACGGCGATCCTCATGCGGTTGCGTTCACGCTGGCGAAGATGAAGGGCAATACGCTTGATTTCAGTTTTAGTGGCATCAAGACTGCGGTCCTGCGCTGGACCGAGGCGCGCGATCTTTCGGAAGAAGTAGCCGCGCGGCGCGAGTTGCTCCAGCGCAATCCGCAACCCAGTGTCGACGAATGGCTGGCCGTCACCTCCCGCGAAACGCTGGATATGCTGGCGTCGTTCCAACACACGGTGATTCGGGAATTGCTGCGCCGGGCGGTGAAAGCGGCGGAAGAAATCGGCGCACGCAGCCTGGTGATTTCCGGCGGAGTCGCCTGCAACGCCGGCCTGCGCATCGCCGCGGCCGCCACGCGCTTGCCCTATCCCGTCTTTTTCCCAACACCGGGACTCTCGACCGACAACGCCGCCATGATCGCCGCCGCCGCGTTTCCCAAGTTCGCGCGCGGCGAATTCGCCGATTCGACGCTGCGCGCCCAAGCAAATCTGGCACTAGCGTGAGAGCGGTTGCTACCATCAATTAGATGGGTCCCCAACAACCTCCCGCAGCGCCACCCAAGATGCCGATTCCGGGCGTCCGTCACCTTATCGCCGTCGGTTCCGGCAAAGGAGGAGTGGGCAAGACCACTGTCTCGGTCAATCTCGCGATTTCGCTGGCGAAACTCGGCCAAAAGGTCGGGCTGCTCGATGCTGACGTTTACGGACCCAACGTTCCGCTCATGATGGGCGCGCACGAAACTCCGCGCGGACAAGGTGACCGCATCGGGCCGATCGAGCGCTACGGCGTGAAGCTGATGTCGATGGGGTTCCTGAATCCTGGCGACAAGCCGCTCGTATGGCGCGGCCCTATGCTGCATAGCGTGATGCAGCAGTTCCTGCGTCAGGTCGATTGGGGCGAGCTCGACTACCTGCTGATCGATCTTCCGCCGGGCACGGGCGACGTGGCGTTGTCTCTGATCCAGACGGCTCCGCTCTCGGGCGCCGTGGTGGTGACCACGCCGTCGGATGTCTCGCTCGAAGACGCGCGCAAGGCCATCAATATGTTTGCGCAGGTGCGGGTGCCGATTCTAGGCATGGTCGAGAATATGAGCTATCTGATCGCTCCTGGTTCTGGCGAACGTATCGACGTCTTCGGGCACGGCGGCGGCAAACGCACTGCCGAAGCGATGAAGGTAGCGTTTCTGGGAGAACTGGCGCTACAGCCTGAAGTCCGCATTGGAGGCGACACCGGCCGGCCGGTTGCGACGCGCGATGGCGGTGATCCCCTCGCCGCGCCATTTCTGGAACTCGCGCGCAAGATCGAAGCCCGCTGTATGGAAGAACAGACCACGGGTCCGAAGATCACGGTTGAAGATTAGGGTTGGGGAGACTCGCTCTACAGCTCTTGTTTCGGCTGCGGCGGTGGAACGATTTCGAAATCCTGCGGCGTGATCTTGATGGTGAGCACTTGGCCGCGAGTGCCGAGCGGGCTAATGCTCTTGCCGTTCCAGAGTACGTCGATGCCGCCCGCGTTGCCGACTTTCATGGTCGCCCGGTCGAGTCCGGTAAGGGTCTTCGATTCGCTGGGCTGCAGAATGCCTGCGAAAATTTCCTTGCCGTTGCTGCTGATCGATAACCAGGTTTTTTCGGTGGCCGAAAGCTTCAGGACCACGCCGCTCGCCTCACCGGTTTGCACCGAGGCCTGTGCTACCGGCTGAACAGCTTGCTGTACATTGGGCTGAATAGATGAGGGCGCTGCCCCGCTGACTGTCGCGACCGGGGCTTTTTGCTGAGCGACGGCGGCCACCGGGGCCGTCGCTTGCGGGGCTCTCTTCCACCACGCGTAAATTCCAGAGCAGCCAAGCAGCACGACCGCGAGACCGACCACCGACCATCCCATGGGAATGTCCGGAATCTGGCGGCGGTTCGTCGCTTGCACCAGGCGATTGGGAACGTTGATGGCGGGACTCATCGGCGCATCTTCGGGTGCCTGGATCGCATCCAAAGCCGGTTGAATCAGACTTTGGTCGACACCCAGAATTGCCGCATATTGCCGGGCGAAATTCTTGAAAAAGAAGACTCCCGGGACGCCCGCCGTGTCATCCTTTTCGATGGCCTGTAAGTAGCGCTGCGTGATGCAGAGTTCCGCCGCGATCTCTGCGATTGCCCGCCCCTGGCTCTCCCGCTCTTTGCGCAGAATGCTACCGACGGAGGTCATTAGGTTCAGCGTCCTTAACCGAGTTTCCGGGGTTATCTCCCGGAGGTACTATGATACATAGCTTAGGTATTTTAGAGCAAGTCTTTTTATCCAGCCATATAACTGGGTTCCCTGGAATAAACACTTTAGGTTATGTGATAGAACCCCCTAGGTGAAATCCTCCCCCCAGGTATTAAAGCGGCGGGGTTCGATTCGCCTATTTTCGGACCCTGTTGCCTGCTCCAGTCGGCCTCCGTCTGACCCTCCGGCCCTTACGGCTCGCGCCCCGTGGCCGGGCTGGCCGCTGGGTATGATAGAAGACGAATGCTCGCTTCGAAAAGATCATGGATCGCGGTCCTGGTAGTGGGATTGGCCGCCACGGCTGCCGCCGCCGGAGTGTCGGGGACCTCCGCGCTTGGACTTTACGAGCCGCGCCGTGGCTTTTGGGCCGCGGCCGGCGGGCTCCGCCGCGAATCGCGCGCTGCAAAAGTACATCCTGGTCGAACTCCAGAAAGACGGCTGTGATATTGTCGAGGACGCCTTCACCGCGAAGACGCCGCAAGGCACGATCGCCATGAAAAACATCCTGGCGCGCTTTCCGGGGAAGGGGCCGGGCGCGGATCGCCGCGCGATCGCAATCACGGGACACTTCGACACCAAATTTTTTCCGGGACGTAAATTCGTCGGTGCGAGCGATGGCGGCTCCTCCACCGGACTGCTGCTGGAACTGGCCCGGGTGCTGGCGCATCAGCCGCGGACCGACGACGTTTATCTGGTGTTCCTCGATGGCGAAGAAGCTTTCGGCGAGTGGAGCGATACCGATAGCCTTTACGGCAGCCGCCACCTGGCCGAGCGCTGGGGACGCGATGGAACGCTGCGGCGTCTCAAGGGTTTGATCAACGTGGATATGATCGGCGACAGGAACCTGGACATTCCTCAGGAAACTAACGGCAACGCGGCGCTGAACAAGCTGATCTGGCAAACCGCGACCGACTTGGGCTACAGGGCGTTTTTCATCGACCAGCGAATCTCTGAAGATGACGACCACATGCCCTTCATCCGCGCGGGCGCTCCCGCGGTCGATCTGATCGACATCGACTATCCGCCATGGCACACCGACAATGACACCATGGATAAGCTGAGCGCGCAAAGCATGGAGATCGTCGGCAACGTGGTGTATGAAGTGATTCAGCGGCTCGAGCTGCAGTAGCCGCGGAATCCCACTTCACGCCGGGGTATCCTGAACGTGGGCGTGGCCATATGAAGCGTGCTCTGATTGCGTCGGGTGTTGCGGTGATGTTCGCGCTCGCCGCACTGCCGCAACGCGGCCGCTACACTGAGGCATCGTCCGAAGACGACCCCGCGATTGCCGCGCGCGAAGCCGAATTTCATTTTCTGCGCGTCGAATACACTGACCTCCCGCAATATCACCGCGGTTTCGGCTACGCTTCCCGCGACGGGCGGGGCACTGGTTGGTGGCTGGTCGACTGGCCCGACGCCGACAATCACTTCACGCGCGGCATTCAGCGTCTGACGAAAATCGACATCGGCGATCCGCGCCATCTGCGCCTCACCGACGACCGCATTTTCGATTACCCCTGGATCTACGCGACGCAAACCGGCTGGTGGGGTTTGAGCGATCGCGAGACCGCGCGTCTTCACGAATACCTGATGCGCGGCGGTTTCCTGGTCACCGACGATATGTGGGGCGACGATGCCTGGGATGTTTTCCGCGAAACCATGCAGCGCGTGCTGCCCGGCCGCGATATTCCGGACCTGGCGGAGTCCGATCCCGTGATGCACGTGCTCTACGATATCCGCGAAAAGGATCGAACGTTCATTCCCGGCTCACGCCATCTGTGGCGGCGCGGAAATTCGGTGGAGGTGGTGCAGCCGGCTGGATCGAGTCCTGCTTGGCGGGGCATGTACGACGACCATAATCACATGATTGTATCGGTCAACTATGACACCGACATCGGCGATGCTTGGGAGTTTGCCGACGTGCCGTATTATCCGGAAGCGATGACGGCGCTGGCGTATCGCTACGGCATCAACTACATCGTTTATGCGATGACGCACTGAAGTGCTAGCGATGACGTACTGAGCGGACGAATGGATCGGGGCTCTAAGAACCTTTTTCGAGCGGGTATCCCGGCGTGTCCCAATCTGTGTGCATGTTCGTTGGGATCTTGAGAACTTGCACGTTCGTGAATCCCAGGTCATGCAGCTTCGCGAACGCCGGGCGAATGTTCGGGCACTTTTCCATAGGGCAGCAGCCGCAGTAGATCAGGATCGCGCGGTCGTGCGCGACGCCTTTTACCTGGTCTTCCAGATTGGCGATGCCTTCGGCGGTCGATCCTGGTCCGGCATACTTCGCGCCGGGAATGCGGGTGCTTTTGTAGAGCGCCTGGAAACCCACTTGCAGAACAAGCGGCTGATCCGACGGTTTGGCTTTCAGCTTCGCCGCCGCACTCGCGGGTTCGATTAGATCCGTCGGACGCCACGGGTCCGTCTTTTGAAATCCATACAGCGCTACTGCGGCGAATATTAGAGCGAGAAGTTTTAATCGGCGCATATTTCTTACTTTCCAACCATGTGCGGCACGTCGCGATTATTTTCGGCGCAGATGAACTCGCGAACCTCTTCGCCTGCGGCCAGATCGGCCACCGACTTGAAAGTCCACGGCTTCGCCAGCACGGCTGGGTCTTCCACTGTGACGTCCTTTTCCAGGTGCCCCAAGTCCAGACGCCGGTAGCGCTCGATCACGTGCAGTTTGTCGGAATGCGGATGCGCGCCGGGGTCGGTCCACAGCCGCTCGTTGAAGCCGACACGGTCGACCACCAGGGTGTCATCTTCCCAATGCCCAATCGAATCGCCATACCAAAGATCCATGTCGAGTTCCTTGGGATGCTCGCTGCGGTCCAGATGAATCTGATGGAAGCCGGGGCTTTCGTCATCCGAAACGACGATCATCAACTGTTTGGTTTGCGCCAAGATGAACAGCGGGCCCAAGCGCGTTACGGCCGAAGGCAGGCACTGCGCCTGCGGATTCTCCACGCCATTGTTATCGATCCGGCGCTTGGCCACCGCTTGCGCCTCGGGCAGCCACTCCGGCTTGCCGGGATCGGTGGTGGCCGGCGACCACCAGGTTCCCGAGAGATCCGGTTTGCCGTCGACGGTGCGTGGAGCCGGTCCCGACGGCGGGTTGTGCCGCTTGCGGTCGGCGATCGCACCGAGCGTATCTTCGCCCAGGGTGTTCAGTTGCGTGCTTTCCTGCAGCTTGATGTTCAGTTCTTCCGCTTTCCCGGCGGCGACGTTCACTCCAGCTTTCTGGAACGGTCTTACGGCGGGCACGGTGACAGAGATGTCGTAGACGCCAGGAGGCAGATCGGCCAGCGTGTATTTGCCGGCAGCGTTACTAGGTGCTTTCGAGACGGCACCGGTCGCGACGTTCTTGGCTTCGACGCTGGCAACGGTCACCGCTTTACCCCACGCGTCTTGCACCGTTCCGGTGATGCTGCCGTGTTCACCTTGACCGAAGGAAGTCTGACAGAGCGACAGGGCAGCGAATAGAGAACCAACAATGATCGTGCGCATAATCGTGCAACCAGTATATTATGCGAACCTCGCGGGAGGTGGGGGTGTCAGCCTACGCCCGGCGGCGCTGCTCTTCGTTGCGCAGAGGATATTCGGCCATCGGGACCAGCTCGCCTTTGTGCCGCAGCCGTCCCTTCAGCCGGGTGAACGCGACGCTGAGTCCCAGCATGCAGACGATCAATGTGGCCGCCGAGATCAACACCGCGGGGACGCTGAGATGTTGCCGGTACTTTGCGAAGAATGGGCCGTATTCCAAATCCACGTGCACCCAGTAGACCAGTAATGACGTGGTGCCCAGTTGCCGGACCCAGCTCCAGCCGCCCGCTCCCAGGTATTCGCACCACAGATATGCGAAAGAGCCGAGCAGCAAGGCGATTCCGAGCTTGCAGGCCACCAGAGCCGGACTGTTCAGCCAGAATTCCGATTGCGCGTACACGCTGAACGGCAGATCGGCGAAGTAGCGTCCCGCGTATAACAGGCCGAAGCCCAGCAGCGCCGACCACTGCATCACGCGATTCCAGCCGCCGCGCTCCACCAGCGGAATCATGCTTCCCACGCCCACGCCAAACGCGAGGAAAGCGCCCCACGGGAAAATGCTGAAGCCATCGGCGCTGGGCACCAGATAGTCGCGCAGCGGGCCCGGTAACGCATGGAGATTGCCCGCCGACATCAGCGGTGAAAGCACCGCTATCACCGCACCGGCGATCACAGCCCAGCGCACGCGGTCAATCCCGCTGAACAGTGCGAGCACTGAGATCAGGGCCGCCGTTGCGCCCATCACGTTCAGGATGTCGACCTTGAGTAGATCAGTCCAGGGGCTGGTGCCCCACGCGAAAATCCAACCTTGCAAGCGGAAAAGAATCGCCAGGATAAACAGGAAGCGCGCGCGCTTCAGCGCTTGCAGCACCCGCGTTCCGGGAGGCATGTGCTCGCGCCGGTTCATGCCCATGCCGTAGGTGGCGCCGGTGAGGAAAAGGAAAATCGCCGCCGCTTCGCCGCCCAGAAATTGCGAGTAAGTGAACCAGGCTCCAGTGCGATCGGCGGGCCGCAGAAAAGCGTCGAAAGTGTGGCCCTGCAGCATGATCAGGGCCGCGATCCCGCGCATCCAGTCGATGAATGTGACGCGCGGTTTGGAGGTGGGCGGCATCAAATTGGCTGGGGAACCTTCAGTTTAACAAAACCAGCAGCTTAGCGAAAACGGCGTCAATTCTTGCGACTTCCGCTACAAGAAAAGGGGCGCGTGCTGGGATCTGAAGGTTACAGCCGCTGTGATGCCCGGGATGGGGCCTTAGCGCGGGGTGGCGGGACGCGTAATATCGATACCGCCCTTGAAGTACGCGCCGTCTTCGATTACGATGCCGGCCGTCTTCACGTCGCCCACCAGGTTGGCCCCGGCGCGCAGCGTGATGCGCTCGGCGGCGTCCACATTGCCTTTGACCGAGCCCGCGATGATCACTTCTTTGGCCTGGACGCCTGCTTCCACTTTGCCCTTGGCGCCAACGGTCAAGCGGTGATTCATTTGCAACTGGCCGCTCAGTTCCCCGTTCACGACGATTTCTTCGTTACTGGTGAGCGTCCCTTGGATGCGCAGGGATTCGCCAATGACGGTGACGCCTCCGGAACCCTGCTGGGTGGCTGCTCGCCATGGCCGGTGCGGTTGCAGTGGCCGCCGGGTGCGAGGAGGGTTGGGAAGAAGGTGAGGGTTGCTGTTCTTTATTCCACATTTGGGTCTACGTTAGCACGATAACGGCCAACATCCTATGACTGGTTGAAATCCACCGGACGCGGTGGTTTTTGAGCAAGGGATGGCGTATCGGGTCCTAGCTTTATCTTGCATTTAGGTAGGCTGTGAGTTTGGTACTCCGGATGCCATACAAATGCGGAAGAGGTTTCTATGAGAATGTTTCGTGCAGTAAAAACTGGACTCCTGGTAACTTTTATTACGGCATCGGGGATTGCCGTGGCGCAGGACGAAGCGCCGCCGCCCCCGCAGTTTTCGACGCAGGATCAAGCCGGCCCGCAAGGCGCGGGTCCGCAAGATCGAGGGCCGCAGGGCGCCCCCCCGCAAGATCGGGGACCCCAAATGGCCGATCAAAATTCGAATCAGCAAGACAACCAAGGTTGGCGCCGGCTAGGTCCAGCTCCTTATCCACAGAACGGCGGGGATCCGCGCTACGGCCAACCTGGTCAGCCGCCGTCGGGTGACCGTCGCTATGTGCAACCGCCGCCACCACCGCCCGCGAATATTCCGCCGCAGCTTACTATCGCGCCCGGAACATTCGTGACTGTGCGGATCAATCAATTGCTTTCTTCTGACCATAATCAGGCGGGGGATGCGTTTTCCGCTTCTCTGGCGAATCCCATCGTCGTGAACGGTATTGTTGTCGCCGATCGCGGCCAGACCATACAGGGCAGCGTTTCCGAAGCAAAGAAGGCCGGACGGGTATCCGGCACCTCGCGCCTCGGCGTCGAACTTACCAGCCTGTCGCTGATTGATGGGGATCAGGTTCCGGTTCATACTTCGTTGGTGAACCGCAACGGCCGCACTTCTGAAGGCCGCGATGCAGTCGGAATTGGCACGACCACCGGTGTGGGCGCCATCGTCGGCGCTGGAGCGGCGGGCGGTGAGGGGGCGGCCATCGGTGCTGGTGCCGGCGCGGCTGCCGGAATCATCGGCGTGCTGCTGACTCGCGGCAAGCCGACGTACATCACTCCCGAACAGGTTCTGACCTTCCGGGTTGAGAATCCGATCGTGATCTCGACCGATCGCGCGCCGCAGGCGTTCCGCTACGTCGGACCCGGCGACTATCAAGCGCCGCAGACGCGGCCTTACGCTCCGCGCGGGCCGGCATCTTATTACGGAACTGGTTATCCGGCCTACGGTCCTGGCTACTATCCGTATTACGGATACGGCTACCCGTATTACTACGGACCCAGCATCGGCATCGGCTTCGGTGGATTCTACGGCGGCCGCTTCCGCCGCTAATGCAATCGGCCGGGACCGCCGCGTGGTGCAGCGGTCCCGGTACACTAGCCTACCAGCGCCATGTTGTAACACCCGCGCGATTCTTCTACTCCCACCGGCGTTTCAAACAACTCCTCCATCTTTTCCGCAGTGAGCAGGCCCTCTTTCTTGCCGTCGAAGAAAATGCGGCCGTCCTTTAGCGCGACCACGCGCTCGATTTCCGGAACAATATCCGGAAGATGATGCGTCACTACGATCACGGTCACGCCGTTGTGCGCCAGCTTGCGCATGGCGTCGCGCACTTCCCGTTGCGCGCGGATGTCCAGGCTATTGGTGGGTTCGTCCAATACCAGTGCCTTGGGATCGTGGGCCAGCGCGCGCGCGAAAACGACTCGCCGAGCTTCGCCGCTGGATAATTCCGTCATCAGGCGGTCCGCCAGATGCGCGACTTCGAAGAATTCCAGCACTTCGCGCGCCCGGGTTTCCATTGCCGGGGTCACGTGATGATTCGGCCAGATCCCGATCGATCCGAAAAACGCGCTGAGCACCGTCTCCATCGCCGAATAGGGTTTGGTGCAGGTGGCCACCAGATCGTTGGTCACGATGCCCAGCGTCGCGCGCAATTCGAATAGCGTCCACACTTGGTCGCCCCAGATGCGCACCCGGCTTTCCAGCGGAAAGCGCGGATAGCATTCGCGGGTGACGGTCTTAAGCAGCGTCGATTTCCCGCTGCCGTTCGGGCCGAGGATCGCGACGTGCTCGCCGGCTTCGATTGAAAAAGTGACGTTCCGCAGCGCCATGGTGCCTTCGCGCTCCACCGAAACGTTGTCAAACTCCAAAAGCTTGGGCATCAGCCCATGCTAACAATCCCGCGTAAGGCGCCGCGCACTTTCGGGCGTAAAATTCCGTGAAGAAATCCTACTTGCGCGGCGTCTTATCCTTGGCTACACTAGTGAGTAAGCACTTACTTATGAATGTTCCCCGCTTCCGCCCCTCTCCCGCTGCCCGCAAGAGCCGCATGGCCGCGGACGACCGCCATCGCCAGCTCCTGCGCAGCGCCATCGATTGCGTCGCGCGCAATGGTTTCGGCGGCACCAAGACCAAGGACATCGCCGCCGCCGCCGGGGTCAGCGAAGCCATCTTATTTCGGCATTTCGCTACCAAGGAAGATCTGTACCACGCGATCCTCGATATGAAAGAGGGCCAGGCCGACGGGAAGGGCGAAGCGCTTGATGCAGCAGACTGGAGGAATGCGCGGCGCGCCGGGACGATGCGGGCGTGTTCAGCGCCATTGCGCGCGCGATCTTTGCTTCGTTTCGCGAAGATCCCGCTTTTCACCGCATGATGTTGTACGCCATGCTTGAAGGTCATTTGATGGCGAGCCTGTTCCACAAGCGGTTGGGAGCCGGTTTCCAGGATTTCTTGCGGCGCTATGTAGTGTCGCGGCAGGCAGAAGGGGCGTTTCGCGCGGGCGATCCCGATCTGGTGCTGGACTTTGCAGTGGGGACGGCTGTGCATTGCGCTACCGGCAAATATATTTTCGGGCTGAAAAAGTCGGCTCGCGTCGGATGAAGACGCGGTGAAGCAGTTGGTGGGATTTATTTTGAACGGACTCACCGAACCTGCGGCGGATCGTCTGCGTACTAACAAGAAGAACGGGAAGGGGAATCATGCGACCTAATTTTTTGGGGAAGGCAGTTCTGGCATTGACCGTTGCATTTTCAATCGGTTGTGGCGGGCCGAAAACCACGCTGGCGGATAATCCCGGGGCTGTGGCGGCATCCAGCGGGTCCGCTCTCACCGTTGCGGTTGCGCCGGCGGAGAATCTTCCGGTGGAAGCTTCGGTGCGCGTCACCGGCAGCTACGTGGCAAAAGAAACGTCCGACGTGGCGCCCGCAATCGCGGGGCGCGTCACCCAAACGCCGGTAGACGTCGGCGATTTCGTGCAGCAAGGGCAGGTGATCGCGCGGCTGGAAGATCGTGACGCCAAGTTGCGGCTCGATCAGGCCGATGCCAACGAGCAGCAGGCCGAAGCTGGCTTGCGCCAGGCGGAGTCGCGGATCGGTCTGGTCCAGGGCAGTCAGTTTGACGCCGACAGCGTGCCCGAAGTGCTCTCCGCGAAAGCCAATGCCGATTCCGCCGCCGCCCAAGCACGCCTGGCCGAAGCCGACGCTCAGCGCTACGCGAATCTGCTCAAGACCGGAGACGTTTCGCAAAGCGCCTACGACAAATTCCGCACGCAGGCCGATACCGCGCAGGCCCAGGCCAAAGTCGCGCAACAGCAGTATGAGGCCACGCTCAATGCGGCGCGGCAGAACTTCCACGGAACCGTTTCCGCGCAGGCTTCGCTCTCGGGTATGAAAACGCAGGGTGAGATCGCACGCAAAGCCATCGAAGACACTGTCATCCACGCGCCGTTTGCCGGTTACATCAGTGCCCGGCCCATTGCCGCCGGCCAGTGGGTCGCGGTGACTTCAAAGATTGCGACGCTGCTGCGCATCACGCCCATTCGCCTCGAATTACAAGTACCCGAAGTCAACGCGCCGGATATGAAATTGAACGTCGGCGTGGAGGCCATGGTTCCCGGCTATCCCGGCCGTGTTTTCCAGGGGCGCGTGACGGCCATCAATCCCGCCGTCGATCCCAGCTCGCGCACCATCACCGTGATCGCGGAATTTCCAAACACCGACATTGCGCTGAAACCTGGCATGTTCGCCACCGCACGCATTTTACTGGCGGGCGACAGCATGGGGCTGTTCGTGCCGCGCACCGCCGTGATCACCGATCCCACTACCAACTCCTCGCAGCTCTATTTCATTCGCGATGGCCGCGCGCGGGTAGCCGTCGTCCAGTTGGGCGCTACGCGCGATAACACAGTACAGATTCTGTCGGGGATTTCTCCCGGCGCCATGATCGCCACCAACCACCTGCCCGACCTGTTCGATGGAATGGTGGTGAAGACCGTGGCCGCCACTTCAACTCCGGCCGGAACGAAAGGACGCTAACTCATGCATGCACTAGCCGCGTTGTGCGTCAAACGCCCTGTGTTCGCCACCATGTTGATCGTGGCGCTGATGGTGGTGGGTATTTTCTCGTTCTTCACGTTGGGCGTCGATCTGTTTCCGAAAATCGATCTTCCCACGATCATTGTGACGGTCTCGAATCCGGGCGCGTCGGCGGAGGAGATCGAATCCGATATCACCAAGCGCATCGAAGACTCCGTGAATACCACGAGCGGCATCGACACGATGCAGTCGACTTCCATCGAGGGAAACTCCACCGTGGTCATCAGCTTCACGCTGGACAAAAGCGGCGACGTGGCCGCGCAGGAAGTGCGCGACAAGGTCAATCAGGTGGTGCCACTATTGCCGGAAACCGCCAAAGCGCCGGTAGTGCAGAAACTCGATCCCGATGCGCAACCTATCTTGCAGATGGTAGTCTCTTCGCCGCGGCCGCTGCGCGAGGTCACGGAAATCGCCGACAAACGGATCAAGCCGCTGCTTGAAAACATCGCCGGCGTGGGTGAGATCACCATTGTCGGCGGATTGAAGCGCGAGATCCGGGTGTGGGTCGACCCGGAAAAGATGCGCGCCTACGACGTTGCCGTCGCCGATGTCGCCAAGGCATTGAAGGAACAAAACGTGGAATTGCCGGCGGGTAGCGTCAACGCCGGTGAAAAAGAATTATCCGTCCGCACGCTGGGCCGCCTGGTCGATCCCGCGCAGTTCGACGAACTCGCTGTGGTTCGCCGCGGGACTTACGTTGTGAAGATCCGCGATATCGGCCACGCCGAGGACTCCGAAGAAGAGCCGGTCACCGCCGCGCGTCTCAACGGCGATCCCGCGGTAACGCTGGTGGTCGCCAAGCAATCCGGCGAAAACACGGTCGCCACCGCCGACGCCGTCAAGGCGCGGCTGAAAGAAATTCAGGCCACGCTGCCGAAAGATCTTACCATCCAGATCATCAACGATCAGTCCACGTTCATCAAGGGCGCGGTGCACTCACTCGAAGCGCACTTGGTGGAGGGCAGCCTTCTTGCCGCCATCATCATTTACATCTTTCTGGCCAATATTCGCACCACGCTGATTTCAGCCGTGGCGATTCCTACTTCGATTGTTTCCGCGTTTGGCTTGATGGCGGCGATGAATCTGGATTTGAACCAGATCACCATGCTGGCGCTGACGCTGATGGTCGGCATCGTGATTGACGACGCCATCATTGTGCTCGAAAACATTTACCGCTACATGGAAGAGAAGGGCATGCCTCCCATGCTGGCGGCGATCGAAGGCACCAAAGAGATCGGGCTCGCCGTCATGGCGACTACGCTGTCGCTATTGGCCGTGTTCCTTCCCATTGGCTTCATGGGCGGCATCACGGGGCGCTTCATGTCGTCCTTCGGATTCACGGCGTCGTTCGCCATCGCGGTCTCGCTGCTGGTGTCGTTCACGCTGACGCCGATGCTGAGCTCGCGTTTCATCAAGATGCCGCCGCGGCAGGAGGGCGGCTCGCATCACTCGTCCAAGGATTCGAAATTCTTCCGCTTCCTGGACCAGCACTACACGCAAATGCTGGAATGGGCGATGGCGCACCGCAAGAGCATGGTGGCGCTGTGCGTGGTGGTGTCGCTCTGCACCATTCCGCTGTTCATGCTGGTAGGCAAGAACTTCTTGCCGGTGGATGACCGCAGCGAATTCCAGGTCACCGTTAAAGCTCCTGAGGGAACATCGCTGGCCGCGACGCTCACCATCGCCGAGCGTATCGCCCGCGACTTGCGCGCGCAGCCCGGCGTGACGGCCACACTCACTACCATTGGTTCGTCCTCCGGCGGATTCGCGACGTTGGCTTCCGCCGCAAACCGGGCAACCATCTACACTCGCCTGGTGCCCGTCAATCAACGCAGCTACACCCAGGAACAGATGATGTCGCGCGCACGCGATCTGATGAAAGCTTATCCTCCCGATGTGCGCACCGCCGTGTTGCAAGCCGGAGGGGGCGGGGGCGGACAAGCCGACGTTCAATACGTCATCAAGGGTCCGGACCTCGACAAGCTCAACGACTATGCCACGAAAATCGTGGCGCGGCTGAAACAAACGCCCGGTGTTGGCGATCCCGACATGTCGATGGTCTTCGGCAAGCCCGAGCTGCGGGTTGAAATCGACCGCCAGCGCGCCAACGATCTAGGCGTGAAAGTCACCGACATCGCCACCGCTCTCAATACGCTGGTGGCTGGCCAATTGGTTTCGTCGTTCCCGTCGGGCGGCGAAGAATACGACGTCCGCCTGCGTGCCGACAGCAAATATCGCACCAGCGTCGAAGGCCTCTCGCAGTTGATCGTGTTCTCGACCAACAAGCAGGGCTGGGTGCCGCTCGATCAAGTGGTTCGCATCAAGGGCGGTAGTGCTCCTTCGAGCATCAGCCGCCTGGACCGTCAGCGGCAAGTGACCATCAGCGCCAACGTGCTGCCGGGCGGTTCGCAGCAGCAGGTGATCAACACTATGAACGATGTGATCAAGGACATCCACCTTGATCCCGGCTACACCACTACGTTGGGCGGCTTCAGCAAGAATCTGGCGCAATCCGCCTACTACTTCGGCATCGCGATCGCGCTGACGCTGATCTTCATGTACATTGTGCTGGCTGCGCAGTTTGAATCTTTCCTGCATCCGTTCACGATTCTGCTGACGTTGCCGCTGGCGGTTCCCTTCGGGATTCTCTCGCTGGTGTTGGCCGGCCAGACTATCAACGTATTCTCCGCGCTGGGCATGCTGCTGCTGTTCGGAATCGTCAAGAAGAACGCGATCCTGCAAATCGATCACATGAACGGCCTCCGCGAGAAGGGACTCGACCGTTACGAAGCCATCATCCAGGCCAACCGCGACCGTCTGCGCCCCATTCTAATGACTACTGCAGCCCTGGTTGTGGGGATGCTGCCACTGATCATTTCCACCGGTGACGGAGCCGCTACGAATCGCTCCATCGGCGCTCTAGTGGCCGGAGGCCAGACCTTCTGTCTACTGCTGACGCTGCTCGCGGTGCCGGTGTTTTATTCGTACTTTGACGACATGAAGCACATGCGGCTGTTCCAAAGGTTGTTCGGGTGGATCCCCCGCATCGGCCGGCGGCCGCTGCCGACCATTCCGCAGCCGGTCCACTTTGAAACCGGAGATAACGCCTGATGCGCTGGTTATTCTTCCGCCCTGCCGCCGTACTTGCATTCGCCGCGGCCATGATTCCTGGCGCTTCGGCCCAGGCGCCGCCGGCACAGACCACACCGGCGCCCGACGCCACCACATTGCTGCCCCCCGTGCGCACCTTCCGATTGCCCTCGCGCATTGGCGTCTTCGGTGAGGCGCGCATTACATTGCAGCAAGCTCTCGCCATGGCACTCGCCAACAACAAGGACATCCAAGCCTCCCGCATCGATCGCGAAATATCCGGCTACAGTCTGACCGGTGCGCGCGGACTCTACGATCCCACTGTCGGCGCAGTCTCGCAATTTTTGAAGCAAGTGAATCCAGTGGCCAGTTCGCTCGGCGGATCTGCCACCGGCGCGGTGCTGAATCGCACCTGGCAAACCGATCCCACCGTCTCCGGCTTCACGCCGTGGCTGGGCGGGAGTTACCACGTCGACTTCAGTTCGCAGAGAGTCTACACCAACAACACTTTCGTCACGCTGAATCCGCAATATCCGACGGCTCTCAATTTCCAATACACGCAGCCGCTATGGCGCAATCTGTTCTACGACCAGAATCGCCACACCATCGACGTCGCGCGCAAGAACCGGGCGCTTTCCGGCGAACAATTCCGTCTGCGGGTGATGCAAGTGGTCGAGCAGACCGAGCAAGCGTATTGGGAAGTGTTCTACGCGTACAACAATCTGCAAGTCCAGCTCGACTCCGTGGATATTGCGCGCCAGCAGGACGAAAGCAACCGCCGCCAGCAGGCGCAAGGCTTGCTCGCTCCCATTGATGTGGTGGCGGCGCAGACGCAGCTCGCCAGCTTCGAGCTGAACGCCTACAGCGCGCAGTCCACGCTCACGCAAGCCGAGAATAATCTCAAGATGCTGATGCTCGAAGGGCGCGGCTCCGCTCTGTGGGCCAGTTCGCTGGTTCCGGTGACTGCGCCCGATGGTGCGCCTCCATTGACTCCTCTGAACGACGCCGTAAACGAAGCGCTCGCTAACCGGCCTGAGCTGAGCCAGGTGGAAATCTCCGGCCAGATTAACGAAAAGGACACGCGGCTTTATCGCGACCAGACCAAGCCGCAAGTGGATCTGGTCGGCAGCTACACGCGCAGCGGACTCGCGGGACCCGTGTTCGCTCAAACCGGCCCCAATCCCTTCACCTCCAGCTTTGGTCCACTGATCGATCGCTTGAACCTGCTGTCGTCGTCGGCCGGACTTGCTGCTGTGGTTCTTCCGCCTGGCAGCCCGCCACCGGCGCTGCTGGTCGGCGATTATGGCCAGTCTCTCAGCAATCTTTTCGCGGGAAATTTCCCTACGACGCAGGTGCAGCTCCGCGTCTCGCTGCCGATCCGCAACCGCGCGGCTGAAGCGAACTTGAGCACCGCCATCGCGCAAGGCCACCGCATCCAGAATCAGCGCGAGCAGGTGGAGCAAGCGATCGAAGCCGACGTGCGCAACGCCATGCAGTTAGTGCAATCCGCCGGGCTGCGTCTAGACGCCGCGCGGGTGCAGCGCGAATCCGCCGAAGAACAGTACAACAGCGAGCAACGCCAGTTTCGCGCGGGCACGTCGACGCTTTTTCTGGTGCAGCAGCGCCAGACGACGATGATCACTGCGCGCAGCCAGGAGCGCCGCGCCGAATCCGATCTCGGCGAAGCGGTCTCCGCTTATGAATTGGCGACGGGTTCGATCCTTCGCCAGCACAACATTAATTTGCAATGAGCCCCAACCCCGACTACGCCGTCCGCCGCGCCGCGTTTCGCAAGCTGCATGAGAGTGGATGCTTCGTGATTCCAAATCCGTGGGATGCGGGCTCCGCGCGCTATTTGCAGCATCTCGGATTCAAGGCGCTCGCTACTACTAGCGCCGGCTTTGCGTTCTCGGTGGGCCTCGCGGATGCCGCCGTGCCACGCGATGCCATGCTGCGAAACATTGCCGACATTGCTGGCGCTGTCGACTTGCCGGTGAATGCGGATTTCGAATCCGGATACGCGCGCGATCCGGAAGGCGTCGCGGCTAGTGTTCGACTATGCATCGAAACTGGCATCGCGGGACTCTCGATTGAAGACTCGACCGGTGACGCCGCGAATCCGCTATTCGAAATGCCATTGGCTGTCGATCGCATCCGCGCCGCGCGCGCTGCTATCGACGCATCAGGTAGCGGAGTGCTGCTCACCGGGCGAGCCGAGTGTTACCTGGTAAGCCATCCCGATCCATTTCGTGAATCGCTGCGACGACTGAGCGCTTATGCCGACGCCGGCGCCGACGTACTTTACGCTCCGGGACTGGCGGAACGCGCCGACATCAAAGCGTTCGTCACGGAACTGAATCCCAAGCCCGTGAACCTTCTCATGAGCAGGAACACGGGGCTCACCGTCGCGGACGCGGCGGATCTGGGAGTACGCCGCATCAGCGTCGGCTCATCGCTCTCGCGCGCCGCGTGGACGGCCTTTATGCGAGCCGCCGAAGCCATCGCCAAGGAAGGCAGCTTCGCGGGATTCGACGGGCTAGTTCCCTACGCCGAGATCAACGGCTTCTTCCACCGCTAGATTATCGGTTGAGCTTCCGCAGAGCTTCAGCCGCCGCCGCCAGCGTTTCCGGCTTCTTGGGAAAGCAGAACCGGATCAACTGATCGTGGCCTTGAGGGTCCGCGAAGAAGCACGAGCCCGGGACGGCCGCAATGCCGATGTTTTCCACCAAGTGACGCGCGAACGCCGTGTCGTCCGGGAAACCGAAAGCCGAGATATCGGTCATCACGTAATACGCGCCCTGCGGGCGGAAGCAGCGGAAGCCGGCGGGCGTCAGCATATCGATCATGGCGTCGCGTCGCTCGCGATATTCGTCGGCGAGATCGGTGTAGTAATCGTCGGGCAGCGCCAGCGCCATCACGCCCGCGATCTGCAAGGGATGCGCCGCGCCCACGGTCAGAAAATCGTGCACCTTGCGGATGGAATCGGTCAGATCCGGACTCGCCAGCACCCAGCCCACGCGCCATCCGGTCACCGAATAGGTCTTGCTCATGCTGTTCACCAGAATGGTGCGGTCGCGCATGCCGGGCAGCGTCATCATCGGAATGTGCTCGGCGCCGTCGTAAATAATGTGCTCGTAAATCTCATCGGTGATCGCCAGCGCATCGAATTCCTGGCACAGGCCGGCGATGAATGCCAACTCGTCGCGGGTGAACACGCTGCCCGTGGGATTATTGGGCGAATTGAGGATGATGGCTTTGGTGCGCGAAGAAAAAGCCCGGCGCAGTTCGTCGCGGTCGAAGGTCCAGTCCGGCGCGCGCAGCGTGACTAGCTTGCGCGTGCATCCGCAGAGGATCGAATCGGGCCCGTAGTTTTCGTAGAACGGCTCGAACACCACCAACTCGTCGCCGGGATTGGTGACGCCGGTCAGGGAAGCGATCATGCCTTCGGTAGCGCCGCACACGACCGTTATCTCGCGCTCGGGATCGAAATCGAGCTGATAGTGCCGGCGATACTTGGCGGCGATGGCGTCGCGGAACGGCTTCGCGCCCCAGGTGATGGAGTATTGATTGATGTCGGCTTCGATGGCGTCGATGGCGGCGCGCTTCAGAATCGCGGGGGCGGGAAAATCGGGATAACCTTGCGCCAGATTCACGGCGTTGTACTGAAATGCCAGGCGCGTCATCTCGCGGATGACGCTTTCGTTTAATCCCGAAGCCCGGTCGCTGCGGAAGCGCGGACGGCTCTCAGCGTGCGCCGGTGGCTCGAGAACTTTTGGTTCGCTGGTCGATCCCATCTGAATAGGATACCCGGCTGGCGGGGGCGCCGGACTCTTGGCGGCACGCCGTACTCGGGCGCGGCGTAGAGCTGGCGATAGATATCGGCGTTGCGCAAAACGATCTGAATGTATTCGCGCGTCTGCGTGAAAGGCACGGTCTCGACGAACTCGGCGGCCTCGCGGAATTCGCCCCAAGTGGACCAGTCCTTCGCGCGGCTGAGTCCAGCGTTGTATGCCGCCAGCGCCGCTTCCCAGCGTCCGTCGACGCTATCGGCGACCGATCTCAAATAATACGTGCCCAACTGCAAATTCACCTGCGGCTGAAACAATCGCCCTGTCGAATAAGGCCGGATGCCCAAGCGCCGGCTCAACTCGCGGCCGGTGGAAGGCATAATCTGCGTGAGCCCGCGCGCGCTCGAAACGGAAACAGCCTTGGGATTGAACTCGGATTCCTGACGCGCCAACGCAGCTACTAGAAACGGATCCAAATTGTTCTGGCGGGCGAATCTCTCCAGATCCTCGCGGTAGGGTATCGGGAACGCCAGCTTCCAAAACTCGGGCGGCGCGGAATCGATGCGCATATACAAATAGTCCGGAGCGTAGCGTTTCAAATAGCGGATGGCCTGGTCCTGCGCCGACCGGCGGGCAGCCATGGTCGCGAGTTCCAGCCCCATGACGTGCGGTTGGTCTTCATTTTGCGCTGCGTAGCGAAGTTCGACTTCAGCCCAATCATCGAGTCCCGCCGAGGCCAGCAGGCGGGCGCGCGCTAGGCGAACTTTGGCTCGTGCGTTGGGCTCGAAATTACGCACCCGCGCGCGGGTGGCGAACTCGACGGTGCGCAGAAAATTGTTCACCGGCGAAGCGGCCGCTTCGGTGCCAGGCAAAGCTGCCAGACGGTCACGCGCGAGTCCAGTGTAAAAATAATTCGGATACTCGCGGACGATCTCGCTGTAATAAGCGCGCGCCGCAGATGGATCGTCAGCGCCTTCCGCTAGCCGGCCCAGAAAGTACAACGCGGCAGACGACTCATCCGAGTTCGGGAACAAGCGCAAGTGCTCGCGCAGCAAATCGCGAGCGTCATCCTTGCGGCGCAGGTAATGCGCCCACGTTACCTTCCAGTGGCAGCCGGCCGCGCGCGGCTCTTTCGGGAACGATTCATAGCATGCGCGGTAGAGCGGCTCGTAAGCGTCCACCTGGTTCTCCACCAGGTACGAATTGCCCATCGCGAGCAGCGCTTCCAGGCGCCACGGCGAGTCGGGATGCAAACGAGCTAATTCATCCAGCTCCGCACTCATCGCTGCGCGATCGTTGACGCGCCGTGCGCATAACAACAGATAGTGCAGCCGCTCGGCGTTGGCTTGCGGCGATTGCACTGTGAGCTCCGCCAAATATTTTTGCGCGGCCTTGGTGTCCTTCGCGGCATATTGCGCCACGCCGATCTTCACCAGCGCAGTGTCACGCTCGTCGCCACCGAGCCGCGGCACCAGCGCCAGCAGCTCTTTCTTCGCCTGCTCCGCGTGCCCGGAATCCAGCAATTTCAAAGCGCGCCCTAGCATGGCGTCGCCCATCGCGGGAGGATACTGATCTCCCAGTTGGGCTTCCAGACTGGTCGCCAGCGCGTCGGCCTCAACGGACTCGGTTGAAGTCGGGTAACTATAGTACACGTGCTGCGCGCGGACGGCGGAGCTGACGGGATCGCCTGCCGCCGCGAAAGCTTTGGCGAGCGCCAAGTCTCCCTGCGGCTGCGATAGCGCCCCGTAATATTTGCGCAACAAGCTGACGGCTCCGGCGGTGTTCCCGGTTTGCCCGAATGCCTGCGCGCCCAGCAGCGCGGCCCGTCCGATCAACGGCGACGCCGGCGACTGCGTCCAAATCGGTTCCAGCGCCGCAGGCACAGATGCGTAATCTCCAGAACTGAATTGGGCGGAGGCGCGGAACCAAGCGATGTAATCCGGAATCTGCGAAAGCCTGCTGCTCAGGCCTTTGAGTGCAACAATGGCCGAGGCGTCGTTCTTGGATTGCAGCGCGGCGACCGCCGCCTTGAGGTCGGAGACTGCGTCATCAGCCGCGGATAACGAGACTGCCACACCGGCCACGGCCAACATTGCCGCCACCGGAACACGCCAGCTCGCGCGAAACCATTCACGCCGGATCATGTTCTACACCGATTGTCGCACCGATTGCCGGCTGCGGGAAGGCTTTTCTGCTGGCCCACGATGGCCCTCTCGCGCCATAATGAAAAATACACTCGCGCACCCCGCTGGTTCATGCCCGACCAACAATGGCACCCTAAAGCGAATCCCTGGCTCATCGCGCTCGCGGTGATCGTCCCCACGTTCATGGAGGTGCTCGATACTTCCATCGCTTCGGTCGCGTTGCCCCACATTGCCGGGAACTTATCGGCGACGATCGACGAAGCCACCTGGGTTCTCACCAGCTACTTGGTAGCCAACGCCATCGTGCTGCCCGCCAGCGGTTGGCTGGCGCTGCGCTTCGGACGGCAGCGGTTCCTATTGTTCTGCATCATCGTGTTCACCGTCTCCTCGTTCTTTTGCGGCGCAGCCACCAGCCTGTGGATGATCCTGGCAGCGCGCGCCGTTCAGGGGGCCGGAGGAGGCGCGCTCCAGCCACTTTCGCAAGCCATCCTGCTCGAAAGCTTTCCGCCGCAGAAACGCGGCGCGGCCATGGCGATCTTCGCCCTCGGCGTCGTCGTCGCGCCTGTGCTGGGTCCGACGCTTGGTGGATACTTAACCGACGAATACTCCTGGCGCTGGGCGTTCTACATCAATATTCCGATCGGCTTCCTCGCCGTGTTCATGGTGTCGCGCTTTGTCGAAGACCCGCCCTACATCAAATCCGCCAAGCCCGGCCGCTTCGACAGCATCGGTCTCGGCCTGCTGGTCGTCTGGCTGGGGGCCATGCAAATCGTGCTCGACAAGGGTCAGGAAGACGACTGGTTCGCCGCACCGTGGATCCGCTGGGCTGTCACCATCGCGATCGCTGGTTTCATCGCTTTCCTGATCCATCAATTTCGCGATCCGCACCCGATCGTCAACCTGCGCGTTTTCAAGGACCGCAATTTCGCCCTGGGCTGCATTGTAATGACCATGTTCGGAGGCGTGATTTACGGCCTGGTGGCGATCCTGCCGCTGTTTTATCAAACCGTCATGGGCTATTCCGCGCGCTCCGCCGGACTCGCCGTGAGCCCGCGCGGCATCGGGGCGATCTGCATGATGCCAGTGATAGCGGTACTAACCAGTAAGATCGACAATCGCTGGCTCATCTCCACCGGATTTCTGGCCTTTGCCGGCACCGCCATTTGGATGAGCC
>CAWCAP010000013.1:0-118755 GCA_963793395.1 Bryobacterales bacterium | reverse complement strand
TGATTTAGGAGCCATGGTGAGTACGCTGTTCATTTCTCCGTGCTCCACCGACGATTCGACCGCGCGCTCTATCGAAGGGTCCATGAGATAGGCTGGAATCTCTCCCTGCGGGTTCACCACCTGCTTGACGATGGCGCGCCGCACAGCCTGGCGCACGTATTCGGTCAGGAGGACCGGGTTCTCGCTGGTTTGCGCGGCTTCTCCCAGGGCCTCCAAGATTCCCACGCCGTCTCGAATTGGCACACGTTCCCGGAGCATGTTTTGGATCACACGTTGGATCGTCGCTAAAGGAAGCAATTTTGGAACCAAATCCTCGATGACCTTGGGATTTTCCTGCGCCACCCGGTCGCAGAAGGCCTTGGCATCCTGCCGGGTGAACAATTCGTGGGCATGCCGCCGCACTACTTCCGTGAGGTGCGTGCCGATCACGCTGGTCGCATCCACCACTGTGTAACCGCTGCTGCGGGCACGGTCCACTTGATCCGGCCGAATCCAAATCGCGGGCAATCCGAATGCGGGATCAACGGTCGGTTTGCCCTGCAGTGACGGATCCGGATTTCCGCTCGGAATGGCCAATTCATGGCCTTGTAGCAGCTCAAATCGCGCGATTTCACTACCGCGCATCTGGATCACATATTCACGCGATCGCAGCGCCACGTTGTCTTTTACTTTTACTGGAGGCATCAGATAGCCGAGCTGTGTCGCGAGCTGCCGCCGTATGCCGGCAACGCGTCCCAGCAAGGGCGAGTCGGCGCCGCGCTCCACTAAGTTGACCAGGCCCACGCCGACTTCCACCGACAAGGGCTCGACCTTCAGCAATACGTCCAGGTCTTCTTTCGCTTTCGCCGGCGCAACCGTCGAATTCGCGGCGGTAGTGGCAGATTTTTGACGCATTCTCCAGCCAACCGTACCCAAGCCTCCTCCCATCAATAGGAAAGGAATCGTGGGTAGACCTGGCAGCAAACCGAGGGCGACGAGCACTCCGCTGGCTAGCAGAAGCGGCTGTGCGCTTCCCAAAACCTGCCGCTGAAATTGGTTTCCCAGGCTGTCTTCCGAGCCAGTCCGGGTCACAATCAAGCCGCCGGAAATCGAAATCATCAGAGCGGGGATAACGGTTACCAGGCCATCGCCGATGGTCAAGACGGTATAGGTTTCGAGTGCATGCCGCAGGTCCATGCCATGTTGCAGGACTCCGATGAGGAACCCGGCAATGATGTTGATGCCGGTGATCAGAATGCCGGCCACGGCATCGCGCTGTGTAAATCGCGAAGCGCCGTCCATGGCGCCGAAGAATTCCGCCTCGGCGGAGAGGTGCTTTCTGCGCGCGCGAGCTTCCGTCTCGTCGATCAGCCCGGAGTTGAGGTCGGCGTCGATCGACATCTGTTTTCCCGGCAGCGCATCCAAAGTGAAGCGCGCCGTAACTTCAGAAATACGAACCGCACCGTGATTGATAACCACATACTGAATCGCGATCAGAACCAGGAAGATCACCGCGCCAATGATGTAGTTGCCGCCAACCACGAAGCTGCCGAAGGCCTCGATCACGTGCCCCGCTGCTGCGGTCCCGGTATTTCCGTTTAGCAAAATAAGCCGCGACGAAGAAACGTTCAGCGCCAGCCGGAACAATGTAAGCAGCAACAGGGTGGTGGGAAATACGCTGAAATCGACCGGGCGGCGAATATAAACCGCCACCATCATGACGATCACCGACAGCATGATGTCGGCGACAATCAGGAAGTCCAGCAGCGCCGCAGGCATGGGCATAATGAGCGCGAGAACGATCGCAACTACTGCGATCGGCACCGCCATTTCGCCCATCCCCGCCAGACGTGCCCAGGGATTGGTTCTGCCTGTGAGTACTGCGGCCTCAGCCATGGATACCCAAGTTCCTCGTTAACTCGCTTGCGCCGTCAGAGCTTTGGTTTTATACAGCAGCGTGGTGCGTTTCATGCCCAGGATGCTCGCCGCCTTGGCCTTGTTGCCGCCGCAGGATCGCAGCGCTTCCTGCAACAGCAGCCTCTCGACATTTGCGGTGACTTCCTCGAAGTTCACACCGCTTGACGGGACCCGGATGTCTGCATCCGCCGTCTTCGAAGTGCGCGGCTGGGGAAGCTGAAAGTCTCCCAGATAGAGCTTCTCGCGGTGTCCCGCCAGCGTAACCGCCATTTCGATCGCATGCTCCAATTGGCGGACATTGCCCGGCCAGTGGTAGCTGGTCAAGCAGTCGAGAGCGCTGGGAGACAAAAGCTTGGGCTCGAGATTCTCCCGCAGGCATACTTTCTCGATGAAGTGATCCGCCAGCCGCGGGATGTCGCTGGCGCGATCTCGCAGCGCCGGGACGTGGACTGGCACTACATTCAGGCGATACAGCAGATCCTCGCGAAATCTCTTTTCCTCGACAGCCAAGTGCAGATCCACGTTTGACGCGGCAATCACGCGCGTATCGATCTGAATCGATTCCGAGCATCCGATTCTCTGAATTTGCCGCTCCTGCAGAACCCGCAGCAGCTTGGATTGAGCCTCTAGCGGCAGCTCGCCTATCTCGTCCAGGAAGATGGTGCCGCGATGCGCCTGTTCGAAGTGGCCCGCTCGCGGATTGGTAGCTCCGGTGAAAGCTCCCTTCGCGTGTCCAAATAACTCCGCCTCCACCAGATTTTCCGGAATTGCAGCGCAATTCACCGCCACCATTTCGGAATCTGCACGCCGGCTGGCTCGATGGAGCGCGCGGGCAACCATCTCCTTCCCGGTGCCGGTCTCTCCCGTGATTAAAGCGGTGGTTTGCCGCGGGCCGATCAAGCGGATCAGCCCTTGCAGATCCTTCATGGGCTGGCTTTCGCCGATCAGCAGGTCTGCCCAAGGCTCTTTTTTCGTTCCCGCGCGAGGCGCCCCGCACACCACGGCGCCCAATTCCTCTGGTGTCCGGGTCCCGGTGAGGTGATGGAACACGGCCGGCGGCCGCAGAAGAGATTCATCCAGGAGCGATTCCTTGTCGTAGATAACGACTGGCAGGGGAACCGTGGTGTGGAGCGATTGCGCCAGCGCCGCCTGAATCACCGAGTCCGCGGCGGGCAGTTCAATGAGAACGGCCCGGAATCGGTCTTCAATCCGGTTCCAAACCGTGTTCTCTCCGTTGGTCACCACCACTCGCAACTTTGTAACCCCTTCAAATGCTTGCACCACATCCTGCTGTGGATTCGAGGTCAGCCACAAAACTGTCGACACGTATAGTTCTCCCGTCTTTCAGGTCCCCGCGCTAGTGGAAATTGCGCAGATGACCTTATATCGGGACCTGAGGAGAGATACCTTAGTCCTAAGGCCCACCGTTTTAGTAAAAAAAAACTCTTTTTGCGTAAATTATCGGCGATAAATCGCGCATGACGGATGGACAATTCGCGCAGCAAGGCGCACCGCACGTATCTGGAAAACCGAGTGTTTTCAGCGCATCCCGCGGAACGCGTCTACATGCTGTACCAGGTTGCGCTGGAGAGTGTAAATGTAGCGATTGCGCGGCTTAAAGACGGGGATATTTTTGCGCGCGGCCGGGCCGTCAATAAGGCTCACGAGGCGGTAGACGAGCTCGATCTTGGCCCTCGACCATTCAGTGGGAGCCAACTTCACCCACACCCTGGCGGACCTTTACGACTACATCCAGAGGCAGCTTGTGAAGGGCCATTCCCAAAAATCGGAGGAAGCGTTTCGCCAGGCTCTCGCGGTACTAACCACCCTGACTGACGCCTGGAGACATGTGGTGGAGAACACCTGCGTAAATGGCTTAATTAACCGTGAGTTATCGTCGGAGAATGCATCCGGATCTCCGACAGAGGCACCCGCTGCCGCAGCGGTGGCGACCGTCTCTGAGCAAAGCTCGGCCTACGGTGAAGCCCCCCCGGTAGCCTCTATTTCGCGGGACTGGTCGGCTTAGAAGCTGTTTGGTTAGAGCTATTTGCAGAGGCTTGATCCAGGCTGGTTGAGATCATCCGCGCCAACCCGAGGCCGCCGTGCGAGGTCAGAGCCTTCGCCAAGTACTCATCGGCCATCTGCATGGCGGAACCAGCCGTCTGATCTTCGCCGGCGCCCATCCACCCGCCTTCTTCTTCGTGTGCCGATTTAAGGATCTGGCCGACCAAGAGTGATTCGAACTGAACCGCGGCGTCTTTGGTCTTCTGTGGACTATCCGTCTTCTGCCCGGGCGCGCCGATTCCCGTGGCGAGTCCAGGCGTGGACAATATCCCAGGAATAAGCGAGTCTGCCATGTATTTAGAGGACGTCAATATCCGCTTCGAGCGCTCCGGCGGCGCGCAGGCTTTGCAGAATCGCAATAACATCGCGCGGCGTGGAGCCGATGGATCCCAGAGCGCGCACCAGTTCCTCAACTGTTGCACCCTGCTTCAGCACCAAGCTGCGCGACTTCTCTTCCTTGGCGCCCACTGTGACCTGCGGCACCACGGCGGTTTGTCCCTGCGAAAGTGGCGCGGGCTGAGATACCGTATTCACGGTCTGAATTTCCACGGTTAGATTGCCGTGCATGATCGCCACCGGCGATACGCGAACTTCCTTGCCCATGACAATGGTGCCGGTGCGCTCATTGATGACCACCCGCGCGGGACGGTCGGCTTGAACCGTGAGCGCTTCCACCTCGGCGATGAATTCCACCGGCCGCGCGGCATAATCCGCCGGAATTGTTACCGCGACCAAAGCCGAATTCTCGGGCTTAGCGAGCGGCGGCTTGCCGTCCGCAAATTTGTCGTTAATGGCTGCGCTGATGCGAATCGCCGTGGTGAAATCCGGCTGCATGAGCTGCAGCTTCACATGGCCGTTCGGAGACACCGACGGACTCAGGCGTTCGATCGTCGCGCCCCCCGGCACACGGCCCACTGTAGGATGGTTCACCGTCTGCCCGTTGCCCGTCTTTCCAGTGGCGAATCCACCGGTGACTACAGATCCTTGCGAGACCGCGTAAACCTGTCCGTCGATGCCCTTCAAGCTGGTGAGCAAGAGCAAACCGCCCTGCAGATTTGTCGCATCGCCGATCGCAGCCGCCGTGACGTCTATGTGCATTCCCGGCTGCGCGAAAGGCGGCAGGGTAGCGGTCACCATCACTCCCGCGGTGTTCGCGACACGGATAGCGGTGGGATCCACAGAGACGCCCATTTGCTGTAAAAGATTGGCTAAACTCTGCGCCGGGAAAAGCGTCTGCCGATGATCTCCGGTTCCATTGAGGCCCACCACCAGCCCATAGCCGATGAGCTGGTTGTCGCGCACGCCTTCGAGCGAAACCAGTTCCTTGAGCCGCGTACCGTTGGCATTCGGCTCAAGGGCCAGCATCAGTAGAGGAAGAACAATCGAAAGCACTCAGCATTTCTCCTAGAAAGGCAACAAACCCATCAATAAGCGGTAGACAATATTCGGCCGCCGCACGGCAGTCCGCTACCACGCCTTTGCCGTTCACCTGGATTTCCATTTGTGCCAATCTCGCGGATTGCACAGAGTTGGTGGTATCCAGATCGATCGGGCGAATCACGCCGCGCACGGTGATGACTTGGTTCTCGGAATTGATCCCGACATTCTTCGTGCCTTCCACCACCAGGTTGCCGTTACGCAGAACATGCGTCACGCGCGCGGAAACTGTGGTTGTCAGGGTGGTGGTCCGGCTGGTCGTGCCTTGCCCATCTAAGCTTGTTTGACCGCTCAAATTGGCCAGGTTCGCCCAGGGCCCAGTGGCTCTCGTGATTCCCGCCAGAGCCGTGATGCTATTTTGCGTGCTGGATTTGCGCGAAGTCTGGGTCGCACCCGTGCTCACAGCCGAAGCGCTCTCCTGCACCACGATGGTGACGATATCATCCACGCGCCGCGAGCGTTGATCCGCCGCCAAGTCCGAGAACCGCGCCGCTGGACTCCACAGCGATCCGACCGCCGCGACTTGGCCGTTGGCAGCTTCAGGCAACGAAGCCTGTTCAATGTACTTGTCGAGCGCCGATGGCGGCTTCGGCTGCTGCTTTTTGACACTCTTAGGCGCCGCATAAGCGGAGGCCGCGCATAAGAGCATGGCGGCGATAGCAAATTTTTTCATTGCACGGACTCTCCCACGATGACTTGATCTTTCCCGGCCACTCGCGCGCGAAAATCCTTGCCGCTCGTCAAATTGCGCACCAGGATCGTCGATCCCTTGAAGCCGTCCGATTGTGCCTTCGCTTTAACCGATAGGCGGGCCGCGCCGGCGAAGACCTCAACGTCTACCAGCGTGCCCCGGGCCACGTCGGGCAGTGGAGCGAGCTGCGTCTTGCGAATCGGCTGGTAAGCGCGCAGCAGACTCTTGGGAACGTATCCAATCACTTCGTCAAGATTGCGCGCCGTGGTTTCATCCAGCAGCGAATCCTCGCAACTTTCCAGGCGCACCTGGTTCTTTTGAATTGGTTTTCCGCTGGGGATATTCGCGATTGCCACCACACGCGTCATGTTTGCGATGATGCGAACCCGCGCCCACACCGGGAAATCGCCATCAGTGTGGTGCACGTACCCGCGCCACAAAACCTCGGGATGGCTTTCGGAAGGCTGCTGCATCCCAGCGCGCGGGAAAATCAGCTTCCCGAACGGGGCCGCGTGTTGGCTGGAGCCCGAAATCTCAATTCTTGCGGTGGCGATGCCGGGGACGTCCACTAATGTCTGGCGGATCGCGGTACGGATGTCCTCGGCTTGAGGAATAAATGTCCGCAGCGCAAAGCATACGTCCGGCAAATCCGAAATATCGAAACCCTGATTTTTCGCGATCCGTTGCAAGTCGGCCCCGTGAAAAATTCGCGGCGCACCGGTGCTGGATAGATAACCCAAATGAAAATCGCCCGCCACCGGCGCAAAGGCCGGGACCACTGCCGCGACATCCCGCGCCAGAATCATTTCGTTCTGGATCGCATGGCAGGCAGGCGGCGCCGACAGCGCAAATAGGAGTGGGAGCGCCATCATCATCTGGTGACGTTGTTCATCATTTGATACATTTCGTCGGCGGCCTTGATGACCTTGGAATTGGCTTCATAGGCACGCTGGCTGACGATCAGATTCACGAACTCGTCGACCACGCTCACGTTGGATTGTTCGGTGTATCCCTGCAGCAGTGTTCCCAAACCTTCCTGGCCGCCCGGATTCCCAACGATGGGATCGCCGGACGCATTGGTAGGCTGATACAGGTTTTGACCCAGGCTGTTCATGCCCGCCGGATTGATAAACGTAGCGAGCTGAATCTGCCCTGCCGTTTGCGCCGCGGTTTGGCCCGGCACGGTGTAGCTGACCGTTCCGTCGGTAGCGATCGTGATGCGCCTGCGCGTTCTGCGGCAGCGTGATCGCCGGGTCCAGCAAATTGCCGTTGGCGTCCACCATGCTGCCGTCGCGGTTCAACTGGAACTGGCCGGCGCGCGTGTAAGCCAGATCGCCGCTCGCTGTTCTTACCTGAAAGAACCCGTTCCCCTGAATCACCAGATCCAGCGGATTCGACGTCTGCGTGAAATTTCCCTGCGTGAAAATGATTTCGTTGGAGGCCGCGCGCGTACCCAGGCCGAGCTGCAATCCGCTAGGCACGGTGGTTTGAGCGCCCGCCGCCGCTCCCGGCTGAACCATGGTCTGGTACATCAAATCCTGAAATTGCGGACGGCGCGACTTAAAGCCGGCAGTGTTGGAGTTCGCCAAATTGTGGGCGATATTATCGACGTTCATCTGCTGAGCGGTCATGCCGCTGGCCGCGCTGTAGAGAGCTCTAATCATAATTTCTCTTATCCCCTCGCACTATATTTCGCGTTACGAGCCCACCCGAGCCACCTCGGTGAGAGCCTGCTTGTTCATGTCGGTTGTGATCGTGATGGCCTTCTGCAGCATTTCGAATTGCCGCATCAGCCCCACCAGGCGCACCGCGGACTCGGCCGGCGCCACGTTTGAATTTTCAGTCTTGCCTTGCTGCACCGTTGTGTCGGGCGCAGGCACCGGCACTGTCTTGGGATTGTTGGGCATGAAGTAGCTGTTGCCCATCTTTTGCAGCACCGAAGTATCCGGGAAATCGACCACTTGTAGTTGGCCCAACGTTTGGTCGCCCTGCGTAACGGTGCCATCCGCGCCCACCGCGATGGGAGCTTGCGATTGCGATTGTATGGGCTGCCCGCTGGTATCCCGTACCGCGTAACCCTCGCTCGTTGTGAGCTGACCGCTGGGAGACAGTTGGAACGATCCATTGCGCGTATACAACGGACCACTCGGCCCATTCACGCTGAAAAACCCTTTGCCGGAAAGCGCCAGATCGAGCGAGTTGCCGGTCGGCGTCAGGACGCCCTGGCTGAAATCCGTCCATTGCTTCTGGATCAGCGGCAGCTTGGTGGCCGCGCCGTCGGCGTCGTTATCGGCTGCGGTGAAGAGGCTGTAGAACTCGCGGTCGAGCTTGAATCCACCCGTAGTGGTGTTCGCGAGATTGTTGGCGACAAGGTCCAGCGCTTCCATGCGCGATTGCAGACCGCTAGCGGCTGTGACGGAGACTTGGTCCATAACTGTCCCTGCCAGAATGCACGCACACGGCCAAACTCCGCGACCGCGAATTTTCCTAGAATTTTCATCGCGAGTTGCGATATAGGAAGTGCCCCCACTACGCCCGACCGTCAGATTCCCGACGAAACCCGGCAGAGCCCTGACACGCGCTGCACGCTAACTGTCTGAAAAACGCATTGAAATAAAATGGCCTCGAATATGCATAGCAGATGCCCAAGTGATGACTGCCTCTGCACGAATTGGAACATTTCCGGGTGTTCCCGACAGCACTTCCATTTCGTTGGAAAGTAGCGCGGCCGGCAAAGGCGCGTCTAAAGGCAGCTCCGCTGGATCGGATTTCCACAGCGTACTGGAGCAGTATCACGCGGCGCGCGAAAATGCTTCGGCAACGGATGACTCTCAGGGAAAAACTCAGTCCAAACAAAAAGACTCCGATCCCGCCGCCAGCCCTACTGCCGCTCAGCCGGTAACGCCTGCGCCGGAAGCTCCGCGGCTGGTTCTTCCGTTCAGCACGTCGCTTACACTGCGGCAGGACGCAACTTCCTCGGCGGACGATGCGGCGGCTCAAGATGCGACCACTTCGACGGACGGCGCAGCTTCTCAGGACTCTACCGCGCAAGCAGACACCACCGCGGCGTCTTCCTTAATCGCAAGCGTACCTTCCACTCTTGCGATTTTGCGAAGCACACTCGATTCGCGTGGCTTGCCATTGGCAAGTACAACATCGAATGTCCCCCCTGCCGCGGCAAGCCTCACGTCACAATCTAAATCGGAAACGAAGTCCAAGAAAGCTGCTTCATCTCCGGAAGCCGCCGCCTCTGCGCCCCTTGTTCAGAGCACTACCGACGCACTTACGCAGACCACCGCCGCAGCGCTTGCCCAGAATGCCACGCCGTCAATCGGCCAAACTGGGCCTGCTTCGCAACCCGCGGCTGTCGATCCGTCGAACCCGATTCAAGCCGCCCTCTCGACCACCTCAGAACAAGCCGCAACAATTCTTGAGAATAGTTCCACGGTTAGCGAAGCTCGCTACACCGTTTCCACTTCCACCTCGGACCGCACGACCACCTATCAATACCGTGGCTCCAACGAGCGCGCCAAGCCAACACCCTCACCCGTGATAGCCGGGAGCCGCAAAAGGCCTCAGATCCGACGCAAGCCGTTGCCGCAGCCGTTACAGCGCCGATCCCATTCACGAGCACCGTCACCAGCACCGCCCAGTCGCAGCTTCCGCCTCGACCATCCACTGGATCGAGCACGTCGGCGCAAGGCACAAAAGCCTCCGACAAGGGAACTACAGTTACGCAGGATGCATCAAGCGCATCCGGAAGCGATTCCAAAAACACGCTGCCGCCGGGGATAGAGGGCGCCGACAATACCACCTCCGTGTCCAACTCCGGTACGCTCGCTTTTGCAGCGCGCCTCACGCCCACCAACGATTCGCAGCCGCCGGCCGCTTCGCCGGCTTCGCAGACTCCGCTGCAGACGGCAGCCCCGGTAACCACGAAACAGATTTCAGTCGCGGCCGATGTCCCCGCCGATACGCACAGCGGCGACAGCGGAGGCCAGTTCGAAAAAGAGAAGCCCGGCGATTTGTTTGCCAAGCCGGAAACGCTGCTTCCGCAAGTGCGCGCGGCCGTCGCGGATCAAACCGTTGCCCCCGCGAGCAACAATACATCCTCCAGCACTTTGTCGGCGGCGGCTCAGATGGACAAAGTCCTCGATCCACCGGCCACCCCCAAAGCCAACAATGACATTACCGTCCGGATTCCGGACTCCACCGGCCAAGATACAGCCGTACGTTTCGTCGAGCGCGCCGGCGAAGTCCACGTATCGGTTCGCACCGGCGATACGGAAATGGCGCAGACTCTGCGCGGCGGGTTGAACGATCTGGTGAACCGCCTGGACAATGGCGGAATCCGCACCGAAGTCTGGCAGCCTGGCGCCGGCTCGAATGGCGCGTTTTCGCAGAACGATTCTCATCAGTCCTTCACCGACCCCGACGGCTCCAACGGCCGCCAATATTCATCCGGTTCGAACGCCGAACAGGAATCTAAACAGCAGAACAAACCCCGATGGGTGGAAGAACTAGAAGGCTCCATCGGCAACCTGAATTCTAAGGAGACCCCACAACTACTATGGCAAGCATAGGAACCACCCCCGGCGCATCGTCGTCCGATCCCACGGCCGCAACCTCCACGTCCAATGCCCTCACCACCAGTGCACTGGGCAACGAAACCACATTTCTGCAGCTCCTGGTGACGGAGATCAAGAATCAAGATCCCACCCAGCCCATGGACAGCACCACGTTCCTTACGCAGCTTGCGCAGTTCAGCCAGCTCGAACAGATGGCCGGAATTCGCCAGGATATTGAGACCGGCACGTATGACGCTCCCGGCACGGCGTCGAGCACCGCCAACACCGCGACACCGGCGGATGCGACTGCGAGCGCGGATGCGGCGAGTGCAGCGGCCGCTGCAGCAGCAGCCGCCGCGGCCAACACCGCCGCACAAGACGTTACCAACGCCGCTGCAACCGGCGGAATCTAATTTCAAATCCAAGGAGAAAAATAAAATGTCATCATTTTCCATTCCGCTCTCAGGCATGCTCGCCAGCGAACAGGCTCTGAACGTCGTCAGCGACAACATCGCGAATTCGAACACGCAGGGCTTCAAGTCCAGCTCCGTCCTGTTTGAGGACGCCATGAACGAAGCCTCGGCATCGTTGCAGGTCGGCGCCGGCGTCGGTAGCACTCTTACCGCTCGCAACTTCACCCAAGGTACGGTCCAGACCACCGGCGGCGCCCTTGATGCCGCGATCCAGGGTGGCGGCTTTTTTGTGATGCAGAACCCGTCAGGCGCCACCACCTACACCCGCGATGGCAGTTTTAGCCTTAACCCCGCCGGTCAGTTAACAAGCAGCGATGGCTCTCTGGTGCAGGGTTGGACGGCCGTAAACGGAGTGGTCAACCCCTCCGGCGCGGTCTCGCCGATTTCTGTGCCCACACTCTCGTCGCAAGCTCCGACGCCCACTGCGAACATGACGGTGAGCGCGAATCTCAACGCCTCCGCGGCGGTCGGCGATTCCTTCTCCGCACCGGTTCAGGTGGTCGATTCGCTGGGCAACACTCATACTTTAACCGTCGATTTCACCAACACCGCGCCCTTGACGTGGAGTTACAACGTAACCATCCCGGGCCAAGATGTAACTGGCGGGACGGCCGGAACTCCAACGGTTCTCTCCACCGGCTCTCTCACATTTAACAGCCTCGGTGTTCTCACCTCGCCGGCTGCGGGTACGCCGGTTGCCGTAGCGACCACGGGCGGATTATCGGACGGCGCCGCGGACCTCAATGTCAATTGGAACTTGTTCGATTCCACCAAGAACCCGTTGATCACTCAGTACGCGAGCGCTTCCACCACCACTGGCTCCACGCAGGATGGTGTGCAAGCCGCAACTGTCACTGGCGTGACCTTGCAGAATGGCGGCCTTCTGGTAGCCACTTTCTCCAACGGAACTACGCGTACGCTCGCGCAGCTTGCGCTGGCTTCTATCTCGAATCCCGACAGCCTCATTTCCGTCACCAACAATCAGTATGTGGTGGGCGTCGGCACCAGCACTCCCTCGGTCGGCGCGTCCGGCACCAGCACCCGCGGCAACATCGTGGCGGGCTCGCTTGAGGCGTCGAACGTCGACATGGCCACCGAGTTAACCAACCTGATCGTGTATCAGCGCGGTTACCAGGCGGATGCCAAAGCGATCACCTCGATCGACCAGATGCAGCAGACCCTGATCGCGATGCAGTTGTAAAGCGCCTGACGGAGTTTGGTTTTGACAACTGAAGAAAAAATGTCGCGCTACGCCCAACTCTCCTTCCCCGTGGAAGCGGAGTTGGGCCGGTGCCAAAAGTCTGTCCAGGAGATCCTCTCCCTATCTCCCGGCAGCATCCTCACTTTGCCGCGGCGGGTGGGGTCGAAGATCGCCGTGCGTGCCGGTGGCGCTTCCTTCTGTTCGGGAGACATGATGCACGTGGGCCGCTCGGTTGCCGTAAGAATCACGGATTTTGAAAACCGGAAACGGAGTCAATAAGTAAGCGGATGGAAGTGTTCCAACAGTTCTTTGTGGTTTTAGTTGTGCTCGGCCTGCTGTGCGGCGCTCTCTGGGCGCTCAAGCGGAAAGGTTGGGCCACGACCGGCCTGCGCCGCAAGCGCGATGAGAGCACGCCGCGTCTGGAAGTGATCGATCGCCTGCCGCTGACGCAGCATCATTCGCTGCACCTGGTACGTATGGCGGACCGGACGCTGCTCATCGGATTGTCACCCAACGGCTGCAATCTGCTGGAGTCGGCCCAGATCGCTCTTCCCTCTCCCGTCAGGCAGGAAAACTAAATTGAAGCTACGCACTCTGTTCCTGGGAGTCCTGTTCGGGACCCTCGCGTTCGCCGCACCCGCTGCGAACTCGCCGCTTTCTGCGCTGGGTGCCAAAGGCTCCGCCACTACGCTCAGTCTGCCGATGCAGATTGCGCTGTCGCTCACCTTGATGGTGTTGCTGCCGGCCGCGTTGATGTCGATCACGCCGTTTCTGCGAATCACCATCGTCCTGCATTTCCTGCGCCAGGCGCTAGGCACGCAATCGACGCCGTCGAATCAGGTGTTGATCGGGCTGTCGATGTTTTTGTCCCTGCTGATCATGCAGCCGGTGGCGACCGAAATTTATCACAACGCCTGGGAGCCGATGGATCAGGGAAAACTATCCGCCAGCCAGGCGTTCGACGAAGGCTCGAAGCCGCTCAAGACCTTCCTAGGCAAGTTCGCCCGCGAAAAAGACATCCAATTATTTGTCGAAGTCGCCAAGGCCCCAGCGCCGCGCAACGCCTCTGATCTGGGGCTGCAAGTTCTGATCCCCGCCTATATTCTCTCCGAGCTCAAGACCGGCTTTCAGATCGGCGCGCTGCTTTTCTTGCCGTTCCTGGTCATCGATCTGGTGGTCGCGTCCGTCACGCTTTCCATCGGCATGGTGCAACTGCCGCCGGTGATGCTTTCCGCGCCCTTCAAGATCCTGCTGTTCGTCCTGGTGGACGGCTGGAATCTGGTCGTCGGCTCGCTGGTCAAATCTTTTTACTAGGAATCCATCATGACTCCAGAAGCCGCAGTTCAGATTATTCGCGAAGCCCTTATGGCCGCCTTTGGCCTGGCCGCGCCGCTGCTGATGATCGGTTTCGGCGTGGGCATCGTCATGAACCTGGTGCAAGTGGCCACCTCGCTGCAAGATTCCGCGTTCAGCACCTTCCCGCGCCTGGCCGCGTTCCTGGCCGGCTTTATTCTGCTGATGCCCTGGATGCTCAAGCAGTTGGTCAGCTACACCGTGGGAGTCTTCACCGACATCGCCAAGTATGGGCACTGATCTCACGGGCACTTCTACGATCGATGTCGGAACCCTCTACGCTTTCCTGCTGGTGTTGGCGCGCATCTCCGGAGCATTCATCTTTGTTCCGCTCCCGGGAATTCAAGCCGGCCCGGAAATCGCGCGCGTAGTGCTGTCCGTCAGCCTGACGCTTGCGCTACAGCCACGCTGGCCGGTGATCGATGCGGCCGGTGTCAGCTTCCCTCTTTTGATGGGCTGGATGTTTGCCGAAGCGGGGATGGGTTTGGCCGTGGGCCTGGCGGTCGCGTTTCTCACCGAAGGTTTTCAAATGGGAGCGCAGATCATCAGCCTTCAAGCCGGCTACACTTTTGCGAGCACCATCGATCCCACTTCGGGCGCGGACTCCACGGTCCTGATCATGATCGCGCAAACCACTGCCGGTCTGCTCTTTTTCGCCACTGGCATGGATCGCCAGATTCTGCGAGCCTTCGCCGATAGCCTCGCCGCGCATCCTCCGGGGCACTTCGCGATCACGCTACCTATGGCCACGCGTTTGATCCAAGCCAGCTCCACCATCTTCATCACGGGCGTGCGCTTGGTGCTTCCGCTGCTGGCGCTGCTGCTGATGGTGGAAATTTCACTGGCGCTCCTGACGCGTCTGAATTCGCAGCTTCATTTGATGCAGCTTTCTTTTCCGATCAAGATGCTGCTGTCTTTAACTTTGTTGGGCTGGCTGCTGCTGGTGTTTCCGCAAGTCTTCGCCCAATCCGCCAGCCGCGCCATGCAACTGGTCTATAGCCTATTGGCGGTCTAGCGCAGCGTCATGGCGGATTCGAACAAGTCAGAACAGCCTACTAGTAAACGCCTTTTGAAGGCGCGCAGCGAGGGCCAATTTGCGTCCTCGCGCGAGATCATTGCGGCTGCCAATTTCCTGGTGTTCCTGGGCGTTTTGGGTGCCTGGTTTCCCTCCTGGATGGACGGCATGAAGCAGATGCTGCGGCAGGCGCTGGAAGGAGCTTTCCGCGGCGATCTCACGGTGACCACTTTCCCGAGCATCGCCGCCACCTTGCTGAATCGGGCGTTCCTGCCGCTCTCGATCCTCGCCGGCCTGACTACGCTGAGCACCATCGCGGTGAATCTCGCGGTCACCAAAATGGGTTTCAGTTTCAAAAAGCTGATGCCCGATTTTTCGCGCTTGAATCCCGCTCCCAAAATCAAGAACCTGGCAACCCAAGGACCCGCCGCGGTAGGTCAGGCAGTCGCGATGCTGGTCATCTTCAGCGGCACTATTTATGTGATCGCAAAACAGAATGCGGAATTGTTCCTCGCGTTGCCCTTCGCCAGCCTCGACATCGGTTTGCAAACCGTCGCCATGGCGATCAAGGACTTGCTGTGGAAAGCGGCCGCGCGTCTTCCTGGTCTTCGGCCTCATCGATCTTTTCCGGCAGCGCAAGCGCTACACCAAGGGCCTGAAGATGAGCAAACAGGAAGTGAAGGAAGAGGCCAAGGAATCCGAAGCGAATCCACAAGTGAAGGGCAAGATTCGCCGGCTGCGGCGCGACCTGGCGCGGCGGCGCATGATGAAGGAAGTTGCCACGGCGACAGCCGTCATCGTCAATCCCACCCACTTTGCGGTGGCGCTGCGCTACTCGGCTGACTCCGCCGGTACGCCGGTGGTGGTTGCCAAAGGCAAGAATTACCTTGCGCTCCGCATCCGCCAGCGAGCCATAGAGAATGGAGTGCCGCTGGTCGAAAATCCGCCTCTGGCAAGGGCTCTCTACGCTTCGGTGGACGTTGGCCGAGAGATTCCGCCCAACCTCTATAAGGCCGTGGCCGAAGTGCTGGCATACATCTATCGATTGACTCACGCCCGCGCCGGAAACAACCGGCGTCGCGCCTAACGCACCTAAGTTCCGCTCTACAAATCGCGAAATACCGCGATATATATGCGTTACGCATGGGACTCCCCGTCATGACGCAATCATCCGCGCGGGCCCAGACGCTACAGTGCCTTGACCGGCTGCCCAAGCTGTCACCCTCGATGACGCAGTTGCTGGTCCAGCTCTCGCAACGGAACTGCGGGGTTCAGGATCTGGCGAAAATCCTGGAGCGGGATCCGGTGTTATCCGGACAGGTCCTGCGGCTGTCGAATTCGGCCATCTTTGGCCGTTTGCGGCCGGTGACCTCGGTCCGGCATGCCGTTGCCATGGTTGGCATCGGCGCGATACGAAAGTTCGCCTTGGCGTCCTCGATCGCGAATCTGTTTACCCGTACGAAGGTGGGCGCGCATTTTTCCATACGCCGTTTCAACGTCCACTCGGTGGCGACTGCAACGCTGCTCGAGATGCTCGCAGAGGAAGTCCCATTCGAGCACGGCGAAGACGCTTTCCTTGCAGGCTTGCTGCACGATATCGGTAAGCTGCTGATCGCGGTCGCTTTGCCGCGGCAGTATGACGAGATCCTGGAGCTTCTTGCGGTGACCGGGGGCGCGCTGATCGACGCCGAGCGCAACGTGATCGGAATCGATCACGCAGAGCTATCCGGATTGGCTGTTTCGCGGTGGGAGCTGTCTGAAGCGATCCAGTGGGCGGCCAGCTATCACCATCATCCGGACGAAGCCATCGCTGTGGAACGTCCCCATCCGCGCAAGGCCAGCTTGAGTCAGGGAGTCCATTGCGCCGACGCGTACGTCAATCACCTGGGGATGTCGGTACTGGCGGACGCGGTTGCAGCCGACCAGGCGCCGGCTTTGGAAATCCCTGGATTCGGGTTTCCGCAGCAACGAGTTCTGGAGCGTTTTGAAAAGGAACTGCCGAAGCTTTGCGATTTGTTCCGCTAACTACTGCGTCAGCCGGTTCAGGATGCCGAGCACGTAGTTCTTGGTCTCAGGGATCTCAGGCACGGCGCCGGCTCTATCGACTGTGGTCGCTCCGGCGTTATAGGCGCTGAGAGCCAAAGATAAATCCCCGTGATACCGATCGAGCAAGTCCCTTAAAAGCTTGCTGCCCGCTTCCAGGCTTTCTTTCGCGTCAAATGGATTCTTCACCTGGAACTGAACCTGCGTTGAGGGCATCAATTGCATGAGTCCCGCGGCTCCCTTTGGCGAAACTGCGCACGGATGGAAGCCCGACTCCTGGCGCGCGACTTCGCGGACCAGAGCCGGATCGATATTCTGCCGCGGAGCGATGTCATCGATCATGCGCGCCAGCTCCGGTTGCGAAACCGGTTCGCAGCCGGGACCTTCGGGCATGATCATAGGGATATGCCAGGCACTCAAATGGGTGGCAGCGCCCCCGTCCACCTGCGCCCGCACGGATGCGCGTTGCTTGGCCAGCGATGGCTCCATCGCAGCGCGGATTCGAGCCGCCTGGGACCGAACGTCCTGTGAAAGCAAAAGCGCAAGTAAGACTAGCACATACAATCTATCGGCAGCCGCCGGAAGACGCTTTACCAGCGAAAGTTGGCTGGAGCCGTCCTAGAACCGGCTACGCGGCATTCAGCCCCGCATTCTAAATGGGACTGCCGCCCAGCGCAGCCGACAGGCTAGCCAATTTGGCGTGGAATTTTTGAACGTCGGAACCCGCCTGGTGATCCACCACGCCGGCCGCAACCTGGAACACCAGCGAGCTCGGGACGCCGTTGTGCGTGCATGAATACGGCTCCGCAATTTTCTGGGCCGCATAGCGGGAGGCCGCCATCGCTCTGTTTGGCGCGGCATTCAGAATCGCCACGAATTGATTTGCTGTCCAGCTACCCAGCATCGACACATCGCCCAAGGCGTTGCGCAGCCGGACCTGAAGATTGTGAAGCGCCTCTTCGACGGCAGGGGCGGAATATCGGGCGGTTAGCGGCTTCAAGTTCTTCAGGACCACGAGGACCAGGCAGAACGAAGTGTTTTGCCTCAACATTTCATTGATTCTCTCTTCGAGCTCGTGCCGGGTCCGCGTGTCTAGCGTTTGTGCCGTGGGACGGCGCCCTCCCTGAATCTTCTGATGCAGCAGGCGGATCTCATCTTTCAATTGCGCCACCGCGAACTGGTTTTGAGCGCGCATCTGCGCGAAGCTCGAAAGAATCTCAGCGGTAGCGGCGCGGATCGCCGCACGGACGTCGTCAAACCGGCTACTGGAAGCGGCCGCCTCCAGGCGCTTTAACGCTTGCTTTAGCTCGTTCTCGTGATCGTCGCCCCGGGCCACGGTTGCACCGGCAAACTCCTCCAGCGCCGATAGGGCCGCATCCATTTCTTTCTTTAACTGCCGGATCTGCGCGTGCGCGCTATCCCGGTAGCCCCGCAGACCTTCTCCGAAGAGATCCTGTATCTTGCGCACATCTTCCGGAGTAGCTGCCTTACCCACCCGATTTATCAGGGACTGCAATTCCGCGCGGAACAAATCCGCCCGCTGTAGATCGACCTCGATGACGTTTTGTTCGGTCGACGTGAGCGCGAGTTCATAACACTCGAGCGCCACATTCTTGAGCTTCTCCAGGCGCTCCATTTCAGAACCCGTTTTGAGGAGTGAAATCACCGTTGCTCCTTGGAAGCGATATCGATGGAGAGGCTAAGCCAGATGGGGGCCCACTTCATCCGAGCAGCAACTTTGCGATACGGGAGTGCGGAACCGACTCGAGCAGGCATCGGCGCGCGCCATCGCGGCCTTCAACTCGGATGGAGCCCGTTCGCTCGCTTACGCGATAGCCGGACTGAGCACCGTGATGCCGCACCAATGAATCGAGAGGCCAATCCGAATCCGCCACCATGTGGATGTGCCCCTGCGGGTCGATCAGGATGGTCATCTCGGAGCAAACCTGGCCCAGCCGGGAGGCGCTTTCGGCGGCGTCCATGATTTCGCGGGCCTGCTCGGCGAGGTGCACGCCCTCATATCGCGAAGCCGGGGCGAAATTCTAGTCGAATCCCGCGGAGTATGGGCTACGATACGGAGCTGGTGGCTCCGCTGGCCGTCCCACCGCCTGCCCCGCTGGCACCGGGAAAATCGTTCACCCCGGCAACCCACGCATCATAAACCGAAGCGAATGAGCTGGATCCGATCGTATCGTAGGGGATTTTCTGGATCGAGTCCATGACCAGATTCGCGTACTTTGTTCCCATCGCCACCGGATCGTAGCCTGCGGGAGTGGCCTGCGGAAACTCCGCAGCCCGGGATTGCGCGTAGCTGACAAAGTTCTGAACCAGATCCTGGGGCGTAGTCGCTGGAACGCTGCCCCAGACGAACTGTGTCGGATCGTTGATAAACTGCGCCGCCAGGTTCTGGAGATCGGTTTCCGGGGATGCCGTGGTGTTCATCACGCCCGGCGGGTTTTCCCAAGTTACGAAAGTGGGGGCAGGCGGCGTGTAGTAGGGAGGCGATAGCCAACTTGGATCGCCGATGCTTGCGTCCGCCGCGGCGGGCGGTTGGGTTGCTGCCGCGGAAGATGGCAGCGCCGATGAGGCGGCACTAGCCGCCGGCGTATCGATGAGGTACTGGAAGAAACTGTATTGAACCGGCGATGAAGCAGATCCGCTCGCCGCTGGAGTGTCAGAATTCTGACTCTGCGCAGCACTAATATTCGTCGGAGTGCCGCCGCCGGTCTGCGGATTGCTCCCCGCCTGGCTGACTGCGCTCGCAAGCTGGTCCGCGAACGAAGAGGCTGAATCCGTGGAACTTAGAGATCCGAGGATGGAAGGCTCGGCAGGAATAGCGGGTGTTGCCGGTGCGATGTGGCTGATCATGAAATTTGGCTCCGCCGGTAAATGTGCAATCGGGGGACCAATCGGAAGCCAGTAAACCGCGTTCCCGGGCGCCAGCGCTATGCGCCAGTCCGCAGCTAATGTTTGACCGGCGCCACGCTCGCGGCGGGTGGCGGAGCAGCTTGCACGGCGGATGCCGGAGCAGGTTGGGCGGCGGGTTCCGGACCATCTTTCGCGGCGGGAGAACTTTCGGCCATCGCTTCTTCCTGCTGATCCAGTCCCATGTTCCGGACAATAATCGAAATTCGGCGATTCGACGGGTTCGTTGGATCGTCTTTTTTCATTAATCGCTGATCGGCGAAACCACGTACCTGACTGATGCGGTCTTCGTCCATGCCAAACTCAGCCAGGACTCTGCGGGCGGCATTGGCGCGATCGGCCGACAATTCCCAATTCGAATAGTCCGATCGGCCGTAGGGGCGCGAGTCGGTGTGTCCTTCGATCGCGATTTTGTTCGGCAGTTTCACCAGCTCCCCCGCTAGAACTTTTAAGAGTGCGATGCCGGCTTCGCTGGGCTTGGGATTGCCGGTTTCGAAGAACAAGGCCGCGTTCCGTCTCGATCAGATCGACTCGCAATCCCTCTGTCGTGAGCGTGATTCTAATTTGCTTTTCCATGTGCTGGAACGCGGGAATCTGCCGCAGCACTTGTTCCAGCTTTTCTTTCAGATCCTTCAGATTGTCGCGATTCAAGGTGAGCGTTTCCCCGGAGCCCGCGTTAGTCGTCCCGGTTTGCCGGCCTTTCCCTGACGGGTCCAAGAAATATCCGCCCACGGCCTTTTGCACTTTTTCGCTCGCGCTGAGCAGCCACAAAACGATGAACAGCGCCATCATGGCGGTTACGAAGTCGGCGTAAGCCACTTTCCAGGCCCCGCCGTGCTCGTCATCGTGATGCACGGCAACTTTACGAACGATGATGATCGGCCGCCCAGCCTTGGAACTCAAGCAGCCTCCTGCGTCACCGCGCTCTCCGCAGTCTTGCGGCATGCTTTATCCATCTCTTGAAAGCTTGGCCGCAAGTGGTGTGGGATGGCGCGCCGCGCCGCTTCGAGCGCGAGTATCGGTGCAAATCCCTTCATGCTCGCCAGCATCCCCATCCGAAGACATACAAAGTACTCGCCCTCGGCATCGGTATGCTTTTTTATGTGCGCAGCCACCGGCCCCAGGAAGCCGTAACAGAGCAGGATGCCCAGAAATGTTCCCACCAGGGCGGCCGCCACCTTGTGGCCGATTTCCTCCGGTGGACCGCCTAACGACCCCATGGTGATCACTACTCCCAGTACAGCGGCGACAATCCCCAAGCCCGGAAGACTATCCGCAACCGTAGTCAACGCACTGGCCGAGAGACGCCCTTGCCGGTGCAGGATCTCCAGGTCGGTTTCCATGATCTGGTCCAGATCGTGCGGGTCCACGCCCCCGGTCATTTGCGTCCGCATGGTGTCACAGAAAAAATGCAGAGCCTCTTTGTCTTTGTAGAAGTTGGGATGGCGCTTGAATAGGGCGCTCTTGTCCGGTTCCTCCAAATCCGCTTCCAGGGTGGTCAAGCCATTCTTGCGGGCCGTGTTGAAGAAGTCATTCAGGAATTTCAAGGTATCGAGATAAATGCCGGCGGTGTAACGGCTCCCTTTAAAAACCTGAAGCACCCCGCCCGCGATCGCCTTCAGCACGTAGAGCGGATTTCCGATCAGAACTGTTCCCAACGCCGCGCCACCGATAATGAGCAGTTCCGCGGGCTGCATGAGCACCAGGAGGTTGCCCTTCTCGATGAGATAGCCCCCGGCGATACAGCCTATGACAACTACGATGCCAATTACTGGAATCATGCTTTACGAATTCTCCGATTATTCCGGGATTACAAAGATCTTTTCTTTACATCGGCGGATTCAGCGGCGTCCAGCACAATCGCGCGCCTGCACGGTAAGATGCACAATCCATATCGCAAAGCCGGGCCCGGATTCTAGCCGGGATGCGAGTTCCTGGCGCGCAGATCGCAAACAGACCCGGGGCCGCCGGGAGATTTGTGAGCCAGCCGGAAAGAGCTGGCGTTTGAGGGCTTTCGGGGCGCTGCTAAGCGTTGCGTGTCTCGACCCGTGCGGGCTCCAGCGCCGGGGCCGTTCCGCCTTGGGCGGCAACGTGCCCGTGCAGCGTGCGCAAGTCCAGCGAGAACTGTGCTTCTGCAGGCTCCCGATCTTCGATCTGTGCAAATGCCGCCGCTTTTTGGGTTTCCGCGGAACGGTTTAAGCCGATCTCACCCTGAAATTGACGCAACCGCAGCACCCATCGAACCTCGGTGATGATGCCGCCTACAAATAACCCGGTAATCAGGGGCACTGCAAAATCTATAGTCATCGGATGGCGGCCTCCTTGCTTATCCGGTAAGCCAAGCTCGAAGGTCTTTCGCGAACTCGGACTTGCCTTTTTGCTTATCGGCGGAAATCCGTGTTGGGTGCACTATCTTTCGATTCCGGCAGGCCGGCGAACGCCGGTCGCTGGGAACGGCCGTCAGGCATTTACAGCTTGCTTCATGCGCGCTTTGTGCTGGTACATCGCGCCGTCAGCCCGCTGGAGCACGCTTGCCGGTGTATCGCCGGCTTCCCAGGATGCAACTCCGCACGCCGCGCTCACTTGGAGCTTGCGGACGCCCGATTCTGTCCTCAGCTCGTACTCGCCGTCCACCCATTTCGCGATGCGCTCCGCGCGGGTCGCAGCTTCGCGGAAGTCTCCGTCCATCACCACGATGAATTCATCGCCGCCCCAGCGCCCTACTAGATCTGTTGTCCGGAACGCCGCCCGCAGCTCTCCGGCGAATTGCTTCAGCAAGTCGTCACCGGCCAGATGCCCGAAGGTATCGTTGACTTGCTTGAAGCCATTGAGATCAATGTAAATGACGGAAAAGGGACGGCCTTGGCCGGTGTTTAGCTCGAGCTGGCGCTCTATCATGCGGCGATTTGTTAAACCGGTAAGCTGGTCCTCGGAAGCAATGCGTTCCACCTGTTCAAGGCGGTCTTTGTACACCGACATCTGAGCCCGCAATTCCGCCACGGATTCGTTTCCGTCCCGGACCATCTTGGTCACGCAGCTTTCCAGCTCCGAAACATTCGCCGCCAGGGACCGTCGAATGCTCGTGAGGTCATTCAGCTTCGCCGTGCCCTGCAACCGTTCCGTCAATTTCCCGAATTGTTTGGCGTAGGTTTGATCCCGCTCTCCGATCTGACTGGCCGCCTTGGCGACGATGCTCAGGATCTCCCGCACTTCGTCGGTTTTTTGCCGGTAAAACTGGGCTGCGCGTTCGCTCCACGTGTGCAATTCCGTTTCAAAGAGTTTCTCGGTTTCCGCAATCGTGGTGGCCGAGGTTTCAGTGCTCAAGCGCAGCTTGAGATTCAGGAGGCTCTCTTTTAAGTCGTCGCCCGCGGGAGGGCACGCTTGCGCGCCAGCCTCGCCGACCACGACAAAGACGTCTGCGAATGACTTCAGTGCGGATTGAAGTGCCTCCTCCGCTTGTACCGCCATCGATTTGCGTAATGAGATCATTTCCAATTTCAACCAGTATGGGATTCAGCCCCTAAACTGCTTGTATGCATCAGAGGTAACCAACAATCGTCCTTATCCCACTGGGACTGTATACCGTCGATCGCGAAAAAAAGTTGAGCGGCCCGCTCCAGCCCGATCCCCGCGGTTCCAGAAACGCGTCAGCCGTGAGCGATCGGCGTGGCAAGTTCGCGCAGCTTCCGGCGTTCCTCGACCTCGGCATCGGTTAGGCGAGCGTCATAAATGGAGCGCGGCTCAATGGTCCGCGCAACCAGCGTCGCGGTTGCGACGGCGAATAGCAGCGGTGCGATAAACGACCGGTCCCGGCCAGTCAATTCCATCATCAGCACTACCGTCGAGATCGGTCCTTGGGTAGTGGCCGCAAGAACCGCTGCGGCCCCCAGCACGGCGAACAAGTCCGGGAGGCACGCCGGGCCAGAACCAGGACCAGACATGTCCCAACAACGCGCCGAACAACGCACCCACTGTGAGCGAAGGCGTGAACAATCCGCCAGGCGCGCCGCTGCGGACGCACAGAACCGTCGCCGCGGGCTTCAATACCAGCAGAATCAGAAGCAGAGACGGCGCTACTTGGCCCACGAATGCAAGCTGTGACACGTCTTTGCCGTTTCCAAGCAATTGCGGGAACCAGATCGAGACCACTCCCAGCAATCCCAATCCCACTACCGGCGCCATCAGCCGCTGCCAGCCTTGCGGCTTGGTGCGATCTGCCCACGTGACCGCGCGCACGTATCCGACCGAAACGAATCCCGCGATGGGCCCGGCGAGGAGCGCCCACATCATGATCGAGGCGGAACTGGAATACGCGGGGATCAAGTAAGTCGGCGCATCGGGCAACGCGATCCATGAGACCGCCGCCGCAACGACCGATGCGAACAAAGCGGGCAGCACGTAGCGCAGCGCCAACACGCCGCGCATCACCTCCAGCGCGAAAAGCGCGCCGCCCAACGGCACGCCATAAGCGGCGCTCATCCCCGCTCCCGCGCCGCAGGCGACCAGCAGCCGGCGTTGCTCGTCGGACAAACGGACGCGGTCCGAAAAGAAATTGGCGATCACCGCGCCGGCCTGCTTCGGCGCGCCTTCGCGGCCGAGCGACACGCCCATGCCGACGATGATCACGGAAAGCACAGCGCTCCCCAATGTGCGCAAGGCCGGCATGCGCCCGGCGTGAAACCAAATCGCCGCGGTGGTATCGATTCCGTTGCCGCTCGACAGGCGCCGCAAGAGGATCTGCCCCGCGCCGGTCACCACGCCCGCGCCGAGCAGCACCAGAATGTGGCGCCACGCCCCGGCCCGTTCAGCGGCGTGCAGCAGGTCGGTGCCGGAGCCGCCCCACACGCTGCGCTGCACGATTTCCAGCAGCCGGGTGAGTGCCGCCGCGGCGATGCCGGTGCCGATGCCGGTGAGCAGCACCGCCAACCAGAAAGGCGCCGCGCCGGGACGGACGAGCGTGGCAGGGATCGTGTCGCTGCGGGCGGGTTCGGGCATTTGAGGCAAAGTCAGTTCCATCTATCGAAATCCGGCGGTGGTGTCCCGGTCCCGCCGCCACGCGCTGTTATGCGCGCTGATATCTTATATTGCATGAAAACTTTCGACCGGAGCGTCGCGTCATGCCTACTCAGCTAAAGCCCGTGGATGTCGCCGTGATCGGACTGGGCGCGGCCGGCGGTGTCGCGGTGCTGCCGCTGGCGCGCGCGGGACTGAAAGTCGCTGGCATCGAAGCCGGTACCTGGATGGGTCCGAAGGATTATCGCGCCGACGAAATCTACAACAACGTCCGCCGCCGTGTGACTTCGGTTCCTAAGGCCATGCGCGAAATTCCCACGGCGCGCGCGAATCCGTCGGAAACGGCGCGCCCGGCTGCGCCGCAGCATCCCATGATGAACGCCATCGGCGGGACGTCGATTCATTACTGGGCGCAAAGCTGGCGGCTCAAGCCGTGGGATTTCAGCTCGCGCTCCGAAATCATCCGGCGCTACGGAGCGGCGCGCGCTGCCCGCCGGCTCGACGCTCGAAGACTGGCCTCTCACTTACGACGAACTGGAACCTTTCTACGACACCATCGAGTGGGAAGTAGGCGTCTCCGGGAAAGCCGGCAATATCCAGGGCAAGCTCGATCCGCGCGGCAATATTTTCGAAGGCCCGCGCCGCCGCGAATATCCCATGCCGGCGCTGCGCAGCACCGAGTTCATCGATCACATGTCGGAAACCGCGCGCCGCTTGGGCTGGCATCCGTTCCACCCTCCCGCCGCGATCAATAGCCAACCGCGCGATCATCGTCCCGGCTGTGCATATCACGGATATTGCAACGCCGGCGGATGCCACGTCAGCGCCAAAGGATCGACCGCCGTGACCACCATTCCAGCGGCGCTCGCTACCAAAAACCTGACCATCTTCGATCTCGCGCACGTGACGCGCATCGTCGCCGATGCGAACGGCCGCGTGGCCGGCGTCAGTTACCTGCGGAATCGCGAAGAGTTTTTCCAGCCTGCGAAGGCCGTGCTGCTGGGCGGATACACTTACGAAAACTCACGCTTGCTGCTGCTTTCGAAGTCCGGAGCCTATCGCAACGGACTCGTCGAACAATCACGGCCAAGTGGGCCGGCATTACTTCGCTCATTACCAGACCAGCGTGACCGGGCTTTTCCCCTACGACGTGAACATTTGGTACGGCCTGCCGGCGCAAGGCATCGCGGTGGACGATTTCGCGGATGATGCCTATGACCACTCCGGTCGCGGCTTCGTAGGCGGCACCAGCTTGCACGTCCGCACCGAGCGCCATCCGATTGAGGGCGCGTCCACGGATACCTTCGGCAAGGCTCCCAACTGGGGCGCGGGCTGGAAGAAGTTTGTCCACGAAAATGCCGCCCGCGTGGCGATGACTTACCTGCAGACTTCGACCTTCCCTTACGAGACTTGTTATCTCGATCTGGATTCCTCGGTGACCGATCCGCTCGGCGATCCGGTTTGCCGCATCACCACTGGCGGCGTGAAGCAGAACGAAGATCGCGCCACGCATTACGCCCAGACGAAAATGGAGCAGTGGTTCCGCGAGGCCGGCGCGATCGCAGTCCAGTCCGCGGACTTCGGCGTGCCTGCCTTGACCACGCATGCCTACGGAGGCACGCGCATGGGCGACAATCCAGAATCCAATGTGGTCGACCGCTGGGGCTTCTCGCACGAAGCCCCGAACCTGGGAATTCTGGGAGCTTCGGTAATGGGTACCAGTGGCGCGCGCAATCCGACGCTGACCGTGCAGGCCCTCGCTTGGCGGACTGCGGATCACCTGGTTAAGAACTGGAAAAGTATCGCAGGCTGAGCGCGCTTACGTGATGTGCGCGCCCTGCGTGTCCACGTAGACGCTGTAAAGCGACTGGCTCGCGGCCATGAACAACCGGTTGCGTTTGGTGCCTGCGAAGCAGACGTTGGCGCAATTCTCCGGCAGGCGGATCATGCCGATGAGTTCCGCGTTGGGCGTGACCACCTGCACGCCGGGCAGCGCGCCGCACCACAGGTTGCCATCGGTATCGCAGCGCATGCCGTCGGCCGCAGTGGGCGCTCCCGTCACGGGGACGTTCAATTGGACGAACCGCTTCACATTGCGCAGCGTCTTGCCGTCCAGATCGTAGACCCAGACCTGGCGGGCGTTGCCGGTATCCGCCACGTACACTTTCTTGTAATCCGGCGAGAAGCAGATCCCGTTGGGCATGTCCGGTTGATCCGCGACCTTGTCCATCTGCCCCGTTTTCGAGATCGACGCGATACACCGCGGGCTTGAGTTCCGATTGCGCCTTAAAGCCTTCGTAATTCCCATGAATCCCGTACGTGGGGTCCGTGAACCAGATGCTGCCATCCGGATGGACCACAATGTCGTTGGGCGAATTCAAGCGCTTGCCCTCGAACTTATCGGCGATCACCGTGACGGTTCCGTTGTATTCGTAGCGCACGACGCGGCGGCCGCCGTGCTCGCAGGAAAGCTGGCGTCCTTCAAAATCGAAGGTGTTGCCGTTGCTGTATCCCGAGGGGCTGCGGAACACGCTGACCGTATTGTCCTCCTCGCGCCAGCGCATTTGCACGTTATTCGGGATGTCGCTCCAAACCAGAAAGCGGCCGACGCCATTCCAGGCGGGACCTTCGGACCAGAACGTTCCGGTATAGTGCCTTTTGATCACGGTGTTGCCGACGATGTAGCGTTGGAACCGTTTGTCCAGCGCAATGATATCGGGATCGGGATATTGGACCGGCGGGCCGCCCGCATAATTACGCGCCGAGGGAACCGGCGATACTGCTTGCGATTGCGCGCGCACAGCGGCGGGGATCAGCGCGACACTACTGAGTGCCGCGGACAGGAACGAACGGCGATCGGTGAGAGAAGGCATACCCGTTAGGTATACCGCACGCGCACGCCCGCCGCAAATGGCGGCGCGAACTAGGCTGGGCCGCTTGGCTCGAAATCGCCGGGGACACCGCCGCGAGCCAGAAACTCGTTGAGCCGGGAATGCGCCCGCATCACTTCATTGCGCGCAGCCGCCAGCGCATAAGCGGCATTTTGAATCCGCTGGCTGCCATCCGGGTGCGGCAATCCGCTGGGAATATCCCCCATAATCGCGCCTAATTCTTCAGAAGCTGTGTGCGCGCGCGCCGTGGACTCGAGGATCTCCCGCTGTAGAGCCGCGCGGATTTCGCGATCCGCGGCCAGCTTTCCAATCTCGCTCGCAGGCTTGCTGGAACAGCCTTCACAACGAGGAATGCCGTCGAGAGTAAGCCTGGCTTCAGAGCCGCAAAACGCGCAGATTGTCACGGTGATTTTAGTCGCCAACCAAGTCTACTTGTACTCTTGTGGGCGGCGAATGTCAACTCTTTAAGTCGCGTGAATGGCTGTAATTCTTAAAAAATTGGAGCTAATATTCCCTCCCTCGACGCCCGCGGGATCGTCGAATCTACCGCCGGGATAAGTTTCCGGCGGCCGGTTCCACCAATCCAGTACAGTAAGGATATGAAGGCTCGCGTCTTCGTTTCCTTCAAGCCCACCGTGCTCGATCCGCAAGGCCAGACCATTCGCGGCGCGCTCAACAGCTTGGGACATTCCACCATCGCCGCCGTGCGGCAAGGGAAGTTTTTCGACATCGAAATCGCCCCCGGCGCCGCCCGCGACCAGGCCCAGCGAGGAGATGGACCAGATCGCCCGCGACGTCCTGGCGAATCCGGTGATCGAGGATTACAGTATCGAGTTTTTCGACTAAACGGACGATAACCCATTATGTGCGGCATTGTCGGCTATATCGGGCCGCGGGAAGCGGTCCCCATCATTATTGACGGCCTGAAACGGCTGGAATACCGGGGCTACGATTCGGCTGGTCTGGCGGTTCTCGAAGACGGCTGCCTGGCGGTGCGGCGCGCCTCCGGCAAGCTGCGCAACCTGGAAGAAGTGCTGAAGCTGAATCCGGTCGAGGGCTTCTTCGGCATCGGCCACACTCGCTGGGCCACGCACGGCCGCCCCACCGAAGAAAACGCGCATCCGCATCGCGATTGCCACGGCGATATCGTGGTGGTGCACAACGGCATCGTCGAAAATTATCTGGCGCTGAAGAGCCCAGTTGATCGAGGAAGGCCACACCTTCATCACCGAGACCGACACCGAGGTGATCGCGCACCTAGTGGAGAAATATTACGACGGCAATCTGGAAAACGCCGTGCGCGACGCGGTGCGCCAGTTGACCGGCGTATTCGCGCTGAGCGTGATCTCGCGCAAGGACCCGAACAAGATCGTGGCCGCGCGCTCCGGGCCGCCGGTGGTGATCGGCCTGGGCGACGGCGAATATTTCGTGGCCTCCGACGTGCCCGCGATCCTGAGCCACACCCGCGACATGATCTTCCTGGCCGATGGCGACATGGCGGTGCTGACCAAGGACGGCGTGCATCTTACGGATTTCAACGGCCGCCCGGTGAAGCGCCCGCCTTCGCACATTCTGTGGGACCCCATCATGGCCGAAAAGGGCGGCTACAAGCACTTCATGCTCAAGGAAATTTTTGAGCAGCCGCGCGCCGTGCGCGACACCACGCTGGGCCGCGTGGGCCAGGAATCCGGACGCATCTTTCTTGACGAGATGGATATCTCCGCGAAAGATTTCAAGGCGTTCACCCAGGTCCGCATCGTCGCCTGCGGCACCAGTTGGCATGCGGCGCTGGCCGGCAAATTCATGATCGAGCGGCTGGCGCGCATCCGGTCGAGGTCGATTACGGCAGCGAGTTCCGCTATCGCGATCCCATCGTCGGGCCGGATACGCTGACCATCGTGATTTCGCAATCGGGCGAAACCGCCGACACGCGCGCCGCTCTGCACGAAGCCATGCGGAAGCGTTCGAAGACGCTGGCGATCTGCAACGTGGTCGGGTCGGCGATCACGCGCGAGGCGTCCGGGACGCTGATCACGCACGCCGGGCCGGAGATCGGCGTGGCGTCGACCAAAGCGTTCACCTGCCAGTTGACGGCGCTGTTTCTGATCGCCATGCACCTGGGCCAGGTGCGCGAGACGCTGGAGCCGGCGAAGTCCATGATGCTGGTGGATCAGCTCCTCAAGCTGCCGGCGCTGATCGAAGACGTGCTGCGGCGCGATGCGATTTACGAGGACCTGACCAAGGTTCTGTTCCGCTCGACGGATTTCCTGTATCTGGGCCGGGGCATTCATTTCCCGATCGCGCTCGAAGGCGCGCTCAAGCTGAAAGAGATTTCCTACATTCACGCGGAAGGCTATCCGGCGGGCGAGATGAAGCACGGGCCCAACGCGCTGATCGACGAGAATCTTCCGGTGGTGGTGCTGGCGACGCGCGATCCGGAGGACGAGCTGAGCCGCATGCTCTACGAGAAGACGCTTTCCAACATTCAGGAAGTGAAGGCGCGCGAGGGCATCGTGGTGGCGGTGGCGTGCGAAGCTGACGTCGAGGAAGTGTCGAAGGTCGCCGATTATGTGATTCCGATTGGCGCGACCAACGATTTGCTGCTGCCGATTCTGGAAGTGGTGCCGCTGCAGATGCTGGCGTATCACATTGCGGTCCGCCGCGGCTGCGACGTGGATCAGCCGCGCAACCTGGCGAAGAGCGTTACGGTCGAGTAGGCGGGTGAGTTCCATCCATCACACTTTGCACGTTGCGACGCGCGGCAAAGGCCTTTATCCGTTCACGCGCGAAGTGGCGAAGTGGGTAGCTTCGACCGGCGTTCAGAGCGGCCTGCTGACGGTCTTCGTGCAGCACACCTCAGCGTCGCTGGTCATCCAGGAGAACGCCGATCCTGACGTCGTCCTGGACCTGGCCGACTTCTTCGAGCGTCTGGCGCCAGAGAATGACGCGCGCTACCGGCACACCACCGAAGGCTCCGACGACATGCCCGCGCACATCCGCGCCGCGTTGACGCAGACTTCGCTCTCGATTCCGGTGATCGAGGGACGGATGGCCTTGGGAACCTGGCAAGGCATCTATTTGTTCGAGCACCGCTCGGCAGCCGTACCGCCGCAGCGTGGTGCTCCAGTTACTGGGCTGAGTTACTGGACCATCCGCCGGCGCGAGCGCAGGATCGCCGGGACTTCCAGATCGTCAAACAAATTGATCGGATCTCCGGAGCGCCGTTCGGAGCCATTGCGGCGGCCGCCATGGCCATCGGAGCGGGCTCTTCGTGAACCGGCTCGGGCGCGGGAGCCTCGACAAAGGCCACCTCGACTGGTTCCGCTCAACCTCGCTCCACTTCTTCCGTCTGCACGCTGGTCGCCGTGAATAGCCGGCGATGGAGGCGGCGCCGCTGCTTCGGTCCTCGCACCGCGGCCCGCTCGATGCGTCGGCATATTCTCGCGGTGCGAAACCAGTGGCGATCACGGTGATCTTCACCTCGTCGCCCATGTCTTCGTCGAGCACCACGCCGAAATTGATCTGCACGTCGTCGTTGTCCGCGGCCTCGCGCACCAGGTGTGCAGGCTTCGTTGACTTCGTGCAGCCCCAGCTTGCTGGAACCGGTAATGTTGATCAGCACGCCGCGCGCGCCGCGCAATCCGCCGCCGTTCCATCAACGGCGAGTGGATGGCCTTCTGCGCCGCCGCGACGCAGGCGTTTTCGCCGCGCGCCGTAGACGTGCCCATCATGGCGTAGCCCATGCCGGTCATGATGCTGCGCACGTCCGAGAAATCGCGATTCACCAGGCCGGGCAGTGTTGATGATGTCGCTGATCCCCTGCACCGCTTGCCGCAGAACATCGTCGGCGATGCGGAACGCGTCCATGAAACTGGTGCCTTTCGGCGCGAGTTTCAGAAGCTGATCGTTGGGAATGGTGATGACGGTATCGGCGACGCTCGCCAGTTCCGCCAAACCCTGCTCGGCTTGCTTGCGGCGCTTGGCTCCTTCGAATCCGAAAGGCTTGGTGACGATGGCCACGGTGAGCGCGCCCAGTTCCTTAGCGAGCGACGCGACCACCGGCGCCGCGCCCGTGCCGGTACCGCCGCCCATGCCGGCGGTGACGAACACCATGTCGGAGCCTTCCAGCAAATCGATGATGCGCTCGGTGTCTTCGAGCGCGGCCTGCCGGCCTACCGCCGGGTCCGAGCCCGCGCCCAGTCCGTTGGTGATCTTGGAACCGATCGCCAACTTCGACGGCACCGGCGACGACTTCGAGCGCCTGCGCGTCGGTATTCAAGACGCAGAACTCGACGCCGCTCAAGCCCTGATCCAGCATGCGCGCGACAGCGTTGGAGCCGCCGCCGCCCACGCCGAACACGCGGATTTGGTGCGCGGAGCCGGTTCTTCTTCGATCATGAATTTCAATCCGTCGAGTGCCATGGTTGGTCTCCTCCTGTTTATCTCAAAACCAAACCCATCAGGCCGCTGACCTGCCGCGAGGGCGGCCGGTGCAGCTTCAACTTCGCCGAATACATAGCGCCAGCCCGGCGGCGGTGGTCCACAGCGGGCTCTTCAATTCTTCCGGCCAGCCGCCGATGTCGTCTTCGCTGACGATGCCGTTGGCGGCCTGGCAATCGAGCACGCGCTCGGCCATGTCGCACATGCCGTTGAGCAGCGCGCCGCCGCCGGTCAGGATGATGCCTTCATAAAGGTGCCGCTCCATGCCGACGCGGTGCATTTCGGAGCGCACGTACAGGAACAACTCCTCGGCGCGCGCTTCCAGAATTTCATTCAGCTCGCTGCGGTGGGCTTCGCGCGACGGGCGGCCTTCCGGCGAAGGCACTTCGATCAGGCTCGAATCCGCGGTCATGCCCAGCAGCGCGCAGCCATACTCGTGCTTCAGGCATTCGGCGTCTTCGTAAGTGACTTTGAAGATGGTAGCGATGTCGCGCGTCAGATGGTCGCCCCACACGGGAATGCTGGCGGCGAGCAGCATGGACGTCGCCATCGTAAATCACCAGGTCAGTCGACTGGAGCCCCATGTCGAGCACAGCCGCTCCGCGGGCCCGCGCTTCCGGACGCACGCAGGCGTAGGCCGCGGCCAGCGGCTCGAACACGGTTTCTTCCACCGCCAGATGCGCCAGGTGCGCGGCGGCCACCAAGTGCCTGATGTTCATGCGCCGCGGCGGTCACGATGTGAACGTGAGCTTCCAGGCGCGAACAACTGCTTTTCTGCGGACGGCGGAATCCGCCGCGCCCGTCCAGCGTGAAATGCTGCGGCAGCACGTGCAGCAGCGTGCGATCGCGCTCCAGACGGACGTCGGCAGCCATTCGACCGCATATTCCAGATCGCCCGAATCGAGTTCGTGGGGGCGTCCAAATTCATACAGACCGCGGCTCTGCGCTCCGCGGACTTCCATGCCGCCGATGCCGAGCGTGACGGAATCCACGGATACTTGCGCGCCGCGCTCGGCGTCAGTCACCGCGGCGCGAATCGATTCGGCTACGGCCACCGGATCGCTCATGCGGCCTTTCAGCCAGCCTGCCGACAGGCGCGAGGCCGTGCGCCAGATAGCGGATGCCACCGTTCTCAATCACGCAGATGACGCAGCGCGTGCGCGCGCTGCCCGCGTCCAGACCTACGGCGAGTTGGATTTTCGAGTTCATTCGTCCGCTTTTCGGTTGCTACCACCGTGATCCGGTCTTCCATGCGCAGATCCAGCGACGCTTGCATCCGGCATTTTCTCGCGAATCTCTGCGTAGTGATTCAAGAAATTCTGATAGCGCACGGCGAAGTTCTGATCGCCGAGCAGCAAAGTCACCATGCGGCCATCATAGGGCTGCGTCACCCGCAGATCGCTCGCGATCGGTCACGTCCACTTCGGCGATCTTCTCGGCATTGTCCCCAGCGCGCGCAGAGTCGCAGCATGCGCTGCACGCGGTCGCGGCGGTCGGCCAGCGGATCGCGCGCGGCCACTCCACGCAGCACCGGCAAGTGAAAACGATCCGTCGCCGGCGGCAGGATCACACCGTCCTCATCGATCAGCCCGTAGCGCGAGCCCGCCAGCGTCACGAAGGCCACCGGCTTGCGCTCCGCCACCCTCACCAACACGCGGTTCGGCCACAGGCGCATCGACCGTCGCATCCTTCACCCAATCGACCGTGCGCAGCGTGGCGCGGCGGGCATCCATCGAGCGGAAGCATATAAACGCTGCGGCCCATGTCGTCCGCGAAGGCGCGCTTCAATCGCGCGCCGCGAAGCGTGCTGCGCGCCCTGGATCTGAATTACGGAGGCGTCGTCAGCGCCGTCGGGCCCGTTGACCGCGAAGCGCGGATCGTGAATCAGAAACTGTTCCAACTGGTGCCATGCGAAGAGCGAAATCACCAGCGCGACGGTGAGCGCGCACCACCCCCACGGCGATTTTCAGGCGCGGGACGGTTTTCGGCCGGCGGATTCGAGACGCGCGGGCGCGGCCGCGGTGGGTTGCAATGGCGTCACGCTTTACTCCTCAGGCGCGTCAAAATTTCGCCGGAGCGGCTTGCGAGACGCTGCCGGCGCCTAGCGTGACGATGGCGTCGCCCGGCCCCGCGGCGGCGATCACGGCGGCGATGCCCTGTTCCACCGAGCCCGCGTAACTCGCGCCACGATGCCCGAATGCGTGCAGCTTTTCCACCAAGCCTGCGACGTCACGCCCGCGATGGGCGCTTCCGAAGCCGCGTAGATATCGGTGACATGCACGCTATCGGCCTGATGAAAGGAGCGCGCGAAATCGTCCATCAGCGCCTGCGTGCGCGTGTAGCGGTGCGGCTGGAACAGCACGTGAACGTTCTGAAAACGGCAGGCGCGCGCGGCCGCCAGCGTGGCGCGGATTTCGGTGGGATGATGGCCGTAATCGTCGATCACGGTGACGCCGCGCTCCGTGCCGCGCACTTGAAAGCGCCGGTCGACTCCGCGAAATTCCGCCAGCGCCTCGCGAATCGTCTCCACCGGAACGTCGAGTTCCAGCGCGACGGCCACCGCGGCGGTGGCGTTTAGCGTATTGTGCGCGCCGGGAACTTGCAGGCGGAAGCAACCCAGATCGCGATCGCCCAGATTCAGATGAAACTCGCTGGCCAGGTGCCCGGCGGATGCGCTGGTGATGCGCAGGTCGGCCTGCGCGCTCAATGCCGTAAGTAACGACGCGGCGGTTCACGGCCGGCAGGATCTGCTGGATGTTTTCGTCGTCCAGACACAGAATGGCCGCGCCGTAGAACGGCACTTTCGCGATGAAAGTCGGCGAACGCCGCGCGGATCTCTTCGATGCCGGAGTAGTGATCCAGATGTTCGCGATCGATGTTGGTGACGACGGCGACGATCGGCGCGAGCTTGAGGAACGAGCCGTCGCTTTCGTCGCTTTCGACCACCAGGTAGTCGCTCTTGCCCAGGCGCGCGTTCGAGCCGTTGATGCCCATGCGGCCGCCCACCAGAGATCGTGGGGTCCAGATTCGCGTGGATCAGAATCGCCGCGACCATGGCGGTAGTGGTGGTCTTACCGTGGCTGCCGGCGACGGCGATGCCGAATTTCTGGCGCATCAGCTCAGCCAGCAATTCGCCGCGCGGAATCACGGGAAGCTTGCGGCGGCGCGCTTCCACGATTTCCGGATTGTCCGGACGCACCGCGGAGCTATACACCACCATCTTGGCTCCGGCGAGATTCGCGGCCGCGTGACCTTCGTAAACCACCGCTCCGCGTGCGTTCAGACGCTCGGTGGTGGGCGAGAATTTCAGATCCGAACCGGTCACGGGATAGCCCATATCGATCAGCACTTCGGCGAGGCTGCTCATGCCGATGCCGCCGATGCCGATGAAGTGAACGGGCTGGGGCTTAAAAAACATTTTAATAATGTATTGTTTCGGCTTTGCTTAGCGTCGTGTCAATAGCCTCGGCCAGCGACTCGAGGACATCTGCTGCCCGCCGCGCCGCTCCCGGCTTCGCGAAGGCTCTGCGCCGCCATGCGCACATTTTCTCCAACATTCCTGGAGTCTCGGTCAAACGCGTCACTTCCTCCACCAACCGCGCGCCGGTCATTTCCCGATCCAGCACCAACCGCGCCGCGCCGGCCTTTTCGAACGCCTGCGCGTTTTTCAATTGATGCTGATCGCTCGCGCCGGGCAACGGCACCAGGATCGAAGGCTTGCCCGCCGCCGCGAGTTCGCTCACCGCGCCCATTCCGGCCCGGCTCACCACCACATCCGCTTCCGCGAAGGCTCGCGGCATGTCGTCGAGAAACGCCGCGATCTCTCCCGGCATTCCCGATCTCTCGAAATTTCGGCGCGAGTTCAGCGTACATACGCGATCCGGTCTGGTGAATCAACCGCACGCGTCGTTCGATCCCACAGCGGCCAGCTCTCTTCCGCCGCGCGATTCAACGTTCGCGATCCCTGGCTGCCGCCGGTGATCAATACCGTGACCACCGGGCCGCTGCGGCTTTGCCGGAACCGCGAAAAATTCTTCGCGGATGGGCAGGCCTGTGACTTCGGCTGCGGCCCTGCGGAAACCAGCGCTCCGCCTCGGTGAAGCTCACCAGCGCGCGTGTCACGAAGCGCGCCAGATGCCGGTGCGTGAAACCCGGAATGGCGTTGGGCTCCATCACCACGATCGGAATGCGCTTCCACACCGCGGCCAGCAGCACCGGTCCCGCGACGTAGCCGCCCGTCGAAAACACCGCCGCCGGCGCGGCGCGATCCAGCATCCGCGCGGCCTGCCAGACGCTGAACGGCAAGTTCGCCGAGCGTCGCCAGCGTCTGCCGGAAGCCCGACGCGATTCAAGCCGCCGATCTCGATCCACTCGATGGGAAAATTCTCGGCCGGAACCAGCTTCGCTTCCATGCCGCGCTCCACGCCCACGAAGCGCACCTGATGTCCGCGCGCGCGCAATTCGCGCGCTACGGCGAGCGCGGGAAGCACGTGGCCTCCGGTGCCGCCGCCGGCCATCACGAACGTTCGCGGCAACTTCACCCCTCATTTTCACTCACGCTCAGCAGCATTCCGAGCGACGCCAGCGTGCTCAACAGCGAACTGCCGCCGAAGCTGATCATGGGCAGCGGGAAGCCTTTTGTCGGAGCCATATCCAGCACGACGCTCATGTTGATCAGCGCCTGCACCACGATCGACACCGTGACTCCCAGCGCCAGATATTTTCCGAAATCGTCGCGCGCCAGCATGAAGAGCCGCGCGCCGCGCCACAGGATCACCAGGAATCCGACGATCACCGCCGTCGATCCCCACAAGCCCAGCTCCTCGCCCACGGTGGCGAAAATGAAATCGGTGTGGGCGTCCGGCAGGAACATCAACTTCTGTTTGCCCTGCATCAGCCCCATGCCGAACACGCCGCCGGTGCCCACCGCGATCTTCGATTGCCGCGGCTGATAGCTGGCGTCGCGCACGGTGGTGGAGCGCTGCATGTAAGCCTTGAGACGGCCAGCCGTGGTGTCGATCATTTCGATCTTGCTGTAGTCCGGATCGACGTAAGCGATGATGCGGCCCAGCCGGTACCCGCGCGACGCGATGGCCACCACGATCAGCGCCGCCGCGATCATGCCCGACGCGCAGCATGTACTTGCCTTTCCAGGCCGGCGACCCAGAAAACGATGACCGCGGTGATCACCGGAACCAGCGCCGTGCCCAGATCCGCGACCACCACCATGAATCCCAGCATCGACACCGCGACCAGGGCCTGCTTGAGCGTCCGCCGGTCGTTGATGATGTGCGCGCGGCGCGCGATGAAGTACGCCAGAAACAGAATCAGCGCGGGCTTGGCGAACTCCGACGGCTGGAACGATCCGACGCCCGGGAGCTTGAACCAGCGGTGCGTGTGCGGGTCGGCGAAATACACGACCACCAGCAAGCCCAGCACGATTCCGAGCCCGGAAAACGCCCACGTGGGCGAGTTCAGCCGCCGGTAATCCATGCGCTTGAAATACATCAGCACGAGGAAGGAGACGACGGCCCAGCCGATCTGGCGCACGCACGAATAATAGGGCGCGACGTGATAGCGCAGCTCCGCGACGGCGCTCGACGCGCTGTAGAGCATCACCAGCCCGAAGCCCACCATCGCGACAATGGTCAGGAACAAAATCCAGTCGGTGCGCAATCTAGCCATGCTTCGTCTCCCAACTGCTGCACCAGGCGCTTGAACTCGCGGCCGCGATGCTCGAAATTCTCGAACTGATCGAAGCTGGCGCAGGCCGGGGCGAGCAGCACGGTATCGCCGGATTTCGCACGCGCGTGCGCCTCGGCCACGGCGGCTTCGATGGTGCCGGAACGCATACAGCGGAACGGCGCCGCGCAATTGCGCTGTCGATCTTTTCCGCCGCCGCGCCGATCAGCAGCGCGCCGTGCGCCTTTTGCGCGCAGAGGAGCGGCCAGCAGGCGAATAGTCGCTGTTCTTGTCCTTGCCGCCGAGAATCACCCACAGGCCGCCGTCGAACGCCGCGATCGCTTTCAGCGTCGCGTCCACATTGGTGGCTTTCGAATCGTTGTACCAGTCGACGCCGTTCAGCTTCGCGCACAAATTCCAGGCGATGCTCGACGCCGGGGAACGTCATCACGGCCGCGCGAATCTGCGCGTGCGTGGCGCCGGCGAGACTCGCCATCGCCGCCGCGGCCATGGTGTTTTCGAGGTTGTGCACGCCGCGCAAGGGAACTTCCGGAGGTCTCATCACGGCCGTTCCGTTCAGCACAATTTCGCCGTTCTGCGAGAAACGCTCCCGGCGACACCTCACGCGTCGAACTGAACCAGACGACGGCGCCTTCGTCCGCGCCGCGCGTAGCTCTGCGCAGATGGGATCGTCGGCGTTCAGCACCGTAAAATCGTCGCGCCGTCTGATTCGACGAACAAGCGCGCCCTTCGCATCGGCATAGCGTTCCAGCGTGCCGTGGCGATCCAGATGATCCGGCGTCACGTTCAACGCCGCGCCGATGTGCGCGCGAAAGGTGTCGGTGGTTTCGAGTTGAAAACTCGAAAGCTCCAGCACGTTCCACTGTCCGGCGCGCGAAGTCTTCACCATCGCCGCCGGCGGCGTGCCGATGTTTCCGCCGACCTGCACGGCGATGCCGCTCTGCTTCAGGATGTGGCCGGTGAGCGCGGTGGTGGTGGTCTTGCCGTTCGCGCCGGTGATGCCGATGATTTCGCCTTGCAGGAACCAGCTTGCCAGTTCCAGATCGCCGATGACACGCACGCCGCGCCGCCGGGCGCTTTCGAGCAACGGCGAGATCGGCGGGAACACCCGGCGAGAGCACGATCAGTTCCGCATCGGCGAAGGACGGCTTCCGTCTGCGGCTCGACTCCTGAGCCCGCCGGACTTCTGATCCACGGCGCGCACGCGCGCGCCCTTTTCGCGCAACAATTCCACCGCCGCCACGCCGCTGCGCGCCATCCCCACCACCACGACTTTTGCGCCTTCCAGTTTCATCTCAGTTTCAACGTCGTCAACGCGAACAGCGCCAGGATCAAGCCCGACGATCCAAAATCGCGCGATCACTTTCGATTCCTGCCATCCCATCTGCTCGAAATGATGATGCAGCGGCGCCATTTTGAAAATTCGTTTGCCGCGCAGCTTGAAGCTGCCCACTTGCAGGATCACGGACACCGCCTCGATCACAAACACGCCGCCGATGAACAGCAGCAGAACTTCCTGCTTGAGCAGCACCGCCACCACTCCCAGCCCGCCGCCCAGCGCCAGCGACCCCACGTCGCCCATGAAGACTTCCGCCGGATGCGCGTTGTACCAGAGGAAGCCCAGCGAGGCGCCGGTCATCGCGCCGCAAAAAATCGTCAGCTCGCTCGCGCCCGGCGTGCGCGCGAGTTCCAGATAGCGCGCGAAATCCGCGTTGCCGCTGAGGAAAGACAGCGCCGTCATGGCGCCGGCGGCGATCACCATCAGTCCGATCGCCAGCCCGTCCAGGCCGTCGGTCAGATTCACGGCGTTCGACGAGCCCACCAGAACCAGGATCAGAAAACCGAAAAATGCCGACGAACGCCAGCGGATAGGTCCACGGGATTGTGCAGCCACGCGGATGATCAGCAGATCCGGCTTGAAATTCTTGAAGAACGGCACGTTCATGCTGGTGCGATAGACGCCGCGCGCGTTCATCGCCAGCAGCAGCACGCCGATCAGCAGCGCCGCCATGATTTCCAGCGCGAACTTCCGCGCGCCGTCAGACCCAGATTGCGCTTGTTGCGCGATTTTCATGATAATCGTCCAGGAATCCCACCGCGCCGAAGCTGACCAGACCCGCCAGCGCCACCCAGACGGCGGGATCGCGCAGGTTCGACCACAGCAGAGTCGGCACGACGATCGACACGCAGATCAGCAAGCCGCCCATGGTGGGCGTGCCGGCTTTTTTGTGATGCGATTGCGGCCCGTCCTCGCGAATATGCTGGCCGATCTGAAACTGGCGCAGCCGCGCGATCAGCCACGGACCCAGCACGATCGAGAGCAGCATCGCCGTGAGCTCGCCATCCCCGTGCGGAACGTCGAGTATTGAAACACGCGGAACGGCGAATAGATAGTGGAACAGTTTTTCGTAAGAATAGCCAGTAGAACATCCGCTCACGCTCCTGGCCTGGTTCAGGAACTCTTCCAAAGCGCGTTCCACATGCACGCCGCGCGAGCCCTTGAAGAGGATGGCGTCGCCCGGCTGCGCGAGCGTCCGCACCAGCGCGTCCCGCTTCCGCGGGTCGTCGAAAAAAAGCGCGGCGCCGGCCGTGAGGCCGGCACGCTTGGCCGCGTCCACCATAAGCCAGGCGGCGCCGCGAATCCCAACGAGCACATCAAACCGCTCACCGCGGCGTAGTTGCCTACGTCGCGATGCAAGGGCTCAGCCCAGCGGCCGAGTTCGAGCATCTCCCCCAGAACCGCGATGCGCCGCCGCGCCGGAGTGTCGCGCAACACGTCCAGCATGGCCCGCACCGCATCCGGGTTGGAGTTGTAGCAATCGTTATAAATCAGAACCCGTGATGACGCAGCGTCTCGCCGCGCATTTTTCCCGGCGTCAAGTTGTCGAACCGCTTCGTGAGCCGGTCTGGCGGCGATTCCGTAGACGCCGCGCCACGGCGATCCCGGCCAGCATGTTCGAGACGCTGTGGCGGCCGGTCAGCGCGCTTTCAAAACGCGTCGCGCCGACGCGGAAGCGCACGCCGGAGTTCCGTCAGCGCGCGTGTACTCGACATCTTCGGCGCGCACCTGCGCGTCCGGCGACTGGCCATAGAGAATCGTGCGGCCGGGATGTGCGCCGCGCAAACGCCGCCACGCGCGGATCGTCGGCGTTCAGCACCGCGGTGCCGCGCTCGCCGCAGCGCTTCGATCAGTTCGCGCTTGGCCGCCGCGATGCCTTCGATCGAATCGAAATTCTCGATGTGCGCGTAGCCCGACGTTGGTCACGACGCCCACATCGGGACGCGCGATCGCCGCCAGATCGCGAATTTCGCCCGCGTGATTCATTCCCATTTCGAGCACGGCGACGCGCGCCGTCTCGTCCAGGCGCAGCAGGGACAGCGGCAGCCCGACGTGGTTGTTGAGGTTGCCCTCGTTCTTCGCCGTCGCCATTTCCGTCGCCAGCATCTCCGCGATCACATCCTTCGTGGTCGTCTTGCCGGCGCTGCCGGTCACCGCCACCACGTCCCCTCGCCATTCCGCCGCGCCCATGCCGCCAGCTGCTGCAACGCACGCAAGCGAGTCCTCGACGCGCAGCAGCGGGCCGCCGCCGTCCTCGCCTCGACCACCGCGGCCACCGCGCCCTTTTCGAAAACCTCGGCGATGTGAGCGTGCCCGTCATTGACCGGCCCCCGCAGCGCAAAAAACAAATCGCCCGGGCTGCAACGTGCGCGAATCGACCGACCAGCCCGTGACCATCGCATCCGGGTTGGCCGGCAGACTGACGCCCAGCGCGTCCGCCACCGCTCGCAGGGAAAACTTCATCTCCGGTGCTCATACCCCATGCTTCTTAAAACCTAGAGATCGCAATACCTGCCGCGCCGTTTCGCGATCGTCAAAATCGATGGTCCGGTCTTTCAAAATCTGGTAAGTTTCGTGACCTTTGCCCGCCAGCAGCACCACATCGCCGGCCTTGCGCTTCTGCCGAGCGCAATGGCGATGGCCTTGGCGCGATCCGGCTGCGCCACATGCGGCGTGTCGAAGCGCCCCAGGCCCACCAGCGCGTCGTTCATGATGTCGAGCGGATCTTCGGAGCGCGGATTATCCGACGTCAGCACCACGAAATCGCTGACCTCAGCCGCAGCCATGCCCATCAAGGGACGCTTGGTACGGTCGCGGTCGCCGCCGCATCCGAACAGCGTGATGACGCGGCCGTGGCCTGCCAACTCGCGGCCCACCTGGATCACATTGCGTAGCGCGTCGTCGGTGTGCGCGTAATCGACGACGACCAAGAAAGGCTGCCCGCCATCGACCCGCTCGAAGCGCCCCGGAACCGGCGGACACATCCGGATTCCCTCGGCGATGGCAGCCAGGTCCATGCCGTAGCTGAGCCCGACGCCCACCGCGGCGAGGATGTTCGAAACGTTGATACGTCCGGCAAGCGCGGATTCGATCGCTTGACGTTGACCCTGATGGACGGCGTCGAAGTGCAACCCGTCGAAGCCCGAGTGTATGTTCTCTGCGCGCAGGTCAGCGGTTTTTGCCATCCCATAGCGGATCACGCGGGCCTCGCCAGGCGGCCGCATGCTCTCGCTGGCGGGATCGTCGGCGTTCAAGATCGCCCACTGCGGCGCAGGCCCTTCGTCCGGCGAGAACAGTAGCCGCTTAGCCGCGGCGTACTCTTCCATCGTTTCATGGAAATCCAGATGGTCGCGCGTGAGATTGGTAAACACCGCCGTGTGGAAGTGAATGCCGTAAACCCGCGCCAGCGCCAAGCCGTGCGAGGAAACTTCCATGGTGAGGTAGCGTCCGCCGCGCTGCTCCAACTCGGCCGCCAGCCGGATGACGTCCAGCGATTCGGGAGTGGTATTCGGCGCCTTGCGGATCTCGCCGCCGATGCGGTATTCGATGGTCCCGATCATTGCAGTCGGCGCACCACCTCGCTGCAAGATCGCATCGGTCAGATAAGCGGTCGTGGTCTTGCCGTTGGTGCCGGTGATGCCGGTGAAGGAGACCCGCTCATCCGGCTCCGCATAGAAATTTCGAGCGGCAACGGCCAGAGCCTTACGGCCGTGCTCCACTTCGATCCATGGAATGTCGGTCGAACTAGCGAAGCCTTCGCCCCGCGGCAGCTCGCTCACAATCGCGCACGCACCTCTGGCCTCCGCATCCTGTGCGAACTTGCGTCCGTCGACGCGCGCTCCTGCAAACGCAAAAAACAAGGTGCCCTTTTCCACTCTCCGCGAATCGTATTCCAAGCCCGCGACTATCAATTCCGCCCACTGCCGGTCCAGCACTCCGCGCAGCCGCACGCCCTCCAAGACCCCTGCCAAAGTCATTCGCGTGGGGGCCATGGCAGCGTCTCACTCCTTGATCAATCCGTCACCGCGTAAGTTGAACGTGCACGCGGCTGCCGGGTGCGAGTATGGACCCAGGCGCCGGATCCTGCGCCCGCGCCATGCCGTCCCCCTGCACATCTATCGGTAACCCCGTGGCCGCCGATTCCTCCAACACCGCGCGCAGGGTCAGACCGCGCAGATCCGGCACCTTCGGCCCAATCCCTTTTTGCGCGCTTAAAAAAGGCCGCCGGTCCGGGGACGTCCCAAGGGAAATCCCCGGAGGTGCATCCACTGTGGAAGCAGAGGAGGCGCCCGCAGCCGGCGGCTTAGTGACGGAGGATACAGACGGTGAGCGCAGCCCAAAAGGAGCGTGCGCAAAATCGTTGGTCGGCACGGCCGCGAGTTCCAGCGGCGCGGCGCCCAGCCCGGCAATGGCCAAATCGCTATCATCCCGCTTGTCGTTCTTGGTCAGGTGCTGGCTGGTATCCGGCAAATCTTTGGGAACGTCCAGCATTCGCAGCGCCGAAGTTGCGACCGCGCGAAACACCGGTGCGGCGACTGGACCGCCATACCCAGCGGCGCCTCCCGACGTTCCCACCAGCGTCACTGCAATCACAATCTGCGGATTGGATACCGGCGCGAAACCTAGAAAACTTGCGTTGTAGTGATGGGTATACGCTTTCGCTTTGAAATCGTAAATCTGCGCCGAGCCGGTCTTGCCGCCCGACGTATAACCGCGCAGGATGGCCTGCTTGCCGGTGCCGTGCAGCACTACACCCTCCATCATCTGGCGCATCTTGATGGCAGTCTCGGGACGAATGACACGCTCCGGTTTTTCGGGAACGGTGCGCTCTTCCACTCCGCCGGGTCTCTGCCGCGCTAGAATCAGGCGGGGCTTCACGCGCATACCGCCATTGGCGATGATCGCGCCGGCCAGCGCCAGTTGTACGGACGTGGCGCCCACTTCGTGCCCCATGGCGACCGAGCCAATCGACGTCGCCTCCCACTGGCTCAAGCGACGCAGCATGCCCGCCGATTCCCCCGGCAGTTCGATGCCGCTCTTTTGCCCGAAGCCAAATTTACGAACGTAGCTGTAAAGGTTCTTCTCGCCCACTTTCAAGCCGATATTAATCGCGCCGATGTTGCTCGAATGAGCCAGCACATCTGCCATGCTGAGCGACGCGTAGCGTTCGTGATCGTGAATCACGCGGCCGAATAGCTTGATGCTGCCGTTGCCGCAGTTAATGATCGAATCCGGCGTCAGATTGGTCGTCTCGAGCGCCGCCGCGAGCGTCACCACCTTGAATACGCTGCCGGGCTCGAACGGAGTCGCCACCGCCAGATTACTGCGCGACCCCGGCGTTTCCTTCACGCCACTCTGCATGCCGTTGGGGTCGTAAGACGGATAGTTCGCCATTGCGAGGATGTCGCCGGTATATGGGTTGAGCACCACGATCGAGCCGCTCTTAGCGTTGGTCTTGACGGCTGCCGCAGCCAGCGCTTTCTCGGCTTCGTACTGCAGATTCGGCTCCAGCGTGAGTGTAAGGTTGGTGCCTGGTTCCGGCGGCCGCGAAACGACGGAATCATAAGCGTTCTGCCGGACATCGTTATAAACCTTGGCCAGGCCCGGACGCCCCGAAAGCTCATCGTCGAAGCTCATCTCGATGCCGCCGTTGCCGTGCTCGATCACATCGTCGGGATCCACAATGCCGGTCGATCCCAGCACATGCGAAGCGAGCTCGCCGTGCGGATAGAAACGCCGCATCTCCGGGCGGAATTCCACCCAGTCGAGATGCAAGCTGCGCACGCGCTCGGCCTCTTCGGCGGAGACTTTGCGTTTCACCCATAGAAACCCGGTGTTGCGGACCTTGGCCAGAGAAATGCGATTGAAGAGCGGGCCCCGCTTCAGATCTAAGATGCGCGAGAGCAGATCCGCGGCCACCCCCGCATCCGGAATCTTCAGAGGGTTGATGCAGATGGATTCGGCCGGCAGCGTTTTCGCCAGCGGCTGGCCGGTGCGGTCGAAGATGGTGCCGCGCGCGGCTTCAATCTCCACCGTTTTCTGTTGCTGCTGTTCGGCGAGCTTCACCAGTTCGCCGTGGTGGATCACCTGCAGCCAGATCAGCTTGCAGAAAACGGCGCCCGCCCATACCAACAACAACCGCAGCAGCCACCGCAGCCGCCGGGTAGATAAAGTTTCCGGCATGACTTCCCCTTGAGCGTGCGACTACCGCTTCTGATTCAACGCCAGCGACGAGCCATCCTTCGAATCCAGATAGACCACCTTCTCCGGCTCCGGATCGATGAACTGCTGCTGTCGCGCCAACTGTTCCATGCGCGCCGGCGATACCAGCTTCGCTTCCTGCAATTCCAGTGACGCCTGCTCGCCCGCCAGCCGTTGGGCTTCGCTGCGCAGGGATTGGATTTGGTATCCCGCCAGCAATCCGTAGGCGCTCGGCAACAGCACGCCGATCAGCAGCAGCGCGGCCGCGCCCACCGAGCCGATCATTTTCCAGCACACTCCACCCGCCTGCGGATCGGTCTGCCGCACCACGCGGCTGTTATCGATGCGCTTCACGAAGAAATAGATGTCTTCATTGGCGAAGGCCCGCACCGGCACCGCTCGCGCGGCGCGATGCGATCCGGCCGCGGAACGCGCCGTTTCCTTGGTGAAGATTCTGCTATAGACAGTTGCTAGAGTTGCCATGTTCCCGATTCCTCTCCCGCGTGCGGGCCAACCCTCAGCCCCAGGCACTGGGGGAGGAGAGTGCCTGTGGCTGAACGCTGCCCGTTTATTCCCGTGTTGTAACCGCGCACAACGCGTCGCTGTGCGCTCCGTTAAATAATTTCCACCGCGCGTAATTTCGCCGAGCGCGACGGCGGATTGTCCCGGACTTCTTCTTCGCTGGGCCGCACCACGTGGCGCGTGAGAATGTTCACTCGCCCTTCCCTGGCCAGCGCCTGAAAACTCTGTTTGACCTTGCGGTCCTCGAGCGACATGAACGTGAGCAGCACCACCCGGCCGCCCGGCTTCACCAGCTTCGGGATAGCCGCCAGCAGCGCGTCCAGTTCCTCGTTCTCCTGATTCACCGCGATGCGCAGCGCCATGAAAGTCTGCGTGGCGGGATGCAATTTGCCCGTACGGGGCACGGCACTCTCGATCAGCTTGGCCAACTGACCGGTCGTTTTTATCGGCCGTGCCCGCACGATTGCTCTGGCTATTCTCCGGCTCCTCCTTTCCTCGCCTAACTGAAATATCAAGTCGGCGAGCTGCTTTTCCGCTTCGTAGTTGACGATGTCGGCCGCGGTCTGCCCCTGGCTGCGATCCATGCGCATGTCCAGCGGACCATCGGCCATCAGGGAGAAGCCCCTTTCTCCCTCCGTCAACTGATATCTCGATACGCCCAGGTCCGCCAGCAGGCCGTCCACTTGCGTGATCCCCTCGGCCGCCAGCGCCTGCCCCACCAAAGAAAAAGAAACGTTGTGAAAGTGAATGTGCGAAGCGCAGTCCGCGGTATTCACTCGCGCGAGCGCCAGACTCTCCGCATCGCGGTCGCACGCCAAAACCAACCCCGTCGTTAATTGCCTTGCGATGGCTCCCGTATGCCCGCCGAGTCCGCAAGTGGCGTCCAGGAAAATCCCGTCCGGCCGGATCGCCAGATACTCCAGGCACTCGCGCAACATGACCGGAACATGCATACATGGCCGCTACTTCAATCCCTTCTTCTCGAGCGTCTTCACCTTCTCGGGCAAATTCGCGTTGGCGCGGTTGAGGCGCTCGTCGTGGACGCCCTTCGTGGCCACATTGATGCGGCCGTTATAGCAATCCAAAAATACCTGCTGCGATTCGAGCTCGATCACGCGCCGCAGCGACGCCGGCATAAGCACGCGGCCCTGCGCGTCGATATCCGAATCGCCGCCATAAGCTTTGGCGATGTACGCCACGTCCGCGGCGGTCTCAGCCAGGTCGCCGGCATCGGCGAATAAATTTTCGTTGGCTTTCCACACCGAAATCGGGTAAATTCTAGCTAGCTGGCGATCCAGCGTGGTGATGAAAACTTTGTCGACACCCAGTTTTTTCAGGTATTCGAGGAATTCGGACGGCAGTTTCAGCCGGCCTTTTTCGTCGACCCGCGCCGGGACAATCGAGTGCGGCGGCTCCACTGGAACCACCCCCGCGACGCCATTTCCAACCACTTGTTCAGCCACTTGACACCACTACGGTCCACTTCAGTCCACTCAGTGTAAACCAAGTTTCTAGAAGTTAGCAAGCATTTTTGTTGCAGTGGTTGAAGTTACGCCGTTTGTTCGCCTATTTTTCTCGTACCCCGCTGGCGACCCGTGCGGCTAGGAATTCGTCGCCGGCATGCCAGGTGGGGAAGCCACCCAATGCCTTCCGCTTTTCCTAAACCCGCTTTGGGATTATCCCAGAAGAGGTTCTATACTAAACGTCTTCCGGATGAAAACGGTTAGAGATCAGGCGTATGTAAGATTCCAGCAACTTCTCATTGAGGAGCGCAGGAAGGCAAACCTCACGCAAGCTGAGCTGTCCTTACGGCTGAAACGCCCACAATCATTTGTCTCAAAGTACGAACGTGGCGAACGCCGGTTGGATGTTGTCGAATTTGGGGAAGTTGCGCGGGCGCTCAGCGTCAGTCCGCTCCGGTTCCTCGAAAAGCTATTTCGGGAGATCTCATGAAGATAGTTCATGTGGAGACCATCTTCAGTTGTGGCGCATATGCCGCGTCCGCGCATTGGGCCCAGACGAGGAAATCCCTGCATGCAGCCGTGAAACGTTGCACTTGGCCGCCGGGCAGCAAGAAGTTTACGATCTATCCGGAGAGCGGCAAAAAGCGCGGTGAGGGTAACGGAGTGGTGCCGATTAGAGCGGAATTCATCAAGCAACTCCAGAAGCTCGAATGGACCATCGAGGGCCCGGCGAAGAATCATCTTGACCAGCGGATCGGCGACTTCGATGCAGTCCTCACTGGTCCCTGCTGGACCGATTGTGGCGGAGTGGGAGACAGGCAATATTTCGTCGAGCCACCGCTCGATGAACAAGCTCACAATGCTGGTCTCAACTGGCGTTATCGCAGCCGGCACCTTGTTCGTGCCGTCGCGAAAACTCTACGTCTATCTCACTGACCGCATCGGGAATTACAGTGAGATTGAACCGTATCTGCGGCTGTGGAAGTCCGTACCGTGCCGCCGTGGCATTCTTGAAATAGTTGTAATTGAACAGGACGCCGAAAGCCGCGACGTTCCGAGAATCCCCAAAGGAAGTGACGGCCGAGCAAAGGGCTAAGCTTCTACGAAATCGTCGTTTTTGTGGGAACGAATCTCGCCGCCTTCCAGGCGGTCCGCTATCTCCTGAGCAAAATCGATCTCGGTTCCAATCCACTGGCGCGATTTTTTCTCGCAAACAGCGAAGGTAGTCCCGCTGCCCCCGAAAGGATCAATTACAAGATCGCCGGGATTCGTGGACATTTCTACGACGCGATCTAGAATTTTCGTGGAAAGCGCATTCGCCCGTCGCTCCTTGGACTTAAACTTCCAATGCCGGACAGGGGGTATGTCGGTCCAGACATCTTTTAGCGTGACTCCGTTCGGATTCATCGCACCGCGATGACCGCCGTAATCCTTGACGTCACCGCCACAATGGCGGCAGGACTGAATTGGCGTGCGCACCCGACGGAAAGTCTTCGGCTTCCCCTTCGTGTAGTAGAGAAGACTGTAGTGGCTTGGATGGAGGCGTCCGGGAATCGGGAGACATGCCGAGATCTCAACTGCAATCCAATGCCGAAAATCCATGCCGAGTTCCGAAAGGTAAGCGCCAAGGGGGATGTTCCATTTCGGCAGGTTGTAGAGGAAGAAGGCGCCACCAGGCTTGATGGTGCGCACGCATTCAGCAACCCATGCTTTACACCACCTCAGATATTCTTCTTCGGGCCTGAGGTCATCGCAACTCTCGCCGTACTCCTTACCTAAATTGAACGGTGGGTCGGCAAAAACCGTGTCGACCACTTGATCCTTGATTTTTGGCAGAACCGCCATGCAGTCGGCAGAAAAAAGTGCGCCAAGCGAAGAGGCGTAGACCGGAGTGATCTCTGACCCCGGCTTCAGATAGGGCTTAACATCGAATGCCCGATCATCCCACTTCATTGCAGACTGACGTGCCAAAATTCCACCTCTCCGAACCTCAATAATATCCTAAAATGGGTTATCAGCGCAAGTCTATTCTAGAATTCGTATCGCTGACAAAAGACGACGCCAAACCTAAGTGAGATCTGTAGCATCAATTTCTCAAACGAAACATTATTTCACCCCGCTGGCGACCCGTGCGGCTAGAAATTCGTCCCCGGCGTGCCATGTCGGAAGCTTGGGCAAGTTGGCGGCTTCGCGGTTGATCGCGAATCCGAGGCGGGCGTAAAGCTCCATGCCGGAGAAATCCCAATTGTCGTGGTACTCATCGGACGGCTGGTGGTAATGGGCTTCGTTGTATTCGTCGTCAAGCCGGTTGGCGGTGCCGGGCGGCTGGCCGATTAATTCATGTCCGGAATCGATCGAAAAAGCGGGGATGCCGACGCGTGCAAACGAAAAATGATCGGAGCGGTAATACGTCCCGGCGAGCGGGCGTGGATCGGGAGAGATGGTGAGATGAAAGCGCTGCGCCACCTGCTCGACGAGGGGATAAATTGTCGTCCGTTCAGCGCCGTGAACTTGTACATCGCTGGTCCGGCCGAGCGGCGGCAAGCGAATCATAGTTGAGCGCCAGCGCGGTTTTGCCGGCGGGAATCACCGGATGCTCGCCATAATATTGCGAGCCCAGCAGCCCGGCTTCTTCCGCGGACACTGAAATAAACACCGCCGAGCGCCGCGGTTTCTGCGGCAGCGCGGCCCATGCGCGCGCCAGTTCGAGCAACACACCGCAGCCGGTGGCATTGTCCTGCGCTCCGTTATAAATTGCATCGCCACGTATCGCTTCGCCTACGCCAAGATGATCCCAGTGTGCGCTGAACATCACGGCCTCGTTTTTAAGCTGGGGATCGCTGCCTTCTACTTTGCCGACGACATTGCGCGTCCGCATCTCGCGAATCTTCGCGGCGGCGTGAATGCGGAAGCGCAGTGGCAGCGCCTTCGCCCGGAAGCCGCGCGCATCCGCCAGCGCGAGCCACTGGTCGGCGGTAGTGTTTAGTGTGGCCGCGATGCGCTCGCCGGCGTCCTTCGTCACCCAGCCAGCGAATCCGATCGCGGTAGCTCCCGGCGTGAGCTTCATTTCCAGTTCTTCTTTCGACCAGGAGGATCGCACCACATTCCATCCGTAGCTGGCCGTCGGCGTGGTGTGAATGATGATGGCGCCGATCGCGCCGTGGCGCGCGGCTTCTTCGAACTTGTAGGTCCAGCGCCCATAGTAGGTGAGCGCCTCGCCGTTGAAAAATTTCGGATCGCGCGACGGCGGCTCGCCGGTGAAGAGCACCACTACTTTGCCGCGCACGTCGATGCCTTGGTAATCGTCCCACTGATATTCCGGCGCGACAATGCCGTGGCCCACGAAGACCGCGTCGGCGTTAATATCGACGGTCGGTTTTTGTTGGAGCGTGACTCCCACGAAGTCGTCCAGCCAGCCGAAGGGGAGGGTGACGCCGCCGGCGGTCGCGCTCAGCGACGTAGTGGCCTGGGGATCGGCGCCGACCAGCGTGAAGTTCTGGAAGTAGGTGCCGTTATCGCCAGCGGGCTTCAATCCGTCGAGCGCAAACTCGGTGGCAATGTATTCGCTGGCGAGATCGCCGCCGCGCGTGCCGACGCCGCGGCCTTCCAGTAAATCGTCCGCCAGAAATTTCACGTGAGCGCGGATGCGCTCGCCCGAAATGTCGGCGGACCCGGCTGGGGTGGCTCTGGGCTGCAACAAACGGGGCATGCATTGCCGCCGCCACCGAGACAATCGAAAAGAAAAGCGCTGGCTTCATGCAGGCATGATAACAAGCGATCCGGATCTCGCGGCTCACAGGCGCGGTTAAATGGACGGCACTCCGCGGTGGCGCGCGAATTCCGTCGGTGGCTCAGGCCTTCTGTCTTGCGCTTGCTCTGCGCGCCGCAGCCCAGCGTTTACTTTGCGCGGCGGCCATGCGTTCGCGCGCTTCCGGACTCACCGGACGGCGTTTGGACGGCGTTCCGATAGGGCGTCCGCGCTTTCCTCGCTGGTGAGCCAAGCGGTCGAAAATCGCGATGGCTTCGTCGAGCTGCGCTTTATATGCCCGTAGATCCGATAAAACTTTAGCAACATCCATACCCTATTTAGTATTTGGCAATCAGGGGTGCTGGACGCAAGTGCCGTGCACAGACCGCCGCTGGAGGGCATGCCTATACTTGAGGGAATGAAGATTGTGATCGACACTGCGGCGCAAACCCTAACGCAAGCGGACGGCGCGGCGGAAAACACTGTCGGCCTGTATACCAAAGAGGCCTTCGAAGCGCTTTCCCTGGCCTGGGTACGCGTCGGCTGGAGCCTGCAGTATTATCACAATTTCACCTGGTTCGGCCTGCCGGTTTTGCAGCTTCCGGAAGACTTGCTGCGGCTGCAGGAAGTGATTTACGCATTGCGCCCCGCGGTGATTGTGGAGACCGGCGTGTACCACGGAGGCTCCCTGCTGTTCCACGCGTCGCTGCTTGCCGCGATGGGCGAAGGCAAAGTGATCGGCGTCGACCGCGAGATTCCGCAGCACACGCGCGACGGGATAAGCAGCCATCCACTGGCGCCGCGGATCTCGCTGCTCGAAGGCGATTCCGCCGATCCGCAGATCGTTGCGCAAGTCGCAGAGCTGGTCGGATCCGCAAGTCCGGTGCTGGTGCTTCTCGACTCCGGCCACTCGCGTGATCACGTCGCGCGCGAACTGGAGAGCTACGCGCCACTGGTCACGAAGGGATCGTATATCGTTGCTACCGATGGCATCATGAAAGACATTGCAGACGTGCCGCGCGCGCTGCCGGAATGGAAGACCGACAACCCTTTTGAAGCCGCGAACGATTTTGCGGCGCGCCATCCCGAATTCCGCCAGCAGCCGCCGGCGTGGCTCTCGCATCAGGGCGTACTCACTGAAAACGTTACCTATTGGCCGGGGGCTTGGCTCCAGCGCTTGAAGTAAGCCCCCAAAAACACACCTAAATGCCTAAGGCCCAGTAGGTTCCGGGTAAAGATTTCCCTCGCTCCGTCCGATAAATCATGCATGCGGCAACCGTCGCCGGAGTGCGTCCAGTCGCGGGTCTTCCTGGTCATCCCCGCGTATAACGAAGGCCGCGTGCTGGCGTCTACGATACGCGATTTGCAGCCCTACGGTTATTCCATCGTGGTGGTCGATGACGGGTCCTCTGACGGTACCGCCGCGATTCTCAAAGACATGCCGGTGCACTATCTGCGGCACCCCGTGAATCTGGGCCAAGGCGCAGCGCTGCAAACGGGCATGGATTATGCACTGGCGCAGGGCGCCGAATACATCGTCCACTTCGATGCCGACGGACAACATCCGGCCGAAGGAATTTCAAGTCTGCTCGAACCTATCCGCCGGGAAGAATGCGACCTCACTGCAGGTTCGCGATTTTTAGATCCGGAAAGCGTCAAATTGATTCCACGCAGCCGCAGAATCCTGCTGCGCGGAGCGGTGATTATTTCCGGCATTCTCACCAACCTTTGGCTGTCCGATGCGCATAACGGGTTCCGCGCTCTGTCGCGCGCCGCCGCCCAAAAGATCCGGCTTCACGAAAATGGATTCGCGCACGCCACGGAATTTTTAGACGAAGTCCGCCGCGCGGGATTGCGGCTGCGGGAAGTGCCAGTTGCGATTCGCTATACCGATTATTCCCAAGCGAAAGGCCAGCCGGCGTCGAACAGCGTGAACATTCTGATCGATGTGCTGCTGCGGAAAGTTCTCTAAATGCTGCCCATTCAGGCCATCCTGATCGCGCTGCTCCTGCTGATCGCGGGAATTTATCTCACGGCGCTGTCTTCGCGGCTGGTCTCGCGGCTGGCGCTGCTGAGTCTAGTGGGAGCCGGAGTAGTCTGCGTCATCAATCCGGATTTGACGACGCGAATCGCGCACAGCGTGGGCGTTGGACGCGGCACGGATCTGCTCCTCTATCTGTTTTGCCTGGCAAGCGTGACTGTGTTTCTCAAGCTGTATAAAAAAAATCGCGCCATGGAAGAGAAATTGACTGAAGTCGCGCGCCAGGTGGCTCTGCAAGGCGCGCGGGCGCCGCAACGGGAAGCGTGATGGAAACTGCAACCACCGGCGTTCTCGCCGAGCCAGCTCATGGCTTGGAGATTAAAGGCCTGGAGTCCGGCGGGGTGGAGTCCGCAGCGACGCCCGCAATCAATCTGCCGTTGCGCATTCTGATCCTGTGCGCCGCCGCGTTCTTGCTGGCTTGGCTGCCGCGGCTGCGTTGGGGCTTCTGGACTGACGAAGCCGGAACCTTCTGGATGGTCTGCAAGGGTTGGCACGCAGCGATCAGCCGCACGGCGTCTTGGCCCGGACAATCGATTCCCTATAGCATTCTCGAATCATTCTTCGTGACGTGGGGCCCTTGGAAAGAACCACTGCTGCGCGCGCCTTCGGTACTTGCGAGCGTCGTCGCGGCCTGGCAAATGAAGCGCCTCGCGGAGCTGACGATTAATCGAAGCGCCGGATGGCTCGCCATCATTCCGCTGATCTGCGCGCCGGACCTGGTGAACTTCGGAACGTCGGCGCGGCCCTACGCGTTGGCGCTGGCGGCGTCCATCGCGTCCTTCCGGTATTTACTTCAATGGCGGCAATCGGCGGACTGGAAAACGGCGGCGAAGTATCTGATGGCATCGCTGCTGACGCTGCACTTCCACTATTTATTCGGATTCGTCTTTGTCATCCAGGCGATCTATCTCGTTGGGTGCCGGGTATTGGGAAGAAAGGTCGGAATCGGCCTGCCGCTCGCGGCGGCGATTCTGCTCCCGGCAAGCATGTTGCCGCTGATCGGAGTCCTGCGTTCCACCGCACATCACGCCGATAGTTTTGCCCGCGCGATTCCGCCGACGTTCGCGCAGCTATTACAGAGCTGCTTTCCTCCGGCCCTCCTGCTGACAACCGGGCTCGGCGTACTTTTGCTGTTGGTCTCGGCGGAAAAATTTCGCTGGAGGCCCGCGCCGCTGCAGCCGGAGTTTGTGTTGCTGCTCGCAACTTGGGCGGCCTTGGCTCCCGTGATCTTTTTTCTGGTGTCGCGCCTGACGGGGCAGACCGTATTTGCGTCCCGCTATTTGCTCTTCACTTTGCCGGCGGCGGTGCTTTTCATCGTTTGGATCTTATCCGGATTCGAAAGATTCGAATGGCGATTCCTCATCTTGCTGGCGATTTTCGCGGGGACAGTGCTCCATCCCGGCAGTTTGCTGCTGGCGTTCCGGGAGTCGGCCTCCAGTTGGCGCGAGCCGTTGAGTCTCATCGCGTCGCAGTCGGAGGGACAGAGTCCGCCGCTGTTCGTGGCCAGCGGCATCGTGGAATCGGGCGCTCTGCGCTGGACCGAGTCCGATCCCGCCGAGAGCCGCTTGTTCGCAGCCTTGACGGCGTATCCCCTTCGGAACCGCACAATCCCGCTGCCGTATCAATTTAGCGATCAGGTCGCGAACTATATTCGCGACCGCCATCTCGGAAATTATAGTAGCGGCGAGCGCTGCTTTCTGCTGGCAGCGACGGACTCGGAACTGGTGACGTGGATGTCGAATTACATGCAACGGATCGGATTCCACGCGGTGGCGCGTCCCGTGAATGACTTTGTGGTGATTGAGTTCCGTCGCGATTAGAGCATCCGTGAACACCCTTGAAATTCCGGCAATCACCGAACGCGGCGAATCCCTGAAAAACCTGGGCCGAGCCGCCGGGCGGATCTTCGTTTCCTCGAAGACGTGGTTCATATTCGGCCTGCTGTGGGCGGCCTTTAACAGCTTTGCGGACCGCTACACCATGAATCCGGATGGCATGAGCTATGTGGATCTCGCTTCCAACGCGCTGCACGGCGGACCGGCGCAACTCCTCAACGGCTATTGGAGCCCGGGTTATCCCGCAGTGCTCACTATCTTCTTCATGATTTTCCGGCCGCCGCCGGAATCCACATATCCCGTGGTCCATCTCGCTAACTTCTGCATCTTCGGTCTGGCGATGCTGAGTTTCGCATTCTTCCTGAAACAGTGGATCGCCTCGTGGAGTGCAAAGGGCGATGCGGAGGGCGCCGGCTCCTGGCTGGTTCCATTCGGTTTCAGCGTGTTTCTGTGGCACTCCATCGAATTGATCGGCGTGGCGGCGGTGACTCCGGATTTATGCGTCGCCGGCGTCGTTTTCCTAGCCGCGGGAATTCTCTGCCGCGCGTCGATGTCGCGCGGCCACCTGGGAAATTACGCCGCGCTTGGCGCGATCCTGGGCCTGGGTTATTACTTCAAGGCCGCGATGTTTCCCATCGCCTTGTTGGGGCTCGGCGCGTTCTGGATCATGCCTCCCACTCGCTTGGTGAAGCGTCAATACATCGCGCTCGCGGCCCTGACGTTCCTGATCGCAGCGGCGCCACTGGCAGGCGCTCTGAGTTGCCGCTCCGGCAAGCCGACCATAGGCGAAACGGGACGCTTGAATTATGTTTGGTACGTTAACGGGTTTCATCGTCATGCGGGCTGGGTCGAGGCGGGGGAACACGGCACCCCTGAACATGCGCCACGGAAGCTCATGGACCGGCCGCAGATGCTGGCATTCGCCGCGCCGGTGAGCGGCACGTTTCCGCTCTGGTACGATCCCAGCTATTGGTACGCCGGCGTGAAGGCCAAGTTCGATTGGCAACAACAATTCGCGATGCTCCGGGAGAATGCTCAGATTTATGGAGAACTGCTGCGCTTCATGAATGGTCTGTTAGCCGGAGTTTTGCTGCTCGGCGTGCTGGCGCTCCGCGACCGCAAGTTCCCTAAGTCCGAGCGTCGCTGGGCATGGCAGTTAGTATGGCCCTTGTCGGTGATCTCGCTTTACTGGGTGGTGCACGCCGAGCCTCGATTCGTAGCTCCCTTTTTCGTAGTGTTCTGGCTGGCGGCTTACGGAATTCTGCTGGCTCGGGTGGCGGAAACTCCGCGCAAAGTTATTTTGTTCGCGGTGATCGCAACCATGTTGATTCCGAGCCTGCTGGTGGCGGGCACAATCGCCCGGTCGAAGTTCCTGGAATCTTCGGATGGCGCGCGGCCCGCTCACTACCGGGTAGCCGCGGAATTGCAGGCGATGGGTCTCCTGAGAGGCGATCGCATAGCACTCGTGGGTGACGGATTCGAGGCTTACTACGCGCAGGTCACCGGTCTCAAGATCGTCGCCCAAATCCCGAATGAAGAGGAGTTCCGGCGACTCGATCCGCGTGAATTCGACAGCGTGACCGCGCAATTGAAGTCCCTGGGGGTAAAGGCACTGATCGCGAAAGAGAAGCCGCTCCAAGCGCTGGCGGGCTGGCGGGAACTGAACGGATCTGGCTATAGTGTCTTTCGGTTCCTGCCATAATGTAGGCGGCTATGGCTGCGTGGCTGGAATCGCCCGACCATCTGATCGTCGATCTCCGAAACATCTCGGCGGCGGATATGAACCCCCTGCTGGATGAAGAGACGCTGACGTGGCGCGCGGCGCTGGATTGGGACTTCGAACCGTCTGCTGAATTGGTCCGGCGCTTCGTGGAAATGCAGGCGCTGAACGGCTTCGCACTGCTCGAAGGCCAGCGCATCATTGGCTATGCCTACTACATTCGAGAAGAAAAGAAGGGGCTGATCGGCGATTTCTACGTGTGCCAGCGCGAGCGCACCGTCGAACGCGAGAATGCGCTTATCGAGGCCACGCTTGAAGCGCTGTGGCGGTCGCCGGGAGTGCACCGCGTGGAAGCGCAGTTGTTGCTGCTGGATTCGCCCCTGAAACGCAGAGTGCCGTTTGCGTCCTGGTTCCAGTCTTTCCCCGTCGGTTTCTGGAAGCGTCCGACCACGAACGCGCTGACGCTCCCGGACGCGCTAGCGCTGCAGGGCATCAGCATCACGCCCTGGACGGAAGCGCGGCAAGACGATTCGGCGCGGCTGGTGGCGGCGGCCTATCGCGGGCACGTCGATAGCGACATCAATGACCAGTACCGCTCGCCCAGCGGTGTCGCGGCGGTTCTTGAACAACATCGTGCAGTATCCGGGATGCGGCACGTTCTTCGCTCCGGCATCGTACGCGGCTAGCGACGCGAAGGGCGCGCTGTGCGGCATGTCGCTGACAAGTCTGGTGAGCGACACAACCGGACACATCACGCAGATTTGCGTGAGCCCGGCGCAACGCGGCAAAGGTGTCGGCTATGCGCTGCTGCGGCGGTCCATGCTGGCGCTGGCGGCGCACGGATGCCGTACGGTGGGACTAACTGTGACGTCGAAAAATACTGGCGCGATCCAGCTGTACGAACAAATGGGCTTCAAGGACCGGCGAGAATTCGCGGCCTATATTTGGGATTCGTGGTGATGCTTTCCTTCAAATTCTAAATTCGGAGCGCTCCTAGCTGGTTTGTAACCCTTTCCAACCAGGGATGACGTTATGGCTCGCCACAACCACCACACTGATTTGTGCGTCTAGCGGGGTAGCTGCAGACTTCCGCCAAGCGCGGCCGGGTTACCCAGTGGGAGGCGCCGGCTCTTATGGAATCAAGATGCGGCGGGTGGGCCGGGCCGCGATCGCGAATGAAAGCCCGAAGTGGAAGCAGCGGCGGAAGAAATCGCTTCCGGCGGCGACGTGAACGCAAATTGGCCTCCGCAGGCGGGCGCCTGTTACGCTAGAAGAACTCACTATGGCGTGGTTTTCGCGGGAACGGTCGGGCGCAGAGGGGTCAGGGGAAGGCGAAAAGCGCGTCCGCACCGAGGGCTTGTGGCTCAAGTGCGAGGGCTGCGGCCAGATCATCTGGAAAAAGACTCTGGAGGAGAACGGGCAGGTGTGCCCGCAGTGCGATCACCATTTCCGCGTGGATGCGCGCACGCGGCTGACGCTGCTGTTCGACGGCGGCGCGTACGAAGAAGTGGACGCGAGCCTGACCTCGACCGATCCGCTGCAATTTTCCGATTCCAAAACCTACGCGGTGCGCTTGAGCCGAGATGCAGAAGGCCACGTCGATGTCGGACGCGCTGCTGGCGGGCTGGGGCACGCTCGAAGGCCGGCACGGTGAATATCTGCGCGATGGAGCTGAAGTTCGTCGGCGGCAGCATGGGCACGGTGGTGGGCGAGAAGATCACGCGGGCGGTGGAGCGGTCCATGGAGCGGCGGGCGCCGCTGATCGTGGTTTCGGCGTCGGGCGGCGCGCGCATGCAGGAAGGCGCGATCAGCCTGATGCAGATGGCCAAGATTTCGTCGGCGCTGATGCGTTTGGACGAAGAGCGCCTGCCCTTCATCAGCGTGCTGACCGACCCGACCACCGGCGGCGTGACCGCGAGTTTCGCCATGCTGGGCGATCTGAATATCGCCGAGCCGGGAGCGCTGATCGGTTTCGCGGGGCCCAGGGTCATCGAGCAGACCATTCGTCAGAAGCTGCCGGCGGGATTTCAGCGCAGTGAGTTTTTGCTGGACCACGGGTTCCTGGATGCGGTGGTGAAACGCGGCGACATGAAGGCGTACATCGCGAAGGCGCTCAGCTTTTTCTGCGACTAGGTTTGGTGCGTGCCACCGGAAAATTGTGGCTGTCTAACGGAACCAAGGCGTTTTGGATTTTGACTGCCGCCGGACGATCTCTTCATCAAACGCTCTGGTGACGCGCTCCACTCGATCAAACAGGCCGCAGAAAGCGACTTTCGGATCCATCGCGTGCAGTTCCTCGTCCGAGAGCATTTCCAGATGCGTTTTCCATTCGGCTTCAAAGTCCGCGTTGAAAATATCACGTTCCAATACGCTGGTAGCGCGCTGGTTGAGGTCGCCGGGGACCATTAGACGCCACAGCCGGGGCGGTTTTCGGGTTGCGGGCTCTTCTTCCGGCGGGTCGGAAAGATCCAAGTAGCACGGAATTCCGGCAGCATCCAAGACTTCACGGGCATTCGCGATTTCGGGCACGGTCACGCCGGCTTCCTCGATTCGCGAGTAAACTTCGCTGGCGTCGTCCAGCCACTCGGGTTTGCTATCGCCACCGGGTATTTGGCTCTCAAGGCTCGCGACCTGCGCGACCTGATTCGTCAGCCCGACCGGATTTCTGCGCGCCAGTTCCTCGTCGTAACACTTCTGCGCTGTCTCGACAAGCTCCGTTCGGTCGAGTTCCTGGAGCGCTTCGTCGGAGAGCGATGCATAATGGCGGCGCAAATATTCGACGTCAACTGGCATGGTTACGATCACTAGTTCGCAGCAATGATTAGTCTAACCCGGCGCTGTTAGGCGCGGTTTTAATACTCCGCACCTTTCCGCTATGATCGGCTTGTGGAGGCCTCGCTTCAACGCACTGGGTTTTTGGGTCTGCTTGTGCTGGCGCTGCTTCTAGGAACAGCTTGCCACCGGTTCAGGGCGAGCGCGGCGGAGGCCGACAGCCGGTACAGCAGTATTGACGCCGGCGGTCTCACTCGCCAATATTTTCTCCACGTTCCCCCTTCCTACGATGGCAAGACGCCGCTGCCGCTGGTACTCGTTCTGCACGGAGCGACGCAAAGCCCGGAGAGTATCGAACGAATGTCCGGGATGAGCGCGGCTGCCGATAAAGTGAGATTTTTTGCGGTCTATCCCAGGGGCACGGGCCGGCTGCCTACGTGGAACTCGGGCGCTTGTTGCGGCTACGCGATGGAGCATCGCGTCGATGACACCGGTTTCATCGGCGCCTTGATCGGCAAGCTCAAGCGGGATTACGCGGTGGACCCGAAGCGCATCTTCGCCACGGGCATCTCGAATGGCGGCATGATGTCCTACCGGCTCGCTTGCGAAATGGCGGGAACATTCGCGGCCATCGCTCCGGTTGAGGGCGCGCAGGATCTGGATTGCCATCCTTCGAATCCGGTTTCGGTGATCGTAGTTCACGGCACGGCGGATCGCCTGGTGCCGTTTGAAGGTGGCTCTACGCCCTTCCAGATGGGCTCGCGCCGCTCGGATACTTCTGTTTCGAGCACGACTGCATTTTGGGTGAAGCAGGACGGCTGTTCGCCCACTCCGCAGCACGAGGCGTCGGACCAGGTGCACATCGAGACTTACTCGGGTTGCCGGATGGGCAGCGCGGTGGCGGCATACGCAATCCAGGGCGGCCATCATATTTGGCCCGGTACGCGCTTCAGCCGCAACGATGTCCCGGCGACCAGCCTGATGTGGACTTTCTTCGCTCAGCACCCGAAGCCCTAATGGCTATCGTGAACGGCCGATGCGCACCCAGTGAATGATCGATATCGTGCTTCCAATCACGCAAAGCGCGATGAAACCGCCCATGAACCACATGAACTCAACCGAATCCGCGATCCGCAGAATCCGGCGTCCAAAATAGACGGCCGACCACGCAACCAGGGAAAAACGAACCGCACGCGCTATGAAGACCAGAACCAACAGACGCAGCCTCGGATACTGAAACGCGCTCGCGGCCGCGATCGAAGCGCCAAACGGAAAAGGCGGAGGCGCCAGACAGGATATGATCAACGCCACCGCGGCATGTTTCTCCATCTGCCGCTTCAAGTAGTCGAGCAGCTTGGGTTTTACCAGCCGCTTCAGACCTTCCTCGCCACCCTTCCGGCACACCAGGTCCAGCAAGAAGACGCCGATTGTGGATCCCGTCGCCGCCGCCAGCACATAGACCGGGAGCTGATCGTGATGCCTGGCCACCAGAATCACCGTGAGCAAATCGGTGCCCACGGGAAGAAAGAGAAAGGAATCGTCCGCGATTGCAAGGAGTACAATTCCGAACCAACCGAATTGAACGAAAAAGGCCAGCAGATGGCGGATGGATAGGCTCACGACTGTTACTGTGAGTGTAATCGACGGCAGTCGATAGCAAACGGGATTTACGCTATGCTAACTAGCACTTCGTGTCCAAACAAGAAACCGAACAGTTGACCCGCATCATGACCGGCGCGGCCCTTAGCCGGGCGGTCAGTTCCATCGCCGAACTCGGTATTGCCGATCTCATCCAAGCCGGGCAGCCGCAGCCGGTGGAATATCTCGCGAGCGCCACCAAGACGCATGAGCCGTCGCTGTATAGAATCCTCCGCTTCATGGCCAGTCACGGGCTTTTTCAGGAGACGGAGAATCGCCGCTTCGACCACACTCCCCTTTCGGCTGCCTTGCGCAGTGACGCCCCCGGCTCCTACCGCGCGGCCGCGCGATTGTTTTACCCGGTATCCGCGGCTTGGGACGGTCTGCATCACTCCCTGCAAACCGGAGAACCCGGCTTCAGCAAGGTTTTCGGCGCACCGATTTTTGAATACATTCCGGCGCACCCTGAACTGGGTCCGGTCTTCGACGCCGGCATGGCGTCCATGAATTTTTATGAGACGGATGCCATGTTGGACGCCTACGATTTCGCCGGCACCCGTGTGCTCGCCGATATCGGCGGAGGGAATGGCTCGCTCATTTCGGCAGTGCTGGCGCGCTATCCCAGCATCACGGGGATCTTGTTCGATCTGGGACACGTCGTGGGGAGGGCGAAGGAGAACTTGCAGGCCGCGGGGCTCGGCGGCCGCTGCAACGTCATCGAAGGTAGCTTTTTCGAAACCATCCCTGGCGGCGCCGACGCTTATCTTTTCCGGCACATCATTCACGATTGGACCGACGAGCAGTGCATCCAGATCCTCGGCCACTGCCGCAAAGTAATTCCCGCCGGTGGCAAGCTGCTGATCGTCGACTGCGTGGTTCCGGCCGGCAACGCCCCGTCCTTATCTAAAGATATGGACATCACCATGCTCACTTTCCCCGGCGGCCAGGAGCGCACCGCAGGCCAGTTCCGCTCGCTCCTGAAGGCATCCGGCTTCGAACTCAAATCCATCACGCCGACAACATCCATCATCAGCGTGGTGGAAGGAAAGCCAGTTTAAGCTTAGACTCGCTCCACCAAATGTGGCTTTATGCGTCGACGGTTTTCCTGAGCGCCTTCCTCCTGTTTCAGATTCAGCCGATGGTTGCCAAGTGGCTGCTGCCCTCGGTGGGCGGTTCAGCCGCGGTCTGGACCACCTGCATGCTGTTCTTCCAGGCGTTCCTGCTGCTCGGCTATCTCTACTCCGACTGGCTGGCCGGGCGGCTGGCTTTCAAAATCCAGGTAACGCTGCATACTTGCCTATTGGCCGCCAGCGGACTGATGCTGGGCTTGGGCCTGGGCCCGCATGCCGGAACGATCTGGAGCCCGGCAGGAGCGGGCCATCCAATCATCGGAATCCTGGCGGCGCTTGGGAGGTCCATCGGAATTCCATATTTCGTACTCGCGACGACCACGCCTCTGATCCAGGCGTGGTATGCCAGGGGACACGAAAAGGCTCTACCCTACCGGCTATTCGCACTTTCCAATCTCGCTTCCATACTCGGGCTACTGGCTTACCCGGTACTTGTCGAGCCGTACCTTTCATTGCGCCATCAATTCCGGTTCTGGTCCTGGGGATATCTGCTGTTCATGCTGCTGTACCTGCTGGCAGCGCTTCGCGGCTGGCAATCCGTGGACGGAACCAGCGCGTCCCCCGCTGCCGATGTTGACGCAATGGCGCCGGAGCCAAGCCGGGATCTGAAGCTCCTCTGGATGTTGTTCGCCGCATGCGCGTGCATACTCCTGCTGGCGATTACTAATTACCTGACACAGAACATTGCGCCCGTTCCATTCCTGTGGGTGTTGCCGTTGGGCGTTTATCTGTTGACGTTTGTTTTTTGCTTCAACGGCGAGCGGTTGGCGAAGACGAATTTGTGGAGGTGGCTGGCCGCCCCCACCTTGGCCGCACTCGGACTGGTTCTTTTCAAGGGCCGCGCAGGCGGGTTGATCGTCACCGTCTCCATCTTCATCGCGGGACTTTTTCTGTGCTGCATGTTCTGCCACAGCGAGCTGGCGAGGCGCAAACCGCACCCGCGCTTTCTCACATCCTTCTACCTGATGATCGCGGTGGGCGGCGCGCTCGGCGGAGTCTTCGTGGGATTGATCGCTCCGCTGGTTTTTAACGCGTACTTCGAATTACCCGCCGGGATGGCACTGTGCGCGCTTCTGCTGCTGCACGTGCGGCGGGAATCGACTTCGACGTGGCATCTTGTGAATTTGGCGCTGGTGGCGTTCGCGGGTTTCCTGATCTGCATGCGAGTTTTTTCCTACACCTCCGGGACTCGCCTGCTGGCGCGCAATTTCTATGGCAGCTTGCGTGTCAGTGACATGGCGATTCCGGGACCGAAGCAGTCGCTCCGGCTGCTCTATCACGGCTCGATCGTGCACGGGGTCCAATTCCTGTTACCGCAATTCCGGCGGGAGGCCACGGCATACTACGGGTCGGGCTCGGGAGTTGCGCTGGCGATCGAAGACTCGCGCCGTAGTGCCGAACGGGTCGGAGTCATTGGCCTGGGAGCAGGTACATTGGCGACTTATGGAAGGGCGGGAGATTACTACCGGTTCTACGAAATCAACCCGCTCGTCATTCAAGTCGCCAACACCCAGTTCGATTTTCTGCGCGACTCGCAGGCCAAAGTGGATGTGATCGAGGGTGACGCACGTCTCGTACTCGACCGCGAACCGGACCAGCAGTTCGATGTCCTGGCGCTAGACGCCTTCTCCGGCGATTCGATACCGATTCACCTGCTGACGCGCGAGGCGTTCAGCACTTATTTCCGCCAACTGAAAGCGGACGGCTTGTTGGCGGTACACGTCTCCAATCAGTATCTGGATATTGGTTCGGTAGTGGAACGCATGGGGCTTGAGTTTGGCAAACAAGCGATCGTTGTCGAGAGCCCGGGGGACAACGAGAGCCGGAGCCTCCCGGCGACTTGGGTGCTGCTCACGAGTAGCCGGACATTGAGTGAGAACCCGCGCCTGAAGGCGCTCGCCGGTGGTCCGCCACTTAAGCCCGCCGCGGATGTCTGGACCGACGACTATAGCAACTTGTTCCGGGTATTGAAGTAGCTGGCTCCGCTAAAATAGTAGTGACACCTCCTCAATGATCCAACTCCAAGGGGCCGGGAAACGTTTCGGCCACAAGCTCCTCTTTGAAGACTGCGACTGGCTGATCACGCCGCGCGAGCGCACGGGACTCGTGGGCGGCAATGGCACCGGCAAATCCACGCTGCTGAAGATCCTGTGCGGGATGGAGACGCTCGATTACGGTTCGATCAGCATGAGCAAGGGCATGACCATCGGGTACCTGCCGCAGGATGGGCTCTCGCTTACAGGGCGCACGGTGTTCGCCGAGGCCATGTCGGTGTTCGATCAGCTCCGCGAGATGGAAAAAGAGCTGGAGGAGCTGCATCACAGTTTGGGAGAACTGGACCCGGCGAGTGCTGAATACGCAGCCGCGGCGGATCGCGCGCACCATATTGATAGCGAATTCCGCAATCGCGACGGGTATGCCATCGAGGCGCAGGTCGGGCACGGTGCTCGACGGCCTCGGGTTCCGCAAAGAAGACTGGGCGCGGCGCACGGAGGAGTTCTCGGGCGGCTGGCAGATGCGGCTGGCGCTGGCGAAGCTGCTGCTCGAAAAGCCCGGCCTGCTGTTGCTGGATGAGCCCACGAACCACCTGGATCTGGAAGCGCGCAATTGGCTGGAATCGTATCTGACCAATTATCCCGGCGCGTACCTGCTGATTTCGCATGACCGCTATTTTCTGGACGTGACGGTCAACAAGACGGTCGAGATCTGGAATAAGCGCGTGCAGTTTTACACCGGCAATTACGATAAGTACCTGGTGCAGAAGACCGAGCGGCGCGATCAGTTGACCGCGGCGTATCGCAATCAGCGCGAGCGCATCGAGCAACTGGAAGCCTTCATCAACCGCTTCCGCGCGCAGGCGACCAAAGCCAAGCAGGTGCAGTCGCGCATTAAAGAGCTCGACAAGATCGAGCGCATCGAGATTCCGCCGGAAGAACAGACCATCCACTTCAAGTTCCCGCAGCCGAAGCCCAGCGGGCGCATCGTGGCGGAGTTCAAGGGTGTGTCGAAGAGCTACGGGCCGAAGTTCGTGTTTGGCGACGCCAACTTCGTGATCGAGCGCGGCGACCGCGTGGCGCTGGTGGGCGTAAACGGCGCGGGCAAATCCACCATGATCAAGCTGATGGCGGGGGCGGAGCCGCTGACGTCGGGTTCCTACACGCTGGGGCACAACGTGATCCCGGATTATTTCGCGCAGGATCAATATAAGGAACTCGATACCGACGCGCGGCTGCTGGACGATCTGAGCGCGTCCGCGCCACGGCATTCGCAGACGCAATTGCGTTCGCTGCTGGGATGTTTTCTGTTCAGCGAAGACGATGTTTTCAAAAAAATCGGCGTGCTGTCGGGCGGTGAGCGCAACCGTTATGCGCTGGCGCGGATGCTGCTGGCGCCGTCGAATTTCCTGCTGCTCGATGAGCCCACCAACCACTTGGACATGCGCGCCAAAGACGTTTTGCTAGAGGCGCTCAAGGAATATAACGGCACGGTGGTGTTCGTCTCACACGACCGCTACTTCATCGATAACCTGGCCACGCGGGTGTTTGAAATTCAAGAAGGCCACGTGCATGTTTATCCCGGGAATTACGAAGACTACTTGTGGCGTAAGGCGGGCGGACCGGAGGCGATGCTGGCGGAAGCAATCGTCGAAGCCCCTGCGGCAGAAGCGCCTGCGGCGGTTGTTAAAAGAGACAAGCCGCGGGTGAATCCGATGAAGGCGCAGAAAATGCGCGAGCGGCTGCGCGAGGTGGAGCAGGAAGTGGCGGAGCTCGAATCGGGCATTCAGCAGCATGAGGCAGCGCTAGGCGAGTTTAAGAGCGTGGAAGAAACGATACGCTTGACGGAGCAGCTTACGGCGCGCCGCAGCGAGCTCGAAGCAAGAGTGGCCGAGTGGGAAGAATTGACGGCGGAACTAGAAGAACAAAAATAGGGGCAGAGCCTGCCTATTTGTCGCGCACGCTGCTTTGCAGACTTAGAGTGAACGGGCGCGGATAAATAGGCTCTGTCCCTATTTTTGCGACGTAATCGACCGCTTCCAGATTCTTATAAACGTTACCGGCGACACCGGCGGCGGCGGGACCGCTCACACCGCGTCCACCGGTGAGCAGCACGGTGACGGCAATCTTGCCACGGCTGGTCTCAGAGAACGATCCGAACCATCCCAGGTGCGTCGGCGAGCGTTCATCGGTACAGGTTCCGGTCTTGCCGAAGATGGGTTCCGCGGGATCGAAACCGATGCGGCGGGCGGTGCCGTATTCCACCGCGCCAGCCATTCCGGGCTTGATCTCAGGGATCAGGTCTTGGATATCCAGGTGGCGCTTCACGCGCGGCAGAATGGTCTGAGCTTCCTCTTGCGTACGCGGGTATTGCAGATAATACAGCGTCCCGCCATTGGCCACGGCACTTACCAGGGCCGTGAGTTCCAGCGGAGTGAGGGCAATGCCGTCGCCGAAACTGGTCATCATGCCCATCCCGTTCTTGGGCGGCGCGGGAGGCAGCAGGCCGGCTTGTTCACCTTCGATATCGAGTCCCGCTTTCTCGCCCAGGCCGAACAGATGCGCATAGTAGCTGACGCGCTCGAAGCCGAGCTTCTGGCCCAGGCTGGCGAAATACTGGTTGCTGGATTTTGCCAGAGCATCCGTCAGCGTCATCGTGGTGCGGCCGTAGATGCGGATGCGGGTATCGCGTTCGACGACGGATTCGCTCAAAGCCGCGAGCGCCACTGGGACCTTCACCGTTGAGCACGGCTGGAAGCCATCACGGAATGCCAGGCGTTGATTCACGATGGTCAGGATGCGGCCTGTTTGCGGATCGGCCACCACGACGGTTCCGTTCAATTTGCCCAGAGCGTCGAGGGCGGCGCGGCGGACCGTCGGGTCTTCGCCTTCAATGCGGTCGCCTTCCGTGGAATCGGCATAGGTGGGGACGCGCCAGGGCCCGGACCCGCGCAGAGCCTTACCCTTGGCGGGGGGCACTGTGGGTTTGGCCGAGGTGACGCTGACTACCGGAACAATGGTCGTGGCAGATTTACGAGCCCGCGCAGCCTTGTGTTTCACGGGCTTCTTGGTAATCGCCGCGGACGGCAGGCTGAGGAGCACTAAATGCCAAAGCCGTACAGGACTCTATTTGCTAAGAAAGACAAGACTTCTCCTCAAGTGCCGAAACAACCTGCTCGAACTGCCAGTTTGCAGGATAAGGCGGTTCCAGGTCAAGCAAAATCCTCCTCAATTGTCGCTCAAGCCGGCCTTAGGGTCTCCTAAAGCGCTCCTGGCCAATCGGCAACGGGACAGGCCGGGGCACGCCATCGGGTGCGGCCCAACATCCCCCACCCTTCCTATCGGCGGTTTCGCGCGTAAATTCAAATTGATATGCTGTAGCGTATGCAATCCGGAATCATTCGCTCGATGTTACTGGCTCTGACGTTATCGGCGAGCTCGGCTCCGCTGCTGGCTCACCACTCGTTCGCGGCGGAATATGACGATACTAAGCCGTTCAAGGTGACCGGTGTCATCACCAAGGTGGAGTGGCAGAATCCGCACATCTGGTTTTACGTTGACGTGAAGGGCGACGACGGCAAAGTGACCAACTACGCTTTTTCGGGCGGCGCTCCGGGCCAGTTAATGCGGCGCGGTGTTATGAAAAGTTCGCTGGTCATCGGCGCGACCATCACGGTCGACGGGTATAAGGCCAAGGACGGTTCCACCAACGGCTTTGGTGCGAAGGTTACGTTCCCGGATGGCCGCATGGTTTTCACTTCTAATCAAGAAGACCAGAACAAGAAATAGTGTTTGCGTTTTTGCAGGTTCCATGAGGATAAGGCCATGAACAAAACAGTCTGGGGTGTTGGGTTGCCGAGCGTGTTGATGATTGCTGCGGCCCTGGTGTTTGCTCCCGCACAATCCCGCGCTCAATCCGGTGCCATGCCGGCGAAGGGCACGTTCGCCATTCCGCGAACCGCCGATGGCAAGCCGGATTTCACCGGCATTTATCAATGGCCCAGTTACATGCCCGGCGACCAGCACGGCAAAGGCTCGGCCAGCATTTTCGATCGCAAGTATTTCGCCCCGTTAAAGCCCGGCGGCGAGGCGTTTCTGGAACCGCGCACCGGCGATATGCGGCACGACGAGCCGCGCGATTTCTGCATGCCCGCCGGCTTGATCGCCGGAATGCTCTCCGCGAATGCCATGCAATTTTTCCAGACCAAGAACTACCTGACGATCGTGCACGAGTTCCAGCGCATGTCGCGTATCATTCCTCTCGATGGACGCCCGTTCCGGAAAGATATCGAGCCCACCTATTACGGCGATTCCGTGGGCCATTGGGAAGGCGACACGCTGGTGATCGTCAGCACCAACTTTAAGCGCTGGGCGTTGGATGATTATTACTACACCGACCCCAAAGAATACCGCATGCACAGCGATGCGCTGACCGCCACCGAGCGGCTGCAGTGGAAAGATAAGGACACCATCTCCTACGTGCTGACCATCGACGATCCCAAGATCTTCACCAAGCCGTGGTCACAGGAATTCCAGATCAAAGCCAAGCCGGAGTGGGATAAGGTGGGGCTGTTTGAATACGTGTGCGAAGAAAACAACCGCTGCCCCGGCGGCAAGTGCGCGGGAAATTAGGCGGCCGCGCGTCTGGCGCGTACTCTCTCAGTTGACCGCGTATTTGGCTTTGAGCGCGAAGGGCGCGATCTCGATATCGAACTGGTTGCCGTCGGCGCGGGCCATTTGATAGGTGCCGTGCATGGTGCCGGTGGGAGTCTTGAGCGGACACCAGGATGAGTATTGGAAGGACTCGCCGGGCGCCAGCACTGGTTGCTCTCCGACCACGCCCGGGCCGGTTACCTCTTCGGTGTGGCCATGCCCATCTGTGATGATCCAGTGGCGGCTCACCAATTGCACCGTTTCGGCCCCCTGGTTGGTGATGCGGACGGTGTACTGGAAAATCCAATTGTCTTCTAAGGGACGCGAGTTCTCAGCCGAGTAACGCGACAGAACTTCGACTCGAATATCGTTGGTGACGGCTTCGGAAATTGGCGACGGTTGGGGCCGCGGATCAGGCATGGAATGCTCATGATAGCAAGGCACGGAAGGTGGGAGCGGTCCGGCTCCAATTATTTAGAGAAACGCCACCAACGCACGAATGGTCTGGTCCGGTTGTTCTTCGAGTAGCCAATGTCCGCTGCCCTCGACCACCACAGTGGTCACGTTCGAAGCCGCTAATTTCATTTGCCGGCCGAGAAACTCACCCAGGGATTTGTCGCCGCCGATGGACAGAACCGGCATGGTGAGCTGGGTCTCGGCGAGCTTGGCGAAATCCTGTGCCGTTTGCGGGAACGATACAAAGTAAGCCCATCCGGCGCGCATGCGTCCTGGACCCGAGTAGGCTTCGGCGTAAGCTTCGCGGTCGGCTTCGGGAATGGACTTCCATTTATTCGCGGCTAAATCATTCCATAGATATTCGAAGTAGATGCGCTCGCGTCCGCGGACCAGGGCTTCCGGCGTCGCGCCGTTGAAACGAAAATGCCAGTAGCCGGGGTCGTTATAGATCGATTCCCACTCACCGACTCCGGGCAGGAAGGCGTCCATGACCACCAACTTTTCCACCTCGGACGGAAACTGCGCTGCGTAGGCGTAGGCAACCATCAAGCCAATGTCGTGCCCCATCACGCGCGCCTTCTCGATGCCGAGCGAGCGGACGAGCTTGTGAATGCGAATCGCGGCGCTCTGCATATCGAGGCCATCCGCAGGGATATCGGAGCCTCCAATACCGGGCAGGTCGGGGGCCACCACCATGAAGTGTTCGACGACCTCGGGCAGCAGCGATCGCCACATCGAGGAGGTTTCCGCGTAGCCGTGCAGCAGGAGAAGCGGTGCCCCACTCCCGGCTGTCAGGTAGTGCAGCTTCGTGCCGTCGATCTCCGCCGTACGCGATTCAAATACAGGTTCGGTCACAGACTCAGTATAAACTCGGTTGCGACGGCTGCTTTTTAACCTGATTTTAACTTGCTTCCGCTCTGCTCCCCCCTCTACTCTCAATAAGTACGCATGCGTGGCGACGTCACAACTTCGCGGCCGGTGGTTCGCAAGAGAGCGAATCTCTCACTGGTCAAGTTCCGCCTGATGGCTTTCCTGGCGATCCTTGGCCCGGGCTTCATCACCGCCAATGTGGATAACGATCCGGGCGGCATCCTCACCTATTCGCAGGCGGGCGCGAAATATGGCTATACGCTGCTATGGACGCTGATCCCAACCACCATCGCCCTGATCGTGGTGCAGGAAATGGCGGCGCGCATGGGCGCGGTCACCGGCAAAGGGCTGTCGGATCTCATCCGCGAAGAGTTCGGGCTGCGGATGACTTTCTTTACGATGGCGATCCTCGCGGTCGCCGATTTCGGCAACATCGCGGCGGAGTTCGCCGGCATCGCCTCCGGCATGGGAGTCTTCGGCGTCAGCAAATATTTCGCGGTGCCGGTGGGCGCGGCGCTGGTCTGGATCGTGATCGTCAAGGGCGGCTATAAGCCGGTCGAGCGGATGCTGATCTTGTTTTCGCTGATTTATTTCACGTATCCGGTTTCGGCGTACTTGGCGCAAGCCCGACTGGAAACTCGCGCTGCACGATACGCTGATCCCGCAGTTCCACGGCGATTCCCAATACCTGGTGATGATCGTAGGATTGGTCGGGACCACGATCACGCCATGGATGCAGTTCTACCTGCAGGCGTCCATCGTCGAGAAGGGCGTCGACCGGCGCACATTACGCGCTCACCCGTATGGACGTCATCTTCGGCTGCGTGGTCACCGACGTGATCGCGTTCTTCATCGTGGTGCGTGCGCGGCCACTATCTACAAGTCCGGCGGCGGCACCATTCGGGGGCGCGCAAATTCAATGACGCTGCCGACGCTGCCATGGCGCTGAAGCCTTTCGCCGGGCAGTTCGCCAGCGCGCTATTCGCCGTGGGATTGGTGAACGCCTCGCTGCTGGCCGCCGCCATCCTGCCGCTGGCCACCGCGTTTAACGTCTGCGAAGGCCTGGGTTTCGAAGCCGGCATCGACACGGCGCTTCTCCGAAGCGCCGATCTTCTACTGGCTGTATACGCTGCTTATTGTTGGCGGCGCGGGTTTCGTGCTGATTCCCCATCTGCCGCTGCTGAAAGTGATCTTGTTCTCGCAGGTGGCCAACGGCATTCTGCTGCCCTTCGTGCTGTTCTACATGCTGACGCTGATCAATCGCAAACGCATCATGCAGGAGTACGTCAATAACTGGTGGCAGAATGTGGTGGCGTGGTCGACTGCGATAGTGATGGTGGCGCTGACCGCGGCGCTGGTGTGGACTTCGCTATAAGCGGCGCGCCACAACTACTGTAATATCGTCGGCCGGCGGGGCGCCTTGCGTGAAGCGCGCGACTTCGGCGTGGACGGCGTGTACGATTTCGCGGGCGGGCCGGCCGTGCAGCGAGGCCACTAGTTCCGCGAGCCTCGTTTCGCCGAAATCTTCATCCGACGGGTTCACGGCCTCGGTTACGCCATCGCTGAACAGCACCAGCGTGTCGCCCGGTTCCATCTTGGCGCGCACTTCGCTGTATTCCGCCATGGGCAGAATGCCCAGAATCATGCCGCCGCCCGCCAGCAATTCGAATCCGCCTTTGGCGCGCACCAGCACCGGCGGATTGTGACCGGCGTTGGTGTAAACCAACTCGCCGGTTGCCGGGTCCGCGACGGTCATGAAGAACGTGATGAAGCGGTTGTCCGGAGTTGCGCGGTAGTGGCCTTGTTCAGGCGCGTGATTTTCTCGCGCCAGGTCGTCGCCGTCTTCAAACAGCACCTTGACGCGAGCCTGCAGGCTGGACATCAGCAGCGACGCGGGCATGCCTTTGCCTGCCACATCGCCCACCAGCATGCCGATGCGGCCGTCGGGGAACGCCAGGTAATCGTAATAATCGCCGCCCACGGTGCGGCAGGGCTGCGGTGCGGCCGGCGATATCCATGCCCGCGATTTTGGCGATTCGGACGGCAGCAGGCCCATCTGGATGTGCGCGGCCTGTTGCATCTCCTTCGCCATGGCGCGCTCCGCCAGCTTCGATTTCGTTCAGGCGCGCGTGCTCGATGCGGATGGCGGCGACGTTCGCCATTACCGTCAGCAGGCTCAGATCCTCGCGCGTGAATTCGCGGATCAGGTCCGGCGAATCGACGTAGATCAGCCCGATGACGCGGTCGTTGGTTTGCAGCGGCACGGCGATCATGCTGCGCACCTTCTGCTCCACGATGCTCATGTGCTCGCGCAGCGCCTGATCCAGCTGCGCGTCGCGGACCAGCAGCGATTCCTTCTTGCGAAGCACGCGTTCGCGCACTGTGGTCGAAATTTTAAACCCGCGCCGCGCGCCGCGCGCACCTTCAACTCATCGCCTTCGAGCGTCATCAGAACGCCGCGTCCCGCCATCACCGCTTCCACCGATAGATCCATGATGACGGTGAACAATTCTTCCAGCGGCCGGTGCCCGGCCAGTTCGCGGCCGGCGCGGATCAGCGCGCGCATCTGCGGATTGCCCTGGATGATGGAAGTCTTATTCATCTCGTCGGACTGCGTGCCCAGCACGGCGTCCAGACTGGCGACCACGGTGGTGGACCCGGCGGCGGAGCTCTCCGGCGCTTCGACGAACACCACTTTTTGAATTGCAGCGCCTGGCAGCGCGGCGGACAACTCCAGTTCCAGGTGGCCGGCCACGATCTTGTCGCCCACGCCCACTGGAGTGGCGCCTTCGATCCGGCGGTCGTTGACCAAGGTTCCGTTCTTGCTGCCCAGGTCTTCCGCGATCCACTGGCCATTTACTTTGCGACAGCGCCATGTGCTGGCGCGAGAGTCCGGAGTCATCGGGGTAGCACAGTTGGCACGCGCTGGAACGTCCGAGCATAATGCGGTCGCGGTCGAGAGGCAGGTAGGTGACCTTGCCTTCAAAGTCGCGTATAAGAAGTTCCTTTGGAACCGCGGATGAACTTTGCAGGGAGGGTGCCACCAATTTAGCCTAACATTCACGGGGGCCTGCTGGAATGAGGGCCGGGTAGCGTCCTATCGGACACTACCGAAGGCCGCTCCCGCGCTCTTTTGGCAGCGGCTTTTTTCTTGCCCGCTCCCGCTTCACGTCTTCCGGCACGATTCGGATCAGTTTCCGATAAGATAAAACCGCTGTGCCCGCTAAGAAGAAAACTAGCATTTGGAATTACAAAGCATCTCCGTTTGCGCCGTCTGGACAACGGGGGCTAATGCTGGGTCAGTTCTTCGTCTTGCTGTTCGAGGAAATCAAGAGCGGAATTAGCCCAGGACGCGGCGACGCGAAGGAATGGTACGCAAGGGCATTTAAGATCATCGCCGGGATTACTGTTATTTCGCTATTCGCGTATGCCCTGATCGTAAATTTCATCGACCGCGCTCACGGACGTTAGTGTCCCCTAATATTCATCTGACTACCTGGGCCGTTGCGGCGAATATGTGCGGGCGGCGAGCAGACAAGAAACACGATTTGCCGGAGTTGTTGGTGTGAGCCGCCTGATAGAATGAAGCTGGGTGGTTAATTCCGCGCTGCGGAGCGCTCTTCAGGAAAATACATGCCGACTTATGTGCTAGTGGGCATCCCCGCCGCAATCATCCTCATCCTGGGCGGCTTGGTAGTGTACGAGCGCTATACCGAAAAAGCGGAAGAACGCAAACGCTCGGAGAATCTCAAGCGCTGGGTGGGGTCTCAAGACCAGGCGCCACCTTCCGGCGGACCGCCGGGATCCTAAGCTCCGTCGGCGGGCACAACAAAGGGCTGCACAGCGTCAAATCGGGGGTGCGTTTGCGCGCGGGGTTACAATGAGATTGCCACTCAATGCCGGCCCAACCCGATCTCTCCAAGCTGAGCGTTACCCAGTTCGCCGAGCGCTTTCGCGGCGAAATGATTCCGCTGAGCAACACCTTTTCTTACTTCTGCGCATCGGTTCCGATGTCGGAGGAGGACCTCAAGGAATACCTGGAAGAGCCAGTTGCCGCGCTGCCGCCGTCGATTGCCGGGGCGTTGCCGAAGATTTCCATATTATTGGTCCCGTATCTGGAGCGCGGCGACGGTCACGAAAAGCGGAAAGCGGCGCCACCCGCGGCGGATTATGTGTCGATCGAGCGGCCTCCGGAAGGGCGCTTATCGCCATATACGCAACTGAAGCTGGGCGAGGAGACGGTGCTGGCCTTCGCACTGAAAGATCAGGAAGTGGCGGAATATCACTACCGCTTCTACCATCTGCTGGCGACGTTGATGGCCGAGCATTGGACCGACGACGTCGAGACCCGATACATCCGCGTGCTGCGCGATGAACTGAGTGCCGATGTGCACGGCGAAGTCGACGAGCCGAGTTGGCGGCTAAAGCAGGCTATGCGGCGGTCGCAGAATGTGCGCAACGGCAAGGCATTTCGCGAGTACGCGCGGCAATCCTTCGCCGACACGCTGACGCTTTATCTGCACGGCATCTGCTGCGACATCGATGTGGATACGGGTCCGCGGCAGTTGCCGAGCCGGTATCTGCGGAAGCGGTTGCTGCTGCTGGAAGAACTGTTCGCACCACCGGCGGGTTACGCGGTGTTTCCGGAGCAGCTCGAAGCGTAGTTCAGCCCGCCCCCAGTGTTGGTTATTTGCGGTTTATGGATTTCACGCAAGCCCCGTCGAGAACTTGATCGAGAATTTTAGCGGTGGCCTCATCGACATTTGAATAGTCGGCGGATTCACCGAATTTCCCGAGGAATCGCCACAGATTCCTGTTTGGCAACCGCCCGCGAGCATCTACGATCGAGATCTTCCCGTCCTCGAAAGTAGTCTCATTGTACCCGACGGATTGCCAGACATCGACGTCCGAGGGCATTCCGTAGCTCCAACTTACCCCGCTTCCGTGTCGAATTCCCTGACGGCCGTCCTTCGTTTTAACGAAGTAGTTTTGCTGTCCGTGATCAATATCGTGAAGCTGGCGACTCGCTTTTACCCCTGGGATTTTGGGAAACCAAAGAGATGCTCCCCAACCCTCCTGTATCGAATCGAATTTGCTCGTACTCCGGCAGATAGGGAAGGGCAAGCTTGGCAATGCATCGAGAACAATCCGCACATTCGTCGCATTCCTGGTCTGTACGAATACGCTCCGATAACCAGCTTTTCTGACCACTACGCTGGGCGCTTTGGTATCGAAAGCAAACCTCCCTTGCAGGTCGGTTCTGAGAAGGGCTTCAGTCGCGCGGAGGACGCGGAGGTCGTTCGACGAGTGCTCGATCCGGGCTTCGAAAATCGGTTTCCCATCCTGATCCACAACCGCTCCACTGATATGTACCGCTTCAGGAAGGAGGAGACTTTGGGTTGTCTGCGCTTTAGTAGACATCGTTACCACGAGAAATAAAACAAGCATAGACAGCATGAGTCACTTCGCGTCGATTGTGAAATCCCAGATCTGCGGGTCCAGTTTGCCCTCGGCATATTGCACAAGCGCGTATTCGCCGGGCTCCAAGGGCTTCTCCGGCCAGATCCGGAACACTAAGTCGGCTTCCTGCTTTTTGAAGGATTCGATTTTGTCGAACTTCTCGTCCACCATGCGGTCATTTTTCAACTGCAGTATGGAAACGTTCTCCGCCACGCGCACGCCCTTTTTCGGCGTCAGTTTGACGATGTCGACGCCTTCGTAATCCGACAGCCGGAAATAGAACTCGGGCCGGACATCCGTGAGATGCAAGGGCGCGTGCTCGCCGTCCAGTTCCACGGTGGATTTGCCGGGGACCGTGGGAATCGGCGACAAGACCCGCAGGACCGTCCGCTTCTTGTTGCTGACGATCTTCGATTCGGCCTGCTTCACGGGTTCGATAGCGTCGCCGCGAATGTAGTAGGCGCCGGGTTGGGTGGGGATGCTGGAGATTTGCTTCTTTTCGAGCTTCTCGGCGGCTCGTTCTTCGGCTTCTGCCTTGGCGTCGGCGGCGAGCTGCGATGCGCGATCCGCCACCTCGCCCTTGGTACGGTCGAGGTCCACCATTTCGAGCGGGATCTCTTCCCACTCGCCGCGCTCGGTGCTGTAGTAGCGCACGCGGTCGGTCTTCACTTCGTACTGATTGGTGAGCTGGTAGGTGCCGTCTTTGAGATACAAGCCGGTCGGCGGCGGAGGCTACCGCGATGGCCAGTAAGAGCAAAACTGCGGCGCGGAGGAACACCTTGCTTCTATTATGAAGTAATTCCCGTGATGCGAATCGGCTTGCATACTTCTATCTCGAAGTCCCTTGAAGGGGCTGCGCTGCGGGCTGCGGAACTGGGCGCTAATACCTTCCAGATATTTTCGGCGAGCCCGCGGCAGTGGAAGGCGTCGTCGCCGAGCGCCGCGTCGATCGCGCTGTTGAATCGGGCGCGCGAAAAACATGACCTGACGCCGCTGGTGATCCACGACAACTATTTGATCAATCTCGCGGCAGCGGACGAAGTCGTGTGGGCGAAGTCTGTGGAGGCGTTTCCGCGGAGAACTGGAACGCGCCATCGCCATTGGCGCGGAGTTTCTGGTGGCGCATCCCGGAAACTACAAGGGACAGACGGTCGAACAGGGCGTCTTCAAATTTCTGCAGGGACTCGCGCGAGCCGCCGCCGGATTGAAGTTCGGCAAACTGATGCTGCTGGCCGAATGTACGGTAGGCGCGGGCGCGCAGATCGGCGGGCGCTTCGAAGAACTCGCGCGCGATCCGCGAATTCGCGCCGCAGATGACGGATCTGCCGGTGGGGTTCTGTCTCGATACGTGCCACCTGCTGGCGTCGGGCCATGATGTTGCGAGCGCGGCTGGGCTGCAAGCAAACCGTGGCGGAAGCGGACCGCATCCTGGGACTCGACAACGTGCACGTGATCCATGCGAACGACTCGAAGGGGCAGCTCGCCTCGCACATCGACCGGCATCAGCACATCGGGCAAGGTTATATTGGATTAGACGGGTTTCGTCGCATTCTCACCCACCCGAAGCTTCGTTCCAAAGCTTTTATTCTTGAGACGCCGGTGGATCAGGACGGCGACGAACAGCGCAACCTGGACACACTAAAGAGCCTATGCCGGAAAGTTTCCCCGAACAAAACCAGTACGACCACAACCAGATCGAGTTGAAATGGGAGCAGCGCTGGAATAGCGACCCTACGCTCTACGCCGCCGATCCCGCTTCGAGCGCGCCCAAATATTACGTGCGTCGAGATGCTGCCCTATCCGAGCGGCCGCCTGCACATCGGCCACGTGCGCAATTATTCGATCGGCGACGCGCTGGCGCGCTATATGTGGATGCGCGGCTATAACGTGCTGCATCCCATGGGCTGGGACGCGTTCGGCCTGCCCGCCGAGAATGCCGCCATCAAGCGCGGCATGCATCCGCGCGATTGGACGCATTTCCAACATCGCCGAGATGAAGAGCCAGATGCATCGCATGGGCTTCGCCTACGACTGGGATCTGGAGATCGCCACCTGCGAGCCGGATTACTACCGCTGGAACCAGTGGTTCTTCCTGAAGATGTTGGAGCGCGGCCTGGCGTATCGCAAGAAGGCGCTGGTCAACTGGTGCCCGGAGTGCGCCACGGTGCTGGCGAACGAGCAGGTGGTCGATGGCTGCTGCTGGCGGCACGAAGACACGCCGGTGGAGCAGCGCGCGCTGGAGCAATGGTTCTGGAAGATCACCGCATTACGCCGACGAGTTGCTGCGCGACATTACGACAAAGCTGGAAGGCGGCTGGCCGGAGCGCGTGCTCACCATGCAGCGCAACTGGATCGGGCGGTCGGAGGGTTCGGAGATCGATTTCGCGCTCGAAGGCAGCAGCGAGAAAATCCGCGTGTTCACCACGCGCGTCGACACCATCTACGGCGCGACCTGCTTGATTCTGGCGCCGGAGCATCCGCTGGCGCAGAAGCTGCTCGACGACGCAGGGCCGCGCCAAGGCCACGGCAGATGATCGATGCGCGCAAGCAGATGGGTCCCGGCGACATCGTGAAAGAAGGCTTCGTTCACCGGCCACTACGCCATCAATCCGTACAGCGGCGAGAAGATCCCGGTCTGGATCGGCAACTTCGTGCTGATGGACTACGGCACCGGCGCGATCATGGCCGTGCCGGCGCACGATGAGCGCGATTTCGATTTCTGCGAAAACGTTTGGCATCGCGATCCGCCCGGTGATCCGTCCGGTGGACGGCGTGCTGCGATAGCCGATCCCGAAGCCGCGTTCACCGACGACGGCATCATGGAAAATTCCGGCGAGTGTTCGGGCCTGCCGAGCGCGGAAGCGCGCCGCAGGATGAACGCCCACGCCGAGCAGGAGGGTTTCGGCAAAGCCGCCATCACGTTTCGCATCAAAGACTGGGGCATCTCGCGCCAGCGCTATTGGGGCACGCCGATTCCGGTGATCCACTGCCCGAAGTGCGGCGTGGTGCCGGTGCCGGAGAAAGACCTGCCGGTGATGCTGCCGCACGACGTGAAGTTCACCGGCAAAGGCCGGTCGCCGCTGGACGAGGTTCCAGCGTTCATGAACGTGAAGTGCCCGCAGTGCGGCGCCGACGGGCAGCGCGAGAGCGACACCATGGACACTTTCGTCGATTCGTCCTGGTATTTCTATCGCTACTGCGATGCCAAGAACGACGCCGCGCCGTTCGACTCCGCAAAGATCGCGAAGTGGTTTCCGATCGATCAATACATCGGCGGCGTCAAGCATGCGATTCTGCATTTGATCTATTCGCGCTTCTTCACGAAAGTGATGCGCGATATGGGGCTGATCGCGAACGACGAGCCTGCGACCAATCTGTTCACGCAGGGCATGGTGATGGGCGCCGACGGCTCGGCGATGTCGAAATCCAAAGGCAACGTGGTCGATCCCGAAGAGATGGTGGGCAAGTACGGCGCCGATACTTGCCGCCTGTTCGTGCTGTTCGCGAATGCTCCAGAAAAGGACATGCCGTGGATCGAATCGAGCGTCGGCGGTCCGCGCAAATTCGTCGAACGCATTTACCGTTTCGTGACGCGCAATCTGAACCGCGATGCGGTGGGCGATGCGGCGGCCGACAAAAGAGCGCTGCGCAAATTGCACCAGACGATTCAAAAAGTCACGGAAGACTTCAACAATCGCTGGCACTTCAATACGTCGATCGCGGCGCTGATGGAGTTGCTCAACACGCTTAATGACGAAGACGCAAACTTGTCGCGAGCGGCGCTGGATCAGATCCTGCCGGCGCTGGTGCTGCTGATCGGACCGTTCGCTCCCTATCTTGCCGAGGAATTGTGGGAGCAGCTCGGCCGCACGGGTCCGGTATTCCGCCAGCCGTGGCCGGCATTCGATCCGGCGCTCGCGAAAGAGGACGCTGCCGATGTGGTGCTGCAAGTCAATGGCAAGGTGCGCGGGCGATTGTCGGTTGCCGTTCGGCACTCCGCAAGCGGAGATCGAAAAGCTGGCGCTGGCGGATCCCAAGGTCGCAGCCGTTCATCGAAGGTAAACAGGTCGTAAAGATCATCGTGGTGCCGGATAAACTGGTCAACATCGTCGTCCGTTAAAAGGTGCTAGGTTGAAGGCATGCCCACCGGGACGCTGATCTCCGTAGAAAGGTATCTGGCGACGAGCTATCGGCCGGATTGCGACTACGTGGACGGGCGCATCGAGGAGCGTAACTTGGGCGAATGGGACCACAGTAATTTGCAAACGGCGATCACAGCGTCTCTTTTGCTCACGCGCAGCAAGCAACATGGGACATTTCGGTTGCGCCGAGCAGCGCGTTCAGGTGTCGCCTACGCGCTTCCGGATTCCCGATGTCTGTGTCGTGCTCGGCAAGCCCGACCGACAGATTTTCCGCACGCCTCCGTTCCTGTGTATCGAGATCCTTTCGCAAGACGACCGCATGACGCGCATGAAGAACGGATTAATGATTACCTGGCCATGGGGGTGAGCTACGTTTGGGTGCTCGATCCCTCGGGTCGGCAAGTGTACGTAGCGACTCCCGCCGCCGGCCTCCACGAATTCAAAGGCGACATCCTACGTACAGAAAACCCTGCGTTGGGCCTTCCTCTCACCGAAGTTTTCTCTTAATTTCACCTTAGTACGGCGCTCCCCAGTTGCGCTTAACGATAAGATAGATGGTATAGGTTATGTCCGCCACGCCAGAACCCGCGGTCCGCGCCGTAGGCCTATCCAAGGTCTACCGTTCCGGCGATGCCGATCTGGTGGTATTCTCGGGCCTCAACTTCGAAATCGCGCAAGGTGAAAAGCTGGCGCTGGTGGGCGAGTCGGGCAGCGGAAAGAGTACGCTATTACACTTACTTGGAGGTCTGGACAGGCCAACGGAGGGTGCGATATACTTCGGGCAGAATGACATTTGCCAGCTACCGGCCAATGAGCTTGCGGATTTCCGCAACCGGGAGTTGGGCTTTGTCTGGCAGATCCACTCCCTGCTGGCCGAATTCACGGCGCTCGAGAACGTGATGATGCCCCTGCTGATACGCGGCCAAAGCCAGCAGCAGGCGGAATCAGTTTCGAGGGCGCGTTTGGATGAAGTCGGTTTAAGCAAGCGAGCCAGCCACCGCGCAGGCGAACTTTCGGGCGGCGAACAACAGCGAGTGGTGCTGGCGCGGGCTTTGGTTGGGAATCCCAGTGTGCTGCTGGCTGATGAACCCACCGGCAGTCTCGATTTTCGAACTGGCGAGATGATCATGGATCTGATCGATGAGCTGCATCGCTCACGCCGGTTAACTTCCATTCACGTTACTCACAATTTGAACTTTGCGCATCGTGCGGACCGGGTTGTCACGCTCGAAAGAGGGCAGTTGGTCGCGGCCAGCCACCTGCTTGAATCCGTGGCCCCGGGGAATCCGTCTAATACAATCGAGGGCAATCATCATGTTTGAACGCTATACCGAGAAAGCCCGCCGTGTCATATTTTTCGCGCGGTATGAGGCCAGCCAGTTCGGCAGTCCTTGTATCGAAACCGAGCACCTGCTGTTGGGGCTGCTGCGCGAAGACAAGGCGCTGGCGAATCGCTTTCTGCGCTCCAGCGCGTCTGTGGAATCCATTCGCAAGCAGATTGAGGCGCACACTACGCTGCGCGAGAAGGTTTCGACGTCGGTCGATCTGCCGTTGAGCCATGAGTGCAAGCGCGTGCTCGCCTACGGCGCGGAAGAAGCCGAGCGCCTGAACCACAAGCACATCGGCACGGAGCACCTGCTGCTGGGATTGCTGCGGGAAGAGAAGTGCTTCGCCGCCGATATCCTGCATGAGCGCGGTCTGCGCCTGACGCAGGTGCGCGATGAGATTGCAGCGTTCCAGTTCGGAGAAAGTGTCCTCGAATCGCCCCAAGGAAAGTTCGCTCCTCAGCGAGTTCAGCCGCGACCTCACGCAGGCTGCGATGGACGGGCTGCTCGATCCGCTGATCGGCCGCGATACCGAGCTCGATCGAGTGGTCCAGATCCTGTGCCGCCGCACCAAGAACAACCCGGTGTTGATTGGAGAACCGGGCGTCGGCAAGACTGCCATCGTCGAAGGCCTGGCCCAAAAAGTAGCCGATGGCGACGTGCCGTCGTTCCTGGCCGACAAGCGCATTCTGGCGCTGGATCTTTCGCTGATCGTCGCCGGCACCAAGTACCGCGGCCAGTTTGAAGAGCGCCTGAAGACCATCATGAAAGAGCTGATGGAAAATCAGAACGCCATCATCTTCATCGACGAGTTGCACACGCTAGTGGGCGCGGGCTCGGCCGAAGGGTCGCTCGACGCGGCCAACATCCTGAAGCCGGCTCTATCGCGCGGCGAGATTCAGTGCATCGGCGCGACCACGCCTTCCGAATATCGCAAGTCGATCGAGAAGGACCGTTCGCTCGAACGCCGCTTCCAGGCGGTGAAAGTTCCGCCTCCCAACGAGGAAGACGCGACTCGCATTCTGTTCGGCATCAAGGAGCGATACGAGAAATTCCACGCGGTGGCCTACACGGATGAAGCGATCGAGAACGCCGTCCACACTTCGGTTCGCTTCATTCCGGACCGTTTCCTGCCGGACAAGGCTATCGATCTGATCGACGAAGCGGGCGCGCGCGTGAAGCTCCGCCAGACCACGCTGCCCGGCGAAGTGGCCGACATTCAGAAGCGCATCAAGTTCATCGTCCATCGCATGGAGAACGCCATTGCGAACCACGAGTTCGAGAAGGCGCGCTTTTACTCCGACGAAGAGCGCAAAGAACGCGAGAACCTGCGCGGTCCTGCGCGAAAAATACAACCTGGACGATACTTCGACGGGCGTCGTGACCAAGGACGACATCGAAGACGTGGTGGCGCGCTGGACCGGCGTCCCCATGACCGCGATCAAGGAAGAGGAAGTCTCCAAGCTCCTGCGCATCGAAGAGGAGCTGCACCATCGCATCATCAGCCAGGAGAAAGCCATCTCCGCTCTGGCGCGCGCCATTCGCCGCTCGCGCGCGGGTCTGAAATCGCCCAAGCGCCCGGCCGGATCGTTCCTGTTCCTGGGACCCACCGGCGTCGGCAAAACCGAAGTCGCGCGGGCGCTGGCTGAGTTCCTGTTCGGCAGCGAGAAATCGCTGATCCGCTTCGATATGTCCGAGTTCATGGAAAAGCACTCGGTCTCGAAGCTGATCGGTTCGCCTCCCGGCTACGTGGGCTACGAAGAGGGCGGGCAGTTGACCGAGCGCGTGAAGCGCGCGCCTTATTCCATCATTCTGCTCGACGAAATCGAGAAGGCGCACCCGGATGTTTACAACATCCTGCTGCAGGTGTTTGAAGACGGCCAGTTGACCGATGGGCTCGGCAATATGGTGGATTTCAAGAACACCATCATCATCATGACTTCCAACCTGGGAGCGCGTTTCCTCGACAAGCGCAGCCCGATGGGGTTCTCCGCCCCCAGCGGCGTACCAGCCAAGGTGGAGGATCAGGTGATGAACGAGGTGAAGAAGGCGTTCAATCCCGAATTCCTGAATCGCCTGGATGAAACCATCCTGTTCACGTCGCTGACCGACGAGGACCTGCTGAAGATCATGCACCTGCTGGCAGACCAGCTTAATAAGAATCTGGTCGCCAAGCAGATCAAGCTGCGCCTCAACGACGACGCGGCGAAATACATCATCGATAAGACTCTCACCGACCGCAGCTACGGCGCCCGTCCGTTGCGGCGCGCGCTGCAGAAGTACATCGAGGATCCGCTGAGTGAAGCGCTGATCCAAGGCTCGCTGCCGCGGCCGTCCGAGTTGGAAGTTTACCTGGGCGAAGGCGGCATCTACGTGCGCCAGTTGCAGGAGGAGCCGGTAGGCGTCTCCGAAGGCGGCGTCGCCGAAGCGCCGCTCCCGATGCCCGGCACTGCGCTCTATTTGTTCAACTAAGGCGTGGTCGGATAATACCCCGGACGCACGCGGATCACTGCGTCTGGACGCGAAGGAATCGCCACCTGAATCTGATGGAAGCTTTCTTTCTTGCTCGACGTGGGCGTGAAGCTCAGCAAATATTGGCTGTGAATTTCTTCGCCGGCGCGCGAGATCGCTTTCTCCAGCGATGAGAGCGTGAGGAAAGCCAAATGGTGTCCACCGGTAGCGCGAGCCAATGCCGCGGCCGCGTTGGTTTTCCCGATTCGTCCTAATTCAATTGCGCCGCTTATCAGATCCACGTTGTTGTCGCCGCCCGGCATCGGGGGACTGTTTTCGGGCTTCGAGACGAATGAGGAACCCTGCACCGAATAGGTCGCTGGGTACACCGTGACACCCGCGCGCTGGGCGAGTTCGATAGCCTCGCTGAGCTTGCTCTTGCTGCCGCGGTCGCGCGATTCGCTTAGGATCAGCATCACGCGGCGATTGTTGGGAGGTCGCGTGTCGAGCATCTTCACGCCCTCCACCACCGCGTCGATCAGCCGTGCTGTGCGAATACTGCGGCTGCGTGTTCCTTCAAACGCCGTGCGAATGACGCTGGAATCCGCAGTGAAATCAGTACGCACGCGGATCTCGTCGTCGAACTCAATCACCGCCGCTTGGCCGCGGTCGCCGACTACCAGCGGCTTGATCATGCCGCCCACTTGCTGGGTCCGCGCCAGCACGGGGGCGGAAATTCCACTGGCTTGAATCAGCACCATTAGCGACACCGGCGCCTGCACGGTATCCGATGTATCCATGCGAATTTGCTGCGGCACGCCCTCATCGGTTAGGCGGAAGTCGTCGGTTTTGAGGCCGTCGATGAAGTTCCCCTTCTTGTCGGTCACCGTTACTGGAGCCAGCACCAGCGGCACGTTGGCGCGAATGGTGGTGGAACTTTCCGGCTCCTGCGCACACAAGGGAAATAGAATCAGTGCGGCGAGAAACACACAACACAAACGCAGACACGCATCTATTGGACGCCCTGGTCCACGTCATCGTTACTTTATGCAACCGTCACCTGCATCCATTATCCTTTTAGCCGCGATGAGTTTGCTAGTCTACAACTTGTAATGTCAGACCGCATGGAAGAATTGCAGCGCCGCCACGCGGCCGCCGAAGCGGGTGGCGGAGACGAGCGCCGCGCCCGCCAGCACGCGAAGGCAAGCTCTCCGCGCGCGAACGCATCGATCTGCTGCTCGACGAAGGCACCTTCGAGGAAACTCGACAAACTGGTGCGCCATCGCTGCCGCGACTTCGGCATGGAGGAACAGGTCATCGACGGCGACGGCTTCGTCACCGGCTACGGCCTGATCCACGGCCGCCCGGCCTACGTCTTCGCGCAGGATTTCACGGTGTTCGGCGGATCGCTTTCGGAAGCCAACGCGCAAGAAGATCGTCAAGATCATGGATCTGGCGCTGAAGACCGGCGCGCCCGTCATCGGCCTGAACGATTCCGGCGGCGCGCGCATTCAGGAAGGCGTGGTGTCGCTCGGCGGCTACGCCGATATCTTCCTGCGCAACACGCTGGCGAGCGGCGTGGTCCCGCAGATCTCCGCGATCATGGGCCCGTGCGCCGGCGGCGCGGTCTATTCTCCGGCGCTCACCGACTTCGTCTTCATGGTCGACAAGACCAGCTACATGTTCGTCACCGGCCCGGACGTCATCAAGACCGTGACGCATGAGGACGTCACCAAAGAGACGCTGGGCGGCGCGACGACGCACAATTCCACCAGCGGCGTGGCGCATTTCCAATGCGCATGACGATGCCGAATGTCTGCGCATGATTCGCGAGTTGATGAGCTACCTGCCGCAGAACAATCGCGACGAACGCCGCGCGCGCGACACGCGACGATCCCGCCGACCGCCAGGACCCGGAGCTCGATACCATCGTCCCGGCGGAATCGAATCAGCCCTACGACATCAAGGATGTGATTCGCCGCGTGGCCGACGACGGCGAGTTTCTTCGAAGTCCACGAGCACTGGGCGCGCAACATCGTGGTCGGATTCGCGCGCATGGACGGCCGCAGCGTGGGTGTCGTCGCCAATCAGCCGGCGTTTCTCGCCGGATGCCTCGATATCGATTCCTCCACCAAAGGCGCGCGCTTCGTGCGCTTCTGCGATGCGTTCAATATTCCGATCCTGACTTTCGAAGATGTGCCTGGATTTCTGCCCGGGACCGCGCAGGAGTTCGGCGGCATCATCCGTCATGGCGCGAAACTGCTCTACGCGTATGCCGAAGCGACCGTGCCCAAGATCACCGTCATCACGCGCAAGGCCTACGGCGGAGCATATTGCGTGATGGGCTCGAAGCATCTGCGGACCGATGTGAACCTGGCGTGGCCCAGCGCCGAGATCGCGGTGATGGGAGCGGAAGGCGCGGTGAACATCGTCTACCGCCGTGAAATTGCCTCCGCCGAAAGCCCCGACGCAGTGCGCAGCGCCAAACTCGACGAATTCCGCGAACGCTTCGCCAGTCCCTTCGTCGCCGCGGAAAACGGCTTCGTGGACGATGTGATTGAGCCGCGCCACACCCGGCCGCGGGTGATCCGCGCGCTGCGCATGCTGGAAACCAAGGTCGACACCATGCCGCGCAAGAAGCACGGCAATATTCCGCTCTAGGCGCTAGCTGGCGGCCTCGGCGGCTAACTTGTCGAAGAACTTTTTGATCATGGTCTTCGCGGTGCCATCGATCAAGCGTTGCCCTACGGCCGCGATGGTCCCGCCCACCTGCGCTTCGCCTTCGTAGGCGACTTCCGTGCCACCAGCCTCCGCGGGAGTGAGCTTCAGCAGCCCGTCGCCTTTTACGAATCCGATGCGACCGGTGCCTTCGACTACCAGACGGAAACTGTCCGGCGGAGTCTGCTCCGTGATCCGCACCTTGCCTTCGAAAGCGCCCGACAAACTGGCCAGCGCCATCTTCATCTTCATGCGGTATTCGTCGGGACCGATTTTCTCCAGGCCCTCGCAGCCGGGAATGGCGCGTGCGAGCACTTCGGGGTCTTGCATCACCGCATAGGCTCGCTCTTGCGGAAGCGGCAGAGTATACGTTCCGGAAATCTTCACTCGCCTAGGCCCCTGCCGCCAGCGCCGCGTTGATCGCGCGCGCCGCATACACCGTCGCCAGGTGCCTGCGATAATCGCTTGAAGCGTGCAGATCGGAGTTGGCATCCGCCCCTTGCGACACCAGTGCCGCAGCCTTCGCGACATCCTCCGGCGACCCTGCGGTTCCCTCCAGCGCCTTCTCCGCTGCTGTTGCGCGATAGCCGATGTTCGACAAGCCCGTCACGCCGATGCGCGCCAGCGTGATCTTTCCACCGCTGCGCTGGATTCGCGCCGCTATGCCGACGATTGCGAATCCGCTCGCCGGCTGCACGTTTTTTTGATAGCTGGTGCCAGTCCCTGCGTCTTCCACCGGGACCACGATCTCGCGAATGATCTCGCCGGGTTCGAGCGCGGTCGTGAAGGAGTCGACGAAAGAAGTCGGCCGTGCTGACGGTGCGCTCGCCGATTTCGCGCCGCGGATCACGACCTTCGCCTCCAGCGCCTGCAGCGCCGCTGGATAATCCGCCGAGGGATCGGCATGCGCCACGCTTCCGCCGATCGTACCCATGTTGCGCACCTGTACATCGCCGATGGCCGCTGCGGTTTCCGCCAGCAGCGGGCACTTGGCGCGCACCAGTGCCGAGCTCTCGACGGCGTAGTGCGTCGTCGTCGCGCCAATATGCAGCGCACCGCCCTCCTCGCGAATATAGTTCAGGTCCTTGATGCGCCCCAGATCCACCAGATGATCCGGCGCGGCGAGACGCAGTTTCATCATCGGGATCAGGCTCATGCCGCCGGCCAATAGCTTCGCGCCATCTCCGGCCAGCTCTACTGCCTCGTCCAGCGTTTTCGGAGCGGTGTATTCAAAAGTTTGCGGAATCATTTTAGTTCTTGCCTCCCGCCATCACTTTCCAGATTTTCTCCGGAGTCAGCGGCATGTCGATATGCCGCACGCCCAAGGGCGACAGCGCATCCACCACCGAATTCACCACCGCCGGCGAGCAGCCGATGGTGCCGGCCTCGCCCACGCCTTTCACGCCCAGCGGATTCACCGGCGAAGGCGTTATCGTGTGGTCGCTCTCGATCCACGGCATCATGTGCGCACGCGGCATGGCGTAATCCATGTACTCGCCCGTGATCAACTGGCCGTTGTCGTCATACACGGCCTGCTCCCACAGTGCCTGCCCCAGTCCCTGCGCGACGCCGCCGTGCACCTGGCCGTCGACGATCAAGGGATTCAAAATGTTGCCGCAATCGTCCACAGCGACGTAGCGACGAATTTTGATCTGCCCGGTTTCCCGGTCGACTTCCGTGACGACGATGTGCGCGCCGAAGCGGAACGCGAAGTTGGGCGGCTCCCAGAAGTGCGTGGCATTGCAGTCCCGGCTCGGTATTCGGCGGCAGTTTCATGGCGCGATAGGTTGCCCCTGCGATTTCCGCGAACGTCTTGGTTTTGCCGGTCTTGTTGCACGTCACCCGGCCATTCTCGAAAGTGACGTCGTCCGATTCGAGCAGCATCGCGCCGAACTTCTTGATCTTCTCTTTCACTTCCTGCAGCGCGAAGTACAGCGCCGTCCCGCCGATGGCCGTAGCCGCGGCTGCCGAACGTGCCGATGCCGTATTGCACGATCGCCGTGTCGCCGTGCAACACCAGAACATCGTCGATGTCGACGCCCAGTTCATCCGCCGCGATCTGCGCGAAAGTGGTCTCTTCGCCCTGGCCGTGCGGCGAGGCGCCGGTCATCACCGTCACTTTGCCCGACGGCTCGATCTTCACCGTCGCGCTCTCCCAGCCGCCGGCGGGCGTCGCAGGCGATGGCCCGAAGCGCGCAGATCTCGCCATAGGTGGAAATGCCGATGCCCATCAACTTGCCCTGCTTGCGCGCTTCGGCCTGCTCCTCGCGCAGCTTTTTGTAATCCACGGTGGCCATCGCTTTGTCGAGCGGCGCGGCGTAATTGCCGCGAGTCGTAGATCAAGCCGGTCGCGGTCGGGAAGGGAAACTCTTCGTTCGCTGGACGAAATTCTTGAGGCGGATCTCGGCCGGATCCATCTTCAGTTCGGCCGCCAGAATATCCACCATGCGCTCGATGCCGTGCGTGGCTTCGGGACGGCCCGCGCCGCGATAGGCATCGGTGGGAACGCAGTTGGTGAACGCGCCGACAATATCGGCGCGAATGTTCGGGGTGCTTATACAGGCCCGGCATCATCAGCACGCTGAGCGTGGGAATCGCCGGGCGTCAGCAACTGGTGATACGCGCCCAGATCCTGAATCAGCTTGAGCTTGATGCCGAGGATGGTGCCGTCTTTCTTCGCCGCGACCTCGTAATAATCCACGTGGCCGCGGCCGTGAATGGTGGACAGGAAATTCTCGCGCCGCGATTCGATCCACTTCACCGGCTTGCCGATCTTCATCGCCACGAAGCCCATCAGAGCTTCTTCGGCGTAGATGTTCAGCTTGCTGCCGAACCCGCCGCCGACTTCCGGCGCAATCACGCGCATGCGGTTCTCTTCCAGGCCCAGCATCCGCGCCACCAGCGTGCGCACCAAATGCGGAACCTGGGTCGACGTATAAAGGTTCAACTGGCGGTCCGCCGCGCGCCACTCCGCCACCACGCCGCGCGTCTCCATCGCGGTTGGAATCAGGCGCTGGCTGGTGATGCGCTGCTTGACGATCACTTCCGCTTCGGCGAAGGCCTTGTCGACGTCGCCGCCTTCCTGGTGATAGTTGAACGCCATGTTATCGGGCCACTCCGGATGCACCGGCGGCGCGCCTGCGGCGATCGCTTTTTCGGGATCGGCAACGGCCGGCAGCACGTCCCAGTCGATTTCGATCTTCTCGGCGGCATCGCGCGCCAGATACTTGTCGGTCGCCACCACCACGGCCACCGGATGACCTACGAAATAGACGCGATCCGTCGCCAGTATGTAATGATGCGGAACGCGCAGTCCCGGCAGTGATGCGCCGCACGGCACCGGCCCGATCTTCGCCGTGTCCTTACCGGTGTAGATCGCCGCGACGCTGGGAGTTTGCGCCGCTTCTTTAGTGTCGATCGAACGAATCCGGGCCGCCGCGTGCGGGCTGCGAACAATCGCCGCGTAGTGCATGCCCGGCATCTGAATGTCGTCGACGTAGGTAGCGGTGCCGGTGATCAGCCGCGGATCTTCGCGCCGGCGAATGCGCTTGCCGACCAGTTTTTCAACCTGAGTAATTGTGGTCGCCATATCCGTCTCCCGCTTACTTGCCCGCCGCGGCCGCCGCCGCTCGCACGGCGTTGACGATGTGCTGATACCCGGTGCAGCGGCAGATATTGCCTTCGATGCCATGACGGATCTCGTCGTCGGTCGGGTTCGCATTGCGGTCCAGAATCTGTTTGGACGCCATGATCATGCCCGGCGTACAAAAACCGCACTGCGCGCCATGCTGATTCCAAAAAGCTTCCTGCATCCCATGCAGCTTCCCGTTTTCGGCCAGGCCTTCGATGGTGGTCACGCTCGCGCCGTCCGCCTGCACGGCGAACATGCTGCAACTCTTGACGGCCTTGCCGTCGAGCTCAACTGTGCAGGCTCCGCACAGCGAGGTTTCGCAACCAATGTGCGACCCGGTAAGTCCCGCCACGTCGCGCAGGTAATGGATCAGGAGCAGCCTGGGCTCTACATCCGGTGAATACTTTTTTCCGTTGATGGTGAGGTTGATCTTCATGAGCGGACTCCAAAACGTTGGGATTCCAAGCCACGCAGCGATGCAGGCCGCTTTGAAGATATCAAACTTGACCCAGAAAAACAAAATGCTTCGCGGCTGGGCGGCCAACGCACTCCACGTTTCGGCTATACTTTTCCTACCCCATGGCTCAATTACTTGCCCTCTACCACCAGCCCGCCGATCTAGCGGCCTTCGATCGCTACTATTTCGGAACCCACGTCCCGATCGCCAAGAAAATCCCCGGACTGAAATCGTACGTCGTGAATAATGGCCCAGTGAACGTGATCGCCGGGAGCCCGGCGCCCTACCTGATCGCCGAGCTGTCTTTCGATACGATGGCGGACCTGCAAGCGGCTCTGGCCTCCGACGAGGGCAAGGCAGCCGCTTCCGATCTGAGCAATTTCGCGCAAGCCGGCGTAACGCTTATCGTGTTTGAGACCAAGAACGCGTGAGTCTGGCACGTTGACAACTTCGCTGTCAGTTTGCAAGAATGATGCGGCACTATAAGGGAGCACTCATGCGCACCATGTTCGCGGGATTTTGCGTCATAGCCGCTGGATCAATTCTGGTTCAGCCTTCATTGGGCCAAACGGCCGCCCCGGAGATTTGGAAGTTCGAACGCGTGGACAAAATCCACGGCATGCCAACCACGGTGGTCGGGCACCCGAAGGTCATCAAGACGCCGCTGGGGAAAGCGATCCAATTCAATGGCATCGATGACGCGCTGTTCATCCCGGAGCATCCACTGGCCGGAGCCAGCGCGTTTACCTTCGAAGCCATCTTCCGGCCGGAGAGCGGGGGCGCGCCTGAGCAGCGCTGGTTCCATCTGGCCGAGCAGGATCCCAAGACCGGCAAAGATACCGACACCCGCTTCCTGTTTGAAATCCGAATTATCAATAACCAATGGTGCCTGGATGCGTTTGTGCACACGCCCACGGTAGATAAAGCTCTGCTGTTTCGGGATAAGTTGCACTCGCTGGATGTCTGGCATCGCGTCGCTATGGTCTACGATGGCCAGGAGTTCCGGAGCTACGTAGACGGCGAACTGCAGGGGAAAGCTGCGATCCACTTTGATCCGGAAGGGCCGGGGCATTCCTCCGTCGGCGTCCGCATCAACAAGGTGAATTACTTCAAGGGCTCAGTTCGCGAAGCGCGTTTTACGCGGCGCCCGCTGACGCCGGAAGCGTTCCTCAAGCTGCCTGCCGACAAAGCCGGGCACTAATTCCGAACGCTGCTGATGCGCAGCGCTGTTACGGTACAATCAGGCATTCTTTTGTCCCGATGGCCAGCGGTTCCTGCTGAACGCGGTGCCGGAGGATCGCAATTCCACTCCCGTGACAGTGGTAGCGAACTGGAATTTGCTGCGGCGGAAATAAGATGTCGACAAAAACTCTAGCGATCGTTGCTCTGCTGAGCGCATCCCTCGGCGCTGCCGAACTGACGGTGGATCATGTTAGCGTGGCCGGCCGCGACCTCAAGCAGATGCAGGCGCGCTTAGCGGCGCTCGGAATACCCAGCGAATTTGGCGGACCCCACAGCAATCACGCGACGCAGATGGCTCTGACCGGTTTTCCCGACGGCTCGTATCTGGAATTGATTGCGCTGCAGGACAAGCCTGACGCGAAGGCGGTGGCGGCGCATTATTGGTCGAAGCAGATCCAGGGGAATGCGGGTCCGGCGGCGTGGGCGGTGCGCGCGGCCGACACCGAGGCGGAAGTGAAACGGCTGCGCGCGGCCGGCGTTGAGGTGACACTGCAGCGCAGTGGGCGCGAGCGTCCGGACGGCACGCGCCTCGAATGGGAAGCGTCGCCGGTAGGGCCGGGCCCCAACGGCGTGTTCTTCCCGTTCCTGATTCACGATTTCACGCAGCGCGACGCTCGCGCCTTTCCTAAGGGCCGCCCAGCCACGCGGGACTTCAGCGGAATCAAGCGCGTGGTGATCGCGGTGCGCGATTTGAAAGCTTCCATCGCGCGTTACCGGCAAGCGTATGGATTGCCGGAGCCGTTGGAGCAGGAAGACGCCAGCTTCGGCGCGCGCCTGGCGTGGTTTAGGGGAACGCCCGTGGTGCTGGCGGAACCGTCGGATGCGCAGTCCTGGGTGGCACGGCGGATCGTGCAATTCGGCGATGGACCATGCGCGTTCGTGCTCGGGAAGCCGGAGAACGGCGCGGCGCGGAGAGCCGCGTATCAGACCGCGGCGAAGTCACGTTGGTTCGGCGTGGCGATCTCCTGGTTCGATAGCGCAAGGCTCGGTTGGCATCTGGGCTTTGAGGATTGAGCTAGGTGCAGCCCGCGAATCCCATTCAATCGTCGAAGAGCGAACTCGCGCGCAGTCTAGGACTCTTCGATTCCACCATGCTGGTGGCCGGGTCCATGATCGGCTCCGGCATCTTCATCGTGTCGGCGGAGATGTCGCGCAACGTCGGCAGCCCGGGCTGGCTGCTGGCTTCGTGGATCATTACCGGCATACTGACGCTGACTGCGGCGCTCTCCTATGGCGAACTGGCTGCGATGATGCCGCGCGCCGGCGGCCAATACGTGTACCTGCGCGAGGCGTTTTCGCCCATGTGGGGATTCCTCTACGGCTGGACTCTGTTCGGCGTGATCCAGACTGGAACTATCGCGGCGGTGGGCGTCGCGTTTGCGCGCTATCTGGGCGTGCTATGGCCAGTGATTTCGGAGAGCCGTTACTTGATCGCCCCGATTCACGTATCCAGCGGCTACGCCCTGTCGCTTTCCAGCGCGCAACTGGTGGCGATTCTGGTGATCTTGTTCCTCACCTACACCAACACGCTGGGCATTCAATATGGCAAGCGCGTGCAGAATATTTTCACCGTGGCGAAGATCGGCTCGCTGCTAGGGCTGATCGGACTCGGCATATTCTTCGGATGGAATCGCGCAGCGGTGTCGGGAAACTTTGGGAATTTATGGACGCCGCGCGGATTCACGCCCATCGCCTCCGGCCTCACGCCAGAGACTTCCTTCGGCTTGCTGGTGGCCTTGTGCGTCGCGCAGACCGGGTCACTATTTTCCGCCGATGCGTGGAACAACATCACGTTTACGGCGGGTGAAGTGCGGACGCCGCGCCGCAACGTGCCGTTATCGCTGGCCTTCGGGACGGCGATCGTCATCGGGCTGTACCTGCTGGCGAATTTAGCTTACCTGGTGGTGCTCCCGTTCGATAAAGTGCAGACCGCTCCCCTTGATCGCGTGGCCAGCGCCATGGTGGGCGCGGTTTTCCCCAGCGCGGGCGCCGAGATTATGGCCGTCGCCATCATGATCTCCACCTTCGGTTGCATCAACGGCATGGTGCTGGCGGGCGCACGCGCCTGCTTCGCCATGGCGGAAGACAATTTGTTTTTCAAAGCCGCGAAGAAGCTCAATTCGGCGCGCGTTCCGGGAGTCGCGCTGATCCTGCAAGCGCTCTGGACCACATCGCTGGTGTTGGCGCGCACCTACGATGCGGCCACCGGCAAGTTCGGAAATCTCTATGGCAACCTCCTGGATTACGTGATCTCCGCCGCGCTGATCTTCTACATCCTGACTATCGCCGCGGTCTTTGTGCTGCGCCACCGCCGCCCGAATGACGAGCGGCCTTACCGCGCGTTCGGCTATCCGTTTGTGCCTGCGCTCTACATTCTAGGTGCGTCGGTCATCCTGATTTTGCTGTTCGCCTACCGCACCTCGACCACGGTGCCGGGGCTGGTGATCGTACTGATCGGCGTGCCCGTCTACTTCATTCTGAAACGCCGGGTCGCATAGAGCGCCACCTTCGCATACCCTGGAGAGATGAAGAGTACACTCCCCGTTTGCGCGATCTTCTTATTCGCTTCCGCCGGGTTTGCGGACCAGATCACCATGAAGGACGGCGACCGAATCACGGGCGCCATTGTTAAGAAAGACGGCGATAGCCTCACCGTGAAGAGCAAGAACTTCGGCACCGTGACGCTGAAGTGGGCGGACGTCGCCGCGGTAAAGAGCGATCAACCGCTCAACGTAACACTCGCCGGAGGAAAGACCGTCAAAGCCAACATCGAAACTCAGGGGGACCGCATTCAGGTGGCGGCTCCCGAATCGCCGCAGGCAGTGGACCCGAAAGACGTCGTGACGCTGCGCGACGACGCGGAAGAGAAAACCTACCAGAAATTTCTGCATCCCGGATTGCTGGATCTGTGGACCATCACCGGCGGCCTGAACCTGGCCGGGACCAAGGGCAACGCCGAGACTTCAACGCTAACGACACCCGTAAACTTTGTGCGCGCTTCGAACACCACCCGCACCACGGCGTACTTTAATTCGATCAGCTCGTCGGCAAAGATCAATGGCGTGGATTCTTCCACCGCCAAAGCGGTCCGCGGCGGCTGGGCCTACGATCGCAACCTCGCCAAGAAAATATTCGCCAACGCTTTCAATGATTATGAGTACGATAAGTTTCAGGCGCTCGACCTGCGTGTGGTAATCGGCGGTGGCGTGGGTTATCACATCTGGTCGCATGACGCCAGCCATCTTAGCGTGGTCGGCGGCGGTGACTGGAATCGCGCGGCGTTTAGTGCGTCCGGCTCCAGTGCGGCGTTCACCAGGAATTCGGCGGAAGCGTTTTGGGGCGACGACTTCAACTACAAACTCAGCCCCCGCACCAGCTTTGTCGAAATCTTCCGCATGTTCGACAATCTTTCAGACACTGGTCAATACCGCATGAACGCCGATCTGGGCGCGACCACGCAACTGACGAAGTGGCTCAACTGGAATGTTTCGCTGAGTGACCGCTATTTGAGCGATCCAGTCCCCGGTTTAAAGAAGAATGATTTTCTGTATAGCACCGGGTTGGGCTTTAGCTGGGCGAGATAGAGCGAGCTAGGTTCAAACGCCCAACAACTCCGTCAGAATCCGGCCGGCGGTTTCCTTGCCGCGCTCGCCTACTTCGCCGATCGGCCCCACGCAGCCGGGGCAGCCGGCTTCGCACGCGCAACCCCGCAGCAGGGCCGCGGCGCCTTCGAGTAGGGATCGCGACATCTTGAAGAGCGGCGCGCTTTGTCCGATGCCGCCAGGATAATTGTCGTAGAGATACAGATTCGGCTCGAAAGTCTGCAAGCTTCCGGCGATGGCCTCAGTGATCGAGATGCCCAGATCGCGTGGATCGCACATCACGCGCAGAGACCCCACCGTTCGCAGCAACGCGCCCAGTCCCACCAAGCCGCTTTGTTTTTCGGTCGGCGTTAAATCGGCAAAGCGCGCCAGGAAGGCTTCCGGAAAATGCAACCAGAAAGCCGTGGTGTGCATCTCCTGCTCCGGCATCGACAGATGGCCGGCGCCGACGTTCTCCATGGTGTAGAACTTGATTTTCTTGAAACCCACGATCTGCCGGTTGAGCCGGACATCGCCGTAAGCCGTGCTGGCTCCATTCACGGCAGCCGATTCGAACGCTTCCAGCTCTTTCACCTGCGTGTAGTCGATCGCGTCGGTGAAATAATCGGAATCCACGTGGCGAACGTAAGCTTTGCGCCCGTCGTAGTCGAAGCGCTCCACCTGAAATTGCCGCGCATCATGCAGATAAATCGCTTTCTCATGCAGCGTGGTCAGCGCGGCCGTGAACGCCACTTCGCCGATTACCTGATGATCTCCGGTGATGTCGATCACCACGAAATTGTCGCTCGAAATACTGCGCAAGCTAACGGCGTCGGCCGGATAAGTGTCCGAGGTCCAGTGCCAGGAGCCGCGCTGCGGCGGACCTGAATGATGAAGCAGCTTGAGGTCCGCGAGAAACTGGCACATCTCGTCGACATCGTGCGTGCCGAACTTTTCGCCGTCACGCACCGGCAACTCGAAAGCCGCGCACTTCATGTGATTGAGCAGGATCTCCAGATTGTCGGGATTGATGTAGGCGTGCTCCGGCGGGCGCTCGAAAAAATATTCGGGATGCTCGATGATGTATTGATCCAGCGGCGCGCTGGATGCCACCAGCACCGCCAGCGCCGTGGTCTGCCTGCGGCCTGCGCGGCCCGCCCGCTGCCAGGTGGAAGCGATGGTTCCGGGATAACCCGCCATCACCACCGCGTCGAGCGATCCGATGTCGATGCCGAGTTCCAGCGCATTCGTCGCGACCACCGCCCGAATTTCGCCGTCGCGCAACTGGCGCTCGATCTCGCGCCGTTCCTTCGGCAGATAGCCGCCGCGATAACCGCGGACTGCTCCCGGAAGATCCGCCGCGGCGGTCGTCCTTCAAATACGTCAGCAGCACCTCGGTCGCCAGACGCGATGTTGGCGAACACCAGCGTCTGCTGGCCGCGATCCAACAACTCGCGCGCGATGCGCCGGGTCTCGTTCAAGTACCCGCGCCGGATGCCCAGCGCCTTATTCACCACCGGCGGATTGTAGAAGACGAAGTACTTTCTCGCCGGAGGGCGCGCCGTTCTCGGCCACCAGTTCGAACTCACGGCCGGTGAGCGCCTGCGCCAGTTCGCGCGGATTCGCAATCGTAGCCGAACAGCAAATGAACTGCGGCGACGAGCCATAGAATTCGCACACCCGCTGCAAGCGCCGCAGCACGTTCGCCAGGTGGCTGCCATAGACGCCGCGATAGTAATGCAGCTCGTCGATCACGATGTAGCGCAGGTTCTCGAACGCCTTGGCCCACTTGGTGTGATGCGGCAGAATCCCTGCGTGCAGCATGTCGGGATTGGTGAGCACCACGTTGGCGCGCTCGCGAATTGCGCGGCGCGCGTCCTGCGGCGTGTCGCCGTCATAAGTGAACGCCCGGATTTCGGAGCCCATGGCATCCACCGCGCCTTGAAACTCTGCCAGTTGATCTTCGGCCAGCGCTTTGGTGGGGAACAGATACATCGCGCGCGCGCCGGGATCGGCGATCAGGCGTTGCAGCACCGGCAGGTTGTAGCACAGCGTCTTGCCGCTGGCGGTGGGCGTGACCACCACCACGTTGCGACCGCCCGACGCGTGTTCGAAAGCCTCCGCCTGGTGCGAGTACAGTTGCCGGATGCCGCGCGACACCAGTGATTGCTTGAGCGGCGGCGCCAGCGCTTCGGGAAAATCGGCGAACACTCCCGGTTTCGCAGGCTGGCGGCGGATGGCGCGCACCGGCGAATCGGGATCCGCCATCCATTCCTCGAATCGCGCGATGGCGCCAGCCAATCCGGTGCGCCGCGCCAGGATACGGTCATTTTGCTGCGCCAACTCGTTTTCAGGGAGTGGGGGTTCAGCCAAGTGGGTGAGATTCATTCTTCGCCCTTCCTTCGCCTATGTTAGCACCACAACGTGATGAGCTGAAAACGTTTTAAGCGTCGGCTTCGAGAAACTGCATGTCGTGCAAGCGCTGGTAAATGCCGCCGTGGGCGATCAACTCGTCGTGAGTGCCCGTTTCAGCGATGCGGCCTTGATCCAGCACCACGATCTTGTCCGCGCGGCGCACGGTGGAGAGCCGATGGGCGATCACGATCACGGTGCGGTGGGCCATCAGGTTCTGCAAGGCCTTCTGCACCAGGCGTTCCGACTCGGTGTCGAGATGCGAAGTCGCTTCGTCGAGAATCAAGATCGGAGCGTTCTTCAGCAGCGCGCGGGCGATCGCCAGACGCTGCCGCTGTCCGCCCGAGAGTTTCGTTCCGCGCTCGCCGATGATGGTGTCGTAGGCTTGCGGAAGCTGCAGAATAAACTCTTCCGCCATCGCATTGCGAGCCGCTTCATGAATCTGCTCCTCCGAAGCATGCAGCAATCCGTAGCCGATATTTGCCGTCACCGTGTCGTTGAATAAGAAGGTATCCTGCGCCACGATGCTGATCTTCTCGCGCAACGACGCCATTCGCAGATCGCGAACGTCGTGCCCGTCGATCCGTACCGCCCCGCCGGTGGCGTCATAGAAACGCGGCACCAGATTCGCCAGCGTGGTCTTCCCCGCGCCGCTCGATCCGACCAGCGCTACAACCTGTCCGCGCTTCACCTCAAGTTGGATCGAATCCAGCATGAAGCCGTCGGGCACGCTGGGATAGCGGAAGCTGACGTTGTCGAAATGGATGGCCTTCTCGAAGCGCGCGAGCTTTACCGCTCCCGTCTTCTCCTTCACGTGCTGATCGCGGTCCAGGTATTCGAATACCTTCTGCGACGCGCCTAGCGCCTGCTGGAAGATATTGTAAATGCCATTCAGCCGCTTGACAGGCTCGTAAAGCATCAGCAGCGCGGCGGCAAAGCTCATGAAATCGCCGGCGGTCATATGGCCCGCTTTGATCTGGCCCCGCGCGTAGCCGAGTAGGGCGACCATGGTGACGGCGCCGAAGAACTCGATCACGGGGCTGGCGATCGCTTGCTGGACGATGTACTGCAAATTGCTGTCACGCAATTTTTCGGCGCGGTCGCGGAAGCGGTTGGATTCGATCTCCTCCGCGCCAAACGATTTTACGACCTGGTGGCCGCTGAGGGTCTCCTGCAAGACTTGATTCAGTTCGGCGGCGTTGTCCTGCGCGCTGCGCGTGCTGCGGCGGATGCGGCGGCCCAGGCGCATGGTCGGTACCAGCACAAACGGCAGCACCGTCAGGCTGACCAGCGCCAGATTCCGGTCCATCTGCAGTACCACTGTCAGCAGCGCGAGCGCCACGAAGGACTGGCGCAGGAGGTCCGCCAAAATATGGGAGAGCGCGACCTGTATTTTTTCCAGGTCGTTCATAATCGATGACATCACACGCGCCGTTGAATTGGCCTCGAAGAAATGCGCGTCCTGGTGCACCACGCGGTCGAACACGGTCTGGCGTAGGTCTGTCACCGCGGAGAGGCCAACAAAATTGATCAGATAGTTCGCGAAATAATCACAGAACCCCTTGAGAAACACGGTGGCGAGAAGCGTGGTCGCAACCATGGTAAACACATTGTGAATGGATGGCGGCATGAAATCGGCCAAGAACAGCTTGTAATGGACGAGGGGAACCGTGAATAGCAGGACGGGTGTTTCGGCCGACGACGGATTCAACACCCGGTCGAAAACCGGCCGGATCAAGAGCGCCATCAAGCCTTGTGCGGCTCCCACGCAGGCCATCAGCACCACTGAGAAAATGAGGTGGGGTGTGTAGGGACGCGAGAAGCGCAACAGCCGGCCTAGTTCTCTCACGCTCCCGCCTTCACACTACTGTTGCGGAGAGCTTCTGCCGCGGTCATCACATCATCTACGGCGATCTGGCCGATGCTGCCGGGTGAAGTCAGCACCCGGGCTTCGGTCCGCCAGGGCGCCCATGTCACCGGATCGGACGGGCCGAATAAAACTACTACCGGAATCCCAAACGCAGCCGCAACATGCGCCGGGCCGCTGTCGTTGCCTACGAACAGCGCCGCGCCCGACATTAGGCTCTTCAACTCGCTCAGCGGTGCGTTGCGCACCACCTGGAACTTGGAGAACGGCGCAGCGTCGTCTGCTGGCCCAGCCACGATCACCGGCAGCAAGCCGGCGGCTTGCATTTGATCTGCGACCGCAACGAATCGCTCCGCTGGCCAGGTTTTTTCGGACGTCGCCGCGAACGGGTGGATCACAACGTAGGGCGGGGAGGAAGGGCGCATCGCCGCGATCAGCTTGGCGCGCGGAATCTCCGAGTGGGGAACTCCCAGCCAGAACATTGCTGACGCCAAATGTTCCGCCGTGTGCACCGGGCGTTCTTCGCCCAAAATCTCCTGCGCGCGCGGAATCTGCTGCGAGTAGATGCCGCTGAAGCGATGATGCCCGAACCCGACGCCAAACTTCGCGCGGGAGGCCAGCGTCATCCACATGCTGCGCGTACCGCCGTGCAGGTTCAACGCAAGATCTACCTGGGCCCCGACGCGCGGCGAGATTTCATCCACGTCCGGATTGCCCTCAAACACGCCGGCGAAGCGCGGCTCCGCCACCACGCGCACCTGCAAATCGGGTCGATGAGCCTTGAGTAAAGCGAGCGCCGGTGTGGTGAGCACGCAGTCACCCATCGACCGCAAGCGGATCACGGCAATCCGAGAGCGCGGACGGGAGCCGCGCCAGCAAAGATTCCATTTTTCGCGCGTAGCCTATTCCGCGAAGCCTTAATCTTCGATGCGGGCTTCGTCGACCAGCATCACCGGGATGTCGTCGCGAATAGGGTAGACCCGCTTGCACTGCACACATTTCAGGCCGTCCGGGTTCTGTTTCAGCTCGAGATCCGCCTTGTCCACGGGGCACACGAGGATCTCCAGCAGTTCCTTGCTGATGGCCATAACATTGTCAGTGTAGCACCGGCGCGGCAGGCCGCTGGATCTCCCGCAGCGCTCGTTTCAGGCTTTTATTTTGCGGTAGCGGCGTCCGAAAGCCCCTGAAATACGGCGCATGGCCGCGCCCGGCGCCGCCCGCAGGAACGCCGTGATGATTTTGTAGCGCCAACCCGGCACTACGATCACCTGGCCGCGATCGAAACCCCGCAGCGATTCCGCCACCACAAATCCGGCGTCGAGCCACAACTGCTTGGGGATCGGACTGCGATCCATCGCCATGCGGTCGTGAAATTCCGAGTAGGTGAAGCCGGGGCAGAGCGCCTGTACTTTTACCGGAGAGCGTTGCACAGTCAGTTCAATCGCCAGGCCGTTCGTGAAGCTGGTCATCCAGGCCTTGGTGGCGTTATAGCTGACGCTGGTCGGCGCCTGCTCAAAGCCCGCGACTGAGGACACATTGATGATGCCACAGCGCCCGTCAGTATCCGGCCGCGCCATCAGGTTCTCGATCGCCGCATGCGACAACGCTAGCGTGGTGAGCACGTGCAGACGATGCATTTGATCCTGCACATCGAGGCCGACCTTTTGAAAGAACCCGGACGCCCCGAAACCAGCGTTATTCACCAGCAGGCCAAAGTGGGGCGCTTTGCGGATGCGCTCGACTACCGCGGCGCGGCCTTCGTCGGTCGCGAGATCGGCCGCCATCGTTTCCACGGCGACGTGGTGCGCGGCGGCGATTTTCTGAGCCAGGTTATTGAGTCGATCCTCGCGGCGGGCGACTAGCAGAAGATCATAGCCCCGTGCCGCGAGTTGCCGCGCAAACTCCTCGCCGATGCCGCTCGACGCGCCAGTGACTACCGCCAGCAAGCCGTTAGACATGCTACTGTCCTGTTCGTAAACCTCGCGGCGATGCGCGATCCGGGGCACGCTTCGCCGACTGCTTGATTTCGAGGGGGTATTTAGCCATGCGTACGGCTGCGCTTCAGGCGGTTGATTCGAAGTTGCTCTAAGGGAATGCCCTTTTCCTTGCGTCGCGATTCAGACACGAGGCCGTCCCAGAAGTCCTTCCAAATGGCCCCATGCTTTCGAAGATGGATTTGAACTGCCACCTTCCGGCCGCTCGCGTCGATCACGTACTGGATTCCGCTCATGGCTCTATTTTCCTTTAAAATGGCGGCATCACGCAGGAAGGCGTGCCAGCATGGCGTTGCCGCACCAAGGCCGCTTGCCTCGACCGTGGCATTCCCGTATTCTGAGGCCATGGAAGTCCATCTCACGCCCGAGCAGGAAGCGCGGCTCGAGCAGATCGCCACCGAAGCCGGGACCAAGCCTGAGCGCTTGGTGAAGGATGTTCTCGTCCGCTATCTGGACGACGAAGCCCGATTTCTCGCCGCCGTCGAAAGAGGTATCGCGGCAGCAGAGCGCGGCGACTTTATCGAGGAAGAAGAGATGAACTCCCGCATCGAGCGAATGTTCAAGCCCTGAATGCGGATCCGCTGGACGGTTCCCGCGGCCGAGGACTTAGAGGGAATCAAGAATTATCTCGCTAAGCGTTATCCGCAGTTTGCCGAGCCGACTATTCGTACGATTTACCGGCGTGTTGGTTCTCTTAAAGCCGCACCCAACCAGGGCAGACCAGGACATCGGAGCGGCACACGGGAGTTGCCACTAACGGGACTTCCTTACGTTGTCGTTTATTCGTTAAGAGCAGAAGCGATCGAAATTCTCCACATCTATCACGGCGCCCAAGATTGGCGGTAAGAGCCTGATCGGGCCGGCAAGTCGTGTCTTACAATTCAGCGTCGTGCACAGCTTCTGGTTCATCCAGCCGATGCCCCCTCGCCGCCCACTCTGCGCCACCCAGCACCAGCATCGACGCCAGAAATCCCAGGAATATCAGCGTCACCGAATACTGGAACACGCCGTACTCGCGTGCCAGCTTCCGTTGAAAGCCGGGCCAGACCAGCGTGTTGACATATTTCAGCACCTCCATCAGCAAACCCACAAAGATGGCGGCCGGCAGCACGCGTTTGAGGGGAGTCGGCCCGTTCGGCAAATAGCGATAAATCAGATACAGCACCAGCACCGCCAGTGGCACCGCCGCCAGTTTGAAAAATAGTAGCGAGACCCATGCCGCGCTCCCGCCCGCCAGGTCTTGTATCCACCCGTTGCCATACCCATTCACCCGGAACGACTGCTGATTCAACGCCGTCAATAGCATGGAGCCCAGAGCCAAGCCGCCGCAGATAAAGATTAAGCCCAAACTGACGATCTGATTACGGAAGAAGCTGCGATTCTTGCGGATGCCCCAAACCCGGTTCAACCCGACTTCCAGGGGCTCGAAGATGCCGTTCGCGGTGAACAATAGCAGCAGGATGGAAATCAGCTCCACCGAGCCGGTTTGCGGCAGGTTTCGTTGCAGAAATTGACCCAGAGCGTCGGGGAAGTAATCCCGCAGCGCCAGGTCGATGGCGCCGGCGGCGGCTTGCTGGCCAAAAACCCGCCGCGAAAGGGACAGCATAACGATTAGGAAGGGAAAGAACGATAGAAGAACATTGGCAGCCACCGAAAAAGCATAGACATGCACCTCGGTTTGCATCCAATACCGAAAAGTGAGCCCCAATCCGGTCGCGAAGCGCCGCATGTTTCTCAGGTTAGTCGATGCGGAAGGGCGCGCGCACGGCAGTGGAGTCGTTAACATGGAGAATCGACGCTAAATCTTATGAATGTCTCGATTATTGGAACTGGATATGTGGGTCTGACCACCGGAGCATGCCTGGCTTTCCTGGGGCACAAGGTAACCTGCATCGACGCCGACGAACGCAAAGTGAAGGCGCTCCAAGCCGGCAAGATTCCTTTTTATGAGCCGCACCTGCCGGAGCTGGTGGCTGGCGCCCGGCACAATCTTTCGTTCACCACCGAGTACGCGGAAGCGATCCCGCAATCGCAGGTGATTTTTATCGCTGTAGGGACGCCGCCCGGGCAGAATGGCTCGCCCGATTTGAAGTACCTGGAAGCCGCAGCCCGTGGCATCGGCGAATACATGGCTGGCGATTTCGTGGTCGTCGTGAATAAATCCACGGTGCCGATCGGCAGCGGCAACTGGGTGGAATCCATCGTGCGCGACGCCTACGAGAAGCGCACCAATCAGAAAGCCAAGGGCATGTTCGCGGTGGCCTCCAATCCTGAATTCCTGCGCGAGGGCTCGGCTATTTTCGATAGCCTTTACCCGGACCGTGTGGTGGTTGGTTCCGACAACCAGCGCACCGCGGAAGTTCTATATTCGCTCTATCGCCCGCTGCTGGAACAGACTTTCAATGCGCCCTCCTACCTGCCGCGTCCCGACCGCATGGGCGCCGTGCCGCTGATTTCGGCGGACCTGGCTTCGGCGGAGCTCATCAAATACGCCGCCAATGCTTTCCTGGCTCTGAAGATCAGCTACATCAACGAAATCGGTCAGCTTGCTGAAAAAGTTGGCGCGGATATCACGCAAGTGGCCAAGGGCATCGGACTCGACGCCCGCATCGGCACTCGGTTCCTGCAAGCCGGTATCGGCTGGGGTGGGTCGTGCTTCGGTAAGGATACGGCGGCCTTGGTTGCCACCGCCGGCGAGTATGGGCTCGACGCGCAGATCGTCAAAGCCGCGCGCGACATGAACCGGCGGCAGCGCGAGCGCGTCGTAGAAAAACTGCTCGACGAATTAAAAATCCTGAAAGGACGGACGATCGGTCTGCTGGGCCTGGCCTTTAAGCCCGACACCGACGACTTGCGCGAGGCTCCGGCGCTAGATATCGCCCGTAAATTGATCGAACGCGGCGCGCGCGTGAAAGCGCACGATCCGGTGGCTATGAGCCGGTTCTTGCAGGAGTACCCGGATCTCGACGTCACTCTGTGCGCCACCGCCGAGGAAGTTCTGCAGGATTGCGACGCCGTGGTGCTGGTCACCGAATGGCAGGAGTATCGCGAACTCGATTGGGAATCCGTCAAGAACAGCATGCGCGGCCAAGTGCTGCTGGACGGCCGCAACTTGCTCGACCGCGCACGATTGACGAAGGCCGGATTCCGCTACCTCAGCCTGGCGGGTTAAACCACGCCAGGCCAGCCTTGCCCGCCGGTTACTTGGTGTACTTTATAAGCTTCTGCTGCCCGACTTGCGAGCCGTAGATGTTGCCTTTTGAGTCCGCCGCCACGCCTTCGGCGCCGCTGGTGGTCGACATCATGAACGCCTGATTGTTGGGATACTTGTCATCGCTCTCCGGGGTGGGCATCGTATCCGGAATGAACGCGAGCACTTTGCCGTCCTTGCCGTCCTTCACGCGGCCCACGCGAATGCCGCGCTTAAAGCCCGGATTGTTTTTTGCATTGGACTGCGAGTCGGCCACATAAATGTTGTCTTTGGCGTCGATGTAAATCCCGCTGGGCGCGCCGTACTGCTTCCATTCTTCGATGTAGTTGCCGTCCTGATCGAAGATTTGAATCCGGTTGTTGTCGCGGTCGGCGACGAATAGGCGTCCTTTAGAATCCATGGCCAGAGCGTGCGGAGTATTAAATTCGCCCGGACCCGAGCCCTTCTTCCCCCAAGTCTTGATGAACTTTCCGTTCTTGTCGAACTTCACAATGCGGGCGTTCGTGTTGCCACCGTGTCCGTCAGCGACAAAGATGTCGCCGTTGGGCGCCACCAGAACGTCGGACGGGCTGTTGAAGGTGTCATTCGTAGTACCCGCCACGCCGGCCGTGCCCAGCGTCAACAAAACTTTCCCGTCCTGGTTTAATTTGAAAACCTGGAAGCCCTTGCCGTCTTTGATCGCCTGGTCGACGATCCAAAGATTTCCACCCTTGTCGATGTACATGCCATGCGGCGTGACGAACATGCCGCCGCCGAAATTCTTCAGCAGCTTTCCGGAGGGAGCGAATTCGAAAATCGGATCCAGCGAGCTGCCGCCGCAAGTAGCGACGCCGCATCGATCCACGACCCAGATGTTCCCGGTCTTTTGGTCGATGTCCATCGCGCTCGCCGACCCCCATTTTCTCCCCTGCGGAATCTGCGCCCACGAATCCGTGCCGTGATACGGATCGGGCTGCGAATAAATCTGGCTTGCGGATGCAAGGATAAGGCACAACGTAGTGATTTTCATTTGAACTCCACCGTTTATATTACAACTGAAGCCGGCTAGCGCGCATGCGGACGGGCAAGAATGCTGCCTCTGCGAGTTCATCCTGCATGCGAAAATGAACGAAATGCGGCACCGCCAATTTGGCTCAACCAAGCGTGAAGTTGCCGTGATCGGCCAAGGGACTTGGTACGGCCCCGGAGACAAGCGCGACTCCGCCGTGAAAGCTTTGCGCCGCGGCCTCGATCTTGGCATGACGCACATTGACACTGCTGAAATGTATCTGTCCGGGCGGGCCGAGGAATGGGTGGCCGAGGCGATCCTTGACCGCCGCGACGAAGTCTTCCTGGTGTCGAAAGTGCTTCCCCACAATGCTTCGCGGAAGGGCACTGTCATTGCATGCGAAGGCTCGCTCAAGAGACTGAAGACCGACAGGCTCGATTGCTATCTGCTGCACTGGCGGGGTGACCATCCTTTGGATGCCACTATCGAAGCGTTCCAGCAATTGCAGAGCGATGGCAAGATTCTATCGTGGGGCGTCAGTAATTTTGATGCGCCGGATCTGAAGGAAGCTCTTCGGGTAAACGGCCATACCGGTCCGGTATGCGATCAGGTTCTATACCACTTGCAGGAGCGCGCGGTGGAGCATGCCGTCGTTCCGTGGTGCGAAAAGCATAACGCGGCGTTCGTGGGGTACAGCCCCTTTGGGCACGGGGATTTTCCCGACCCGCACACTCCCGCTGGCCGACTGTTGCAGGAAATTGCGAAGGAGCAGAATGCAACTCCGCGCCAGGTTGCTCTCCAATTCTTGCTGCGCTGGCCCTTTTCGTTCGCGATTCCCAAAGCGTCGGATGTCGATCACGTGGTTGAAAATGCCGCCGCCGGGGATTTGGAACTGAGCGCAGCCCAGATCGAACGAATGAACAAGATGTTTGCGCTGGGCGCACCGCGTCGCGGGATCCCGATGTTGTAAGACGCCAACCGCCCAGGCGGTCGTCAGGCTTGAATCGCGGCCAGAGCGTCGAGCACAATTTTCACCGCTGGAGCTGTTCCCATCGTGGAATTAACCATGAGGTGGAAGAAATGCCGCGAGGGAAATTGAATGCCGAAGTTCTCCTTGATGAAGTCCGCCCGGTCGCGGTCAACGGTACAGGCAAGCTGAATCGCTTCCTCCTCGGTCTTCCCGGCCGCTTTCAGACGGCGCACTTTTTCTTCGAAAGGCGCATAGATGAAAACATGGAAACACTCCGGCCGGTCCTGTAGGTAATAAGCCGAGCCGCGCCCCACGATCACGACGTTGCCCTCATTGGCCGCTTTTCGCACTACTTGTTCCGATACCGTTCGGATGCTCTCGGCGTCCGCCAGTTTCATGCGCGGGGTAATCTGGCTTCCTTCGTAACTGCCGCGCAGAAAGGCTTTGAAAATCCGGTAGTAGAGCGGGTCCGGGCGCTCTTCGTGAGTCTCCACGTGGAAGCTATCGCACTCCAGGCGGCGGGCAATTTCGTCGGTCAGCAATTGATCCCACAATTTCCAGCCGAGCCGTTCGGCGATCTGTTGCGCGATCTCCGCCGCGCCGCTTCCGTATTCGCGATCGATGGTCAGTACTTTAATCATGAAGTCGTCCCTCCTACTCTGCCACTACGTGTCCACCGCCGCCCGGGTCGTTCTTGCGAACGATAAACGCCAGCACAAACATGATGCCCGCCAGCACCGCCAGCACCATGAAGGTATCAATATACGCCAGCGTTTGCGACTGCACCTGCAAGGACCGGTAGAGGCGCCCATAGGCCTGCACCTGCGCGTCCGGCGCGGTGGCGCCCGCATGCAGGAGTTGCCGGCTGAGCCCGCTGAGCTGATTCCGGAAAGCAGGATCATACTTGGTCGCGTGCGAAGCCAGGATCGATTGGTGAAATTGCGCGCGCCGCGCCAGCAGCGTCGTGACCATGGAGGTTCCCACGCTGCTTCCGATGTTGCGCATGAAATTCACCAGGCCCGATACGTTGTTGCCCTTCTCCGCCGGAACCCCGATGTAGGCGCTCAGGTTAATCGGCACGAACAGGAACCCCAGGCCGAACGCCTGCACCATGCGCAGTTTGCTGGCCGCCGCGAAACTGATCGTCCAGATCCAGCCCCCTGGTGGAATACCACATGCCATAACGCGAGACACAGCCAGCCGAACGCCATGATATATTTCGCGGGAATTTTCGTCGTGAGCTGGCCGACGATCGGCATCTCGAACAGAATGATCATGCTGGCGCCGGAAAGAACCAATCCCGCCGATTGCGCCGTGTAGCCCATCAGCGTCTGCAGAAATTGCGGCATCATGACCAGGCCTGCGAACAACAGCATGCCCAGGAAAAACATCATCAGGTTCGCCACCGCGAAGTTGAAGTTCTTGATACATTCGCATGTCGATGACGGGCGTCTTCGTGTGCAGCTCCCAGAACACCAGCGAAATCAGGGAGGCCACGCAGATCACGGCCAGCGCGACGATGAAGTGCGAGCCGAACCAATCGTCCTCCTGGCCTTTGTCGAGCAGGATCTGCAGCGCGCCCACACCCAGCGCGAGCAGCGAGATGCCGATGTAATCGACGCGCACGCCGGCGCTTCTGTTGCGCGCGATATACGGCGGGTCCTCCACGACGCGGATCACCAGAAACAAGGTCACGATTCCCACCGGCAGATTGATGTAGAAAATCCAGCGCCAGGAATAGTTGTCGGTGAGCCAGCCGCCCAGCGTCGGGCCGATGGTGGGCGCCATGATGGCGGTGATTCCGTAAAGTGCGAACGCCAAGCCGCGCTTCTGCGGTGGAAACGTATCCGCCAGAATTGCCTGCGCCATTGGCTGCAGCCCGCCGCCGCCCATGCCTTGAATCACGCGGAACAGAATCAGCAGCGGCAGGCTGGGCGCGATGCCGCACAGCAGCGAGCTCACAGTGAACAGCGACAATGCACAGCAGAAAAAAGCGTTTGCGCCCGAACAGATTCGCCAGCCATCCGCTGATGGGAAGGACGATGGCGTTGGATACCAGATACGAGGTGAGCACCCATGTGCTCTCGTCGTTGCTCGCGCCCAAGTCCCCGGCCAGATGCGGTAAGGCCACGTTGGCGATGCTGGTGTCGAGCACCTCCATGAAAGCGGCCAGCGCCACCACCACGGCGATCAGCCAGGGATTGAATTTCGGTGTCCAGACCTCGGGGGCGTCCGCCATGAGCGCTCCTACTGCAGGATACACCTTGGGATCGACCGACATGCCGGGACGCAGGCGGTGATCGTCGTTCTGGCCCGGATCGAGATTGATGCGCACCGGAATACGCTGCACCACCTTCACGTAATTTCCGGTGGCGTTCTCCGGCGGCAGCAGACTGAAGCGCGAACCGCTGGCTCCGCCGACCGCCTGCACTTTGCCGGTGTATTCCTTGCCGGATGCGTCCACGCTGAAGCGGACGCGCTGGCCGGGGTTCATGCGCTCCAGTTGCGTCTCTTTAAAATTCGCCGTCACCCAGATGTCGTCGAGTGGAACTACGGCCATCATCTGCTCGCCGGGAGAGACATTCTCTCCCAGTTCCACGGTCTTCTTGCCGACGATCCCGTTGACGGGCGCGACAATCGTGCAGTAGCTGAGATTCAACTTCGCTTGATCGAGCAAAGCCCTTTTCTGCGCGACTTGCGCCGCGGCCGATTTCGCGCGGGCTTCACTCACCGCCACCTGCTTAGGGGCGGTGCTGGCGGATTCAATCGAGGCGTCCGCCTGCGGGATGCGCTGATTGGCCTGGTCGATGGCGCTCTGCGCCACCGCGATGTTCTGTTCGGCTTCGCGGACAGCCGCCTTGCGCGAATCGAGCGTGGCCTGCGCGCTGGCTGCTTGCGCTACCGCCGTATCGTATTGCTGACGCGGAATCTCGTTCTTGTCCACCAGCAGTTTGTAACGCGCCACGTCGTCGTTGGTTTTCTTGAGGTTCGCTTCGGCTTCGCGAACCAGGGCTTGCGCCGATTCCAGGCGATTGCGTGCCGCGGCCAACTGGCGCTGCGCTCCTAGGACAAAGGCAGCCGCATCCGCGCGGCTTGAGGAAGCGGTCTTCAACTGGCTCGCGGTGTTGGCGGCGGTGATCGGAATATCGATGCGCGAACTTTCGAGCGCCGCTTCGGCGTCGCGCAAGTCGGCTTCCGCTTTGGCCACGGCGACTTCATAATCGCGCGGATCGATGCGGACCAGCACGTCTCCGGCTTTCACTACTTGCTCGTCCTCCGCGCGGATTTCGAATACGTTGCCGCTGATTCGTGCGCTCACCGCGTTGATGTGGCCGTCGATCTGCGCGTCGTCGGTGCTTTCGTACGTGTTCAGGTATCGCCAAATGTAGTATCCGGCAGCGGCCACAACCACGACCACCAACAGGAACACGATCATGCGGCCAATGCGGCGTTTGGGTGGGGGAGCGTTTCGATCCTGCAACAGTTCAGCCATGGCTACTTCACCTCCACTAGTTTTTGGATTCCCTGCTCGGCGCCGCCCAAGGCCCGCGCCAGCGCGACCTTCGCCAGATTGTGAGCGTAAAGCGCGGAGATCAGACTGTCATTCCCGCTCGCCACCGATTCCTGCGCCTGGATGACTTCGATATTATCGGTGACTCCCGCCGCGAAGCGGTCGCGCGCTTGGGTGAGCGTTTGATTGGCCAGGTCGAGATTGTCGCGCGCCACCGTCACCTGGTCGGCTGCCGTGCGAATATCCAGAAACGCCGCGCGGACCTGATAATCGATCTGCCCGGAGAGATCGGCGAGCTCATCCTGGCGCTGCTTCAAAGCGGCCTTGGCGCGAATCACATCTCCGGCGATGCGCCCGCCATTAAACAAGTTGATCTTCGCCGAAGCCGCAAACGTGAACGTCCCATGCGAGTCGTTGAGTGCAGGGCCGACATCGCCATAATCGGCAGTGACGCCGGCGGTGGGATAACGCTCGCCGCGCGCCGCTTGGACATCGTTCTCCGCCGCGCGCACCCGCGCCTGATAGCTTTGATAGTCGGAGCGCTGCGCGAGCGCCGCGGCCAGCGCTTGCTCCTGCGACATCGCAGTGAGCGGCGCGAACGGCGCGGTTTCCGACAAATTGAAGTCCTGGCCGTTGGGAAGTCCGATCACGCGGCCGAGCGCCAGCTTATCTTTGTCGAACTGATTTCTCTGGGCGAGAAGCCGCTGCTGCTGCTGCTTCAACTCCACCTGTGATCGCAGAACGTCGATACCGGCCGCGGTTCCGGACCGCTCCTGATCCGCAGTGCGGTCGTAAAGCGCCTGCGCCGTTTCCACCTGCGAGCGAATCGCGTCCAGTCGCGAAGCGTCGGCGATGATCTGCAGATACGCGCTGGCGGTGGCCTCCACCACCAAATCGCGCGCGTCCATCGCCGAGAGCTGAGCCGCGCGCCGGCTCTCCACCGCCGAGCGATATTCTTTGCGTGCGTTGTAATCGAATGCATTCCAGGTCGCGTACGCGCGCACGTCAGTGTAGTGGAACGGGCCAGCAATCGTGGGGATGTTAACGCCCGGAATTTTGAGATCGAATCCGATGGTCTTCAGGCTAAGCTGCTCGATCGTCTCTCCGGCCTTCGCGTCGAGCTGCGGCAGCAGCGCGCTCAGTGCATGCAGCCGCTGCCCGCGCGCGCTCTCGCTGGCCGAGTCGCTGACCAGCAGACCCAGATTCGCCTTCAGAGCGCGATCGATCGCGTCATGAAAAGTGAGAGCCAGAGGCGTCGGCGACGCGGCGCCCATCGGAACGCTGCCCTGGAACTGGCTGGTCTGGCTTAGCGCCGTGGAGATGGTGAGAAGGAGCAAGACCAGGAACCCTCGTATAAGTCGCATGCGCATTTTTCCTCTTGTGATTCGGCCAGATCGATGTGCCCTCGTGGTCGCACAGGCCGAAACCAAAGATATAGCACCTTCGAGCACGGCCGCGACAGTCTCAGCCCTACCCTCGTCTGCCACAATAGAATCAGGTGCCTGAAGCAAATCATCTCCGCTATCTGCTCGAAGAAGATCCTCCCAAAGGACGCTTGGACCGCGCCGCGCTGGAGTTAGCTGCGATCGATACGCCTGGTCTTGAACCCGAGCCCTGGCTCGACCGGCTGAACGAACTCGCATCGCACTTGGGCGACCGCCTGCGCAATTTCAACGATGGCCGCGATTTCGTCGAGACCGCGCAACGCTATCTCTTCGGCGAACTCGGCTTTCATGGCAATGAAGACGATTTTTTCGATCCACGCAACAGTTGCCTGGATCAGGTGCTGGAACGCCGCGTCGGCATCCCCATCACGCTATCGGTGATGTATATGGAAGTCGCGCGCCGCTTGGCCATGCCGGTGTTTGGCATCAGTCTCCCACGGCACTTCGTCATTCAATTCGATGACGGCAATTACTCCACCTACATCGATCCCTTCAACGGCGGCCGCCCCATCACGGCGCAGGAATGTTTCGCGCTGGCCGGGGCGAAAGTGGCCGATCCGGCGTTGCTGCGCCGCGCGTCGAAGAAGGAAATCGCCATCCGTATGCTGCAAAATATGCGCGGCGTTTATCTGCGTCGCAATGACTGGGCTCGCGCTGTGGACACGCTCGATCTGCTGCTGGTCGGCGTGCCAGGACTATCCGGCTGGTATAAACAGCGCGGCCTGCTGGAACTGGAGCTGAAGCGTTTCCAGGCCGCCCGCCGCGATCTGGAGCAATATCTGACGATGGAACCGGACGCCGCCGACCGCCCGGAGATCCTCAAGCAGATGCAATCCATCCATGCTTGGCTGGCAAAGGTAAACTAAATCTAGACTATTAGTCTCTTATGTACGAATCCCTTCCCGATAGCGAAACAGTTTTGGCGCAGTTCAACCGCCTGATTCAGGAATTGCTTCGCGGCAATATGCATCGCAACACCTTCCGGCCGTGGGAGATTGAGTTGCTCCTGGATATCGAAAGTTGCAGCCTGCGCGAGGCTCATAAGCGCGACACGCTACGCCGCTACCAGAAAGCCGTGCAGCGCCATATGGAAAAAGGCGCGCGACTGCCGTTGAAACTTTCCGAGTACTTGGCTGCCGTCAAAGCCAAGCGGTCCGGCACCACCGAAGCCGGCGCAACCGAAACCGCGGCGACGTAATCCCGGCAATGCAGGCGGCAATCCTCCGGCGGCGATTCCTGGCACTGGGGGGTGCGGGTCTGGCGGGCATCGCCAGGCGAGCCCGGGCGGCAGAAAGTGACGTGTCGCGCTTCGCTCGATTCGACGGCTCGCGGGTCCATTACGAAAACTATGGCGCGGGTGCCAACGCACTGATATTTATTCATGGCTGGGCTTGCGATCTCACCTTCTGGCGCGGGCAGGAGCCGCTCTACAACCAGTCCAATCGCCGTGCGCTGTTGATCGACCTGCCGGGGCACGGCCTTAGCGACAAACCGCATCGCGCTTATCCCATCGAGTTCTTCGGCCGCGCCGTCGAAGCCGTGATGCGCGACGCTCAGGTCGAGCGCGGCATTCTGATTGGTCACAGCCTCGGCGGCCCCATCGCCTACGCCTTCCTGCGAGAGTTTCCGGAAAAGGCTGCGGGCCTGGTGCTGGTCGACGCCTTCGTATCGCGGCACATGGCTGGGCCTGCGGATCGCTCGGCCACCGCCGCCCATTTTGCGAAGGTCGCGCGCAGTCTTCAAGGCGCTGCCGGCGAGCGGAACTTCGCCGAGCGCGTCGAAGAGTGTTTCTCCAAGCAGACGTCCGCCGCCCTGCGCGCCGAAATCCGCGCGAAAATGGCCGCGACGCCCAAGCATGTGCGCATCGCGGCGCTCAGCAGTATTTCTTCGCTGCCGCCGCCTCCTGATGACCTCACGTTCGATATTCCGGCCATCGCCATCCAAGCCTCCGAGGCCGGGACGCAAGCGCGATTTGAACTGATGCGCTCCATTTTTCCGCGCATGCAGCTCAATAGCTGGGAGGGCGCCGGTCACTTCCTGATGATGGAAGACCCGCAGCGCTTCAACGCTGAGGTCGAGCAATTTCTCGCGCTGCTTTCGTAATGGGCGGCGTAACGTTCGTGCTGTAATCGTGCATCATGGTAGCAATGGGGAAGTTCATGAAATGCGGATTAGCTTTAGCGGGATTGTGTTTGCTGCCGCTGGCGGCGCAGACCCTTCCCCCGGCACAGCCGGCCGCCACTCCTGCGCCTGCGTGCACCGCGCAAGGCCCCATCGACAATTGGAACGCAGCCGCGCAATTGATCGCCGGTATCAGTGATGGTCCTTACGCCGGGTCCATGACCGATGAGCAGAAAACCGCCTGGACGGATTATTCCAAAACCGCCGCCACCGACTGGAACCGCCTCAAGCGCCGTTACGTGGATCGCATCTCGGCCTGGCGTGCGAAGTATCTGCAAAAATCTCCGGCCACCAATTCCGTCTTCTATCCCTTCAGTGGGCCCGACGCCACCAATGCCCTGGCATTCTTTCCCGATGCGGGAGAGTACGTTCTGGTCGGCCTGGAGCCGCCCGGCTGCATTCCTTCCAAGGCGGAAGAGTTCACGCCCGAATACTGGCCGGCACTCCGCGAAGGCTGGCAAACCGCGGCCTCCATGGGATTCTTCAAAACCGAAAACATGGAGCGCGATCTGGCAGAAGGCCCTGCCAGCGGCGTCCTGCCTGTGCTGCTGTTCCTGATCGCGCGCGCCGGCAACTCGGTGGTGGATGTAACTCCGGTCGGGATCACGCCCGCCGGCGCGCTGATCGCGTCGGACGACAAAGCAGCGACCGAAACGCGCGGGCTGACGATACACTTCAAAGACCCGCGCCAGCGCATGCGCACGATGCGCTACTTCGCGCTCAATCTGCAGAACCGGCGGCTTGACAAGAAGCCCGGCACCACCAGATATCTGGAACGTTGCCGCCCGGCGGAACGCTGGTGAAATCCGCGTCCTATCTGATGCACAAAAGATACTTCTCGACTATTCGCGGCATCATTCTGGACCGCAGCACGGTGGTGATCGAAGACGACTCCGGCATCCCCTATCACTATTTTCTTCGAGCCGCCGGTTTGGAATGTCCATCTGTTCGGCGCCTACGACCAGCCCATCGATTTGTTCAAGACCGGACTGCAGGAAGACTTGAAAGCCGCCTACGACGCCCACAAAGGCGTCGACCCGATCGATTTCGGCATCGGCTACAAGTGGCAGCAGAACCAATCCAACCTGCTGCTGGCCGTGCGCAAGAAGCAAGTATTCCCGCCGCGTTAAACTGGTTCCATGGCAGATCCGACCACTCCAGCCGCCGGCCGCACCGTCTTTTGCGTGAAGTTGCAGAAGGAAGCCCCCGGCCTCGACGAAGTCCCCTTCGACGGACACCCGCTCGGGCAACGCATCTACGAAAACGTTTCGAAAGAAGCCTGGAAGGGTTGGGTGGAGCACATGAAGATGATCATGAACGAATACCGCCTCAACCTGGGCCAGCCCGAAGCGCAGGAATTCCTGCTCAAGCAAATGGAAGAATACTTCTTCGGCAAAGGCTCCGAACTGCCTCCGGAATTCAAACCGGAAGCGCACTAGCAGCGCGTCGGCTCCTTTCCTATCTGCGTCCATCCGTGTTCATCTGTGGGCCATTTTCAGTTCGCTTCGCCAGCCGCTCTTCCCGCTTGCGAAGTGCTGCGGAACTCTCAATCGCATAGCGCACCGCGCGTCAACTCCAGCGCGTGCGCATAATCCTTAGCGCGATGCTCGTGATGTTTCGCAAGTTCTTCCATCGCGCGCACGCGAAACGGATTGCGGCACGCCGCCAGATCGTTCCACACGCCCAGCGCGGCGTCCTCGCAGCCTAGCTTGCGTTCCAGCGCGGCGATGTCCCACAGCGTGCGGAACAAAATATCGTCCGGCAACCCGGCGTCGACGGCGCGACGGAAAAGCGTGCGAGCCTGCTCCGTCTCGCCCGACTCCCGCAGCCAGCGTGCAATCCCCGCCATCTCCGCGCCGTGCCGCAGCGGAGCGGTGGCCGGATCTCTGAAAGCATACGGGACGATCCCCGTCAGGCACGCCAGTGTCAAAATATCGAGGGCGTTGTGATGAAACACCGGCAGCAGCCGCGCCATCTCCCCAGTACGGACGTAATCGAAATAGATATAGGGGATCATCGCGCCGGGCACGTCGCCCTGGCGCTCGAAGCCCAGGATCTGCTGCTCCAGCTGAATCAGGCGGCAGCTATCGAAGCGTAATTTCCACAGGCGGCGCGCGCCGTGCAGCAGATCCAGATGCTCCAGGCGGGTAAACGGCGAACGCGCGCGATTCATGCGGTAGCGAGTTTCGAGCAGCGGCTGATCGAAGGTGCTTGCCGTTATAAGTGATCAGCACGCGGAACGGCTCCAGGTGCCGCGTACAGCGCATCCAGCTGGCTGGCTTCCTCGCCGAAATCGCGCATGAAAAACTGGCGGACGCGGAAACCCTCGGGAGTGATGCGCCCTACTCCCACCAGAAACGCGCAGGTGCCGGTGCCGCCCGCGAGCCCGGTAGTTTCGGTATCGAGGAAAGCCCACTCCTGCGGCGGAACATCGCGCACGGCGCCGTTCGACAAGGTTTCCAGCAGATCGCGGGCAGCTCCGCGAGCTCGCTTAGCTCCGCGGAGCCGTGACGGCGATGGCGAGCATAAAACGTTTCTGTCTCAAAATGTTTACCGTATTCGGTCTCGATTTCCTCGCCTGGAAACCATTCCTCGACGTGAAATTTCTGTGGAAAAAGTGCGCGAAACCCCCGTAGAATAAGGCTTTTCGGGACTCCCGTATTTTTCATCGCACTCCGCGGCAACGCGCGCCATGCGCTGGCGCAGAGCCGCCAGTTGATCTTGTAGCTCGCTCATTGCCTTTACGCTGCCAGGATAGCATTCGATGCGCGCGAGTCAACGGAAACCGCTGCAGCCGCGTGCCGGAAACGCTGCATTGCACGAAACCCGCGAATAATCGATGTTTTTCTGCAGTTTTCCCTTTACACCAGAATTGCGCATCCCGTATGATGCAGTAGTAAATGCGCGCCTGCCGCTGTTTGCGACAGTGGCGCGCGAGCGGAAACGCAACATCGACACAACACCGGGAGAATCAGATTTTCGAAAAAGGAGCAATATGGCAGCAGCAAAACTGACGCAGTCGCAATTGATCAAGAAGCTTGCGGAGACCGTCGGCGTTCCTACCAAGGTAGCGAAGGCTTTCACAGCGGCGTACGCCGACATGGCCATCGCCGAAACCAAGAAGAACGGTGTCGCCGTTCTGCCCGGCATCGGCCGGCTGGTGCGCGTGGACCGCAAGGCGCGCATGGGCCGCAATCCGGCGACCGGCGAAGCCATCAAGATTCCGGCCAAGAAGGTGGTGAAATTCCGCGTCGCCAAGGCCGTGAAGGACGCGATCGTTCCGCCGAAGAAGAAGTAGTTCGAGAGAATCGCGGACGAAGCCGCCGATCGGCTGGCGAAAAATTAAAACCCCGCGCGGCACGCTGCCGTCGCGGGGTTTATTCTTGAAATCCGATTGAGGCGGGTCCAAACTGCGGACGCGGCCAGGAAGCCTTTATGCCTGCTTCTTGTCGTCGGGCGGCGCATTAGGGTCCTTCAAAGAGTCTTTGAAGTTGCGGATGCCTTCGCCCAAGCCTTTCGCCAGCTCAGGTATTTTCTTGCCGCCGAACAAAAGCACGGCGACTACCAGGATGACCATCAACTCAGGCAAGCCGATAGAACGTAACATAATACGGCCTCCTTATATCTGCCAGCATAGCATAGCGTGATCTCATGAGCCGGCGCAAGCGGGTCAAAAACCCCGCCAAATCCACCAATTCGATCAGGCAAACGAGGTGCGGGCCATTGCGCGGGAGCGCGTGGGCACCGTGAAGCCCTCCCAGGCGATTCTTCCCAAGACCACGCGGAAGAAGCCCAAACATAAGAAACTGTTGGATCAGGAGTGAGCGCCGCCTACACGCGCTCGAATAAGCTGTACTGAAACGATTGAGGGCGCGTTCCAAGGTGTCCGGTGCAGTTCCGGGACGCTCTTCAGCAGACGGAACCGCGAACCCAATTCGGCGGCCAGTGCGTTTCCGTCATAGCGCCGGACCTCCAGCCCGCTGCATTTTTCCGGACCATCCGGAGCGAAGGTTGCGATTACAGCATGTCCGCCCTATGGTTACAGTGCGCGTGAGCAGCGCCACGTAAGCCGCACGGTCTGCTGCGGCGGTGAGAAAGTGGAACACAGCGCGGTCATGCCAGACGTCGAAGTTCCCCAGGTCCGGACCGGCCGTCACATCCGCCACCATCCAGTCAACTTCATTGGCGCGAGTTCCTAGCCGCTCGCGCGCGCGATCGATCGCTGCCTGAGAGATGTCGAGCACTGTAACCGCGTAGCCGCGGTCGAGCAGCCTCCCGGCGAGCGGCGACGTGCCTCCGCCCACGTCGATGACGCTGTCGGCCGAGCACGCCTCGGCGATGAGCGCCAAGGACGTGGCCGGTTCCGCCTGCGTCCAGCTCAACTCCGCGTCGCTTTTGGAAGCGTAAACGGCTTCCCAGTGGGGGATCATCGCGACCCCCATGGTACAAAAGAAAAGCATGGCTTTCGTAAAAGTCGGCTCACTGAAGTTGCTGCCGCCTGGCTCGGCGACGCATCTTGAGATGGACGATGGGAGCGCGGTGGCGGTGTGCAATGTGGCCGGTGTTTTGCATGCCATCGACGGCATCTGCCCGCACTCCGGCGGACCGCTGGGGCATGGTGCTCTTGATGGTGCCTATTCTCAGTTGCCCGTATCACGGGTGGCAGTTCGACTGCCGTACCGGCACCATGCCGGGAGACGACTTGAAGCTGCTGGCGACTTACCCGGTGAAAGTGGAAGGCGGCGAGATTTTCGTCGAACTGCCGTAGCGCGCGATGCCTGAGCTGCCCGAAGTCGAAACCGTAGTCCGCACGCTCGCGCCGCATCTACCCGGGCGCCGCATCGTAGCGGCATCGTTTTCCTCGCGCTTCGTGACGCCAGGAAATCGCAAGACGCTCGCGCGCCGCCTCACGGATCGCACTGATTCAATCGATCCAGCGGCGCGGCAAGTTCATCGTCATGCAGCTCGATGAAGGAACGCTGACGGTGCACTTGGGGATGACAGGGAAGCTGTTGCTGGACGCGCCTCCTTCGAAACACACTCACGGGATCTTTACGCTCGACACCGGGTTCGC
>CAWCAP010000012.1:0-152655 GCA_963793395.1 Bryobacterales bacterium | reverse complement strand
AGGGCATTGTTCCACGCGCCATAATACCCCGTGTTGTCAGACATGCACTTGGAGAAGGTGTACGAGACCTGATATTGCAAACCGTGGCTGATCTCTTTCTGCAGCACGGCTTGCAATGAGTTGTATCTCATGGTGCCATTGGACTTGGTGCCTGAAACTTGCGCACTAGCGCCCCAAAACGGCGTAGAGGGTCGGGTTGGCAGCGAAATAGGGGTAGGGGCGCTGTGTGCAGGGAGGAGTGCTGCAGAAGGAATTCGGTCGCTGCTGCCGTGGATCACGGCCACGGCGTTTCTGCATTCAGTGATGATGCAGGAGAAAAAGGGCATGATGAAAGTCTGGAACATCGTGCTGGTTTCGGCCACGTTCTTCCTGTGCATTTTCGGAACATTTTTGACGCGCAGCGGCATCGTGAACTCGGTGCACGCGTTTTCGCAGGGGCCCATCGGGATGTACTTCGTGGTGTTCCTGGCGATCGGCATCGCGGCGACGCGTGTTGCTGATCCTGAGCCGCCTGGATTTCCTGAAGAGCGAAGCGCAGATGGAGAGCGTGCTGTCGCGCGAATCGAGCTTCCTGTTCAACAACCTGGTCCTGCTGGCGAGCTGCTTCGCGATTCTGTGGGGCACGTCTGTTTCCGGTGATCTCGGAAAATTCACCGGCGAGAAGATCAGCGTCGATGCGCCGTTCTTCAATCGCATCAATATTCCGATCGCGATGTTCCTGCTGCTGCTGACGGGCGTGGGACCGTCTAATCGCGTGGCGGAAGAGTTCGTTCGACAGTCTGAAGCGCGCGTTCCTGTGGCCGACGCTGGCGGGGTTGCGGTCGTCGCCGGGACTGCTGGCGCCATGGGCGTGCGGCAGTTTCTACGCGCTGGTTTCGTTCGGGTTGTGCGCGTTTGTCGCTGGTGACTGTGGCCATGGAGTTCGTGAAGGGCGCCAGAGCGATCGCGGCGAAGGACAAGTCGAATTTCATTTCGTCGGTGATCGAGCTGACGCATCGCAACACGCGGCGCTACGGCGGGTACCTGGTGCACGTGGGCGTGGTGATCATCTTCATCGGCTTCACCGGCAAGGCGTTCGACCAGAAGAAGACGGTGGAGATTCAGAAGGGCGACGTTGTTGCGCTGGGGCATTATCAACTCACCATGACGGACGTGCAGCAGGGGCAGAACGAAAATTACTCGCTGGCAGAAAATCATCGTCGACGCGACCAAAAACGGCGAACACTCTCGCCACGCTGGAGCCGGAGAAGCGCTTGTACCTGGCGAAGAAGGCAGCCGGCTGAAGGTGGACATCCGCCGGCGTCCGAGCGAGGATCTGTACATCAACTTCGCGGGGCTCTCCGACGACGGCGGGAAAGGTGATGCAAGCCTACATGTTTCCGCTGGTGAGCTGGATCTGGATGGGCTACTGGGGAGTTTTGGTCGGCACCATCATCTGCCTGATCCCCAGCAAGAGCCGTCTGGTTTATCCGCGGACGGAAGTGGTCACGGTCGCGGGGAAACATGCACAAGTGGAAAAGTAGTTTTCTAATTGCCATCATGATGGTGGCGGCCATCGGTCAAACGGCGACCGAGATGGACTCGCCGCAGATCAACCGTATCGCGTCGAAGTTGAAGTGTAGCTGCGGATGTGGCCAGAACATGGCCTGCGTGATGCCGCCGGGCTGCCCGGTGTGCAAGACCAACAAGGCCAAGATGGTCAACATGCAGAAGTCAGGCATGAGCGACCAGCAGATTGTGGATCAGTTCGTCGCCGAGAATGGCAAAGACGTTTTGGTGGTCCCGCCGGGGATCGCTGGGGTGTTGGGTCCTTATGTCGCCCTCACTCTGGGATTGGGCCTGGTGTTATTTACTATCCGCCGCTTGATGCGTCCGCGCGCGGTCTCGCCGAACGGTCCGCCGGTCGATCCGGAGACGCTCGCGCGTATTGAAAAAGACACGGCTAACCTCGACTAGATGCCCCTTACGATCGCCGTCGTCGTCCTCTTGACAGTCACGCTGCTGTATACGCTGTTTATCCGCGCCAAGGACATTCCGCCACCCGATCCGGTGTCTCCTACGCAGCATTTGGATGAACGCAAGGCGACGATTTACGAAAACCTGCGCGATTTGCAGTTCGAATATCGATTGGGAAAACTTTCCGACGAGGACTACGCGAAGACTAAGCTCGCATTGCAGAAAGAGCTGGCGGTGGTGGTTGCGGAAATCGAAAAAATTCAACCGAAGCCGGTGGCCGCGGCGGGCAAGAAGGGGTCGCGATGAAAGTGCTCGCGGCTCTCTTCGCGATCTCGCTGCCGCTGCTGGCGGTGGACGGCACCGTGGTCAATGCGACAACCGGACAACCACAGTCCGGGGTTGCTATAAATTTAGTCCAGCCCAGCCAGAACGGCATGGTGCAGCTCGGCAACACCACTACCGATGCGCAGGGTCAGTTCAAAATCGACAAGCAGATTCCGCCGGGGCCGGGACTGCTGCAAGCTACCTACCAGGGCTCGACTTACAACCAGATCATCACGCCGGGGATGCCGACTACGGGCGTCCAGTTGAAGGTCTACGATTCGACGAAAAAAGCTGGCACGGCCAGGACCATGGAACACCTGATCCTGCTGGAACCGGGCGCGGACCGGCTCAGGGTCAGCGAGACTTTCGTTCTGGGCAACGATTCGAACGTAACTTATAACGATCCGGCTAAAGGTTCGATCCAGTTCTTTCTGCCTCCTGCCACCGATGGCAACGCGCAGGTGATCATTACGGCTCCGGGCGGCATGCCGATCCCGCGCCCGGCGCTGAAGACGGCCACGGCGGGAATCTATAAAGTGGATTATCCGGTGAAGCCCGGCGAGACGCGTATGGACGTGAACTATACGATTCCTTCGACCACCAAGTTCTCCGGCAAGGTTGTGGCGTCCGACGCGGCGACGCATCTGGTTACTCCCGGAACGGTGACAGTCACTGGCGACGGCATCGAACTCGCAGGCCGCGAGCCGCAGACGCAGGCGAATATCTACAACTTGACCGGGCTCGATTACAACCTTTTGATCGACGGCATCGGTTCGCTGCGCCCCGATGATTCGGCGGGAGCGCAAGGCGGGCAAGGCGACGACGGCGGCTCGCCCCAAGTCGAGATCAAGAAGCCGCGCATTTATGCGCAACTGCCGTGGGTACTGAGCCTGGCAATCGCGATTCTGGCGCTGGGCGGGACCATGCTGTATCGCCGAGGGACTGCGTGAGTGCGGCGGCACTTGAAGTTGACCGCGTATCGAAATACTACGGCGACTTCCCCGCCCTCCGCAATATTCAATTAAGCATCGCGCCGGGTTCGACCGTGGCGCTGCTGGGACGCAATGGCGCGGGCAAGACCACACTGCTGCGCATCATCGCAGGTCTGTCGAAAGCATCTGAGGGCAGTGTGCGTATTCAGGACGCGGATGTCCGCCAGCAAGCCACCCGGCGGCGGATTGGCGTGCTGGGCCACGGGATCTCGCTCTACGACGAGCTTTCAGCCATCGAAAATCTGGTGCTGTTCGCCAATCTTTACGGCCTGAAAGAGCCGGAGAAAACGTCGGACGAATGGCTCGAACGAACCGGACTCGGCCGCGTCCGCGATGGCCTGGTGCGCGAATTCTCCCGCGGGATGCGGCAGCGCTTGGCTGTCGCACGGGCGTTCATGCACGAGCCCGAAGTGCTGTTGCTCGACGAACCCTTCACGGCGCTCGACGACCGGGCGATCGCTGTTCTGCAAGCGCTGCTGGCGGACGCGCACGCTACTGGGCGGACTATTATTCTCTCTACTCATCAGTTGCGCGAGGCGCTGGAAGTGGCGACGCACGTGGCGCTGATCCAGCGCGGCCAGTTGGCGTACAGCGGCGAGCGGACGCAGCAGATGGTCGACGACACTGGCTGGCTGTATCAGACGCATGGAGAGAACTGAAGCGTGTCCTCCTTCTGGCGGGCGTCGTACACGATCGCGGCTAAAGACCTGCGCTCCGAGATGCGCACTAAGGAGGCGTTCAATGCTTCCTTCGCATTCTCGTTGGTGATTCTGGTGCTGTTCAGCTTCGCCTTCGATCCGTCGTCGGAAGAATTGCGAACCATCTCGGGGGGCCTGCTGTGGCTGGTTTTTTCCTTCGCGGGAGCGCTGGTGTTGAACCGCAGCTTCGCGCGCGAATTGCAAAACGATTGTCTCGACGCGTTGATTTCGTCCCCGGCCCCGGCGTCCGCCATATTCCTGGGCAAAACTTTAGCGAATTTTTTGCTGCTGATGATCGTCGAAATAGCGGCGCTGGCCGTATTCGCGGTGCTCTACGACACGCATTTCTCGAAACAGTTCTGGCCGGTGGTGCTGGTGATGCTATTGGGGACGTGGGGTATGACCGTCATCGGCACCATGTTCAGCGCGCTCACCGTGAATCTGCGGATGCGCGAGATGATGCTGCCGACGCTGGTCTATCCGCTGCTGATTCCGGCGCTGATGGCCGCCATGACGCTGACCAGCGACTTGATGATCGGCACGCCGCTCGGCAAAGACAATATGATCTGGCTGCGGGTGCTGGCCGGGTTCGATTTCATCTATACGGTTCTGGCCGTGGTATTCATTGATATTGTTCTGGTGGGGTGATGACATGAGTGAAACACGCGATCGCGTTCTATTCGTGCTGGCCGCCGTCTGCGCGGTGCTATTGACCATCAATTTCTATAAGATTTTCTTGATCCTGCCGGATGAGGCGAACCAAGGTGCGATTTATCGTATCGTTTACGTTCACGTACCTAGCATCTTTACCGGCTTCACCGGTTTCTTCGTGGCACTGGCCGCCAGCGGAATTTATCTCGCCACGGGCAAGCTCAAGTACGATGCCTTCGCGGCGGCGGTTACGGAAGTGTCGCTGGCATTCGCGACAATCGTGCTCGCCACCGGCATGATCTGGGGCCGGATTATCTGGGGAATCTGGTGGACGTGGGACGCCCGGCTCACCACTATGCTGGTGTGTTGGCTAATCTACGCCGGGTACTTGATGCTGCGCCGCGCGATCGACGAACCTACGCAACGGGCGCGGCTATCCGCGGTGGTTTCGATCTTTGGCTGCGTGGACATCTTGATCGTCTGGAAATCCATCGAATGGTGGAGAACACAGCATCCGGCGCCGGTATTGAGCGTTCGCGACGGCGGCGGCATGGGCCCGGGGATGGAAGCTCCGATCTATTGGAACTGGCTGGCGTTCATGTGCCTGGCGGCGATCCTGGTGATGGTGCGCACGCGCCAGGAACAACGGTCGCGCGAGATCGATTCGCTGCGGCGCATGGCACATTCTTTTTAAGGACTCACATCGATGATCGAGGCCCGCAACTTTACTTACATGTTCTACGGCTTTGCCGCTGCGTTTGTGATCCTGGTGGTCTACGTGGTGTCACTGGCGCTGCGCGAGCGTAAACTGATTCACGAAATCGACCGTGTCCGCCGCATGGTGGAGCGGGAGAAGTAGCCTCACTGCCTATCGAAAACCTGCTTCACGTCAAATTCGCCGTTCGGAATGCTGACGTGGGCATCAATCGTGAGAACCTTGCCGTCGGGCGACGGTCTCCAGATCTCTTTCTGCTTGAGCGTCGCGCCCTGAAATTCACGGCTGCTTTCGATGATCAGCATGCCGCCGATCCACTGCGCCGTGCCTTTCGATTGCCCGCCCGCGACTTCGTTGACCGACTCTTTGCCATCGGTCGTATACGTTAACGTGCTGGTCACCTCGCCCTGCGGGCCCTTCTGCGTGGTGATTGAGACCAGCTTCGAACCGTTGTCGTCGATCTTGCGCGTCACGCTGATCGGAGCGGGGAACTTCCCGTAGTCGCTCTTTGCAAGATTCAATTTCCATTCGCCCGAAAGATTTGGATTCGCGGCTCGTGCGGGCGCCTCCGCGAGCAGGAATAGAACGGCGGCGGCGAGGACGGGGATCAACCTCTTTTTCACGATGCGTGGTACCTCTAGAATCATTTTCGGCATTTTGGTGTCCAAGAATTAGTGGCGTCGCGCAACGGCTTAGAGAATCTTGCTCCGATTCCTATATTGTTACTCTGGATTCGTCCCCGAGGGATGGGAATAATGGCGCCTAGCCGCATGATCATCGCGACGTTTCTGATGGCTTCAACGCTCCTCCCCGCCGAGGAGAAATCCTGGGCGCTCCGGACTGCGGACCTAGTCGTCGTCGGAAAACTGCAACTTTCGAGCTACTTTCTTTCACTCGATGGAATCCACATTAATGGCAATATTGTCCCAAGTGAAATACTCTACGGGCCTGCTCAGTCCGGGTAACGCTGCAATATAGCGACATCATTCCCTGCTCTCTTTTGGATTCGATTCTTCCCAACCGGCTTCTCAAGTGCGACTATCGTTTCGTTTGGTCCTCTTGGTCATCTCAGAAAGACAGGGTTCTTCAGCAGGGAGTCTGGCTGCTTTGGCGGGAGACCACGAAATCCTGGACGGGCCGCCGCTGGGACACTGGCTTTCGTGAGTTAGATTACCGCGCCTACGCCCTCAAAATCCTATCCGCGCGCAAACAGTCAGAAACCGGCCATTAACCGGCGTTTCGCGCTACATTGGCTCCCGCCGCCCCCGCCCTTGCAATGCCGCCGCGACGTAAGGTATGCTGCAAGGACATTCGGGCCCTAGGCGCCGACGCGAATCATGGCGCATTTAACCGGATGTAGAAAGAAGTTTCGTAATCCGCCGTGTTGTTTTTCATCGAAATGCTCCGACCGATCCAAGGGTAGCTATCCGAATCCCATCCGTCCCGGCCGATATGCATTGTCTTGCAATTTCCGTCACCCGCCCGCGGCGCTGGCAGCCAGCGTTTTCGGACCTAACCCATATCCAAACCAATAAGGAGCATGTCTGATGACCAATATTTTTGTCGGGAACCTTAGCTACCAAACCACCCAGGAAGACCTGCACGCCGCCTTCGCGCAGTATGGCAATGTGGAGCGGGTCAACATCGTTACGGATCGCGATACCGGGCAGCCGCGCGGTTTTGCCTTCGTCGAAATGACGGAAAAGCGCGATGCGGAAACGGCGATTGCGCAGTTGAACGGCGCCGAGTTGAACGGGCGCGCGATCAACGTGAATGAAGCCCGTCCCAAGCCGGCTGGCGGCGGGGGCGGCGGATTTGGCGGCGGCCGTGGGCGTGGCGGCGGCGGTGGTGGCGGTGGACGCGGCGGCAGTGCGGTGGCGGCGGCGGCCGTGGTCCGCGCTGGTAATTTTTGCTTTTTTACCCGGAGGCGGCCGCGCCGAAGCGGCCGTCCCGGGCCCTCCAAATCAATCCTGCCTCGTCTGTGGGTCTTGACATAACTCCAACCTTCATTAGAATAGGGTTAATCGTTAGCTTCTTTTATGCCGGGCTGTGAACATAAGCGCACGGAGTTTCTCATGCGGCGGGATGGGGTAGATTACATGCGCTGCCTGGACTGCGACGCGGTACTCGAGTCCGAAGACCTGGAGCAACTCCCTACTTTCGACGACGAAGAAGAAGAACCGCGCCGCAAGCACGCTTCCTGATTGGCCGGAGCGGCGGGCCTTAGCGGCTGAGTTCCGGAACGGCGTCAGCGATCCCGGTAGTATGGCGTACGCGCCGGGCGGTGGTGCATCCCCAATGATGCGCGAACGCGAGTTCTCGAGCGAGAATCGCCAGCACCACCAGCGGAACGCCGGACATCAGCGGAGCTAACGCGAAAGTCCATCGCCGCTCGCCGCATCATTGCGCAGGAAATCTCCAGGACCGCTCGCAAGAGTTTGGGGTAGCTCCCCGCTTCGCCGAAAACCGCGGTACGGCCGCGCTTCAGCCCGTGGACGAATTCGCCACAATTACGCGCACCGTGGACCTCCGGTATAGGTGCGGCCCAATCCGGCGAGCGTGTGGGAGTCGCTGCCGGCCAGCGCGATCTTGCGATGGCGCGCGGCGAAAGCCTCGGCATGGTTGTTGGCGATTGGCAGCATCTGCCCGTTCAGAACCTCGACGGCCGGAAAATATTCGGCGAAGTCGTCGAAATCGGCTGCGGCGCGGGAGCCGGTGAGTCCCGAGAAAGCGTGGTTGATGGAGAATAAAATCCCGCGCTCATTGAGGTAGGCGAAGAAAGCGGCGAGGTCGTCGCGGCGGCGCTGGATTTCGATGTGATCGCGCTCGCCGATGTCGTAGACGCCCACGTGCAGCTCGGTTCCGCGCGAAGTGTGGCAGGTGACTTCCTCGCTCAGGAAAAAATCGGGATGGCGGCGTAGCGCGTTCCGAAGAGTCGATGGAGTCGTGATCGGTCACGGTGACCAGGTCCATCCCGCGGCGTTTCAGGGTCGCGTAGACTTCGTCAGGATCGCTATAACTCTCCCGGCAGATGCGCTTGAAGACCGGAACCGTGCACATGCCGGAGTGCACCGTGTGGACGTGCAGATCGCACTTCATGCCTTCTTATAGCAGCCAAGTGTTACAGTTTCGCTCCGCGCGGATGAACAGTACAAAACATTTTGGGCCATAATTGTTTTATTGGTCCGGTGCTTTGGAATACCCGGTGCGGCGTGCGATCCTGGAAGCGAGAAGGAGCAATCGACTGCCGCGTAAATCGCCCCTGGCTGGGCCCGAGTCCCCGCTGAAAATCGTTTCGATCGGCGGCGGCACCGGCCTTTCCACGCTGCTGCGGGGGCTGAAACGCTACGTGAAGGCCGCCGAGGGTTCGCTGGAGATTACGGCGATTGTCACCGTGACCGACGATGGCGGCAGTTCCGGCCGCCTGCGCCGCGAGTTCGACGTGCTGCCGCCCGGCGATATCCGCAACTGCATGGTGGCGCTGGCGGAGGACGAGGGCTTGATCTCGCAACTTGTTTCAATACCGGTTCGACACCGGCCGGGGATTGAAGGGCCACAGCTTCGGCAACCTTTTCCTGACCGCCATGACGCATCTGACCGGCGATTTCGCGCATGCGGTGAAGCTCTCCTCGCAGGTGCTCTCGGTGCTGGGGCGCATTTATCCGTCGACGTCCGCCAACGTGATGCTGGAGGCCACGCTTGCGAACGGCCGGACGATCCGCGGGGAGACGCGCATCAGCCGCAGCACATCGCGCATCGAACGCATCGCGCTGCGGCCGCGCAGGCCCAAGCCGCTTCCAGAAACCCTGGACGCGATCGCGGAGGCCGATTTGATCACGCTGGGCCCGGGATCGCTGTTCACCAGCGTGATTCCAAATTTGCTAGTGGAAGGCATTCCGCAGGCCATTGCGAACTCCCCCGCGCTGAAAGCCTACTTCGTCAACTTGATGTGGCAGCCGGGAGAGACCACCAACTTCCGTGCGTCGGATCACGTGGAGGCCATTCTGCGGCATTGCGGCAAAGCGCGCAACATGATCGATGTGTGCGTGGTCAATACCGGATCGCTGCCGGGACGGCTCTTGAACCCGTACCAAGCTAAATCCGCGCAGCCGGTTGAGAATGACACGGAAAATCTGGAAGCCCTCGGCCTGGAAGTGCTTTCCGCCGACCTGTTGCGCATGGCGCGGGCCAGGGTTGGCGCGAAGATCCGGCACGATCCGGGTTCCATCGCCGCGGTGACCATGGAGCTGGCGCAGCAAGGGCGCCGCAGAAAACGGAAACTGAAATTATGAAGACAAGCGTGGTGATTCTGGCGGCGGGTTTGGGAACCCGCATGCGCTCCAAGCAGGCCAAGGTGCTGCACCGGGCCGGCGGGCTGTCGCTGGTGGAGCATGTAGTGCTGGCGGCTGGCGCAGTGACTTCACGGGATCGAATCGTGGTAGTCACTGGCCATCAGGCCGATACCGTGGAAGCTCTGCTCAAGCCCATGGGCGTCCGCTTTGCGCGCCAGGTGCAGCAGAAAGGCACCGGCGACGCCGTGATGTGCGCTCGCGAAGAGTTACAGAAGGCGGATGCCAAGCAGGATGGCTTGCTGGTGGTGCTCTACGGCGATACTCCGCTTTTGTCGGCCGCGGCGGTGAAGCATCTGCGCGAGGCGCAAACGAAATCGGACGCGGCTGCCACCTTGATCACGACTACGCTCGCCGATCCCTCCGGCTATGGGCGTGTGATTTTGGACGACGTCGGGAACGTAGCGGCTATCGTGGAACACAAGGATGCAAACGCCGAGCAGCTCCAGGTGCGCGTCATCAACTCCGGCATCTATTGTTTCCGCGCGAAGCTGTTGTGGAAGCACATCGCCGAGATTAAGCCGAACCCGGCATCGGGCGAGTTGTACCTGACCGACATGGCGGCAATTTTGAATCGTCATGGGCATCGCGTGCAAGCTTTGCACTTGAACGATTCGAGTGAACTGCTGGGGATCAACACACGCGTCGAGTTGGCGGAAGCGGACCGCATTCTGCGCGCGCGCAAGACTCGCGAGGTGATGCTCTCTGGCGTCACTATTGAACGCCCTGAAACGGTGTCCATCGATGCCCAAGTCCGCGTGGGCACCGATACCGTCATCGAGCCTTTCGCGCGCCTGCTGGGCAAGACGGCCATCGGCGAAGATTGCCGCATCGGGCAGGGGGCCATCCTCGAATCGGCAGAACTCGCCGACCGTGTGGTGGTGGGGCCTTATACTCTGATCGCCGATTCGCGCGTCGATCCCGGCGCGCAGGTTGGTCCCTTCGCGCGCGTCCGGATGCAGGCGCAAGTGGGCCCCGAAGCGCGGGTGGGCAATTTCGTCGAACTGAAAAAAACTCGCCTGGGCGCGGGCGCGAAGAGCCAGCACCTGGCGTATCTGGGCGATTCGGAAATCGGGGAACGCGTGAATATAGGCGCGGGAACCATCACTTGCAATTACGACGGCGAGAAGAAACACGTGACCAAGATCGGAGCCGGAGCCTTCATCGGCAGCAATTCGACGCTGGTGGCGCCGGTCGAGATCGGCCAGGATAGCTATGTGGCTGCGGGGAGCGTGATTACGGAAGCCGTTCCTAGCCAAGCATTATCGCTAGGCCGGGCGCGCCAAGTGAACAAGCCCGGGTGGGTCAAGAACCGCAAGAAAAAGACCGCGAAAAAAAGCTGACCCTACTGTTTTTTCTGCTTGGGCGGTTTGGGAGCAGGAGCGGCTCCGCGCACAACGATGAGCGTGGCGGTGTCGCCGTCGTCATCGGTGATATAGCGCACCGTCACGCGAACCTTAAGCGCCAGCTTGCCTTCGACTTTGGTGTGCGGCGTAAGGCTGAAGGTGCGGCTCTCGGCTTTGCCGCGCACCGTGCGGCCCACGATGACGGTATCGGACGTGAACTGGGATACGATGCCGGCGAAAAACGTATCCGCGGCTTTGGAGCTGCTGGTTTCGTCGGCTGGGAGCGGTGTAACAACCACGCCAGCCATCAAGGCGATTAAAAGCGCGGTAGTCGAAAAGCCCACCATTAATTTCAGGATACTTGAACTTAGGTCTCAGACAAGGGCCCTAAACATGAAACTTATTTCACTTTTTGGCGGCTGGGGCGGGGTTTTAGCGCCTCAATTGGGACGGGCTTGGCGGACATTACAAGTTGCTTACAGCACAAGCACCGGGTGATACAGATGCGGCAGCCGCGCCTCGCCGATGGCCACCAATTCGCCCTGCGGCGTTACGGCTTTGACGTAGCGCGTCCCTTCCCGCGCCTGAAACGGCGACACCCTAAAATCGCGGCCGTTGCGTATGTGGCCAGCCGTGACCACGTCGACCAACTCCGCCGGAAATGCAGGCAGCAACTCGGCCGCCGGGATCAGCGCCTCTTGCAAGCGGCCGTCGTGGGCCAGCGCCGCCAGCTCTTCGAGCGTCCTGGCGCGCTCAATGGTGAAATCCCCGGAAGCGGTGCGGCGCAGCGATTTGAGGAACGCTCCGCAACCCAGCGCCTGGCCCGCGTCGTGCGCGATGCTGCGCACATACGTGCCCGCCGTGCAATGAAGCAGAACCGTCGCCTCGCAGCCATCCACGTTCAAAAGCTGTAGATCGTGGATGGTTACCGTCACCGGTTCCAGTTCTACGGGTTGGCCTTTGCGTGCGAGTTCATACGCCGGCCGCCCCGCGATCTTTTTCGCCGATACCGGCGGAGGAACCTGCCGGATCTCCCCGCGAAACCGGTCGAGCAGAGCCTCGATCGCCTGCCGGTCGAGAGTCACCGGAATCTCCGGAGACGTGGCAGCGCCGTCCATGTCGTAGCTGTCAGTGGAGTAACCGAAGTGGATCACTCCCTGGTAGGTCTTGTCGTTACGGGTAAAGAACTGAGCCAGCCGCGTCGCCCGTCCGATCACAAGTGGCAGAACGCCGGTCGCGCCGGGGTCCAGGGTCCCCAGATGGCCGATCTTGCGTGTGCCCGCCAAGCGCCGCATCTTGCCGACCACGTCATGCGAGGTCCATTCGCGCGGCTTGTCTACGATGATGACTCCGTCCACTTAGTCAATTTAGCAGGTGGCCGCGGAAACACCGCACGCGGTCGGGCATTATCTCTGATATTTGCGGGCGAAGCTCGCCAGATCCAGCGCGTTGACGGTCACCATGGCCTGGCGGAACGCTGCGGGATCGGGCAGTGGCCCGATCAGAACACGGAAGAGCTTGTCATTCGGTCCGGGCGCAAGGAAAGCGTCGAATCCATGGCCTCGCAGGCCCTCGGTAAGGAGCATGGCCATGCCGCGCTCCACCGCCCCTATCTGGATATAGACCTTCCCGGTTTCCGGTTCGGCGAACAAGGGTGCCACGGACTTTTGATCCGCTTTCGGTGCGGCTATGATGGATGCCTCGGAAAGATCAGCAGCCTCCGGAACCACTGGGAGTGCAGGCGCGGGGGGAGGAGCCGGGGCTGCAGGCACCGAAAGCGCCGCGGCATTGCCTGCGGCGATCCGTTCGCCAGCTAAATAAGCCAGCGAGGAGCAGATCGCTACGGCGATTACGCCCACGAACAGCCAACTCGCGATCTGCGCGCGTCCGAGAACGATTTCGTAGTCGGTGGCTGCGGCGAGCGCTTGCGGGTCCGGATCTTGCTGGATGGGCTCGCGCGATTCGACTTCAGCAGCATCGCGAGTTTCCAGATTCAGAATACTCGTCATCATTGGGAATATCGGCGGAGAAAGCTCAAACCGATAGCCCGGAGAAATCCGCTCCGCCTACAGATTTCGCTTCAAGAAGTTGCAGATGTGGTAGCCGTCCATGAACTTGAACGGCGTTTCGCCCAGCGTGTAATGCCCGCACGGCAGCACCACCGCTTTGTGCTCCATCTTCAGCTCGCGGGCCTTGGCGATCACCTGCTCGGAGAAGCGCGTGGGAAACGTGGTGTCGTAGCGCGCGTAAATGAACAGCGGCTTTTTCTCCAGCTTCGCGTAGCGCTCGATATAATGCGGCGGGCTGATCGCCATCCAGGCGTCGCGCAACTGCTCCAGCGTGACCTCCGGCTCCAGGCTCTGGCGGATGTGCTGCGTCGAGAGTCCTTCCCACACCACATCCGCGAAATACGTGGAGCAGTGGTTGAACACGTTCACCTTCGATGCGCGGGTCGTGGACGCTGGCCAGGAACGCGTAGCAGGAACCCAGGCTGGTGCCGACCATACCGATGCTTTCAAAGCCTTCGCGCTCCAGCCAGTCGACGCCGCTGCGCGTGTCGATCACGGCCTGCCGGGTGGCGTCGATGGTGCGCGCGATGTTGGAGGACACCGCGTAATCGGCGCGCTTGAGTTCGGCCGGCATGCGGTAATCGTGATACGGCAGGCTGAGGCGCAGCGCCGAAATGCCCAGCTTGGCCAAGCCGGCACAGAGCGCATTGTGCTGCGTCGCGGACGCGTTCCAGTGCGGCAGCACGATCGCCGCCACTCGCCGCGATCCGGGCTTCAGTTCGGCCGGGAACCACTGCGCCGTGCAACCAAGTTGTTCTCCGGATATGGCGTCTCCACGGCGCTGGTGAAGCGCAGCAGGTTGCCTTGCAGCTCGAAATCGGTGGGCGGCTGGTACGCGAAAAACTCGTCGCTCGACTCCAGCGCCGCACGGTTCAAAGTTGGAGGTAGGAGTGGGGATCGTGACCGTTCTGAGGGTTATCGCGGGCGACTGGCCAGTCGCGGGTCCATTCCAGACCCCATTCGAACGGCCGGACCTTGCGATTGGTGGCGCGGGAACACAGACGGTCCTCCCAATCGTCCATCCACTTCGCATAAAGTTTCCGCATGAATCCTCTACTAGTTTAAGGGAGGCGGAGCGGGCTCACAGGAAATCGGGGGTACGAAGATGGGTGGAACCCGAGGGAGGGGTTCGGCGGTGGGTAAGGACAAAAAAAATGGGGTGCGCCGCCTCCGATAACGGCCCACCCCAGTAGCTCCCCCGTGCATGCCCCCTGTTTGGGTGTGTCATGCACGAGCAACAAGGAGAAACTTAACTCGCTTTGGCTCGCTGGCCTCCCACTTTGGGGGAGGCTCCGTTGGCCTGCGTGCGAAACTCGTACTGCTGAATTTCGATAGCGGCCTGGCCTTCTTCAAAGCGCACCACCCGGCCGCGCGCCACCAGCTTCAGTGGAACCAGGTCGTTGAGTGCCACGGGCCAACTGATGGACAATTCCAGGCGCCGTCCAGGGAGCAATAGATGCTCGGACGTAAACAAAACGCCGGAACTCGAAATATTCAAGGTTTTTCCATCACCCGTCTCTTCGCCGCCGCGTTTGTTTAAGACTCGGAATCGGACGTCGCGCTCAATTGGGAATCGATCTGAGTGGCGCCGGTCGGACGGTAGTTTTTCATTCATACTCAAGGGGCTTACCTCGCTCTATGAGTGTCATGTTTGGGGCGTGTTCTCACAATAGATTCCGCGGCCCATTTGCAGGCAGTACCAAGGTCTCGACGGTCCGGTACTGCGTTGCTAGTCCGGCGGGACGCAACGAGTCGGTTGGAATTATCGGCGGCCGCTACAGACCACCCCCGTTCACCTTAGACGCCGGGTTTGCGGCGCGCGCGGATCTCCGCCAGGCGCTGCGAGATGCGCTGCTCTAAGCCGCGTTCGGTGGGCTGATAGAACTCCGTGCCGCGGAGATTGTCGGGCAGGCATTCCATGGTGTTCATAGCGTCTTCAAAGGTGTGGGCGTGCTGGTAATCCGCTCCGTAACCCCATTCCTTCATAGGCTTGGTGGGGGCGTTGCGAAGCTGCATGGGGACGGGCAGGGCCGCCGTCTTGGCCACGGTCTGGCGGGCGGTGTTGAGGGCGCGATAGGCCGCGTCGGACTTGGGCGCGACGGCCAGGTAGAGAGTGATCTGCGCCAGCGCCAGGTCGCCTTCGGGAATGCCCAGAAAATGCACCGCCTGCTGCGCGGCGACGGCTTGTTCGAGCGCGCGCGGGTCGGCCAGACCAATATCCTCGATGGCCATGCGCATCAGGCGGCGGGCGAGATACAGGCGGTCTTCGCCGGCTTCGAGCATGCGCGCCAGCCAGTAAAGCGCCGCGTCGGCATCGGAGGACCGCACGCTCTTGTGCAGCGCCGAAATCAGATTGAAGTGCTCTTCGCCGCTCTTGTCGTAGAGCAGCATTTTGCGGCTCCATCGCGGCTTCCACGGCCGCTGCGATCAGCACGCCTCGTGCGCACGCGCGGCAGCCAGTTCCAGCAGGTTGTAGGCGGCGCGGGCGTCGCCATTCGAGTACACCGCGATCTGTTCCAGCAATTCGCGCGGCGCGGCGATGCCCAGCACCGCAGCGCCCGGTCGAGCAGCGTGACGATCTCTTCGGTGTCAGCGCGCGCAGTGCGTACACCTTAGCGCGCGAGAGCAGCGCCGAGATCACTTCAAACGATGGATTCTCGGTGGTGGCGCCGATCAGGATGATGTCGCCGCGTTCCACATACGGCAAGAAAGCGTCCTGCTGGGCTTTGTTGAAGCGATGAATTTCGTCGACGAACAGCATCGTGCGCTGGCCCAGGCGGCGGATTCGTTCGGCATCCGCCATCACCGCTCTTAATCTCCTTGATGCCGCTGAGGACCGCGCTGAAGGGCACGAAATCGGCTTTGGTCAGGCGCGCGATCAGCCGCGCGAGCGTGGTCTTGCCCACGCCGGGCGGTCCCCACAGAATCATCGACTGCAGTTCGTCGCGCTCGATCTGCACGCGCAGTGGTTTGCCGGGACCCAGGATGTGCTCCTGGCCGACGTACTCCTCGAATTTTTCGGGGCGCATGCGTTCGGCGAGCGGACGCTTAGCGTCGGTTTCAGAGCCGGGCGGTGTGGTATCGAACAGGCTCACGGAAGAATCTCGACGATGGCTTCGATCTCAACAGGAATGCGCCGGGGGAGCGAACCAACGCCAACGGAGGTTCTTGCGTGCTTCCCAATTTCCCCAAACACTTCGACCAAAAGATCGGAACAACCGTTTATGACTTCGGGGTGATTTTCGAATTCAGGACCGGCGTTGACAAGGCCTAAGACTTTGACCACTCGCGACACCCGGTCCAAAGAGCCTAGCTCGTGGCGAATCGCCGCCAACAGGACCAGACCCACCTCGCGTGCCAACTCGTAGCCTTGCGCCACCGTGAAGTCGATTCCCAATTTCCCAGACGACCCCCGCGGACCCTTCCCGGCCAAAAACAAGAGATTCCCGGTGCGGACGGCGTGCACATAGCTTCCTGCTGGCGCGGGCAATTCCGGAAGCGTGATGCTCAATTCCAGTAAGCGTTTTTCGGCTGACATTCAGATCCTTTATGTCCTGTTTTCCCTCTGCCGCCGGGCTTCGTACAACAAGATCCCAGCGGCTACCGCGGCGTTCAACGATTCTACTCCGGCCGTTGGGATGCGCAGTCCAGTAGCCCGGCTGGCGAGCGCTGGGCTGACTCCGTGCCCTTCACTTCCGATGATAATTCCGCAGGGCACGGCCAGATTCGCATCGCTCGCCAGTTTCTGCGCGCGCGGCATCGCGGCGAACCATGAAATTTTCGCGTGCTTGCAGAATTTCATCGGCTTCGATGGAAGCGATCAGGGGGACGCGAAACACCGAACCGGCCGAGCCGCGGACGCACTTGGGATTATACGGATTCACAGTGCCCTTCAAGAACACGGCGCCAGTCGCGCCGAAGGCTTCGGCCGTACGCACAATTGCCCCGGCGTTGCCTGGGTCCTGCACACCGTCGAGAACCACTCAGCAGCGCATTGCCGTGCACCATGTGTTCCAGCGTCGACACCGGCGGCCGCACCAGCGCGATTACTCCCTGCGGCGTTTCGGTCGAGGCGAGATCGCGAAATGTTTGATCGCTCACCACGCGTGCGTCAGGATAGTTTACGCGCGCCGACTCGGCCGACAATCACCGCTCCGATTTCACATTTCGCCGCGACAGCTTCTTCGAGCAGATGCGCGCCCTCGGCCACCGCGTAGCCATCATCCGTGAGGCAGCCCCGCGACACGGCACGGCGGATTTGTTTGATGCAGCGGGTTCTTGTCGCTGATGGAGTCCACTACAATGATTCTAATCGCGCCGAATTCACGCGCATGAAACGGGCCCTTAAATTGATAGCGGTCCTGGTTTTAGCCTTGGCCGCCGTAGCCGCACTGACCCGGGTGATGTCGGTGGCTCGCGACATTCGACGCCAGTCGATTGCCGACGAAGTGCGGCCCGCCGACGTCATCATGGTTCTGGGCGCGGCGGAGTATTCGCGGGAAGCCATCGCCAATTCTCGAAGCCCGCCTCAATCACGCGCTCTTTCTCTACCGCCAGCAGTGGGCGCCGCGCATCCTGACCACCGGCGGGTCCGGCGGCGACCCTACGTTCACCGAGGCCGAAGTGGGCCGCGCCTATTTGAGCCGCCACGGCATCCCGTCGGAAGCCATTCTCACTGAAACCGCCGGATCGACCACGCTTGAAAGCACGGTAGCCGCGGCGGAAATCATGCGCCGGATGAATTTGAAATCGTGCATTGTGGTGAGCGACGGTTATCACATCTACCGCGTCAAGAAGATGCTGGAATCGCAAGGGATGGACGTCTTCGGCTCGCCCCGGCCTTCCGAGCCTCGCGATACCTGGGGGGAGCGTTGGCTCTATTTCCGTCAGGCCATCGCCTACTGCCTGTGGCGCGCCGGCGTCGGGATCTGAAATCAATACTTCCGCAGCACCGCCAGCAGCTTGCCTTGGATGCTTACCGCCGCTTTCGGCACATAGATCGGCTGCATCGACGCATTCGCGGGCTGCAGCCGCACCTGGTCGCCCGGCTCGTTGTAGAAGCGCTTGAGCGTGGTCTCCGACGCCGTCGACCAGCGCCACCACGATCTCGCCGTTGCGCGCCTCGCTGGCTTTCTCGACCAGCACGTAGTCGCCGTCGCAGATGTGGTCCTCGATCATCGATTCCCCGCGCACTTGCAACGCGTAGGTATCCGGGTCGCCGGCGAAATCGGCAAAGTTGAGCGTATCCTCGCCCGGCGATCGCCTCCACCGGCTGCCCGGCGGCGATGCGGCCCAGCAGCGGCATCTCCAGGCGCGGCGGCATTTGCCGATGCTGGCGCTGCTCCTCGTAATATTTCGGCGCGATCTCCAGCGACCGGCTCTGGTTGAACCCGCGCTTGACGTAGTGCTTCGCCTCCAGCGCCATAATGTGCTTGTGCACGGTGGCCAGCGACGCCAGATCCAGCCCTTCGGCGATTTCCTCATAGCTGGGACTGTAGCCCGCGCTTTTCGAGGAACCCGGCCAGAAAATCCAGAAATTCTTTTTGCCGTTTGGTGAGAGCCATGCCAACATTATAGGCGAAGAAAAAGGGAATTTGCAAGAGAAACTTTTTGGCGCCGCGACGGAATACAATCATCCCAAGTGAGGTCATCGCAATTCACACAGGGCTCGTTGGCGGCTTTGATCGCCTGCGGGCTGGCTGCGCTGTCCGGTTGTGCGTTTGTTCTGCCAGCCGGAAACATGCCTTCCCGCCAGCATCTTATTCTCATCTCCAAATTTCCCGAGCGCTATATAGCACGTGTTAAGGCTGCCGATGGCGCTGAGTTTCCGGTGGCTTCCGATGGTCGAGTCACTATCGACGTTCCGCGTTTGCCTCGGGGATGTAGCGTCTACCTGTTCGATCGGATCAGAATCAGTCGCGGTGCCAAACCCCTGAGCACGAAGTCTGTCGAAGTGCTCGGCAGTGGCAAAGTCGTGGCGAGATTGTCCTTGGAGGAAATCGCAAAGCTACCTTCAGACGACTCCGGTTACCACATCCTGAAAATGAGGAAATAGGCTTCCACGTGAGGGAATGGCCCCTACGCAGACGGGACAGAGAACGTGGTGCTATGATGCTCGCGTGCAGATCAGCGCTTCGGTAAAGCTCATCAAGATCGGCTACATCGTGTGTTTGCTCGCGGCGATTGCGATCGCGATCGCCGCCTATTTGTTGGCGATCCACAATGAGGACGAGCGCATGTGGGCATTGGAAACGCTCCCGGCGTTGGCGGCGCTCTATCTCGTGGCCCGGCACATGCGCCGGCGAATGGTAAAGCTGACGATCCTCGAAGACCGCCTGCGCTACGAGGCTGGTTTTCTTTCGAAAACCACGCGCACGATGGAACTCACCAAAGTGCAGGACGTTCGGGTCGATCAGACGATTGGCCAGCGGATGCTGAATATCGGCAATTTGTCATTGGAGACGGCGGGAGAATCTAGCCGGATCGTGATGCCTTCGGTCGACCGGCCGCACGAGGCTGCGGACGAGATTCTGAAATTGGCGCGGGGGCGTCACCCGGGCGTAGGAACGGGCTAGAGTCCTGAAATCCGCTGGCTTCTAAGCCAACCTACCCCGCATCGAGAGTGATTTGATCCAAGCTCGACACAACAATATCGGGAGCGAAGCCCAGCGGCTCCATTTCTGCTGCGGACCGGTTGCACCAGCAGACCTTATAGCCAAACGCCTTCGCGCCTGCCGCATCCCATGAGTTTGACGAGACGAACAGGATGTCGCTTGCAGCGACGCCCAGGACTTCCGGCCCCAGCGCATAAACCAGGGGAGACGGCTTGTAGATCTTCACACGGTCCACGGAAATCACGGCCGCAAAATAGGATTCCAAACCGTTGTGGCGAACCGCCGATTCCAGCATCTTGGGCGAGCCGTTCGAGAGGATCGCCAACGGCGTGCCTTGCAGATGTTCCAGCGCGGGTCTGACGTCTGAAAATACGGAGGGAACGAGATAGGCCTGCATAAGGCCGCTCAGTTGCGCGTCGCTCGCCTCGATCTTGAGCTGGCGCACGGCGAATAGCAAGGCCGCATGCGTGATTTCCCAGAAGTCCTGGTAATGCCCCATGAGCGATCGTAGCCAGGTGTATTCGAGTTGCTTTTGCCGCCATAGTGCCGAAAGAGCCGGCAAGTCGCCAGCGAAATCGCCGGCGCTGCCTCGCACCACTGAATGAATGTCGAACAGAGTGCCATAGGCGTCGAAAACAACCGCTTTGGGATTCATAGATGCTCTAAATCGTAGTACACTCCGGTGCGGTGAAACGCCTGCTCAAGCGCGGTACGTCGCGTGAAACGAGCTCGCGCGCGTGCGCCTTCTAGGCGTATGAACGTGAACGTCCGCCGGAATGGCGACGGTATAATTCTTCAGCCGCTAAAAATGATCTATATTCATTAGTACATGCGGATCGGATTTGCGACCCTGATACTCGTGTTTTCCGCTGCGATATTGCGCGCACAGGACGTCCCCGATCGTGTCATTACGATTTCAGGAAGTGTGACCGATTCAGTTACCGGGCGAGGAATCCCTGGGGCCTTAGTCATTTTGCAAACGGGGCCGGCGAAAGCTGAAATGGCCGCGATGCGCACGCAGTTGGCACAGGGCGACGTCGCCAGCCGGAATTTTTTCCCGACTACTGCTCCCAAGCGAGCCGTCACCGATGACAGCGGCAAATATTCTTTTACCGTTCCGGACACGGCATTCGCATCCATTCAGGCGTCTCATTCCGGATATTTGAGCGGATTTAGCCAAGCCCGAGGAGACGCGACACAAGGAATTAATGTAAAGCTGGTGCCGACCGGAGTCATCGAAGGACGGGTGGTTACCGCCGATGGGGATCCGCTGCCGGGAGTGAGCGTGGAAATGATCCAGGTGCAGATCCAAGATGGCAGGAGATTCCTTCGTACGGCGCAGGTCGCGCGCACCAACGATCTGGGAGATTATCGACTCTGGAATATCACGCCTAGCTCGGTCTACCTGAAAGCAGTTGGTTACCAGGGAACGTACACTGCAGCCGGCGCTGCTCCAGTGATTGCCAACTCAAGCGAGGCCTACCCGACGGTCTACTTTCCAGCGTCGCCGGACCGCGAATCGGCGAGTGTGATCCGGGTGGCGGCGGGCCAAACAACGCGCGCCGACTTTTCGATGACACCGCACAAATCCTATCGGATTCGCGGTGTCATTCAGGATGCCGCATCGTACAAGAACCTCGGCGTGCGCTTGTTGAATGGAGAAGACGCGACGGGAAACCGGGTCTCCATCAATACCACCAGCGGCGCGTTCCAGGTTTTCGATGTCGTCCCTGGAAGTTATACGCTGCAGGCGTTTGCAAGGGGCACTACGGTCTCACTGGGAGAAACGAACGTTGCGATCGACTCACAGGACGTGACCGGGATCACAGTGCCCCTAAGCACAGGTGTCGATGTTCAAGGTGTGATCGAACACGTTGGCGCGGAACAGACGGGCGGTGTCCAAAACGGCACTCAAGATAAGGACGATGATGATGACGACCGCGATGTTGCTCTGATTGCGCGTCAGCCGCCACCCAATGCTCCGGTTCAAGTGGTCATCCTACAGCCGGGCAGGATTCCTGTACCCGGCACGCAACCTCCCGCTCCGGTGGATGCCGATGGGCACTTTACGTTCAAGGACATGCTGCCGGGCAAGTATGCGTTTACGATCAACACGTACAACGAGTACGTTGAGTCTATACGCTCCGGGTCCACCGACGTGTTGGCCGATGGGTTAGAAGTAGGCACAGCCAGCCCCGAGGAACTCAAAGTAACGTTGCGGCGCGGCGGTGGACTTATCCACGGCGTCGTCACTGGATTGCACCCCGCTGAAGCGGCGACAGTCGTGCTCATCCGCGCGGCTGGATTGTCTGGCATCGCTACCGTCAGTCAGGCGTTCTTCGATCCAAATACGGGCGAGGCTCAGTTCTTCGCGGGCAATCTCGCACCCGGTGAGTATCAACTCTATGCTTGGCCCCTCACCCGGGAGGTGGAGTTTCGCAATCCGGAGGCGTTGCGCGCGCTTTCGGGGAGTGCCGTAGCAGTCTCGCTGCACGAACACGGCGAAGAGCAAGTTACCTTGAAGGCTATTTCGACGGAGATCCCGTGATCGCTCACCTGCTTCTACTGGCCTGGTTCTTTCAGGCGGACCCCACCTACACCATCAGCGGAACCGTAGTGAACCGGGTAGGCGGAAGGCCGCTAGGTGGCACTCACGTTTCACTGACGGGTGCGCTGGTGGATCCGGTAGTCACAGGTCCCGACGGACACTTCCGCTTTGACGGATTGAAAGCGGGGAAATACGGACTCAACGCGGAACGAACCGGATTCGTGCGCCAGAGTTACAAGCAGCGTTCGCTGGCGGTTAATTTTTCCACCGGAATCGTGACTGGCGAGCATGAATCCACTGAGAATCTCGTGTTCGGGCTGATTCCGGGGGGAGTCATTGCGGGAACGGTTACGGATACTCGCGGGAATCCGGTTCAAGGCATGCAAGTGTTCGCCTATCGTCTGGCGGGATTCGGCGCGGAACGCCACACCACTACCATCGCTGGCGCCGCGACCACGGACGATCGCGGCGAATATCGCATCGTGTCCCTCGCAGCGGGTTCGTGGGTGTTGACATTCATGGGTTGGACGCAAACCACTCCAGTGCCGTCCGTCACACCGGAGGCGTTCCCGATCACCTATTTTCCCGGCACGACAGTGGGCGCGCGCGCTGCACCGATCACCGTGGAGCCAGGTAAAGAAGTGCGCGCGGATGCCGTACTCGCGCCGGTGCCAGCGGTTCTGTTGCAGGGAGAAGCGGTGCTGCCGAATCTTCCCCCTGGGTCCTCTGTAACTCTGAATGCGGAAGGTCCATTCGGAAGCGAACCAAGCATCGTAAGGGGCGGGATCAACGGCAGTCATTTTTCTATTCCCGGCGTTGCACAAGGCCACTATATTTTGAATTTATTCGACGACCAAAATCATTTCCGGGGGCGCCGTGCTTTGGATGTTGGCTCCGCGGACACCACGGTTACGATTGGCGAGACGCCGCTCGCGCACATATCCGAAAAAGTAGAACTGCGCGGGACGCCCAGAAGTCCGAATAGTCCTACAACGCTGCGCCTTTTCAAGGAAGGGGTGCTGGGATTGCGGACGCTAGACGACGATGGCCGTGCATCCATCGAAGCGCTTCCGCCCGGCCAATACCAAGTGATGGTGACCAAGGGCCTGCCCCTCCCGGTCTTGTCGATGACGGTCAAGGGATCTACGCAGACAAGTGGAGTCGTGACGATTCCTGAGACCGGCGATGTAAGCATCACAATCGTTGCCGAAGCTTCGGCGGGGCGCGATATTTCCGGCCGTGTGCTACGCGGCGACAAGCCCGAAGGCGGCCTACTGGCTTTCTTGGTGCCCAGCAAGGGCCTGGAAAACATCACGCTTTACCGCTTCGACCAAAGCGACAGCGATGGCACGTTCCTGTGGCGGGCGGTACCTCCCGGCGAATACCTGATGTTTGCGTTCGAGGACGGCGAGCCGGCGGATTACGACAGCGCCGACCTGATCCGCAGATTGGCGCCGAAGGGGCAGAAGATCACAATCACAGGCGAACCCAAACAGACTGCCGTTGTCCAAGTGACCGTCCGATAGCACAGCTTACCCCAGCAAGCGCTTGCGCCGGTCCTCGGCCCGCCAGAAAAAAAGCGCCGCTGCTACGTTGAGTCCGATGACCACGCCGCTGATCTTGATCGCGAATGACAAGGGGTTCGGAACATCAATGATGGGAAAGACCGAGAGGGTTACGTTCAGCAGCGTCATCGCGAAACCCGATACGGCGGCTACGCGCAAAATCATCGAGGGCTTTTCACCAGGCGCGATCAACGGAATCGCGAACATCACCAGGTACGCCAATCCGTAAGCGATTCCGTTGGCGTTCTGCAGTATCTGGTACGCTTCCTGGTTCCCCGCCCCCAAGCTCGTCAGCATGGCGATGAGCAACGTTGCCGCGCCAATAAACACGATGGACCCGCCGGGAGTTTTGTACTTCGGATGCAGGCGCGTGAACCACGGGGGAAGCAGATGGTCCCAGCCGGCAACTAACGGGAGGCGCGCGCTGTAGTTAAAACTGAGCAGCGCCTGCCCCACTAGAGTAATAACGATCAAGGAGCCAACCAGCGAGTTAACGGAGCCGGAGAGACCCGCCGAGTGCATGCCGCGGTTGAGCACCTGGGTGATGGGGGAGATCAAATCGATATCTTCCGGCTTGGCAAATGTCAACACACAAGCAGTGCCCAGAATAAATGCACCGGCGATCAACGGGGTCGCGATCCACACCGAATGCCGGATGGAAGCGGCTGCATCCTTGCCGCGGCATTCTCCGGCGAAGATTGCCACGGTATCAAATCCACCCAGGGCGCCGAATCCCATTTTCCCCAGGATATTGAAGTTGAGCAGGGTAAACGCCGGAATCGAGAACGCAATGGGCGCCTGAACCACCGTGCCTTTTAGCCAATGAGGGAACGCGAAGAGAAACATGGCGGCGAATAGAAACAAAATCATGAAGCCCGCGAATCCGTGAATCCATTTACCAATCGCCAGGCCGCGCCTGGCAACCAGAACCAGGATCGCCGTGACCACCACGTTGGCAGTGGCAATCGCTAGCTTGCTATTGGCGAGCCAGGCGCCGGACGGTCCCAAAGCGTAGGCCAAGTTGTTGGTTACCAGCAGCCCCATCTCAGAGACGAAGACAACCGCATAGATTCCCATGTTGCACGCCACCAGGAAACCGGTCATGTCGTTGAAGCGCAGCTTGGCCCACTGGTAGAGGCCGCCCTCCAGCGGCATTTGATTGTTCAGGTGAATGATGACCACGGCGGACGGGATGTAGAAAAACGTAATGGCCGCCATCCAGAAAGAAAAAGTGCGATGCGCCCAGTTTCCCCGCCGTGCCGATCCATGACAGGCCCAAAATCGCCAGCACCTGGGTGAAAACCAGGTTGGGGAGCGAGAGTTCTTTCTTGAGTTCGGCGCTGTGAAGTTCGACGTTCAGTTCGCCGGCGAGGAAGCTCGGGGATTCGGCGGGCTCTAGCCGGAGGGGATCAGCGGGCTGGTCCATCACTCATTATGGCAACTGCGGGCACTCATTATGGCAACTGCGGAGCGGCGATTTAGTATCCACTCTTTTTGTCCGTGATGTTCTTTAGCGGCTTGCCCGCGCGGAACAGTTCCAGGTTCTCCAGGAACAATTGCATGGCCTCTTCCATCCAGGTCGCCGTGTGATCGGCCGAATGCGGGGACAGGAGCACGTTGTCGAGCAAATAAAATGGATGACCCGCAGGCAATGGCTCCGTGTCGAATACGTCGAGGACCGCGCCGCGGATCTTTTCCTGACGAAGCGCGTCAATGAGTGCTGATTCCACCACCACGGGGCCGCGGCCCAGATTGATGAGGACCGCGGAGGGTTTCATTTTTGCTAGCTGTGCAGCGCCCAGCATCCCGCGGGTTTCGGCGGTCAACGGGGCGGAAACCAGCAAGTAGTCGGAAGCGGCGAGGAGCAAGTCGAGTTGATCTGCGCCGTAGACCCGGTCGACCAGAGGATCGCCGGCAGCGAGTTGCGGACGGCGGCGCAGGATGTGGACCTGCATCCCGAAGGGCTTGGCGCGCTCGGCAGTGCGGCGGCCAATTTCACCGTAGCCGACTACTCCCAGCACCTTACCGTGGAGTTCTTCGATATCGAACTGCTCCCATTTCTGCGCCCGCTGAGCGGTGCGCATGCGGTTCAGGTTCTTGGCGAAATACAGCATCCCCGCCAAAGCGAATTCGCTCAACGAGCGGGCATAGACGCCACGGGAATTGGTGAGCGGAGTCGGAATCTTCACCATCTCCGGAGTCAGCACCGCGTCCAAGCCCGGCCGAGAGGCAATGCAACCATTTCACGTTGGGCAGGTCGGGATAAATTTTCTGCAGGATCGGCCCCAGGGAGCCGTTGAACAATACGACGTCCGCCTCGGCCAGGGCTTCTTTGGAGAATGCTTCGGGCGTGTCGCCGACAATGATTTTCGTCTCGGGGGGAACAGGTTTCAGAACTTTCAGAAACTTTGAGTTGGGTTGGCAAATAAACAATACCGTAAGTTCAGCCATCAACTAGATCATAATAGTTCGCGACGGTTCAAAAGCAGTTACGGAAAGGAAGAAACGTGATGAAACTTCTACTAACGCGTGCGGCTTGGCTAACTGCGGCGGTGCTATCAATCGCGGCTGCGATTTCACTCGGCGGCGGCGTTCCGGCGGCGGTCCACTACATCGGACACGGCAAGGTCACGGAGGTGATGTCGAAGGGCGGACCGATCGTGAGCGATCCCGGGCTGGTGGTCCTGGCGCAACGACGGGAAGCGGGCGTGGCTGAATTTCACGAGCGCACCAACCACGTATTCATCATGGTCGAAGGCGAGGCGACGCTAGTGGTGGGAGGGAAGATGGTGGATCCCAAGCAGACCGCCCCTTATCAGATGCGCGCGCCCTCGGTCGAAGGAGGAACGACCTACCATCTGACCAAAGGCGACGTGATCACAATTCCGGCAAAGACGCCGCACTGGTTCAAGGAGATCCCCACGAAGACGGTGGCTTATTACGCCGTGAACATCGAGAGCGAATAGAACTTCTGAGTCAGTTCCGGCTTGCGGAGACTGGACTGGGCGTCATTCCGTTTTCGCCGGCGTGGTATGCCAATCGATGCACGCCTGCGGCCGGATCGAAGCCGTCGTAATCGAATGCCCCTTTGACGTCGCCCAATCGAAGCAGGTCGACCAACTGCTCGGCGCAGACGGGCTTGCCGGCCAGGAATCCTTGCGCCTGGTCACAGCGATGCGCCGCCAGGAACGCGAGCTGATCGTTATGCTCCACTCCTTCGGCAATCACCGAAAGGTCGAGATTGTGAGCAAGCTTGATCAGTCCTTCAGCCACTGCTCCGGCTTTCCCGCAGGTTGCCAGATCCGACACGAAGCAGCGATCCATCTTCAGCGTGTGGAAGCTAAACTGCCGCAGATAATTCAAGGAGGAGTAGCCGGTGCCGAAGTCGTCAATCGCGATTCGGATGCCGCTGCTGATCAGACGATCCAGACTTGCCGGGGCGTGATTCAGATTGTCCATCAAGGCGCTTTCGGTCAGCTCCAGCTCCAGCCAATTCGGCTGAAGATTCGTCTCTTTCAGAATGCGAAGAACGGTCTGCGGGAAATCTTTTTGGCGGAGCTGCCGGGTGGAAAGATTGACTGCCATCCTCACCGGGGGAATGCCCGCCTTTTGCCAATAACTATTTTGCGCGCAGGCGGTACGTAGGGCCCACTCTCCGATTTCAGATATGAGGCCGGTCTCTTCGGCCAGCGGGATGAAGTCGACTGGCGAAATCAGTTCATCTTTCGATCTCTGCCAGCGGATCAAAGCTTCCACGCCGATGATCTTTCCGGAACCGATCGAAAAGGTTGGCTGATAGTGGAGCACAAACTGCTCGCGGGCCAGCGCCTGACTCAGGTCATTTTGCAAATCGCAGAGCCTAGTGGCGTAAGACCGCATGCCGTCGTCGAAGAGCTGCACCTGGCCTTTTCCGTTGCTCTTGGCTCCGTACATCGCAATATCGGCATATCGCAGGAGATCGTCGGCGCTGTTGATCTCTTCGCTACTCATGACAATGCCGATGCTGACGCCGCTCACGACCTCGCGGCCGCCAATATGGAAAGGCGCCGACACTGCACTTTTCATGCGGTCCCCGACGTGCATCGCTTCTTCCAGATCGCGAACCCGGTCCAGGAGAATTACGAATTCATCTCCCCCAAACCTGGCGACTACGTCGTCGGGTCGGGCGCAGTTTCGCAACCGGCTCGCCACCGCCGTCAATAGCTGATCACCCACCGGATGCCCCAAGCTATCGTTGATGACCTTGAAGCGGTCCAAGTCCAAAAACATGACCGCGAAACGCGACACGCGATTCCGGTTGGCTTTTTGCTGCTCGATTTTCTTCTCGATGCAGCTCATGACAAAATCGCGAGTGGGCAAGTTGGTGAGTTTGTCTACAAAGGAATCCTGCAGCAGGCGTTTCTCGGCGCCGATCAGGGATGTGATATCCGAATGCGAACCGGCGAGCCCCACCACCTCACCCGCCTCGTTACGCACCGACATGGCCCGGACCAGCACCCACAGGTACGTGCCGTCCTTTCGAAGAAGACGATGCTCGTTCCGGAACTGGTTGGATTGGCCCTGGATATGCGCTGAAAGTTGACTGCTGACTTCCGACAGGTAGCCTGGGTGGACACGGCTCAACCAGGTATCCACTTTGGTATCCAGTTCGGCTTCTACGCAGCCAAGCATGGCCGCCCAAGACGGCGAAAATTCGAAAAGCTCGGATTTTATGTCCCAGTACCACAGGCCGTCGTCAGTTCCGCGGACAGCCAGCTCAAGACGCTCGCTCTTGAGCTTCCCCTGAAGCTTTTTGGCGTCTTCCGTCAAGCGCGTTTCTTCGAACAGGTAGTGCTTTGAAATGCGCCAACGAATTCCTAGGCTGGAAACCACCACGGCGGCAAAAAGCGCCACTGACCAAGAGACCAGCTTTGGCAAAGGCAAATGCTGCGGCGCAAGGGTCGCCCATCCTGCGACAGACAAGATTACCGTGCAGGCAAATCCGCGCCAGGCCAGGAGCACGCTGGCGCTGCCCAGCAACAACAGGAGGATGGAAACGGCTTGGGCCGTGTCGGATGTGAAAGAGAACTCGACCAAGCTACGGGTCAGAATCAACCCTCCGATCACGGAAGCGCACAGATGAACTCGATCCGCGGTAATGCGGCCGCGGCGCAAGAAGCTCCACGATCCCAAAATCGCTACGCCCGTAGCGTAGGTTAGCCAGTTGAGACTAATGCTGCCCTCGCTGGGTCCCTGAAACAGGCGCACGGCTGAGATCACCAGATACGCAGCAGCCAGTGCCGGCAGAATTTTTGTCAGACGCCCACTGACCCGCAAATCGATCGCGCGCTTCACTTCGGATTGGGGGATACCAATCGCGGGCGGCAGTCGATTAGGGGAAGCCACTTCCATGGCTTAGTGGACCATGCGGCCCCACCAGGGTCGATAGCCAGCGCGGCCCATTTATGGTGTGCCTAAAGTACTTTTAGGTGTTAAGGTTAACCCCTTACGGTCACGCTGGGAGCAGGGTTGATCGACCCTACTTGCAGGTGAAGTTCGCGGCCTGGTTGGTGTCTCCGGAGCCGTTATAGTGGGCGGTCTGGGGATAGGCGCAGAGCGGACGCGTGAGTGTGGCCGATGAATTCCCGATCACTTTGCCGGTGCCGATCAACTGCTTGGGCGCGACACCTTTTTCCACCCACTGTTCGAGCGCGGCGACGACGTCGTGGTCGGGATCGATGGGGGCTCCGGGACGGTTGCCGAAAGTATTCGGTCCGTTGCCTCCCGCGCAGTGGCCCATGCCGGGAACCATGAACAGAAGATAGAAATTGTCGAGTGGAGCTGAACTGCTGCGGCCATCCGGATACTTGCTCATGAAATCCTTGACCTTCTCGTAATACGCGATGGAGCTGGTGGCCGGGATGGCCGCATCGCCCCAGCCGTGATACTGGATGAGCTTGCCGCCGCGGGCGCGGAAGGAACGGAGGTCGGGACTGTTCGAGTTCAGAACCGCGCCGGCTTTTTCGTCGCCGTAACGGACGTCTTCGTCGAAGTTGGAAGTGCGGAAATCCCACTTGGGGTCCTCGTAAACCGCTTGCCCGAAAAAGGAATTCGCGAAAAAGAATTGCGCCGGAGATCGTCCGGCGGCGGGTATGATCCAGGTGGACCAAGTTCCCTGCTCGCCTTCGACGCCGGGCGGGAAGCCTTCTACGATCTGCGCACCGGTGCGCGGATTGCGAGGTCCGGCATAGATTTTGGCGAGGGCCGCGGCTTGAGGCGCGGTCAGGCATTCATCGGTATCGGCGCCTTTGCAGGCGAGCACTTTGGGATCGAAGTGGCACGCGCGAGGGTCTTCGAGCACGCCATCTTTCACGCCGTCGATAGCGTCGCACTGGTTGAGAACGGCCCTTTGAATGGCGGGAAGCTTGGCGGCAGGAATAGTTGCTTTCGGATCGTCGAGCAGGGCGCGTTCGTTCCACAGAAAGCCAGCGAAAAGATGGGACCAGTTGTAAGCGGGAGCTCCGGCGACGATACCGTCGAAGTCGTCGGCAAAGCGCTGCGCTTCCATGAGCGCTTCACGGCCGCCGTCGGAACAACCGACGAAGTAGCTGCGGGTCGGCGTTCTGCCGTAGAAGGCTTGCACTATAGCGCGGGACTGGAGTGCGGTTTCGTGAACGGCGCGGTAGCCGAAATCGATTAGTTTTTCCGGGTGGCCGATGGCCCAAGCGGCGCCCTGAGCGGTGTGGCCGTCGTCAGTGCCCGCCACCGCGAAGCCGCGCTTGAGAGGCTCGGCGAGGGAGGCGAGGGGAATGTTTCCGGCCCACCCGCCGTTGCCGACCTGCTGGTATTTTCCGTTCCAACCGCTGGGAGGGAGCCACAGCTCGAAGCCGATCTCGGAATCGGATGTGGGGCGCGCGGTAGCTTTGACATCGCAATGCGCGGGGATCTCCGCGGTGCCCGCGACGACAGACGCGGATGTAATGGAGGCATGCGGGAGCGTAAGCTTCGTCAAGTTTTCGCAGGGCTGCTGTGCGGCGAGCGCCGCTGCGAACGCGATGGCAACGGCAGTGATCTTCAACATGGCGGCTGGTTCCTCAATTGAAAAGAATGCGGCTCTTCCGTAACTCTAACTTTGCGGGATCGACACCGGGTATCGCGCGCAATTCAGCGAGGTTGGCGAACGGCTGTTTCTGGCGGCTGGCGATAACGGCTGCGGCTACGTCATCGCCGACGCCTAGGACTCCCGCGATCTCCTCGGCCGCCGAGGTATTGACGTTCACGAAAGTCAGGTTCTCCAGGAAATAGGTGGTCACGCGCCCGAGTTGCTCGTCGGTTCCGTTGGCTCCGCGCTGCGTCATGTCGGCAAAGACGTCGTTCCAACGGCCCCAGGATTGGGGTTTGTCCAGAAACACGTTGGTCGTGTGGCATCGGCCGCACACCGTCTGCACTGCCTCCAGGTTGGGATCGGGATCGGCCGCGTGCGACGCTGCAACACCAAGAACCGCGGCAGCGGCGCACAAGGCAAAACTATGCGCCCTCATTTCACCTGAGCAGTCAGCCCCTGTACCGCGAGCCTCGCCTGTACGGCGCTGGGGATGCCTTCGGCGAACTGGCTCACCGTCCGCACCAGCTTGCCATTGGAGAAAGAGATCTCCAGCAATTTCTCACTGTGCATCTGCCTTCCGTATTCATCTTTCATCTGGGTGACAATCTTTTTGGTTTTCACGTCAACCACATCGCCCGACGAGAGGTAGGCGTACTGGCCGCCAATACCGATCGTGATCCAGTCGGCCGAGGCTGTCGTAGGAAAGCTCGACTTCAGCACCGGCCACTCGCCGGTGTTGTCGTAAACCAAAACTCCGTAGTTGATGTTATCGACCACCCAGAGCTCGCTTTCATCCGGCGTCAGCGCGATGCCGTGGCTGGGACAGGCGTGTCCATAAAAGTGCTGCGTCACGTCGGCCCACTTCGCCTTCCACAGTTCGGCCGGCGCTTCAATGCGCTTGATCACCTCGCCGCTCTTCACGTCGGCGATTTCGAAACCCAAGAGATTATTGACGTTGGCGTAGACGCGAGTCGCGTCGTGATTGATGACGAACGGACGAATATGATCCGAGAACGTGATCGTTTTGAGAGCTTTCATCGAGGGCACGTCGCCCACCGTCATGGTCACTCCATTGGGAGCCATGAATACCGTCTTGCCGTCGGCGCTGAGGCCCATGTTGTGCGCGAAATTACTCTTGGGCGCTTGGATTTTGCCCTTCAGCGCGCCATCCTGGGCGTTGATTACATACCAGAAGTCCTTCAGATCGGAGCCCACCACTAGAGTCTTGCCGTCCGGCGTAACTTCGGGACGCTCACAGCAGGTGCCGTCGTAGGTTTGCTCCCAGACCTTTTGATCGGTGGCAAGATCGAAGGCTGCGAGGCGGCCGCGAGTGGCCAGATAGATCATGTTGGTGGCGCCGCTCGCCGCGACACCGGACACTTCCTCCGGGCTGACGCTCGCTGCCACGTTCCAGGTGGGAATGCGTTTCACGAACTCGAAGTTGCGGTCGACATCGAGGACGACAATACCGGTCCCGTTCCCATCGGACGAGAACTGTCCGCCCGCCGAACCGCCTGGCAGAGTGACGTAGACCAGACGCCGGTCGCGCTTGCCGAATCCCTTGGCGATATGCGGACCGGCATCGCGCGGATCCGAGGACCCGGCGGGCCGGTAAGGGCGCTCGGGCCGGTTGACCGCATTCTCGGCGCGGATTCCGTCCTTTGTCGTCTGCTGAGCGGACACAGAGACCACGAGCGTGCACACGGCCGCAGCCGCAAAGAGTTGGTTTCGGAACGCCATCAATACCTCCAGATGATATTGATTGTGACTATATAACTACTGGTACCGCCTGTCCAGTGGGCCCGATTGATCCGGTATAAGATGAAAACCATGCGCGGGCGTCGATTCCTATTTGCGATCAGCTTCACGTTTTTACTGATACCCAATTTCGCGGCAGCTCAAAGCGAATGGTTGACGTGGGGCCACGATCCGGAACGCACCGGCTCGAACCCGGACGAGAAGACTCTCAACAAGGACAACGTCTCTCAACTCGAAGTGAAGTGGACCGCGCAGATTTCGACAGCTCCGCAAGAGCATAGTTCTCTCCACCATGACGGCTCCGGTGGTGGCCACGGTGAATACGCCGCAGGGCCCGCGGCGCGCGTTTTCGTAGTCGGCAGCGACAACACTGTTTTCGCGATCGACGCGGCCACCGGCAAAATCGCCTGGCAAAAGGCCAACCCGAACACCATGAAGGAGCCCAAGAAGGGCGATTACCGGTGTCCCAACACGCAAAATGCCACGCCGGTGATCGACAAAGAGGCCGGGCATCATTTATGTATCGACCAGCGATGGAAAGCTGCGCGGCTTCAGTCTGCTGGATGGTGAAGATCGCATTCCGCCCACTAATTTCACCGATCCTTTCGCGCGTAACTGGAGTCTGAATCTGATCGACGGAGTCATTTATTCACCCACGGCCCGCGGCTGCCTGAATATGCAGTCCCACTTTACGGCGCTGGATTTGAAGGACCCGGCGCGGCACCCGCTGGAGTATTACACCAACACCGGAATCACATCGGGCGCGTGGGGGCGCGGCGGCCTGGTGCGGGGACCCAAAGGCATTCTGGCCCAGACTGCCGACGGCCCTTACGATCCGGCCTCCGGCAAATTCGGCAATAGCGTGGTGGCGGTGACGCCCAAAAACTTCCGCTTGCAGGATACGTTTACTCCGGCGAACTTGCGAATATCTCAATAAGACGGATCTGGATCTTGGCTCCGGCAATCCGGTGGTCTTTCCGTTCCAGAAATGGACGCTGGCCGCGGTGGTGGGCAAGGAGTCGGTGATCTATCTGCTGGACGCCAATAATCTGGGAGGCGCCGACCACCACACGCCGCTTTACACGTCGCCGCGCTGGGGCAACGATGAGGCCAAGCTTCACGACCGCGGAATATGGGGGATCACGACCGGGCAGGATCCGCAGGGAAGACGGTGGCTGTATGTGCCGATGCTGGGCCCGCCGGCGAAAGATGCGCCGAAGTTCCCGCAGTCCTACGGAGCCGCGGATCAGGGCAGCACCATGGCGTTTGAAGTTCGCCTGGACGCAGCGACGGGTAAGCCGACGCTGGTGCCGATGTGGATGTCGCGCGAGATGCACGCGCCGGAACCGCCCACGGTGGCGAACGGCGTGGTTTACGTGCTGCTGAGCGGCAAGACTTCCGATGAGTCGCGGGGCGCTATCAAAGGCTCCGGCAGGCCTCGACCCCAACGCGGTTCTGTATGCGCTCGATGCGGAAACCGGACGGGAATTGTATTCGAGCAACAAGCTGATCGCCAGCTTCACTCATTTCAACGAACCCGTGGTTGCCGGCGGCCAGGTTTACGTCTGCACCTGGGACGGCAAAATCTATGCGTTCGGATTGAAAAAGTAATGGCGAGCCGGGCGACTTGGGGAACCTGCCTCGCATCAAACGGCGCGGCCCAATTTCTGCCAGAGCCGAGCGCGCCCATGGCATACGAAACAGAGCCGGATCCCCGTGTATAATCAGTCGTAAGTTTGCCTCATGTCCCCGACGAACAGAGGAAGAGAGGCTTCATTCCCCGGCTCGAGGTGCTCCACGTGCTCCCTACAGAACGCATTCCGTATTCCGCCATCACTGAACGCCCGCGCCTGACGCTGCCGGCGGGAGCGCGCCTGGCCGTCTGGGTGATCGTCAACATCGAGGAATGGAACCCGCGTGAAGTGATGCCGCGCACGGTTCTGCCGCCGCCGGCGGGCACCTCCGCTAGTCCCGACATTCCCAATTGGGCGTGGCATGAATATGGGAATCGGGTCGGCTTCTGGCGTTTCCTCGAGGTGCTCGATGCTTTGAAAATCCGCGCCGTTCTGGCCATCAACGGATCGGCCATCGCCACTTATGAGCCGATTGCGCGCGCCGCACTGGACCGCCGCTGGGAATTCATGGGTCACGGCTTTTCGCAGAAGAACATGCAGAAGGTACCGGACGAGCGCGAAGACATCGTGAAGACCACCGACGCCATCCGCGCCTTCACCGGCCGCCCTCCGCGGGGCTGGCTGGGACCCGGCCTTACCGAAACCTGGGAGACGCCCGACATCCTGAAGGAGCAGGGCTACGATTACGTTTGCGATTGGGTGCTCGACGACCGGCCGGTTCGCCTGGCCACGCGCGCTGGGACGATCGTGAACATCCCCTACACCCAGGAGTGCAATGACGTGGCGATGATCGCGGTGCAGCATCACAGAGCGCTGGAATATCGCGATCGCGCCATTGATCAATTCGAGCAGTTGTATTCCGACGCTAGGGAATCGGCGCGCGTCATGGCGCTGGTGGTTCATCCCTACTTGATGGGAGTGCCGCATCGCTTGCGCTATTTTCGAGAAGCGCTGGAACACATTGCCGCGCGGCCCGGAGTCGCATTCATGACCGGTGAAGAGATTTACGACTGGTATGTGACGCAGCCCGCTGATCCCGCTCAGAAAGAACAATGAGCCAGTTGAGATCCGCGGCCGATATCGAGGCAGGTAACGATCCGTCCGCAGGCGTCTTCGCGAAGATTGGCATCGCCGTTCTGTTGCTGTCGTACGGAATCAATGCCATGGACCGCGCGCTCTTCCCCATGATGCTGCCCGACGTGCGGCGCGAGTACGCCTTTACGTTGCCGCAGGCGGGACTGATGTCAACGGTGTTTACGCTTGGGATGGCTCTCGCGGGATTGCCCACGGGCTATCTCATGTCGCGGTTCTCGCGCAAGGCCGTAGTGCAGATCGGAATCTTCATCTTTTCCGCGGCGACATTGGTCACCGTTGTTTCCGCCGGTTTCCTGGACATGCTGTTCTACCGGGCCGTCACCGGGATCGGCGAAGCGATGCAATTAACCGCGCTGCTGGCAGTGGTCTCCAGCTATCTCGCGCGCCACCGTGGCATGGGAGTCGGCGCCGTGAATGGCACGTATGGCATCGGCGCCATCATCGGCCCCACGCTGGGCGCCCACATGCTGGTCCACTACGGCACTTGGCGCGCGCCGATGATCGCCTTCGGGCTGATCGGGTTGATTTGCATCGGTGTAGTCGCGGCCTTCGTGCGTCCCTGGCTCAGCGAAACAAACCGCGCCGGGGCGAGCGCAGAGGACGCGACGGCTGGCGGGGCCGGCACGCTGCGCAATTGGAACACGGCCGTTCTGCTGTTCCTTAGCGTGATGGCGGGTCTGGTCACCTACGGCTTTCTCGGCATGTATCCGACTTTCCTCCGCGAGTACCTCCACTACTCGCCCGCCGACGCCGGCAAGATCGTGAGTCTTTACGGCTTCGGTGCGTTGATGTCCGTCGGAGGCGGGTGGTTGGGAGACCGCTTCTCGCCGCGCCTGGTGCTGGGATGCGGCTTGCTGGCCGGCGCGGTGGTCGGCTACTTCCTGTTCCATGGTCCCCAGGACTTCTTTGGTCAAGCGGCGCTGGTGTTGGCTTTCGGCATCGTGATCGGCGGGACGATTTACGTGAACCTCGCGGCCTGCCATGTGAGGGCGGTCACCGGCGGCCTCGCGGACCGCGCGGCGGGGGTCTTCGTTACCAGTTTTTACACCTCGGCGTCGCTGGCGGGTTTCACGATTGGCTGGCTGGCCAACGCCTGGGGGTGGCAAGCGGCGGGTGATCTGCAACTCGTTCTGCTCTGCGTTGTGGGGGCGGTTGCGACTCTGCTCCTACGGCCGGAACGCATGGCAGCGCGGCGTTCTTGACGGGTTATTGCGCCTGGATGCCGGCGCATCCGTCTAACGCCAACCCGAGAACTGGTAGTTCCCAAGCTTCCGACAATGGCTGACATCAGGCAGTGAATGCCTTCGCTGCGCGGCGAGAGTGCTCCACTCATCCTCACTTCGTAGAGAATCAGATATTGATCCGTTGCCAAAGGGGAGGATAATATGGCCATGGTCAATGGACCAAAACCTGAGTCGCTACTGCTGCTCTTGACGGTCTTTTGCGCCTTGCCCACGCTCGCCCAACCGCAGCCCGATACTCTGGCCTTTGCCCAGCACATGGCGTCCTACCGCGCGCCCGGCCGGGAGCTCACCGCCCCCGAAGTTAAGTCGATCCAAACTGAGTATCTCGCCTGGCTCAACGCTCGCATCATCGCGGGACGTACGATCGACCTAATGAATACCGAACTTGCCGCCGCAGAATTGACAGGCAGAGAGAGCCCCAAAGGCGGACAAACCGGATACGTCGCGAAGATCCAGCCAGGTCCCGAGAGCGGCCCGCCGGACTCGCTAAACCTCTCAGCCGACCTGATGACCGTCGTTCTGCGAATTTACACCGGTAAGGACTGCGGTGCGGACGACACACTTGTGCTCTACCGCCGTGCAGTGCGCCAGCGTATTGGATGGCTCAACGCCCAGACAGACTATACCCAAGGCCATCTCTTTGGGGCAGTGGCCGCAGCCACCGAGGACTCCTCTGGAGCTCGGCTCGTCGCAACCGATTGGATCACCTCGGGCTGTTTACCTTCGCGCCGTCAGATCTTTCGTATCGACTCCATCGTCCGTGAGAACGCCACGCAAATCCTGGCCCAAAGTCCGGGCGAGGCCCAAGAATATTCGACTCGAATTCTCCTCGACAAGGATACCGTCCAGTTCAAATTCGAGTCTGGTTACCCCTCGATTGGCAAGACCGATAGGCAATCGGAACAACGCTACCTTGTGCAGGGCTCCCATGCTCTCCGCTTAGCCCCCCTTGGCCTGTCCCTGTATGAGTTCATCTGGGAATGGTTGCGACTCGAAGACGCCGATGCCGCGAGATTCAGCACTCCTTCCGCCGCCGCGCAACATCACGGCGTCATGACGGTTGGAGATGTCGGTGCAGGTGCTCTCTCAGAGACCGACTGTCCGGGAGCTCCTATCCGCGAGTTTCGGGGGGACTGGATAACAACAGAACGCTTTGCCTACTTCCGCGTCAGCGGAACGACTCCTGAAACATACCGAATGGAATCCATCGGCGACAAAACCATTTGCGATTCATTGATGCTTCCTCCGCCCCAAGCCGATACCGTGCTGTTTGCCCGGCACATGGCGCCCTACCGCAAACCTGAGAATGATCTGGGCGCCGCCGAGGTGAAATCGATCCGAGCCGAATACCTAGCATGGCTAGACGCCCGCGTCACTGGCGGAATGAGTATCGAGCAAATGAACGTCGAGCTCAATTCCGGCAAATTGCTCACGGCGACAAATAGCGCAAGTGTGAATGATTTCGGAAAGAGTTACACCGGCTTCGTCGGCACGATCCATTCAAGTGCAGTGAATGACGACGGTGAAGACGATAAGACCCCAGACGATTTGTTGCTGTTCCTCCTACCGATCTATACCGGCCGAGGATGCAATCAGGATCAGACGCTCGTTCTGTACAATCGCGAAACGCGGCAGCGCCTCGGCTGGATCAATGGACAAACCGCCTACCAGCACGGTTTAATCCTTGGAGCAGTGGCGGCCCAGCCCCGCGCTCGCGATGGTGCCCGGCTCGTCGCTACCGACTGGATCTACTCAAATTGCACTAGCAATTGGAACGGCCAGGTCTTTCGAATCGACTCTTTGGCGAACGGACGGGCGTCGCAAGTCTTGGACCGCAGTCCCGCCGGCGGCGCCATGGCAGGTTCGACCAAAATCCAAATAGACAAGGACGCGGTCCAGTTCACCTACTATTCCAATGCGAACGTAATCGACCCGGATGGCTCGCTGCCTCTGCCAGTGGTGCGCTACCGCGTCCAGGGCACTCGTGCCCTTCGTCTCACGCCGCTAGCGGAAACCTTGGGTGGCTTCATAGATGAGTGGCTCGGGCTCGAAGACGGTGAAGCCATTCGTTTCGGCTCCGCTGCTACCGCAACGCAACACCGCGCGCTCAGGACTAGGCGCAACGAGGAATGGTACTCATTCACCGACGCTGCCGAGTGCCCCGGAACTCCGCCCACGCACCAAGTCCGAGCCCTCTGGGACAAATCGAAGCGAACTACCTACTTCCACGTTATCGGCGACACCGCCGCAACTCTCCGCATGGAATCCGTCACTGATTCACCCATTCCCGGCTGCCGCTCCTCCCGCCTTGACGACATCCATCAGCGCATGCGATAACTCCCCGGCAGCGTTGTTGGAAGATCCCATTCGGGGCAAATCCTCCTGCAAGCGAGTACTAGCGCGTCTCCGCCGGCAGCACGAACGGCTGGCCGACGAGCTTCGCCGGGTCGGCATTCTTCTTCGGCCGGAACTTCGCCACGCTATTGCCCTGCGCGTTGGCGACGTAGAGATTACCCGCGCGATCGACGCTCAACTGGTGCGGGCCCCACAAGAAGCCCGGCATACGTCCGAACGTACCCCACGAAGGCGGTAAATGCGGCCGGTCTCTTGGACGGTTTGCCGACAAACCAGCCAAGTGGATGACTTCCGAGTGCCCGACCATCCATTCCCTATCTAAACAACACATTTCTAATGAATTGTTTACGAGCGAGTTCAACCATTAGCGGCGTGTGACGCTATTTCCCCACCCTCTTTTTTCAGGATTGGTTCACACCGGAGAGCGGCTCTATGCGCCAAATTCGTAAACTGGCGTCTCGATGGCGCGTACCGGCGGCTTGGCTTCCCAAACCGTGCGCTGGACGGATGAAGCGACCTGTGGCGCGATGCTGATCTCGCCGCAGTGACCGCAGACCAAAGCGGGTACGTGCTCCACAACGACAAGTTTTCCGTCAAGCTCGACGTGGTATCGGATCAGTTCTTCACACCGTTCGCCGACCCCACAAACCTCGCATTTCATTGCAGTCTCCTCAATCGGAAGCCGGTCCACTGACTTGGATCCGGCTGGTACAAGGTTATCACTTTGACCGGATTTCGACCCGGCGCTGTACACTGTATATGCAGCGGCCGCCCGGAAGCTGTGCGTCCGAAAATCAGGCAACTCGGGCCGTACTTGTCCGATGGATAGCTCTCAATAATCTCGCCAGCTTCGACGGCCTCTTCAACTTCGCTGGTGGGATTCGCCGCTGGATGGACTGGTCTAACGCATGCAGCGAGTATTCGTATTCCATGCGGCGAAACCGCTCGCGGATCAGGTCGATCATGGCTCCGCCCGCAAGCGAGTACTATCGACTCTCCGCCGGCAACACGAACGGCTGGCCGATGAGCTTCGCCGGGTCGGCGTTCTTCTTCGGCCGGAACTTCGCCACGTTGTTGCCCTGCGCGTTGGCGACGTAGAGATTACCCGCGGGATCGACGCTCAACTGGTGCGGGCCCCACAAGTAGCCCGGCATACGTCCGAACGTACCCCACGAATACAGCAGCTTGCCATCGAGATCGAATTTCAGGATCTTGTGCGTGACGCCATCGCCAACCCAGAGATGCTGGTCCTCCGCCATGTAGAGGAAATAGGGATGCGGGATGTTCGGCCACTGGTCGAGGAACTTTCCGTTCTCGTCGAAGATCTGAATCCGCGCGTTCTCGCGATCGCCGACATAGATCCGGCGCTTCGCGTCGATGGCGATGCCGTGCACCGTGTGGAACTCGCCGGGGCCGGATCCAGGCTTGCCCCACTCCATCAGGTACTTCCCCTCTTTCGAGAACTTCACGACACGGGTGTTACGGTATCCGTCGGTCACGTAGAAGTCGCCGTTCGGCATGAAGAGCATGTCGGTCGGCTGGTTGAAGTGGGTGTGGTCGTTTCCGGGAACGCCTTTTTCGCCAAGCCGCATCACCAGCTTCGATCCGTCGTTGGTGAACTTGAGAATCTGATGGGTCAGATGCTCGACCAGCCAGACGTGCTTGGCCGGGTCGTAGGGGTCGATCTGAACGCGATGCGCGGCGCCTTCGGTGAACGGCTCCTTGTTCCGGGCCCACGAGTCGATCAATTCTCCGCGACGGTTGAAGACCATCAGGACGTGTTCGTCCAGCCGGCCCTTCTGGCGACCCTGATCGAGAACGCCTTCGAGCAATCCCAGCGCGCGTCCTTTGATGTCGCCTGGCGCCGGTACGGCTTTCATCGCCGGCTTCTCGCCGCGCATGAAGACGAGGACACGATCCTCTGACTCGGCCCACACCGCCGGAATCGAACCCCACGTCCAGCCATCGGCGTGCAGCGGCAGTGGCCAGTCGCTGACGTAATCGTAGGGACCGGTCACGTCGCCGCCACCCTTTTCCTGCGCCAAAGCAATGCGAACCGCCGAACTCGCCGTCATCAACGCCAGCCCTGCAAAGACGGTGACCCGTACCAACCCCTTCGCGTCTCTCATGTCGCCCCCTTTCACGCGCAGTTTCCCGGACAAAGTCAAGCCCATCGAGCGGCACTAGCGGCTCGTTTTCGGCACGAACTTCTGCAGACGCTTATTGGTAATCTCAGCCGTGATCAAGTTGCCTTTGGAGTCCACTGCCAAGGTGTGTATGTTTAGGAACTCGCCGGGGTTGGAACCTTCGCGTCCGATTGATCCGACGATTTCGAGCGAGTCGCGCTGCAAGATCCAGACTTTGTGGTTGGTTCCATCCGCGACATAGAAATACTTCTGATCGGGCGTGAAGTCGAGATCATAGGCCGAGCCAAGCCCCATGGTTGTCGGGGCGATGATCCCTTCTTTTACGAACTTGCCGTTCTGGTGGAAGGCCTGTATGCGGTCTCCATTCCGGTCACAGGCATAAACCAAGCCATCCTTCGCGATGCGCACGCAGTGCACGGCCTGCGAGAAAAATTTTGAGGGCGGACCGTCCGGATCGTGCTTCGCCGCGGGACCGTCCTCCGGTTTTTCGCCATACGCGCCCCACAGCCGTTTGAAAGCGCCCGTCTCGGCGTCGAAAACCATCACGCGTTGCGCGCCACCATCGCCATCGGCCACGTAAAGTTCGTTGGTCTTCGGATCGACGTCCACATCGGCCGGCTGCCTTCCCAGCACCGTACTGTTGTTGTTGGTAAAAGTTTCACCGGCGGGCAAGGGACGGCCTATCTGCAGCAGAAACTTTCCAGCAGAGGTGAATTTTAGAATTCGCCCCCAGTCCTTGCCGCCGACGCCGGCGATCCAGACGTTGCCTTTGTAGTCGACAAAAATCCCGTGCTCATTTAGGGGCCAGTCATATCCCGCGCCCGGGCCTCCCCACGCTTGCACCACCTTGCCCTGGGTATCGTATTCAATCACCGGAGGCGCGGGAGTGGTGCCATTTTTCTCATCTGGCTTGATCGCAGCGGGCCGTTGCAGGATCCAAACGTGATCGTTCGGACCGACAGCTACGCTGGAGATCGGCCCAATGGACCACTTGCTCGGCAGCGGTTGCGGCCATGAAGCATCCACCTCAAGGCTGGGAACTTGAGCCAGTAGCGGGCCACAAACTAAAAGCGCTGCGGCTAACGACGGCACGCGAGTCAGATTCATTGATGTATTCTACGTCAAAAGTCGAACTGCATCGCGACCGTGGCGTCAGTCGGGCCCTGCCATACCGGGGGTTGTCCATAGGAAAGCAATCCTGCCGCGCGCTCCATTTTCAATAAGGAGTGATTGACACCCACTCGCTTCTCATATATATTGTCCAGAACCATCAGCCTTAAAAGGGGGGCTTAGGATGAACTTTAAGAAGTTTTCCGCCACCGTTTTGCCTGTTATTGTGGCCCTGTTGCTGTCCACAATTCCTGGATATGGACAGCTGCTCAAGGGGACCATCCTCGGCACTGTTACGGACGTTTCCCACGGCGTCATTCCCACGGTCGCCGTCAGCCTTACCGAGGTCAATACCAACTTACGCCTCACGGAAAACACGAACGATAGCGGCTTTTTCGCGTTCGCTAATCTCGCTCCCGGCACTTACCGGATTGACGTAGAGCAGACTGGTTTTCGCAAAATGGCCCGCACCGGCATTATATTGGACGCCAACACCACAGTACGCGTCGACTTGGAGCTTGCGCCGGGCGACGTGACGCAAACGGTGGATGTCACCGCGGAGACGTCCGTCCTGCAAACCGACCGCGCCGATACCGGCGGCCAAGTCGAGAGCCAGCAAATAGCCAGTATGACCCTCGGCAACCAGCGAAATTATCAAAATGCCATCGTGCTCTTACCAGGAGCGACCCAGGGTTATCGCTCGAATTCTCCATTTTTCAATTCGCAGGAGTCCCTGCAGGTTCCCGTCAACGGCCTCGATCGGCTGAATAACTTCATGATCGAGGGGCTGGATAACAACATTGAGGCGGACAACAACCTCACGGCAGTTGTGCTCCCGGCGGACGCAATTCAGCAGGTCATCGTAAGCACCACGGACTACGATCCCGAGTTCGGGCGCATTGGGGCCGCGGCCATCAACGTAATCATGAAGTCGGGCACCAACGCCTTCCATGGGACCATGTTCGAGTATCACAACGACAGCGATATGCAGGCGCGAAACTTTTTCTCTTATACGCCGCCTAAAGTTCCGCACGCCGTCAATAATCAATACGGCGGATCGGCCGGTGGGCGCATTATACGCGACAAGCTTTTCTTCTTCGCCGATTTTCAAGGTACCAACAATATCGTTGGTCAAGTCGCGACTCCCACCATTCCGACGGCGGCTATGCGCACCGGGAATTTCAGCGCTTCCCCAACCATCATTTACGATCCGGCGACAGGAAACCTCGCCACCGGAGCAGGCCGGACTCCCTTTCCCAATCAGACGATCCCAAGTAACCGCATCAGCCCGATTTTCCAGGACTACATGACCCTCCTGCCGGAACCCACCTTGCCAGGCCTGAGCAACAATATCGGCGTGTCCACGGATCAGACCAAGCAAATTTATTCATTCGACACTAAGATCGATTACAACCTCGATTCAAAAAACACGGTGTTCTTCCGGTATAGCTTTGCTCACCTGAATGTGACGAATCCCGGCCTGTACGGTCCCGGATTGGGGATCTACGGAGGTCCGTCAAACAGCGGTTTTGACGCCACTGGTCCGGCTCGTAACCAAAGTCCCGGCCTGAACTACACGCATATCTTTAGTCCGACGATGGTAACGGAAGTCCGGTTTGGTGTTGTGCGGAACCGTAACGATGCCACAAACGTGGACACCGGAACCACTCTTTCGCAAAAATTTGGAATTCCGAACGGGAACCTTGGCGGCTTCTGGTACCAGGGGCTGGCTGAGGTCTTTGTGAACGGCTACGATACGCCCATGATCGGTGTGAATGGCTGCCTGCCTTGGCAGCGCGCGAATACCAACTTCGAATTTGCCAACAACTGGACCAAGACCAAGGGCACCCACGTCATTTCCTGGGGCGGTGACTGGACTCACGAGAATTATTACCTTTTGCAGACGGCCACCTTCAGCCCGCGCGGGCGTTTCACATTCGTCGGCACAACGACCTCAATCTCCGGCGCCAGCAACGGTGCATCTAACGCTCTCGCCGCGTTCGAGCTCGACCAACCCAACGGTATCGGTCGCGATTTGCAAGGAACCTCACCGGTCCGCAATGACCACGTATACGCCTTGTATGTCCACGATAAATGGCAAGTATCGTCGAAGTTGACCTTGGACTTAGGAGCGCGTTGGGAGTACTGGCCCGCATCATACCCGCAATTTCCGGGCGGTCAATACAATTACGATCCGAACACGAACAGCTTGTTAGCCGCTGGGTACGGAAACATTCCGATGGACCTTGGAGTAAAGAATTACCCCAGGAATATCTATCCAAGATTTGGGTTGGCGTACCGGCTGAACGACAAGACCGTGATTCGAGGCGGCTTCGGAATGAGCAGCTTCTACAGATACATCGCGGACTGGCAGGGCCCGGTTAAGCAGAATCAACAACTGATTGCCCCGAACTCGTTTGTAGCAGCCGGATCAATGGCCACCGGCTTTCCCGCTCCGACGTTCTTCACGGTTCCAAGCAACGGCATCATCACAAACGCACCGAACCAGAATTACGTGATCGTCATCCCCAACACCCCGGTACCCTATGCCGAGACCTGGAATTTCACCGTCCAGCGGATGTTGCCGGCTAATCTTGCGTTCGAAGTGGCATACGTGGGGAACCACGCCATCGGTCTCGAGAATACCAACGTGCTCACCAACAATAGCTTCAATCTCAACGCGGCCACTGTTGCCGGTCAGGGAACGGCCACTGAGCCGGAGAAAATTCTTTTCGGCCGCACAGCAACTACTGCCTACCCGGTGTATGAGGGATCGCACTATGAGGCTCTTCAGGTCAAGTTGAACCGCCGTTTTGCGAACGGTTTCATGATGACCACTTCCTACACTTTCGGCAAAGGGATTGACTATGCGCCCTTCAATGAGCTCGGCTTTGTGGTTTACCCCGGCTTGACGAAATACAATCGCGCCAATACATTTACCTACTCGGCGACGTGGCAACTGCCATTCGGAAAGGGCCAGAGGTTCGCCAACAAGGGCCCGGCCAGTTATATCATCGGCAATTGGCAGATCGCCGGCTTGTGGACCTGGGAGAGTGGGATTCCGCTGAACTTTGCAACCAGCAACACCAGTAATATAGCCAACCTCCTTAACGCTCCCGGAAACTTTAATTGGCCGCAGTTGGTCGCCCCATTACAAATCCTGGGGCAGGAAGGGCCCGGCCAGTATTGGTTTTCCAAGAACTCGCTCGCGGCGCCGGCAACAGGAACGATTGGCAACCTCGGCCGTGACATACTCTACGGACCGAATCTGTTTGTCATAAACGGTTCGATTTCACGTCTGTTCAACATCACCGAACGGTTTAAGCTGACCTTCCGCGGGGAAGCTTTCAACGTCACGAACACACCTCAGTTCGATCAGCCGGATACGACCTTCGGCGACGCTGCGTTCGGTCAGATTACCACGGCGAACAACAACGCTCAATCGGTGAAAAGCAATCCGAATCGCCTGTTGCAGGTCAGCCTCCGGCTTAGTTTCTGAGTTCGCGGAAAAATGCAGTGCTGAATTGATGCGCGGGTACCGCCGATCCTTCGTGGCATTAGCGCGGTACCCATCTGCCACTAGTGTCCGCTTGTGGGAAACTCGGTTTATGTGGCGATGCGCTCTGATGGCGGTGCTCGCGCTCATGGCCCCGGGCCTTGCAACACCCCAAGAGCATTCGATGGGCGGAATGGAGCGGCGGGCAGCGATTCTGCCGGGCCTGGGCGACTACCACCACGCTATCGCAACCAAAAGCGCCGAAGCCCAGCGATTCTTCGACCAAGGCTTGACGCTGGTTTACGCCTTCAATCATGAGGAGGCTCTCCGTTCGTTTCTACGGGCTGCTGAGCTCGACCCAACCTCTCCCATGCCTCTGTGGGGCATCGCGCTGTCGGTTGGGCCGAATTACAACATGAACATCAATCCGGCGCGTGAAGGAGTCGCCTTCAAGGCCATCCAAGAGGCACGAAGGCTGGCGGCGGGCGCTCCAGAAAAGGAGCAGGCCTATGTCGATGCCTTGGCGCGGCGCTACTCCGGTGACAGCCATCCGGATTTTCAGATGCTGGATCGCGACTACCGGGATGCCATGCGGAAGCTCATGGGACTCTATCCGGATGATCCAGATGCAACCGCCCTCTACGCCGAAAGCATCATGGATTTGCATGCCTGGAACTTATGGACCTCCTCCGGTAAGCCCACCGAGGACACCGAAGAATTGCTAGCCGTGCTCCGGTCGGTATTGCGGCGGGATCCAAAACACCCCGGCGCAAATCATTTTTATATTCACGCCCTGGAAGCTTCGCCGCACCCAGAAGCAGCGCTAGCCAGCGCGCATGTGCTCGAAACGCTGGTTCCCGCCGCGGGCCATTTGCGGCACATGCCATCGCATATTTACATCCGGCTCGGAAATTATGCGCAAGCCGTGAAAGCCAACGAGGCGGCCGCTAGCGCCGACCGCGCCTATCTCCATGCCACCGGGACCCAAGATAGCGTGTATGGCCGGATGTACTACAGTCACGACCTGCTGTTCTTGTGGATCGCCGCCAGTATGGAGGGGAAATTCTCGGAGGCCAAACAAGCCGCCGATGAGTTGTCGGCGAATGTCAGCCCGGCTGTACGAAGCATGCCGATGCTGGAGGCTCTGCTGGGCGGGCCGGCCCTGGTCCTGACGAGATTTCAGCGCTGGGACGATATCTTGAATCTGCCCGCTCCGGACGCTTCGCTGACCGGCGCGCGCGCCTATTGGCGATATTCGCGAGGTCTCGCCTTTTCGGCCAAGGGAGCCCTCTCGAAAGCGAAGGCGGAACGCCAGGAGCTTGCGGCCTTGATCAACCAACCAAGTTCCGGCGCCTCCTCTGTACACAATTCCGCCCCAAGCTTCGTCCCCCTCGCGCTGGAGGTTCTGGATGCGCGCATCGCGGCAGCCCAAGCGGATCACAAGGCTTCGCTCGCGCATTTCCGCCGGGCAGTGGAGATACAGGACGCCTCGCCTTACAGTGAGCCGCCGGATTGGTATTATCCCGTGCGAGAGTCTCTCGGCGGAGAACTGGCTCGCTCCGGACAATACGCGGAAGCCGAAGCAGTGTTTCGCGCCGACCTTCAACGCAATCCAGAGAACCCCAGGTCATTGTTCGGCTTGTTCCAGACGCTCACTGCACAGAACAAAGTGGCGGCTTCCATCCCGGTTCGGCAGCGCTTCGAAAATGCTTGGAAGTATGCCGAAGTAACCCTGCGTCTGGAGGATTTGTAATGCTGAGGGCATGGAGCCGGCGCAGGTTCCTCGAGTTCAGTGCCGGTTTCCCGCTGTCGGCGCTGGCCCTTCCCCCCGATGAGGAGTTAGTCCCTTTTAGCGATTACGGCCCCGGCTTCCGCGTCGATGGCCAGGCAGACAATCCTCGCGTCAAATGTTTCGATCTGCGCCGGCTGACTTCCGCCGTAACCCCATCCGAAGAATTCTACGAGTTTCATCAGACCAAGACTATCCGGGCAGACGCGGGCGCCTGGCGGCTGCGGATTAACGGTCACGTCAAACGGCCCGCCGAATTCTCGCTGCGCGACCTCATGAATCGGGCCGACCGGCGCGATATGGAAGTCACTATCGAGTGCTCGGGTAACTCCGGCGACCCGCGAATCATGAATGGCCTGGTGAGTAATGCCGTCTGGACTGGCGTAAGCCTCAGTGCCATCCTCCAGGAGTGCGAGATCCAGCCCACCGCCCGTGAAGTCGTCTTTTTCGGAATGGATACGGAGCAAGAGCCGAAGTGGGAGGCGGGAAATGCAACCTATCCGTCTCCGCACGGATGGAGCATTTTTGTTCAGGACGCACAGGCTCCCGGCAATCTACTCGCCTTCGCCATGAATGGTAAGCTGCTCGCGCCGGAGCATGGGTTTCCATTGCGCCTGATTCTTCCGGGATGGTACGGCATGGCGCAGGTAAAGTGGCTTTCCTTCATCGAAGTCACCGACCGCCGCTATGAAGGCCGCCACATGGCGCGCAATTACCAGAGCTTGCGGGCGGCGAAGTCCGGTGATGAGACGCTTTGGCTGGACACCTCCATATCGCGAAACAATTTGAAATCGGTGGTCGCCAGAGTGACGCGGCGGCGCGCCACTGCGGGCTTCGAATACCGTTTGGCTGGGGCCGCGTGGGGCGGACCCGCCCCGATCCAAAGGGTCGAGGTGCGGGTAGACGACGGACCATGGCGTGCGGCGAAGATCGACCGGCCGAGTACCGCGGCGGCCTGGTCACTCTGGTCGTTCGACTGGACGGACGCCGCGCCGGGTCAGCGCATCCTGGTCTCGCGGGCCATTGACGCGCGCGGCGAAATGCAGCCGACCCGCGAGGAGTTGCGCAGTAGGTTGATCAGCAACCGCGAAGACAACTCGCAGTGGCCGCGTATGGTTATGGTCGAGCGCTAGGAAAGACGCGGCGCACGCACGCATCCCTGGTGCACGAATACTCGCCTTGCCGCCACGGGTTCTGAGAGATGCGGGCAAGGAACACTGCGGAGAGGCGGCGCAGGCCCCGCCCCGGCCTCCCGGAGGTTGGTGCGGGATTGTGAAAATCGGTGGCGCCAACCACCCCGTGGCGGAACGATGTGCTGACGAAAGCTTCGCGGTGGTTGCCGTTCCTCACGTGCAATATCCCAACTGGAATGTTCTGTAGTGCGACAGAGACCCATTTGGAGTGTCTTGGCCTCACACCAATCCTTACGTCGGGCCTTGGGTATGCGCGACAATTCCAGCTAAACCCACAAAGAGAGGTGGCCGACAGTGAAAGCTGGATTCTATCTACTCCTTTATTGTGCAACCCTGCACGCCCAGTGGGTGAATTTTCCTATCCCTGGAACTCCGCGCACGCGTGCAGATTGATAGTCTGGTATAGTTATTTTCGCTATGAAATCCGCCTTTTTACCCCTGTTGTTTCTATCCGTGGGATTGCCTGCGCTGGCGCAGCTCGCACCTCCTAATGCTGCCGGGGTCACGTTCGGGCAGATTCATTTGATCGTCAAGGACGTAGACGCTGAGCGGCGTTTTTTCATCGACATAATGGGCGGTACTCCCGTGGAGAACGGGAAAATATCGATGATCCAATTCCCGGGTGTCTACATCATAATCACGCAGGGCGACGCTGACGTATCTCCTGCAGGGCCGATGTTAAACCACTTCGGCGTGGCCCTGAGGGACGTGGCAGCATATACCGCTAAGTGGGAGGCAAACCACATAATCATCGATCACGCTGAAAACCCCACGAGTGGGTACGTGCACACACCGTCAGGCCTCCGAATCGAATTTTTCGAAGATCGGTCGCTGACCGTTCCGATCACGATGCACCACCTTCACTTCTTCACAACTTCCGAAAAAGTCCCTGAGATCCAGGCATGGTACGTAAACGTGTTCGGTGGAGACAGGAGTGAGAGGTACTGCACCTCCTGTCTCCCGGCCCATCGACGATTAATGCCCACTGAGAACTTGCCGGGGACCAATATTTCATTCAATACAGCTCCTCGAGCGAATTCCGATGTTCCGCCGGCATCCAACAAGGGTCATCAAATCGATCATATTGGTTTTGAAGTGAAAAACCTGAAAGCTTTCATTGAGGCCGCCCAAGCGAAGGGGATTAAATTCGACGAGCCGGATCACGCGAGCCAGAGTTCCAAGAAAGTGCACGTCGCTTTTTTGACCGATCCGTGGGGGACCCGAATCGAGCTGACTGAAGGCCTGACACCATAACCAGTACGGCCACGCGGCAAATCCTCCTGAAGCGTTTGAAGGAGCGGACGTTCGATCGGAACGCTTCGCACTGATCCTTGCGCCGGGCCTTGGGTATGCGCGACAATTCCAGCTAAACCCACAAAGAGAGGTGGCCAAGCGTGAAAGCTGGATTCTATCTACTCCTTTTTTGTGCAACCCTGCACGCCCAGTGGGTGAATCTTCCGATCCCTGGAACTCCGCGCACGCCGGACGGAAAACCCAATCTCTCCGCGCCCGCACCGCGCACCGCCGACGGCAAGCCGGACTTGAGCGGACTCTGGGGCGTGAATCCGGGGAATTACGGCGCTAACGTTGCTGCGGATCTGAAGCCTGAGGACACTCAGCCCTGGGCGGCTGACTTGGTCAAGCAACGCGCAGCAAATGTAGGCAGGGATCAGCCCAGCGCTGTTGGATGTCTTCCGCATGGTCCGAGCGTCAATACGATCTCCTTTTTGATGCAGAAGTTCATTCAAACGCCCAATGTTCTGGTGATCCTTCTAGAGGAGTTGAATTACCGCCAAATCCACCTTGACGGCCGCGCGCTTCCTAAAGATCCCGATCCGAGTTTTATGGGATATTCGGTGGGACGTTGGGAGGGCGATACGCTGGTCGCCGAAAGCACCGGGTTCAAGGATTCCATCTGGCTTGATTTGGCGGGGCATCCGATCACGGATTCCCTGCGCATCACCGAGCGATTCCATCGCCTCGATTTCGGGCACATGGAGATTGCAGAAACCATCGACGATCCGAAGACTTTTAAAAAGCCCTTTACGATTGCGATTAAACTTGAACTCGTTCCCGACTCGGAGATCCTGGAGTTCGTCTGTGCGGAGAACGAAAAAGACCGCGACCACATGGTGGGAAAGCCCTCCGATCCCAAGCCGGTGGCGGCGAAAGTCGCTCCCGCGGTGCTCTCGCGATATGTTGGTTCGTACGAGTTCGCTTATCCCGAAAACCCAACGGTGACGGGTACCTACAACATCACGATGTCGGACGGCACGTTGTTCCTAGACACGGAAGGGAAAGCGAGGACTGCGCTGATTCCTGTATCCGACACCGTTCTTTACTGGCGCGATTCCCGCCTCGAGTTCTTTGCAGACTCGCAAGGCAAGGTAACGCATTTCGTTCGGGTAGGGGTTGAGGGCGACTTAAGGTACACGCGAAAGCCGGATCGGAAATAGGCCCGCTGGTGTAAAGCAAGGATTTCTTATGAGCTTTCAGATCAAGACACTGAGCACTGTATTGCTTGCAATTCTGGTTTCCTCACCCATTTCGGCACAGTGGTTCAATCAGCCGGACCCGCGCATCCCGCGCACCAAGGATGGCAAACCCGACCTGTCCGCGAAGGCGCCTCTTGCAGCGGATGGCCACCCGGATCTTTCGGGCGTCTGGCTCCGCAGGGAAGGCGAGAGCACTCCTCCCCGCTACAACGACAAGGGCCTTGCATTCACCCTGAGCTGGTTCATGCCAAAGGATGCGGAAATCCCACTGCGGCCCGCAGCGGCGGCGATTTTCAAGGAACGCGCGGCGCGCGACGGAGGCGGCCGGCCACCGGAGCACTGCCTTCCATATGGTGTTCCTTCCGGCATGCTCCCGCCCGATCCGTTCAAGATCGTGCAGACACCCGGGCTTACTCTCGTTCTTTATGAGGAGATGGTGGATTTCCGGCAGATTTTCACCGACGGCCGCAAGCACCCGAAATCGCCGAATCCAGCATGGTACGGCTACTCCGTCGGAAAGTGGGTTGGCGAAACGTTCGAAGTGGAAACGGTGGGATTCAACGATCAAGCATGGCTGGACGGCCTGGGGTTGCCGCATTCCGAGGATTTACGCGTCACGGAACGATTCCAGCGCCTCACTGCGGGACATTTGCAAATGGAGGGCACCATCGATGATCCCAAAATGTACACTAAACCCTGGACGTTCAAGGTTGATTTCGATGTGATTCCGGATGCCGATCTGATCGAAAACGTCTGTGAGAACGAGAAGGACGCGGTCCATCAGGTGGCGAAGTAGGCAGGTGGCCAAGTAGGGCGAGTCCCGGCATTTCGACGTTTTAGGGAGGCTTTATGAAGAACTTTTTTATGTTCGCTTCTATTTTGGCCTCGATCTTAGTTAGTTCCGTAAGCGTTTGTGCGCAGGCTCAGTCGCTGCCTACGCCAAAGTTTCATCATCTGCAACTCAACAGCGTCGATCCGGATGCCGCCATCGCGTTTTATGTGAAGGAATTTCCCTCGACATCGAGAACCACTTGGGAAGGAATGCCGGCTCTGGCCTCGCCCGACAATGTGCTGATCGTCTTCAACAAAGTAGCGCGGCCGCCGGACGCCAATCCCAATGTCACGGCCTACTGGCATTTCGGCTGGAATGTGGGGGATTCCCTCAAGCGGTATGAAATCTTCAGGGCCCACGGTGTCCTGGCGCCCTTCTATACCGGCGATCAGGGCGATTTTGTCGGCATCAGCAGCGACACTTATCCCTATCCGCCCGGAGTGCCGGGCCGTACCCGGGCGCAACTGGCGGAGGCCAAGGCGCAGAATCTCCAGCCCAGTCATCAAGCCGGCAACGGCTATATCCTGGCGCCCGATGGCGCCATCATTGAATACACCAATAGCCAGACCGAGCGCGTCGATCATGTGCACATGTGGGAGGAGGACCCGGTCTGCGCTCAACTCTGGTATCAGACCCATCTGGAAGCGACGCCGCGACGGACTGCGCGTGCGCGCCGATGATGCCGCACCCGCGCCGACCGAAGCAACCTGCAAGCAGCCGCGCGGCGGCGAGCCATCCTGGCCGTCTCTAGCCAAGGAAGGCACCTACCGCTCGCCCACCGCGGGTGTCAGCTTCAGCGGTGTGGCGATGAATTCGTATCCCAACCAGGGCAGCAGGCCGCTGGAGAGCACACGCGGCCATCTGATGGATCATGTCGGCCTGAGCGTCACCGATCTGGATGCCTGGGTGGCCAAGCTCAAACGCGAAGGCGTCACCTTCCTGGAACAGCCCCATAAGCTGGGCGACACCCGCGCCGCTATGATCGAAGGCCCCAGCCGTGAGGCCATTGAGCTAGTCGAAATAAAGTAAGCAGGCAGACCACCGCTCTGTTAAAAGATAAGAACCGGCGGCGTTGGCACAGGTTACTTACGCTGTACCGTTTCGCTTGATATTCCGGCCTTCACCAGAAACATGGAAGCCGGTTGATCCATATGTAATTGCTGCCCAGTGGGCGTGAGTTGCCCAGTCTGCGCGTCCACGTTAAAAATAACCACGTTGTTTGAAAACTGGTTGGCGGCGAAAAAATACCGGCCCGTCGGATCAATCGTAATGTTGCGCGGCGATTGGCCAAGGCTGGGAACGAACCCGCGAGACGTCAAAGTTCCCGTCTTGGCGTCGACCGCATACACTGCGATGCTATTGGCGCCGCGGTTTGAGACGTACAGGAACCGGCCAGCCTTGTCTAGCTGAATTTCAGCCGTGGTATTCCGCCCAGTGAAATCCGGCGGCAAAGTGGAAATCTGCTGGATCTCTTTGAGGGAACCGTGATCGATCGCGAACACGCTCACCTTGGAGTCGGTCTCGTGATTCACATACAGAAATTTTTCGTCCGGACTGAGAGCAAGGCGGCGTGGCCCGGAACCGGGACTCAGATTTACATATGGCGGGTCGGCCGGCTTGACGGCCAGCTTCGCGGCGTCAATGTGATAGGTGTAGACACGATCGAGGCCGAGTTCGGCGACGAACGCCAACCGATCGTCCTTGGTAAAAATCACTCCATGCGTATGCGCCCCCGTGGTCTGGCGTGGGCTCAGCGGCGGCCCCGTATGATGATCTACGTAGAAAGGCTCGCCGAGTCTACCATCCGCCTGAATCGGCAGCGCCGCCAGCGACGAATTGTTATGCTCGGCATCATTGTCGTGAAACCCATAATTCGTCACCATGGCGAACTTCGCGCGCGGATCGACAATCACCTGATTCGGCAGCCCGCCTCCGGCGCTCGCAGTATTGAGTAACGTTAGCAATCCAGTCTTGCTGTCGATCGCATAAGCCCTGACGGTATCGCCCTTTGCCGCCTCGGCCGTCTGCCAGTTGACCGCATATAGAAAACGCCCATCGGGTGTTGCACAGACATACGCCGGATTGACCGTCTCCGCCACCGGACCGAGAGGCGTTACGTTGCCCGACGATGGTTCGAAACGCCACCCGTAGATGCCTTTAGAGTGGGACGGAGCATCCGTGTAGCTGCCGGCATAAATAAAGTAGTCCTCACCGCCTGCCGCCGCGGCAAGCGTCGGTAGGACACATGCGCTCAAAAGGCAAAACACCAGTCTCGAATTCATTCCCGGCCTCCCTTGCGGCGACCGGCTCTCCTCGCTGGACGCGGCGCTTTGCCCTTCAGCGGTCGAACCGGTGGCTTACTCGTTTCAATTGCGCACCATTGATTTGCGCACACATGGCGAAGAGGCGGGCTACGATCATCCGCCTCAAGTTCATTTGCGGTTACAAATCTAGCGCGTTAGCGTCCCTAGGCGCAAGGCGTTGGTTACCGTCTGTCGTTAGCACGTTAGTTGTCCAGTGGAATTAGTTTGTCAGTTGTCCGGTCCAGGCCGGGCGGGAGAATCTGGCGAGGTGGAACCGAGCCAGATCGAGGACGACTAACTTACATCAACCTCAAGAGAAAGAATGGTGAGCCGGGCGGGACTCGAACCCGCGACCACCGCATTAAAAGTGCGATGCTCTACCAACTGAGCTACCGGCCCATGAACAACTTGCAAGGAATTCCAAGCTTGGTGCCGATTCGGCGCCACTCCAGAATTTAACGGATCACTTTGGATTGTTTCGTGCCCCTGCATCACCAGTCTACTTGCGAAGGCAGGACGAAGGCAATGTGAAGTGAAACGCTCTATTCCTAGGCTCTCCCGGCGCTGCGGAGCGGAAGGGAGGTAAGATGCGTAATGCGCATGACCGGCGGCCCCAGATGGCCGCTGGCAAAGGAGATTCTCGTGAAAATTTCCAAACTCGGGAGACGCAGCCTAAGGTGGTCGGCACTCGCGTTGACGATGATGGCCCTGACAATTCTCTCCAACCCCTCGGCGAAAACCAATCGGCAAGCCGGCCTGCTCCCTCCAGACATAATGAAGTTAATGGCGGTCTACGGGGCCGATGCGGCTACCATCGACCGCAATGCCAGAGACTACAAACTCGCGGACCAAATTGAATGGAAAGGCCGCCCCGGAAGCGGCAGCCAATCGGCGATTCTGTTCGGCGATCCCTCTAAGCCTGGCTTGTATGTCCAACTCCTCAAACGCGGCCCCAACAACTGGAGCCAACCCCATTCACATCCGAACGATCGATTCATAACCGTGTTGGCCGGAACTATGTGGATCGGTACGGGCTCCAAGTTCGATCCCGAGAACACCGTTCCACTCAAGCCGGGCAGCTATGTCAGGGATATTGCAAATCAGACGCACTTCGACGGCTCCAAGGCAGACGGGCTCACTATCGAGATCGTCGGCATTGGACCGGCTACCTCTACGCAGGCTGAAGCGAAGTGATGGCGAGGACTAGCCGGTTTCTGGCGATCGCAGCGTGCCTCGCGGTGGGGTTGACGATCGTATGCACGGTGGGCGCTGCCCCGGCCCCGATCACCATCACCTTGGCGGGACAATCGATGATCCGTTCGGATATCCGCTCCACGGCGCCGGCCGCGGTGCCCATCATCCAAGGGCTGCTCAAGGGCGATGTGGTGTTCACCAATCTCGAATCCGCAGTCGCCGAAAAAGGGGAGACGATCCACGAGGGCCGGGGATTTCTCACGCCGCCGGAAGCACTGGACGCGCTGACGACTTTCGGTTTTAACTTGTTGTCGCTATCGGGTAACCATGCGTTCGATCTGAAAGTGAAGGGCGTTCAGAACACGCTGCGGGAGGCGGATAGTCGAAAGATCGTTCACGCAGGAACCGGCAACAATCTGGCCGAAGCTGCTGCGCCGGCCTATCTGCATACTCCGAAGGGGACGATTGCCCTGATTGCAAGCGCGTCGGGCCTGATTGTTCCGGGAGGAAGCGCCACGGCGGACCGGCCTGGCGTCAATGAGCTGCGCGTCGAAGCGGGCGATAAAGAAAACGAGGCCACGGCCGATCTGCCCGGCGCGGCCGCGAATACGCCGAATACGGAGGATTCGCTACGCATCCTGCAAAACATTCGCGAGGCCCGGCAGCACGCTGATCTGGTGATCGTCTATCAACATAATCACGTCTTCGCGAATCACTCGTTCGGGACAATTTTCACGGAGGGGATGCCCGAACGGCTCGCTCCGAATGACTGGCTCAAGAAATGGACGCATGCGGAGGTGGATGCGGGGGCGGACATCATCGTGATGCATGGCGCTCCCTTGCTGCACGGCGTGGAAATCTATCGCGGCAAGCCCATCTTTTACGATCTGGGCAACTTCATTTACAATCTGGTCCCGACGCTGACCTACATCGATGAACCCATGAGTTGGGAGAGCGTGGTGGCCTATGTCCAGTTTCAGGGGAAGAATCTGCAATCGATTTCCCTCCGGCCCATCGCGATGAACGTTGCGGGCGAGGGCCAACCGGATGCTCACAACGAGTACGCCAATAATCAGTTTCTGGTCACGCGCGGCTTACCCTCGGCGGCAACCGGTGCGCGGGCGGGCTACATTCTGCAGCGTCTGGCCGATCTGTCAAAGCCCTTCGGAACGAAGATCGAAATCAAGGGCGATATGGCCGAGATCAAACTGAAAACCGGACTCTAGCGCAGCAAATGGTCCGCCGCTTCGATACGCATGCGTCCCTCACAGAACTGCGGGACCAATCATTTGCAGACACGATCCGGTCCATCCCACGCGGCAAGGTCGCGAGCTACGGCCAAGTAGCTGCCGCCGCGGGATACCCGCGCTATCACCGGGCCGTCGCGCGATTTCTGAGGACCGCGATTCCCGGCGAGCTTCCCTGGCAACGCGTACTCGGCGCGGGCGGCGAGATCAAGTTGTCCGGGCGCTCGGCCGCGGAGCAGAGGCTGCGTCTAAGGATGGAAGGCGTGACGTTCGTAGGCAAGCGCGTGGATCTGAATCGCCATCAGCACGTGTTTGATGTGGAATAGGCGGCCGCTTCGCTTGATACGATATCAATTGCCCTATGGATCGTCAGCAGGCTTGGGAAATCGTTTGCGAGTTCACGAAATCGGATAGCCTCCGCCGCCACGCGTTGGCCGTAGAGGCTTGCGTCGAAGCCTACGCGTCGAAGTTCGGCGAGGATCAAGCCAAGTGGGGTTTAACGGCGCTGCTGCACGATTTCGATTGGGAAGTCCATCCGCAGGCGCCGGATCATCCGATGAAGGGCGAACCGATCCTGGCGGAGCGCGGCGTGCCCGAGGAGATCCGCCGGGCCATTTTGTCGCACGCCAACTATAGTGGTGTGCCGCGGGTTTCGCCGCTCGAAAAAACCTTATTCGCTTGCGATGAACTGGCTGGCTTTCTCACCGCGGTCAGTTACGTGAAGCCCACCCGTAGCATTCATTCCGTCGATGTGGCTAGCGTCAGGAAGAAGCTCAAGGACAAAGGCTTCGCGCGCTCGGTCAGCCGTGACGACATTGTGAACGGCGCCGCCGAACTGGGCGTAGACCTGGATCAGCACATTGAGTTCTGTATTCAAGCGATGCGGGCGCGCGCCGCGGAGTTGGGCGTCGAGGGGACTCCGGAACCCGCCCCACCAAACCCTGCTTAGGCGGCAGATTTATTTCGGTTGGCTCACCGCGGCCCGCTCCTCAGCGCGAGCTCCGGCCAGGATGCCCACCATGCCGATGTTGCCCTCGTGGCACGCGTACTCATAGATCGGTTTCGGCGAGTGCCTCCAGGGGACCATCAGGCTCCATGGTTTGGTCCAAGTCCCGGGGTCGTCGATTGTGATTTCGTATTTCAGCGTCTCCGGGCCGGTGCGGGAGAAGCGCTCCGTCACGTGCAGCTTCTCGCTGGAGATGCCCATAAAGCTTCGCGGTTTGTAGTTGGTGGTATCGACCACCAGCGTGTCGCCTTCCCAATGGCCGCGCGAGTCGCCCAGCCACTGATGGACATTCGACGGGAGGTGCGGATGCGTGTCGAGCGGAATCACCCGGACATCGTGAATCATCTCGGTCATGAAGGCCACCGAAGTAGGAGTCTGTAGAATCTGATAGTAGCTTTGGTATCCCGCAGTCAACTGCGGCGAGCCGTAGGTGATGCAGCGCTCCGCCAAGGAGCGGTCCTCTGGCCCCTCGGCCGGACGCTTCGCCGCTGCGGCATTGGCTTCACGTCTCGCTTGTCCCTCCGGGGTCATCGCGGGCATCCGCCCGTCAGAGGGGTCGGTGATAAGCGAGGTTCGATTGTCCCACTCCCTCTCGACAGTCCAGACGGAACTGTAGTCGCCGGTATCGCCATCGATGCTCTTGAAACCGGCCTTGGTCCCATTGACATTCGCGAGCACGGTTTGAAATACGGTGTCGCCAAACGCGGCGTCTCCGTTGCCATCGAAGAGCTGCGCCGCTTTCTGCTTGAATGCGGCTACTTCCTGGTCGGTGAGATGGTCCCGCCCCGCCAGTTCTTTCGGCCGTTCGAGCGGCGTTGCTGTATTGTTAGACCAAAACCCCTGCAGGTCGGGATGTCCGTCGGCAGTCCGGGGCATGGTCCAGGTTTGCTTGTCAGTTTTGGCTTTCGCCGGGACCGCATGCGGCGCGACTTGCCCTTGCGCAAATGGACCCAGCGCGGCGAGCGCAACTACAAAAGAGAGGCGTCGAAAATTCATCTTCCCTCCTTGCTGGGTAAAGTATACTCCCGGCGGACCGGCAGCGCGACCGTCAGTGCACGGCTAAGGTTGAACGCCATCGAAACGTGGTGTACGCTAAAACCCGACAGGAGAAAGATGGCAGATGAAAACACTTGCTAGCCTGATCGTTCTATCCGCGTCACTATCGCCGCTCACCGCGCAATGGGCTGCGCGCCCGACCCCTGGATTGCCCAGAACGCCCGACGGCAAGCCCGATCTCTCCGCCCCTGCTCCCCGAACCGCGGATGGCAAGCCGGATCTCTCCGGTGTCTGGCGGATCCACAAAAGCTATCTGCTCAATGCCGCGCCGGATCTCAAGCCCGCGGATATTCAGCCGTGGGCCGCGGCCCTTTACAAACAGAGCGCGGACAATTACCGCAACGATACGGACGGAATCAACTGTTTGCCGCCAGGCCCGAAGGCCAGCACTTCGCTCGGCTCGCCCGTGAAGATTATTCAGACGCCGAATGTGGTTGTCTTCCTTTACGAATACGAAACCATCTTCCGCCAGGTTTTTACCGACGGCCGCGAACTGCCGAAAGATCCCAATCCGAGTTGGATGGGGTACTCGATTGGGCATTGGGAGGGCGACACTCTGGTGGTCACAACCGCCGGGTACAACGACCGGACATCTCTGGATTTGGGCGGGCATCCCCATTCCGAGGAATTGCGCATGACGGAGCGCTTCCGCCGCCGCGATGCCGGGCATATGGATCTCCAGGTGACGCTCAACGATCCTAAGGCTTATAACCAGGCGTGGACGCTTCCCGTCGATCTGGATTTGATGCCGGATGGCGAATTGATCGAGTTCGTTTGCGAAAACCAGAACGCCAAGCCGCACCTGGTCGGCAAACGCCCGGAGGAGTTTCAGGTTTCCAAGGAAATCTTAAGCCAATACGTTGGAAGGTACGATTCGCCCGGGTCACCCTCCGGCGTCATCGTAACGTTGGAAGGGGATCATCTGATGATCGATCCAGGCGGCATGGGGAAAATTCAATTGATCGCCATGTCGGCAAACACCTTCAGCATGGAGGGGAACATCGTCGAATTCGTCAAGGATGCAAAGGGGACGGTCACCGAGGTCGTCCAGCATTGGACGGAAAGCGACCGCCACGCCATTCGCCGAAAGTAGCTTCGCGCCCTCGCAGATCAAGCCGTATTAGAATCGAAAGGTTGCTCCACGGCGGCGCCGCGAGCGGATGCGCCGGAAGGTGCCGGTCCACGCCGCTTAAGGTGAAATCATCATGTCAAAATACGCTGTAGGTAAAGACACGCCCGTAGTTGCCGACGGAATGACTCTCGGAGTCGTGGGAGCGGGTGTTATGGGCCAAACCCTAATCCGCGGGCTGATCTCCAGCGGTGTCATTTCGAAGGACCGGGTTTGGGCTGGAGATAAGAACTCCGATGCGGGCCCCAAGGTGGCGGAAGCGCTGGGTGTTCCGGTCGAGAGTGAATTTCAACACCGCGTGCCGACATCGGATCTCATTCTGGTCTGCGTGAAGCCCGCCGACGCGCCCATCGTTCTGGCGACTCTTCGCAACGCGGGACTGCGGCGCGATACTTTGCTGATCTCCATACTCGCGGGCGTGTCCACGGACCGCATCGAATCGTTGCTCGGCACTGATAATCCGATCGTGCGCGCGATGCCAAATACCCCGGCCGTAGTGGGCGAGGGCATGACCGTGGTGTGTGCGGGATCGAGCGCCTCGAAAGCTCATCTGGATCGTGCGGAACGTATCTTCGAAGGCGTGGGCAAATGTATTCCGGTTGACGAGATCCACTTCAACGCGGTCACGGCGTTGAGCGGCAGCGGGCCCGGCTACCAGTTCTTGATCATGGAAGCGCTGGCCGATGCGGGCGTGCGCGTGGGTTTGCCGCGGCAGCTTGCGTTAACGCTGGTAGCGCAGACCGCTCTGGGCGCCGCGCGCATGGTGCTGGACTCGGGCCGGCATCCGGCGGCTCTGCGCGACGACGTCACCACTCCAGCAGGTTGTACCATCGCCGGCCTGCTCATGCTGGAAGACGGGCGCATCCGCTCCGTACTTGCACGCGCAGTTGAGGAGGCGACGAAGACCGCCGCTCATCTGGGAGCTTCCACGTCGAAAATCTCCGAGAACGCCACCGGCCATCGCGCGGGCTCGGGTGGCGGGCAGTAGCCGGAATTACTTCATGCCGCAAGCCAATTCCCGAACGCAGGCCGAAGAACTCATCTCCATCGAGGACCAGTGGGGCGCGCACAACTATCATCCTTTGGATGTAGTTGTCGAGCGCGCGTCCGGAGCCTGGGTGTACGACATCGAGGGCCGCAGGTATCTGGACTGCCTCAGCGCATATTCAGCGGTCAACCAGGGCCACTGCCATCCGCAAATTATTAAAGCGCTCAAAGAACAAGCTGAGCGGGTTACGCTAACTTCGCGTGCCTTCCGCAACGATCAGCTCCCGCACTTTGTCGCCGAACTCGCGCAGCGCTGTGGGATGGAAGTGGTCCTGCCAATGAACACCGGCGCGGAAGCCGTGGAGACAGCCATCAAAGCTTCCCGGCGATGGGGTTACACGCGCAAGGGCATTCCCCTGAATCAGGCGGAAATCATCGTCTGCGAAAACAATTTTCACGGGCGCACGACCACTATCACCGGCTTCTCTTCCGAGCCGCTATACAAGGATGGTTTCGGACCGTTCACGCCAGGCTTCATCACGATCCCTTTTGGTGACGCCGAGGCGCTGGAGCGTGCCATTACTCCGAACACGTGTGCGTTCTTGTTCGAACCGATTCAGTGCGAAGCGGGCATCCTGATTCCGCCCGACGGCTTCATCCGCGACGCCGCAGCGATCTGCCGCCGCGAACGCGTGTTGCTCGCAGCCGACGAAATTCAAACTGGACTGGGCCGCACCGGGCGTTTTCTTGCGTGCCATGCGGAAGATGTGCAGCCGGATGTGCTGATCCTGGGGAAAGCACTTTCCGGCGGGACGTATCCGGTATCGGCCGTGGTGTCCAGTCATGAAGTCCTGGACGTGTTTCGTCCTGGAAGCCACGGCAGTACGTATGGCGGGAATCCTTTGGCTTGCGCGGTGGCCCGCGCTGCGTTGCGCGTCATCGACGAGGAACGGCTGGTGGAACGGTCAGAAGAACTTGGCACGTGGCTGCTTTATGAAATGCGGAAGATCAAACATCCGCATATCAAAGAAATCCGTGGCCGGGGCCTGCTGGTCGGGATTGAATTACTGGGTCCAGCGCGTCCCTACTGCGAACGTCTCAAGGATTTAGGCGTTCTGTGCAAGGAAACGCATGATCACGTCATTCGCCTGGCGCCCCCACTGACCATCGCGCAAGAAGACTTGGCGTGGTTGACGGCGCAAATGCGCACGGCGTTCGGGGGCTAGTCGCCGGGATGGTATTCCCGCTCCGTGTGCCCTGTAAGTTGGGACTTGTAAAAGTAAACCTCGCGAAGATTCCCGGTGGCGTAGCGCTCCGCCTCGTCGTTAAAGTGCTTTGAGTTTGGGTGACCGCTCTCTCCGCCAGCGGTCACCGCCAACGCGCGAACCTTATCGCCGAATTCTACAACCGCCACGAAGCTGTTGCCGCTGGTTCCGTACCATTTTTTCGTTCCAGGATAGGCACGTGCGCCGAATGATGCAAGCGAACCCCAGTTAGAGGACGTGAAGGGCACAGGAATACTGGGCGCGGCGTCACTGAAGGGATGCACGATGTCGTCAGTCAGACGCTGGAAACGATTGATTTCTCCCCATGGCGTCTTCCACGTTCCGAAATCGTTCTTGATCTTGTCGGACACTGCGACCAGTGCCTCTAGTAACTGCTCCGGCGCCGCCTGGGTCGCGACATAGTCTTCAATCGAAATACCAGCGGCCTGCGCCCGTCCGCCGACTCTGCGCTGCATCTCCTCACCCCAGAAAACTGCGAGCGAGGTTGGCACGGAGTTCGCTGCCCAGCGATAGTCCCAAGCACGAAGCATCGCGATCTGCTCCGCGATCAATGTCTTCGCCGAACTACCTGCCGGCTCCGCATCCCATGCCTTCAGCAGCGCCGGGACGCCTTTGGCGAACCAGGGCAAGTAGCTGTCGAAGGCAGCGGCCAGCACCGATTCCAGTGTGAAGTCGTGCTCATCACTCAGAACCCGAAGCGCATGGAAGCCGCGAGCAGATTCAAATCTTCCGTTCTCCACATAAGCCGGATAGTCTTCCCGCTTCAAACTGCTCGGCCCGGCGGCCGACCACGGCCAGTTGTTCGAGTTATACAGCCAACCGCTCCTGGGGTTCAGCAAGTTTGGAGCTTCGTCCACTTTCAGTAATCCCCGGTATTCGGTCGCAGGGTTGCTGCCGTCCACCGGTTTGGTCCAATCGAAGCTGATGTCTCGCCGCGGGATGTAGTTGCCGTGAAAGTAGGCGATATCGCCCTGCGCGGAAGCGAACACAGTGTTGTTGGTAGAGTTGGCGAAGAATTCCAGCGTCTTCTTATAGGACTTGTAATCTCTGGCTTTGGTTCGTAAATACGATTGCTCCAGAGCCTTCACGGGCTGCTGCATGATTCGGAAACTCACCCACTTGCCGTCCTGCTGGCGCACCACTGGACCGTGCTGCGTCCGATAGACGGTGAACTTCTTCTCGGCCAACTTGCCGCCGGACTTATACGGCACTACAATCTCTGACACCGCCACAGGCCGTAGTTCGCCGCCGAACCGGTACATCCAGCGTCCGTCTTTTTTCTCTACCGTCTCCAGGTATTCGTCGATCGCATCCACGCCGCTGGTGGTATGCATCCAACCTACTTTGTCGTTGAAGCCCTGGTAGAGGAAGAATTGCCCCCAGGTGGATGCGCCGTATGCATTCAAGCCCTCTTGGCTGACCATCTGCAATTCGGAGCGAAAGAAGAACGAGGTATGCGGATTGATCAATAACAGCGCGTGATGGTTCTTGGTATTGGAAGGCGCGATGGCGATTCCGTTGGAGCCTCGGGGCTCTTCGGACTCGCGCGTCTCTGCCAGCACCGCTCCGTTACCGTAGAACGCCGCGAGTTGATTCAGATCTACCTTCTCGATATCGCCGCCGATGCTGCCTTCCGTGAAGCTCAGCGCCATCCACGGCTCGAAATGCGTGATGACGCGCGGCTTCACCGCGGGATGCTTCGCCAGATAGAAGTTTAGTCCGTCGGCCCACGCAGTCATCAACTTCTTCAGCCACGGCGGGCTTTGCTCATACAACTTCTTCAGCTCCGCCGGATCGACAAACAACCTCTGGCGCAGATCCTGCATAACTTTCGATTCGCCATCGGCTTCCGCCGCGCGTCCAAGTGAGGTCAGATAATTTGTTTCGATGCGGCTGAAATCGTCTTCAGCCTGTGCGTAAATCGCTCCGAAGACGGTGTCGGCATCCGACTTGCCGAATACATGCGCAATTCCCCAGTCGTCACGGATGATCGTGACGTTCCGGGCCTGTTGTGATAGCAGCGGCGAGAGTCCAGCTAGAAAATACGAAGAGTGCGAATTGCGCTAGACGTCTACTACATGCCATCTAAGCAGAAGCAGGCCGATGCGCCCGCAGGAAGGAGTGTATCTGGCGTATCGCGAGCGGAATCCGCTCCTTGGGTTCTTTCCACGGGAAGATGCTCACTTCGGCCTTGGGCGCGAGCATCGCGGCCTCCATGGCGACGGCGTAAGGATGCGGCGGGATGTCGTCCGGCAGAATCAGCACCGGCGTCTGGCAATTCCGCACGAAATCGCGGGTCACGGTGAACACGAAGTCGGGGTTGTTGCGGTACATCTTGGTCAGGAATTTGTCGACCGTCTCCTTCGTGATATCGGGCCGGCGCTTGAGAAATTCCGGCCCCCAGCCCGTCATATTGGTGTCGTAGAAAAGGCTGGGCATCTCTGGACGGAACCCGCTAGGCTGCGCCAGCACACCTGCAACCACACGATCCGGAGCCCGCCGCAATAGATTCCAGATGAACGGGCCGCCAATGCAGAAGCCCATCACCATGAACTTCTGGATGCCCAGGTGATCCATCAGGCCGAGATGGTCATCGGTGAATGCGTCCCACGGCCGGTCGACCTCGAGCGGGCCGGAGGACTGGCCGCTGGTAGCGTTGCGCAGGTCGGCCGCGATGCAGCGGTACTCTCCCTTGAACTCCCCGATCGCGTCGAAGGGGTTGGTCAAGCCGGAGATGGTCGAATTCAATCCGCCGCCGGCGATGAGCAAAAGCGGGAAACCGGAACCGGCCTCCTCATAGTGGATGCGAACGGCGCCTTTTTCGTAAAAGGACATGGCGGCTCCTCCCTTCCCTTCCTTCTGGGCAAATGCGCGGGGCACCGCGGCGGCCGCTGCCGCTGCTGCGCCCGCTGCGAGTATAGTGCGTCTGGTCGAACCCATAATCGGCGTCCTCGTTGACTGCGGTATTAGTTAGGCCGCCGGAACAGTGCGCCGTAGACCGCTTTTGTCAAGATGTGTCCCTGAATCGCTTTCATCACGTTGGCGCGCGTCTCGAAAGCGTCAGCAGCCGGCTTCACGTCCAGCTTGATGTCCAGCGCGTAGAGCTCGAAGATGTAGTGATGGAACGGACCATTCGCTCCCGCTCCGGGACCCCGATACATCGGCCCGGTGGCGCTGATCTGATAGCTTCCGTCGGCCAGTTGCGATCCTTTGGGCACGCCTTCCGGCAAGCCCGTCGCCGTCGCCGGGATGTTCCAAACCACCCAGTGGGCCTGATCGTCAGTCGTTTTGTTGCGGGCGAGATCCAGGTCGTGCATGTTGAGGAAAAAACTCTGCGTGCCGGCGGGGGCGTTGGCCCAGGTCATCGCTGGCGATGTCCCCTCGCCCACGGCGACGCCGGGAGCGGCCTGGCTGAAGCGGACCGGATATTGGCCGCCATCGGGAAAACTCGGGATGGTCAAGGTCATGGCCGGCGGGGCGGCGCCACCCTTGGTCTGAGCCGGCAGCAGGCAAGTCAGGGAAAGTGTGATGGTAGAAAGTAGAAGCAGTCGCATGGGAACTATGCTAGCGCGGAATTGGAACGCCGGCACGCGGGCTTACGATCTGGTCAGAGTCTTGACGTGAGCCGTGGCAGCCGAGGCTAGTCCCGACAAGCGGTAGCCGCCTTCGAGCACAGACACCAGACGTCCGCCGGCGTGCTTGTCGGCAGCCTCCAAGAGCAGCGACGTCAGCTCGGAGAAATCTTCATCGTCAAGAGTAAACTGTCCCAGCGGATCATTTTTGCGGGAATCGAAGCCCGCGGAGATCAGGATCAAGTCCGGTTTGAATGCATCGGCTGCGGGCATGAGTTTTTGCCGGAAGGCTCCCAGGATCTGCTCGCGTCCGGAGCCTGCGGGAAAAGGGCAGTTCATGGTGCAATTGGCGCCCTTGTTCGCCCCAGTCTCATCCACCCTTCCCGTCCCCGGATACCAGGGTGACTGGTGCACACTGAAGAAAAATACCGAGCCGTCTTCGTAGAAAATATCCTGCGTCCCGTTGCCGTGGTGGACGTCCCAGTCGGCGATCAAAACGCGCTCGATCCCGTGCTTACGCTGCGCATAGCGCGCGGCGAGCGCGATGTTGTTAAACACGCAGAAGCCCATCCCCTGCTCGGGCCGGGCGTGATGCCCCGGAGGACGCACCGCGCAGAATGCGTTGACCGCTTTGCGGCTGACCACGGCATCCACAGCATTCATGACGCCGCCGGCGGCCTGCAGCGCAACATCCCAGGTGCGGGGGCCAACGCTGGTATCGCCGGTGCTGAGTTCATGCGCGCCGGCTGCGATTTCACGCTTGACGGTCTGGATATACGCTCTGCTGTGGCAAGCCGCGATTTCGTCTTCGGTTGCGAAACGGGGGGCGATATGGCCCATCGATTTCGTCAGCCCTGCATCGGTCAGCGCACGCGTTACAGCATCGTAGCGCTCAGGCCTCTCCGGGTGCCCTGCTCCGGGATCATGCTGCCGGTATACCGGGTCCAACAGCAGAGCGGACGAGCCCGCAGTCGCGGCCGAGGACGTTTCAGCGGCAGGCAGCATCAGAACTCCCGCGGAGTATTTCAGCAACTCGCGCCGCGTAAGGTGTGAATCCATAAGACACCCTCAAGGCACACTCAACTTTTTGCAGCCTGGGCATAATACGAAGGCTCATTGCCCGGCTTCCACTTGATGTTGCAGCCGAGACTCGCTTTTTGTTCCTGATTCACCGTCCGGGAGGCGAGCAAAGCATCGATGGCCGCGCGCAGGTCTGCGCCGGTAACGGGCTTCCCGTTGCTGGGACGGCTGTCATCCAACTGGCCCCGGTACGCGAGCTTATGATCCCGGTCAAACAGATAGAAATCGGGAGTGCAGGCTGCAGCGTAGCTCTTCGCGACCGCCTGCGTTTCGTCATAGCAGACCGGGAAGTTGAACCCCCATTCCGTAGTCATGCGCCGCAAGCCTTCGGGAGAATCGTCGGCGGAGACAGCGGGATCGTTGGAGCTGATAGCGACAATTCCCACGCCTTTCGCCGTGTAGTCCTGCCCGAGTTGGGCTAACTCGGATTTGATGTGCTTCACGAAGGGGCAATGGTGACAGATGAACATCACCAGCAGCGCGCCCTTGGCTTCGAACGAAGCAAGCGACACGGTATCGCCGGAAACTACATCAGGAAGTGCGAACTGGGGGGCTTGCGTACCCAGTTCGAGCATGGTGGAAGCGGTTGCAGCCATGGTGTGCGGTCCTCCGCCGCAGCGAGGAGAGCCGCGACATATTCCAGTATCCGCCGCACGCGGCTAAGACTCAACAGCGGGATGCGCAGGGGTTCCGGTGACCCGGCTCCGGGGGACACAAATGTCCCAGGTCCCGCAGCCGGCTCCCGCCCGGAGCCACGCCCGCTTACCGAATTTGAATACGCCAGACCAAGAACCAATACGAAAACGCAATCAAGCCCAGCATAAACAGAACCGAGAACCAGTTCAGCATGCTCAACTCCACCTGCGGGTTCGACGCTTTCCGCCAGGAGCAGGCTCCGCAAGCCTGACAAGATGGGTCTTCGTCCCTTGCTACAGTCCGGCAATCACGACATTCTTTTGACATCAGCCGGAGTATGAGCGAGGCCCGCGGGGCGAGCCACCCCCCATCGCGGAAAAAGTCATAGTACTGGCGAGGCCTTCGGGCTATCGCATCAAAATGGGACTCGCTGCACACTAGCCCCAGGCGGCGAATGCTGTCTTATCCGAAATCGCAGCATTTCAAAGCCCTGGGTGGCGCCTCTGCCATGACGCCACCCAATTCTATTACAAAGCCGAATGAATATCCGTCCTTTTGAAGTCTTCTCCCTTGAACAGCAGAGGTTCTCCAGTGATCTTAGCCAGGGAATAGGAGAAACAGTCACCGAAATTCAGCCCTGCCGGATGACGGCCTTTACCGAAGTCCAGGAAAGCTTGGCGGGCCAGGTGGGCCTGCTCGATGGTGACAGGTTCGATAAGGATGCCGGCCCTGCGGAAAAAGATATCGCACTGGCGGCCAGCATCGGGCCCAATCTGAGCTTCGATCACGTTGGAGAGTTCAACGAAGTTTGCGGCACTGAGTGAGCAGTGGTCGGCTGCATGGATCAGTCCGGTAAAGAGAGCGGCTTCGGGTTCCCCAAACAGAACGGCGGCAAGTGCCGAGATATCCAGGATCATTTGGGCAGACCGTGGTCGTCATAGAGAAATGCGGCGTGGTCTAGATAAGGACCTTTGACCTGCGCGGAAGCCCGCTTGGCGATAGCCAGAAGTTCCTCGACCGAGGCTTTGCCGCAGCGGCGCTGGAGGCGCTCGTAGCGTTCCCGCAGAGCTTCGGTAACGGCATGAGTCAGAGTTTCTCCGGTAGCCTTGGCAATGGCCTGCGCGAGACGGTGGGCTTCTGTATCCTTCACAAACGTGTAACTATAATCGCTCCAGTAAGCGTCCGTCTCTAAGAGACCTATGTCACTCATCGACGGAGCCTATTTGTCGCGGCGGTGGTTGCTAGGCCTCGGCGCCGCTCTGATTCCGGCTCGCGACTTGCTGGCCTGGCAGGATAGCGAAGCGGCACAACCGAAGTTTTCCGCCGACGTGAGCGTAGTGAATGTGCTGGTGAGCGCGCGCGACAAGCAAGGCAAAATCCTAAACGACCTTACGAAAGACGATTTCACCTTGGACGAGGACGGTCACCCGCAGACCATCAAGTATTTCGTTCGCCAGATCGACATGCCGCTGACACTTGGCTTGCTGATCGACACCAGCGGAAGCCAACTCCGGGTGCTGGACCAAGAGCGGCGCGCCAGCCTCGAATTCTTCCGGCATGTCATGCGCGAGGACAAGGACAAAGCTTTTGCCATTCACTTTGATAGCGAAGTCGAGCTCTTGCAGGATCTGACTTCTTCGCGGAAGGATCTGGAAGCGTCCCTCTCCGGCGTGGAGGCCGCGAAGCCGCAGTTAAATCGGCGCAACTCCGGGTCGTCCAACCCGCAAGGCGGTGGGTATCCCGGAGGAGGCGGCTATCCACGAAATGGCGGCCAACGCCACGGCGGCACCACACTGTACGATGCGGTTCTACTGGGCTCCGATGAACTCATGGCGAAGCAACAAGGGCGCAAAGCCATGATCCTGATGTCGGATGGCGTCGACAATGCCAGCAAGGTGACGCTGACTAGCGCCATCGAGGCCGCCCAGCGGTCCGACACGCTGGTGTACTCGATCCGTTTTGCCGGCTCGGAAGGCCCGGGACGCGGCGGCTTCGGCGGCCCAGGCATCGGAATGGGCGGGGCGGAATGGGCCGTCACGGCGGCATGGGACGCGGCGGGAATCGGATGCCGCAGGATCGGGTGGATGGGAAGAAGATCCTGGAACAAATATCCCGGGAGACCGGCGGCGCATACTTCGAGGTCTCTAGCAAGATGCCGCTCGATAAAATCTACGACCGCATCGAAGAGGATCTTCGCAACCAATATAATCTGGGCTATACGCCCGGCCAGAACGGCGCCGGATTCCACAAAATCCACGTCACCTCTTCGGTGAAGAATGTAGTGGTTCAGTCACGCGATGGCTACTACGCGAAATAGCGATTGGCGGAACTTTTAAAGGAAGCTGGTGATTGCAATCGTGGGGCCGCCACCTGCGTCCGCTGCGACGTCGCCATCGTGCTGCAACGCAAATCCCAGACGATCCAAGTCGGGCAACAACTGGCGGAATACGGCGTCCATCTGACTGGCCGGTTGCGGCTTGTGGATCAAGTAGCCCTGCACCAGGTCGCAGCCGGCGGCAGTGAGTGCGTCAAGCTGGCGCTCGGTTTCCACACCCTCGGCGAGCACGGTCAGGCCCAAACCGTGAGCCAGATCGACAATCGCACGGATCAGCGGCAATGTCTCCTGGGACTGGTCAGTGATCCCGTGGACGAAGGACTGATCGATCTTCACGCGGCTCACCGGAAGCTTCTGCAAGTAGGAGAGCGAAGAGTAGCCCGTGCCAAAGTCGTCGATGGCCACCGAGACTCCCAGGTCGCGGAGACCTTGTAAGCGCGACATGCAGTCTCCGAGGTTATGCATCAGTACCGATTCCGTTAATTCCAGCTCCAGACAGTCGGGACGCAGCCCGCTACGATCCAGCGCCGAACGGACCCCATCCATGAAACCCGCCTGTCCCAGTTGGCGGGCGGATATGTTGACCGCCATGCGGCCGATGGGAAGCCCCGCCTTGATCCACGCAGCGGCTTGAGCGCAGGCTTGCTCCAGGACCCATGCGCCGACCGGTACGATCAGTCCGCTCTCTTCGGCCAGGGGAATGAAGGTCAGCGGAGGGACTTGGCCCAGTTCCGGGTGGTGCCAGCGTATTAGCGCCTCAGCGCCGGTCAGACGCCGCTTAAGGTCGGTCTGCGCCTGGTAGAGAAGTTCCAGCTCTCCGTTCTCGATGGCGCGTTCGAGAGCCTTTTCGATGGACATCTTCTGCAGGAGAGCCGTGCCCAACTCCGGCACGTAGGTCTGCCAGCCATTCTTGCCGCGCCTCTTGGCGTCGTACATCGCGAGATCGGCGTTGCGCACCAGCGTGGCGGGATCTTCTCCGTGCTCGGGATAAACACTGAGGCCGATACTGGCGGATACCGTGATCTTGTGATCCAGAATCGTCAGGGGCGCCCGCAGCGCCTGCACGATGCGGCGCAGCGCCCTCTCCGCTCCCTCGACGCTCTCGACGGGGTTCAGGAGCACGGTAAATTCGTCGCCACCTATACGCGCGAGCGTGTCGCTCTTCCGCAGACACCCGCTGACCCTCTGCGCCACCTCTCGCAACAAGGCGTCGCCGACACGATGGCCCAGCAAATCGTTTACCTGTTTAAAGCGGTCCAGATCGATCAGCAGTACGGCGATCTTCTCGTGATCCCGCTGAGCGCGCAGAATCGCCTGCTGCAGGCGGTCCTGGAACACACGCCGGTTGGGAAGATCGGTGAGCGAATCGCACATCGCCAGAAACTTGAGCTGCTCAAACATTTCGTGATGCTGGATCACGATCCCGGTCAGCTTGGCGAAACCTTCGAGCAGCGTCGGCGGGGCTTCGCCCAGTGAACTGCTCTTGTCCAGGTAAACATCCACGGCGCCGATTTGAACTCCGGGACTGGAGAAAAGCTCTTGTGACCAGTAGTTCACCAAGCCGTAGGCGAGCGCCTGATCGCGGCGAGTAGCGGGGTCTACGGGCTGCACGACCGCTCCGGCGGAGTAACTTGCTTCGAGGAAACGAATGGGGAGTTCCGGCGCTACCACTTCGCGCAGGCGGCCCTCCTGAATGATGGAGATGCACGCGACGGAACCGGGAAGCTGTTTTTGAATGACAGAGACCAGAGCATGCAGGATCTCCAGCAGGGGCTCGTTGCGCCCGGCCATCTCCAGGATACGTACACGCTCCTGCTCAAGCAGCTCGGCCCGGCTCTGCAGAATGACCAGCTTTCGCTGCTTTCGACGGCTCCAGATCAACGCCGCAACAAACATGATGGCTGTGGCAGCCAGTGCGCCGAGTTCGGTGACGGCTTTTCTCAAGCCCACGCGAACGGTTTCCTGCTGTTCAAAGGAGAAATCGGCGAGGCCTTGCTGAAGAGTCTGCAAATCCGCCGCGACACGTTCGAAGGCGGTGCTTGCAGGCCCTGCTTCCAACGCCCGTGCCTCCGCAAGCTTGCCCTCCATTGCCAGGAGGAGCACACTTTCCCGCAGGTCCATGTAAGATCGCCAGTCAGTGCGCAACACGGTGACCGTCGCCCGGTTGGCGCCGGTGAGGCCGAGGTCCATCAACTCCTGGGAGTGCCGGACAACGCTGGTGTCGGGGTGCTGGGCCTGTTCGCTATGGTCGAGGCGCTCGGCGGCGGTCTCGGCTGCCAGTACCTCAAGGACGGTCCGCCGCCTCTCCTGAGCCTCGAATTGAATTCCGCTCAGCGCGCTGGCCCCCACGGTTCCCACGGAAACCAGCACTCGCACTGCCGCCAGCGCCCGGTAGAGACTGACTCCCGCGGCCGTCACGCCCGCCGCGGCGGTGAGCCCGAGTAGAGCCAATGTGAGGTCCCTGAAGAGCCATTTCATAGGTAGCTGGATGTCCAACCGCACTATCGGCAGGTTCCACCTAAAACCGGAATAGGGCTGCTCCCTTAGTGGCCTGCGCCGGAATACGAGCGAACCCCTCCAATGTGGGGGGCTTTAGAAGCGGGAGCGCCTTCCGGGCTGGTCAATTGTGTACAAGTACTCGAACGGTACCTTACGCGAACAATACCAGAGGCACCCAAAAGATCAACAAAGTTTCGCCGGCCATATGGTATTCACGCCGGCTTCTCTTTTTCCTCGTGATAATCCATCTCGGTGTTGATCTCCCACAGACCGGCCTTATCCTTCTTGCCCGCGATAATGTCGTCCACTGCCGTCATCGCCGTCAGCATGGAGTGATCCTGGTTGTTATAGCGATGCATTCCGTTGCGGCCGACCAGAAATAGATTCTCGTAGCGGTCCACATGCTCGCGGATTTCGGCGAACCGGTCGTAAGTGCCAAAATACGCGGGATACGTTTTTTCCATCCGCAGAACGGTGGCGTCCAGCACCTCGGCGGCGTCAATGATGCCGATCTTGCTCAGTTCTTCCGTCGCGAGGGCAACCGTGCGCTCGTCGGAGAGATTCCAGATCTCATCCGTCTGGTTGCAGAAGTACTCCAGGCCCAACCAGACATTCGCTGAGTCCGCCACCATGAACGGGCTCCAATTATTGAAGACCTGGAGCCGGCCGAGTTGAACGTCTGGTTCCTGAATATAAATCCAGTTATCGCGAATCAACTGCTTTCCCTGCGGCGTTTCATCGTTGATCTTCAGGGAGCGGAGTAGAAGCCCGACTGTAATGAAATCCCGGTATACCAATCCGTCCGACACTTCCAGAACATTCGCCGGAGGCGCGACATCGAACGACCGCATGATTTCCTGCACCGGTGCGGTGGAAAAGAAATAATCGCCCTCGAAGGTCTTCAGGTCGCCGGCGGAGCTGGTAGTCTCCAGCGCCTTGACCTTCCAGCCGTCCGTGATAAGGCGCTCCGCGCGGCGGCCGGTGTGAATCTCTCCGCCCATTTCGAGCACGCGCCGGGCGACTTCCTCCCACATTTGCCCGGGGCCGAACTTGGGATAGAGGAACTGTTCGATCAGCGAGGTCTCAGTTCCCTTCTGGCCGATATCGCCACCGCCGCTCTTGAAAACCTTCTTCACCGCGTGCATCAAAGTGGACCAGACCGAAAGCCCCTTGATGCGTTGCGCGCCCCACTCCGCGCTGATGCGATTGCAGGGCACACCCCAAACCTTTTCCGTATAGGACTTGAAGAAGGTGCCGTAGAGTTCCCGGCCAAAGCGGTTGATAAAAAATTGTTCGAGGGTTTCCTCATTCTTGAGAGGAAACACGGCACTCTGAACGTAGCTCACGCCGATCTTGAAGGTGCGCCACAGGCCAAGCTTGAGCAACGTATCTTTGCTGAGTGAAATCGGGTAGTCGAAGAAACGGCGCAGATAATAAATTCTGGATTTGCGTGACCGCAATAGCATCACGGTATCCGCAGCAATTGGATCGGGACCGGATGCGGAGGCCGCGACCGCGCGCTCCATGCGGTGGTACTTGATGGCGACCGGGCCGTCTTCAGAAGCCTGCAGCGGCAGCATCTGCAGCCACCACTGCATGACGCGGTCGGATTTGGAAAAGAAACGATGCCCGCCGATGTCGATCCGGTTGCCTTTGTAGTTCACCGTGCGGGAAATTCCACCCATGCAGGCGCTCTTTTCGAGGACAATCGGCTTGATTTTGGTCCGGGTGAGCAATTCGTAGGCGGCGGTTAGTCCCGCGGGCCCGGCGCCGATGATGATAGCCACTCGTTGATTCATGCAGACTGTATCTAAAATTTCCAGCAGATCGATCTAGTGGCGATAGAGGCCTGGAGGCGCGTTGCAGATCACCTACCCTCTACCATCGGTCATTTCCAGCCGGGCATTACGATCGGAGGCTGGCGGCAAGAATTCCTTCGACTGCGATATCCGGCTACTTCGCCAGCGCCGGCAAGGTCGTGAACGTATGCGCGCCTGCCGGCATCCGGATACCCAGCGCACCGATCTGAGCGTTCGCGGGTGTATCGAACTCGATGGTGCCCCGAATATTGGCGGCAACCGGGTATTTATCGACCGCTAGCGTAAAGGCAAGGTGCCCGTTGGGGGCCAAGAGAATGGTGTCCGTTGCGATTTGCGTCCCGCTGTCGTCACGAACGACTACAGGGATGTTCACGCTTTGATTCGAGACACTGTTGATCGCAACACCGGTGGCCGTCCCGTTGGTGCCATCGAAGGCCACCAGATAGGCGCTCGCGTTGCGGGTCTCGATCGGCACCACGGCTTCCTGGCCGTCGGGATTGTAGCGAAAAATCACGAAGCCTCCCACATTCCCGTTGGTAGTGAGTTGCGCCGAGCCAACCGTGGGCGCGGGATTAGACTGCGGCGCAGTGCTTTGGACGATCAACGTCGCTCCAGCCGCTAGCGATTGATTCACGGCGGACGCTTGCGTGGAGGCGCCGCCGCCAGATTGCGGGAATGAAAGCGGTAGTGACAAAGGAGCACCGCTATCGGCAAAGAAACCCAGATTCACCTGCACGGCGCTGGCGCCTGCGTTGACTAGCACGAAAGTAGTTTGCCAGCCATCGCCGGTTGCGATGTGGACTACAGAGCCACCGCCGGTTCCTATGTTGGCCAGCGCGGGAATGGTGGTGAGTGTGTTGTTCGACCCGTTCGGCGTAGTGCGGATGCCCAGCACGCTGATCTGCCCTCCGGCGGGAGTATCGAATTCGATAGTGCCGCGCAGGTTGGCCGTTACCGGGTATTGACCGGACAATACGAACGCCGCGTGGCCGTTGCCCAAGAGCGGGATGGTGGCTCCTGCAGGGCCAATCTGCGCGCCGGTATCGTCGCGAATGACGATTCCGATATTGGCGGCTTGCGCCGACGCGTTGGCGACTGCCACGCCCAAGGAAACCCCGTTGGTATTGTCGAAAGCCAATAAGTAAGAGTTCGCATTGCGGGTTTCAAGCGGCACCGCCGCTTCCTGTCCGCTCGGAATCAAATGAAAAATCGCGAACCCGTCCACTGCGCCGGTGGCCGCCAATTGAGCCGAGCCGATTAACACGGGCGTCGTTTCCAGATCCGGGGTGCCTACGATCAACGAAGCATTTGCCGCCAGTGACCGGTCGAACGATGCGGCGAGCAGCGGTCCCGCCGCCGCAGTTTGCTGCGGGAAGTCGAGAGGCAGTGTTAGTGGACCATTGCCACTCGGATCGGCAGCATCACCGAACAGACTCAGACGCGCCTGCGCGGCAGCGGCGCCTTTATTCACCAGCGTGAATTCCGTGGTCCAGTTTTCCTCGACCGCAAGTTGCGGCATCGAGCCTATGAAGTTTAATCCGGAGATGACGGCTTCTTGCTCCACATCGAAGGGAACACCCCCGACGGTCATGCTTGCTGAGCGGTCAGGTCCCGAATTCGCTGCAACTTGATAACTGACGGCCCCGTTGCCGCTGCCGCTCGTTGCTCCGGCGAATGCCACCCAGCCGGGAGCGCCGGAGACGCTCCAATTGCAGCCGATGGGCGACGTCACATTGACAGTACGCGTTTCCCCCTGCTACCGGGAATGCCTGTCCTCCCGAGTCGAGCGTGTAATTGCACTGCGCTACTGGCGCATCCGTAATGCTGTAGTTCGACAACTGAAAGGTTGCGGTCCCATTCTGAACGCTGACTCCATGGCCGAAAAAACATCCGCCGCCGAAGGTCATTCCGATTTCTTGCACCGCCGCCTTTGTAGCAGCGAAACGGCTAAGCGTGGTCGCGTTTAAGTTGCCAAATTCGCCATTCACGTCGCTCCAGGATTCTGGAGTGAGGGGAATCGAAAGTGTGATGGAGCCCGCCGCGAGTTGGTAGGCGACCGGGTTGGACCACCAGCGTCCGGTCGTATTGTACTCCGAGTTCGATTCGGTGACGGCGAAGTACGGTCGAACGTGCGCCGGAAAAGAGCAGGTGTTATCGGGATTGGAATCGTAGCGGAAGGTGGGAGTGCCGGTGGTGGTGACACTGATCGTCATGTTCAGGTAGGCGGACGCCGAGATATCGAGCTTGGTCCCATACTGTACGTCCAAATAATTCACCCAGTCGCCATTGGGGTACTGCGGAAAGTCGAATGTAAGAGCGTTATTAACCAGCGTGGGACGCGTAATATTCCCGGAGACATGTTCCAACCTCCACAGCGAAGGAGTAAGCGGAATTGTGATGGTCGCAGCGATCGCGAAGGCTAAAGTGAGCGGAAGCGGGACTAAAAACTTAAGCTTCATGCAGTGACGCCCGACCTTCTCTTATTAGAGCAGGATCACTGTGCAGCTTCGAGCGCCGTGCGCCCCGATGACGAGGGATTGCTCGATGTCGGCGGTCTTGGAAGGCCCGGAGATGAATATGCCAAAGCTATTCGGGCTCCACTGAATTCGTTCGTAAGCTTCGTGCATGTTGTTCACGATTTCCTCTGCGGGAACAACCAGGATCAGATGCTGCGCGATGACGAAGATAGCGCGGTGGGGCGTCAGCGTTTCGCCGGGAATCCAGACGGCGGCGTTTTCGGCGACTCCAAACTTGCCTGGAATGATGGCTACGTCGATGCCTTCGAGATCGTGCGGGTCTTCGATCGTGCTCAAGTCAACGTTCCTTGAGGGAACACCGGGCACGAGCGATGCGACTTTCGCCGCGCCTGCATAGACATCAATTTTGGCCAGCTCGGCCAAAAGGTCTGGCTGCGCAGCGGCGCGAACGAGTGTGCCGCCGGCTACAGTCAATGTCTCCTCAAATTGTTTGACTGGGTCGGCGTAGCGGATTCCGTTTATCGGGGCCGGCAGCAATGCGGGCGGCGGAACGTTCTGGCGGAGCGAATCGAGAATCGCCTTGCGGCTGCTCATGACGGTTCCTTCTGGATCAGATCGCGGAAACTTTCTTTAGGCATGGGCGGGATCTCGCGTTGAATTCCCCACGGATTCCAGGGTCCGTAAACCAAGCTGCGCGGAAGGCGCGGAACGATGGCGCGCATCAGGCCTCCGCCCATCCGGTAGAGCGACGGGCGCGACAAGACGAAGCCCATCACCGCCATGCTGAGACGTTTCTGCAGCGGTACGGCCTTGAGATCGACCAATACCTTGCGGAACTCCAGCAACTGATGATGGAGATCGATCTTGACCGGGCAAACATCCGTGCAGGAACCGCACAGGCTGGACGCAAACGGCAGGGAGGCGTACTTCTGAGGATCACGCTGCGGGGCGAGGATGGAGCCGATCGGCCCCGGGACCGTGTAGCCGTAGCTGTATCCTCCGCTGCGCCGGTAAACCGGACAGGTATTCATGCAAGCTCCGCAGCGAATGCAGCCGAGAGAACGCCGGAACGTTTCCTGCCCGCGGATACGGCTACGGCCGTTATCGAGAATGACAATGTGCATCTCGCCGCCGCGGACCGGTCCGTTGAAATGCGAACTATACGAAGTGATGGGTTGGCCGGTGCCGCTGCGCGCGAGCAGGCGGAGGAAAACCGAGAGGTCTTTGGCCCGCGGAATGATTTTCTCGATGCCCATACAGGCAATGTGGAGACGCGGCAGGCTGGCGCCCATATCCGCGTTGCCTTCGTTTGTGCAAACGACGATGCCGCCGGTTTCGGCGACTGCGAAATTTACACCAGTGAGTCCGGCTTGCGCGCCCATGAACTTGCTGCGGAGATGGCCGCGGGCGGCTTCGGTGAGGTACTTGGGATCTGACGCGCCCTTCTCGGTTCCCAGCTCGATGTGGAAGAGTTCGCCGATTTCTTCCCGCTTTAAATGGATGGCCGGCATCACGATGTGGCTCGGCGGCTCTTTGCGAAGCTGCACGATGCGTTCACCGAGATCGGTGTCGGTCACTTCGATGCCGCGGGCCTCCAGATACGGATTCAGATGGCACTCTTCGGTGAGCATCGACTTTGATTTGACCAGCCGCGTGACGCCGTGGCTGGTCAGGATCTCATGAACGATAGCGTTATGCTCGGCGGCATCCCGAGCCCAATGGACTTGAATCCCATTCGCGATGGCATTGCTCTCAAATTCTTCCAGGTAATCCGCGAGACGGGAGAGGGTGTGAGTCTTGATGGCCGATGCGGCTTCGCGCAGCGCTTCCCATTCCGGGATGCTGGAGGCTTGCCGGTCGCGCTTGGAACGAACGAACCATAGCGATTGGTCATGCCAATGTGCGCGGTCCTCATTGGCGACGAAGGCAGCGGATTTTTCGGCGTGGCCGGTCATGAGAGTTTCGCTTTCTCCAGGATCTCGGCGATGTGCATGACGCGTTGCGGTTGATGATTGCGGCGGATCAGCCCGTCGAGATGCATCAGACATGACATATCGAATCCGGCGATGACTTCGGCTCCCGCGCGGGCGTGGTCCTGAATGCGATCGCGTCCCATTAGGCAGGAGATGCCTTCCTCGGCCACGGCGAAGGTGCCGCCGAAACCGCAGCATTCATCCGGCCGCGACAACTCGACAATTTCGATGCCTCGCAACTGCGTGAGAAGCTGCCGGACTTTGTTAAACGGCGCGATCATCTGTTCGGACGAGCGTGCCAGCCGGAGTTCACGCAAGCCATGACAGCTCATCTGTAGTCCCACTTTGAAGGGGAAGTCACCGTCGACTTTGACGACCTTGGCGACATCCGTGAGGTACTCGCAAAGCTCGAAAGTATGGCCGCGAAGATGATCGAAGCCGGGTTTGCCGTGAAGCCAATGATCGTAATGGTTGCGTACCATGGAGACGCAGCTACCGGAGGGGCTAACGATTTGGTCGTATTTACCGAAGATTTCGAGAAAACGTTCGGCCAATGGCCGGGCAGCAGCATCGCAGCCGGAGTTCGCCATCGGTTGGCCGCAGCAAGTCTGCTCCTGCGGGAACTCGACGTTGAGGCCGAGGCGGCGCAAGATTCGCAACGTCGCGATTCCGATTTGAGGATAAAGCTGGTCGACGTAGCAGGGTATGAAGAGACCAACGTTTGGCATCTGAACTCTCAAGTCTGACATGCCTGCGAACATATATGCCAATTCCATCGCCGGAACGCAATGATACACTGATTGATCTTGGCCGGCCTCAGCGGCCCTGATCCAAGCAAGCAAGGGAGGCGGAAATGAACTTCATTAGAATGACGACCTATATTTTGATCGCGGCGGCAATGGGAATGGCGCAGGAAAGCGGCATCCACGTGCGCACCATCCGGGTTCTGGCGACCGATCCCGAAGCGCTTGCGAAGTTCTACGAGAAGGCCTTCGGTATGTCCGAGATCCGCCGGCCTGTCACTACCGCGACTCTCCAGGAGATCGTCGTCAACTCCGGCTCCACGGTGGAGCTGGCCAAGCAAGCCACCAGCACACCCATCGTCATCACCACCCGTCCGAAGGACGCTCCCGCCGGGGCGTTGTCGTCACTCATCCTGCAGGTACCGAATATTGACAAAGCCATCGAGTCGGCGACGCGTGCCGGCGCCACCGTGCTGCGCCCGGCGCGGAAAGCGTCCTCGGGCTACATCGTCGCTTTCGTCAAAGATCCCGACGGAAATCAGGTCGAGCTGTTGATGACCGGCGAATAGCGCCATGCCGAAGGTTCGAGTCGCGGGGTTCAGTGTTTCTTTAGACGGGTTCGGTGCGGGTGCGGAGCAAAGCCTCACCGATCCGCTGGGCAAGCGCGGTCCTGAGATATTTCAGTGGTTCTTCCACACCAAGGCATTTCGCACGATGCATGGGCAGGAAGGCGGCTCTCTCGATTTAGACAATGAATTCGCGCATCGTGCGATGGAAGACTTTGGCGCTTTCATTTTGGGCCGGAATATGTTCGGTCCGGTGCGCGGCCCTTGGCCAGACGGGTCGTGGAGAGGATGGTGGGGCGACAACCCGCCGTACCACACGCCCACTTTCGTCCTGACGCACTATGAGCGGGAGCCGTTGGTTATGGAAGGCGGCACGACGTTCCACTTTGTAACCGGCGGGATCGAAGAGGCGTTGAGACTCGCGAAACAGGCAGCCGGCGACAAGGATGTGAAAATCGGCGGCGGTGTTTCTACGGTACGGCAATATCTCCAAGCAGGCCTGATCGATTCCTTGCACTTTGCCCTGGCGCCCGTCGCTCTGGGCCGGGGTGAAGCGCTGTTCCCCGGCATTGACCTGTCCGCACTGGGATTTTCTGTGCGGGAGCATAAGGCTAGTGAGCGCGCAACGCACGTGGTACTTGAAAAGGGATGAGTCACGAACTCCGAATCGCGGTCAAATTGCTGCTCGTGCTTGCGGGGATAACGGCTCGCCCTTCGCCAACCTGCTGCCGCCACATGGCGTAATACAAGCCTCTTTTTTCCAGCAGCTCATTGTGATGCCCGGATTCGGCGATACGGCCGCGTTCCAGAACGTAGATGCAGTCGGCATGCAGAACCGTCGAAAGACGATGTGCGATCAGGATCGTGATCGCGTCCCGGCTGGCGGCGACATCGCGGATGGTTTGGCTGATCTCTTCCTCAGTGATCGAATCGAGAGAGGAGGTGGCTTCGTCGAAGATCAACAGTTCAGGCCGGCGTAAAAGCGCCCGGGCGATCGCCAAACGCTGCTTCTCGCCGCCCGATACTTTGACGCCCGCCTCGCCGATCACCGTATCCAGCCCGCGGTCGGCGCGCGCCAGCAGGCCGTCGATGGAGGCCTGATGCAGAACCTCCAAACATTCCTGATCGGTTGCGTTGGGGCGCACGAACTGCAGGTTCTCGCGAATCGAGCCGGAAAAAAGCTGGGCATCCTGAGTGACGAACCCGATCCGTTCGCGCAAATCTTCGATTGCGATCTGGTCTTCCGGCGTGCCGTTGTAGAGGATGTGTCCGGATTTGGGCGCGTAGAGACCCACCAGGAGTTTGACCAGCGTGGTCTTCCCCGACCCGGAAGGTCCGACAAAAGCGATGGTTTCGCCGCGGCGGACATGGAATGAAATTTCACGTAGAGCGGGAGAGGATGCGGTCTGATGCTGGAATGACACACCCGCGAACTCGAGTGTTTCGAGCGTCGACAACTCAACCGGATTCTCCGGCTTCGGCTGCGCGGGGAGCTTCAGAAGCTCTTCGAAATTCGCCAGAGAAGCTTCGGTTTCGCGATACACGTTGATCACGTTGCCGAGTTCCTGCAGCGGTCCGAAGATGAAAAATGAATAGATGAACAGCGAGAAGAACTGGCCGACGGTGATGCGCTGCGTGAAGATCAGGTACAGCATCAGGAAAAGAATCGAAGTGCGCAGCATGTTCACGCAGGTGCCCTGAATAAAGCTCAAGCTGCGCAGGTAGCGGACTTTCTTCAATTCCAGCTTCAGGATTTTCGCGGTGGTGGAATTCAGGCGGTCGATTTCCTGCTGCGCCAGGCCCAGGCTTTTCACCAGCTCGATATTGCGCAACGACTCGGTGGTCGCCCCTGCGAGCGCGGTAGTTTCACGCACGATCTGCGTCTGCACGGTTTTGATTTTGCGGCTGAGGAGCGAGCTCAACCCGCCCAGCAGCGGCACCGTGAGCAAATAAGCCGGGCCGATCGACCAGTGCACTTGCGACGCGTAGACCATCACGAATACCAGGCCGATCAGCGTTGTGAAGGCCAGGTTCACCGCAAGTGTGATGAGCTTCTCGACGTCGGTCCGGACCTTCTGCAATCTGCCCAACGTTTCGCCGCTGCGCTGGTCTTCAAACAGCGTGTAGGGCAACTCGAGCGAATGCCGAATGCCATCCGAATAGAGGCGCGCGCCCACCTGCTGGGTGATGACATTGACGTAATAGTCCTGAAAGTTCTTGGCGACGCGCGAGACGAAGGCCACCCCCACCGCCGCAGCCAGCAGGAGACTGACGCCGCGCAAGAACTGGGAGATCGAATATTCCCGGTACCGCGTCGCGTAAGAATCGATGATGTGGCGGAAAATCAGTGGATCGAGCAGCGAGAAGACTTGATTGATGGCAGCCAGCACCAGCGCAGCCGCGACAAACTTCCAATAGCTCTTAAGGTAGCCGTAAAGAATGACCATAAAACCAGTAACGGTAATTTCATTGTCGCTTAGGTCGATGATCGCACCTCCCTAGCCGACCCTGCGCCTTGAATTTGTGACAATAGAGAGCCTTGCTCCGCGGCAAAGTCCAACATGAACAGCAATCCCAAAGGGTGGCCGTTGCTCGGCAACCTTCCTGCCTTCTACAGAGATAAACTCGCGTTTCTCGACCGCTGCGCCGGAACCGGCCAGCCGGTAGTGCGGTTACAGTTGGGAGGGCCGACCGTGCTGCTCCGCGAGCCTGCGGATGTCCGCTACGTTCTGCAGACGGCATCGTCCAGTTTCGAGAAGTCGCCACTGATCGCAGGCGAACAAGGGCAGCAGATTTTCGGCCAGGGCGTTCTAACAAGTTCAGGAGACCGGCACCATCGCCTGCGCGCAGCGCTGCAGCCGGTCTTTACCCGGCCTTCAGCCATAAAGTTTGCCCCGGTGGTCCTGGATGCCGTGAAACAGTTCACGAGTTCATGGCAGAGCTCCTGCGTTCACGACCTCCGCGTGATCATGCCGGAAATCGCCGAAGCCGCCGCCAGCAGAATTTTGTTTGCAGCCGATTACCTCCAGCGAAGCGCGGAGCTGAATCGCGCGTTCCGGATTCGTCGCGAGTACCTGCAATTCCGGTTCAGTTTTCCGTTTTCCTGGTCTCAATGGATTCCCGTGCCTTTGCAATTTCGCTATCGCAGCGCGATGCGCACCATCCGCGACTACGTTCAAAGCCGCATCGCTGAGGCCCGCCGCCAACCGGATCCATCTTGTCTGCTAGGCATGCTGGCCGCCACCTCGCTTACGGACCCGGAACTTCTCGACGAAGGAATCGCGCTCGGCATCACCGGATACGAACCGGTAGGCGAGTGCTTGGTCTGGGCACTGTGGTTGATCGCCCGGCATCCTGAAGCGCAGGCCAAGATTCGCGCCGAGGCGGTGGATTCCGCACCGCTGCGCTACACGTGGGCGGTCTTGCAGGAAAGCATGCGGCTGTACCCGCCCACTTGGTTGTTCGTACGCTATGCAACCGCATCCGTCACGCTGCCTAGCGGTGAAGCCGTCGCAGCCGGGACCAAAATCTATCTGAGCCCGTGGGTTCTGCATCGCGACCCGCGCTTCTACGACCAGCCCCTCGACTTCCGCCCCGAACGTTTTCTCGCGGGCGCCAGCGATCAGCGCCCGGCACTCGCCTACTTACCTTTTGGAGCTGGCCCGCGGATGTGCCTGGGCCGGCATCTCACCGAGGTAGAAGGCACTGTCATCCTGGCGTCGCTCATCCGGCATTTCGACGTGAGCCCGGTTACCACCGAGCCTCTTCGTCTCCGCCCCCGCATCACGCTGCAGTCCGCGAATCCGCTTCAGGTGCGCATGCAGGCACGCTCCTAACTGCTATAGTGAGAATCTTCTAAAAAACGATTCTGGAGAAGTTGTTTGGCTCTTCCGGAGAAGCACCCTGTTCGGTTGGCGTTGATCGGTTGTGGAGAAGTGACGCGTGAAAAACACGCGCCCGCGATCCAACGCTCGGACAGCGCGGTAGTGGTGGCCTTGTGCGATCTCGATCTCTCACGATGCCAGGCGTTAGCTGAACGCTTCCCCAATGTCCGGCTCTGCACCGATGCCAGTGAAGTCTTCGCGATGCCGGAGGTGGACGCCGTGGGCGTGCTCACAGATCCCGGATCACATAGCGAACTGGCTCTCGGTGCCGTCCGCGCAGGCAAACATGTTCTGGTAGAAAAACCGTTGACCCTGGTTGCATCCGATGCAGCGCGGCTGGTTCGTGAAGCGCGCTCCGCCGGAGTAGTCGCGATGACCGGCTTTCACATGCGCTTCCATCGCCTGATCCAACCGGCACGTGCCCGCATCGCTGCGGGAGATCTGGGCGAGATCGAATCCATCCGCGTGATCTGGCACAGCCCGCGCGGCGATTCCGGCATTGCGAAATGGAAGACAGCCCGCACCAGCGGGGGCGGCGCGCTAGTCGAGATCGCGGTACATCAACTGGATTTGATTCGCTACCTGCTGGGCAGTGAATTTGAGTGGATCTTTGCCGCCACCAAAAATGGCGTCCGCGAGGATGAGACCACCGTTCTCAGCGCCAGAATGTCGGATGGAGTTTTGGTAACGGGCGAGTTCTCGGAGCGAAGTCCACACGAAATTGAAATCGTCATCAGCGGCAAGTCCGGGTGGCTGCGTGTCGATTGTTTGAGATTCGACGGTATGCAGTACCGGAACTACCGTGAAGTACCCGGTAGGCCCTCAGTACGCTTCCGTTCGCTAGCAACCTTCGTGCATAATTTTCCCAACGGCATGCGCACACTTCATGGGGGCGACTACCTCAAATCCTACGGCGAGAGTTGGAAGCATTTCCTAGCGTGTGTGCGCCAGGGGACTTCGCCGGCGGCCACATTCGAGGATGGATTGCGCGCAGTAGAAGCGGTGGAGGCGGCCGTCGAGTCGGTGAAGACGTGCCAGCCTCAACCGGTCCTGCGGGAGACCGTTCGGTGAGTGTTCGCTTTTCCGTGGTAGTGCCCACATTCAACCGGCCCCGGCAGTTATCGCGATGTCTCGCTGCGCTAGCGGAGCAGACTCTTCCCAAACCACAATTTGAAGTCGTGGTGATCGATGACGGTGGCAGGCAATCTCTCGATCCGCTGGTCAACGATTACGCCGGCCGTCTGCAGATCAAGCTGCTGCGGCAGCCAAATGGAGGATGCGCTTCCGCGCGCCAGCTTGGAATCGATCACGCCCGCGGTGATTACTTGGCCTTCACGGACGATGATTGCCGTCCCAATCCCGATTGGCTCTCGCGGATCGCGGCCGCACTAGAACGCGATCCGAATTGCGCGATAGCGGGACAAACTACCAATGCCTCGGATGACGATCTCTATGCGGAGGCAACCCAATCGATCGTCCAATCTCTCGTTATTTCCGGGCGCGATGCCTCGGGACACGTGCGCTACGCCCCCACCAACAACGTGGTTTTTCCGAAGGCGCCCTTCTTCGAAATAGGCGCCATGGACCGTTCCTGGCGAATTGCGGGAGGAGAAGACCGGGATCTCTGCGCACGCTGGAACCAGGCCGGATTCCGGCTGTCCTACGAACCCTCCGTGAAGGTGCTGCACTATCATCGTTTGGATTTGCGCGCCTTCCTGCGCCAGCACTTCGACTATGGGCGCGGCGCTTGGCGCTATTACACTAACGAAGCTTCTTCTCCGCGGTTCGAATCGCCTCGCTTATATCCGCGCTTGTTGCTCGCACCCTTTCGCGCGCACTCAGCGGGACGCGCGCTGGCGGTGTGCGGATTGGTGCTCCTGGCGCAATTCGCCACTGCTGCGGGATTGCTGGCTCAGGCTGTCCGCCGCGAACCTGTCCCGCGCAAGCCGGCCCTAGCAGAGAGCTCCGCCAGCAAACGCGCGAAATCCGCGAATAGCACGAGCTAGGCTCCCGGGTCTGCGGCGGGCCGTTCCGGATACTTTGACAACTGCGGATGCTGCTTCGCCCACGAAGAATACGCGTGCGACCACGTCGGTGACATCACTGGCTGGATCAGCGCTTGGTTTTGTACCGAACGCTTGAAGATTCCGCACACCGAACAGAACTTGCGCAGCTCGTCTTGCATGCCGTCGCCCGGCTCCGGCAGCGTCTTGCGGCCCAGGTTGAATCCAAAAACGCGGTCGATCGAACCGGCGGGGCCACACGGATAATATCCTGACGGGGCCAGTCCAAACCCGCATTTCTTGATGATCGAGCAGCCGTTGGAGTAGTCCGATTCGGCGAATTCGGGCACATCGACCGGAGCCACGTTGAACGTCATGAACGCCGGTTGAACCGGAGACTCCTTGCTCGAATTCTCCACAACAATCTCGGGCGGAAGCATCGCCAGCATCCGCCGCACTTTATCGCCGTATCCGTTGGTGCAAACGACGATCCGAGTAGCAGGAGAATGAGTCCGACGGTATTCCGACTAGCAAGCCGATGATCTCCAGAAAGTTCGGATGAATCGTCGGCTCTCCGCCGATCACGCGAATCATTCGCCATTTCTGGCCGCGATCACGGCTCTCCGCCAGGAAATGCCGGATTTGAGCCACCGACATATGGTCATTGGTCCGGGCCTGTTCGCACGATCGGTTGCAGTTGAAGCAGTGCAGATTGCAGGCGTACGTGATGTCCAGTTCGAGGCGGTCCAGGCTCCTGCGGAACTGGGGACCTAGAATGCGCGTCACTCCGCGCCGGATGCGCCATTTGCCGTAGATGCTCATGACGCGGGCGCGGGTCCGGCGGACTCTTTTACGCAGACCGGGCGGTACGGCCTTTCTGACAGCGTCGTGAAACCCGTAGTAGAGGCTCATGTCAATGTTCGCGTAAGGACGAGACGCTGAATTGCGCTGAGTTCCGGCATCAGTATGCCATCTCATGCCACTGTAATCCAATTTGACTGTACTGGTACTTTTCCAGTACTTCCGGCGGCTTCGATTCGGTACCAACAGCCGATTCCGGTATAAACGCGGCAGTGAGATAACAATTGCAGTAGCCAAAATGGAAGCCCTGACGAAAACTCAACGCCGGCGAGCAAACAGGAAACGCGTCGATTCGTCCGTGATTCGCGTCGAAGTGACCGACCGGATCGGCAGCCCGAGCTGGGTCACCGCCGACGTGGTCGATATCATCGACGGCGGATTTGGCGTGAACTCGATATTTCCTCTGAATCCGGCTCCAGCGTGCTGGTGCGCGGGAAATCGGCCGGGGACCGGACGGCGGAGTATCTGCAGGCCGGAGTGAGGTGGTGCGTGGCGAAGCCCGACGGCACCTACCGCGCCGGGCTGGAATTTCTAGATACCGGTTCGACTCTGCCGCTCGACTGTTATGAAGTGATGCAATTGAGCCCGAATGCGGACCCTTATACGATCTCCCGGGTCTATCGAATGCTGGCTTCGCGATACCATCCCGATAACACTGAGACCGGCAATAGCGAAAGGTTCATACGGCTCACGGCGGCGCATCAGATTCTGAGCGATCCTGAAAAACGCGCCAAATTCGACGTTCGTTATGGCGAGGCTGTGCGTCTGCGCGGGAAGATTTTCGACCAGACTTCGGCGCCGGGTGGCAGCGCAGAAGATCATCCGAAGCGCATGGAACAACAGAACGTATCAAGTCAAAGCACGCGGAGCACAGGCCCTGTTCCGCCATCCGTTGGTGCGCTCCACGGCTGGGATGCCGCGGCGCGATACCCGCGCTGGTGATCTGGGAGGTCCCGATGAAATTCATCCTTCTATTCATATCGCTTTCTTTGCCGGCCCTCGCCGGTTTAGCAGAAGGCAGACAGGCTGTGGAAAGCGGCGACTACGCGGCCGCCCTCGAACAGTTGCTGCCTTTGGCGAGCCAGGGAAACGTGGTTGCCCAGTTGAATCTCGGCATCATGTATTCGCGCGGTGAAGGCGTGCCACAGGATTACCAAAAGGCAATGCACTGGTATCAACTGGCCGCGAGCCGCGGAGTTGCTGTCGCACAGTCGAACCTATGCATCATGTATGCCAAGGGCCTCGGTGGACCGCAGGATTTCAGCAAAGCCGTGCGCTGGTGCCGCTTCGCTGCGGATCGTGGCGCCGCGGATGCGCAAGCAGAACTCGGCGTCATCGATGCCCAAGGCCTCGGCGGCCCGCGGGATTACGAAAAGGCCGTGCAGTGGTTCCGGCTAGCGGCAGATCAGGGGAATGCGCTTGCACAAGTTAACCTCGGCCACCTGTCGGCGGAGGGACTCGGCGTTTCTCAAGACTACACAGAAGCCGCGGATTGGTTTCGCTTGGCGGCCGATCAGGGAAACGCGGATGCTCAGCTAAACCTCGGCCTGATGTATGCCCTCGGCAAAGGAGTGCCCAAAGACTATGTCCAGGCCTACGTGTGGCTTAATTTAGCGGCCAACGGCGGGGACAGCCGCGGCGTCAAGGACCGGGACATGCTTTCCCGCAAAATGACGCCAGACCAAATCGCTTTCGCGCAGAGTCTCACTCGGGAGTTTAGGCTCACGAGCCTCCCCTAGGTGGCTAACTTCCGGCTTGCATCTCGAGCAGAAGCTCCTCAGTGGTTTCCCATCCGATACAGGCATCGGTTATTGACACGCCATACTGCAGCTCTGCCGTAATGGGCTGGCTTCCAGGATGCAAATGCGATTCGAGCATCATGCCGATGATGGCCTTGTTTTCGCGCATCTGTTCGACCACGTCCTTGAATACCACCGGCTGGCGCTTATAGTCCTTCGCGCTGTTCCCGTGGCTGCAATCGATCATGATCCGGGCAGGCATCTTGGCTGTTTTAAGTTTAGCGACGGCCCCCGCAACGCTGTCACGATCGTAATTAGGCTTGTCTCCGCCGCGCAGAATGATATGCCCGTACGCATTCCCCGTGGTCGAAACGATGGATGTCCGGCCGTCCTCGTCCATGCCGATGAACGTGTGCGCTACCTGCGACGCCTTGATGGCATTCACCGCGGCATCGATATTTCCATCAGTCGTATTCTTGAAACCGACAGGCATGGAGAGGCCGGAAGCCATCTCACGGTGCGTCTGCGATTCCGTCGTGCGCGCACCGATGGCCGCCCACGCGATCAGATCGGCAAAATACTGGATAGTGATGGGATCCAACGCCTCTGTCGCTGCCGGCATGCCCATCTGATCGAGTTCAACCAGTAATTTGCGCGCTTGGGTAAGCCCAGCTTCCATCTCAAACGTGCCATTGTGGCGCGGATCGTTGATAAACCCCTTCCAGCCAACAGTAGTTCTCGGCTTCTCAAAATACGCCCGCATGACAATCAGCAGCTTGTCGCATTTGTCGGCGACAGCTTTCAGCCGCCTTGCATATTCAAGCGCCGCTTCGGGATCGTGAATGGAACACGGCCCCACCACCAATAACTTCTTACTCGATTCACCGTTGAGAATCTTTTCAATCTCACGCCGCGCGTCCAAAACGGTTTGGCGGCCCCGGCCGAGCGGGAGCTTGCCCATGAGCTCTTTGGGAGAAATGATCGGGTGATAACCCTTAATGTGCTGATCGAAAGTACGTTCCATGTTTGATTTGGCTTACCAGATAGACTTCGTATCGGAGGCGAAGCAAGCGTATCCCCGTGCCGCGACCCGGTAGAAGTTTAAGCGAGTACTGCACCATGATGACACGCTTCCCATGCCTGCCACCTGGCTCTGCGGCCAACATGCGCGAGCCCATACTACAATGCAGCATGCGGCAGGCGACTCAATGAAATCATTCAGCACCTTCGGGCGGACGCCCGCGTTCTATCTATGGCTCGCTGTTTTCACGGCCGTAACGGCTTGGCCGCAAGCCGCGAATACGGCAGGGGCCGCTTCCCCGCCCTTCAAGGCAGACGATTTGTCGGCCTACCCGGCCAAGAGCTGGCTCAAGAACGGCGGCGATCTCTACAATCGCAATTACTCTCCGCTCAAGCAAATCGACCGCTCGAACGTCGCGAATCTGAAGGCCGAATGGCAAACGCATCTCGACGGGTCGGGCCTGGGAGCCAAGTTCTCAGCAGAAGCGCAGCCGATCTTCTACGACGGCGTGATCTACATGGCTACCGGCGCCGACGATGTCTTCGCGATCGACGTCAAGACAGGCAACTCCGTTTGGAAGTATTTCGCGGATCTCGACCCCGCGATTGCAACCGTCTGTTGCGGATGGAAAAGCCGCGGCGTCGCTATTGGCGACGGCAAGATTTTCTCCGGCCAGATGGACGGCAAGCTGATTGCGTTGGACCAGAAAACCGGCAAAGTGGCCTGGTCCATCCAAGCCGAGCGCTGGCAGGAAGCTCTCGTGATTACGTCCGCGCCCTTGTATTACGACGGCATGGTGATCACAGGTTTCGCCGGCGGGGAACGTGGGATCCGCGGCCGCGTAAAAGCCTACGACGCGAAAGATGGACACCTGCTATGGACCTTCTACACCGTTCCCGGCCCCGGCGAGATTGGTCACGAGACTTGGCCCCAAGATAACGACGCGTGGAAATCCGGCGGCGCTCCGGTTTGGCAGACGCCGGCCATCGATCCCGGCCTTGGTCTGCTGATTTTCTCTACCGGAAATCCCGGGCCCGATCTCGGCGGCCAAATCCGCAAAGGCGACAATCTGTTTTCCGATTCCATCGTCGCCATCGACGTGAAGAGCGGAAAATATAAATGGCACTTTCAACAGGTTCACCACGACCTTTGGGATTACGATGCGCCGAATCCGGTGGTGTTGTTTGACATACGGATCGGCGGGAGAATTCGCAAAGCCGCGGCGGAGGCCAGCAAGACCGGTTGGGTTTATATCCTGGACCGCACCAACGGAAAACCGCTGCTCGGAATTGACGAAAAGCCGGTTCCGCAGGATGCGGCCCAAGCCACCGCGGCAACCCAGCCCTACCCGCGCGGCGATGCGTTCGTTCCACAATCCATCGACATCGCGCCCGAAGGCTACCGCATGGTGAATCAAGGGCGCATCTTCACCCCCGTCACCGATGAAGGAACCGTGCTGACGCCCGGCGCCCGCGGCGGCGCAAACTGGCCGCATAGCTCCTATGATCCGGATACGAATTACTACTTCGTTTGCGCCACTGACGCCCCCGTATTTCTAAAGACCGCGGGCGATGACATCAAGGAATATACGACTGGCGGACGCTATGTAGGCGGACCCTTGGGAATTCAACCGCTGGGCGTCTCCGGGATTTTCGCCGCGCTGGATATGAAAACCAACAAGCTGGTTTGGCAGCAGCGCTGGAAGGAACCCTGTTACAGCGGCGCCCTCGCTACGGCTGGCGGATTAGTTTTTGCCGGACGAGGCGACGGCCGGCTAACCGCGCTGAACTCCGCCGACGGCAAGTTGCTGTGGGAGTACCAGACCGGCGCCGGAGTCAATGCATCTCCCATCGTCTTCGAATATGAAGGCCAAGAATACGTGGCCGTGTATTCAGGAGGCAATCTCTTTGCGGGCAGTCCCCGCGGCGACAGCCTCTTTTTGTTTTCCCTGAAGGGTAACCTCGGCCCACGCCCCGCCTTTTCTGCGCCCAGAACCGCGGGGGGCGCGGATCATTAAACGGCGCCCGCAAGACTCTCAGTGATCCATGCCGACTACCCGACTGCCACTTCGGGATCAAGCGCAACCGCTATAGCGGACTTCCGTCCCTGCGCCCCACCCCGGATGACCATCGAGGGATTATCAATAAATAGCTTTCTTGCGGCATCTTCGCCAAGCTTCTTTTTAACCAGTCGCCACGCCCCATCGAGACGCGGCGGATTATGATGCAGGTCTCGCGCGTCGCTAGCGATGACGTACACCATGCCATCCCGTAACAGTTCCCAAGCGAACCGCTGTTCCGCCTTCCCAAAATGGCCGGAGAGTGATTGGGCGGTCACCTGAAGGACGCACCCCATGGAAATCCATGCCTTCAATCGCTCGATTGAGTCCTGCAGAATCGGATTCCTTTCAGGGTGGCAGATGATCGGAATGAGGCCTTCCTTGGTAAACTGGCTCAGAATTTCCTCGGTGGGTGGAGGAATCAGCGTATTGGCAAAGTCCACGAGCAGGTAGTTCAGTCCGTTGATGGCGTATTTGCGGGGATCCGCCAGAACATCGCTAACGTTGCTGTAACCCATATGGAAATCACAGCCCATATGAATGCCGATCAAGCCATCGGTGCGCGCCCTGAGCTTCTTCAGAATTTGAGCTGTGATCTCGGGGTCAAACTGGTCTTCCAGACTCGCGCGAGGGGTTGCGACGATGTCCGTGGTTCCGTACTTCGCGGCTACCATCAGCATGGCCACGCTTTGATCGAGATTGATCAGCCCATACTCCAGCCCCCAGAGAATATGGGAATGCACGTCTACAAGCGCTCGCGGTGGCGCATCCGGGTCAGCCACTTGACGACGACCTAAGAAGCTTCCCGATTTCCAAACAACACGAACCTTCATGCGGCGTTCTGAAATTATATCGGATTCGGGATAGATAGATCCAGGCGAATCGCTTCTTCCCGTTGTAGTCGTGTAGGCGGCGAGTTCTAGTACCACGAGATGACATCGGCGAATTGAGAATTCGCCGTCATTCGGAACGATCCTAATCGCGAACTTCATTTGATTTATTTTTCGCGCGGTACTAGGAGTCCTAGAAAGCGGCGCCTGATCGTGAATGTTTTTCTGCCTGAACGATGCGGCCAAAGAAGCGCGCACCGAGTCTCGTTCGCAACCCTACTTGCACCCGGGAGTTCATTCGGCCCAACGAATAAAACGAATGAACTCCCTGCGTTAGCGCAGAATGAATGATGTTAAGAACGGGCGCGAAAATTTGCAATGAGCATGGACGGCACGCGTTCGTAAAACCCGGCGTTGGTACTAGGCGGCGTCGATCCGTCATACACCGCGAAGAGGCCGGCGATATATTTGTCGAACGAAAAAGCTTGTGGATCGCGCAGACTCAAGAGATAATACAACCGAAATAAGCTTAATCAAAAGATATGTGAACTGTGCGATCGGAACTATGATATAAACGCTTCAAGTCAACAGCCTGTGCAGAGGCCGTTGAAACAATCGCATTCCGAACCTTTAAAACGGAGGAGGCCGGGATTTGCGTAAATGCAAGTTGTTAGTAGTTGACCCTGAGGAATCCAGTCGGCGCAGCCTAAGGCACTTTTTTGAAAAGAAGGGCTGGCTGGTGGAGTGTGTTGGTCGTTCTCACGAGGCGATGGAGCGGATGGAAGCTGCTCCGCCCTCTTTCGTGATTGCGGACGTCATGCTGCCTGACATCTCAGCGTTGGAGTCGATGCGCGTATTGGCGCCGGAGGCTCGTTTCATCGCCGTCTCGACGTCGACGCACGCCCGTGCAATCTTAAGGGCGGCGCACCTCAGAGCGATCGACTACTTGGTCAAGCCGGTTAGGGATGAAGATCTGGAGGAGGCGTTCCGCGCCCTCACGGGAATGGAATCTTCCGCCACCTTCTTTTCCAATAGCGTCGCGGACGAGAAAAATCTGCCCAATGCCCGGCACACAACCTTCGCGTGCTTCAGCCAATCGTCGGATCCCAAGCTTATGCGCATCGCGGAGATTGCGGCGCGGGTGGCCGAAAGCGATGTGCCTGTTCTGATCGAGGGAGAGTCGGGCGTCGGTAAAGGCGTTCTTGCCAACTTCATCCACAGTTCCTCGTCGCGCCGGGATCAGGCGTACGTCAAAGTTAATTGCGCAGCCCTCCCGGTTGATCTCTTGGAATCCGAACTATTCGGTTACGAGCGTGGGGCGTTCACTGGCGCGATTGACAAAAAGCCCGGCAAGTTCGAACTCGCGAACGGAGGCTCCATCCTGCTGGACGAAATTGGGGACATGTCTCCGTACCTCCAGGCGAAGCTCCTACACGTATTGCAAGATTCAGAGTTTTCGCGGCTCGGAGCGACCCATGCCATTCGAGTCAATTCGCGAACCTTGGCGACCACCAACAGGCACTTGCAGACCGCTGTATCGAAGAATGAATTTCGAGAGGATCTTTTTTACCGGCTGAATGTGGTGCGGATAGAGGTACCCCCTCTGCGCGAGCACTTGCAAGACGTGCCTGCGCTGTGCGATTACTTCGTGGACAAGTACAGGAGCCGCTATTGCGGCAACGAGCGGCCGGAGCTCCCGCTCCGTCTGCGGAAGACGTTTTCTTCCTATCACTGGCCTGGGAACGTTCGCCAATTGGAGAACGCGATCAAACAGTTCTTGATCCTGCGCGAAGAGGAGCTGGTGCTGCAGAGCCTGTTGCATCCCGTGATGGCAGCCGGACAGGAACCCCGGCCTGCGTCTCCTCCGCCCCGCGCCGAGGAAGTGCATTCGCTGAAGTCGGAATTGCACTCGTTGAAAGAGGTAGGCGCGGAAGCTGCCGAGCGCGCGGAGAAAGAGATCGTTTTCCGAACCTTGAACAAGAGCCAATGGAATCGCAAAAAAGCTGCGACCGAACTGGGTATCTCCTATAAGACACTTCTAACCAAACTCCAACGCTGGGATGGTAAGGAAGCGTTTTAAGTGGCTCGATGCAATTGCACGCCGTTCAGGCAAACGCCCGCATGGGCCCACTAGCCATCCAGACTCGAGTGCATCGCGCGCCGGTGGTTTGGACTCCTGTACTCTCGATCGCGAAGTATATTTCTGTTGCAGACGGCTACGCTTCGATCAGCCTTTGGCGGATTGCAAAACGAATGAGCCCGGCGCGGCTTTGGATGTTCAATTTTCGCATCAGGTTGTATTTGTGAGTGTCCACGGTCTTGACGCTGAGGTGGAGGCGTGCGCCAATCTCCTTGTATGTAAAGCCTTCCGCCAGGAACAGCAAAATCTCTCGCTGCCGTGAACTCAGCACATGCCAGGCGAGGTTCGTTTCCTTTGAAGATTCTGGCTTGCTGGCCGAATGGTCCATTTTTGCAAGTATCGAAGAAGTGAGATAGTGACCGGAATTCTTGAGGTGCCGGATCGCGAACGGAAGATCTAGAACCGGCGTGTCTTTCAGCACATAACCAGAAGCCCCGGCGTTGCGGCACCGCAGGGAGATTTCTTCGTCATCGCACATGCCCAGGACCAATATACGGATGTTCGCGTCCTTCGCCGTCACTTGGCGCGTCATATCCAAGGCGCGCATTCCGGGGAGGTAGAGGTCCAACAACATCACATCCGGCTTGAGTAGGTGCGCTAGATGACTTGCTTCGTCCCCGTCTTTCGCTTCGGCAACAACTTCAAGGTCAGATTCCCTTCCCAGGATGGTCTTAACCCCTTCCCGGTAGATCGTGTGATCGTCACATACCAGAACGGAGGTTTGATTCACTGGTCCGCGACCTCCCCATTTCCCGAAATGATCGCAACGATTCGGTAACGGGTCCTGGCCGGTAATTCCTCCCTTGCGAAACCTCGAAATTCTTTCCTGTGCGTGGTGGAGGGCGCTAGTGTAAACAACAAGATAATCCTTGGAGGGTGCACTAAGGGCAACTCAAATGCCAAACGAGAGGCGTCAGAGTCGCATGGTCGAGTTTTTTGGAAATTCTCTAGCCGCCGATAAATCCTGGAGCGCTCAGCTTCCCGATAACTAGACCAATCCGGTCTGCCGAAACTGGCACTCCACAGATTTCGCGCGAGCCGCAGTGGTTCTCTGGCACACAGCCGATTGATGGTCTTCCGACTCGATCGCTGCAACAATCAGCCTTAACTGGGCTCTCCCAGCGGGGGACGCCGCGGCGTGTTGCCGAATCTCTACGCGATAACGAACCACCATCACCGTAAAATTCTAAGGTATTGTGCTTAACCACTCCGGGGTGGCGGACTACTACTATCATTACCCTAACTACTCTTCCGTGTTCGACCGTCAAATCCCTCGTGATCGCACCAATCCAAACAACCCTTTTATTTTCAATATAATACTTCCCCAGCTTCGTGAAGCTTCAGCTTGGCAGATCATTTGCTCAACAACCTACAAAGCGCAGTTTAGTAATAAGCAAAAGTACGTGAGACTGCGGTAGCACTGTCTTAATGGCCTGCTCCAGCTCGAAAACCGAAATTGATACCGCCTCCGGCGAAGGTCGCCGGAACCTATCGCTCGTCAATGACATCGACGGGGAAAACGGCGCCGAGCGGCGGGAATGGTTTGCAATCGCAGTGAAACCCCGGCACGAAAAAAGCGTGGCGCATGTCCTGGATACTAAAGGCTTTGAAACGTTCGTGCCTTTGTACAAACACCGGAACCGGGACGCGAAACGATTGAGAGACGTCGAGTTGCCGCTCTTTCCGGGCTATGTGTTTTCGCACTTTGACTTGTTCAAGCGGTTGCCGATTATGATCACCCCCGGAGTGACCAGAATCTTGGGCGTCGGGCCCAATCCTACTCCAGTTGATTCCATAGAAATTGCTTCGCTGCGGAAGACGCTAGAGAGGGCTCTGTCGGCGAAAACCGTTCCTTTCCTTCAATCTGGCAACAGGGTTCGAATCTGCGAAGGTCCCTTGCATGGGGTAGAAGGCATCATTGTCTCGGTTCGGGGTGAACCGCGGATAGTCTTGTCCGCGACGTTGCTACAGCGGTCAGTCCTTGTGGAAGTAGATTCTGCATCATTGATTTCAGAGGGTATGCGAGCGCAAGGAGCGCCGTTGAGCGGCTCCGGCAACGGTTACGCGAACCACCGAAATCGGCAGAGGGGTGATTGAAAATGAGGCCTAGCAGGTTGCGAGGGAAGCGGGACACATGCTTTTCTTCTCTTCGAATGGCATTGATCCCTGGCGGGCTGATTCTTTTAGCGTCGATCGGCGCAGCAGCGGCTCAGCAGCGGGTTACGCCCACGACTACGGTTGTGCCGCAAACGCCAGCGGCCATTGCGCCCCGCACGGACGGGGATTCCGAGTCTTACCGGCTCGGAGTAAACGATTCCATCAACGTAAAATGCATCAATCTGGCCGAATTTGGCGACACTCCGATCCGTATCGATACCGACGGCCAGATTACCCTTCCGCTCATCGGGCGCGTGCAAGCAGCGGGTTTGAGCGTGAAGCAGCTTGAAGAGGATCTGAAGAAGCGTCTGAGCACCTATGTTATCGACCCTCTCGTGCTGGTGCGTATAGACCAACCGCGCAGCCAGCCGGTCTCGGTAATTGGCGCAGTGAACAAGCCCGGGGTGCAGCAGTTGGAAGGAACCAAGACGCTGCTCGAACTGATCTCGCTGGCCGGCGGGCTGGAGCCAGATGCCGGGCACACTCTCAAGTTGACGAGACGCCGTGAGTGGGGGCCAATCCCTTTGCTTGGAGCGGCCGAGGACGAGACTCACGAGTACACCGTCGCGGAAATAGACCTGAACCGGCTGGTCAACGGGAAGACTCCCGCCGAGAACATCGAGATCCGTCCGTTTGATGTTATTTCCGTGCCACGGGCCGAACTGATTTACGTTGTAGGCGATGTCCGCCGGCCCGGAGGCTTCACGCTCTCCCAGAAAGAATCCCTGTCGGTTCTTCATGCTCTATCGTTGGCAGAGGGCCTGCAGCCTACGGCGACGGCCAGCAAGGCGAGAATTCTACGGCAGGATGGCGCCACCAGCCATAAGGAAATCCCAGTGAATTTGGCGAAGCTCCTTGCGGGTAAGGATGAGGACATTGCGATGCTGCCCGGCGATGTCCTGTTTGTGCCCAACAACAAAGCGAGAAGTGCCGGCCTGAAGGTTGTAGACTCGATGCTCTCCGTTACCAGCGGACTATTAGTCTACGGGCGATTTTGATGCCCCGGCGATTTTGATGCCCGAAGTGTTCTACATTTCGGCAGGACAGCATGATCGGAAGCTGAAGTCTTATGGGAAATGACGATATGAAAACCAACGGGGCCTCGGGACCGCCTTGCGCAGCCGACCATGAAGACGGCTCCAAGATGCTTACCCGGATCCCTCCCGCGGCGAGTCTTGCAACTACGATCCCGGTGTATCAGATGCCCGACACCGGAGTATACGGCCACGAACCTCCGGGTCGAAACCGCTGGATTGACATTCTGCTCCGTCGCAAGTTGACGATCGCAGGCGTCGCAGTTCTGGGGGCGCTGGCCGGCGTCATGATCACGCTCGCGAGTACGCCGATGTACCGCGCCAGCACTTCGATACAGCTCGATGGATACGACGATTCGTTCCTTCGCGATTTGCGGCAACTTCCGCCGATGTTCCCCAATGGTCCTCCCGAGAGCTACATCCGGAACCAGGTGAAGCTGCTGGAGAGCGAAACGCTGGCTCTCCGCGTCGCGCGCAAGCTCGGAATTAAACCCAAGTCAAGCTCGACGGACCCAGGCCCCGCGGCCGGCAAGCGGTGGGAAGTGTTGTGGCGTAAGCATCAATCTCCTGAACAGGAGATTATCGACGCCGTTCAGCGCGTTATGAAGGTTCGCGCCACCCCGCAAACCCAGGTTGTTGAAGTGCAGTACGAGGCAACGGATGCGGAAGGCGCCGCACTGGGCGCAAACACTGTCGCGGCCGAGTTCATCGCGTTGAACCAGGAGGCGCGCTGGCAGTTGGCGCAGGATACGTCCGCGTGGCTCAGCAAACAAACGGCGGACTTGAAGTATAAAGTCGAGTCCGGCAACCGTGCCCTTCAAGATTTCGCCCGATCCTCCGGATTGGTTTTTGCGGGGAACCACAGCACTCTTGCCGAAGACAAGATACGGCAAATTCAGGATGCGCTGAGCAAAGCTGAAACCGACCGCGCAACCAAACTCGCGCGCTATGAAGCAGCGGTGTCGAGCGACACAGAGAGTCTGCCGGACCTAGTGGTGACGGGCCCCCTCCGTCAATACCAAACCGATCTCCAGGGCCTGCGCCGCCAGTTGGCGGATCTAAAAGCGATCTACACCCCCGCTTACTACAAAGTCGCGCAACTGGAAGCGCAAGCCGCAAGCCTCGAATCAGCCATCACCAAGGAGCGCCTGTCGCTGATTGAGAGGCTCCGCAACGAATACGATGCGTCGGTCCGGCTTGAGCGGGCTCTGCACGACAAGAACGCCTCCGATCTTCGGGAGGCCCAGCAGATCAACGAAAAAGAGAACCGCTACGACCTTCTGAAGCACGAAGCTGACGCCAACCAACAGCTTTACGAATCGATGCTGCAAAAGGTCAAGGAGGCTGGCATGGCCTCCGCAATGCGCGCAACGAATGTTCACGTGATGGATCCGGCGCGAGCTCCCGAGAGCCCGTACTCGCCGAACCTCCCTATGTATTCCGCGCTGGGTTTGGCTTTAGGTGGTTTCGGAGGCGTGGGCCTCGTGCTCTACCGCGAGCCGGCGAGCCGCGTAAGCACCCCTGGCGATGCGACCCTGCTGAACATCCCGCTTTTGGGAACCATCCCATCCGCTCGGGATGATCGTGAATTGGCTGGTGCTTGGCCGGCACTCAGCGGCAAGAATCCGAGTAACAATCTCGCGCTGGTGACTTGGCAACAGGAGGGGTCGCTGCTCAGCGAATCCTTCCGTACGACCCTGGCCTCGATCCTTTTCTGCTTCCCGTCCGTTCCGGCCGGACAGTCCGGGGGCGCGTCTTGGTGGTCACCAGCAAGGAACCCTGCGAGGGGAAAACCACTGTCCTGACTAACCTGGGCATCGCTCTAGCAGAAACCGAGCGCCGTGTGCTTCTCATCGATGCGGATCTGCGCCGGCCAACCCTGCACGAGTACTTCGGCGTTTCCGGCCAAGTAGGGCTTTCAGATGTCCTGCAACTCTCCGATATGGCAGCTTCACCGGCCCTCAAAGGAATCGCCCGGAAAACCAGAGTGCCGAACCTCTGGGTCTTGCCTAGTGGGCCGCTTGTAGACGGATTCCAAAAACTGCTCTATTCACAGAATCTGGCGCTGCTTCTGCAACGTGTTCGGTCGGAATTCGATCTGATCCTGATCGATACTCCACCGGTGGAGCTATATCCCGAAAGCCGGGTGCTCGGTAAGATTTCAGATGGCGTGATCGTCGTGGTGCGAGCCAACAGGACCGACCGGAATGACCTGAAGGCTACCTGCATGCGCTTTGTACAGGACGACATTCCAATTCTCGGAACGATTCTCAACGACTGGAGAATCAACAAGGGCGAACACAAGGCTTATGGTGAACACTACCGCCGCTACAATCGTCCGAGCCGCCCGCGAGAACTCTGATCCTGAAGGCGCACCTGGTGAATCCAGTAATAGCTCTTTGATATGTTTTCAACCGGGACTTATATACGAACGTCCGCGAGTAAGTCGCCGCTGAAGAGCTTGGCGTCGCGCCAAAGCGTGACTCTCCTGGCCCTGCTGGCGATCTATGTGGCGATCGTGTTGATCGGTTCCTCCGCGGCGTTCAAGGACGGAGACGAGGCCGGCTATGTCGCCTATGCCATGCGGATTGCGCATGTGCCACAGTCGTTGGATCTGCGGCTCTGGTGGGGAGCGCAAGATCCTCAGCATTGGTGGGGACCGGGATATCCGTTGATTCTGGCGCCTTTCGCGCTTATGGGCTGGCCTTGGCTGGCTGCGAAGCTCCTCAACGCCCTCTTTCTCACGGTGGCCATCGCCTATGTTGGCGTGGTAGTCAAGCGGTATACGAACGGGTCAATCTGGTTGGTTGTCACGCTGTGCCTGGGATTGTATCCGGCATTTTTACGGGCGCTGCCGGCACTCGGCCCGGAGAGCCTGATGGTACTCCTGGTGTGCGGCTTCATGTTTCACTTCTGCGCGCTATTTCAGGACAACCGCCCTTTGCGGCCGCATCTGATCGGGGCTTCACTGTACCTTGCCTACTTGGCATTGACCCAGATCTTCTTCGGGTACGTCATCGGCGCAATTCTCGCGCTCTTATTGGTTGGCGAATTTGCCAGCGGACGTACGCGGTCCGGACTGCACTTGGAGTCTTCCTGCTCGCACTGCTGTGGTGTGCCCCGTACCTCTGTTATATGTACTCGGCGACCGGCAAGATCTTCTACTGGGGCACTTCCGGTGGGAGCGCTCTCTATTGGATATCGACGCCGTATCCAGGCGAGAACGGCAGTTGGTATTCCAATAATGAGGTGAGAGACCGGCCAGAGCTGGCGCCGCATCGTGAGTTCTTCGCGAGCCTGGAAGGCTTGACGGACGTGCAGCAAGACGACGCGTTCAGAAGGCAGGCCATGCGCAACATCAAGAGCCATCCGAAAGAATACGTTCGCAACTGGGCGGCGAATGTTGGACGCCTTCTATTTTCATATCCCCTCTCATTTAGTGCGCAGAGTCTGGCGACATATTTCTATCTTGTTCCAAACATGTTTATCGTGGTGCTCTTCCTGGTGAGTCTGATTCCCGCGCTTCTGCTGCCGCAGGCCATGCCCCTGGAATTATGGTTCCTGCTCGCTTTCGCCTTGATCGCATTCGCCGGCAGCACACTGATCAGCGGGTACGACAAGCAATTCAGGCCACTGGTAGAGATTCTCTGTGTCTGGGCGGCGTTAGTTTCCGTTCGTGTATTGCGAATCGAACTACTTCCTCCGGCCGTCCCGGAACAGGGAAAGTTCTAGGCCCACCGAAAACGAACGATCCAAATTCTGCATGGTTCCATCTGCGACCTATACACGAACATCCACGAGTAGCCGGCCGATTGCCAGCTTCGTCCCCCGGCAGAGCGCAATTCTCCTGTCGTTGCTGGTAGCCTATGTCGCGATCGTGTTGGTCGGATCTTCCCCCGCGTTCGACGGCGGAGATGAGGGCGGTTATGTCGCCTATGCTCTCCGAATCGCGCACGTTCCGCCGTCCCAGGATTTGCGGCTCTGGTGGGGCGCTCAGGACTTGCGATATTGGTGGGGCCCGGGATATCCGCTGGTGCTCGCGCCTTTCGCGCTTTTCGGATGGCCGTGGCTGGCTGCTAAGCTTCTCAACGTTTTCTTTCTGATAGGGGCCCTCGCCTATGTCGGCGCGGTGGTCAAGCGATACACGGATGGGGCAACTTGGCTTGCCGTCACATTGTGCCTGGGTTTGAGTCCACCGTTCCTGCAGGGTCTGCCATCCTTGAACACCGAGTGCATCGCCATTTTCCTGGTGTGCGGCTTTATGTTTCATGTGTGCGCATTATTTCAGGAAAAAGAAAATCGCCGTTTGCGGCTGCATTTGTTTGCAGCTTCGCTGTATCTCGCGTACTTGGCCTTGACCAAGGTCTTCTTCGGGTATGTCATTGCCGCGATTCTGGTGTTTCTGTTGGCGTGGCGGATTTGCCAGCGGGCATATGCGGTTCGAGTGACTCTCGGAGTCTTCCTCCTCGCCCTGCTGTGGTGCGTTCCGTACTTGTTTTACATGTATTCCGCGACCGGCAAGGTCTTCTACTGGGGCACTTCCGGCGGAACCTCCCTCTATTGGATGTCCTCGCCTTATCCCGGCGAGTATGGCAGTTGGTACTCCAGTAAACAGGTGATGGACCGGCCGGAGCTGGCGCCGCATCGAGAGTTCTTCGCGAGCCTGGAGGGCATGACCGACGTGCAGCGGGACGACGCGTTCAAAAAGGAAGCCATCCGGAACATCAAGAGCCATCCGAAAGAATACGCGCGCAACTGGGCGGCGAATGTTGGCCGCCTGCTATTTTCGTATCCTTTCTCATTTGGTCCGCAGAGTCTGACAACGTATTTCTATCTCGCTCCGAACATGTTTGTCGTGGTGCTGTTCCTGGTGAGTCTGATCCCCGCGTTCTTGCGGCCGCAAGCCATGCCGCTTGAAATGTGGCTTCTGTTCGCCTTCGCGCTGATCGCATTCGGCGGCTCCACCCTGATCAGCGCCTACGAGAGGCAATTCAGGCCGCTCGTGCCATTCCTTTGGATTTGGATAGGACTGGTTTCCGTTCGCGCGTTGCGAATCGAACTGCGTCCCTTGGAAACCCGGGTACTGGCTAGATGAATCGCAGACTTCAGTCGGAGGAGCGCGGCTGGTGATCTTCAGGTTGCGTTGTTTAGTGCATTACTACATCGGAATCGGGCTGGCGCTGCTCCTCATAGCATCTGGGCGGGTGCGACGCGCGCGGAGAGAGGCGTTTAGCCACGAAAGAATTTCGGCAATCTCCTTCCACAAGCCGAACCAGCGATTGTTTTTGCGCTGCATCGCGTGGCTAATAAAGAATGGCTACACCTTCGTCACGGCGGACGACGTCGTCGAATACCTGCATCGTGGAAAGCCTGTCCCCAAAGGAGCTGTGTGGCTGTCTTTCGATGATGGATGGAAAGAGCTTGCGGAGATCCTGCCGCTGGTCCAGAGGCACCACATTCCGATTACGCTCTTTATTCCGTCTGGCGTGCTTGAAGGTGACGGCAGGCTCCCCTGGCTATCCGATCCTACACATCCCAGCTTCTCTCCCAGTCAGGCTCGCCAGAGATCCGCGTCGGATCCACTCGATTCCCGAGACGCCATCACGGTGGAGGATCTGGTGAAGATCGCCGCCTGGCCCGAGGTAACCATTGGCGCGCATTCCGTCAGCCACCCGGTGATGCCGTATTGCGCGGACGAACGCGTGCGTTTCGAGGTCGTCGATTGCAAACGGGCGTTGGAGTCGTGGATCGGCAAGACGGTAAACTGCTTTGCCTATCCGGAGGGCAAGTATGATGGCCGCGAGAGGCGCTTCCTCATAGATTCCGGCTACAAACTAGCCGCAACAACCAGCAATGCGTTCATCACTCGCGGCTCGGATTGTTATCTTGTGCCCCGGTTCGTGACTGGCGACGAGGTGTCCTTCCCGCAGGCCATTTGTAGCATGGTGGGGGTGTGGAGGCCGGTGGCGGATCCCCTGAACGCGGCGCAAAATGCGGTGGCGCGAATTCTGCGCGGCTCCGGGAGATTCGCACGCCGGGTCCCCGAGCAGCCGCCAAGCGGGGGTACGGTTCCTGGAGTCTAACCGCTTAAAAATGATATTCGCGAATCCATCTAAGGGAAGCCATTCATGAGCACCCGCACGGACCGGGCCGCCGCTGGTTTCCTGACCAGCCTGGTCCAACTCTCGACTCTTGCACTGCTCCAGTTGCTGCTGGTCCCCATAGTGGTTCACCGCGCAGGCCAGGAGGCCCTCGGAGCCTACGCGGCGTTGTCGCAAATTCTGGTCATGATGAGCCTGATGGATCTCGGGTTCGGAGTGGCCGGGAGCCGGTTCTTGGCGCGGGCATTCGGTCATGAGGATGGTGGCGTCGCATTCACACACGCGCTGAACGCAGCCCGCAAGTTTTACGTGTACATGTGCTTGGCGTATGCGGTGGTGGCGGGATTCCTGGCCACCCAAGCGCCACGGCTCTTGTCGCTGCATGGCCCGCTGGCCCGGCAAGCTCAGATTGCGTTCCTGGCGATCGCGATTTGGAGCGCGGTACGCATTCCGCTCATGGCTTACCCGCTGGGCTTGATTGGCTGTCAAAGGCTGGCGACGCTAAACCTGTTAATCACGCTTGGGAACGCTTGCCGGATTGCGGCTTCCATTATTTTGGTGAGCGCCGGAGGAGGTTTGCTCGGTTTGATCGCCGGCAATATTCTGGGCGAGGCCGCTACTCTCATCCTCCAACGGCGGGCATACCTGCGCACCGAAATGGGCGGCGTCAAGCAATCTGTGGAGCCCGATGCGCGCTTGCTGAAAGAGATGCTCTCGTTCTCCGGGCACGTGCTGCTGCTGAATTTCTTGTACTATTTGACGTTCTACTCCGACAGCATCTTCGTTTCGTACCTGTATGGTCCGGCGGTGGCCGCGGCCTACTTCGCTACCGTCGTTCCGGCCCAGCAAGCCTGGGCTCTCCTGCTGCGGCTGATGAACAACTCGGTTCCCGGCTTGAACGAGCTCCTCGCCAGAGGGGATTCGGAGGGGGCCCGCAGTGCATACTACCGCATCTGCCGGTACAGCTTGCTTCTCGCGTTCGGGCTCAGTCTGGGAATCCTGGGTTTCAATCGGGTGATGATTGGCATTTGGGTCGGGCCCGCCCGGTACGCGGGAGATTCGGTCAGCTTGTTCCTGGCGATTCTGGTGCCTTGGTCGGTTCTGGAGAACGTCCAGATTCAGTTTCTTCTAGCCATCGGCCATGCGAAAGTTTTGTCCCGCCTTTGCCTCCTTGAAGGTTGCCTGAAAATTGGCTTGTCCCTGGCGCTGGGACGTCTGATGGGGCCCAAGGGAGTTTTGCTCGGAACGCTGGTGGGCAGCCTGATGATTGCGCCGTGGATCTGGCGCGAGTGCCTGCATTCCCTGGGCGCGAGCCTCTTTTCAGTAGCGCGGGCATCGCTCCTGCCTGTGCTCGCTTGTTCCATACCGCTTGGAGTCATAACCATCGTCCTGCGTGCGGTGCCGCCGGTGTCGCTGGCCGCGTGGGCCTTGGCGTTGGCTGTTTTCTGCATTGTCTGGTGCGTTTCAGGCTGGTTCGGAGCTCTCTCGGCAAGCGATCGCTTGTATCTGAGGGAAGCGATGTCTAAGTTGCGGCTCTCAAGGTTTGTGCTCTGGGGACAACTTTCCAGCGCAAAGAGATCACAGGTTGTTGCATCGAAGGCAACGTTGCCCGTGGAATAGGGCGTCAGAATACCTTGGTAAACAACGTTCAGCTACGACAGCTCCTGGCGAGTCAAGCAATCGCGCGGACGCCGGACACGCCGCGTGGGATTGGCCGCTACGGAGTTCTTCTGCTGGCGATGCTGGCGATTGTCGATCCGATCCTCAATCAGATCAGCACCGCTTACGAGCTCACGGTAGGCCCCTTTAGCCTGCTGCAGGCGACGCGCGGCGTTGTTCTCGTAGTGGTTCTATGGCTCGCCGTCGCGCTTCCTCCAAACCGCGGGGTCGTGCCCCGCATGGTCTCCCGCTTGATGCTGCTGATCGGCGTTGGCGTGGCCGTGATCGCGATAAGTGACGTTCTTTCAGGCGGCCTGGAGATAAGCAATATCATCGCCTACGCGCAAGTCGCGTATTGGCTGATCATTTGGTATGTAGCGGTCCAGGCGATCACAGATGCGCGCAGCGCCATGATCGTTGCCAAAGGCCTGGTCATCGGTGCGCTGATCACGGCTGCCTCCGTGTATTACGGATACCTCACCGGCACCCTTGAGGCTGTTTACAGCGAAGCTGGCGTCGAGGCTTCCGCGGGATGGTTCGTAAGCGCCAAAGGCATCGCCGGCAGTCTGGCCGCCGGCGCTTTAGTCATCGCCTATCTGGGCGCCCGCCGCCGTACTTGGGTTTCTATTCTGGTGGCATTGTTCTGCATGGGCGCTTCATTTCTTACCTATGCCCGGTCGGGCCTGGTTGCGATGTGCGCCGCGCTCTTTTGGTTGTTCGCGTGGAGCCTGAGTTCCCGATTCAGCATGCGGGCTTCGTGGGCGTCACGGCTCGTGTTCGCATCCGTGTGCGGCGCACTGGTCCTTGGCTCGATCATCGGAACCTCGGATCTGGCGACGCGCTGGGCGGATATTAGCGATCCGGCCAACGCCGGATCGGGACGGCTGCTGCTGTGGAACGCCGCCGCTCAAAGTTTCGTGAACGGAAGCATTGTCCAAAAATTGTTCGGGCGCGGCTTCCAAGGTATGCTCGACATGGTCTACGCCTCGTTGGGAATAGCCATACATACTCACAACGATTTGCTGGACATGCTGGTGGTTGGTGGTGTACTCGGCGTCATTGTTCTGGTTTTGATGTTTGCGGGACTCGTAGTTCAGATTCGAGGCTCCAGACCTGCATCGCCGGAATTCGCGGTTGCCGTGGCCATCCTATTGGTCTTGGGTTGTCAGGCCTTCTTTACGGGCCAGTTGTTTCTGCCGGACGTCATGACGTTTTATCTCCTGGCCATCACCTCCGTGTTGGCCTGTGCGCAGGAACCGCTGCAGTTCCGGCCGGCTTTCGTTCGCAGCGCGACGGCGCCGGCCCAGACTTTGCTCACACATGAACCTTAATCGGATAGATTTTCAAACGAGATCGGGGCTTTACTGCGAATCTCGCGCGTCGAAGGCGATTTCGCTTTAACGGCCGTTTCAGATGGGCATCCTGTCCTTCGAGCGGAACCAAGCAATGGAAATTGAACGAACAAGAGACCGATCCATGCGTGTATTGGTGACTACGCCGCTTCTCACCAAACCGGGTGGCGTGGCGCAATACCTTCGCGTGGTGCGCCCCCATCTGCAATGCGATGTCGAGTATTTAACAGTCGGCGCCCGTTCCGACCACGAATCCCTACCGGAAGTCTTGATTCGTCTAGTGCAAGACTGTGGGCGGTTTGCGCGCGCGCTGAAAGGAGGGAAATATAAGATCGTACATCTGAATCCCTCCCTTGGCTCCAAGGCTCTGATCCGCGACGGCCTGCTTCTGCTGATTGCAAAACTGTTTCGGAAAACGGTGATCGTCTTCACGCACGGCTGGGATCATCAGTGCGAACAACTCATCGAAAAGCGCTTCCGGACCCTGTTCGGCGCCGTGTACGGGTCTGCCGACGCGTTTATCGTTTTGGGCAACGAATTCCGGGATCGGCTGCGCGTCGCTGGATACAAGAAAACCGTATTCGTGCACGCCGCGCCCGTGGACGATCAACTGCTCGTAGAAGCAAAACGCATGACAAGACGCGCCCATGCCGGCATAGATCGGGGACGCTTCAATATTCTGTTCTTGGCGAGAGTCGAGACGTCGAAGGGAATTTACGATGCGCTGAATGCTTACGCGCTTCTGAAGGCAGAGCACCCGTTCGTCTCGCTGACGGTGGCCGGCGACGGGGGGGAATTGGAAGCCGCAAAACGCTACGCGGGTTCTCTAAATCTGGTCGACGTTTTCTTCGTGGGCCACGTCGCTGGATCGGCGAAGTTCGCCTCATTCCGTTCGGCGGACGCCTACCTGTTTCCCTCGTATACCGAGGGACTGCCCATCTCAGTTCTCGAAGCGATGACCTATGGATTGCCAGTTGTGACCTGCGCGGTCGGGGGCCTGCGCGACTTTTTCGAGAACGGCAAGATGGGTTTCAGCACCGAGAGCCACGATCCGCTTGTCCTCTCTTCGCTCCTCGGCCGGCTGATGGAGGAGCCGGCGCTGTGCCGCCGTATGGGTGCTTTCAACCGAAGATATGCCGCAAAACATTTCTCAGCTGCTCGAATCGCCGCCGAACTTCAAAGCGTGTACCAGCTCCTGGCTGGATCCGCTCATTGAGCGCTTCTGCACCGGGGCTGACTTGTCCACTTACGATCCGTACGACGTCTGGAAGACTCCCTTCGGATTCCAGGTGAAGCAGCTTTACAATCGACGGCCCTGGGCGGGATTGGCGCCGGCCGCCACACTTACGGTTTTCGACACGTTCCTGAACAACGGACTGCGGATGGGCTACCGCCGGCAGGAATATCCCATCGTGCGCGCAACCGCCGCACTGTGCCTCCTGAATCGCTATGCAAAAGGGGGTGAGCAGCACCTGCTCGCAAGCGCAGTCCGTCACTTGGATTGGCTAGTGGAACACAGTTGCTCCGGATACGGTAGCTGCTGTTGGGGACTCGGCTTTCCCTATGGCGCCGGTCCGGCGGTCGTGTACGGCGCCAACACGCCGTTGTCGACGATGACCCCGTATGGTCTGGAGGCGCTGGTCCGCTACACGGTTGTGACTGGAGACGAGCGGTTCTCCTCCACGGTTGAAGGTATCTTCGAGTTCTTTGACCGGGACATCCAAATCATGACCGAAGATCGCGATTCAGTGGCCACCTCATACGGACCTTTCAAGGATCGCATCGTGATCAACGCAGTAACCTACACCATGTACGCGCTCGCGTTAACGCTCCCCTATGTATCCAGGAATCTAACGGAGCGGATTACCGGGAAAATCGAAAAGCTGTACAGGTACGTTCAAAAGGCGCAACGGCCGGACGGCTCCTGGCTGTATTCGCCGCAGGGCCGCTCCTTCATCGATTGCTTCCATTCCTGCATGGTCCTGAAGAATGTGTTTAAGACCAATCGGATCGTGCCGCTCCCCGGTTCTGAAGATCTGATCGCGGCCGGCTACGCCTACGTCAAGAAGGCCTTCTTCGATGAGAGGCGGCGACTTTTCCGGCGCTTCTCCCTGACCAACAAGCCGGGAGTCGTCCGATTCGATCTTTACGATAATGCGGAAGTTTTGAATCTGGCCGTTCTGCTGGGCGATCGGGATCTCGCCGTGCCACTCCTCGATTCGATACGCGCCAATTTCTGCCGCGGCACCGAAGTCTATTCGCATATTGACTTGACGGGAACTCTTAGGAATCGGAACACCTTGCGCTGGGCTGTGATGCCGTTTCTGCATGCCGCATCGCAAATGATCTAGCGGCTTAAAAAATTATGTGCGGGATTTTAGGTACCTTAAACCTTCCGTTTGACCAGTCCGTTCTGGACCTCATGCGTCATCGTGGTCCGGACGACGCTGGCATGGCCCGGTTGACGGTTGGCCGGCACGCAGTCGCGCTCGGGCATCAAAGGCTTTCCATTCTGGACTTGTCTCAGGCGGGACATCAGCCCATGTGGAGTGAGGCTGGTCAGCAAGCCATCGTTTTCAACGGAGAAATCTACAATCACTTCGATCTTCGGGACAATTCGCAGGTACGCTACCGTGGGCATTCCGACACTGAGACCATTCTCAATCACCTGGCGCGGCATGGCATCGATTCCGTGCAGCAGTTCAACGGAATCTTTTCTTTCGGCTTTCTAGATGCCCCGAATCGCAAGTTGTTCCTCGCTCGCGATCCGTTTGGCGTCAAGCCCCTGTACTACTGGTCGGACTCGCGTTCGCTGATTTTTTCGTCGGAGCTTCGTTTAATCCGCACCTTGGTCGACGACTCTATCGATGTTTCCCGCCTAAGCGAATTATTGCGGCTTCGATACCTCCCGGCGCCCGATACGTTATTCAAAAACATACGGAAGGTCAGGCCCGGCCATGTTGTAGAGATCGATCTGAGTGAGAGCAATGTCCAATTGCGGGAATATCCGTACGTTGCAGCTTCCCCGGCCGGGATGGAAACGATTACCGAAGCCGACGCCGAAGAACGCTATGGATTCTTGCTGGAGCAGGCGATCCAGCGGCAATTGTTGTCCGATGTGGAAGTCGGAATCCTGCTTAGCGGTGGCATCGACTCGGCCCTGGTCGCCCGATTCGCGCAGAAGCACGCCCCCTATCGGGTGAAATCGTTCACCGTGGGATTCTCTGAGCGCGCCGGAGCCGACGAGACTGCTGAGGCTCGCGAAACTGCGGAGATCATCGGACTCGAACATCATGATGTGCGCATCGGCTTTCCGCAATTCCTGGACATATTGCCGCGCATCGTCTCGACCGTCGAGGAACCGATTGCCACCACGTCGGTAGTGCCGATGTTCTATCTCTCCGAGCTGGTTTCCAAGCACGTGAAGGTGGTGATGTCGGGCCAGGGCGCGGATGAAGCGATGGGCGGCTACCGGCGGTATCGCATGGAACTGTTGCGGCGGTTCGTGCCTTCCGGAGTCGCATCGTGGTTACGAACTGGGGCCAGAAGCGCCGGGCTGCGCAACGATGCCCTGCTCCGGGGCCTGGACGCCATGGCGGAGCCCGACGACGTTCGCCGGTTCGAAGCTGCCCACGGTGTGTTCACGGCCGATCAGATCCAGCGCCTCACCGGGCACGATCCCGCGCTCGCGCGCGAACGCATCGCATACACTTTCGATCTCTTGGGATGTATGAATCAGCCCCACAGCGCGCAGCGAATGATGAGTACGGACCTCCGCATGAATCTTGCCGACGACTTGCTGCTGTACACGGACAAAATCACGATGCGGCATTCCATAGAGTGCCGGGTTCCGTTGCTGGATCTCGACTTGGTCCGCTTTGTGGAAGCGCTCCCCTGCGGCTTCCACCTGGGGATGTTTGCGGGAAAGCGCCTGCACAAGCGATTTGCCGGGCGGGTCCTGCCTGCATCCATCGTCCGGCGGAAGAAGAAGGGATTTTTGTCGCCCACCGGGAGCTGGTTCAGCAAGCACCACGAAATCCGGGAGATTCTCCTCGAGCGCGGATCTCCACTCTCCTCGTGGATCGATCTCAAAGAAGTAGAACGAACGCTGAACGAACATGCATCCGGCCTAAACCGCGAACGCCACATTTTCCTCCTGCTGAGTCTCCATTACTGGATGAACGAGTGGCCGGCAATGGACACCCGCCGCGAAGACACGAACCAAGCTGTGCCCGCCTGAATGAATCGGTACGAGGGAGCTTCAGTGCAATTTTCCTGCCTGGCAAGTAAAGAAGAGAGATCATGATCGACACGCTAACAGAGCCATTTGCGGTGCTTGGAGTCCAATTGAATGGATTCCAGTCCTACGATCATGCCATCGAAACGATCGGACAACGGATTCGGATGAATCGCCGCACCTTCTGCATCGCCATCAATCCTGAAAAAGTTTACCGGTCGGCCCGCGATGCGAGGTTGAAAAACGCGCTCGACCGGGCAGATGTAAAAATTTGTGACGGGATCGGCGTCGCACTCGCGTCTCTCTTGCTCGAGCGCCGCCGGTTGCCGCGCTGCACCGGCATAGAGCTTTTCATGCGGCTGGTCGGGGCTTCGGCGCAGGAGGGCTGGCGGATTTTCCTGTTGGGTGCGTCAGAGGAATCGAACGCCGAAGCGTGCCGCAAGCTCCTGGCCGGGCATCCCGGGTTGAAAATCGCAGGAGCTCACCATGGTTTTTTTGACGATCCCGCGCCGGTTGTTGACAAGATCAACCAGAGCGGCGCGGATCTGCTGTTTGTGGCGATGGGTTCTCCGCGCCAGGAGTACTGGATCGCCGAGAATCTGCCCTCGTTAAAGCCCTGTTTGTGTATGGGAATCGGCGGTAGCCTCGACGTCATCAGTGGCGTGGTCAACCGTGCTCCAGCATTGTTTTCCAAGTCCGGCACCGAGTGGCTCTATCGATTGATCACGCAGCCAAGCCGGCTCCGGCGGCAACTTGTGCTGCCGCTATACGTGCTCGACGTTCTCAAAGCCATGGTGGTTCCCCGGGAGCGGGTCCTGACGGATCAATAGCCTCCGCGGAGGCGTGCACAATTCGAAAGTCCCGCTGCTACGCGTGGCCGCTTGAGGTTCGCCATGTGGTGGCTCTGTACTTTGAACGGCGGGAGCGGGCGGATCTCTAGTGGCAGGTAGCAAGGAGGATTGATGAATTGGGAGTGGTTGTTGTTGCTGGGCGTCGTATCGTTCGTCACCGCATTGGTCGTGACGCCGCTGCTGCGTGATCTTTCGCTACGTTACGGACTGATGGATCACCCGGATGGCGCGCGCCATTCCCACGCCAGGTCGGTCCCGCGAACCGGAGGATTGCCGGTCGCAATCTCCTACCTCGCTCCCATTGCATTGCTGTTAGCCGTGCCGTCTTCGGGTGCAGCCGCCGCATTCAAGAGTTATTCGTTTGATTGGGAACTCCCCGTCGCGGCGCTCATCGTACTCGCCACGGGCTTATTGGATGACATCCGCGGCCTGAAGCCTTGGCAGAAGCTGCTGGGAGTTTTCATTGCAGCGGTGCTGGCTTGCTCCGGAGGAGTTCGCATTATCGGAATTCACAGCCATCTGTTCAGTCCTCTGATCGGTGTGCCGGTAACGCTGCTGTGGCTTCTGGTGTGCACGAACGGCTTTAATCTGATTGACGGTATTGATGGGCTTGCCAGCGGCGTCGGCATCCTGACCACACTGGCGATTCTGTTATCGGCGATTCCCCTGCACAATCCCGCCGTAATCGTTGCCACCATACCGTTGGCCGCGAGCCTCTTGGGATTCCTGCGATACAACTTCAGCCCCGCTTCCATCTTCCTAGGCGACGGAGGAAGCCTGTTTCTTGGCTTTTTGCTCGGTTGTTATGCGGTCCTATGGGGCGAAAAGTCGACCACCATCCTGGGCATGACTGCTCCGATGATCGCTCTGGCGCTGCCTTTGCTCGATACTTCGGTGGCGATTGGGCGGCGATTCCTGAGAGGGCAGCCTATCTTCGGCGGCGATCGAAGACACATCCATCACCGGCTTCTGGATCGCGGTTTCACGCCGCGTCGCGTTGTACTCTCTTTGTATGCTTGCTGCGCCATAGGCGGCGCATTATCTTTTCTGCAAACCACCAACGAAGGATTCGCCGGCCTGATTCTAATCTTGTTCTGCGCTGGAGCCGGCATCGGAATCCATTGGCTGGACTATGTCGAATTCGGCGCCTTCCGGCGCATCTTCGCGGGTGGCTCCTTGACGGGTGCCCTGCGCACGAACATTGAACTGAGCGAACTCCGTGCCGCCTTTGCTGCCGCCGCCAACACCGACGAGTGCTGGCAGATTCTGCGGCGAAGCTGTGTGAAATTCGGATTCACGCAAGCCGCGCTCACGCTCTGTTCGAAATCGTACCTCGAACCAGTGGCCGACCTCTCCTATCTGGAGCATTCTTGGATCATAAGAATTCCTCTTCCGGATCGCGATTACGTGGAGCTTGTGTATGAAGGCCAGGATAATCAGCACACCTCCTTCGTGGGAGCGTTTGCGGAAATGGTGGGCACAGCCCTCAGGGCGAAGCGAACACTGCTGCAAGCGGCGCTTGGTGTTCCGCGTTCGATTCCCTTGTCCGTTCGACTAACGGCGGCTGGACAACTCGCCAAAGCTGCTGGAGTTGGCGATCCCGATGCGCACAACTGGAGGGTCGGCATATGAAACAGCGATATCGTGCCGAAGCGCCGCTTAAGCGAACTTCTAAACTTATCTCCACTTTCTCCTTGAATCGCCGGCGCGCGCTGGGGAATGCGGTATGGCTGCTGTTTCTTGTCCTGCTGGTTTTCTTGGCTCTCGAGATTTCGCACCAGTTCCGGCTAACGGACTCCGTTGCCGATTCCACTCCTACCCTTTTATTCAAGTCGGGCTTTGAAAGCGCGGTCAGCTTGGCGCCGGTTTCGGGAGGCTTCAGCCAGTATCAGTACATTCAGGGCACCGATAACTCGACTGGTTTTACCTTTCCGATAAAAGCCTGGAGTCCCAGCGCCGCGTTGTCGGGATTGTTGGGCGTGGTGACCTCCAGCAACCTTAAGCCGGCGCCCGAGGACTTTAATAGCTACATTCAGAATGCGATTGCGCCCGTGTTAGGCCCCAACGGAAACCCGACCAACGCGCTCCTTCAAAAAATCGTCAAGCCCTCGCCGAATACCTGCTGCACTCAGGACAGTTTTCAGCTCGCCAGTCTGCGCACTCCTCTCATCGATTCCTACGTCCGTTACTGGATCAAGCTGAATCCCGAGTTCCTCAGCCAGGTGCAAATGTATCGCGGCGATTTCTGGCGCGTTCTGTGGGAAATGAAGACCTTCACCGATTACCGCATCACTACCTTCGTTTACGGAAGCTCCAGCGGACAGCCCTATTTCTTCGCTCATGGCGACAACGATCCGAACGGAAGCTATCCGTATAAAGAATATTGGGCCGTCTCTAACACTTCGATCCCCGTTCCGCTCAATCAGTGGTTTGCCGTCGAATTCTATCTGCACCGCAGCGCGGGCAGCGACGGGCGCTTCTATTGGGCGGTAAACGGGCAGACCATTGCCGACCACTATGGCGCGAACTACGGGGTTAACAACGAGAACGTGAATGCTCTCATGCTCTCCAATCTTTACGGCAATTCCGTTAATCTGAATCCCGCCTATCAGTGGATTGACGATCTCGAAGTCTGGGGCCTGCCCCCTTGCGCTGCGCTTCCCTGCGGATCGCCTACGAGCGGTACGGAGAGGATGCTGCCACCGCGGCAAGAGCCGCACCGCGACGGAGTTGGTCCGCCCGATGCGCCTGATGGTCTAGCCCCAAAACGTCCCCGTTTTACTCCGGGAGCCGGTAATTCGCCTTAGAAGTGAGAGTAACCGGATGGCGCATTGTAACGATGATCGAGTTATTTAAATACTGAGGAGAGTTCCTGTGAAGTTTGTCATGGTCGCGGGTGCGCGGCCGAATTTCATGAAGGTTGCTCCGATCCTGGACGCGTTCAAACGCGCCCGGTCGGAACACAGCATGATTCTGGTGCATACCGGGCAGCACTACGACGCCGCCATGTCCGGTGATTTCTTCCGGGATCTCGGACTCCCGCGGCCCGACGTTGAGTTAGGCGTCGGCTCAGGATCCCACGCCGAACAAACGGCCAGAATCTTGGTCGCGTTCGAAAGCTTTTGTCTGGAGCATAAACCGCATTGGGTGATCGTCGTCGGTGACGTCAATTCAACTCTTGCGTGCGCCCTGACGGCAAAGAAGCTGGGAATCGGAGTGGCCCACGTCGAAGCCGGTCTCCGTTCACGGGACATGTCGATGCCGGAGGAGATCAACCGCCTGTGCACCGACGCGATTTCGGACTTGCTCTTCACCACCGAAGAGAGTGCGAACGTGAACCTTGCCAGGGAGGGCGTTCCCCGGGAGCGCACTTTTTTCGCCGGTAACACGATGATCGACACGCTCCTCCGCCACGTTGACGCCGGTCGCGCCCTTGCGCTACCGCCGCCATTCCTAGCCGGCGAATATTCGGTCCTGACGATGCATCGCCCGGCGAATGTAGACTCTCCAGAATCACTCCAGGGCTTGCTCGACGCGCTGGAGCCCGTAACCAGCAGCATGCCCGTCGCCTTTCCCGTTCATCCGCGCACGATTCGCCGGCTGCAAGAGGTGAGGGTTCCCGCCAATCTCATCTGCCTCGAGCCGATGAGTTACGTCCGTTTCCTCGGCCTGGTGGCAAACTCAAGAATGGTACTCACGGATAGCGGTGGAATCCAGGAAGAAACGACCGTGCTGGGAATCCCTTGCGTAACGCTCAGAAACAACACCGAGCGCCCGGTCACGTGTGAAATCGGCACGAACATTCTGGCCGGCACAGACCCGGAACACATCCGCGAGGTGATCTATTCCGTGCTAAGAAGCCCGCAGCCGTTAAGCCGGATACCCCCGAGATGGGACGGGAAAGCAGGCCAACGCATCGCCGATGTTCTCTTGATGCAGAGATCGGCCGGTGCCCCAACCGCGGACAAAGGGCTAGCCGCCGCGGTTGGGAAAAGCTAACGCCGCCGCTAGGGATGTCGCTTAGGACCCAACGACGGCACCAACGGCATCAACGTCATCCCGGAAGCCGGTGCACTTTGCGCCGAGATATTTCCAGCGGCGTCGTAAGCGGCAACGGTATAGCTGTAGTTCGTGCCGGCCGCCAGACCGGTGTTTTTATAAGTAGTGCCGGAGGTGACGGTAGCAATCGGAGTGGTTCCCCCGTTGCGATAGATTTTGTAGCCGGCAACACCAACATTGTCCGTGCTCGCGGTCCACGATAAGTTGATTTGACTGGAAGAGACAACCGAGACAGTGAGTTTCGAGGGCGCCGTCGGCGGCTGAGTATCGGCAACAGTTGGCGCCAATTGCCACTGTAAGTTCGCTACTGCGGAGCCGGTGTCGTTGTAGTATTCCATTGTGACCGCATGATTGCCGCCGGTCACCGCTAGGGTCTGCGTGTAGGTCGTGGCTGGCTCATCCACCCAGTGGTCCATCACCTTGACGCCGTCAATGTAGAGCCGGAATCCGTCATCCGCGGTAACGGTGAACGTATAGGACGCCGCATTGAAACTGAAGATGCCTTTCCACCGGGCAGAGAAATGCGCTGCCGGAATGGACGGGTCGGGCGAGCCGGATCCCCAATTGAAAAGTATGGTGGGATCGGTTCGAACTAGCCCCAACGTGGTCAGATTTAAATCCGTGTAGTAGCATCCGGTCCACGCCGCAGTAACCGCAGCCGGACACGTGGTAGCCGTCGTGGAGGGAGTCGTCGCCGACGCAGCCGCACTCAGCGCCGAAGTGTCGCCCATATTGTCATAGGCCGCGACCGTGTAGCTGTAACGCGTGGCGGCCGTCAGGCTAGTGTCCTGGAAATTAGTTCCCGATGTGATCGAGGCGATCGGAGCGGCTCCGCCATTACGGTAGATCCGATAGCCCGCGATTCCCATGACATCGGTGCTCGCGGCCCATCCCACGTTGATTTGGTTGGAGGACACGGCCGCGGCCGAGACGTTGGCGGGCGTCGTCGGAGTGTTCGTGACGTTGTTGGTTCCGGCTCCGCAGGGAAGCGCTGCGCAAGGCGGGAGGTCCCATACTTCGATGTCATCGACCCACTGATAAGCGGGTTGCATGTTTGTTCCATACACATTCAGGAAAGCCAGGAAGTCGAAGTTCTCCGTGTTCGCGCCATAGGTCGGTCCCGAGTGATCGACGAGCGTCTGCCCGTTCACAGCCCAGAAGAATCTTCCGTCGTTGCCCGTACTACGATGCAGATAATATTCCATGAGCATCCACTGTGTTGTGGGGACCGGGACGCTGGAGTTGTAAGAAGACCAGCAAGCTCCCGCCGGACAACTGGGCCCGGCGCCTTCCGGATCGTTATCAACCACCACCGCCCAGTAAGGCACTTTAGTTGAAGAGCCGTAGATGAACGTGGCGATTCTATAATCCGTAAATGTTTTTAGCTCCAGCATTGTGCGGAAGAAATTTCCTGCGCCGGCCTGCTCTTGGGCTAGAAACTCCGGATTTAGCTTAGTCCAGTAGCGGACATAAAAATCCGTCACTGGGGTGATAGGCCGCGAAATCTGAAACGGGACTTGGGTACAGCAAAACCCAGGTGCGGGGGCGCTCGAACCAATCTTGAGTGCATTGGTCGTCGATCCATCGTGTCCCACTACGTTCTCTATGTCGTCGGTGACATATGCAGCAACCGCATTCGATCCGCTCACAATCGGATGCAGTCCAGTCGTAACGGCATAGGCGCTCCAAAAACTCATTGGCCAGGTGAACCCGGTTGTGGTGTCCAAGCCGGAAAAATGCTGAAAATCGTCGCCAGTCGCGCTGGATGGAATGGCATCGAGTGCGGTATTGCCCTCAAAGCCGGACTTGAACAAGAGAGTCTGGGCAGACGCTCCCAACGACACAACCATCAGTGCCAGTAGCGGGCGAACTAGGCGATTCCTCTGAGTCCTGAGGCAATTGCTTATTTTCGAAGCGCTAACAAACTCATTCAAATCTGAAGATCGGTCATAAGTTTTACGATGAAATGCCCGTGTAATCATGAATGCATTAACTCCTATTTCTTAAAAACAATGGCTCAACGCGAGCGGCCGGCTACTTATCTGTGGCGGTCCGAACGAAAATTCTCATACGGGGAATCATAAAATCGGAAACGCCTAGTTCTGGTTGCAGGATGAATGGGGTCGAAGCGAGTTGAAGAATCCCGAATACGGTAAACCGTAGCAAGCATACGCGCGACTTCTTTCTGTAATTCGTTACTCGCCATCGCCTCCCATGGGAGGATCCCGTTCACACCAACCGTTACGAGCTCCATGGCGTCAAAAACAAGAGGCCACGTCTGCCCGAACAACTAGAAGTTTAGAGTGCACGAATGGGGGGCACCATCAGGAAAAGGACTGAATCTTGAAAACGAATGTACCAGCGTGATTTAAGCTGATCGCTTTAGGACATTGCTGGGAGGGGCGTATATGCCTGTGGATAAGGCATTGAAAATGCCTTCACAATCAGCCTCTTGCAGTGGGGGCTACGCGAAACGCCCGATCTGTTGGTGACGGCAGATTCGCTACCGTGAAGGAGCAACCGGGTCAACGACGTTCTCGAAGGCCCTAGGACTCTGACGCGGGGTTTGTGCAAGAAGAACTCGCGGCGCCGCTTCAAGAACTCTTGTTAAGCCGGTTCCGCTAGCTGGGCCACATACAGAAGGCTCGGGGTTTCGCTCACGTCTTTAGCTTCGGACACGACTTGGCCGCCGGTATTGAAAGCCTCGATCAACCGCAATCCGACGCTCGCCAACTGCGCGCGGACCGTGGATCTTGAAGCGTAATAGTGGAGGCAGGCATAGCGATGCCCGGGATCGTTGAGCAGCGCGTACTCCGGGGTAACTGTCCGCGAGGGAGCCACGCGAAAGTGGTTCCACTGGCTTAATACGTAGGTGACGCAATTGGCCGCAAACCTCACCGGGTTTGAAGAGCCGTATAATTGAGGGCCCGCGAAAGCTTTCTTATAGTCGAGATTATGGGACGAAAAAGCCAGCACGCCGCCCCGCCGAAGCACTCTGCAGGCCTCGCCCAGCGCCTTCATCCTGCCCTCATGTGGAAGCGCGTCGATCACGTTATCGGTGGCAAGGATGAAGTCAAACGATTCATCGGTGAACATGGTCAGATCCCGAAAATCAGCCTGCTGGACGCTAATCTTCGGCATGGCTTTTTTCATATACCCGACCATAACCGGCGAATAGTCCACGCCTTCGTAGCGCCGCGCCAGCGGTGCGAGATAATGCGCGGTGCGGCCGGCGCCTACACCGATGTCCAAAACATCCTTCTGAAAAATATGCGGTTGATACTTGAGTAGGCAGGCAACCTCATCCGGCATCAACAGATTCGACAAATAGTAACGGTATACGCCGGGCGAATGATAAACAGCTCTATTGATTTCATCCTGCCCCGGAAAAGCAGGAGTGCTGGCAGGATCGGCAAGAGCGGTCCTGGGATCCGCTGAGATTGCTTTTGTCAGAGCCATGTTTCGGTAACTGCGCATTGCTGCTGCCGCCCCGCATAGGTGGAATCCGTCGCGTTCCCGCGTAGGACTTCACGGAGTTCGCTATCGATGAGTTCATGAGCGAACATTTGCGCCCACAGCGGCCGGAATGTGTGCCCGCCGTTGCCAACTCGAAGGCATCGAACATGGGCGCAGGTCTGCGGCGGCATCTGCCCTTCCTCTTCCATCTCGCGAATCAGAGGTTCACCTTCCGTAAAGATGAGCGTGACCCGGCTCTGGTTTCGCTCGATAGCTGCCCAAGCCCGCGCCATTGCCTCCGGTTGGATCTGCAAATGCTGATTCCCGTCCGCCGGGCTAATTGTGCCCAGCGCGATTCGCGCCACCTGCTTAATGCGCTCGATTGGCACCTCGCCGCTAGCCAGCCGGCGCCAGTCTTTCCATTCACTCAATCCTGACACAGTGCGCCGCAGCAATCTACGGCGATCCACTTCAGGATCCCAAAAAAACAGACGCGGATTAAGCAGAATTGCCGCGCAAATATCGGCTCTGCGCACCGTCGCCTGGAACGTCCAAAACGCGCCGGAGCAAAGTCCTATAACGGCGAATCGCCGCACTCCCAGACGCTCGCGTAGAGAGTCCATCGCGCCTTCGATCTGGTCCACCATGCGATCTTGGTACAGAAGCTCGGTCCCAAGAGTACTTTCCCCATCGCTTTCGCCAATTCCTGCAAGGTCCAGGCGGAGGGAACGAACGCCTTGCATCGCCCAGCGCCGGGCTGCCTCTACCCACATCCGATTCGGTCCTGTATGGCGCACCGCGCCGGCATTCACGAATAGGACACACAAGTCCCCCGGCTGCACGTTCCGCCCGGGCTCCGAAAGGATCCCGAAAAGCGTCTTGTCCGAGTGCCGGACCGCATAAACCGTTTCCGATATTTCAGCGCCGGCACCCTTAATGATGGCCGTCGCAGGCGGCGCCTTAGGCGCCTCCGTCAAACCAGCTTCCACGACACCTGCCGTTTCCTTCGCTTCCCGTTTCTGCTGAATTTTTTTGCGAAGGAACTCAACGATCAACCGGCTCGTCGCGGCGGGTGCAACCGCTTCGTGCGGCAGCCCCATCATGGCGGCGTAGCCACTCCCCGTCTGAACCTCCACCGTGCATCCGGACGACCGCAAAGCGCCCGTCAACTTCGCATCCAGAGCGAGTTCGTCGCGCGTCAACAAGAGTACTCGCCGCCCGTGCATCGGACGAAGACCTGTCAACCCGAAAGCCTCCAGAGCGCTTTGGGTTTCAGGAGCGATCAGAAAACCTCCAATTTCGAGGCCGGGTATCGGCTGCTCCGGCGCGCTGTCGCCATTGGCGTAGTCGATGCGTTCCATGCCGCTGAAGGCGCGCAATTCGCGGAGCATCGTACGCCCGCCCGCAGCGGGACCCCACAGGACAAGGTCTTGCAGATTAGATCCGCGGTCGGCAGCGCTCAACGCCAGCATGGCCCCCAGGCGGATACCGATTACAGCCACGTCCTCCACGCCCGTGGCCGCGCGCAGTTCCGCGGCTGCATCGTCCACGGACTTGATCCACGCTTCCAATAGTCCTTTGTCGAGCGCATCGCCTGAGCTATCGCCGGTTCCGGGCAAATCAAAACGGAGCGCGGGGATTCCGTTAGCGGCGAGCTCTTTTGCCATGAAGCGTAAAGGACGATAGGAGCAGACGTCCTCCCATCCGAAGGGAGGCACAATGAGCACGCCCAACTTCTCACATCCTATTTCTGGATGATCGATATGCCCCATCAATGTATGAGCGCCGGATTGGAACCAACGATGAACGGTGCTCATGCGGTCCTCTCCACGGCAACCGGAAGGCGGCCCTCTGCATTCATCGCCGTCACCGCGAGGTTAGCCGGCGCCTTCCCAGGTTGCAGAGCGCTAAGTAGGATGCGGCGTTCCCCACCTGGCTCAATGCCGAAATATGCGTCATCTGCCACGAAGCCCGGCGCAGCCACGCGCACGCCCCAGGCGAAACGCGATGAACTGACCAGCACCTCGACGGTTCCATCGGCAAGCAAGCGGGATTGCGCCGCGATGCCCACTTCGGAAATGGGTACGCGTTGAGTTGTCCGTCCCGCCGGAAAACGAAATGACTGTGCGAACGGAAGATCGCCTTGGTTCTTGTGAAGGCTGACCGCGATCACGTCATGCCCCGGAGGGCCGAAGCGATAAGCGTAGGCGGCGTCGATAAAACGCCCAAGACTCTGTTCCAAACCGAATGTCAGCGCTTGATGTTGCGGGATCGAGATGGCGCGGCCGGATTCCGCAACCCGGTGCTCTCCTGACCGGTACAGCGCCACACGCAGCCACGCGTCTACCGGCGCGGAACCGTCGTTCGCGACATGGATATCGACGCCATTCAGGCCTTCATCGGTGGTCCAGACAGCACAAGGCGCCAGCGCCCGCTTCAAGAACCAATAGGCCGCTTTAGGCTGGCCCTGAGAATCGAGAATGCCCCAGCCGGCTCCTGGCTCCAGATCGGCGCTCCACAATATGATTCCACCGCCGCAGGGAGACGCCGGGCGGCGCCACTCGCCGAAGACTTCAGCCATTACCTCGCCTGAAACCATTCGCGATAGTTCCCAATACCGGGGCGTGTCGGCGTAGCGAAGCGCGACCGGATCGGCAGAGTACAGCAGCTTTAGATAATGGTCGCGCACATCTTCAAAATCCCAGCCCGTGCCCGCGTCCCGCGGTACGGTCCGCTTCCAGGCAGGGTGCGTTGGCGAGCTTCCTCCGGGAGTAGCTATCGCCATTTTATCTAACATCTCCGGCTCCGGCACATTCGCGAACGCGAGACACTCCGATGCGAATCGGACTTCGGCGCGGCGGACATCTTCAAGCGGCCGCAGATACGCGCCCACGCCGAAATAATTTGCGACGCCACTGCGCGTGCGGAACGGCAGGTCCCCGCCACAGGGGGCGGAAGGAATGTACGGAACGCCCGGACAGCATCTGGCGGCGATGCCTGGAAGTTCTTCACCGAAAAAAGGACCTCGGCCTAGCCCCGGGTCCAGGCCCAGCATCCCTACTTGTTGCTCGATTTCCGAATTCCCGCAGAGGATAGCTGAACTAGGATGCCGCGCCAGCCGCGTTAACTCAGCCTCCGCTTCCGTGCGTACCGTCTCGCGGAAGATGGGATCGTCAAAAGGATAATCCATGTTCGCGAACATCATGTCTTGCCAGACCAGCAAGCCGAGTTCATCGCAGATCCGATGAAAATCCTCGCATTCGTAAACCGTGGTACCCGCCAACCGGATCAGATTGAATCCGCCATCCCGAAGCAGCCGCAAGCGCTCGCGGATAACATTGGGCGGCGCCGCGAGTGTCGCCACATCGGGCGGGGTCCAGACGACACCCCGGCAAAAGATGGGCGTGCCGTTGATCTTTAGCGAAATTCCGTTCTCGCCCGCCGGTTCCGCACCAGCATCCAGGGAGCGAAATCCAATCGGAAGGTCTTCGAACGTGACTGCTGTCCCGTTGGCAAGCTGTAGCTCCACTCGAAGGGAATAGAGAGCCGGCTGGCCATGAGTGTGGGGCCACCAGCATTGCGCGTTCGGAATGCGAAGAACCGCGTGCCCACGATGGCCATTACCATCGGCTTCCAAACTCAAAGGCGTTTCCAAATCTCCAGCCAGTAGCCGCCCTGCCACGGGAACCGCGCCGTCCCGAAGACTCCGCATCTGAAGATTGACGTCGATCACGCCCGTCGACCCATCGAGTTCAACCTGCCGCGCCCAGTTCTCGATAACAATCTGCCGGCGGTAGAGCAGTGTGATGGGACGCCACGGTCCCACCGGCTCCGGCTCGGGCGCAAAGCCGGGCGCCCGGCCCAGCATCGTCGTCCGGAACCAGCGCATCTGTTGTTCCGCGACCACTCGGGTCCGCCAGCGCGCCGACGGCGGGCGCCGCCGCTGTTCACGCATTGCGCCCTCCAGCGACCGGCACACTATCAGAAGCTCATTGCGCTCCCGCACTAAAGCGGAGACATTCACCTCGTGCGAGGCGAACATCGAATTGCTCTTCAGGATCTCTTCGCCGTTAAGCCAGACCTCAGCCACTGTCGCGATCCCGCCTAGCCGCAGCATGAGTTCTTCGCCAGACGCGGCGGGCTGAGCGTCGAAACGGCAACGGAACCAGTGGTCGGACGCATCGAACCGGGCGCGATCGCCCATGCGCCAGGCTTTTTGCGCGCGTAACGCGGAAGCGACGGTCCCCGGGACTTGAGCGGGTATAAACCGCAAGCCGCCCAACATAGATGGGCCGAGCGGTTCAGTGGTGGAAGCGACTTCCCAGCCCGCATCCAGTGCAACGCTCAGCGCCACATCCTCACAGGGTTTGAAACACGCCGCAATCATGCGGCCCCGCGGCGTGCGCCAAACGCAAGACAGTCCAGCGCATGCATACCCATTTCCCAGTCTTCGGCCAATTGCCGGATGGCTGGAGCCGGATCAAAAGGCCGCCGCCGTGCAAGCCTGAAGAGAAGCGCCTTGGCCCCACTCACTTGCCGGCCAAGCGCCGCCGCGGCCGTACTCGCATCTTGGGAAGACGAAGGAGCCAGCCATTCCACGAAGCTTCCCGCAGTCTCGAACGCCGCGCCGCACTGTCGAACCGTCGCAAAGGCGTAGGCGTGATAGCCAGTGTCGGTTCCTGCGAGCAACTCTGGAAGATCTTTTGAGAGCCGCTCTCCGAACGTGTTCCAAGGGTTGCGCTGCGGCCGGCGGCGGAGTTGCCGCCCGAGCATCTCATAGGCAGCACGGCGGAGTTCTTCTCCCTCCAAGCGCGGACCGGCATCAAAACGCACCAGTTCCGTATAGGGTGGCAGTACATCGTCTGAAAACTCGCGTCCCAAGCGAAAGATGCCGCGGTAATCCTCGCCCGACAATTCGTAATAGCCAGGACCGTGGAAATAACGCAAGCGCTGCTGCGCGGAGTCAATGGCCTCGATGGCGATCGAAGACTTTACGTGTGTCTTCTTATACGATGTCGCGGCTCGATCCGGCATGAAGAACGAATCGGCTTCGATGATGATGGTCCGGCCGGAAGAAAGTTGTTCGATCACGTGATCGACCGTGGGACGGTAGAGTTGCATCTCATGCACGTCGATCCCGTACAGGCGCTCCATTTCATCCGGCGGAGGCTTGAAGAAAGTCCACTGGTCGCCTTCAAAATCGACCACGCAGGCAAAGGCCATGGCGCTTGCCGCGTCGATACCGCAGGCGTGCAGCAATTCAATCCAGATGTCGACGTAACAATTCGTTTCGCGGAACGTCCGGTCGGGATGGTGCAGCGCACTAGGCGCGTAATTCGCCGGGTCGAGGTTGAGCAGGCTCACCATAAGATAAATTACGTCTCCAGTGAGGCATCATTGGACTCCGGCCAAAGCCGCCCGCGGACGTCTTTCGGCCAATCGCGAACCTCGATGCCGTGCGCGCGGAACATCGCCAGCGTAACTCTTTCCAATCCAAATCCCAGACAAGCAGTATTGGCGACAGATCCATCGTGCAACTGAATGCCAAACACTGAGCCGAAGTGCTCCTGATGAAAATTGAAAGACGAGACGGCCGTCGGCTCCGGCGACGCAATCGGCACCAACACTTCGAATTTCAAGCCCTGGTCGCGCTGGTTATTCGCCATGAGTTTGCCGCCGCGGCCGAAGAACGGGTCGGACGCCACGGCGAGCGTCGCGTCCAGGCCGCACTGTTCGAAAATCTTTTTGGCACGCTCCATCCAGGTTTCGCGCCAGGCCAGAACTTCCTCGGGCGTACCCATGCGCACCATTTCCCGCTGGTGGAACATCTGCATCCGGGCCGGATCGTTCGAGGGCTCATTCCGGAAGACATAACTTCCACCGAGATCGAGCGTTAACCCGCCTTTGGGTAGCGGCCCGCGAAGCGCCATCGCGGGATAAGCCGGATAGCACGCGGCCGGAACCAGAACCACGTCCGTTGCCGAAAGATGATGAGTCCAGTCTTCGCCCCGGCTGGCTCGTTCCGCCATATCCAGCGCGGCCAGCTCGTTTCCCATGAAGCTGTGCACGACTCCGCACAACTGCGGGAAGGATTTCAAATATCCGACGCGCTCCAGTAGGCTTTTGGGAATGATAGGTGGAAATCGCGGCATCTCCGGTTTATCCGGCGCGCATACTCGCGTGACCAGCGCGTCAAACCGGTTGCGCACGTCCTCGAAAATCATGCCCCGCCCGTAGACGCCAGGCTCGCCGCTTGGCAGCAGATGCCCGTGCTGAATGAGCTCATCGCGGAACTGCAATTGGCCGGGGGTTCCAATGGGCGTCCGGGACGCAACAGCAGAAGTCATTTGCCCTCCCGGTATACCAAGAGGAGCGCCGCATTGGTGGCGTGCATCCGGTCGTTCGCAATCATCAGCGCCGCGGAGTGGGCGTCGCGCAGGTGGCGGCCCACCGAATACGGCCCGGCGTTTCCGTAGCCCGCGAAGCCACAAATGCGCAGTGCACTCTGGCAGGTTTCCACGGTCGCTTCCGAAGCCCCGATCTTCAAATTATTGATGCGAACGGCATAGCCAATGGTGGAAAGAGTAGGACGCCGCTCTCCGTCGGCCAGGCTTACGTATTCCTGCGTTGCACCACTCACCAGCGCCCGGAATTCCGCCATCCGGGCCGAGAGCTCAGATAAGCGGAGGGCCGTGGGCGGCGTTGTTCCAGGATTCTGCCGGGCCTGCACCCGTACGAAATTTTGCGCCCGGCTAAAAGCTTCCGTCGAGATACCCAACCACACATGGGCCCACAAAATATGGGAAAACGGCACCATGGTCTCTGCCGCAATGGTCGCAAACGGAGTCGGCAGTATTTGATCCGCAAAGCAAGTGGCCCGGACGACAAAGCCCGGACTGCATGTCCCGCGCATTCCGAGTGTGTCCCATTCGCCAGTCGCTTTGCAGTCCATGTCGGCGATATGGGTGAGAACCAAAACCTGATCTGAATGATCCGCCGTGGGACTGCAGCGCATTGTCGTAAGCAGATCGTCGGCGTAGGCGCCGTAAGAAATCGTCGAAGCTTTCTTTTCGAACTTAACCAGATTGCCGGGAGAATCGGCGAGCGGTTCGATCGCGGCAATGCTTTTGCGCATGTCGCCGCCGACACCCACTTCCGAAGTCGCCGATGCGATCAGCCGCTGTTCGCGGACCACCCGTCCCAGGTAATTCTTGAACCAGAGTGAGTCCGCCAAATGGCGCGCGATGCTGGCGATCTGGATCTGGTGCATCGCAAAGATCATGCCGGTAGCTGCACACCTGCGCGACAGCTCAAAGGTAGCTTCCGCCAAATCCTCGATCCCCGCGTCAGCGCCGCCGAGTTCAGATGGCACGCCCCAGCCCAATGCCCCCGCGGCGCGAAGGGCCTGGATCGCCTCGGCAGGAAAACGGCCCTGACGGTCAACATCCCCAGCGTGCTCGGCCGCGATCGCGAGAGCTTGCTGGAAGCCCTCGGACGCCGCGAACTCCGCTAACTCGAAGGCTTTTGTTTGACTGCTCATGCCTGTGGTTCTTGTAGACTTTCTATCGCACTTGCGATCGAGTCAATGCTCGAAAACACGCTCCGGCTCAACATGGCATCCGGAAATTCCAAGCCGAACTCGTTTTCCAGGGCAATCATCAGCACCACGCTGGCGTAAGAGGTCATGCCAGCCCGGTACAGATCCGTCGCATAGTCGACGCTGTCAAAGTCCACGCCTAGCCCGGCATGCTCTTTGACGATTTGTCGAATTCGGTCTTTCCTTGGACCTTCTGTCGCTTGAGATTCCGTGGATGGCAACACGATCGCGACACCTCCGCCGATTGTTTGGGCTCTGACGTTTACGAACGCAGTTCTTGCAAGCGAAGGACCACTTTTACGGGGTTCGCCATAGTGCTGCTCCTCTTGGAGATATAGCCCGCGCCCTGGCAGCGGCCGCAGCGTAAAGTGGCAGGAGAGGGCCATGGAGTGGAAGGGAATGTCACTTCATTGTCTGGAGACATGTTGTTCACGCCTGAGTGGTAATTCGTGCGTTCCCTTGGATCCTATACAGGTTCTCCCGCGGGTACCCCTAGTACCACCAGCGGTAGACCTTGTCAGAGGCTCCGTCGTGAGCTAAAATCTAGTCTACTCTGCGGCCTAGGCGGGAAGCCGGATGATGAATGTGCATAAACTAAACGCTCGCTGTTTGAGGCGATCTTCTGGAGCTTCCACCACGGGCGTGCGCACCCTGAGACGCGGCCGCGGTGGCAGCGCCATTATCGAAATGGCGTTGCTGATGCCCTGGCTGGTTTTTCTATTCGTGGGCATCTTGGATTTTGGATTTTACACCTACGCTGCGATATGCACCCAGAGTGCGGCGCGAGCCGCGGCCGTCGCCACCTCGCAGAGTGCAAAGTACCCAAACCTTCGCCATAGAGTGCTCGGCCGCGTTAGGGGAATTGAATAGCCTTCCGAATATGTCGAGTGTGACCACCTGCGCGTCGTCCGTCGGCAATGTTACCAATGCGCTTCCGGTAGCGGTGCTCTCCCCACCCACTAAACTGAGTTGCACGACCACACCGAAATGCGCCGACTGTACTACCTACAACTGCACCACCGATTCGGTGCCGCCCACTTCCGTGCAGACCAGCGTCACTTATCTCACGCTGCCCATGATCCCTATACCTGGCGTCCTTACAGGCCGCATGCAGATGACGCGTTGGGCGGAGATGAGGATCGCGCAGTGAGACGCCGCAGGAACAGCCGCGGCTCCACCATTGTCGAGATGACGCTGGTCGGAATTCCGATCATCTTCATTCTGATTTCGATTTTCGAGATCTCGCGCGGCATGTGGGTGTATGAAACCATGGCGTACTCGGTGAAACAGGGGATTCGCTACACTTCGGTTCACGGAGAGAACTGCCGCAGCCTGGATAGCGTCGTCAATAGTTGCAATCAAACCGCGAACCAGATTATCTTGAACGCGATTCGGCCGGCTGCCGTTGGCGTGGACCCGGCCTCCACTAACGTAACGTTTTATTCCGCGGACGGAGGAATTCTCAACTGCCCTCTCACCGGCGCCGGCAGCGGTAACTGCGGGCTGCTGTGGCCGCCTGCCGCCGTTAATGTGACCGGCAACTGGATTCAAATCACCATGCAGGCGCCGTTCAGATCGGCGATTGCGATGTTGTGGCCTGGAGCTAAGCCCACCTCGGTTGGCGTTACGCAATTTGTGGCCAGTTCGAAAGACATCATTCAGTTCTGAGACATCTCATGAGGACGCACATGATAAGACGGCAAAAACGCGGCGGACAAGCGATTGTGCTGGTTACCCTGGCGCTTTTCTCCATGGCCGGCATGATGGGATTGGCGGTCGATCTGGGCTGGTCGTATGTTCGTGAAAGAACAAGCGCAGGCTGCCGCCGATGCGGGCGCCATTGCCGCGATTCAAGAGGCTTTCGCGCGCGGGTCCGCCTCGACGTCCAGCCCCAGCTTCACTTGCGATAGCGTCAACGTCTACTGCTCCTCCCACTCCCACGGACTGCGGCCTTTTGCCCGCCACCAACCACAGCAATCTCACCAACGCGTGCCAGTATGCGATCCGCAACGGTTTCAGTTCGGCGACTTTTCGCCAGAAGGTAACAGTCCAGGCGGATAACGGCTCCAGCAGTCTCCCGACCTCGCCATCGGGCGGAAGTTTGGGAATCACGAACATTACTTACTGGGTATCGGTTCGAGCGGTCCAGGCCGTACCGCAACTGTTTTCGGCAATCCTGGGAAATAGAACCGGCTTAGTGGCATCGCTCGCCACGGCCGCGATCCTGAACAATCCGGTACCGGGGTCGCTCGTCCTGCTGAATCACGCCACCGAATGCGCTCCCGATTCCACCACTGTCACGTGTGGGCTTGAATCTATATGCCGCCGGCGAACAGCATGTCTCGACGCCGGGAGGCATTTATATGGCGTCCACCTGCAATCCCACGGGAGGCGCCACCTGCACAACAACGTTGGCAATTACGCGGGATGGATTGTATGCGACGGTTCCGCCACCGATAACGCAGTAGTCGCAGGAACATCGTGGTGCAATCCCCGGGCATAGTATCGCCGTACCAGGGAGGAGCCGGCGTGGTCGCCGGGTCAGGCAGCGGCTCGTTACAAGCTGCACGCGGAGTGCCAACTGGCTTCACCATGGATAACGGCGGCTGGTGCATCCCGACCTCAGATACCGTCGGCAGCGGCAGCCCCACCTGCACCACCACTCCTCCGGTAGCGCTTGGTACCGCGTCCTTCTTTCAAGACCCCACGCAGGGCCTTCCCCAGCCGCCACTCCTCCGCAACCGCCGACTTGCGGCATATTAAACGGCGTCCAGTGGCAGCGGCCCGGGATCTGGCAGCGGCACGAGTGGAACCATAACCCTCGGACCATACGCGTATTACGCGTACACGAACACGACAGTTTCCGGAGGGAAAACGTTAGCGATTCCTAGCGGACTTCCGGTGATCGTCACTGGCACCGTCACGTTCAGCGCCACCGCTCCTGCCCGGGAGTTTCGCGCCTGGAGGGCAGCGGCCTCGAGTTTCGCCACCACCTATTTTTACGGGGGACTTAATCTCGGCACGGCCAGCACCGCGGTGACCGCAACTTTCAATGCCGGGTCAATACGTGATGGTGGGAGCGAATACGGTTTCACTGAGCAAGAACCGGGCGGCCCGTCCTGATTCTACGCCTTTTTGCGCAGGATCGGTTATGACCACTACCAACGCCACCGTCACCGGTGACAGTAGTTCGGGCACCATGTTTATCTTTACCGCTCCATCGACGGTATCGAACTACCCGGGACTGAACTCCGAAGACGCTCACTTCGGCACCGACGGGAAAACTTTGACTCTGCCAACTGGATCGACCATCCTGCAGTATGGCAACACCAATTTTGGAGTCATCCCGGGTACCGCGGGTAGTTCGGGTGTGGGCTCCGGATCGGGGACGGCCGACATCACTCTCACCGGCGTGAGCACGGACAACGGCGCCCCGGCCACGCTGTCCGCTTACAACGGCATCGTCTTTTGGCAGGATCGCGGAAACTCGATAATGAATTACAACGCGGACGGCACATCTCAGGCACCGCGAAAACCGTCTTCCCGCCGACCGGCGCGGAAGCCATGGTCTTTGGGTCCGATATTTATCTCACCGGGATCTTGTATCAGCCGCGCGGCGCCTGGCTGGCCAATCCGCCCAACGCCAGCAGCGGAGGCACCGATACCGCTTGCACCACGTACACCGGATGCGTGGGTGGGCAGGGACAATCCACCGAATCCATCGCCGATGCCAGCGAGCCTTCCTGCGGCGAACTGCAAGGCCCGCTGCAAATCATCACCGGAGCGCTCTTCAATTCCTGCGGTGGTATCGATTTGACAACTGGCGGCACTGCCCTGACGAATTTCAAGATCGCTCTGATTCAATAAGCAGCCGGCTAAAGCGAGCGCAAGAAGTTCAGCAAGCTCTGCTTTTCCTGCGGAGTCAAGGCGTCATACTTATCGATCACTGCGCTCGCTTCGGACCCCGGGCTACGGTGCGCCAGGATCGCCTGGATGAGATCTGAAGTCCGTCCGTCGTGCAACAGGTAATAGCGTTGACCCAGACCCCACAAGGGCGCGGTGCGGAACTCGTCCGGGGCCGCCAATTCCTGCTGGATCCCATCGGCCAGGCCCGTGCCCATGTGATGAACCAGAAGATCCGAGTAGAGGTTGGCGGGCTTTAACGATAAACCGGGCAGGGCGCTTTTGGCCGTGCGGAGGGTGGGAGTGTGGCACATACTGCATCCGGTACTGGCAAACAGTTCCTTCCCGGCGCTGATCGAAGGGGTTTCCGGCGCGGGCGCCGGAGCAGCCAGAAACCGGGCAAACGTAGCGAAGCTCTGCAAGTCGCTGGTTCCCTCCAAGGCTTCCTCCGTACGCGAACCTTGCCACCGCCGGGGAAAGGGATGTGGTCCTCGGGCGTAGCGTTGAAGTCGCAGTCGGGAGTCAACCCGCGCTCGTTGGGAAACAAGCTCGTTGGTGACTCCCATCTCGACGTTGTAAGCTTCGCCGGAAAACATGAGCAGCGATTTGTTTTGCGCTTTCCACCCGAACCGGGTGATGGTTCCGTCGGCGCGAGTTGCGGTTTTCATGGCCCGCCAATTCCCGAGCGCTGCTTTCCGCTCCGCGTCAGCGGCCTTATTCGCCAGAATCGTTTCGTCGGGAATGTTCTCGATCATGCCGGCGCCGAATAATGAGGCTGGAATGCGGAAGACGACATTGTTGTGGGCGAGTTCCGCGGCGAAATCGGGCTGTGCGAACTGGCATCCGGGAGCGTCGATCCGGCCCTTGATGGTAAACATTGCGTGTGCCTCGCCATCCGGAGACCCGTCCGGCCGGCGGATGAACCGCGTCTCCCGAATAGGGCCATTCAGCGTAATGAAGGGAGGAATCGTATTCTTCGCGCCGTCCAATGTCGCTACCGCGATCTGCGGATTGTATAAGGGACTGGAGCCGCCCGGCGCCGGATGAGCATGACAGCCGCCGCAACTATTCAAATTGAGCGTGGGGCCCAGTCCGTCGGCGTCTTCATTCCGGATGGTTCCTTTCACCGAGTGAATCAAATTGAACTGGCGGGCAGAGATAGTTGAACAGTCTTCGCTGTCTGGGAGTGACACCTGCAATGGGAGCACCGGCCCGGGCCGGCCCTGTGTCGACTCCCGGATCGCGCGGCTGGCTGCCGTTCCAGGTCGATTGGGATGGGGAGGACTTCGATGCGGTGGATTGCGATGCCAGCGGCAGAGCGGCGAGACTCAACACAAACGGCAACACCCCGAACGAACCCAGCAGTGAAATGACCTTTCTGAAGTTCATCGGCTCATCCCATTACTTTCCAGGGTACCCCACCTTCGCGTTTCGGCTCACCGTAAAATGAGCCGTCAACCTGACGTAACCTTTTTCCCGCAATTGTACAGTCCAGTTACCTTCTTCCATCGGCGGGCCGCCGGGAAAAGGGGCATAGGTGACATTAAATTGGCCGGCGTCCAGCGCCTGGCCGACAAAGATGTGTCCGCTGGGCGCTACCCATTCGTAGCGGCTCAACATGTCGGGATTGATCGCCCATTTTGTCCACGCCACGATCGCCTGCTGCGGCGCGATCGCTGACGCCTCGACAAACGCGCGGCCGCCTTCGGTCCGGAAACCGACATCCAGAGTTCGAGCGGCCAGCTTGGTATCACCCGATTGAAGCCGGGAATCCGTCGCCGGATAATTCGTCAGCCGCGACGTGTAATCGTTTTCACTTTCCAGATACCAGCGCTGGCACATCGCCCGGTAGGCGCGCACCCGGTCCGGATAACGGGCGGCCAGATTGTGCGCTTCCAATGGGTCCACATCCAGGTCGTAAAGCTCAGCGGCTTCGGTACGAATGTCCCCGATGTACTTCCAGCGCCCGTCGCGCAGCCCCCAGCCTTCCGGCGTGGCGAGTTTGTGGAAGTAGACCGTGCGGTCTGGGAAAGTTTTCCGTCAATAGATTACGGCCCGGAACATCCGCTGGAGGCAAATCGAGAAGAGCCAGCAGCGTAGGCATGATATCAGCATTAGCGCCCATGCGGCGGGATACGATGGTGTTGGGAATCAGCTTGCGGGCGGCAAACTGACCGTCCCACAGCAGTAAAAACTCGCGGATGTTCTCGTCGTAGATGCGCTCTTTATGGACGAAGTTATTTGCATGGCGGTCGCCGAACGACTCGCCGTGATCGCCGGTCACCGCGATAATCGTGTTCTGCTAGTTCCCCTCGCTGTTCCAGGAAATCAAGCAGTGTCTGAATGCCGTGATCGGTATAGTTGATCGCATTCAAATATTCCGCCTGCAAATCGCGCGGAGTCAGCGGCGCATGGTAATCCGTTGGAATCGTGTACGGGTGGTGCGTGGCCACCGTAATGTACTCCACAAAAAACGGACTGCCCTTGGGCACGCTGCGAATCCAGTCTTCGACTTTAGGCAAAACGAATTCGTCGCGCGAACCCCAGCTCGAAATTCGATTGCTGGCGGATGCGGCCGGCGTGATCCGTCGCCACGTCGTAGAATTTCTGATATCCGGCCTTCTCAGAAAAATATTTGTGCCTTCGCCATCCAGGCGTTCGGCTCGAAAACAATGAGGTTGCGTAGCCGGACTTTTCGCCAGGATCTCCGGCAAAAGCGGCCCATTGTATTGGTACGAAAACTCCGCGATCCCGCCATAAGTGAGCTGGCGTCCGCCAGTATGCAAGGACACCAGAGAACGAGTAGTTCCCGGGAATGTTGTGTATATGGAATTGAAAACAATCGCCGTTCTGTGCCAGTCTCGCAAGATTCGGCGCAATCGGCGGCAAAGGCAGTTGATCCGCTCCCAGCAGATTGACCGCGTCCCACGGATTCCAGCACAATCAGAATCAGATTAGGACGAGGTTTCGTGGATGGCCCGCCCCGAGCAATGTGGAGAGCCTTTGGTCTTGATCCTCCGAGATTTCGGGCCTTCTGCCAGCTCAGGTCAGTTCCGGGGCGAGGAATAATCGCCGCTGCGCCTTGATGGTGCGCTCGGCCAGAACGCTCTGGACGTCGCGCTGCCCAAGCTCACGCGCCAAGGTTATCAGCGGATGCTCATTCACGTGATCATAATGCTTGGACGAGAACGCGGGGATTCCCACCACCGCGAGAACCCCAGCAACAATAAAAATCCGCCGCAGATTTTTAGGATGCTCCGGTGGAACCACTAAGGCGCGTGCAAACCAAACCGCTCCCGCGATGGCGAAGATCGTCGCGCAATAAAAAAACCAATCCATCTCGCGCGCGGCCGAACTGAAAGTGATGATGGCGTTGAATTCCTGTCCACCCTCCACCATGTCCATATGGATGTGGTCGCGGAAAACTTTGTAGTAAAGCTGATCGACCAGCACATACGCAATGGCGCCGCAGTAGACGGCGAAGAAAATCCACACCAGCCGCCGGTAGCGCGCCGCGAAATACGCCAGGCATCCGAAAACGCACGCCACCAGGACGTTCTGCGCCTGCAGGAAAGGAATGACATTGAAAAACGCGGTGCCGGTTTCAAAGGTCCATGCGGCGGGAGGCAGCACGAAGCCGAAGTATTCCCGTGCCTGCAGAAGGACGATCAAACTCCACTGCGTCAGAGCGCAAATGACGGCTATCCGAAGCCGCTGCACTCGATTCATAACTTGATGATAACACAAATGGTTATCTTCCTAGGAGTTATCTGGCCCAGTCCAGTATAATGGCTCGAAGCAAGCGGAAAGGGTGACATGAAGCAGAGCCTGGAAGCCGAGCAAGCAAGCAGTGTAGAGAGTCCTCGAATTCCAAACGCATATCGCCTTTTCCTGCGGGAATCTCTGCGCTCCTTGCGGCTGACAGCGTCGGTATTTCCCAGCTCCCGGAATCTGGCGAGCGCCTTGGCCCGGCCCATCGACTTCCGGCGCGCCCGCACGGTAGTGGAACTTGGACCGGGAACCGGGGTCGTCACCAATGAAATTTTGAAACGCTTGCGGCCCGATGGACAGCTCTTCGCCGTCGATATCATTCCGACATTCATCGATCACCTTCGCGCCACCTGCCAGGATTCGCGCCTCACCCTGGTGCGTGGCAGCGCGGCGGATTTGCAGTCCTTGCTGGCGCGGCACCATGTACGGACCGTGGATGCGGTGGTATCTTCCTTGCCGATCACCGGCATGGATCACGAAACCCGAACGCTGATCATGCACCAGATCGGAAAATGTCTGGCGCCGCATGGCACCATGACCCAATGCCAGTACGCCGGGCACTTCGAAATCGGAAAGCTGCAGGTCGGCGGCTTTAACGAGGAGCGGTTTCTAAAAGGATTTTTTGAAACCGTCAGCGTCGGGCGAGTGATTTTCAATCTCCCGCCGACGCTGGTATTCGCTTGCCGCGGCTGGCGGCAACCGGCCGCCTAGACCGGGAAGCCAGACTTCCCCGCCTCACAAGGACCGCAGGAAATTGAGCAGGTCCTGCTTTTGCTGAGAGCTGAGCTGGTTGAAATTGCCGATCACCGCGTTTGCTTCCGAGCCTGGGCCGCTGTGCGCTCCAATGGCTTGCATCAAGTCCTTGGTTCGTCCATCGTGCAGGAAGAAAACTCGCTGGCCCAGTCCCCAGAGCGGAGCCGTCCGAAATTCATCCGGACCCGCATTCCCTTGTTGGATCCCGTCCGCCAGGCCGTTGCCCATGTTGTGGACCAAAAGGTCGGAATAGAGATTGGCGTTCTGTTCGGATAGACCCGGAAGGTCCGAAGGCGCAGTGGGCAGCGACGGCGTGTGGCATAGCGCACAGCCAACGTTCGTGAAAGTAGCTTTACCGGAGTTCGTGGAAGCAGTTGCCGGAGCCGGCGCCGGTGGAGCGAGCAAGCGCATGAAGGTTGCGAAATTTTGCGTGCCGCTGGTCACGCCGCCATTATCGGAGTTGTCGTCAAAGTCCAAGTGATCTTCGGGGATGTTATTGAAGAGGCAACTCGGCGTAGAATTGCGCTCGCCGGTGAACAACTCATTCGTTACGCCCATCTCGACGTTATAAGCTTCGCCGGAGAACATGAGCAACGATCGATTTTGCGCTTTCCATCCAAAGCGTGTGATAGTGCCGTCGTTCGGATTGCGATTCTCATGGCCTGAAATACCGAAGGCAGCCTTCAACGAAGCGGATGCGGTCTTGTTGGCCAGGATGGTGTCATCGCTAATGGTGTCGATCAGCCCTTCGCCGAAAGTTGGCGTGGGGATGCGGAAGATGACATTATTCTTGGCCAGCTCTTGCGCGAAATTCGGTTGCGCCAACACACAGCCCACGGCATCGGAGCGGCCCTGGATGGTGAAGAGATTGTGCACTCCTCCGTCAGGGCTTCCGTCGGCATTGCGGACGAAGCGCGCTTCTTTGATCGGACCGTTTATGTCCAGAAAGGATGGGATTTGATTCTTCGCGCCGTCTAACGTAGCCACCGCAATCTGCGGATTGATTCGAGGGCTGGAGCCGCCGATGGCGGGAAAGACGTGACAGCCGGCACAACCGTTCGAGTTATATCCGGGGCCAAGGCCATTGCCAGTTTCACCCGAGAGATTGCCGCCCACCGAGTGAACTTGCGAAAATTCCCCAGTGACGAATGTGAACAAGCGCAACTGATCGTCTGTTAATCCGCTGATGGGTCCTCCGGCGCCGGCAGTCCCGCCGCGAACTCCGGGATCTTGCGCCGAAGAGGAACTGCTCGGCGGACTGGGTGGACCGCCAGGCCCAGGCGGAGGACCTCCGGGCCCAGCGGGGCCGCCCGGTCCTCCGGGAATGGGCCCAGCGGGAACTGGCGGGGGCACCGCCGAAACTAAAGCCGCAACAACCAGGAAGCCCGCGCACGCGAGCGCAAAACGTTGCATTGTCATTCCTCCGAGTAGACTTACTGTAACGAAAAGCTGTGGGTGGGGGATTCGACTGCTAGCTATAAAAATCGGGTGGGCCGATAAGACCCACCCGATTTTAAACTTACTGCGAATTTGATAAACGACTAACCGCGAACCGCGCGGCGCCGGCGGATCAGGAACAATCCAGCCAGACCCGATCCGGTGAGGATCAATGTTACGGGTTCCGGTGTCGCACTCGTCGTCGGCTGCGCACTACCGGGAGCGATGTCGTCTTCGTCCGGACCGTCCGGGCCGAAACCGAAATTCACGCCCGTGATGCACTCCATGCCTGAAGAACAGGTGCTGATATCCGCCAGCGAGCCCGTTCCCAAGCCACTAATGGAGAACACGAAGGTGGCGGTCTGGTAAATATTCGGGCCGATGTCCTTGGAAGTGCCGAACTCGTTAGACGATCCGCAGTTTGTGCCGGAGGGATTTCCTTTTTTGTCTACGCAGCTTCCAGCGACGTATTCATTGGACCCGTTGGGAGCGCCTACGATGGAACCTTTGCCCGCGGTGCCGCCGGAGAGATTCGCAAAATAAGCAATGGTGTTGGCGCTCGGCAAATCGCTTCCACCCGGCGCGGTGGACGTCCAAGGCGTAGTCGCCAAGGAAGCGCCGCCCGCCGTAATCAGGCTGGTGATATCCGTGTTCAGAGGCGTGCTGCTGATCGTGTCCCCAGTGATGGAGAGCAACGTCGAAGAGGTCAGAAAGCTACCGCCAAAATTTTTGATCTGGAACGAGAACGCACTGAGGTTCTGCCCATCCTGCCAGGGGACCGACGTGGTATTCGTCAAGGTCACCACCAACTGGCCGGAGCCGTTAATGCTGAAATTTGCTGTGGCGGAAGCCGGAAGGCACCCATCCGTGCCATTCGGGCTGCAAGTTGAAGCGCCGCCGCCCGGGCCATCAGCCGGGAAGAGTCCGGAGTTGTAAGTGATACCTGCTGCGCTCGCGGACGATAGGCAGAGTAAAAAGGCCGCTGCCGGATAGAGCAATTTGTTCATGTCGATCCTCCGTTCAACACTAAAGTTTTTCGGACTGCATACGACCAGATAAATCCCTTAGATCAGTATTAAGTATGAAGTACGGAAGAGCTAGGGTCAAGATTCATTTTGTCCTGATTTGGTACTGGCTTCGCCGTCTTTCGACTAGTACTACGTCATATCTACCGTATGCGAATGCGTCGTGAATTTTACTCTGCGCTGCGTAGCTTCCTCGGACGCGCGGTCGATATCCAATTTGTCGATGAGGGCGCGCTTGATCTTCCACATCGCGGCCGCGTCCGGATGCTAGTCGCTTGCCGCTCGCAGGATTGCCGCCACGCTTCGGTCCACGTCTTCATCCTGTGTTGCCCATGAGGAAACGCTGATGCGCATCGCCGTTTGTCCTTGCCATTCGGTAGGGCCGCACCAACAGGTGCCGTCCGCCTGTACTCGCTCAATCACCTTTCGGGTTCGGGCGGCATCGCGGAAAGAGACCAAAACTTGATTAAGCACCACCTCGTTGAGAATTTCACAGCGGCCTCGCTTCAGTTCGACCGCGAAACGACCGGCCATACGGCAGGTCCGCTCAATCATCTCGCTTAACCCCGTGCGCCCTAATGAGCGAAGTGCCGCCCAAACCTCAACGCCGCGAGCTCGCCTGGAAAGCTCCGGCGTATATTGGGAGGGCTCGCGATGCTCGCCTTGCGGCAGATAGGCTGCGGTCACCGACATGGCCTTCTTCAGGGCACTAGAATCGCGGACGAATGCCAGGCCGCTGTCGTAAGGCACGTTGAGCCACTTGTGCGCATCTGTGGCCCAGGAGTCAGCCTCCGCTAAGCCTTCGGCAAGGTGTGCATATCGCGGACTCACCGCCGCCCACAGGCCGAATGCGCCGTCGACATGCACCCAGGCTCCGGCGGCGTGGGCGCGCGCACAAATCTCCGGCGCCGGATCGAACGCGCCCGTATTCACGTTGCCGGCTTGCAGGCACACAATCGCCGGTCCAGTGAGCAGCGGCATTTCGCTTGCTCGCATTCGCCCCTGTTCATCCACCGGTACCCGGACGACGCGGGAGCGGCCCAAACCGAGCATCCCCAGCGCTTTGATGAGCGATGGATGAACTTCGTTTCCCACCACGACGGTTACAGGCGGTGCGCCAAACAGACCGTCCGCCTCCACGTTCCATCCGGCGCGCTCTAAGACGGCGTGCCGCGCCGCAGCGAGTGCCGTGAAGTTCGCCATGGTCGCTCCGGTGACAAAGGCTCCGCCCGATTCGGCGGGGAGTTTCAAGACGTCGAGCAGCCAGCGTAATGAGACTTCCTCCAGCACCGTCCCGATCGGCGACGCAGCGAAGAAACCTGGATTCTGGTCCCACGCGCCAGCGAGCCAGTTTGCAGCCAGCGCCGCCGGCAAAGAGCCGCCGATGACGAAGCCGAAGTATCGCCGCCCCGCTATCGCTACGGTCGCCGGTGAACCGATGCGGTCCAGCATCTCAAGAACGGCTGCGGGATCCTGCGGGTGTTCTTGTAAAGGTCGGTTCAACTCGTCGAGCCGCGCAAGCGCTTCCGGGGTTGGCGCCACACTACGTTCGTCGAGCGTCTCCAGGTAGCGTGCGGCTATGTCCGCCGTTTGGGTCAACAAGTCGCGCATCTTCTCGATGCTAGCAATCTGAGATTCACAATGCGCTGGATTCTTCCAAGGTATCGGCTCGCTACGGCATGGATCGAAACCGGGCGCGAGACAGCCTTGGAATTGACTGAAGCGAAATCTGCGAAAATGTGCTCGTGCGACTGGTGCTGGCGGTTCTCTTGATTTCGAGCTTCGCGCGTGGCGCGGTGGCGCGGATTCCCGTCAAATCGAACGTGGCACTGAATCCCAACGAGGCTTACATCCTCAACATGGACGTGACTGGGCTGGCGGAAATTGGCTGGGAGTCCGTACAGGCGAACCCGTGCAAGGCCGATTGCGTGCAGGTCACCTATTTGCCCACGAAACTCGTGTTCGCGGCGCGGAATGGGCTTGGAAAGTACACGCCGGTTGACGGAAAGATCTCGGTGGAGTACAAGAATATTTCGAGCGAACCGATCACCGTCAACATCTACCGGCTGCAGCGGACTTGTGATGCTGAGGCTTGCCAGTTCCTGGCCGGCGGCCAGAAAGGCCGGCTGCTGGTATATAAAGTGGATGAATTCAAAACCATCACGACCAGCAAAGATGAATCATACTCCGACATTACCGGCACGACGACGCTAGGGCGCCCGTTTCTCGTGCGTGTAGTGTGGTGGACCGACGACAAGGTAGCGCGATTCCATTGCGCGCAGTTCATCCAAAGGTATCTGTCGAACCACACCCAGAAGGATCAATATCGGCCGTACATTCTCTCCGGGATGGCCATCGGCGAGGGCAACGAGATCGTTCTGAAATCGATCGACACTTGCGTCCCCAAAGCGCCGAACTTCGGTGTGATGGACAGCAACGTGTTCAAATAGCGGTCTAAACATGAGCGTTGCGGTGCATCGCCAAAGTGAAATCGGCATCGTCAGCTTACGATTTCACTCTCGGTGGCTTGCGCGGCGGTCACGAGTTGGCGGAATCGGTAATACGAATTGCCGATTTCGTTATAGACTGAGTGCGAAGAAGATGCTGGCACGGACACTAGTGAATATCCCCCTCGCGGGATTTTGTACTTTCGTTCTTTGCGGATGTACGCGAAATAACCAACTTATGATCAGGCCGGCGGACGGGACGATGACATACTGCTCCCCTCTCGACCGAACCCCTGCGCAAAGTTCGAGCAACACACAGAATGAACACTGCATAGATGCGTTAGAAGCGCTCGGCTTCATCAAAGCCGAGAATTTAGGCTTGGCTGGCGGCGGGGGTTTCTATCTGACAGATGATGGCCGGGTTTTGAGCAGTGAAGAACTCACCGCGCTCAGCCCCAACATCCCCCCTCAGAACCGCTCATTCCCGTCGAAGGGTAGTGGACTCAAAGCAGGAGACGTGATTATCGCCATCGATGGAGTAAGGGCACAGACGCGCTCCGAAATCGTACCGCATTTAATTGGGAAACCAGGCAAGCAGGTAACCGTTATGATTCGGCGAAACAACATCGAGCAGGATCTCACTATGCCTTTTAAGCCCTGGGCGGAAGGCGAGGGCGACGTGTTTTACGATCAGAAATTCTTCTTTCACTTCGAATACGCTGACAAGGTCATGCTGGAAAGGCGATAGTCTCTGCCGCTCGCGGACGTTGGCCAGGCGCTTCGTTGGGTGGGACCGCCCACGGGCGAGACCAAATCAATCATAAAGCGATAGTCGGAATAGCCCAGACGGAATAACCGCCCTTGGGTTACGTCAAGCGTGAACGCTTTCTCAATCGGGTCCTGGAACGTTACTCAGTCAACCGTAAGCGCGTTCCCGCCCCGCTCGCAAGCAAGGTTCCTGATTCGTTATCAGATTGAAACATGTCCCGGCTAAAATAATTTTTCGCGTGCTCGGTGTCATCGGAGGAGACATCGAGCGCGCCCTCCCCCCTTGCCGGCCTGCTGAAGAGCACTGTCCCGCCAGGCGTGCCGTGTCACAATGGGATCGACGAGTGGGTCGCACGCGATTCAGCCTGTCCCCTCGGTATTCGTCTTGTGGTTGCGTGACACAGACTTTCCAATTCAAAGCGCTCTCAAGATGGCTGGTGTGGATCTCGTGGATCACACCCGTGGCCCTTTGCGCTCAGGCGCCAGTGGATCTACAAGCGGACGTCGCCGCCCGCCGCATTGAGGTGGCGAGACGACAGGTCGAAAGAGTCAAGGCTTTAGTGGACATCGGGGGGGAAGCGAGAATCCGTCTGGATGCTGCAGAACGGGATTTTGAAGATACCAAGGACCAGGTGATCTTGGATAGCGCCGCCGCCCCGGTGCTTTCGAACCAGACCGGTCCGTCAGACGACGCGATTGTTGGGGCGGCACAGCGACGCCTGGATCGCCAGAAGGCGTGGACGGAAAAAATCCGGATACTAATCGAAAGCGGTATCTGGCCGTCTCCGGATCTAATTCCGGCTGATGCCGACTTGCGCAGCCGGGAATCCGATCTGGAGTCGGCTCAGGCGCGTATTTTTGCAAAAGCGGAAGAGGCTGCATCGGCGGCGAGAAGTTCGCATAACGATGAGACGATGAAGCCGGATTTCGAAATCGGCAAAATGGAGCATTTCGAAGGGCTCGGATCTTTTGATGAGACCCGCGATCTTCAGACGATCGAAAAGGCTTTCGAGGCAGAATTCGATCGTCCGCTGCCGATCAGCGCGGATGGTGAAACCGAGGTCCATCGCGCAATGGGGTTCGATCATCGCGGGCGTATTGATGTTGCCATCGACCCCCGCGCCCCGGAAGGCATTTGGCTGCGCCGTTACCTACGTTCACGAAAGATCCCCTATTACGCCTTCACCTCGGCCGTCGCCGGGAAAGCGACTGCGGCGCACATCCATATTGGTCCAGGCAGCAACAGGCTGCAGCGTCCTGCGGGGAAAGCATAACGGCAGCGAGATCAAGCGCGGGTGCAAGCTGGTCCCGGACTGTCACAGGTAGTGATAGAGCGCCGGTATGACACCTGAGCAAGCCACCTTCTTGTTGCACGAAGTCTTGGTTCCGCAAATTGAAAACGAACACAAAACCACCCGCCGGCTGATCGCGGCGTTGCCGTCCGGCAAAGGGGAGTACAGACCACACGAGAAATGCATGACTGCCTGGGAATTGGCCAAGCATATCGTCACCAGTCAGATTTTTTTCCTGGAAGGGATTGCCGCGGGAAAGTTTGAGCGCGGCGCCCCGCTGGCCGAATCGATTACGACACCCGAGCAACTTCTGGAGTGGGACGAAGAGCACTTCACGAAAGCCGTCGCTGCGTTGAAGGCGGCGAAGGGCGACGATCTGGTGAAGGAAATCAACTTCATGAACGCGTTCAGTTGGCCTGCGGTCAGCTTCGCGCAATTGTCGGGCAACCATACAATTCACCACCGCGGCCAATTGTCGTCGTACATTCGTCCGATGGGTGGCAAGGTTCCGGGGATTTATGGCCCGAGCGGGGACACCGCGGTTCCTGCAACGGCCTAGTTGCTCGGTAGACGATCGCCTGCGGCCCGAGCCGGCGCAGAACCCAGTTCATCCATCCGAACTCCTCCGCTGATAGCTGGAAGGCTAACTTGCAACCCTCCTAGTTCGCCTTCCATCCCGAATTCCCGCAGAGACGAGGATCTTCCAAACGGTGGTCAGATATGGCTGATCGTAATGGCCTTTGATTTTTTCGGGTCCTATAAGGAAATTGGCGGATGCAAACTTTCTATGGGGAGCCGCTTTGAAGCCTCCCCATGTGCTCGGGCTGCCGGCGACATAGTAAATGGTTGCTTGGCAACGTCTAAGTTATTGAGTCCCGAGATCATCGCTGCACTGCCCTATTGTGATCGCTGGCTCAGTTCCCCGCCCCGAGGGTTCATTCAACGGAGCATTCAAAGCTCCCCTCCTTACATGGAGCTTAGACCGTAGGATTAGGAAACAATCAAAAGCTATGGAGTTGGAGATTCCTTTTCGCTACAGATCGGTGAGTCCATTTTCTAGAAAGATTCTGCGATTGAATAGCGAACAGACGAGCTTCATTTTTTCTAGGGAAACCAACGGTAGCGCAGCGGGCTGGCGCAGGAAGGTTGACTCTGCCATATATCCATAGCAGTATATGGATATGGATACTCTTACCAAGAAGACCACGATCTTGTTTTCTCCGGGGCTCCACGAGCGATTGACGCAGCTCGCTGAACAGCGCCGGACTAGCTTGGGGGAGTTGGTGCGTAGCGCCTGCGAACACCAGTATGGGATGGTACCAGCGGCAGAAAAGGTCGCGGCGGTGCGGCGGATGGCAGCATTGGCGCTACCGGTAGCGAGCATGCGGCGAATGAAGCGAGAATCGGTTGCGGACGCCGGGAGCCTGGCGCCGTGACGTTGGTGGATTCGAACATCTTCATGTACGCGGCCGGGCGGGAGCATCCGCTCAAAAAGAGCGCCGCGGCTTTCCTCGAAAGGGCTGCGGAGGGATCCATAGACGCTGCAATCGACGCGGAGGTGTTGCAGGAGATACTGCATCGCTACCGCGCGTTGAAGCGGTGGAAAGAGGGTCGGCTGGTTTACGATACGGCGCGAATTGTGTTTCCGGAGGTGCTGGCCGTAACCGGCGAAGTGATGGATAGTGCGCGCCGGCTCATGGATGAGCACAGTGGCTTGATGGCCCGGGATGCGTTGCACGCGGCAGTGGTGGCCGTGTACGGGCTAAAGTCGATCACCAGCTTTGACCAAGACTTCGATCGAGTGGTAGGGCTTCAAAGAGTGGAGCCGTAGCCGCGTGTAGTCCATTTAGCTGCGCTGCCAGTGTTCTTAGAAGTCATTCATCGCCTCCTAGAAGGCACTCAGGTGCTCACCTAGGGTGGCGTCCAATCGCTTGTAGCGAATCGAGCCGGTCCTTCTTCACGGCAATCGATTCTCGCAATTCAGTCACGCTAACAGACTCCCTCATGTTGCTCTTCGCACCCGGATGAGCTCGGGGTGGGCTTCTTGCACCTTTCCTTATTTTTTGTCGGCCACTTGGTTCTGGTTGACGGGTTCTATCGGGCCGAGAGGGTTTAGTGGACTTTAGACGAGGGGTGAAAATTTGAATTTCCCGCCGACGATATATATAGGGGGCGGGAAATTCAACTTGGGAGAAGCGCCTCTTTCCTCCCTCTGAATAGGGAAAAGCAACTTCCATTCAATAAGTTGCATCGCCTTGGTCCGGGTTTTATTTGTACCGCGAACCTCGAAAACGGGCTCACAAAAAGGAACCAAAGGGAGCACCGAGAGAGCGATTAGGTACACGTAGGGGGATGGTAGGGGTTAGTAAGGTACGTGCTTGGTGCAGTTTGCATTGGCGAAAAGGCCAGCGATCCGGTTGGTGTTTTGTCGGCCACTTGAGTATCACGGGACGGGCTTGAATCCGGCCGAACCGACTGGGTTATGTGGAGGGGATGAGGCGGAGGGCCGCGAAGTCGCGGCGAGGGATTCGAACCGTTCAAATGCAGGCGCTTTACAGGGCTGAAGTTGGGTGCTAAGGTGAGAGTTGTTAGCGGGGAAATGCAGACCCCGCACAGTTTTTAAAAAGCAGTGGCACGCAACCATTTATGCGGCTTGCAGTCGGGTTGATACCTTACCCGGCCTCTAAAGGGCAAAAACGATGTTGAATGGCACGTTTCTGGGCCATGCAGTCAGGCCCTCCTAGCTATGCGTGTGCCCACGAGTTGCAATAACCCATTTCACGTTCGATCCGCATGACTCCCGCGACCGAATCTGGACTCAGCGATTACGTTTCGGAACAACATGCGTTAGAAAGTAATGATTGATCTTCTCCGTTACAGGCTCTCCGTTCGCGAGTATGAGCGGCGACCAAGCGTTAGGACGGCCGCTATTTGACCTCGAGCACATAGGTGGTTTGCGCGTTATACGTCCAAGTGCCTGAGCTTTAGGTTGGTCTAGGGCATTCAACCTATCGATAGTAGACTCGTATGTCCGATAGACTATACATGCGCCGACACTTATTATGTTTGGTTTTAATGGGAAGTCCGATCTGGGCTCAATCGGCGAACACGCCAGAAGCTCCTTTGAATCTTGGGCCCGGAACAGGCGTGCAAGCTCCTTCACCGATCAACAGGGTTTATCCCGCATATTCTGAAGAGGCGTTTGTCGCAAAGGTCCAGGGCACTGTGGTAGTTGGCCTCGTCGTGCAAAAGGATGGCAGGCCAACTAATATCCGGGCACTCCGACCATTGGGTTTCGGCCTGGATGAAAAGGCAATTGAGTCTGTAGCTCAGTGGCGGTTTAAGCCCGGCACGAAAGAGGGACAGCCTGTTTCAGTGAATGCAACGATCGAATTAACCTTCAGGCTTCCCCAATGGCGAACGGAAAGCTTCTCGGCACTTTCCCGCGATGTCGCGATGAGGCCGTCAATTGTCAAAAATGAATTCCCGCCTTCCCCAGCGGGCCCCCAGAAGGTTTTCGTAAGTTTTCTTATGGACGTGAGCGATCAAGGTGTCCCAGAGAATATTCATGTAGAAAAATCGTCAGACAAGCAATGGGAGAATGCTGCGCTTCTCGCCGTCAGCCAGTGGCGATTTTCTCCAGCCCTTCGAGACAATCAACCCGTCCGAGCGTCCTGCAGCTTGACGATTGCATACACAAATTGAGCTTGGATTCGTGCCCCTTTCTCGCATCTTGCGGGCGTCGAGCCCACTGAGGACAACAATGAACTTTAAGGTGACCCGCTCCGTTCTCGCACTTTTTCTTTGCAGTCTAGTTGGCTACGCTCAATCAACTGGTGGCCGGTCTGTCTCTATTTCCCTAATCTCGATGGACGTTCAATCGGCTACAGTGCCCAGTTCCACCGCAGCAACCTATTTGAACATGATTGTTGACGCTTCAATAGAAGGGCTCGACATCATCGACGTTTGTTCGTCTAGCGCGCAAGTTCGGGTTTCCCTAATTCTGCCGAATGGCATCGAAATAACACCAATGAATGCTAGCAGCTTTGGCTTCAAGACATCGGAGCAAGTTATCGATAGCACTGCGCCTGCCACTTCCGGCGGCTTTACCCCTTTCGATAGTGCCTGTGCACATACAATGTTCAATCCCCCGGCAGGTTCCCCTGCTGGCATCTATAAAGTGAAGGCAAACTCCACAAGTGTGTCGACTCCGACGAAAGTCAGTGCGATGTATATTTCCCTGTCGGGCGTCGCCGTCGGCTTAGCAAAGGTAAAGAGAGTGTACACTGTCGGTGAAAACGTCGTGTTGACCACCGCGGTATTCCAAGGCACCATGCCCGTCGTCAACGCGAACGTGACCGCGTCGGTGGTTCCTGTTACGGGTACCACGCCCAATGGGAACGCTCCGAGTTTTTCGATGCCAGACTCTGGCCCCAATGACGCGCAAACGGGTGACGGACTCTATACCGGCGTCTACACAACAACTGCTATTGGATCCTACGAGGTTCTCGCTACCATCACAGGAACATCCGGCGGCACTGCATTTCGCCGAATCGCGACAACCACGTTTGAAGTCGTGCCCTAGTCTTCAACCGAAATGGTTGCGGAGGCGAAGCCATCATTGGCTCTGAAAAGTCTCGCCTATGAGAATAGAGCCATCGGGTAAACCGCGATTATCTGGTCCTCTCTCCACTTGGCCGTATAGTCGGCAAACCGTCGAAGTGCCAGACCTCGCGCCTAGTTCTTCTCTTCCAGCGTGTCGTGAGCGACCTGCATCAGGGCACGCGCCTGCTGCGACGAAATCCCCAGCGCCTCCGCGACACGGTCCTTGCCGTCCAGTTCCAGTGGGTCATGGCTGGTGATCTTGCCGAAAACCATCAGCGCTTCAAGGTAATAACCGTAGGAACTGGCATGATAGTGGTCATAGGCCCACAGATCTACCCTGTTCGCGTCGAGCCCGTCATAGGGATTGCCGTCGGCTACGCCGGTATCAAAAGCACGGTTCCAAGCCAGCCCCACCGGAACGATGCCAGCGTAGCGCGGCTCTTCCTCCACTGCCTGTTCGTAGGCTGCTTCTATATCCTTGCCCATCTGCTGCACCGACTTGCCATGCCAAGCGGGTGCCGCGGTGTCCGGATAGACTTGGTCGGCACGGCCCCACGTGGCGAAGAGGTAAAGCATCGCAGTCGGGTTCGCCTTCAGGAACATGTCAGCAATGCGTTTGGACGAGGACAGCAGTAATGTCTTGTCTCCAGGGCGGGCCTGATCCAGAGTGGAGAAGCCGTGCATCACCACCACATCCCATGGCTTGTTGATACGCGCTAATATGTCGGGAACAGTGAACCAGTATTCCAGCCCCTTGCCTCCCACCAACTGGGAGCTGACATCATAGTCTTTCAACCCCGCTTCGAGCGTAAACTGCTTGAAGATGGCCGGCACCCCGCCATAGGTCTCGCCATATTTGTCGGGACCGTTCAGGTCTCTCACCAGCTCGGGGTGATAGTGCTGAGCGGCCGAATGCGCGCCATAAGTGAAGCTGGAACCAAGGAACAGGATGGTGCCGGCTGATGCTGGCACCAGCGACAGACCCAACACTGTAATGGCAAAAAGTGGCCCTTTGGATTTCATTGCATTCTCCTTTTCCGAAAATATCGGCGATCGCCCTAGTCCCATTACTCTTCGAAGAAGCTCATGGACTTTTATCGGCGAGGAACTGGAGAAAGAACAGAACCTTGACGACAGTTCATGAGAGCGTTATACAACATTATCGCTGGCTTTCACCCTCCTACAGACCGGCACATGTACGGGTTGCGCGTTTTCCGGTAAGTGGGCAGTATAGGCAATTCACTTAGGGCATCCGGATCGAGCTTTCTCCGAGTGGCCGACAACACACGCGATAGTCTCGCGGAAGCTTGCACCAGGTGGTCCGCCGAGTCTTTGGTACAATCTGTTTCGCAGGGGGCAGGCACATGCTGTCGCGGACGTGTTCAGTCCTGGTTATCGTGGCAAGCGCGTGGGCGCAGCAGACTCGCCCTGCCGAGCCTCCCCCAAAGCGGGATGACGCCCTCACGCGCATGAGTTTCTCTGCCAAGGGACTGCAGCATGAAGAGGTCCTGACCGACTTTTTTGTGGGGTACTTTGCGGGTATACCGTACGATCGCGGAAGCGCGGCCTTCAGTGCCCTGTTCCAGCAATATTTGGAGGCCTATGCGCGTCATTGCGGCGCCTCTTTGCCCGTCAAGAACAGGGTCGAGATGACCAGACAGGTCTGCGCCGATCCCCCGCGCATACCCGGTCTTGATGAGCCAGCAACGCCGGGCACCAACTCCTGCTCGACATGGCGCACCGTCAGCCTGGGATACGCCGATCCAGCGTTGTACGCGGCCAAATCTGAGCTCGACAAGGATCACCTGGCGAGCCACTTGACGGACGCACTTGGCCTGAACGCGAAGAGTTTGAAGGATTTCATGGAATCGGCCAGGGACGTGGTGCAACTTACGAGCGATATGGACGCCCTGGTTCGCCAAAACGCCTGCGATGGCGGCGGCTTGCGTCGTTTCCAGGAAAACGTCGTGCTTTTCTCTAAAGGCAAGCAGCCGATGGTCCTCCCCGGCGCACCGCCTCCTGTGATGCCGAGCGCCCCGGCCCCCGCCGCGAACCCGGCGGTAACTCGCCACGCGCCCGCGATTCCGCCTTCCCAGAGCCCCGTCGATCCGGCCTTGCTTGCGCCTGGCGCAAACTCCAGACCACAGGCCACTGCGCCTTCTCGCTCTCCCGATCCGTCACTCCAGCAAAGCGCCCAGGAACGCCAGAGGCGGGCTCAGAAGGCTGTCGCGTGCCGTCAACAAGCGGCGAAAGATCACCCACAAGGCGGCGCTGCGATGACGCAAGAATATACTTCCTGCCTTCAGGCCAAATAGCGATCAGTCACCGAAGTGACCTCGATTGCTAATCGCGCCAAATGCGCGGTTTCAGCGTTATCCGGCAAGGGACCACTCATTGCGCTGCGTCCAGAGCTAATGCCGCACGGACCGAGAACCGATCATAACTCTATGCAAACGGAGAACCTGCAAACGCTCCGGCAAAGGCGAACACGAGTTTGGGTCAATCTCGGCATCATATGTATCCTGTCATTCTTGTTGGCGCTTAACAACTTTAATCTCCCAGGCAGATGGAAAGTAAACGCAATGGACCAGAAGTTTTATCGAATCCACTCTCACCGTTTGACGAACTGGGGAGACTACGGGGACATTCTGCAACATGGCATGACCGCGCACCTTGCACGTGTCGGAGGTCGCCTAAGTCTCGAAAGGACTGGCCCCTATATGCCGCCCATCACGTTCCCAGGCATCGGGGATATCGTTCTGACATCGGCTGCCAGGAAGCTACTGGAGACCTCTGGCCTGAGTGGTTTTACGTTTCGACTAGTCAATAAAACCAGAATCGTAGAGCTTCGTTGGCACGAATGGGACCTCACAACGGAAGACCCACGAGAGTTTCCCGAAACTGGAGAGCCCGAAGACTATGTTCTTGCACGTAGGCCAAATCAGCGCGTTGCGCAGGAGATGGGAGAGATATGGGAGTTAGTCGTTCCGATTACCGCGAAAATCGGTCGGCCACAGCCTATTGTGCATTCTTTTAGCGATCTGTACATTCTCCGCGATTCCTGGAACGGGATGGATTTATTCCGCGGCGACGGATATGGTGGGGTCCTTGTGACGGAGCGCGCAAGGCTCTGGCTCGCCGAGCATTTTAAAGGATACACGGAGTTTGACGAATTCGGTTGCAAGTAGAAGATCCGACAGGCGCGGCGTAAACCGAGATCATTCTGCATCGTACAGTGCCGCCTAACGTTAACCGAGGCTGCGCGGCGCTTGATTTTTGCTTTGGGCGGATTACGCGCCATCCGTACAATGTTAGGACCGCGAGTCGTTCAAAAGCATCGCAGCAGAATTCTGGATGGATGGTCGGGCACTCGGAAGTAATCCACTTTGCCGGTTTGTCGGCAAACCGCTCAAGTGAAACGGCCCACGGTTCATCGGACAGATTGGTGGTTCCCAAGATACCGGTCTCGCCACCTTTGCGACAAGGCAAGAGTTGAATCCACCAACTCTACAAGTCGGCTGGTGTACCGCCCCAATCTCTAGGATCCACGTCGGCGATGGATTGCGGTGCCGATGGTGTCCCGCGAAGTCCTCAGCATTGTATTGCCGCTCGCCATATGGATAATCGGTTGGCTCGCGAAGGATATGAACACCGCTCTGGCAAGCGTGCTCAAAGTGGGCATTGACATCCTCCACTCGCACCATGACCGCAGTCTTTAGGGAGACGTTTCAGGGAGCGCCAGATAACGACATCTCAGGCCGCGATTAGCGCAATTTTTTCTGCGCCAACGCAGACCATAACGCGCGACGGCATCAGCCTGCTGGCCGATGTTCATCGGCCAGTCGAACCCGGCCGTAAGGCGGCCGAGAGACCATGCCTCTCCATGTCGAAGCGGGTGTCGAGCGCCTCTTTCTAGTTCGGCCCATGATGGCGAAGCCATCGTGGCCTTTCCTTCGAGCTAGCGCCTCAATCCTGCAGTGAACAATTATTTTTTGTGAGCCGCATCGATGCTTCTTAGAATGAAGCGTCTGCGGCTCTTTGCTTTTTAGGTTGCTCCAAGACCTCCGTGGACTTTTGTCTCAAGGGGTGTTGGGGATGGTGCCCTGCGTCACCCTAAACGCGCAGCAGTCCACGTGTTCCGTGGAAAACAGGTCCGTGCCTGTCCTCCTCACGGAACGTTGACCTGCTCAACTTCATGCGCAGGCGCCGTGCTTTCCACGGCGTAAATCCTCCAAAGGAAGCAATATGTCCATCGTACTTATTCCCTCCGGGAAGTTGTGTGTCTATACACGTTCCCTTCGTAAAAATGACCACGCCGTTGACAAGATGGCCGCTCTATTTAAGAATTCGGATTTAAAATTCCGCTATTGGCCCGCACCAACGGCGAGCAGTTCGAACTGATTGATGGCAGCCTTCGCCTCAAAGCCGCCCGGAAACTCGGGATGGCTGAAGTACCCGTGATTCTCTGTGACGACTGGACCGACGCGCAAGTGAAAGCGTTCCGCTTGGCCGTGAATCGCTCCGCTACATGGGCGACGTTCGACCTAAAGCTTGTAGCTCCTCGAAATGGCCGATCTAAAAGAGCTGAACTTTGACCTCTCGCTGACCGGCTTTGAAGAGTTTGAAATTCAGAGATTGTTGTCTCCCCCGTCCGAAGATGAAATTTTGCCCGAGCCCGCTGTCAATCTCGTCACGCAGCCGGGCGATCTCTGGATTTGCGACGGTCATAGGGTCATGTGCGGCGATTCCACATCGCCCGAATCAGTGAGCCGTTTATTAGGGCAGGTCGTGCCGAATCTGATGGTGACCGACGCCCCCTACGGAGTCAGCCTTGACCCCACATGGCGCGAGCGCGCCGGGCTAGGAAAACAGCAACAAGAACCGGACTCGTCACCAATGACGATCAAGTCGACTGGTCCGCAGCCTACAAACTGTTTCCTGGAAATGTCGCGTACGTTTGGCACGCAGGCATTTATGCGTTGGAGGTTGGCGGGCCTCCATGCTGCCGGATTCGAACTTCGGTCCCAGATCATATGGGCTAAACAACACTTCGCGATGAGCCGGGGGGATTTCCACTGGCAACACGAACCCTGCTGGTATTGCGTTCGCGAAGGGAAAAGTTCTAACTGGTCGGGGGATCGAAGAACAAACGACTCTGTGGGAGGTCGCGAACCTCAATCCGTTCGGCGGAACGGGCGAGGAGGCCACGGGCCATGGAACCCAAAAACCGGTTGAATTGATGCGTCGGCCGATCGTCAACAATTCGAGGGTGGGCGAAGTAGTCTATGACCCGTTCTTAGGCTCGGGAACGACTCTCATAGCCGCACAGATGACCGACCGTGCTTGTTATGGCGTGGAAATCGAACCGAAGTATGTCGACGTGATCGTGCGCCGTTGGCAAAAGCTAACGGGAAAACAGGCAATTCTCGATGGCGACGGCAGGACATTCGATGAACTTACACCGTTAGCTTCTTCGCAAGCGGAGGAGGTGTAACATGCCACGTAAGCGCACTGAAGTATCCGATGACGATCGTCTTCTAGCGAAAACTCTCGCTGCTGTTGGCATCCCTCACGACGATATAGCTCTAAAGCTGGGCTTGTCGGCAAAGACCCTCCGCAAGTATTACCGTAAGGGACTCGATTTGG